>NZ_JABXQS010000010.1:0-1304 GCF_014103785.1 Klebsiella sp. RHBSTW-00215
ATGATTTCGGGGTTAGACAAACGATCTCAAAGACGGATGAGAGAGATCGATTTAGAGCGCGCTAAAGAGGCCCAGGAACGGCGTGAAGACCAAAAGAACAGTAAGTTCACCCAAGTATCCCCAAAGGGCTGGGAACGCATTAGAGAGCTTTCTAAGGACAAACAGGGTGTGGCTGCAATCGCGCTGTACTCGTTTTTAGCTGAGCACATCGATCCAACGTGTGGGGCTGTCGTTGCTGAACAACAGTTTTTGGCTGACAAACTGAACGTTAGCAGGAGCACGATCAAGCGTTGGTTAAACTACCTTGAGACCAAAAATGCGGTAGTAAGAATCCCAGTTGCCGGCAACGTCTGCGCCTATGCGCTAGACCCCCATGAGGTTTGGAAGGGTTACAACTCCAGCAAAGGCTATGCAGCATTCGTAAGCAAAACGTTGGTTAACGTTGACGGTGATGTACAGCGCCGAATCGTTGCCATGTTCAAAGGGCAGGAAGGCGACGCTAAAGACCAATGCGACCTGCCTTTAGAGTGAAAGCCGGTCAAGGGCGCGTAGCGGCGTAGCGCACCCTTGACGGGCTGTAACGACCCCCACACTTGGCAAAGGTGGTTGTGATCACGCAGTGAGCGCAACCACCTGTTAAGCCGCCCTTGACGTTGACCTTCCGGGTAAAAAACACTGCGATGCAGGATAGGGCAAACGCCGCAAAATGACGTCATCCGACATCATTCCGCCGCGTTCGTCCAGTGACCTACAGTCGGCTCTGGGGTGTCGGGGCTGTGCCCTGACCAGGCGTTTTGGAGTATCGCCACCACGGTGGCGGTGCTACAAAACATATCCTGTCCCTTCCTTGGCATCTCTGAAGTTTAGCCAGTATACACTCCGCTAGCGCTACGTGACTGGTTCAGGGCTGCGCCCCGAAACCCGCAAAGGTCAAAACCAAAAGCGTCTGACAGGTGGTTGCGCTCACTGCGTGATCACAACCACCTCCTGGCAGCATGCTGGGCAATTTTGAGCGTCAAGGTCGGGCCGCTTCGCGGTCGCTAAAGCGAACCTTGACCCCCAAAAATGCCCGCCGAAAGGCGGGAGGTAACTTTAGCCCTGGGTGTTGAATTTAGGTTTTTAAAGATTAGATAAGCGGAAAACTATAAGTATCTGATTTATATACATTTCAATAAATGAGCTAGACCACACATGCGTGAGCTAGCTCTAGACCATGCATGCGTGAGCTAGCTTGAGCTAAGATAGTTTACTTTTGAGCTAAGGTAGCTTATTTTTGAGCTACCAATGGCTCATGAGGAATAGCG
>NZ_JABXQS010000002.1:0-218228 GCF_014103785.1 Klebsiella sp. RHBSTW-00215
ATGACGAGCGAAAATAACAGCTTACTTCTGAACCTTCAGGAAGTTGATAAGACAACCGGCGAAGTTGTTAAGCTGGATGTCAACAGCACCAGTACCGTGCAGCCAGTAGCGCTCATGAGACTCGGTCTCTTCGTCCCAACTCTGAAATCAACAGGGAAGAGCAAGGCGAACCGGAAAAACGTTACAGACGCGACTGAGGAGCTTGTACAGCTGTCCATTGCCAAAAGCGAAGGGTACACTGACGTTAAGATCACCGGTTCGCGTCTTGATATGGACACGGATTTTAAAGTCTGGCTGGGGATAATTCGCTCCATGTCGGAGTATGGGGTAAAAAGTGACACCCTGGAACTGTCGTTCGTCGAATTCGTTAAGATGTGCGGATTTGACTCCCGTCGTTCAAACAAAAAAATGCGCGATCGCATCAGTAATTCCCTGTTTAAACTCGCCTCGGTTACGTTGAAGTTCCAGAGCGAGACCAAAGGATGGACCACCCATCTGGTGCAGTCAGCCTATTATGACATCAACGAGGATATCGTTGAGATCAAGGCTGAACCTAAGCTGTTTGAGCTTTACCACATGGACAGAAGGGTACTGCTGCGGCTGAAAGCCATTGACGCCCTGCAGCGCAAGGAATCAGCCCAGGCGCTTTATACCTACATCGAAAGTCTTCCCCAGAATCCTGCACCTATTTCCATGAAACGGATGCGTGAGCGGCTGAATCTCACCTCAAATGTCTATACGCAGAACCACACGGTGCGTAAGGCGATGGAGCAGCTGCGGGATATTGGTTATCTGGATTACACCGAGTTTAAACGTGGCCGAGCCACCTATTTCAGCGTGCATTATCGCAACCCCAAACTCATCAGTGGCCCTGTGAAGGTTCCGCGCAATGAGGAAGAAGAGAAGGCGCCAGAGCAAAATTATGACGAAGTCATTAAGGCGCTGAAGGCTGCGGGCATCGATCCTCTTAAACTGGCTGAAGCCCTCTCAGCGATGAAGCCAGAAAATTGACTGCGATATGCATATCATGACTGCCGTATGCCGCTAAGGACATTCCATTGACTGTGATATGCATCACGCATACCGCAGTCAATATTTATTCTCTATCATGTCTGCCCGGATCGAACAATATTGACTGTAATATGTGATTTCGGGTCTTGATACGCAGATATTGACTACGGCATGCGGGTTTAACGGGGGTATTCCCTGGTCTGTTCACTATTTCATGGGTGATAACATGCCACAGTCAATTTTTCAGTAAAGCTCTATACCCCTTACGAAGATCTCAATCGGATGCTGAGACGGTCATGTTACCTGATGGTATCCGTTCCCCTGTGTACTGCAGATTTAGCCCGGCAGGATGAGACTGCAGCTGTTTGTATAACCCGGCGCCAGCTTCACGCTGCTAAATGCGATCAGGAAACGGGAGCCGGATGGCAGAAAAATGTGGGCCACAGATGGTCAATGACTGTCGCAGTTAACGGGATGATTCGCTGAGCTTTCAGGAAATAACGCACCGTGGGATGCACGGCCAGAATGCCTGCATTGTGCCCTGTCTTGTCTGCGGTATGTTGATGCCTGCAGGATTGCAGGTCACCGGGTAAGACCACGGCGGTTCAGTCATCAGCATGATGGACTGGTGTGCTGGAGCAGGGAGGGGGCTGAATGCGCTCTGCTCCTGTATTCCGTATTAGCGGAATACAGGACGTCATGCCAGGCGTGCCAATCTCAGCCGGCCGGGGGCAGGGAGCGAAGGATCTCCGCGGCATCGCGACCGTCACCGGTAAAGGGAACGGCCAGGGTGGCAGCCATGTCCAGCGCAAATACCCGGGTATAGACTTCCATCGAGCGCGGATCCTTATGCCCGGCCAGTGCCTGGATGACCTTCCTGGGCTGCCGGTGATAAAGCATGTGCATAATATAGCTGTGACGGAAAGTATGCGGCGTCACGGGGATCGAAAAATGCACGCCGTCAGCTTCAGCCCGCTTCACCGCCTGTTTCAGCCAGTTGCGCATTGTCTCATCCGTGACCGGCCATAACGGCTCACGCCGGCGGGGGCGGGTGGTGACCATCCAGCTTTCCATCTGACGCACAAAACTGGCATCCGTCAGCGGCACCAGTCGCACTTCATCTTTTGGTGGCCGCCCGCGCCGCGCGCGCACTTTCTCCGACAGCACCCTAACAAACGGGCGCAGACCATCCAGGTCGAACGATTCCGGGGTGAGCGTCCGGGCTTCACCGATACGGATCCCGGTATTCCACATGGTGGCGAACAACATGTGGTGACGCTGGTCAGGCATATACCAGAGGAGGGCGCTCACTTCCGGCGCCAGGAGGTAAGCCGGCGTGGCACCTGTTGAGGTGGCCATCCGCCGGAGTGCCACCGCGGTCGCAAAATCAACGCCCGGGGCGATCGGCAGCAGGGAGACGCGTTCTGGTGAATTCTGCAGGGGAATGATGCTGTTCATGAGTTATTTTTCACGTAGCGCACGCACTGTTTATGGATACAGGTATTTTGCACCTGACGGGCCGATCCTGCCATGACAATAAATCGCAGCGCGCGGATCCTTTTGTTGTCTTATCCCGCATTATTGCGGGTAAAACCAAATACGTAAAGGATCCTTTTTCTGCTCAGATCCTCCATGAAGCCAGTAATGACGCGGGTTGATGGCTGTTTTACGGTTTTTGGGAGAATTGGAGTAATGCCAGGATGTACATGTTAGGCAGGAAACAGAAGAGAAGAGAGCGCTACGCGATTTCCGGCCTGGTACACCCCTGTAACCTTGCGGGATTTCGCGTAACGCTTTCATAAGTTTACAACAGAAGAGAAAAGATAATTGCTGAAAAATGAAGTCCGTAAGTTAAATAAAAAATCATGATCCGTCCGGCACTATGTACTTAGCTGTCGTTTAGGTCTTAGGTGTTTTTGCTAAATTACGATGGTATCCCTTGTAAGAGTAATCTGGCTTGTCCTGCACATCTTCAGGTGACAATTCAGTGCAATTTCAGGGATTAATCCTTTTGTCGTCTGCAGAATCTCTCTATAAACGGGCTGTTTGTTGGTTCGCCAGAAGGAAAAAATTTAGCGTCGCGCAGATTCAGGCTGTGTTGAACTTTTCTGTTCTGTATCAACAGTTCCTGTCTTAAGCTGATACAATATACCCTCAGTAGAAAATATTGGATAAGGAAACTATGTACCTTCCTGGACAATTTTCTTGAACCTTTCATGCCGTCTCGTCTTGTTCAGATTCAGAACTGCCATACGTTTCTTCAGCCACTGGTTTTCATAAGAAACCATGAAGATCAAGCATTAATGTCTTTACATTTATTTGAACAGATGCGCTTTAATTGTGCCACAAAAAATAAGTCATTGTAAGTTATGGCGATTTTTAATATACAAATCATTATGCATTCTGAATACATGGAAGTGTATAATGAGCGCTTCAGGTCACAGATGATTAGATGTAACAGTTCACTATTCATCATGATTTATTGGAAACTTGTTAAGTTTTATATGATTATGAGATATTGGGATTATTGAGTTCCAGGACAATTCTGATAAGATAGCGATAACCAACACTACCCTGCAATAACCACTCAAGATGAAAATTATGACAAACCATAAAGAAGAGAACAGGTTATTATCATTATATTCTATGGGGATCCTTGATACAAAATATGAAGAACGATTTGACAGATTGACGAGGATTGCCACCAAACTCTTTGATGTACCAATAGCACTTGTTTCATTAATTGATAGAGACAGGCAATGGTTTAAGTCATGTTATGGGCTGAAGATAAAAGAGACAGATAGAAGTGATTCATTTTGTACAATAGCAGTAGATCTTAGTGAACCATTAATAGTGCCCGATGCAAGCCTTGATCCAAGATTCAAAGAAAATAAATTAGTTAAAAATGATCCTTATATCCGGTTTTATGCAGGGCATCCCGTAAGACTGCCAGATGGTGAGATAGCTGGAACAATATGTATTATTGATACAGAACCAAGAGTATTAACCAGAGATGACTTCTTATTGCTTAAAGATTTAGCAGAAATCGTAGAGGATGAGTTTAGAATAATAAACGAAGCAACTACTGATCCTTTGACAGGTATATGTAACCGGCGTTCTTTCGCCCTAATGACGGATGAATCGTTAAGAAAAGCCAAAAAAAAGAAAAAAACATTCTGTGTTCTGATCATAGATCTCGATAATTTTAAACCAATCAATGATAACTTCGGTCATTCAGAAGGTAATGAAGTACTTTGCAATTTTGCAGATATGCTGGAAGATCTTAGTAGTTCAAAAAGCGTTGTTGCAAGATTAGGAGGTGATGAATTTGGTGTTCTATTACCCGAGTCAACCTATAAAGAAGCAGAAGAATTCCTTCATAAATTGAGGGCCGGGATTACCAGCTACAATCTTAATTCTCAAAAAAAATACAACATAGATTTTTCTGCAGGGATTATTGAATATGATGAGGAAATTCATACTGAATGCTCTGCTATCATGCAGGATGCAGACGAAAGAATGTATGAAATTAAAAAGGGAAAACGATAGTATATGAAAAAATAGGACATACAGCCCTATTTTTTTTGGCCCCTCAAAAAATCAATCAGTTGATCACCTGACAAAGGCTTCGAATAATAATAACCTTGAAATTCATCGCAATTCATATTTTTTAGCAATTCAAACTGTTCATTATTTTCCACACCTTCTGCGACTATACCTAAACTGAAAGCTTTTCCAAGAGACACTATGCTTCTTACAATAGATAAGTCCCGTGCAACGTGGGCAATACCACTAATGAATGTTCTGTCTAACTTAATCGCATCAAATGGAAATTCTCTTAGATAGTTGAGAGAGGAATATCCAGTCCCAAAATGGCTTTGTTGAATAAATCGAACTTTTGCTGAGTTGAAGGATCAGATCACGTATCTTCCCGACAACGCAGACCGTTCCGTGGCAAAGCAAAAGTTCAAAATCACCAACTGGCCCACCTACAATAAAGCCCTCATCAACCGTGGCTCCATAACTTTCTGGCTGGATGATGAAGCTATTCAGGCCTGGTATGAGTCAGCAACACCTTCTTCACGAGGCAGACCTCAGCGCTATTCTGACCTTGCCATCACGACTGTGCTGGTCATTAAACGCGTATTCAGGCTGACCCTGCGCGCTGCGCAGGGCTTTATTGATTCCATTTTTTCTCTGATGAACGTTCCGCTACGCTGCCCGGATTACAGCTGTGTCAGCAGGCAGGCAAAGTCGGTTAATGTCAGTTTCAAAACGCCCACCCGGGGTGAAATCGCACACCTGGTAATTGATTCCACCGGGCTGAAGGTCTTCGGTGAAGGCGAGTGGAAAGTCAAAAAGCATGGCCAGGAACGCCGCCGTATCTGGCGTAAGCTGCATCTCGCCGTTGACAGTAAAACACATGAAATCATCTGCGCTGACCTGTCGCTGAACAATGTGACGGACTCAGAAGCCTTCCCGGGTCTTATCCGGCAGACTCACAGAAAAATCAGGGCAGCATCGGCAGACGGCGCTTACGACACCCGGCTCTGTCACGATGAACTGCGGCGTAAGAAAATCAGCGCGCTTATCCCACCCCGAAAAGGTGCGGGTTACTGGCCCGGTGAATATGCAGACCGTAACCGTGCAGTGGCTAATCAGCAAATGACCGGGAGTAATGCGCGGTGGAAATGGACAACAGATTACAACCGTCGCTCGATAGCGGAAACGGCGATGTACCGGGTAAAACAGCTGTTCGGGGGTTCACTGACGCTGCGTGACTACGATGGTCAGGTTGCGGAGGCTATGGCCCTGGTACGAGCGCTGAACAAAATGACGAAAGCAGGTATGCCTGAAAGCGTGCGTATTGCCTGAAAACACAACCCGCTACGGGGGAGACTTACCCGAAATCTGATTTATTCAACAAAGCCTATAAAAGAAATAAAGAAAAAGATGAAACTGGCTAGCACATATGAGTTGTATCAATTCGCGTATATGTTAAAATCACTCACGGACTCGACCTAATCTCCTTTTTTAATTGTTAACACAGGTATTTTTATGTTATTGTATGTTGTTTTGTCTATTTCGCTGGTTTTATTATATGGGATGATAATAAAATATAAAGTGAAGTCAAGGAAATCACAGGGTACTGTAAAAAAGCCTATGGCAATCAGAAATAATAGAAATCTAAAGTAGATTCAAAGAGAATAGCTTTCGGGTATAAATGTAGTTATTCCGTCTTCAGTAAGTTAATGATAAATGCTTTACTCTACCTGATGTTATACAGGACGAGTTTTTCTCACTTTTATCTAATGTGTATATTGTTTTTTCTTTATATCTAAAACTGAAGTCATTGATTCCAGACAGGGCGCGATGACGGTAGTTATCCCGCCTTGTCATCGCACAAGAATACTGAAACTCTACGGCCAATCCGACTGACCAGAATAATCAGAATTATTATTGCACAACAAATTTCATTTTCCTCACGTCAGTGATTCCGGCGGGCGTTAAGTAAAAACGGAGATGTTCTGCCAAATAATTTATGATTTAATGTAGCTCTATATTATTTTTCCCGGAAATTAGTTGCAACAGATATATTCTGTCTTTCTCAATGAGAGCTGGAAATGTATCGCCAGCAGCTGCCAGCAGAGACCATACTTCCAGGATAGCATAGGCCTTTGTATATTCAAGTGCGAAACCTAACCCTTCCAGAGAACCTGCTCTGCGAATATGTTCACATATTGCATTTTCACATACCCGTGTTAAGGCTTCATAACTGAGCGAAAAATCATATTTTTTATCCATCTTAAGCTATCTTCACCCAAATGCAGATATCCGGTTACACGTTGCAATGCGTAACATTATCAATAATAACCCGATTATAACATGAATTTTCGTTTTGTAATGCCGATGTCACACAACATTTTACTCTTTTTTTTTCAAAAAAGAGTGTCTTTATTTTGGTGTACACCTTAGTGTGCGATCGCCCAGCAAGAAATGAATATTCGTTCTATACTAGTGGGTAAAAAACCGCATTACATGCATCGCTTAAAAGTTGCACCATGCATCTGGAGCCTTCACGAGGCTATTAATAACGCATGAATTATCTCTGTAAATCATAACCAGTATCTATCCGAACCATGTCACATTATTTGATTCATACCCGGGATGAGTAAGGCAAGAATAGGTATACTGGAATAGTATGTTCAGTGCCAGCTAATCGGTCAGTGAAGTTGGCGAAAATATAGCTTTATATCTTTTCAATTTGAGGGGAGATCTGCATGGTTAGTCGTAAGCTGGAACGTTTGATTAGCCCTGGAAAGTGGATACATAATCTATCAGTCCTCTCTTTATCGATTCTTTCAGCTGGTATATTTTTTTTGTATTATCTGAGAGCGTATCTTACCTGATTTTTCGGGATAAAATTAAAGACTATACTTCCGATGTGCTTGTTCGCTCTGAATCGCTCCTGGTTCAGACTGAATCTGTCAAGACTGCTGCAAAGTCACATTTGAATATAGGAGACAGTCCATGTACTAATGAAAATATCCTACATCTTCGGGTTGTAGTATGGCCCTATCCGTTGATTAAAGATGTTGGCTACATCATAAAAGGAGAATTAGCCTGTAGTGCTCTGTGGGGGAGTTTACGTCCCACCTTAAGTCTGGAACATTTTGATAAAAAATGGACTTCGCGGGAAGGAGTGTGGCTTTTTGGTATTAAGCTTATGGATGATATATCCGTCAATGGATATATTTCTGAAGGTATTATGGTGACCCTATCACCATTTGTCTTCAGACGATTCGAAACTGATATGTATTCAAAAAACTTTAGCGCTGTTGTCGGAAATAGTAAGCATGACAGGCATTACTTCAATATAGGACCTGATGCTCCTCTTCTTGATCGGCATGATAGCGTTCCACTAAGGTTTAGAGTGTTTAGGGCATGTAGCCTACATTATGATCTCTGTGTTGCAGGAGGTGGGTATTTTACGGGGATATTTTCAGAGCACTGGAGCATACAAATGTTATTAGTAACAGTGTCACTACTTTCCGGTTTAATGATTTATATTATCATTATGAACAGAGCAGAACTCAATAGTTCACTATCTGCAAGGTTTGTAAAGGCTTTGAAAAATGAAGCCCTGTCGCTGGTCTATCAACCTATTTACAGAATTGAAGACGGACAGATCTGCGGATTTGAGGCCTTGCTCAGATGGAAAGATGAAAGACTCGGGAATATTAGCCCTGAAGTATTTATACCGCTTTCTGAAAGGGAAGGGTTGCAGGAGGATGTGACTTTATTCGTCATTAACCATGCTATCCGAGAATTTATCCATACTGCTATTCAGAATGAAATATTTTTGAGCGTAAACATTAATCCAAGCGATCTTGATTCAGAAAAATTCAGGGATAAACTACTAGGATTAATTTCTGAATATAACATCCCATATAAAACAATCCTTCTTGAAATTACGGAGCGTCAAGGAGGGGATTTTGAAGGTACGAAAATTCACATTGATAAATATAAAAATCATGGTGTCAGGTTTGCCATCGATGACTTTGGGACAGGATATTCTAATCTTAATCTGGTAACTGCGCTTGATGTAGATGAAATAAAAATAGACAAATCGCTAACTAGTGCTATTGGTACTGAATCTTTACGATATGATCTTCTTCCCGGACTGCATGAGATGTTCCGCTCCATTGCAGATAAGATTGTGTTTGAGGGTGTAGAGACTCAGGAGCAGGTGAACTATCTGAAGACGTTCTGGCCACAGAGTTATGCTCAGGGCTGGTATTACTCCAGAGCGCTTCCGCTGGAAGAAGCGAGAAAACTTACCATCCGGGAATTGAACTGACCGGCACTTTCAGCGCAAACACTCAGCAATTGCTTGCCGATCAGCTGGTAGAAATTGAAGGGCAGTGTAATCACCTGCTGCTGGCGCAGGGGAAAGCGTTACTGAAAAGTCGTTCTGAACTGCTTAAATAACAGAGAAACCAGGATGTGATTTGATGCAAAACACGGAACAGCGAATGTAATATTTACTGAGATGAGCGAGCTTTGTCTCATAGTACAGAGGAGTCGGGGCTGCCAGTATCCGGTAGACAGCATTATTCGTCTGCAACATAACTCTGCTGGTTGCTGCGGATAACTACTCAGCGCCTTCCAGAGATGGCATTGATGAAAGTAGTAGAAAAAACCTGGAATCTTTGAAGATGTGTCCCTACCTCAGGGGGCTGGAGTGCCATCTGGCCCTAATTCAGCACAGTGCTGCAGATATGTGTTATGTACAAGTAGACACTGTCTTGAAAATCAGAAGTCGTTGAGGGTTGAATGCAATTCCAATATTTGCTTCAGCAGATAACGAGGACCGCTATCTATTGCATCTAGTGAATAGGAAGCCGTTTCCATTTTTCTCTAAAGCAACTGGTGTTGACATCCTGAATTCCTTCAAATGTCTGATATTCCTTTTTTCAAAGCACTAGAAAAATACCCGAAAGCTGTTAATCTAATACATTGACTGACCATACAGTACAGCGTTATTTTGTTGGGTTTACTTCACGTACTTTTTATTGTCGGATACTGTTGGGAAAAGACACAAAGAAGCAAGCCATTAAGCGGAATACTGCGTAGGGTTAGAATATACAATTAACTTTTCCGTGATAGGACTAGTGATAACAATATTTCCAGCATGGGCTGACAGGAGTATAGATGGAACTGCTCTCCATAGGTTAATACATCTCGCAATTAACACGCCCGCATATGCCACAAAACTGACGCCCATTCTCGGAATTTTTTTTGCCATTATCTTTCCTGCGGCCTAATTACTTTCCCCACAACTATGGTTTTTTATTAGAGTCTTCACCACTAAATAAATTATAATAAATTGATTTTATTAGACATCTGTCAGAATCTATATGGTCAGCACGTATTGCATGCTCTAATGTTTCAAATGCTAAATTATGCGCGGCCTCAGAAAATATCCCAGGCCAACCCTTACTCAGCATAGACAGTCCTTTAAGGACTCTTATCTGTATCTCCCTCATACCGGCACCATCGCGCGCGACAGGTGAGAAAAAGTCTTCCAGTAGATCGTTATTCTGAAGTGGTGCAACATGAACTGAAGGATATTTCACTTCTATTTCATCAGATTTATTCTGCGCGTAAGTGGAAAGTATACGAACACCTCTGCCAATGACATCAATGGCGGTTCCAGGATCGTTCACTGCGGGGGAAAGTGCCCGGCAGGCTATTTCGGCCATGACGCTAAGACAAAATCGGGGATCCTGAGCAAATGAACGTACATCCGAGACAATAATCGTCTCAAGTAAATCGGCGCTGATTGATGACTCCTGGCCTTGACTCAGGTACAAAACGGGCATGGATGGATGGATGAAACTGCCTGGCTGCGCCACGAGGTATACATGACGGGGATCATTGGTCAGCAGCTTGCTAAGTTTCACCATATTAATATATTCAACATAGCCAATCTTCTTCGGATAAACTGCAACCGTTCCTTTCGGCTGTTCATTGTTCTCAAGCCATGGATATCCGCCGAGACAGGGATTTCTTGCTCTCGCAATAAATGTTTCGATGGCCGCCTGTTCTACTTTTGCCGTTGTCTCACCTACCCTTCCCAGAGAGGTCAAATGCTGTATCCAGCGAAGCAATGTGATGAGGATTAAGGCAATGACAACCAGTGTGACAATGAATAAAATGACTCTCCCCCTTTCTCCATAAGCTCCCATACTGAGGGCAATAATCCCTACCAGACTGAAGAGAAAAGAACCGATGAAGGTGGCCAGTACATTTTGTGTGGTTACGTCTTCAACAACTAAACGCGTAGCTCTGGGAGTCACATTAGTAGTGGCTGAACCGTAGGCTGTGACCATGATACTCAACGAAAAAGTGGTCACTGCCAGCATACTCGATGCCAGTATGTTCAGAATGTTATCGACTGCTTCCGCACCAACCTTCACGGAAACCGACTCAGGTATCATTGATTTAAAAAGAATTGATAAAAGGGCCGTTATTATCGCGACAATGGCGAATAACGTTGCCCTGAACCATAGCTTTTTAACTGTCTGCTTCAGAATCCATTTCCAGCGTGAAATCATTCTGCATTCCTCATATTGCGGCCGGGATAAATAATTGCCGCCCCCAGGACGGCATGTTGCTATTAACGAACGAGGTGCAGGAAGTGCAGATGTTTTTCGTACTGGTCCAGTATGTCATTAATCAGCTGCTCCTGGTTCCAGCCCATCACATCATAATTTTGACCGCCTTCTTTGAGATATACCTCAGCGCGATAATATCTATGTTGTTCAGTCTGCTGCTCATTATTATCCATCGCGGCGAGCGCGAAGGTCGGTGAGCTATACCCGCGAAGCCTCACTTCATATATAAAATTCAGCTCGTTACCCAAATCGACTTCAAGACGAATACGATCCTCGACTGCGTCACTGATGTGGCTTATCGTCCCCTGCTTGTTCAGCTCTTCCTGAACCAGCGTCATGGCGGGCTGGATGACGTCGTCCATAAAACGTTTCACAAGAGATCGCTTCGGCAGATACGCGATATTGCGTAACCTTCTCTGCCAGGGAATTGGGTTACGTGCAGCCGTAGGAGCAATTGTCGCCATGCTCAGGCTTTCACGCTTGGTCAAATCCCGGCGCAAAGCTTTTAAAAGTCCGTATATGGATATCAGTAAGATCACTGAGAAAGGCAATGCACTCGCTATTGTCACTGTTTGCAGCGCACTTAGCCCTCCGGCAAGGAGAAGCGCAATTGCGACAATGCCCATGAGCGAGGCCCAAAATATTCGCTGCCAGACGGGTGTGTTTGCCACTCCACCTGTTGCCAGAGTATCAACTACCATTGCCCCCGAGTCAGCAGACGTGACAAAGAAGACGATGACCATCGCCATTGCGATGAATGACAGCACGGAAGAGAACGGGAAATGCTCCAGGAAATTAAACAGGGCCAGCGCCACATCCTGCTGAACAGTATTGGCGAGGTCTGTGGCCCCCTGGTTCATAATGAGATAGATCGCGCTGTTACCAAACACTGTCATCCACATTAGCGTAAAACCCGCGGGAACAAACAGCACGCCGGTGACAAACTCGCGAATGGTTCGCCCGCGGGAGACCCGTGCGATGAACATCCCCACAAACGGCGACCATGAAAGCCACCATCCCCAGTACAGTAATGTCCAGCCCCCCAGCCAGTTGCTCGACTTAGGCTCATACGCGTAAAGGTTGAACGTTTTACTCACCAGTTCCGAAAGATAACCGCCCGTATTTTCCACAAATGACTTCAGCAGAAGCACGGTTGGTCCCAGACACAGGACCAGCGCCAGGAGCAACAACGCCAGACCCAGATTGAGCTCAGACAGGATACGTATTCCCTTATCCAGGCCGGACACCACTGAAATCGTCGCTAACCCCGTGATGACCACGATCAGAATAACCTGCACCGTTTCATTGATGGGCACCCCGAAAAGATGGTTCAAACCGGCATTCACCTGCAAAACACCATAACCCAGCGAGGTCGCAACGCCAAAGACCGTGCCGATAACAGCGAAAATATCAACCGCATGACCTACAGGCCCGTATATGCGATCGCCGATAATGGGATAGAGTGCGGAGCGCAGGGTTAACGGCAGACCGTGACGGTAACTGAAGAACGCCAGAATCAGCGCCACAATGGCATAAATTGCCCATGCGTGCAGTCCCCAGTGGAAGAAGGTCAGACGCATTGCTTCCTTGGCTGCCGCAACGGTTTCTGGCGTGCCAACGGGAGGCGAAAGATAATGCATTACAGGTTCGGCAACGCCAAAGAACATCAGGCCGATCCCCATCCCTGCCGAAAAAAGCATCGCAAACCAGGAATGGTAGCTGAAATCAGGCTGCGCATGGTCCGGGCCCAGCTTGATATCACCGTAGCGTGAGAGTCCAAGGAACGTGACACTTAGTAAAATCAGGGCCACAGCAAGGATGTAGAACCAGCTGGCATTCGTGAAGATTTGTTGCTGTAGTAGTTTAAAATTTTTGTCGGCGACATCCGGGAATACGGCGGCAAAGGCGACAAGAAGGAAAATTAGCAAAGCAGATGTAAAGAATACCGCTTTGTTAATCTGGCTTGTAGACTTCTTCGGGATTGTATCATTATCACTCATAATCATTTATTCCATTAATTAAATCCGCACTGGATAGACGGTACTACCTTTCACAGAGTAGCAAAGTTCAACTGGCTATGCGGCGTTAATCGGAACGCATGGTGTAATGAGTTCCGATACAAATCATCCGATATTCGGTAATGACTCCAACTTACTGATAGTGTTTTATGTTCAGATAATGCCCGATGACCTTGTCATACAGCTCCACCGATTTTGAGAACGACAGTGACTTCCGTCCCAGCCTTGCCAGATGTTGTCGCAGATTCAGGTTATGTCGCTCAATGCGCTGAGTGTAACGCTTGCTGATAACGTGCAGCTTTCCCTTCAGGCGGGATTCATACAGCGGCCAGCCATCCGTCATCCATACCACGACCTCAAAGGCCGACAGCAGGCTCAGAAGACGCTCCAGTGTGGCCAGAGTGCGTTCACCGAAGACGTGCGCCACAACCGTCCTCCGTATCCTGTCATACGCGTAAAACAGCCAGCGCTGACGTGATTTAGCACCGACGTAGCCCCACTGTTCGTCCATTTCAGCGCAGACAATCACATCACTGCCCGGTTGTATGCGCGAGGTTACCGACTGCGGCCTGAGTTTTTTAAGTGACGTAAAACCGTGTTGAGGCCAACGCCCATAATGCGTGCACTGGCGCGACATCCGACGCCATTCATGGCCATATCAATGATTTTCTGGTGCGTACCGGGCTGAGAGGCGGTGTAAGTGAACTGTAGTTGCCATGTTTTACGGCAATGAGAGCAGAGATAGCGCTGATGTCCGGCAGTGCTTTTGCCGTTACGCACCACGCCTTCAGTAGCGGAGCAGGAAGGACATCTGATGGAAATGGAAGCCACGCAAGCACCTTAAAATCACCATCATACACTAAATCAGTAAGTTGGCAGCATTACCAATCATCTGTTCTCCAATGACTGGTCTAAAAACTAGTATTAAGACTATCACTTATTTAAGTGATATTGGTTGTCTGGAGATTCAGGGGGCCAGTCTAGTGATCTTGACCCTCCATCTCCGAACAGCTTTTGTATCTTAAGTTAACGATGTCCGCTGCCGCCGGTATTCCCTCGGGGAGTGATATCCCAGCGCGCTGTGCGGGTGGTTTTCATTGTAATGCGTGAACGCTACTGCAAGGTTTCGCAGTGCTGTTCTCACATCCGGTTTTGGCATGAACGCGATATAGTCTTCTTTCATCGTTTTCACGAACCGTTCGGCCATGCCATTACTCTGCGGGCTGCTCACCGCTGTTGTGCAGGGCTCCAGATTCAGCTCTCTCGCGAACCTCCACGTTTCATACGCGGTATACGCTGAACCGTTGTCCGTCAGCCACTGCACCGCTGTATCGGGCAACCTGTCGCCGAAGCGCTTTTCCACCGACCTCAGCATCACATCCTGCACGGTTGAACTGTCATAGCCTCCCGTGCTTGCTGCCCAGTCTATGGCCTCACGGTCGCAGCAGTCCAGCGCGAACGTTACCCGCAGTTTTTCGCCGTTGTCGCAGCCGAACTCGAAGCCATCTGAACACCAGCGCATATCGCTTTCTGCCACCGCTATCTTGCCCTTATGTTCACGCTTCGGTCGCTCTGGTTTGTCATGCAACAACAACAGGTTATGCTCGCTCATTATCCTGTAAAGCCGTTTGGCGTTCACAGGTGGCTGTCCCTCTGTGCGACGTTGCTTGCGCAGGATGCCCCACACGCGTCGATAACCATAACTCGGCATATCGCTGATGATGTCGAGGATAGCCGACAGTATTTCTTCGTCTGCTTCGTCATTACGCCGGTTACAGCGCTTGTCCTGCCAGTCGGCAGAACGGTTAATCCGCAGTGACAGCTGCGCACGCGACACGCCCATGGTGCGGCTGACCAGGGCTATTCCCCGTCCTTTGGCAACAAGGGCGCGTGCGCTATCCATTTTCGCGACTGGCCGTACTCCACGGCTTCTTTCAGGATCTCAACTTCCATCGTCTTCTTGCCCAGAAGGCGCTGAAGTTCCCGGACCTGCTTCAGAGCAGCAGTAAGCTCAGAAGCAGGAACGACTTCCTCTCCGGCCGCAACGGCGGTGAGGCTGCCTTCCTGATATTGCTTCTTCCACTTAAACAGCAGGCTGGGCTGGATACCATGCAGGCGGGCGACATGGGAGACATTCATGCCCGGCTCCATCGTCTGCTGGATAATGGCGATCTTCTCCTGAGGAGTTTTACGTTTACGGGCTTCTTGCCCTAACAGGATCCCGGTCATCTCAAAATTGGCGTTAGTGTTAGACATATATTCAAGCCTATCTCTTATCTGGAGATACAGCTACTGTCCGGTGTTTCAGGGGGCTACATCATTATGGGCGTTGGCCTCAACACGGTTTTACGTCACTTAAAAAACTCAGGCCGCAGTCGGTAACCTCGCGCATACAACCGGGCAGTGATGTGATTGTCTGCGCTGAAATGGACGAACAGTGGGGCTACGTCGGTGCTAAATCACGTCAGCGCTGGCTGTTTTACGCGTATGACAGGATACGGAGGACGGTTGTGGCGCACGTCTTCGGTGAACGCACTCTGGCCACACTGGAGCGTCTTCTGAGCCTGCTGTCGGCCTTTGAGGTCGTGGTATGGATGACGGATGGCTGGCCGCTGTATGAATCACGCCTGAAGGGAAAGCTGCACGTTAACAGCAAGCGTTACACTCAGCGCATTGAGCGACATAACCTGAATCTGCGACAACATCTGGCAAGGCTGGGACGGAAGTCACTGTCGTTCTCAAAATCGGTGGAGCTGCATGACAAGGTCATCGGGCATTATCTGAACATAAAACACTATCAGTAAGTTGGGGTCATTACCCAGGCACAGTTAAGCAAAGAAGATCGCATTTACGTCAAAAAGTCCATTCGCTGGCTTACCCTGAAGCGACCCGGCAACCTGACGCCCGCAGAGCAAAAGGCGCTGGAGGTTGTAAAGCAGGCGATCCCAGCACTTGCCATGGCCTATGACTTCAAGGAAGCCTTCTTCTGCATCTACGACGAACCCGACAAGCAGAGTGCTCAGAACGCCTTTGAGGCTTGGAAGAACAGCCTGCCGCCTTATGGCATGGAGCCTTTCAAAAAACTGGTAAAAACGGTACACAACCATTACGACGACATCTTTGCCTACTGGGATGCGCCGTTCTCACTCACCAATGGCTATACCGAAGGGCTCAACGGTTTGATCAAGATGTCCAACCGGTTAGGTCGGGGTTATAGCTATGAGATCATCCGTGCAAAGACGTTGTACTCCAAAGAAGCCCGCAAGGTTGGCAGTGGTATTCGAGCAGGACGAGGCAAGGTCGAGTATGGACCGCACATTCCGACATTGTTGAAGCAGGCAGAAGGTGGAGAGTTGGATTAACGCGAGAGAGGGCGCGTCTGAGAATCCAACCAATGTTAGATTTTCGCAGGGTGGTGAAAAACAGAAAAATCCAACCAGAAGCAGCTTTTTGTCCGACTAAGAATCAAGGGTTAGAATGGATGAATTCCAACCCTAGAATGCAAATAGCCCATATAATAATTCCTTTCAGACAGGTACCGGTTAAGTGTAGCTGAGTCAGACAAAAAAGCCCCCTGACGGGGGGCAAAAATGTAGCAACGTTGTTTCAGGAAAATCTATCAGGGAAAAGGTAACAGCACGGATACTACCGTCGCATTCAGCCTGCATTGATCATGCGGCGGTGCGCTTCGGCCATGGCCTGATGTGGGCCGGATTGCCCGTTATTCATGAATTCATGAGCAACCGCTGCTCTTTCATGCTCATTCATCGCCGCGTAAGACGTTGACGGGACGGTCGTGGATACCGTGTTATTTCCCATCATCTTCTGATGACTTTCCACCATTTTCTGGTGAGCATCCGCCGAGCCGTTCGTCATGGTTTCATGAGCAATAATGGCCTGTTCATGCTGGTCCATACCGGTCATACGAGGAGCAGTCCCCTGGATCCCGACAGGAGCCTCAGCAGACTGCATCTGGTGAGCAGGAGCCTGTGCATTGTTGACGCGATCATGGATATTCACGGTTTCAGTGGCCCAGGCCGATGAAATTAAACCAAAGCCCAGCAAAGATGCTAATACGATATTTTTCATGATAACTCTCCATTTCTGAATTAGTGATGTCCGGGGAAGTACAACCGGTGTTTTCAGTTCCATAACTGAAACAAGTTCGGCAGCGTTTATTTCTCCGGAAGAGGGCTGGATATTCATTTCCTGGCGTACTCTGACGCCGGGTATTGATGAAGCAATCCAGCCTTCCTGATAAGTTGCACTAATTATATCGAATGGCTTCTGTTTGCTGCATGACAGGCTAATGACATCTTTGTCATTTACATCTTTATTTTCAGCATTGGGTTTCCGGGATCATTTTCTCCAGTCTGGGCACGGATAAGATAAAACGCGTGGAGCGTACGTCTGATTCCACCTGCACTCTTCCGTGATGTGCTTCCACGATTGACTTCACAATCGCAAGGCCGATGCCGCTGCCTTCTCCTTTTCGTTGTCTGGATGGATCCACCCGATAAAAACGGTCAAACAGCCTTGATAAATGTTCTTCAGGGATCGGTTTCCCCGGATTTTCAATCACAAGGTCAAAAAAGCTCTCCTGCTCTCTTATTGAGACGGTGATTGCCTGTCCCTCCGGGGTATAACGCAGGGCATTGGATAACAGATTATTGATCGCCCTTCTGAACATTTGTGGATCTCCCTCAACCAGGCAGGGCATCCCGTTAAATTTGAGCGTGATATTGCGTTCTTCGGCCCAGGCTTCGAAAAACTCGAAGACTTTCATGACTTCCGCTCTGAGGTCAAACATGACCCTGTCAGGTATCAGCTGATTATTATCTGCCTGTGCCAGGAACAGCATATCGCTGACCATTTTGGTCATCCGGTTATACTCTTCAAGACTGGAATAGAGGACATCCTCAAGTTCCCTCTGTGTTCGATCCTGACTCAGTGCGATTTCAGTCTGCGTCACCAGATTGGTGATGGGCGTTCTGATCTCATGCGCGATATCGGCAGAGAAATTGGCCTGGCGGGTAAAGACATCCTCAATCTTTCCAATCATATGATTGAACGAGATAACCAGTTGCTCCAGCTCAATGGGAACGCGTGTCGGTTCCAGTCGCGCATCAAGATTCTCGGAGGTGATGTTTTTAATGGCATTGCTGACATTACGAAGGGGCAGGTGCCCCTGACGGACAGCGATTCGAATGATCAGAACAATCAACAGGCTTATCACGACGGCAATCGCAATCAGGTTCTTTTTCAGCGCATCGAGGTAATGGAGATGGAAATTAATGGATAGGCCAGTCAGCATGACATAGTTCTGCTGTTTGCCCTGAAATATCGCCTGACCAGAGGAGGCGATAATCCTGTATGTTTCCATCTTCATTTCGGACCCGGTATCCATCGGTCCCGCAGGATCCTCCACCGTCCAGAGAAAGACATCCCGTGCGCGGCTGTGCTCGCTAAAATCTGCTGAATTCACTGCCGGGCGTAGTGCCGCCCCCTGAGCTGAGCTAAAGAGCACTTCACCCCTGGGATTGAGGAGCAAAAGGGCAACGTTGCGGTAGCTGGCAATTGATTCCTTTATTTTGCTTACTTTTTTTTCATCCGGATCTGCCGGGGACTGGAGTATACGGCTCAGTGTGGTGCTGATTTGTTGCAGATCGCTGACATCCTGCTCGGCAAAATGCTTTTCAACAGAATGCAGCATAAACCAGGTGAAGGCGATAAACGCCAGTATTGTGGACAGGCTGATAAAAAAGGTCAGCCGCAGAGCGAGTGAGAAAGGTCGTCTGGACGGTTTGCTATGCATCCGGGATCTCCAGCATGTAGCCCACGCCCCGCACTGTCTGGATCAGTTTTGTCCCGTAATCGTTGTCTATTTTAGCGCGGAGTCGCTTTACTGCGACATCAATCGCGTTAGTGTCGCTGTCAAAATTCATGTCCCAGACCTGAGAGGCAATCAGGGAGCGGGGAAGAACTTCTCCCTGATGGCGAATGAAGAATTCCAGCAAGCTGAACTCTTTACTGGTGAGCACAATGCGGTTCCCGGCGCGGCTGACTTTTCTGGATACGAGATCAACCGAGAGGTCAGCCACTTTAAGCTGGCTTTCCGTGATCATCGTGTTTCCCCGCCTGAGGAGGGTTCTTACCCGGGCGAGCAGTTCAGCAAACGCAAAGGGCTTCACCAGATAATCGTCCGCACCCAGCTCAAGTCCTTTGACCCTGTGTTCAATCGTGCCAAGGGCCGTCAGCAGTAATACCGGCATCCCCTTTCCGGCACTGCGCAGCATACGGATGATATCCCAGCCGTTTACATCAGGCAGCATGATATCCAGGATGACTAAATCATACTCGGCTGTCATGGCAAGATGATATCCGGTCAGACCATTATCAGCGTGATCCACGACGAACCCCGCCTCTGTCAGCCCCTTGCTGAGATATTCACCTGTTTTAATTTCGTCTTCAACGATTAATATTTTCATCATGCTCCCCGGCTGGCTGCTAATGTCATTTTATTGCGCCCACGATCGTTATCAACGGATTACAGCAAAAATGACAACATTGTCATTATCCTGTCACCCGGCAAACAGAGAGCGTTCGGTAAAGTATCCCTATCAATACTCTGGATTTCGTTTGAACCATTTACCAGGTCTGCCTGTACGAGAAGCGTTATGTTCAAATTAAAATTACTCAGCATCAGTACCATATTCATCCTGGCTGGTTGTGTTTCTCTGGCACCTGAATATCAGCGTCCGCCAGCTCCGGTTCCCCAGCAGTTTTCATTGTCTAAAAACAGTCTGACGCCTGCGGTAAACAGCTATCAGGATACGGGCTGGCGAAACTTTTTTGTCGATCCCCAGGTCAGCAGGCTGATCGGTGAAGCCCTGAATAATAACCGTGATTTGAGAATGGCTGCCCTGAAGGTTGAAGAGGCCCGGGCCCAGTTCAACGTCACGGATGCAGATCGTTATCCCCAACTGAATGCCTCATCCGGGATCACATACAACGGTGGTCTGAAAGGTGACAAGCCGACCACACAGGAGTACGACGCGGGTCTGGAGCTCAGCTATGAGCTCGATTTTTTTGGCAAACTTAAGAACATGAGTGAGGCTGATCGCCAGAACTACTTTGCCAGCGAAGAAGCCCGTCGTGCCGTACACATCCTGCTGGTCTCCAACGTTTCACAGAGCTATTTCAGCCAGCAACTGGCGTACGAACAACTCCGTATTGCGCGGGAAACGCTGAAAAATTATGAACAGTCCTATGCTTTCGTTGAGCAACAGCTCGTGACCGGGAGTACGAACGTTCTGGCACTTGAACAGGCGAGAGGACAAATCGAAAGTACCCGCGCCGAAATAGCCAAACGAGAAGGCGATCTGGCTCAGGCAAACAATGCCCTGCAACTGGTGCTGGGAACGTACCGCGCACTTCCGTCAGAAAAAGGGATGAAAGGCGGGGAGATCGCACCAGTAAAATTGCCACCAAATCTATCTTCACAAATTTTGCTGCAGCGACCGGATATTATGGAAGCGGAATATCAGCTGAAAGCGGCTGATGCCAATATTGGCGCAGCGCGAGCGGCCTTTTTCCCCTCCATTACCCTGACCAGTGGTCTTTCCGCAAGCAGTACGGAGCTGTCAAGCCTGTTTACGTCAGGAAGTGGAATGTGGAATTTTATCCCTAAAATTGAAATTCCTATTTTTAATGCTGGCAGGAATAAAGCCAATCTGAAGCTGGCTGAAATTCGCCAGCAACAATCGGTGGTTAATTACGAACAAAAAATTCAGTCAGCCTTTAAGGATGTTTCCGACACGCTTGCGCTGCGCGACAGTCTTAGCCAGCAACTTGAGTCACAGCAGCGTTATCTTGATTCACTTCAGATAACTCTCCAGCGTGCCAGAGGATTATATGCAAGTGGTGCTGTCAGTTACATCGAAGTGCTGGATGCAGAACGTTCCCTCTTCGCTACGCAGCAAACCATTCTCGATCTTACCTATTCCCGACAGGTTAACGAAATTAATCTGTTTACCGCGCTGGGTGGCGGTTGGGTAGAGTAAATTTATTTAATTAATCAGGAAATTAAAAATGCGTAATTCACTTAAAGCCGTTTTATTTGGTGCCTTCTCTGTCATGTTTTCTGCCGGTCTTCATGCTGAAACACACCAGCATGGCGATATGAATGCTGCCAGTGATGCTTCGGTACAGCAGGTTATCAAGGGCACCGGTGTCGTTAAAGACATTGATATGAATAGTAAAAAGATTACCATTTCGCACGAAGCAATCCCTGCTGTGGGCTGGCCTGCAATGACCATGCGCTTCACTTTTGTTAATGCAGACGACGCTATCAATGCCCTGAAAACCGGCAACCATGTCGATTTCTCGTTTATTCAGCAGGGCAATATCTCCTTACTCAAAAGCATTAACGTTACGCAATCCTGATTATCAGTCCGGAGCGAATACATCCAGTGCGCCTGAACATTCATTAAGGGATTACTGTGAATGAATGATCGGGCGCATATGCCAGGTGTTTTGATTTTTCAGCGAGAAATTGTATGGCTTCTTTAAAGATAAAATATGCTGCAATAATTATCAGCAGCCTCATAGCAGGGGGGCTGATATCGGTTACTGCCTGGCAGTATGTAAACTCATCACAAAAAACAGTACAAACCGAACAAAAGGCACCGGAGCGAAAGGTACTTTTCTGGTATGACCCGATGAAACCGGATACCAAATTTGATAAACCCGGAAAATCTCCCTTTATGGATATGGACCTGGTGCCGAAATATGCTGATGAAAGTGGCGATAAAAGCAGTGGCGGGATCCGTATCGATCCAACGCAGGTTCAGAATCTGGGATTAAAAACGCAAAAAGTCACGCGAGGAATGCTGAATTATTCCCAGACAATCCCGGCTAATGTCAGTTACAACGAGTATCAGTTTGTCATTGTGCAGGCGCGCTCTGACGGTTTCGTCGAAAAAGTGTATCCCCTGACGATTGGCGATCATGTGAAGAAAGGCACTCCGCTTATCGATATCACCATTCCTGAATGGGTTGAGGCACAAAGTGAGTTCCTGCTGTTATCCGGTACAGGCGGTACGTCAACCCAGATAAAAGGGGTTCTGGAGCGACTTCGTCTGGCTGGTATGCCGGAAGAGGATATTCAAAGGCTGCGTTCAACCCGCACAATCCAGACCCGTTTTACCATTAAAGCACCTATTGATGGTGTCATTACTGCGTTTGACCTGCGCACCGGCATGAATATTTCGAAAGATAAAGTAGTGGCTCAGATTCAGGGGATGGACCCGGTCTGGATCAGCGCTGCAGTGCCAGAATCTATCGCATATCTGCTGAAAGATACGTCGCAGTTTGAAATTTCGGTACCGGCTTATCCGGATAAAACATTCCATGTCGAAAAATGGAACATTCTTCCCAGCGTGGATCAGACAACCCGTACGCTTCAGGTCCGTCTCCAGGTTTCTAATAAGGATGAGTTTCTCAAGCCGGGCATGAATGCCTATCTGAAACTGAATACCAAGAGCCAGGAGATGCTGCTGATACCAAGCCAGGCCGTTATCGATACCGGCAAAGAACAGCGCGTGATTACTGTTGATGATGAAGGCAAGTTTGTGCCGAAACAGATCCACGTTCTGCATGAATCACAGCAACAGTCCGGCATCGGTTCCGGCCTGAATGAAGGCGATACCGTGGTGGTCAGTGGCCTGTTCCTCATTGACTCCGAAGCCAATATTACGGGCGCGCTGGAACGTATGCGCCACCCTGAAAAAACAGAAAGCAGTATGCCAGCAATGTCTGACCAGCCTGTAAATATGCATTCAGGGCACTGAGGAGACGACGATGATTGAATGGATTATCCGGCGCTCTGTCGCCAACCGTTTCCTGGTCATGATGGGGGCCCTGTTTCTCAGCATCTGGGGTACATGGACGATTATTAACACGCCGGTCGATGCCTTGCCTGACCTGTCAGATGTACAGGTCATTATCAAAACCAGCTATCCCGGCCAGGCCCCGCAGATTGTAGAAAACCAGGTCACCTATCCACTTACCACCACCATGCTGTCCGTACCTGGCGCAAAAACCGTGCGTGGTTTTTCACAGTTCGGGGATTCGTATGTGTATGTCATTTTTGAAGACGGCACCGATCTGTACTGGGCCCGTTCCCGCGTGCTGGAATATCTGAATCAGGTTCAGGGAAAACTGCCTGCCGGTGTGAGTTCTGAAATCGGTCCTGATGCCACGGGTGTGGGCTGGATTTTTGAATATGCCCTTGTCGATCGCAACGGAAAACACGACCTTTCAGAACTGCGCTCTCTGCAGGACTGGTTCCTGAAATTTGAGCTGAAAACCATCCCGAACGTGGCTGAGGTCGCTTCGGTTGGCGGCGTGGTGAAACAGTACCAGATTCAGGTCAATCCGGTAAAACTGTCCCAGTACGGTATCAGCCTGCCCGAAGTGAAACAGGCACTTGAATCGTCTAACCAGGAGGCCGGTGGCTCATCCGTTGAAATGGCCGAAGCGGAGTATATGGTCCGTGCCAGCGGTTATCTTCAGAGCATTGATGATTTTAATAACATCGTCCTGAAAACAGGTGAGAACGGCGTGCCGGTTTATCTGCGGGATGTTGCCCGCGTGCAGACCGGGCCCGAAATGAGGCGTGGTATTGCCGAGCTGAACGGCCAGGGAGAAGTCGCTGGCGGCGTGGTGATCCTGCGGTCGGGTAAAAATGCGCGCGACGTTATCACGGCAGTGAGGGATAAACTGGAGACGCTGAAGGCCAGCCTGCCGGAAGGCGTTGAAATCGTGACCACCTACGATCGCAGCCAGTTAATCGACCGGGCGATTGATAACCTCAGTTACAAGCTTCTTGAAGAGTTTATCGTTGTTGCTGTCGTTTGCGCACTGTTCCTCTGGCATGTCCGTTCTGCCCTGGTGGCGATTATTTCTCTGCCACTTGGCCTGTGTATCGCCTTTATCGTCATGCACTTCCAGGGACTGAACGCCAATATCATGTCGCTGGGAGGGATAGCGATTGCCGTCGGTGCGATGGTGGATGCCGCCATTGTGATGATTGAAAATGCGCACAAACGGCTTGAGGAGTGGGATCATCAGCATCCGGGTGAGCAGATTGACAACGCCACCCGCTGGAAGGTGATTACCGACGCCTCCGTGGAAGTGGGACCCGCGTTGTTCATTAGCCTGCTGATCATCACCCTGTCCTTTATTCCTATCTTTACCCTGGAAGGGCAGGAAGGTCGTCTGTTTGGCCCGCTGGCATTCACGAAAACGTACTCCATGGCGGGAGCGGCCGCACTGGCCATCATCGTCATTCCTATTCTGATGGGATTCTGGATCCGGGGGAAAATTCCTGCCGAGACAAGTAACCCCCTGAACCGGGTGCTGATCAAAGCGTATCATCCTTTGCTGCTGCGGGTCCTCCACTGGCCAAAAACAACCCTGCTGGTTGCGGCCTTGTCCATTTTCACGGTTATCTGGCCACTGAGTCAGGTGGGCGGTGAATTTCTGCCGAAGATTAACGAGGGCGATCTGCTGTATATGCCGTCGACCTTGCCTGGCGTCTCTCCGGCAGAAGCTGCAGCGCTCCTGCAGACAACAGACAAGTTAATCAAAAGCGTTCCTGAAGTGGCTTCTGTATTTGGCAAGACCGGTAAAGCAGAGACCGCAACGGATTCCGCGCCGCTCGAAATGGTGGAAACCACGATCCAGCTCAAACCTGAGGATCAGTGGCGTCCCGGCATGACAATTGACAAGATTATTGATGAACTCGACAGGACAGTCCGTTTACCGGGTCTGGCAAACCTCTGGGTGCCGCCTATCCGTAACCGTATTGATATGCTCTCAACCGGGATCAAAAGCCCGATAGGTATCAAAGTGTCCGGGACTGTTCTGTCCGATATCGACGCGACGGCGCAGAGTATCGAGGCGGTAGCCAAAACCGTGCCTGGCGTGGTGTCTGTCCTGGCTGAGCGACTTGAGGGCGGGCGCTACATCGATATCGATATCAACCGGGAGAAAGCTTCCCGGTACGGGATGACTGTGGGCGACGTCCAGCTGTTCGTCTCTTCAGCAATCGGTGGGGCTATGGTGGGTGAGACGGTTGAAGGCGTGGCCCGGTACCCTATTAACATTCGCTATCCGCAGGATTACCGTAACAGTCCGCAGGCGTTGAGAGAGATGCCAATCCTGACCCCAATGAAGCAGCAAATTACGCTGGGCGATGTTGCCGATATTAAGGTCGTTTCCGGACCAACCATGCTGAAAACCGAAAATGCCCGGCCAGCCAGCTGGATTTATGTTGATGCCCGCGGCAGGGACATGGTGTCGGTGGTGAACGATATTAAGACGGCCATCAGTGAGAAAGTGAAACTGAGACCGGGGACCAGTGTGGCATTCTCAGGACAGTTTGAATTACTCGAGCACGCCAATAAGAAATTAAAACTGATGGTACCGATGACGGTGATGATCATCTTCATCCTGTTATATCTGGCATTCCGCCGGGCTGATGAGGCCTTACTTATTCTGATGAGCCTGCCGTTTGCCCTGGTTGGCGGGATATGGTTCCTGTACTGGCAGGGCTTCCATATGTCAGTGGCGACCGGAACCGGGTTTATCGCCCTGGCCGGGGTGGCAGCAGAGTTTGGCGTGGTCATGCTGATGTATCTGCGTCATGCCATTGAAGCGCACCCGGAATTGTCCCGTAAAGAGACGTTCACACCGGAAGGCCTTGATGAAGCCCTCTATCATGGTGCCGTACTGCGTGTCCGGCCGAAAGCCATGACCGTGGCGGTGATCATTGCGGGTCTGCTGCCAATACTCTGGGGAACCGGTGCAGGTTCAGAAGTCATGAGCCGTATCGCGGCACCCATGATTGGTGGGATGATCACGGCTCCGCTGCTGTCCCTGTTCATTATTCCTGCCGCCTACAAATTAATCTGGCTGCGCAGACATAAAAAAAGCGTGTCCTGAACCTGAAAGGGCACCCCCTGTGGGTGTCCTTCTTTACTGATTCACCCTGACGTCAGGGTTTATATCGATAATATACAGAGGTGAGTATGAAAAAAGTGGTTCTAATGGCGCTGGCTCTCGGCCTTTCACTACCCGCGATGGCGAGTGAAAAAGTGATTGATATGTACAAATCTGAAAACTGTGGCTGTTGTTCCCTGTGGGGCAAAGCGATGGAAAAAGACGGGTTTGAAGTACGAACTCACGTCATGAATGATCAGGCGCTGTCAGCCCTGAAAGAAAAGCATGCTATTCCTGCAGGACTACGAAGTTGTCATACCGCGGTTGCCGGTAATTTGATCATTGAAGGCCATGTGCCTGCGACAACGATACATAAGGCAATGCAGTCTGGTTCGGGTATATACGGTCTCGCCACCCCCGGTATGCCAGCAGGAAGTCCTGGAATGGAGATGGGAGCCCGAAAAGAGGCTTACGATGTTATCGCATTCTCACCGGATGGAAGTAAAAAAGTCTTCCAGCGAATCGAATAGTCAGCGGAACGGCTGATAACGGGACGCCGGTAGCAGGCACTCCTGTGCCGGCGATATTCGTGGTAATCGCATCCATGACATACCCTGAAGACAGAAGATGCTTCGGTATGCATAAGGAGAGTTACTGTGAAAAATGACAATGCAGTGCAACACAACAACCAGACTGCTTCTGAGCAGACATTATCCCCGGACGAGGGCCACGTATTGCATAAGGTGAGAGATCCCGTGTGCGGGATGGCCATCCTGCCCGACAGGGCGCACAGCAGCATTCGATACCAGGACCACCAACTTTATTTCTGCTCCGCCAGCTGTGAGAGTAAATTTAAAGCCCATCCCGATCGTTATCTTACCGAAGATGCCAGTGAACATTCCCATCACCATCACCACGATCATCACGAAGTCAGCCCTGATCAGATAAAACAGCCTCACA
Organism: Klebsiella sp. RHBSTW-00215; assembly: GCF_014103785.1. Classification (NCBI taxonomy): domain Bacteria; kingdom Pseudomonadati; phylum Pseudomonadota; class Gammaproteobacteria; order Enterobacterales; family Enterobacteriaceae; genus Klebsiella; species Klebsiella sp. RHBSTW-00215. The sequence continues at coordinate 27,176 of NZ_JABXQS010000002.1, forward strand.
ACCAGGCGGAAAAAGAGAATTCTGAAGGTGTGTGGACATGTCCGATGCACCCGGAGATACGCCGCAGTGGTCCCGGAAGCTGTCCTGTCTGTGGAATGGCACTGGAGCCGCTCGTAGCTACGGCATCCACGGGGCCGAGTGATGAACTTCACGACATGACAAGACGCTTCTGGCTGGGGTTGTTGCTGGCGTTTCCGGTTCTGGTACTCGAAATGGGATCTCATCTGTTTCCCGACTTGAGGAATACAGTACCGCCACAGTACAACACATGGCTGCAGTTGCTTCTGGCCTCCCCTGTCGTGTTGTGGTGTGGCTGGCCATTCTTCGCCCGGGCCGGAATGTCGTTACGTAACCGCTCCCTGAATATGTTTACCCTTGTTGCAATGGGGACCGGCGTAGCCTGGGTTTACAGCGTCATTGCAACCGTCTTCCCCTCCTGGTTTCCTGCATCGTTCAGAAACATGGATGGCCTGGTGGCCGTTTATTTTGAAGCCGCAGCAGTTATTACGGTGCTTGTTCTGCTGGGACAGGTTCTTGAGCTGCGGGCACGGGAACAAACCTCAGGCGCCATTACTGCGCTTCTGAACCTTGCCCCCAAAACCGCCAGACGGCTGGATCATGACGGTCATGAAACGGATATTAATGCGGAAGATGTCCTGCCTGGCGATAAGCTCCGCATCAGACCTGGAGAGAGTATTCCGGTCGACGGTATCGTGATCGAAGGCAAAACAACCGTTGATGAATCGATGGTGACCGGGGAGTCTATGCCGGTTACCAAAACGAAGGGTGACCCTGTCATTGGGGGGACGATTAATCAGACAGGTAGTCTTATCATCCGTGCAGAGAAAGTCGGTGATGAAACGATGCTCTCACGAATTGTTCAGATGGTCGCTGATGCACAGCGTTCGCGTGCCCCCATCCAGAGAATGGCAGACAGCGTTTCAGGCTGGTTTGTTCCTCTGGTGATACTTATCGCGGTTGTTGCTTTCTTGATCTGGTCTGTCTGGGGGCCCGAGCCCAGGATGGCGCACGGTCTCATTGCGGCTGTGTCGGTCCTGATTATTGCCTGTCCCTGCGCGCTGGGACTGGCCACGCCGATGTCGATAATGGTGGGGGTGGGCAAAGGCGCCCAGGCCGGGGTGTTAATCAAGAATGCCGAAGCCCTTGAGCGTCTTGAAAAAGTGGACACGCTGGTTGTCGACAAAACAGGCACGCTCACGGAAGGTTCGCCTACGGTGACAGGGATTATCAGTCTCAGTCCGGGTGGGGAAATATCTCTTTTACGTGTAACAGCTGCAGTGGAAAAAGGTTCGCAGCATCCGTTGGGTATGGCTGTTGTCAGAGCCGCGCATGAAAAGGGGATCGTGATACCTGCCGTCAGTAATTTCAATGCCCCGTCGGGGAAAGGTGTCTCAGGCGATGTCGAAGGTCAACGGGTTGTTATTGGTAATGAACTGGCTATGCAGGAAAACAGTATCGTTATTGATAATCAAAAGGCCGTTGCGGATACGTTGCGGATGGAAGGCGCTACCGTTATCTATGTGGCCACAGACGGGAACCTTGCAGGCCTGATAGCTATCTCGGATCCCGTGAAAGCAACCACGCCGGATGCGCTTAAAGCTTTGCGTCAGGCGGGGATCCGCATTGTTATGCTCACCGGGGATAACCAGCTTACTGCTGAAGCAGTCGCACGGAAACTGGGAATAGATGAGGTTGAAGCCGGGATTCTGCCGGATGGCAAAAAAGCAGTGATAACCCGACTGAAAGCGTCTGGCCATGTGGTTGCGATGGCCGGAGACGGTGTGAATGATGCCCCGGCGCTGGCAGCGGCTGACGTGGGTATAGCCATGGGAACGGGTACAGATGTGGCAATAGAAAGTGCTGGCGTTACCCTTCTCAAAGGCGATTTGATGATACTCAACAGGGCCCGTCATCTGTCAGAAATCACCATGAAAAATATCCGGCAGAATCTGTTTTTTGCGTTTATCTACAATGCTCTTGGGGTGCCTGTAGCTGCAGGTCTGCTTTATCCTGTGTATGGAATACTGCTGTCGCCAGTTATTGCGGCGGCGGCTATGGCCCTTTCCTCCGTTAGCGTCATTGCAAATGCGTTGCGTCTGAAAAGTGTCAGGCTCGGGAAATAACCCTGAATGAAGGGTCTGTTACTAACAGAAGGAGTCCGGTATGAAAAGTACCACCTATGCGCTTATTGCTGTCGCCGCGATTGCGGCATTTGCCCTCCTGCGCGAACACTGGTCACATGTGGCAGGTTACTGGCCATATCTGTTATTGCTGGTCTGCCCGCTAATGCATCTTTTCCACGGCCACGGAGGGCATGGAGATCATCAACATCAAGGAAGTGAAAACGATAAAAAAAATTAATCCGGCAGACGGGGCCGCGTCGCGGCCCCGTTATCATTCCAGGTATCGTTCGTAGTCTCTGGCATGCGCAAAGGCATGCTGTTCAAGTTTGTTATCAGCGGGTGCCGCTGCCCGGAACGCCAGTGAGTTAACAGGATTGTTATTGATGACCAGCTCGTAATGCAGATGAGGACCGGATGAACGTCCGCTGTTACCGGATAACGCAATAGCGTCTCCCCGGGTAACCCTGGCCCCTTTAGTAACGAGTATTTTATTGAGGTGGAGATAGCGAGTTTTAACACCGGCTTTTCCCGTTACTTCAACAAAATATCCCATGGTACTGTTGTATTCGGCCCGGGTGATTTTTCCGTCGATGACGCTGACTATTTTCGTGTTCATGGGCATGGAATAATCAATGCCATTATGGGGACTCACTTTTCCCGATACCGGGTTAAGTCTTGCAGGATTGAAAGGCGAACTGAGTCTTGCTGTGGCCGGTAACGGATAATCGAGACTGCCTTTCCCGGAAGTATCGGAAAGGTTATAGAACTTTTTATCTGATATACGATACGCCGTGTAATTAAATGAACCGGACGTAAATTTATAGGCCACGACACGTGATTTTCCCGCTTTCTTTTGCAGTACGAGTTTTAATGATTCATTTTTTTTCAAATGCCGCAGATTAAACCGGGAAGGCAAGGAGCGCTGAAGAGTAGCGATCTCGTTCGATTCCAGCCCCGAGCGGGTGGCTGAAAGGTAGGCATTTTCTTTTACGACATCGGTAGAATACATTTACTGGAATTCGCCGTTAGCATGAACACTGCGGCGTATGCTAGGGGTTTTCAGGAGGCGTGTCATCTGTCAGTTAATCGGGAGCACCGTTGATGGTCGTCATTTTTGTAACATATCTTGTTTCCCGTTTGCTCCTGAAGCTCTGGGAACTGTATGACCAGCCCGACGGTGATGATTAACGGGACTGAAACAGGTTACGGCAGAGCAATATGGGGCTCATGTCCTGCTACGTAACCCGTCAGTAAAGCCCTGCTGCGCACCTGACGCTAAGCACTAACCCGCCTGCAGTTACCTGGTCGAATACAGCCCGCGAAGCTTTCTTGCCTGCGTCTGATGTGCTTCCGCACCGGCATTATTGACCTGCTCATGCACGAGAGCGGCTTTTTCTCCGGCATTCAGTTCGTTAAAAGAAGAAGACGAGGTCTTTGAATTTGCATCACTGCCGGACAGCATTTTTTTATGTTCCTCAATCATTTTCTGATGCGCATAGGACGCGCTGTTGTTCATAAATGAATGAGCAACAATGGCCCTTTCATGTTCATTCATTTCAGAGAATGAGGGCGTGTTGTTTTTATTAACCCTGTCCGGTAAGTTTTCATGCGTCGAGGAGTTCACATGACTGACGGCTGAGGCATTATTAACAAATCGATGTGCTTCATGGGCAATATCACTGGACTGAGCAAAAGCTGCCCCACAAAATAAAGCTGTAAACGCAGTGGTCGTGATTAATATATTCATGTGTAATTACCTTCTGAGGTACATAAAAGATGTCCTTATGATCATATATAAAAAAATCAACCTGTGGAGAAGATGACGTAAATGTAATACAGCCACGTACATTACACGATTGTAATGAATTTGTTTCTTAAGGTGTGCTAGATTCATTTCATTGTAAGTGGATGAACCAGTAATTTAATTTAAATCGGTTCTCGAATTCTGTCAGTAACCATACTTTAAATAAGGGAATGCGCATGCTGTTGAAAACGTCTCGACGAACTTTCCTGAAGGGGTTAACCCTCTCTGGCGTAGCCGGAAGTCTTGGCGTATGGAGTTTCAATGCGCGTTCCAGTCTGAGCCTGCCAGTTGCCGCATCCCTGCAGGGTACTCAGTTTGACCTGACCATTGGTGAAACGGCCGTCAATATCACGGGCAGTGAGCGTCAGGCCAAAACAATCAATGGAGGCCTGCCGGGGCCCGTTCTTCGCTGGAAAGAAGGTGACACCATTACCCTGAAGGTCAAAAACCGTCTTAATGAACAGACGTCCATTCACTGGCACGGCATTATTCTTCCGGCCAATATGGATGGTGTTCCGGGGCTGAGTTTTATGGGCATAGAGCCTGATGATACCTACGTTTACACCTTTAAGGTTAAGCAGAACGGGACTTACTGGTACCACAGCCATTCCGGTCTGCAGGAACAGGAGGGGGTATACGGTGCCATTATCATCGATGCCAGGGAGCCAGAACCGTTTGCTTACGATCGTGAGCATGTGGTCATGTTGTCTGACTGGACCGATGAAAATCCTCACAGCCTGCTGAAAAAATTAAAAAAACAGTCGGATTACTACAATTTCAATAAACCAACCGTTGGCTCTTTTTTCCGCGACGTGAATACCAGGGGGCTGTCAGCCACCATTGCCGATCGGAAAATGTGGGCTGAAATGAAAATGAATCCGACTGACCTCGCGGATGTCAGTGGCTACACCTACACCTATCTCATGAACGGGCAGGCCCCGCTGAAAAACTGGACCGGACTGTTCCGTCCCGGTGAAAAGATACGCTTACGGTTTATCAACGGCTCGGCAATGACCTATTTCGATATCCGTATCCCCGGGCTGAAAATGACGGTCGTGGCTGCAGATGGCCAGTATGTAAACCCGGTTACCGTTGACGAATTCAGGATTGCCGTTGCCGAAACCTATGATGTCATTGTGGAGCCTCAGGGTGAGGCCTATACCATCTTCGCACAATCCATGGACAGGACCGGTTACGCTCGAGGGACACTGGCCACGAGAGAAGGGTTAAGTGCTGCCGTTCCCCCCCTCGATCCCCGTCCTCTGTTGACCATGGAAGATATGGGTATGGGGGGAATGGGACATGATATGGCAGGAATGGACCACAGCCAGATGGGAGGCATGGATAACAGCGGAGAGATGATGTCTATGGACGGTGCTGACCTTCCGGATAGCGGGACATCCTCCGCGCCCATGGATCACAGCAGCATGGCCGGTATGGATCATTCCCGGATGGCCGGAATGCCGGGTATGCAAAGTCATCCTGCGTCAGAAACGGATAACCCACTGGTTGATATGCAGGCGATGAGCGTCTCTCCGAAATTAAATGATCCGGGTATTGGTCTTCGAAATAACGGAAGAAAGGTTCTCACGTACGCGGATTTGAAAAGCCGCTTTGAGGATCCTGACGGACGTGAACCTGGCCGTACCATAGAACTGCATTTAACCGGCCACATGGAAAAGTTTGCCTGGTCATTTAACGGAATCAAGTTTTCAGATGCCGCACCGGTGCTGCTGAAATACGGTGAGCGGCTCAGGATCACGCTGATCAACGATACCATGATGACTCACCCCATTCACCTGCATGGTATGTGGAGCGATCTGGAAGATGAAAACGGTAATTTCATGGTTCGTAAACACACAATAGATGTTCCCCCTGGTACAAAACGCAGTTACAGAGTGACAGCAGATGCGCTTGGCCGCTGGGCGTATCACTGCCATTTGCTCTATCACATGGAAATGGGAATGTTTCGTGAAGTCCGGGTGGAGGAATGATGCGAATGAAGAGAAATTTGAAGGCCATACCTGTTCTGGTCGCCGGTTTGTTTACCTCACAGCTTTCTATTGCGGCGGGCTCCGTCTCTGCAGATCCCCACGCCGGGCACGACATGTCTGCCATGCAGATGCCAGCAGATGAGAATTTCACTGAGATGACGTCAATGGAGCCCATTGTAACTGAGAGCAGAACGCCAATTCCGCCTGTTACCGATGCCGACCGGAAGGCTGCATTCGGCAATTTACAGGGGCATGCGATTCACGACAGTGCGATTAATTATCTGGTTCTGCTGGATCAACTGGAATGGCAACGGTCGGATAACACCAACAATTTCAGCTGGAGTGTTAACAGCTGGATTGGAGGCGACACAGATCGGATTTGGCTAAAGAGTGAAGGTGAACGAAGCAATGGGGAAACGGAGGCGGCTGAAGCGCAGTTACTCTGGGGACATGCGGTTGGCCCATGGTGGGATTTGGTTGCGGGTGTCAGGCAGGATTTCAGACCTGCTTCTGCCCGGACCTGGGCTGCTGTCGGTTTTCAGGGGCTGGCACTCTATAATTTTGAGTCTGAAATTACGGGTTTTGTCAGTAATGGCGGAAAAGCAGCCCTTCGTCTGGGAGGAGAATACGACGTTTTACTGACTAACCGGCTCATACTCCAGCCATCCTATGAGGTGAATTTCTACAGTCAGGATGATGAATCGCGGGGTCGCGGCAGGGGACTGACTGACACAGAGCTGGGGCTCCGGCTGCGCTATGAAATACGCCGTGAGTTTGCACCCTATATAGGCGTTTCCTGGAATCAACTTTACGGGAAAACATCCGATATGGCGAAAAGAGAAGGTGAGAAAGACCATCAGGTAGTATTCCTGGCGGGAGCCAGAATCTGGTTTTAACGCACTGATATAAAACACTCAACTAAACAGGTAAATAAAATGTCGATTTTAAATAAAGCCATTCTTACAGGTGGCCTCGTTATGGGCGTTGCTTTCTCTGCTATGGCCCATCCGGAATTAAAAAGCTCTGTGCCACAGGCTGATTCAGCCGTAGCGGCCCCGGAAAAGATTCAGCTTAATTTCTCGGAAAATCTGACCGTGAAATTCTCAGGTGCAAAATTAACGATGACGGGTATGAAAGGCATGTCATCACATTCTCCGATGCCGGTCGCGGCAAAAGTGGCGCCAGGCGCTGACCCTAAATCGATGGTCATTATTCCGCGAGAGCCTTTACCCGCTGGCACTTATCGTGTTGACTGGCGCGCGGTTTCTTCAGATACGCACCCTATTACCGGTAATTACACCTTTACAGTGAAGTAATATTATGAACGACCTGATTATGATTGTTATTCGTTTTCTTCTTTATCTGGATTTGATGGTAATATTTGGATTGCCATTTTTTCAGATATATGGAATAAGCGGTGTCAGACATGAAACCTATAACCTGACTAATTTCAGGTCGTTTATAACCTTTGCTGTTGTTACAGGCATCATTCTTACTGGCATTAATATGCTCCTGGTATCTAATGCCATGAGTGGAGTAACTGACCTCAGAGAATTATCCATCCATGTTATCGAGATGGTGATAGAAGAAACTGATGTGGGTATTAGCTGGATTGTCAGACTCTGTGCCCTGTTTACCACACTCGGTGCTTTGTTCCTTTACACTAATAAGAGAGTATTGTCCTGCCTGCTGATGACGATGAGTGGGGGCGTGGCGCTGGCTACACTTGCCTGGGGAGGACACGCCGTTATGCATGACGGTCTGCATTACTATCTCCATTTACTGAGCGATCTGACCCATCTCGGCGCTGCAGGTGCCTGGACAGGTGCTCTGGTTGCATTTGCTATCCTGCTGATGCGCAGAAACGAGCATAATGCACAGAGCGTCATTGTGATATCTGACTCCCTGGCAAAATTTGCCACGGCAGGAACGGTGATTGTTGTAGCCCTGATCCTGAGTGCGCTGGTCAACTATCTGTATATTGCTGAGGGTAACTTAACTCCCTTATTCAACAGTTCCTGGGGGAGGATATTGCTTGCCAAGACGGCTCTGTTTGTTCTGATGCTTCTTCTGGCTGCAGCAAACCGGTTTCACCTGGGTCCCCGGCTTGAAGTTATGGTCAGGGAAGGGAATTATGATCGCAGCGTTGCCCTGATGCGAAACAGCATCCTGACAGAATTCGTTGTTGCGATTATCATTCTGGGCGCCGTAGCGTGGCTTGGAATGCTTGCTCCGTCTCAGATCAGCTAGGGGACAGCCAAAGCTCATGCGTGAGATTTTTACTTTCATATCAGCGAGTTGACCATGCAGCGTATTTTAATCGTTGAAGACGAACAAAAAACAGGTCGTTACCTGCAGCAGGGACTGGTTGAGGAAGGCTATCAGGCCGATCTCTTTAATAATGGCCGCGATGGTCTCGGGGCCGCGTCGAAGGGACAGTATGATTTGATAATACTGGACGTGATGCTGCCTTTCCTCGACGGGTGGCAAATCATCAGCGCACTGAGGGAGTCCGGGCACGAAGAACCGGTCCTGTTTTTAACCGCAAAGGACAACGTGCGGGACAAAGTGAAAGGACTGGAGCTTGGCGCAGATGACTACCTGATTAAGCCCTTTGATTTTACGGAGCTGGTTGCACGTGTAAGAACCCTACTGCGCCGGGCACGCTCGCAGGCCGCAACAGTCTGCACCATCGCCGATATGACCGTTGATATGGTGCGCCGGACCGTGATCCGTTCGGGGAAGAAGATCCATCTCACCGGTAAAGAATACGTTCTGCTTGAGTTGCTGCTGCAACGCACCGGAGAAGTGTTACCCAGGAGTCTTATCTCGTCCCTGGTCTGGAACATGAATTTTGACAGTGATACGAATGTGATTGATGTCGCCGTGAGACGTCTGAGAAGTAAAATTGATGATGACTTTGAGCCAAAACTGATCCATACCGTTCGCGGTGCCGGATATGTCCTGGAGATCAGAGAAGAGTGAGGTTCAAAATTTCCCTGACCACACGCCTGAGCCTGATTTTTTCTGCGGTGATGCTTACGGTATGGTGGTTATCAAGTTTTATCCTGATTAGCACCCTGAATGGCTATTTCGATAATCAGGACCGCGATTTTCTGACAGGTAAACTTCAGCTCACCGAAGAGTTTCTTAAAACAGAGACGTTCAGGAACAAAACGGATATTAAGTCATTATCAGAAAAAATAAACGATGCGATGGTGGGGCACAATGGCTTATTCATTTCTATAAAAAACATGGAAAATGAAAAAATTGTTGAACTCTATGCCAAAAATTCTGTTGTTCCAGCGGTCCTGCTTAATAAGTCGGGTGATATTCTCGACTATATGATCCAGACGGAAGAAAATAACACCGTGTACCGCAGTATCTCGCGGCGGGTTGCCGTGACGCCGGAACAGGGTAAAAGCAAACATGTCATCATTACGGTTGCCACGGATACTGGGTATCACACCCTGTTTATGGACAAACTCAGTACCTGGCTGTTCTGGTTCAATATCGGTCTGGTCTTTATTTCTGTTTTTCTGGGCTGGCTGACCACACGTATTGGTCTGAAACCGCTACGGGAAATGACCAGTCTGGCTTCCTCCATGACCGTACACAGCCTGGATCAGCGTCTAAATCCCGATCTGGCTCCGCCGGAAATCTCTGAGACCATGCAGGAGTTCAATAATATGTTTGATCGCCTGGAGGGGGCATTCCGGAAACTGTCAGATTTCTCGTCTGACATCGCGCATGAGCTGCGCACACCAGTCAGTAATCTGATGATGCAGACGCAGTTTGCACTGGCTAAGGAAAGGGATGTTTCGCATTACCGCGAAATTTTATTCGCTAACCTGGAAGAACTGAAAAGGTTGTCACGAATGACCAGTGACATGCTTTTTCTGGCACGTTCAGAGCATGGTCTGCTGCGGCTGGATAAACATGATGTGGATCTGGCAGCCGAACTGAATGAATTACGTGAGTTGTTCGAGCCCCTGGCAGACGAAACAGGAAAGACAATCACGGTTGAAGGAGAGGGCGTTGTTGCCGGAGACGGCACTGTTGCAAAGTTAGCGATGAGGCAGCCTTTTGTCTTATTCAAAGGCCTTACATTTCAAAAACTCTGCTTACCAGGCGCATTTCGCCCAGGGGATCACCATAATAAAATGCTGAGGCCTGGCCTTTGCGTAGTGCACGCATCACCTCAATACCTTTGATGGTGGCGTAAGCCGTCTTCATGGATTTAAATCCCAGCGTGGCGCCGATTATCCGTTTCAGTTTGCCATGATCGCATTCAATCACGTTGTTCCGGTACTTAATCTGTCGGTGTTCAACGTCAGACGGGCACCGGCCTTCGCGTTTGAGCAGAGCAAGCGCGCGACCATAGGCGGGCGCTTTATCCGTGTTGATGAATCGCGGGATCTGCCACTTCTTCACGTTGTTGAGGATTTTACCCAGAAACCGGTATGCAGCTTTGCTGTTACGACGGGAGGAGAGATAAAAATCGACAGTGCGGCCCCGGCTGTCGACGGCCCGGTACAGATACGCCCAGCGGCCATTGACCTTCACGTAGGTTTCATCCATGTGCCACGGGCAAAGATCGGAAGGGTTACGCCAGTACCAGCGCAGCCGTTTTTCCATTTCAGGCGCATAACGCTGAACCCAGCGGTAAATCGTGGAGTGATCGACATTCACTCCGCGTTCAGCCAGCATCTCCTGCAGCTCACGGTAACTGATGCCGTATTTGCAGTACCAGCGTACGGCCCACAGAATGATGTCACGCTGAAAATGCCGGCCTTTGAATGGGTTCATGTGCAGCTCCATCAGCAAAAGGGGATGATAAGTTTATCACCACCGACTATTTGCAACAGTGCCAGTTTATCACCACCGACTATTTGCAACAGTGCCCTGCCCGGTGCCACGTTGTTGGACTTGGGCGATTTGGAAGAAGAACTGAAATCGCTGCTCGGCGTTGACGTCGATCTGCTGACTCCCGGCGACCTGCCGCCGAAGTTCCGGGCCAAGGTGCTCGCGGAGGCGCAACCGATATGAGCGAGAACCGCCTGCCCGATTACCTCGACCACATTCAGCAGGCCGCAACCGATGCGCGCAGCTTCGTGGAAGGGATGGCCAAGGACGACTTCTTGGCCGACAAGCGCACCCAGCAGGCCGTCATCATGAGCCTGATCGTCATCGGCGAGGCGGCCACAAAGGTGATGGATGGCTACGTCGAGTTCACCCAGGCGCATGCCGACGTGCCGTGGCGCAGCATGCGCAATATGCGTAATCGCATGGCTCACGGCTATTTCGACATCAACCTCGATGTGGTGTGGGAGACGGTACAGGAATGGCTGCCGGCGTTGCTCCAGCAATTGCCCGCCGTGCGTCAGGATGCCGACGATGAAGACCGTAACGACAACTGTGAAAGAGGGATCTCCGATGACTGTTGAATCGAGAATATTTTCTGTAGCCGAGTATGTTCAGCCGTCCGAAGGCGAGCCTATTCGTTCCGTTGTGCTTGAAACCCGAGACTCAATTATCGTGGTTTGGCATGTCCATCCCGGGCAGGAAATTGCGGCTCACATTCATCCTCACGGCCAAGACACGTGGACTGTTTTGTCGGGAATGGCTGATTACTTTCAGGGCAATGGGATTGTTCGTGCCCTCAGGGAAGGTGAGATAGCCGTGGCAAGACCGGGCCAAGTGCACGGGGCGCGAAATACAGGTACCGAGCCATTTGTGTTAGTCTCGGTTGTGGCATCAGCCAATGCCGGTTTCGTATTGGCTGAGCGATAGAGCCCAATCTCTGGAGTTGGTCCAATGAGCGGTCGGGGAGATAGGTAACAGACATGCAGCGGACACGGCTGCTAAACCAGGTCGCAAACCTCCTTGCGTCGCAGCGTGCCGCAAGCGACGCGATCAATCGAATGGGGTCGGCATGAGACTGAACACCATCCAGTTCCCGACCGCGTAGCCGCCTGTCCTGCCGATCAGGTCTTGACCATCGACGCCTGGGATCAGTCCTGAATGTTCTTGGAGACCACTACGTTATGAGCCGCAGCCGCCGCAAAACACCCATCGTCGGGCACACGACCTGCGGCAGCGAGCGCGAGGACAAGAAGCTCTGGCATCAGCGCTGGCGCACCCGTGAGCGCACGGCGCTGACCAGCGCGTCGCCCGAAGCCCTGAGCGCCCATCTGCCCCTGCTGGAAAACCAGGCCAGCAGCGTCTGGTCGATGGGCAAGGATGGCCGCTCCTACTGGCCCGTCAAGCGCCAGGCCGCCACGGCGGATCGCATCGCCAATCACAAGGGACGCAACCCGCAAGAACGCGCCTCCCTGAAAAAGCGCCTGCTGCGCAAGTGGATGAGCAAATGAAGCTCTCCTTCCATCAGCACATTGCGCTGTTCTGGATGATCGGTGCTCCGGGCGTCTTCGCGCCCGTGATCGAGAACGCCAAGCGGCCCGATGCCGGCGCCGTCATGGCGTGGGGTGTCGCGATCGTGGCGGTGATGATCCTCTTCACCCCTTTGCTGCTGCGCTGTCCACCATTCCGGCGCTGGTATGGCCGGACGGATGCGCTGTCGGAGCGGCAGCGCCAGGCGCTTGCCGAGCGCGGCCTGCGCCGCTACTACCAGACCGCTTTCGATGACGGCTACGTGCCCCGCGTGATGCCCTACGTGTGGCGCATCATCTGGACGGTCGGCGGGTTGATGGCTGTGACCGCCGTACTGCCTACCAACACCGGACGGCCAGCCTTCGATGCCTTGGTGGTCTTCTCGACCTGGTATCCGATAGGCGTGATGCTGCTGGTTTTCGCGTCGAGGCCCCTTGGCCGGTTGATTCGCCAAAGAGCACAGGAGCGGCGGAAATGAGCACGTCAACCATCGAGGCGCTGGCCAGCGCCTGGGCAAGGATTGCCGAGGAAGCGGAATTCCCCGCTGACTACGAGGGGACTGCCACACCACAAGCGCATCGGGCTAGCGAAGCTATTCAGGAGCAGATTCGGGAGCGCATCGTCGCCACCAACGACATGCGGCTGTTCAGCCTGCTGCACCTGCTGGGTCAGGCGTCGCTGCGCATGGAGCAAGCGCTGTGGCCGGAGGATTACGAGCGGATGACGCGCGAGGTTGAGGAAGCCCTGCGGCAAGCCACCGACGCCAACGCCAGATCGTACACCCACGAAGAAGTGATGCAGGCGATGCAGGAACGCATCGACCGGGCGCGAGACAAGCCATGTTGATTGGCTATGCGCGCGTCTCGACGCAGGATCAGAACCTGGAGCTGCAACGCGAAGCCTTGAGCAAGGCCGGATGTAAAAAGGTCTTCGAGGACAAGGTGAGTGGCACGCGGGCAGACCGGCCTGGCTTGGCCAAGACGCTCGAAATGCTGCGCGAAGGCGATACTTTGGTCGTCTGGAAGCTCGACCGGCTGGGCCGGTCGGTCAAGCAACTGGTCGATCTGGTCGGCGATCTGCACAAGCACGGTGTCCAGTTCAGGAGCCTCACCGACTCCATCGACACCGGCACACCATCCGGGCGGTTCTTCTTCCACGTCATGGCGAGCCTTGCCGAAATGGAGCGCGAGCTGACCGTCGAGCGCACCCGCGCCGGGCTGGAAGTCGCCAAGCAGCTCGGCCGCAAAGGCGGCCGCAAGCCGAAGATGACCGACAGCAAGATCGAGTCGGCCAAGAAGCTGCTGGCCAGCGGGGTGCCGCCCAAGGACGTGGCCAAGAACCTCGGCGTGTCCATTCCGACGCTGTACCGCTGGGTGCCAGCCTCCACGCACGCTTAGCGTGCTTTATTTTCCGTTTTCTGAGACGACCCCTATTAGCTTACAGTGTCCTACTTGCGGTACTACCACACTACTAAATAACCGAGACATTGAGCAAGTTCGCTGTGCTAGATGCGGTAGAGAAATGACAATGAACCGTCTAATAGAAGAGAATGGCGAAAATATTCATTCTCATGTTAATGAGATACAAAAAGATCTAGAGAAAAAATTAATAAAAGATCTTTCTGATAAATTAAAAAAAACCTTCAAAGGTAATAAGAATATAAGGATTAAATAATGACAGTATCTCTGGGTGATGTGTTTGGTGGTTTAGCATTTCTTCTCTCAATATATGCAACAATAAAAACCATCAAGTTCAATGAAAGACAAAAGGCATTAATTGAAGCGCAAGAAAAGTTAACAAACCTTCAGCTTACTAAAGAAGCAAATGAGCTGGAAAGCTCTAAAAAAGCTGATGTAAGTGCAAATATAGTCAACATTGGAAATAATAAATATAAACTTAAAGTATTTAATAAAGGTAAAAGCCCAGCGAAAAACGTAAGAATCGAATTCCCAGACAATAACTCACCAGTTTCAATGAGTGACGTTGAAAGTAAATTCCCATTTGAATATCTTGTTACACATCAATCAGTTGATCTGATTGCATCAGGGGAGTTAGGTAGAGCAAGTAAGTTTACTGTAAGGCTAATATGGGATGACGACTTTCAAGATGGGAATGAATGCGTTGTTCATGTAACATATTGACTTACAAAATTTTAAATAACATTAATTAGTAAGGAGTTCGAAATGAAGAATCAAATTTATAACCACCGTGGTATATATGAAATAATCAGAAATCACTATATAAAAAACTTTCCTTATACGGTTCAATTTGAAGCTCTTAATGCAATAAATGAGCACATTAGTCTTATTATTGATGATGCATCAATACAAAAAGATGAAGATAACAAATACATATTTATAAATGATAACGCTAATAAAGAAACTGATGACCCATTTGAAAGTACAGAAAGAAACCTTGCTGCTTACCTGTCAAAATCAAGTGGTATCGAAGCACTGTTCCAAGATGTGAATGCATTACAAAAATGGTTGCTCCAATCTGGTTTTATCAGTGGCGGTATCGCGACAGAAAAAATGCTGATTACAAATAAATTGTAATTAGTTCGCACAATGACGTTATGCTAAAGAGGCTGCTGCGGGAGGCATTCTCGCAGCGGCCTTTTCAATATATGGACATTTCTACTGAGCCTTGACATGCAGTGTCAGCACAAAGCGTTATTGTTGTCTCAGCACAATTCACACGCGTCGTGTACGCTAAACCTTCATTTTGCTCAGCACAGGACCGCGATCTTATGTTGGTGACTATGAAAGGCAAAGAACTTTTCCGGCTTGGTATCATTTAGCGAGTATTTGACCGGGCTTTGCTTCAGCGCGACGCAGCAGACATACTTAAGCTTAGTGTTCGTCAGGTGCAGCGTCTTGTGCGTCTATACCGGACAGATGGCGCAACCGCATTTGCATCTTCCCGCCGTGGACGTCCTGCAAACAGCTGGATCGATGAAGAAACACGCTGTAAAGCCCTGGATTTAATCCGGTGCTACTATCCAAATTTTAGTCCGACGCTCGCAACGGAAAAACAGGCCGAACGCCATCATATCCAGCTCTCCGTCGAAACCGCCCGCAACAGGATGACCGCCGACGGTCTCTGGCGTCCTCATTCCCGCCGGCAACCCCAGATTTATCAGCCACGCTTGATGCCACCGTCACCTGATGCACCTGCGATTCTGTGATTCAGAAAACGCATTCGACTACATGATGGATAGCACGGCCTTTTCCCTGCTGCCGTCGATAGTATGTTACCCAGTCTCTCTCAGCCTTTTTTCTCGTGTTATAATGCCTTCTTCCATTGTGTTGCTTCGTGGTGCGACATGAACAAGCTTGAGTTTAATAGTATACTTTCAAAAATTGGCCCTTTGGCTTTTGCAGCTTACTCTCAAGAGATGACAGGACTTCTACCCGGTATTTCTTTGCCATCTATTGATTTTGATGTGTGTGCTGTGCAGCATTTAGGCGGCGCTGAGTCCTGGCCTGATACCTCTGAACAAAAGGATGGATATGGTGGCTGGTCTTGGGAAGAAATCTATCATAAGTCCAAATATTCCCCTGAAAAGTTTGTTATTGCTGTTTCCAGCAATGGTATATTTGGCGGGCTATTTTCTGGAAAATTACAAGCCACTGAGGTTGAGCTACAGTTTGTACAGCGTGATATTCGTTGCGCATCACTCAAAGGTTTCATGATTCCAGCATCTATTACGTACAGTGCCATTTTAGGGCTGGTTATGGGGCGCGATGTTCTAACTGTGTGTGAGCCAGCCCCGGATATCATTGAACGGTACAGGAAAAGTATGAAAGGTAATGTGTCGTTTACTTTTGGGCAGAAAGGGGAAGTTACGAAGATGAGCGTACCGGTTGATGAGGTTGTATCCCCACCAACCGATCAATAGAGAGCTAACTTATACTCTCTCTTCTGTGCTGATACGCTGGGTTCGTTTTCAACATACATCACTCCTCTCTTTTCGTCTTGAGAGAGCTTTGGAAATACTGTTACTCCGGCCTTACGCAGAACAGCTATGCGCTGCATTGGTGTCATATCTTTAAATGTTTTCATCAGTCTCTTCCCCCCATCAACCGACGTTTGCTTTAAGCTGAGCCGGTATTCCTGCTACCATCGATTGCAAACCACGTGCTTACATAATAAGCCGGGTGTTGCGGATATTCAACTAAAGGTTGAGTGTTATCTATGTTCTAACTTGTCTTGAAACATAATTAACATATTGTTTTTAATGGTTTTATTGAAATGATCAGCCAAAGATTCCCTAAAGATTATGTGTTGCAAATTTAGAAATCCCTGTAACCCCATGAAAATTGTTTGTCGTCTTTTGAACCGGAGATGGGGAGTTGAAAAACATGAGTATCCGGTTCGATACTACATCTGTTATTGGAAACTGCTGGCTTCTGAACCATCCGCTTCTGACATAAAGCAGATGTTAAAACCTGCAGCATTGGGAAGCTTCTGAATGCCGCGTCAGCGGCATGGAGGCGCCAGCTGAAGTTGAATGGAGTACTGTGGCAAATGGCGCCGTCGCCCGGCGCAGCCGGCTGCTGTTTTGACAGGTTCTGCCTCACCGCCCCCCTCCCTTGTATCTAACAGTTTGTGGTGATTAGCTACCACCACTGAAGCAGAGTGAGCCGCCCCCTTCCCTTAAGGTCAGAAAAGTCGGCACCGCTGATCCTTGATTTGCAGCATATGGCCCTCCGCTTCACCTTTCACGCCAGCACATCAGGTTGAACGGTTACCGGGAGCTCGACTCCGTATGTACAAGGCGAACAGGCGTGACGGTTTATGTGAGAGGAGTTTGACCATGTTTCCAGTCGGCATTGACGTAAGTAAAAACACCCTGGATCTTTGCATGCTTTATGACGGTAAAAGCACATATCAAAGCCAGCCCTGCACTGAGGCGTGATTATACACTGCTGACCTCAATTAAATCGGTTGGTCCCCAGCTAGGGATGCATATGCTGGTCGTGCTTCGCAGCCATAACTTTGTATCGGCTGAGCAGGCTGCCGCCTTTCTGGGCGTGGTGCTGATCGAGAAACGCTCAGGCACATCGGTCCGGCGCCGGCCGCGGATGTCGAAAATCGGCCCTCCTCAGTTGAGAGCGAAGCTTTACATGTCCGCCCTGTGCGGAAAAATCTACAATAAGCGAATGCGTAATATTTACGATGAGATGTGCCTGCGGGGTAAACCTAAAATGGTGGCCATTGGCGCGCTGATGCGGAAACTGGTGCACTGGTGTTATGGTGTCCTGAAGACCGGAACCGTTTTTAATGACGAAAGTCTGAAACAAGTACTGCCAACCTGACTATACCAGGCTGGCATTAAACACAAGGTAACGCTCACTGCAATAAGTGAGCGCAGTCCGTTATGAGCGAGGAGCGGACATTAGACGGCCTTAACTGAAAGTTATATGACCATATTGAACGTCGGTGGCAGGCGCTGCATGACAGCCATAACCCGAAATTACCATTGCCAGACAATGTGAAAACTGTATACAGTAGGCTCGTCACATTATGAAAAGGGTCAGTCTGTTGCCAAAAGGAAAACATAGCTTTAAAAAGGTTGCTGTATTATGACCAACTATTTAGTTATGTAGTGCTGTTTATGATTTTACTTACACATTGAGATGAAGTGTAAGAAATCATGCTCAATATTCGTGATTAAGGACACTGCCAATGCAAAATCATAAAAGTTCGGTAGAGGAATATATTCAACAAAACATCTTTTCAAGGACTGGCGAAAATTTTTTTGACTTCTCATTTGAAGAAGACTACCTGTACCAGCAATTAGATTTCATTGGGAAGAACTTGTGCCTTAAATATGTAGGCATTTATTCGTGTTTTTACTTAATTGATAGTTTTCAAGCTCAGGCAGGTGCTATTCATAAACATCAGTGCGTATTAGTTTACAAAGGTATGTTGGAACTAATCTTTCGTACTTCAGCCATGATGTTAGGAGCAGAGCGTCGCCAGAATGAACCTAATGAAATGTTTTACGAACCTTGGCGCGACAATGTGCATCTATGGGTAAATGGGGGTGAATTCGAGTGGGCGAATGATCAATATTGGTGGATTCATGATCAAACACATAGAAAAGCATTTGATATGTTAGTGGAAGCAATGTTTGTATTTCTTGTTTTGCATGAAATAGGACATATTCATAATTTACATGGGGATAGGCGAAATGATGATGCTAAAGAAAATCCCTCATTCATCGATCACATCATTTTCATTCATAAGGCTGTTGGAGATACTGAAGCAGTAGAAGCAGTAGAAGCAGTAGAAGCAGTAGAAGCAGTAGAAGCAGTAGAAGCAGTAGAAGCAGTAGATGAAGCGGATGAAGCGGATGAAGCGGATGAAGCGGATGAAGCGGATGAAGCAAAAAAACTTGATGCACACGCTCGTGAAATTATCGCAGATTCTTATGCATTTCAATTCATGCTTTTAGAATTACAGGAATGCTTTTTTCCCGATTCAGAATATGAAGGCGTTGATGCTGGCACGCTGAGCAGTATAAATCTCGGTATATGCATATATGTCGTGGCTTCATTTTTTTGGGCGTTGAGTTTTAAACGCCCTATGATGAATGATAGTCAAAATGCTAATTACCCATCACATGCTTTTAGATTGGCGAGCATTGAGTCTGCATGCCTTGAGCACAAGATATGTATGAGAGATAATACACTAACACGTTCAGGACTGGAAATGGGTATGAAGAGCTATATTAAAAAACTAACATGCGCCTCTAATAATAACGAGTTTATCGAGTGGCGTCTTACGATGAATATACCTGCCAATCAAGAACACTATGAGAAGATTTGCGCCATTACCGGAGATTGGTCTAATTTAATGTTTGGTGTGCGCGACGAAGACTTAGTTGAAAAATTAAAGCTAAAAGTTCATGATTTTGGATTGAATAAAAATTCTTAGACTCGATATATATCAATATATGCTAAGGCCTTAATTTGAATATTGCATAGCTATCATTATCAACTCTGTATTTAAACGTCCGCTTCACGCCCTGAGACATTCGACAAGCTTTTTATGGCTTCAGTAAGGGCGACTTTCGCGCTTCCAGTGTCAGCAAATATTTAGCTTCGTCGTAGCGGGTTCTGGTCTTCCAGCAGCGGTAAATGATCCTTATCCATTTAAACGCCAGAGCCCGGATTGCTGATTGATGCGATTTCCCTTTTTCTCGCTGTCTCTGGTAATAAAGTTTGGCCCAGTATGATGAATTAACCGTCTTGGCAGCCCATTCAACAAAGGTCTGCCTGACGAACTTGGCACATTGCCATCGCCAGTGAACCCATGATTTCTGGCCACTTCGTTCGGTCACCGGTGCAATACCTGCATAGTTTTGAATTTCTTCAGCGCTGTTAAACCGATCACGGTTATCACCAAGTGCAGCAAGCATACGTGGGCCCATACACGGCCCCATGCCCGGAAGTGATTTGAACAGCCCAGCATCTGGCAATGTGTCAAACAGCGTTTCGATTCGTTCGTCATAGGTTTTGATGATTTCACTCACGACTTTAATTTGTGTCGCCAGTGCTGTTGCCATCAAAGCATTAGCCTCTATAACACTCAGGTCTGTCGTCAATGGGATCGCGTTATCAATATTCGCAACACGTTGCTCGGTAAGGGCCATTGCGCGGCCCTTTGGCATTCAGAAAGTTGCGAATCGTGTCGCGCCTGGCTCGTTTCAGTTGTTGCAGACTGGGCCACCGGATAATCAGCTCACACAACAGTAAGCTACCCCGATGTGAGAACCACTCCAGGGGCTGAGGATAATACTGTTTTAGCGTATTGATGAGTCGATTCACAAAGCGGCGTTTGTCCTCAACCAGCAGTCGACGCTGCTCAACTAACTGTTGAAGTAATCGGATATTGCCATTGTCGGGTTCTATGGCTTTTATCTTTTGGGGATAGCGTAGCATTAGCTCTAATGCTAACTCAGCATCCTGTGGATCATCCTTAGCACCGCTTGGCCAGAAGGTCTGCCGATAGCGGGCCAGTGACAACGCGTGCACAGGAAAAACAGTGACAAATGGGTACTTCTGGAGAGCATACACCACCGGGCCTTTCTTCAGCTCAAGGGCGATAGCGATCCTGCCTTTCACCTTTTGGTGCAACTCGTTGAGCCAGATATCAAGTGCTTCCGGAGTGTGTTCAACCACCTGGAATATGCGCTTGCCGTTTTTAAACTGAACGCAGACATCGTGTTTTTTATCCGCCCAGTCCAGACCAACATGAGCAGCAAACTGATTAATCGCAGTCATCACCAGCTCCTTTAAATCGAGGATTGGTATGCATTCCACGCTCTTCGAAAGAAATATAGTCAGCAGTTTTTCTGCATGCCCTGAGTATTCGTTAGCGAACGTGGAGCACTTACTGGCTCGAAAGCAAAGCGGCAATCATCAAACCACATGATTCTGGCACAATATTCGTAACCAGTAAGCGCATACCCTGAATCACTTAAAAGTGTAACTCTCAGGGTGTGAATGACTATATTTGGCACTGAGCCGCCAGACTGAAAGTCTCTAACGGCAACTAAGAGCGAAAAGCAGAAATAACGCTTGAGTTTACCTGCGGCTCGAAGCGACTGAAAGGATAGCTAATTGTTAGACGGCAAATTTTGTTCTTGCGCATCACTCTTTATTTTGGTTTTTAGTCCGGTAAATCCAAGGAACTACAGAAAGGATGAGTAAAGCTATAAGAGTGCTCAAGACGGCGGTCGTTTCCCGTCCCATTCCTGCAGCGACGCCGATTGCCGCTGTTACCCATATACTTGCCGCCGTCGTCAGCCCCCGAGTCTCTACTTCTCTATTTCCCATAATGATGGCTCCGGTGCCAAGAAACCCGACACCTGCAATCAGACCTTGCAATATCCGACTCAGATCTGCGCTTGATGCCCCTGCTTGTTGGGGAATGAGGACGAACAGTGCCGCCCCTATGGCAACCATCATGTGTGTTCGCACCCCCGCACTCTTGCCTTGCTGCTCCCGCTCGTATCCCAATAGGCCTCCAAGGGTTGCAGCAACGAGAAGACGCAGTGTGATACGTGTAACTTGCTCCGCATCCGGGACATCGGAAAATTCCGATAGCACTGTATTCCATATCTCTTGCCACATTTCCATCGTCCTCGTTGTCACTTCTCGTTTTTCGGTACTTCATCTAGGCTCTTCACAAGGCCGAACCTAACGCAAAGTTTGGGGCGCCTTGCGCACCTATGCTCGTAATACCTATCACCAGCATAGCTTTTATCCTTTACTCAAAGAACCAGCAAGACGCAAATGCTATTGCCTTCTTTTATGAATTTTACTCAGAAGAAGTTAACCTTTAATCCACGCTAAATCAATTGCTTCCAAGCGTACATCATTTCGCTAAGTAAGCGCTCTAGCGGTTTCGCGCCCGCAAGACCGTGGTTAAAAACTTAATAAGAAATACTAAACGTTAAATCAGCTTATACTGTTGATGGATAGTGCAGGTGTTTGGGAGATTTATTCGTGGATTAACTAAAACCTGCAATTCAGTAACAGCCAAAGTCAATGTCCGTTTTTGGCACAAAGCCGAGATCCGACGAAGTGGTACTTTCCGTGAAAGTTGTGGTGCGATTAATTTGCAACACGTGGTAAGGAGCGGTTGCAATGTGGTGGTAAATTAAGTGCAATTAATCAAGAAGGTGAATCAATGAGTGAACAACTGAACTGTCAAAGCCGCATGGATGCGGCGACAACTCTGTACTTGCCGCAAATAACTATCCCCGTCCTGCTAAACCAATGACGTAACTCCTATCTCTCCCGACTTGTTGGAACAAGTCGCACTCACAAGGTGCAATTAAACACTGAACAAAAATTCATGGATGAATGGTTACCGCCGAAGGACTCGGCGCAAATAAAAAACGTACATACCATTATACACAGTATGTACGTTTGAAATGAAAGCCGCTGACGTTATATGTAAAGCCCTGTCACTCACTCACACGCGAATAGACACTGTTTTTACTATATACTCCTTCGGTTATATATAGTACCTTGAACTATGTATATTGTGTATTAAGGCAGAGAAATCTGCCTTTTTATTTGACAATAAACTCTTTAGAATTATAGTGTATTGTATGTTTAACGTGTATAAAGGAATGAACCTTGTCATCGGTTAAAGTCAAAGCAACTATCGTAGAAGATAATACTGGCATTAAAAGTCAGCTCCCCATCTTGATCACCGAACAAGGTGAAGTTGGTTCAGTTACCGATTACTTGCTAAAGATGGAAGCTGATGGTGCTAGTAATGCTTTAATGAATGGTTTTATACAAGCCACTTCTTTGCTCTTGGATTACATGGAAGCCAACAAAGGATTATTTGAAGATCCTAAAATGCTATTCCAAACCTTTGCTAAGGAAGGTGCGAACAAGTCCCTGATATGAGATCATGTTTGTCATCTGGAGCCATGGAACAGGGTTCATCATGAGTCATCAACTTACCTTCGCCGACAGTGAATTCAGCAGTAAGCGCCGTCAGACCAGAAAAGAGATTTTCTTGTCCCGTATGGAGCAGATTCTGCCATGGCAAAACATGGTGGAAGTCATCGAGCCGTTTTACCCCAAGGCTGGTAATGGCCGGCGACCTTATCCGCTGGAAACCATGCTACGCATTCACTGCATGCAGCATTGGTACAACCTGAGCGATGGCGCGATGGAAGATGCTCTGTACGAAATCGCCTCCATGCGTCGGTTTGCCCGGTTATCCCTGGATAGCGCCTTGCCTGACCGCACCACCATCATGAATTTCCGCCACCTGCTGGAGCAGCATCAACTGGCCCGCCAATTGTTCAAGACCATCAATCGCTGGCTGGCCGAAGCAGGCGTCATGATGACTCAAGGCACCTTGGTCGATGCCACCATCATTGAGGCACCCAGCTCGACCAAGAACAAAAGAGCAGCAACGCGATCCGGAGATGCATCAGACCAAGAAAGGCAATCAGTGGCACTTTGGCATGAAGGCCCACATTGGTGTCGATGCCAAGAGTGGCCTGACCCACAGCCTAGTCACCACCGCGGCCAACGAGCATGACCTCAATCAGCTGGGTAATCTGCTGCATGGAGAGGAGCAATTTGTCTCAGCCGATGCCGGCTACCAAGGGGCGCCACAGCGCGAGGAGCTGGCCGAGGTGGATGTGGACTGGCTGATCGCCGAGCGCCCCGGCAAGGTAAGAACCTTGAAACAGCATCCACGCAAGAACAAAACGGCCATCAACATCGAATACATGAAAGCCAGCATCCGGGCCAAGGTGGAGCACCCATTTCGCATCATCAAGCGACAGTTCGGCTTCGTGAAAGCCAGATACAAGGGGTTGCTGAAAAACGATAACCAACTGGCGATGTTATTCACGCTGGCCAACCTGTTTCGGGCGGACCAAATGATACGTCAGTGGGAGAGATCTCACTAAAAACTGGGGATAACGCCTTAAATGGCGAAGAAACGGTCTAAATAGGCTGATTCAAGGCATTTACGGGAGAAAAAATCGGCTCAAACATGAAGAAATGAAATGACTGAGTCAGCCGAGAAGAATTTCCCCGCTTATTCGCACCTTCCCTAAGCGTCTTTACACAGGCACCATCGGTGAAGATGGTTTAGATCCCTCTGGCTTGTACTGGGTGCCAAGCTCAACTGATAACGTCAATAAACATATTCATCGATTAACGGCATTTACTGATTGGCTGGCTAACAAGCATGGCGCAGAGCCAATGAACCCTTTGCGAGATGCCACACCTCATGAGCAACGCCTTAATTACGCTGCTTGGTATCGAAAAAACCAAAATGACTTCCTTGGACATATTGAAGATAAAACCGTTAACAAAACCATCCGTAAAGCTCGCACAATGAAAGGACGTACTCCATTGACGAAAGCCGAAGACGATGCTTTAGCATTCCCAGATAAGCATTGGGAATCATTCTATAAAGATGGTATTGGCGGAGCAAAAGATCCACGAGTTGCGTTGAGAGATAAGCTTATGCTGCTCTTGATGCACGGTGGCGGTTTGCGTGAAAGCGAAGCTATTATGCTGTGGGTGACTGATGTACTTGAAGATCCGTATGACCCTGAAAAAGCGATAGTTCGAATTTACAACGAATGACCTGCCCCCAGGATTAGATACAACGCTCACTTAGTAATGTCGGATCCTTCACTATCAGAATTACCCTTTCTCCAGGCCGCCGCAAATTCAGACGGCGTCTGATAATTCAGCGCGGAGTGCGGGCGGCACTCATTATAATCCTGACGCCATTCACTGATGGTTTTCCTGGCATGACTGACGTCACTGAACCAGTGTTCATTCAGGCATTCATCGCGAAAGCGTCCGTTAAAACTCTCAATAAATCCGTTCTGTGTCGGCTTGCCGGGCTGGATAAGTCGCAGCTCCACGCCATGCTCAAAGGCCCATTGATCGAGTGCGCGGCAGGTAAATTCCGGGCCCTGATCCGTTCTTATCGTCGCCGGATAGCCGCGAAACAGCGCAATGCTGTCCAGAATACGCGTGACCTGCACGCCTGAAATCCCAAAGGCAACAGTGACCGTCAGGCATTCCTTCGTGAAGTCGTCTACGCAGGTAAGGCACTTGATCCTGCGACCGGTGGCCAATGCGTCCATGACGAAATCCATCGACCAGGTCAGATTGGGCGCCGCCGGACGGAGCAGCGGCAGACGTTCTGTTGCCAGCCCTTTACGACGTCTTCTGCGTTTTACGCCCAGGCCACTGAGGTGATAAAGCCTGTACACGCGCTTATGATTAACATGCAGCCCTTCACGGCGCAGCAACTGCCAGATGCGACGGTAGCCAAAACGCCTGCGCTCCAGTGCCAGCTCAGTGATGCGCCCCGATAAATGCGCATCTGCAGCCGGGCGCTGAGCCTCATAGCGGCAGGTCGACAGGGATAAACCCGTGAGCCTGCAGGCACGACGTTGCGACAGACCGGTCGCATCACATATCAACATCACGGCTTCCCGCTTCTGGTCTGTCGTCAGTACTTTCGCCCAAGAGCCACCTGAAGCGCCTCTTTATCCAGCATGGCTTCGGCAAGCAGCTTCTTGAGTCTGGCGTTCTCTTCCTCAAGCGACTTCAGGCGCTTAACCTCAGGCACCTCCATACCGCCATACTTCTTACGCCAGGTGTAAAACGTGGCATCGGAAATGGCGTGCTTGCGGCAGAGTTCACGGGCGGATACCCCGGCTTCAGCCTCGCGGAGAATACTGATGATCTGTTGGTCGGAAAAACGCTTCTTCATGGGGATGTCCTCATGTGGCTTATGAAGACATTACTAACATCGGGGTGTACTAATCAACTGGGAGCAGGTCACAAGGCACTCGTTGCTGAAATTAATAAACTGACCCAAGAGGCTGTTAACCCAAGCGGTAGAAGGCTTGAGTTTGAAATGCACGGTGAGAGATTCTTTCAAAACCTCAGATTGAATGATGCGATTCTATTTACGCAAAACCACTATGATAAAGGCATTCAAAACGGCTCTCTTGGTACGCTTACCAGCATTGACTCATCAGGTGAAAGTTATGGTGTAGTAACGCTGGATACGGGGGATAAAGTTGAGGTCACACAATCCGTGCTCGATTGCATGGAGTTGGGTTATGCAATAACCCTACATAAAGCTCAAGGATCGCAGTTTCCTAGAATCATTATTGCACTACAGAAAGGCAAAAGGCACTGTTGCAAAGTTAGCGATGAGGCAGCCTTTTGTCTTATTCAAAGGCCTTACATTTCAAAAACTCTGCTTACCAGGCGCATTTCGCCCAGGGGATCACCATAATAAAATGCTGAGCCCTGGCCTTTGCGTAGTGCACGCATCACCTCAATACCTTTGATGGTGGCGTAAGCCGTCTTCATGGATTTAAATCCCAGCGTGGCGCCGATTATCCGTTTCAGTTTGCCATGATCGCATTCAATCACGTTGTTCCGGTACTTAATCTGTCGGTGTTCAACGTCAGACTGGCACCGGCCTTCGCGTTTGAGCAGAGCAAGCGCGCGACCATAGGCGGGCGCTTTATCCGTGTTGATGAATCGCGGGATCTGCCACTTCTTCACGTTGTTGAGGATTTTACCCAGAAACCGGTATGCAGCTTTGCTGTTACGACGGGAGGAGAGATAAAAATCGACAGTGCGGCCCCGGCTGTCGACGGCCCGGTACAGATACGCCCAGCGGCCATTGACCTTCACGTAGGTTTCATCCATGTGCCACGGGCAAAGATCGGAAGGGTTACGCCAGTACCAGCGCAGCCGTTTTTCCATTTCAGGCGCATAACGCTGAACCCAGCGGTAAATCGTGGAGTGATCGACATTCACTCCGCGTTCAGCCAGCATCTCCTGCAGCTCACGGTAACTGATGCCGTATTTGCAGTACCAGCGTACGGCCCACAGAATGATGTCACGCTGAAAATGCCGGCCTTTGAATGGGTTCATGTGCAGCTCCATCAGCAAAAGGGGATGATAAGTTTATCACCACCGACTATTTGCAACAGTGCCTTTGCAACAGTGCCCCTTTTTCAGTAACTGCCACATTGAGCGGCACTGATGATTACGGGTTATCGTGTCATGAAGTGCCTGCCATAGCCGTTCCACATGATTCACCCACGGCGAGTAAACCGGCTGGTAAATTACCCTGAACTTGGGATTTGCTTTCAACCAGCGCTGTGTTTCGCGGCTTTTATGGATAATGTAGTTATCAACGATCAGCGTGATTGTTTTCGCCCGCCGGTAAGTGGCTTTCAGGTGCTTCAGCAGAGCGATAAACAGCGCTGAACTTTTGCTGTTGCCGCCCACGTAGCTGACTTTACCCGTGCCACTGTGCAGTGCGCCGGCCAGATAGTATTTTTCGTTCTGCCCCGGCGTCACTACCCGTTTCTGCTGTCCGCGCAACTGCCAGTCCCGCACCGATTTTAGGATTAAGGTGGATATCCACTTCATCTTCATAAAATACCGGATGCTCTGCGCTGCATTCATCCAGCGCTTTGTGGATTACCGCCATCTTTTCATCTTTATGTGGGTCACGGATACGCAGAGTTGGCGCGGCCCTGCGCCATACAAGCCCCGCAGATGGCAACCAGCGGCGAACGGTTCCTGCATGTAACTGGCAACCGGTTATCTCATTGATTTTTAATGCCAGTAATTCGGTGCTCCAGCGTGAACGTTGATAACCAAAATCGCCGGGAGAATGCTTTATCAGCTCACGTAACAGGGTGCAGATATGTTCAAAAGGCCAGCGTCGGGAGCGCCCTGCGGGTAAGGATTTCAGGCCTTCAATACCTGAGTGCGTAAACCAGTTAATCCAGCGACCAACGGATGAACGAGCACAACAGAGAGTTCTGGCAACATCGCTGACCCGTTCACCCCGATGAAGCATCAGCATGGCCGTGAGTCTGCGGGCATGATTTTTATCGCGCGTTTTATGAATAGCTTTCTGCATCAGGCGTCGTTCGCCACGGGGTATTGGTGCTATGATCGGCATCGCTCAGTCCGGTTGGTGGTTTTGGTTGGTTTGGCGATTGATCAGATCGCACAATCCGGGCTGAGTTCCCTTTCAGTGATCTACTATTCCGCGCATCTATTTAGATTAATTATTGGAGACTATCATGAAGTTTGAGAAGTCACAGGCAGCAGTTGACCGCCTGACCCCCGAGCAACGCCGGATTACCCAGGATTCGGGGACCGAAAGGCCCTTCACGGGTGAGCACAACGACAACAAGGAGCCTGGCATCTACGTCGACATAGTGTCGGGAGAGCCGCTGTTCGCTTCAACGGACAAGTTCGATTCGGGTACTGGCTGGCCCAGCTTCACCAAGCCGATCGTTCCGGCAAACGTGAACGAGGTGCGGGACAGTGCACACGGCATGGTCCGGACGGAGGTCAGGTCGGTACACGCCGACAGCCATCTGGGCCACGTTTTCCCGGACGGTCCTTCCGACCGCGGCGGTCTGCGCTACTGCATCAACTCTGCGTCCCTTCGCTTCATCCCGCGCGACGAGATGGAGTCCGAGGGATACGGTGAATATCTCGATCAAGTAGAGGAGGCTTAACATGCATCAGCGCGCTGTTCTCGCAGGAGGATGTTTCTGGGGCATGCAGGATCTGATCCGCAAGCGGCCCGGCATCATCTCGACCCGTGTGGGTTACACGGGCGGCGATATTCCGAACGCCACGTATCGTAATCACGGCACGCATGCCGAGGGGATCGAGATTGTCTTCGACCCGACAGTGACGAGCTACCGGCACATCCTGGAATTCTTCTTCCAGATCCACGATCCGACGACGCTGAACCGCCAGGGCAATGATCGTGGGCTCTCCTACCGGTCGGGCATCTATTATGTCGACGAGGAGCAGAAGCGCGTCGCCGAGGATACGATCGCCGATGTGGATGCCTCGGGGCTGTGGGATGGCAAAGTGGTGACCGAGGTCCAGCCGGTCGGCGAGTTCTGGGAGGCCGAGCCCGATCACCAGGATTATCTGGAGAAGCGGCCGGGCGGCTACACCTGCCACTTCGTCCGTCCCGACTGGGTTCTTCCAAAGCGGCATGAGGCCGGCGATGTGAGCCCTGCGGCCGGGGCTGCAGCGGAATAGGCTTCGCTGCCGTTAGTGCCGCGCCGATCCGGTTCGCAACCTCCGACGACCGCGTCAATCGACGCGGTCGTCGAACCCGGCCTTGAAGCAGATCATTCCATTCAGCCGCCGTCGCAGTGCCAGGATCCAGATATGACAGACCTCTCCTCCTTTCCCATCACGCAGCGCTGGCCAGCATCTTATCCGGATCGCTTGCAACTATACGCGGCCCCCACGCCCAACGGCGTCAAGGTCTCGATGATGCTGGAGGAGACTGGCCTGCCGTATGAGCCCCACTTCGTCGACATCTCGAACAACGAGTCGAAGGATCCCAGCGTTCGTGTCGTTGAATCCCAACGGCCGCATACCCGCGATCATCGATCCGGCTGGCCCTGACGGCCAGCCCATTGGCATATGGGAAACCGGTGCGATCCTCATCTATCTGGCCGACAAGACGGGGCAGCTCATCTCAACAACACCCGCCCAGCGGTACGAGACTCTGGCCTGGGTGTTCTTTCAGGTGTCGGGCGTTGGGCCGACCTTCGGACAGCTAGGCTTTTTCCTGCGATTTGCCGGCAAGGACTATGAGGACAAGCGACCTCGGCAGCGCTTTGTTGATGAATCCAGGCGTCTTCTCGGGGTCCTGGATCACCGGCTGGAGGGCCGCGAATGGATTGTCGATGATTACTCGATCGCGGACATTGCGACGTTTGGCTGGGTGAATGCGCTGGTCGAATTCTACGCAGCGGGCGACATCCTCGGCCTAAGCAGCTATTCGAACGTGCAGGCATGGCTCGAACGCGGGCTGGCGCGACCGGCTGTACAGCGTGGCCTGCGAATTCCTGCGAGGCCTGCATGACCATTATCGCCGCATATTATTACAACGAAGGTAAGCGAGTCCGTGAAATCAGGCTCGATGAGCACGTCGAACTAAACGAGAATCGCTCGGGCTTCTGCTGGATCGCGCTTAGCGAGCCCACCGCAGACGAACTCAGCGCGATCCAGACGACGTATAACCTCCATCCTTTGGCGATCGACAACGCCATGCACCCGCTGTGCCCGCCCAAGCTCGAGGTCTACAACGATGAGTTGTACGTCGTCGCCCAGACCGCCGAGCTGGTCGGCGACCGGATCAGCTACGGCAAGATGGCGATCTTCACCGGTCACAATCACCTTATCACCGTGCGGCACGGCAATGCCGGAGCGCTGGGCAAACTTCGGGAGCAACTCGAGGCATCGCCGACGCAGTTCGGCAAGGGTGTCGACTATGTGCTGCACGCGATCTTGCACCGAGTGGTCGACCAGTATCTGCCCATCTTCGAAATGATCGAGGACGACGTCCTGGCGATGGAGCGACGGTCGCTGCACGATTTCCTCGGGCCAGAAGAGGTGGCGCGAATCTTCGAACTAAGGTCCGAACTCACGCGGTTCAAGCGCACGCTCGGGGCTATGGCCGAGCTGGTGCGAAAGCTCGTTCGCGGCCACTTTCCCTGCCTCAGCGCCGAAATGACACCATATTTCCACGACGTCGCGGACCATGTCCACCGCGTGCAGTCCATGGTCGACGGCCTCCTGCTTGTCCTGTCCACGGTCTTCGAGGCCAGCAGCCTTCTGGAAGCGCAAAGGATCGGTGTGGTCACTCGCCAGCTCGCGGCCTGGGCGGCGATCTTGGCGGTCCCGACGGCGATCGCCGGAATATATGGCATGAACTTCAAGCACATGCCGGAACTGGACACGCCATATGGCTACTTCGTCGTGCTCGGAGTGATAGCGGTGTTCTGCCTTCTCCTATTCATGCGCTTCAAGAAGGCCAAGTGGCTATGAGTAACGCACTTCGCGAGCTTCTCCGTCCGCCGAGTCACAGCGCGCTTTGTGCGCGAGCGTGTCCAATCCAGTTCAAGATGAAGGTGCTTCCATGACCTCCCAGGTGACCGACGTTCTAGAAGCAGTCCAGTCATTCATCGCCAAAGGCTATGACCGCGAATACCGCGTCAAGGACGGCAATCTCGTCGATCTCGAACTAGGGTCAACCCTCGATGCATGCAGCATTCGCGTCGATGCGGCGTTGCGCCTCGAGAGCGGGGACGACGGCGAAGATGCCTCCAACATCTACGCGATCACCGATCCGGCGACAGAGCATAAAGGCCTGTTGATCGACGCCTTCGACGTGTTCCACGAAATCTGCCCCCGCGACTTGTCCGAGCGCCTTGTGGCGCATCGGGAAACAGCACCGGCAGGTGACCAGGACGCGCCGAGCAAGCACGGACTACGGAAAGTCTACAAGAGCGAGTTTCACAGCGATCCCGAGCGTTACGTTCTGCGCGAGGGCTTTCCAGACTTCCCGCCATGCCCTTTCGGCCAATCCTTCAGCATCCTCGGCTTCGATACCGCCGAGCAGGAATATGTCTGGCTCGTCACGAGCATCATTCGAGATCCTCGGCTGATCAGGGTTCCATACCAGGGCGAAGACGTCATCAGCGACGAATAGCGGTGTCGCTTAGCCGGAAAGGCTGGCCTTCCTGGCCCACACATCTGCAGGCTGAACTTTAAGAACATCGAAAATTAGGAGGTGATTATGGACTGGAACAAGGACCACATACGAGAAACTATGCTCTTGCTGGAGACAGCAGCGTTGCACAGCGCTCGCGAAAACTACCTGGACTATGTCTCTACCGCTCGGCTCGATCGGAGCGAACCGATCGAAAACGACGAACTAGCTCAGGCCGAGGTCGCGAGCGACTTCGCTGAAGCGCTCGATGACACGCTCCATGACTACGCCAATAAACTCGAAAAGCTCAGGACGATCGATTTCGGCCCCAAGTTGGCCGTCAACGAAGGCGCTGTCGTCAAGCTGTCCGGCCGCCACTTTGTGATCGCGGTGTCAACGAGCAAGTTTACCTGTCAGGGGCGTGAGCTCATGGGCATTTCCACGATGGCGCCGATCTTCGAAGCGATCGAGGGTGCCCGAGCCGGGGAGACCGTGCAGTTCAACGGCCGGGACCTCACCGTAGAAGACGTGGAATAAAGCCCTCCACCGCAGCCGGCGCGCTAGTGCCGAACGCCCTGCATCTCTTTCTGCATGCATACGGTCACTTGCAGCCGCGTTGACCTGGCTCATCAAAGGCAAACCACCAGAGAGCATCATTGACGACGCCGTTGCTAAAATTCGTGCGCAGGTGGGCGATGAGGAAGTCATCCTTGGTTTGTCCGGTGGCGTTGACTCCTCTGTTACCGCCGCACTTTTGCATCGTGCGATTGGTAAAAAGCTGGTCTGCGTGTTTGTTGATACTGGTTTGTTGCGCCAAGGTGAAGGCGATCAGGTCATGGAGATGTTCGCCAAAAACATGGGCGTCAAAGTTATTCGTGTTGATGCCGAAGAAAAGTTCTTATCACGTCTCGCTGGCGAAGCGGACCCAGAGAAAAAGCGCAAAATTATCGGTAATGCATTTATCGATATTTTTGAAGAAGAAGCGAGCAAGCACAAGCAAGCCAAGTGGTTGGCACAAGGCACCATCTATCCAGATGTGATTGAGTCTGCCGGTAGCAAAACCGGTAAGGCGCAGGTGATCAAGTCGCACCACAATGTCGGCGGCCTAAAAGAAAATATGACGCTCAAGCTGGTGGAGCCGCTGCGCGAGCTGTTTAAAGATGAGGTGCGCAAGATCGGTATGGAGTTAGGCCTGCCTTACGATAT
This sequence comes from Klebsiella sp. RHBSTW-00215, assembly GCF_014103785.1. Lineage (NCBI taxonomy): Bacteria > Pseudomonadati > Pseudomonadota > Gammaproteobacteria > Enterobacterales > Enterobacteriaceae > Klebsiella > Klebsiella sp. RHBSTW-00215. The sequence continues at coordinate 59,818 of NZ_JABXQS010000002.1, forward strand.
GGTCTATCGCCACCCCTTCCCTGGCCCCGGTTTAGGTGTGCGTATTCTTGGTGAAGTAAAAAAAGAATATGCCGACACGTTGCGCTTGGCTGATGCCATCTTTATCGAAGAGCTGTATGCCGCAGACCTGTATCACAAAACCAGCCAAGCCTTTGCTGTGTTCCTGCCGGTGAAGTCGGTGGGTGTAGTGGGCGATGCCCGCCGCTATGAGTATGTGGTGGCATTGCGCGCAGTAGAAACTATCGATTTTATGACAGCGCGCTGGGCACACTTGCCGTATGAGTTTTTAGAAACGGTTTCTAGCCGCATCATCAATGAAATCCCGGGGATTTCGCGGGTAACCTATGATATTTCTTCGAAGCCACCGGCAACCATTGAGTGGGAGTGACGGGCACTGGCTGGCAATGTCTAGCAACGGCAGGCATTTCGGCTGAGGGTAAAAGAACTTTCCGCTAAGCGATAGACTGTATGTAAACACAGTATTGCAAGGACGCGGAACATGCCTCATGTGGCGGCCAGGACGGCCAGCCGGGATCGGGATACTGGTCGTTACCAGAGCCACCGACCCGAGCAAACCCTTCTCTATCAGATCGTTGACGAGTATTACCCGGCATTCGCTGCGCTTATGGCAGAGCAGGGAAAGGAATTGCCGGGCTATGTGCAACGGGAATTTGAAGAATTTCTCCAATGCGGGCGGCTGGAGCATGGCTTTCTACGGGTTCGCTGCGAGTCTTGCCACGCCGAGCACCTGGTCGCTTTCAGCTGTAAGCGTCGCGGTTTCTGCCCGAGCTGTGGGGCGCGGCGGATGGCCGAAAGTGCCGCCTTGCTGGTTGATGAAGTACTGCCTGAACAACCCATGCGTCAGTGGGTGTTGAGTTTCCCGTTTCAGCTGCGTTTCCTGTTTGCCAGCCGGCCCGAGATCATGGGGTGGGTGCTGGGCATCGTTTACCGCGTCATTGCCACGCACCTGGTCAAGAAAGCGGGCCATACCCACCAAGTGGCCAAGACGGGCGCGGTCACCCTGATCCAGCGTTTTGGATCGGCGCTCAATCTGAATGTTCACTTCCACATGCTGTTTCTCGACGGTGTGTATGTCGAGCAATCCCACGGCTCAGCGCGTTTCCGCTGGGTCAAGGCGCCGACCAGCCCAGAGCTCACCCAGCTGACGCACACCATCGCCCACCGGGTGGGTCGCTATCTGGAACGGCAAGGCCTGCTGGAACGGGATGTCGAAAACAGCTATCTGGCCTCGGATGCGGTGGATGACGACCCGATGACACCCCTGCTGGGGCACTCGATCACTTACCGTATCGCTGTCGGTTCACAGGCGGGGCGAAAGGTGTTCACTTTGCAAACTCTGCCGACCAGTGGTGATCCGTTCGGTGACGGGATTGGCAAGGTAGCCGGGTTCAGCCTGCACGCCGGCGTGGCGGCCAGGGCCGATGAACGCAAGAAGCTCGAACGGCTGTGCCGGTACATCAGCCGCCCGGCGGTATCCGAGAAGCGGCTGTCGTTAACACGAGGCGGCAACGTGCGCTACCAGCTCAAGACGCCGTACCGGGACGGCACCACGCACGTCATTTTCGAACCATTGGATTTCATTGCAAGGCTGGCCGCCCTGGTACCGAAGCCCAGAGTCAACCTAACCCGCTTCCACGGGGTGTTCGCACCCAACAGTCGGCACCGGGCGTTGGTCACGCCGGCAAAACGGGGCAGGGGCAACAAGGTCAGGGTGGCTGATGAACCGGCAACACCAGCACAACGGCGAGCGTCGATGACATGGGCGCAACGGCTCAAGCGTGTTTTCAATATCGACATCGAGACCTGCAGCGGCTGCGGCGGCGCCATGAAAGTCATCGCCTGCATTGAAGACCCTATAGTGATCAAGCAGATCCTTGATCACCTGAAGCACAAAGCCGAAACCAGCGGGACCAGGGCGTTACCCGAAAGCCGGGCGCCACCGGCTGAGCTGCTCCTGGGTCTGTTTGACTGACGAGCCTGAAGGCCAACGATACCAATCAAAATGCTGCGTTCACAGCGCCGCGGCAGGGATCCGCCGTGCTGGTTGTCGGAAAAGGAGCCGCTAGTGGGAAAGAGGAGGGTAAATTTTCAGCGTTGCTGGCTCCCCGTCAGCCGGATTGGGTTGCATCGCAGGGGTGTCGAAAGAGTCAACTGCGGTCCAAAGCTGTTGGACTTGGGTGAAAAGGGCGTTTATTCTTCCTATACGTCCAACCTTCAAACTGTTCCGCAAGTTTTTGTGGATGGAAAATTCATTGGTAGCGCGACTGACTTCTTCGCGTGGATTGATAGCTAAAGAACAAACCCAAAAATAAAGGAGCAAATTTATGTTCAACTGGGAAAGCATTAACAACTATCTCGATAACGGCACTCCCGCTCCTCCTAGAAAAGTAGAAAAGAGCGAGGAAGAGTGGAAAAAAATTCTGACGCCCGCTCAATTTAATGTCATGCGGAAGAAAGGCACCGAGCGCCCTCACACTGGGGAACTCTGTTCATTTTATGAGGCAGGACGGTATGCCTGCGCGGGCTGCGACACTGAACTGTTTGATTCGAACGTTAAGTTTGATTCGGGAACAGGTTGGCCGAGTTTTTCTGAGCCCGTCGCCGACAACGTAATTCAATATGAACTGGACACGACTTACGGACGAAGAATCGAAGTGCTATGCAATGTGTGCGAAGCCCACTTAGGGCACGTTTTTCCAGATGGTCCTGAGCCCTCTGGGGCTCGATTCTGCATCAACTCGGAGTCGTTGAAGTTTGTAGAGTAATTTTAGAAAATGGAGGGGGTCGTGGGGATTAAGCTGTTCGGTCATAAGGACTGCCACAAAACCAAGATTTACCAGTCGTACTTGAAAGAAAAAGGAATCGAGTTTGATTTTTTAGATGTTCACGAAGACGACGCGGCAGCTGATGAACTGCGATCCCTTTATACTACTGGAAAGTTAAATTTCCCGACAATACTGGTTGGGACAAAGAAGCTGAGAAACCCCAAGTTCAAGGATCTCGACAAGTGGTTGGAAGCTTCGATGAAATAACGAGATCTTTTTTTTGAGGATTGTAATTAGCTTAGTAAGGAGTCAGATCAATGATTATAGCAGTTTTCCGCAGTCGTGTTGCCAAGGAGCACGGTGGGGAGTTTGAAAGAAGATACGCCGAGATGTCCGCGCTTGTCGAAGCCATTCCTGGTTACGGAAGCCATGAGCGGTTTTCTTCTCCTAACGGTGAAGATGTTCTAATTGTCGAGTTCCTTACCAGAGAAGCTTTCGATGCTTGGGATAAGCATCCCGAACACAAAAAAGCCAAGATGCTTGGCAAAGACTACATTTTTGAATCGTACGACGTGAAGGTCGGAGAAGTTTTTGAACGGCACACAAAGCCGGAGGTGAAATTATGAAAACGAGAACTACTTATGTCGTAGGTGGCGTCCGTATTCCATTTATGAAATCAATGACTGCCTATCGAGATGTCACCACGCCAGAGCTTATGGTAATCCCCCCGAAAAACTGAGGTGCTCATAAGTAGAATTTTCTCGTATCTTGAACGCAGGAGGTTCTACATGAAAACATCACGCTTTAGCGATGCACAGATCATCGCCATCCTCAAGCAGGCCGAGTCTGGTTCACCCGTCCCTGAGCTCTGCCGTGAGCATGGCATCAGCTCCGCCACCTTCTACAAGTGGCGCTCCAAATTCGGTGGCATGGATGCCTCTCTCATGGCGCGCCTCAAAGAGCTGGAAGAGGAAAATCGTCGCCTTAAGAAGATGTATGCCGAGGAGCGCCTAAAGGCTGAGATCATCTCCGAGGCGATGGCAAAAAAGTGGTGACGCCATCTGCCCGCAGGGAGATGGCGACCAAGGCTGTGGCTCATTACGCCATTTCTATCCGTCTGGCTTGCCAGGTGTTCAAGGTGAGCGAGGGTTGCTACCGTTATCAGCCCGTGCTGGCTGATGAAAACCAGGAGATTGCCGACTGGCTGCTGCGCCTCACCGCCAACCAGCGCAACTGGGGTTTCGGACTGTGCTTCCTGTACCTGCGTAACGTCAAAGGCTTTGGCTGGAACCACAAGCGGGTCTACCGGATCTATCGGGCGCTAGAGCTCAATCTGCGGATAAAACCCAAGAAGCGGCTAGTGCGGGCCAAGCCGGAGCCGTTGGCAGTCCCTGACCAACCGAATCACTGTTGGTCGATGGACTTTATGCATGACCAGCTCAGCGATGGTCGTTCGGTGCGGTTGTTTAATGTGATCGATGACTTCAATCGCGAAGCACTGTGCATCGAGGTGGATTTTTCCTTGCCTGCCTCGCGAGTCAAACGGGTGCTGGAGCAGGTCATCGAGTGGCGGGGCAAACCAGCCGCAATCCGCTGTGATAATGGTCCGGAATACATCAGCGAAGAGCTCAAGCAATGGGCGCAGCAGAAGAGGATTGCGCTGAGGTATATCCAGCCAGGCAACCCGCAGCAGAATGCCTACATAGAGCGATTTAACCGCACTGTGCGTTACGACTGGTTGGGCCATTACCTGTTTGAGTCACTGAATGAGTTACAGGAATTTGCCACGAACTGGCTGTGGGTTTATAACCATGAGCGGCCCAATATGGCGCTGGGCGGCTACACGCCGAAACAGCGCTTGGCACAGGCCGCATGACCTCTACTTTTGAGTGCTCCAAAAAATGGGGGGATTACCTTATGACCGCTAGCCTGAAAAGTTTAGTCGAAAGATATAACTTAAAGGGCAAAGTCGTGGGTGACGTGGCTCTGGGTGCACTCATGCAAAGTTCGGCCAACTGGAACTTTGCGCGTGAAGTTGTTCAGGCTTCTGGCTTACATCCGAATACGCCAGCATATAACGTGCAGCGGGCTTGCGGTACCAGTTTAGAAACTACGATTCAGATCGCACACAAAATATCCAGCTACCAAATCGAGAGCGGTATTGCGGGCGGCGTGGATAGCAATAGCGACTTGCCAATTATGGTGACTCGTTCGTTCTCGCAGAAGCTCGTTGCATTGAATTCGGCCAGAACACTCGGCGAGAAACTAAGAATCTTTTTGAGCTTTAGGCCGAGCGATTTAAAACCCGTGCCACCCGCCGTCGTTGAACCGCGAACAGGGAAGTCAATGGGTGAACATTGTGAGTTGATGGTCAAAGAATGGAAAATTTCCCGGCAAGAGCAAGACGAGCTGGCTCTGGCAAGCCATCTGAACGCCGCGAAAGCGTACAAAGACGGCTTTTATGCCGATCTCGTTTTTCCATTTTTAGGAAAAAGTACGGATGGAATCATGCGTGGCGATACGACTTTAGAGAAGTTGGCAAAGCTAAAGCCAGCATTTGATCGATCCGAAAAAGGAACTCTGACGGCAGGCAACTCGAGTTCACTCACGGATGGCTCGTCCACCGTTCTTTTGGCTTCCGAAGAAGAGGCTAAAAAGAATAATTGGCCGCTGTTGGCCAAGATTGTGGATTCTCATACTTCTGCCGTGGATTACGTCGCTGGCGAAGGTTTGCTCATGGCTCCAACTGTGGCGGTCAGTGAATTATTGAAGCGAAACGGCTTAAAGCTTCAGGATTTTGATTTTTACGAAATTCACGAGGCGTTCGCTGGACAAGTGCTCTGCACGATGAAGGCGTGGGAGTCTGCTGAATACTGCAAAACACGTTTGGGACGATCAGAGCCTCTCGGAAAAATTGACCGCTCGAAGCTAAATGTCCGTGGAAGTAGCATTGCCCTTGGGCATCCGTTTGCGGCTACTGGCGCTAAGATCGTCGGAGTTTTAGCAAAGATACTGCACTCAGCTGGTCCTGGAAAACGTGGCCTTATCGTCGTTTGCACGGCGGGAGGAATGGGAGTGGCTACAATTCTTGAAAGTTAGGAGAAAAATATGTCGGATCTAAAAATGAATAAAGAAGACGGTGTTGAAAGCTATGAATTTGCAACCCCTGAAGCAATCGAAGAAGCATTGAAAATCGGGAAGCTTAGTCAAACGGTTTTCGGCATGGGTTGCTTTTGGGGACCGGATTCTAATTTTGGAGGGACGCAGGGAGTAGTGCAAACACGTGTTGGCTACGCTGGAGCATCAACTCTGGATCCGAGTTACCGCAACATCAACGGACACGCCGAAGTCGTCAGAGTGATCTACGATAAAGACCAAATCAGCTACAGGGAACTTCTTGGAAGTTTTGAATCATGGTCTGTTCATGGTAGAAAGCAGGGCCAGTATCGCCAGATACTTTTTGTTTTTGATCTGGAGCAAAAACAAGTAGCTGAAGAACTGATTCAAGCGATTGGAAAGGAGAAATCTCCCGAGGTGATTGAGGCCGGAGAACAAAATGGTTATTTTTGGCCCGCCGAAGATTACCATCAAAAGCATCGTCTTCGCAGAAACAAACAGCTTGTAAGTCTTGCAGAAGTAGATTTCGGTCCTCGCTGGGATGAACATCTGTATTTTACTAAATTAAATAGTACCGATAGAAAAGGCTTCAGTCTCTCAAGCTGGCTAAAAAAGTTGTCTCCGGAAATGCAGAAAGCTTACCGAATCGGTTAATCTGAAATTGCAGCTGGCTAAAGAACTCTATTTTCTATATGTAAAGAATGTGACGATCTCCTTCACATGGAGTCCAAGAGAGCATAAAAAATCTGTGTAAGTCGCATTACCCATGTATTTGAAAGGAATAAATAATGCCAATATCAGACCAGCTTATCGACCGAAGCAAGACCTCAGTTTTTATGAGGTCTTGAGATCAGCGCAGCATGAACAGATCTCTTACAGTGTGGCGAACACGAGGCGGCAACGTGCGCTACCAGCTCAAGACGCCGTACCGGGACGGCACCACGCACGTCATTTTCGAACCATTGGATTTCATTGCAAGGCTGGCCGCCCTGGTACCGAAGCCCAGAGTCAACCTAACCCGCTTCCACGGGGTGTTCGCACCCAACAGTCGGCACCGGGCGTTGGTCACGCCGGCAAAACGGGGCAGGGGCAACAAGGTCAGGGTGGCTGATGAACCGGCAACACCAGCACAACGGCGAGCGTCGATGACATGGGCGCAACGGCTCAAGCGTGTTTTCAATATCGACATCGAGACCTGCAGCGGCTGCGGCGGCGCCATGAAAGTCATCGCCTGCATTGAAGACCCTATAGTGATCAAGCAGATCCTTGATCACCTGAAGCACAAAGCCGAAACCAGCGGGACCAGGGCGTTACCCGAAAGCCGGGCGCCACCGGCTGAGCTGCTCCTGGGTCTGTTTGACTGACGAGCCTGAAGGCCAACGATACCAATCAAAATGCTGCGTTCACAGCGCCGCGGCAGGGATCCGCCGTGCTGGTTGTCGGAAAAGGAGCCGCTAGTGGGAAAGAGGAGGGTAAATTTTCAGCGTTGCTGGCTCCCCGTCAGCCGGATTGGGTTGCATCGCAGGGGTGTCGAAAGAGTCAACTGCGGTCCAAAGCTGTTGGACTTGGGTGAAAAGGGCGTTTATTCTTCCTATACGTGCGCGCGACCTCAGCCAGGCGGTAAAGGAACTTTGGGCCATGCCGCCCGGATCGCGCGCAATCGTCAGCATCTGCGCCGACGGCGGTCAAGGCACAGTCGCCCTCCTCGAACGCGGCTGACGGTAGATCAACGCCATGACAGCGATCCGCTTCCAACTGTCGGAGACGCGATATGACAACTGATGTGCTGCTGTACATCACGAACTGATGCCCGTTCTGCCGCCGGGCGAAGATGCTCCTCGAGGAGAAGGGCGTGCAATGGAAGGAACTCGATATCGAGGCGGATCCGGTTCACCGGCAGGCCATGACGGAAGCGTCGGGTCGAAACACCGTGCCGCAGATCTTCATCAACGGCACGCATGTCGGTGGCTCCGACGAGCTTTTCGAGCTCGATGTCAGAGGCGAACTCGACAAACTCCTGGGGCGCACGCCGCCCGCCATCTGAGGGGGTGCGGCCTTGGGGCAGACAGCCCGCAAGCCCCGTGCCGGTTGATGAATACGAAAGGAGAGTCCGTTGGTCTCAGCTATCTGGAATGACGCCACCATCGCCACAAGCAACGAGACGGTCGTCGTCGAGGGAAACCACTACTTCCCACCGTCGGCAGTCGATTTTGGCCTGCTTGAGATGAGCCCGCACACGTCCGTCTGCCCGATCAAGGGCACCGCGCGCTACTTCCATGTGCGTGTGGGAGACGCGCTCAACGTGAACGCAGCCTGGACCTATCCAGATCCGACGCCAGGCGCCGAGGGCATCCGGGATCATATCGCCTTCTGGAAAGGCGTGGAGGTTGCGTAGCAGGCGGACAGGTGGCGGCCTCAGCGCCATGTGCAAGCGCCCGCGGGACGGCTTTTCCGCCCATCCCAGGCCGCGTCGGCTACAGGGCTCCGCCCCGGACCTTCTCCGCGGACTGGCGCCGAGGGCCTCGGACCCTTGGGCTTCTGTCGAATCAAGACGACTGGATTGAGATGGAGCATGCCGAGTTCGATGCCGCCTTCGCGCAGCTTCCCGAGGGATACAGCGAAGGCGCCTACGAAGGCCGGCGTTTCGGCGTGACTGTCCGGCGATCCGGTGACGGACGTCGCAACAGCCTGTTCGCCAGGGAGTTGGCCGGGACCGACATTGTCAGCTTCAACCTCTATCGCGTTACATCAGATAGAACATTGCTGAAGCCGTGCGAGATGTCCGCCGAAAAGGTCGTCGCGTTCGTGCTGGATTTCCGACCGGCCCCCTGACGGGCAGGTGGAGGTCCCGGCCGACCGGTCCGCCTGCGACGCCCGGCCCCCCAAGACTGCGCATGTCGCTCAAAGGTATCAAAACTATAGCCACCGGCCATTGGACTTCGTCTGGCAATGAATTCATCTTCTATACATCGCCATCCGTGGGGGAATCGGTGCTGGATCCCGTGTAGCCAGATTGAGAAAGTCTAAGCGATGACGAACAACAATGCCTCCGCCCTTCCGACACCTTCTGATCTTGACGAATGCGCGGCGATGACTGTCGCCGACGCTCTGAAGATCATTCTGGCGAACAGCTACGCGATTTACCTGAAGACAAAAAATTTCCACTGGCACGTCTCCGGACCCTACTTCAGGGACTATCACCTGCTTCTTGATGAGCAGGCCGCAGAGATCCTCGCCGTCACCGATGCGATCGCCGAGCGCGCCCGAAAGACGGGCAACACCACCATTCGATCGATCGGCGATATCGCGCGCCACCAGACGATCAAGGAGGGGAGCCCGCAGAATTCGGAAAAAATCGTACGCTAAGGTTTTCCGGGCATCCGTAAGGGCCGAAACTTCCCGTCTTCCAGTCTGCGGCTCTGCCGCCAGACGTAATCGCCGGTTAGGTTGATGTGCTCCCAGCCCAGCGGCGACAGGAATTGCAGCAGCTCGCCGTCCACCGGCTTGCCGGCCTCGACCAACCCCTGGGTGGCGCGTTCCAGGTACACCGTGTTCCACAGCACGATAGCCGCCGTCACCAGGTTGAGGCCGCTGGCCCGGTAGCGCTGCTGCTCGAAGCTCCGATCCCTGATTTCCCCAAGGCGGTTGAAGAACACCGCCCTGGCCAGCGAGTTGCGCGCCTCACCTTTGTTCAGGCCGGCATGCACGCGGCGGCGCAGTTCAACACTTTGCAGCCAGTCCAGGATGAACAGCGTGCGCTCGATCCGGCCCAGCTCGCGCAGGGCCACGGCCAGTCCGTTCTGGCGCGGGTAGCTGCCGAGCTTGCGCAGCATCAGCGAGGCGGTGACGGTGCCCTGCTTGATCGAGCTGGCCAGGCGCAGGATGTCGTCCCAGTGGGCACGCACGTGCTTGATGTTCAGGGTGCCGCCGATCAGCGGGCGCAACGTCGGGTAGGCTTGCACGCCCTGCGGCACGTACAGCTTGGTTTCGCCGAGGTCGCGGATGCGCGGCGCGAAGCGGAAGCCTAGCAGGTGCATCAGGGCAAAGACGTGATCGGTGAAGCCGGCCGTGTCGGTGTAGTGCTCCTCGATCCGCAGGTCGGACTCGTGGTACAGCAGGCCGTCGAGCACATAGGTGGAATCGCGGACGCCGACATTCACCACGCGGGTGCTGAACGGCGCGTACTGGTCGGAGATATGGGTATAGAACAGCCGTCCCGGCTCGCTACCGTACTTCGGGTTGACGTGCCCGGTGCTCTCGCCCCGGCCACCCGCGCGGAAGCGCTGGCCATCGGAGGATGAGGTCGTGCCGTCGCCCCAGTGGGCGGCAAAGGCGTGGCGATACTGGTGGTTGACCAGCTCGGCCAAGGCCGCCGAATAGGTTTCGTCGCGGATGTGCCAGGCTTGCAGCCAGGACAGCTTGGCGTAGGTCAGGCCGGGGCTCGACTCGGCCATCTTGGTCAGCCCGAGGTTGATCGCATCACCGAGGATTGCGGACAGCAGCAACGTCCTGTCTTTGGCCTCGGCCCCGTCCTTCAAGTGGGTGAAGTGGCGGCTGAAGCCCGTCCAGTCGTCCACGTCCATCAGCAGTTCGGTGATCTTGATGCGCGGCAGTAACTGGCTGGTTTGGTCGATCAGCGCCTGCGCCCGATCCGGCACCGCCGCATCCAGCGGGGTGATTTTCAGCCCTGACTCGGTGAGGATGGCATCGGGCAGCTCGTTGTCCTTGGCCAGGCGGGTGACGGTGGCCAACTGCTCGTCCAGCAGCTGCAAACGCTCTTCCAGGTACTGGTCGCTGTTCGGGTTGATCGCCAGGGGCAGGGCCTGCTCGCGCTTGAGTGCGGCGAACTTCTCGGCCGGCAGCAGGTAGTCGTCGAAGTCGCGGAACTGCCGCGAGCCCTTGACCCAGATGTCGCCGGAGCGCAGGGCGTTCTTCAGCTCGGACAGGGCGCAGATTTCGTAGAATTTCCGGTCGAGGCCTTCCGGGGTGATCACCAGCGGCTTCCAGCGCGGCTTGATGAAGGCCGTGGGTGCATCGGCCGGCACCTTGCGCAGGTTGTCGGCGTTCATCTCACGCAGGGTCTGCACGGCTGCCAGCACGCCTTGCGCGGCCGGCGCGGCGCGCAGTTCCAGCACCTCCAGCAAGGCCGGCGTGTAACGGCGCAGGGTGGCGAAGTTCTCGCCGACCAGGTGCAGGTGGTCGAAGCCTTCCGGCCGGGCCAGCAGCTCGGCCTCGCTGACGCTCTCGGTGAACTCGTCCCAGGGAATCACCGCCTCGATGGCGGCATAGGGGTCGCTGCCGCTTTCCTTCGCTTCCAGCAGCGCCTGGCCGATCCTGGAGTACAGGCGCACCTTGTCGTTGATCGCCTTGCCCTGCTTCTGGAACTGCTGCTGATGCTTGTGCTTCGCGCCGCTGAACAGCTTGACCAGGATGCGGTCATGCAGATCGACCAGCTCATCGATCACGGTCGCGGTGCTCTCCAGCACCACGGCGGCCAGGGTCGCGTAGCGGCGCTGCGGCTCGAACTTACCGAGGTCTTTGGGCGTCATCTGCCCACCCTCGCGGGCCAGCTTGAGCAGGCGGTTCTGGTGGATGTGCCGGCCCAGGCCTTCGGGCAAGTCCACCAACTGAAATGTCTTCAGCCGCTCGATGTGTTCCAGCATGTGCCGAGAGTTGGGTTTCAGCGGTGCCTGGCGCAGCCAGGTCAACCAGGTGATGCTGCTGCCGGCCTTGAGCTTCAACAGCTCGTCCAGCTTGGCCCGATGCGAGTCCGTGAGTGGTTCGACCAGGGCGCGGTAGACCCGCCGATTGGCTCGCGCAATGGCTTCCGAGCAGGCCCGGTCAATCACGCTCAGCGCCGGCAGGATGCGTCGTTTCTGCCGTAGGCTCTCCAGGGCCTGACCGGCCAGCAGCAAGCCTTTGTCGGTCTGCTGGGCCAGCTCGGTTAGCTCGCGCACCAGGGCGCGGAAGTCGGACAGGCCGAACGGGGCCAGTTGCAGGTAGGTGCGCAGTTCCTGGGCATGCTCGCGACGGGTCACGTCGCGCTCGCCGTACTTTGCCCAGCTCGCCGGCTCGGCCTGGACTTGCTTCGCCACCCACAGGATGACCGGCTCGGGCAGCTCGCTGTCGGTTCCCAGCGCGTAACCGGGGTAGCGCAGCAGGCAGAGCTGCACGGCGAAGCCGAGGCGGTTGGCGTCGCCGCGTCGCTGGCGGATCAGCGACAGGTCGGAGTCGTTGAAGGTGTAGTAGCGGATCAGGTCATCCTGGCTTTCCGGCAGCGCAAGCTGGGTGTCCCGCTCCGTGGCCGAGAGGATCAAGCGACGCGGCATGTGTCAGTCGTCCGTGCGGAGGTACTGGTAGAGGGTTTCCCGGCTGATGTTGAACTCGCGGGCAAGCTGCGCCTTGGGCTCGCCGGCCGTCGCTCGCTGCCGCAGGGTAGCAGCCTGCTCATCGGACAGGGCTTTCTTGCGGCCCCGGTACGCGCCACGCTGCTTGGCCAAGGCGATGCCCTCACGCTGCCGCTCGCGGATCAGGGCGCGCTCGAACTCAGCGAAGGCCCCCATCACCGACAGCATCAGGTTGGCCATCGGCGAGTCCTCGCCAGTGAACACCAGGCCCTCCTTCAGGAACTCGATGCGCACGCCGCGCTGAGTCAGCTTCTGTACCAAGCGACGCAGGTCATCGAGGTTGCGGGCCAGCCGATCCATGCTGTGCACCACCACTGTATCGCCTTCGCGGACGAAGCTCAGCAGCGCTTCGAGCTGGGGGCGCTGGGTGTCCTTGCCCGATGCCTTGTCGGTGAACACCTTGCTCACCTGGGTTTGTTCCAGCTGGCGTTCCGGGTTCTGGTCAAAGCTGCTGACCCGGACGTAGCCGATGCGGTGCCCCTGCACGATGTCTCCTTGGTTGAAGGCGGCTTAAGTGCACTTTCTGTTCCGTTGTGCCTCAAAGCCCATTTCTGTCAGGCTGAAATCTATAACCTTCGCGGGCATGTGTCAAAAAATGGGAAAGCAGACTCTATTCTGACGAAGCGGCGCGGCCCTGCCTGACATCAAGTTAGGGTATAGCCTAGATTGACATGCGCGATGCAACCCTTAACTTGCTTGCACCTATCGTTTCCATGCTAGCTTTATCGTAACGCTAAGGAAGGTCTGAAAAAGCCCATGTTTCGCGAAATCACCGCTCTGTAACCCGCATGGTTGCTGGGATGCATTTCTCGAGCGGGGGCTTTTTCAGACCTTCCTTAGCTTAGCGTACGATTTTTTCCGAATTCTGCGGTTCCCCCTTCTGGAGCAGCAGACCGGGCTGAATCCGGTAGAAATTATGACGGACACGGCAGGATCCAGCGATATCATTTTTGGCCTGTTCTGGCTACTGGGCTACCAGTTTTCCCCTCGTCTGGCCGATGCAGGTGGGGCGATATTCTGGCGGGCAGATAAAATGGCCCATTATGGTGCCCTGAATGAGCTGGCTCGGGGATGTGTTGAACTTTCAAAAATAGAATCCCAATGGGATGAAATGATGCGAATGGCGGGTTCACTGAAGCTTGGGACCATCCATGCATCAGAGCTTATTCGTTCACTGTTGAGAAGTAGCCGACCATCTGGTCTGGCTCAGGCGATTATGGAAGTGGGCCGGGTCAACAAGACTTTGTATCTTCTCAACTATATCGATGATGAGGATTACCGGCGTCGGATACTCACTCAGCTCAACCGGGGAGAAGGACGCCATGCAGTGGCTCGAGCCATTTGCTACGGACAACGTGGTGAGATTAGAAAACGCTACCGTGAAGGTCAGGAAGATCAACTGGGTGCTCTGGGCCTGGTGACCAATGCGGTTGTGCTGTGGAATACACTTTACATGCAGGAGGCGTTGTCACATCTTCGCAAATCGGGGGAAACTCCTGAGGAGGAGCACCTGGCAAGATTGTCGCCGCTGATACATGGCCATATAAATATGCTGGGGCATTATACGTTTTCGTTACCAGAAGATATTCTGAATGGCGAGTTAAGACCATTAAATTTCAATACAAACAATGAATTAAACCCTTAGCGTGGTTTTTTACATCATTGGACCCCGAACCCCTAATAGGGGAGCCCGCAGAATTCGGAAAAAATCGTACGCTAAGGTTTTCCGGGCATCCGTAAGGGCCGAAACTTCCCGTCTTCCAGTCTGCGGCTCTGCCGCCAGACGTAATCGCCGGTTCATGTACAGGACCTTAAGCGGCGAGTCCATTTAAAACGCCTTCCAAGGTCCTGTTCTGTATCGACTTTCTCTGCTTGGTTCGGCAGGCGTTCTTGGCCAAATAATCGGCAGCCCATTCCAATCTTTCCCTTATTTCTGTCAGCGCCCTATGGGCCACTGCTTCCAATAGCGGTAGCCACCACGTCGCACTGTTCTTCGACGCTTTCAGCATCGATAGCGCCCCACTCATCACACTCTGCGCGACCCGTCTCTTCATCACCAGCGACAGCAGGCTCGTCCACACCAACCCCTCGGCAATCGCTTTCTCGCCCGTCACAAACCCCTTGAGCCGGTTGTGCGATTTCCACTCTTTAAATAACAACTCCACCTGCCAACGGCAGCGATACAGGCTCATCACCTGCTCTGCTGACCATGCTGCTCGCGGTAGGTTCGTCATCCACAGACAGAACCGCTTTTCCTCAGCAAACCAGCGCCGGATCAACCGGTACTCGACCTGGCCGGACTTCACCACCATATCCAGTACCTCGGCCCGACAGCGTCGCCGTCCGGCCTCTCTCAGAGATAGTCCCGCCAGCTTGGGTACTTCCCGTCCATCACCGCGCCAGGCTTGGATTATCTTGGGGTTCAGGCTTTTCGTGCCGCGCACCAGATAAAATCCGCCAGCGTCGTTCACCTGCTCAAACCAAGCCCTGTCAATGTAACCTGCGTCAGCCAGCAGCAGGCAGTTGGTCAGCGTGTGGGCTTCAGGCAGAAATTGCCGTTCCCCTGCGGTATCGGCAGACACACTCATGCACAACGGGCTCTGCTCCGACAGTGACATGGTCATATGGCACTCGATAGCTGCCGGACTGATGGTCTTGAACCGGCCGGGAAAATCAGCAGCAAGGCGCCGATGCACCGCAAAGGAGGTGCCATCGTGCAGTAACACCTGCTTGAACGCGCCGAGGGAGGCTGCTTTGAGTTGATGGTCGATACGCAAGGCGATGGCCCGCTCGACCAGGGCTTTCATAAACAGGGCAAAGCTCTCTTTGCGCAGCTGATTGTGAAACGGTTTGTAAGAAACCTGATGGGTGTTTACCAGTTGCAAGGCATTGAAATGGCGGTGTAAACCGGCAATGTCATTGACCTGGTCGCCTCCCATGGCCCGCAGCAGTGCAGGTACGAGCATGGCTGGGGTAATGGCACGCTGACGCAGACAAAACTTGCAGAGCCGAGCAATGCGCTCGAGTGCGGCGGGAGCCAAGAGTTGCTCCAGATAGTAATTAGCGTTGATAATAGTCATAGGCTTCGCGCGTGTTGATTTTGTTTGGCGATAAAATCAGATCACAAACGAAGCCTTTTTTATATCTATTTCAATTGGTTGCCGCTAAAGATCCTGTACATGAGTGAGGGTTATGGTGGCTATATGCTGGATATTGCTATTCAGATGACAGCCATATGGGGAAGATTACAGGCGCCTGAAATAACAGCAGAGTATGGAGTGACTACCACGGCTGGAGGTTGGCACGGGCTGATCCCCTCTCCCTTTGGGAGAGGGTTAGGGTGAGGGGAGCTGGCTGACCGGGTGTAGCAACCAGGCGGCATTACACCGCTGAATCTTCAGTTATTGAAATTCCACGCGATCGGCAGTTCGACGTCGAAGATAAGTGCATCCCCGTCGAGGCGAAAGGCCAGGCTGGTCTGGTGCTGGTCGTATTCGTTGATAATCAGGCAGCTCTCGGCGAAGTTGGACTCGTAGTTGATATGGGCCACTCCTTCACGGCCGTCAGCGAGTTCGATGCTGAGCACCCGCAGCGGGTTCTCCTGACTGAGGTTGACCCGGGTGTCCCCCACGTCCACCAGCCGTTCCAGCAGAGGGAAGAAATCTTGTCTGTGGGTCGTTATGGCCTGGGTGATGGCCTGCTCCAGCTCAGCCTGGGTGGCGAAGGGGCCGCCGAGTGGGTAGCGGGTCTGGATCCTTTCCTGAGTCATTGCGTTTCCTCCTGAACTGAGATGTGGCAACAGTTTGGCCGCTGCAGTGACCTGTCATGTACAGGATCTTTAGCTACAACCAATTGAAATAGATAGAAAAAAGGCTTCGTTTGTGATCTGATTTAATCGCAAAAAAAAACCGACACGCCCGAAGCCATGACTATTATCAATGCAACCCAGTACCTCAAGCAAGGGGTTTGAGGTCCAATGGGGCGAAAACCTACGCTAAGAGTCTACATATTCATTAACATGTTGATTTAAAGGCCTTAATTCACCATTCATCACGTTTTCAGACAAGGTGAATGAGTAATGCCCTAACATATTGATATGACCGTGCATCAGCGGTGATAATCTGGATATATCTTCTTCGTTAATTTCAGTAGGCTGGCTATCTGTATTAATATGTCCAAGGGCTTCCTGCATATACAGCGTATTCCATAAAACAACAGTATTTGTTACCAGTCCCAATGATCCAAGTTGATCCTCTTGCCCTTCGCGATAGCGTTTTCTGATTTCACCACGTTGACCATGGCAAATGGCGCGAGCCACACTGTGTCTCCCTTCACCCCGGTTTAGTTGCGTTAGTATTCGGCGACGATAATCTTCATCATCAATATAATTCAGCAGGTATAGCGTTTTATTTATTCGCCCAGCTTCAATGATGGCCTGCGCCAAACTAGACGGGCGCGTGCTCTTCAATAAACTACGGATTAGCTCTGATGCTTGTACAGTTCCCAATTTAAGAGAACCCGCAATCCGCATCATATCGTCCCAGTTAGCCTCAATCAGTGCTAGATTGATGCAACCACGGGCCAATTCATCGAGAGGGCCGTAATTCGCATTTTTATCCACTCGCCAGAAAACGGCATCTCCGGCATCCGCCAGACGTGGGGAAAACTGGTATCCCAACAACCAGAACAGACCGAATATCAAATCACTGGCACCTGCTGTATCAGTCATAATTTCCTGTGGATTTAACCCCGTTTGCTGTTCAAGTAAACCCTCCAGAACAAAGATTGAGTCTCTCAACGTACCTGGGACAACAATGCCGTGAAAACCAGAAAACTGATCGGAGATAAAGTTGTACCAGGTAATTCCACGATCAGAGCCAAAGTATTTTCTATTGGGTCCGGCGTTAATCGTTTTTACTGGCGTAACAAAACGCATACCATCAGCAGATGCGACCTCTCCACCACCCCATCGCTGAGCGAGACTGAGCGTAGCCTGGTAATCAACCAGGCGAGCATTCGCTTTGATAAGGGTTTCTGACCGAAAATAATTTTGTTTCACCCAACTAAGACGATGCCGGGTTAATGATGGAATATTGTGCTTAATTAATGGTTCAAAGCCAATGTTGCAGGCTTCTGCCAGTAATACAGCACAAATGCTGATATGCAGATCTTTCGCTCGCGCATTAGACTCGCTGACATGAGTAAATTCTTCGGCAAATCCTGTATGGGCATTGATTTCCAGTAAGAGCTCAGTCAGATCCACCAAAGGTAAAAGACCTCTGACTTGTCTGTTGAGAGCTATCAGACTTGGTGATTCATCCAGTTTCTCTAGGGAAGGTGCGAACAAGTCCCTGATATGAGATCATGTTTGTCATCTGGAGCCATGGAACAGGGTTCATCATGAGTCATCAACTTACCTTCGCCGACAGTGAATTCAGCAGTAAGCGCCGTCAGACCAGAAAAGAGATTTTCTTGTCCCGTATGGAGCAGATTCTGCCATGGCAAAACATGGTGGAAGTCATCGAGCCGTTTTACCCCAAGGCTGGTAATGGCCGGCGACCTTATCCGCTGGAAACCATGCTACGCATTCACTGCATGCAGCATTGGTACAACCTGAGCGATGGCGCGATGGAAGATGCTCTGTACGAAATCGCCTCCATGCGTCGGTTTGCCCGGTTATCCCTGGATAGCGCCTTGCCTGACCGCACCACCATCATGAATTTCCGCCACCTGCTGGAGCAGCATCAACTGGCCCGCCAATTGTTCAAGACCATCAATCGCTGGCTGGCCGAAGCAGGCGTCATGATGACTCAAGGCACCTTGGTCGATGCCACCATCATTGAGGCACCCAGCTCGACCAAGAACAAAGAGCAGCAACGCGATCCGGAGATGCATCAGACCAAGAAAGGCAATCAGTGGCACTTTGGCATGAAGGCCCACATTGGTGTCGATGCCAAGAGTGGCCTGACCCACAGCCTAGTCACCACCGCGGCCAACGAGCATGACCTCAATCAGCTGGGTAATCTGCTGCATGGAGAGGAGCAATTTGTCTCAGCCGATGCCGGCTACCAAGGGGCGCCACAGCGCGAGGAGCTGGCCGAGGTGGATGTGGACTGGCTGATCGCCGAGCGCCCCGGCAAGGTAAGAACCTTGAAACAGCATCCACGCAAGAACAAAACGGCCATCAACATCGAATACATGAAAGCCAGCATCCGGGCCAAGGTGGAGCACCCATTTCGCATCATCAAGCGACAGTTCGGCTTCGTGAAAGCCAGATACAAGGGGTTGCTGAAAAACGATAACCAACTGGCGATGTTATTCACGCTGGCCAACCTGTTTCGGGCGGACCAAATGATACGTCAGTGGGAGAGATCTCACTAAAAACTGGGGATAACGCCTTAAATGGCGAAGAAACGGTCTAAATAGGCTGATTCAAGGCATTTACGGGAGAAAAAATCGGCTCAAACATGAAGAAATGAAATGACTGAGTCAGCCGAGAAGAATTTCCCCGCTTATTCGCACCTTCCCTAGGCTGCTGATAGTCAACGTAGGATGTTTCCCCCCGTATTCGATATGGACTGACGCATTATCATCAAAGCTATCAGCTACCGCTTTCCAGGCAAAATCTAACTGCTGAGCAAGCTTTTCTGTTGCCTGCTGAGCATTGACAGGGTGGCCTAATGAATCGCCACGGGTTTAACAGACACCTCAGAGTCATTTAAGATGGCTTAAAGAGAGGTGCCCATGAGCGGTAAGCGTTATCCCGAAGAGTTTAAAATTGAAGCAGTCAAACAGGTTGTTGATCGCGGTTATTCTGTTGCCAGCGTTGCAACACGTCTCGATATCACCACCCACAGCCTTTACGCCTGGATAAAGAAGTACGGTCCGGATTCTTCCACTAATAAAGAAGAGTCAGATGCTCAGGCCGAGATCCGCCGTCTCCAGAAAGAGCTGAAGCGGGTTACCGACGAACGGGACATATTAAAAAAAGCCGCGGCGTACTTCGCAAAGCTGTCCGACTGAGGTACGCCTTTATCCGTGACAACACCTGTTGCTGGCCTGTTCGCCTGCTCTGTCGGGTGCTGGATGTTCATCCCAGTGGTTTTTACGCCTGGCTTCAGCAGCCGCATTCACAACGCCATCAGGCAGACCTGAGACTGACAGGACAGATTAAACAGTTCTGGCTGGAATCGGGATGCGTCTATGGTTATCGCAAAATCCATCTGGATCTGCGGGACAGCGGGCAACAGTGCGGAGTGAACAGAGTCTGGCGACTGATGAAACGTGTCGGGATAAAGGCTCAGGTCGGATACCGGAGCCCGCGGGCACGTAAAGGCGAGGCCAGTATCGTGTCGCCCAACAGGCTCCAGCGACAGTTCAACCCGGATGCTCCGGATGAGCGTTGGGTAACGGACATAACCTACATCAGGACCCACGAAGGCTGGCTGTATCTTGCCGTGGTTGTTGATCTGTTCTCACGCAAAATTATCGGCTGGTCCATGCAATCCCGGATGACAAAGGACATTGTCCTGAACGCACTGCTGATGGCTGTATGGCGGCGTAATCCCCAAAAACAGGTGCTGGTTCATTCGGATCAGGGCAGTCAGTACACAAGCCATGAGTGGCAGTCGTTCCTGAAATCACACGGCCTGGAGGGCAGCATGAGCCGTCGCGGTAACTGCCATGATAATGCGGTTGCAGAAAGCTTTTTCCAGTTGTTGAAACGCGAACGGATAAAGAAAAAGATCTACGGAACGCGGGAAGAAGCCCGCAGCGATATTTTTGATTACATCGAAATGTTTTATAACAGTAAGCGTCGGCATGGTTCTAGCGATCAGATGTCACCGACAGAATATGAAAACCAGTATTATCAACGGCTCGGAAGTGTCTAGATTATCCGTGGCGATTCATAATGCTCGACAGACAGAGACGCGTTGAGCTTGCCATTCTGTCCCTTGTAATAGCTTTGACCGTGGATCTCCCCAACGATCGCTATTCTCAAGATAAATATCCCGCCGCCTTAATGCATCCTGAAACCGCTCAAGTAGACATAGTGAATAGCCAGGCCGTCTTACTCGGCCTTCTTCGTCAAAAACCAAACGCTTCCAGGGGCCGGTAATAATATTTTTTGGAGCATCGTCAAGGATGTGCTTTCTTGAAGCGCCTAGCGACGATAAATAGTTAAAAGCTGCCAGAGTATGTTCTCCCGCCGGGGCGGCCAGAAAAGTTAATTCCCGAAGAACTCTGGGTAGAAAACGGCGAACGCGCCCATATTGTTCAATCATTTCATCTTGGAAATTATTGTCTGCCGGTCGGGCCAACTCATTGACCATTTTTACCGACTCAGCCAGTCTTTCTTTGGAAATGCAGGAAAAAATTGATTTTCGGAGGTGGGAATCATCAGTTACCTCATCCAGCAGGAGTGCACAGGCTTTTGCCAGTATCAACGAAGAGCGGTCCAAATCCTTCAACGTCCTCAACCGCTTCTTTTGCCCTGCTTTTTTAGCCTCTCCCGCAATATTAGTGATTAGCATATCCAAAACATCGATGGCTTCATCCAGCGCAATGACCTCCAATGATTTAACAAAGGCAATAAGTATCGCTGTACGTTTCTTCATGGGGATACGAACTATCTTTTTTACCGAGGTTACATTGGCATAGCGAGCAAGACTTTTTAGCTGAGCCGGTGGAAGGCCTGTAAAATCAAGTTGCTGAAAACCCAGTTGGTGCAATTTGTTATAACGATCAAGTGCATCGTTAAATGCAGGACTACTGACTGTCACAGGACCTTTTTTCAGTTGCTCGAACATGGATACTCTCTGACCTTCACTAAAGCTCAGTAATTCATCCAGTTGTCGTTTCTGTTCATCATTGGGCAATGCCAGTAATCTTTGCCAAAGACGGTTTGCTGCTCGTTCGCGGATTTCGGTGATCACTCTGGAGAGTGTTGTGGTTCCTGGTAATAAAATTTTATGCTGTACCAGCCATGCGGTGGCGAAATCGAACATCAGGCTGGGGCGTTCATTGCTAATCCAGGCTCGGGTATACAGCAACCGGTTCAATCTGAATGTCCACGGAAACTCCCCGAACTCATGATAGTGATAATATTTTTTGATTTGAGCATAATGCTCCCAGCGGGTTGGTTCTCGTTTTGCGTATTCAGCCAGAATATCAGTCCGACTGATTGAAAGCTGCGTGGCAACAAAGGTTTGTACATTGTGCGGAACCAGAGCCAAATCAGGCAGGA
This sequence comes from Klebsiella sp. RHBSTW-00215, assembly GCF_014103785.1. NCBI lineage: Bacteria > Pseudomonadati > Pseudomonadota > Gammaproteobacteria > Enterobacterales > Enterobacteriaceae > Klebsiella > Klebsiella sp. RHBSTW-00215. The sequence goes on from NZ_JABXQS010000002.1 coordinate 81,375, forward strand.
ACGCTCCTAAAAATCGGACGGATGTTAGTTGAAGGGCTATACCAAGACGGTTTTGGTCCCCGCGCCTTTGTGCGATGAATATCAGGTCATTTTCATCCAGAATAAAATAACGGGAAAGTTGTACCTCGTTCGGCTCTGCCGCATAACGCCCATAATTTTGCTTCTGCTCTTCAGTCAAAAAATCGATAGGCATCCAGCACTCCTTGCGTAACTATGACTTAGGTCTATTTTTAACTATCTCAAATGTTATAAGTTTTGAGACCGCTCAAAACGACGTCAAACATGAGTATCAAAAATCGCGATTTATACTTTATGATACTACGCAGTATCAATATCGATTTGTGAGACCAATATGGCATTACTGGGATATGCAAGAGTATCAACCAGCCATCAGAAACTGACGGTACAGATCACGGAACTGAAATCTGTCGGTGTCAGAGATGACCGGATTTTTACTGGCACTGTTGCAAAGTTAGCGATGAGGCAGCCTTTTGTCTTATTCAAAGGCCTTACATTTCAAAAACTCTGCTTACCAGGCGCATTTCGCCCAGGGGATCACCATAATAAAATGCTGAGGCCTGGCCTTTGCGTAGTGCACGCATCACCTCAATACCTTTGATGGTGGCGTAAGCCGTCTTCATGGATTTAAATCCCAGCGTGGCGCCGATTATCCGTTTCAGTTTGCCATGATCGCATTCAATCACGTTGTTCCGGTACTTAATCTGTCGGTGTTCAACGTCAGACGGGCACCGGCCTTCGCGTTTGAGCAGAGCAAGCGCGCGACCATAGGCGGGCGCTTTATCCGTGTTGATGAATCGCGGGATCTGCCACTTCTTCACGTTGTTGAGGATTTTACCCAGAAACCGGTATGCAGCTTTGCTGTTACGACGGGAGGAGAGATAAAAATCGACAGTGCGGCCCCGGCTGTCGACGGCCCGGTACAGATACGCCCAGCGGCCATTGACCTTCACGTAGGTTTCATCCATGTGCCACGGGCAAAGATCGGAAGGGTTACGCCAGTACCAGCGCAGCCGTTTTTCCATTTCAGGCGCATAACGCTGAACCCAGCGGTAAATCGTGGAGTGATCGACATTCACTCCGCGTTCAGCCAGCATCTCCTGCAGCTCACGGTAACTGATGCCGTATTTGCAGTACCAGCGTACGGCCCACAGAATGATGTCACGCTGAAAATGCCGGCCTTTGAATGGGTTCATGTGCAGCTCCATCAGCAAAAGGGGATGATAAGTTTATCACCACCGACTATTTGCAACAGTGCCCTTCGATTTCCTGCACCGCATCGGCGAGAGCTACGCCACGCTGCGCCGCTACGCGCCGGAATTTCTCGACGTGCTCAAGTTGCGGGCCGCGCCCGCCGCCAAGGACGTACTCGACGCCATCGAGGTGCTGCGCAGCATGAACAGCGACAACGCCCGCAAGGTGCCCACCGACGCGCCGACCGAGTTCATCAAGCCGCGCTGGCAGAAGCTGGTGATGACCGACACCGGCATCGACCGGCGCTACTACGAACTGTGCGCGCTGTCGGAGCTGAAGAACGCGCTGCGCTCCGGCGACATCTGGGTGCAAGGCTCGCGCCAGTTCAAGGACTTCGAGGACTACCTGGTGCCGCCCGCGAAATTCGCCAGCCTCAAGCAGGCCAGCGAATTGCCGCTGGCCGTGGCCACCGATTGCGACCAGTACCTGCATGACCGGCTGACGCTGCTGGAAACGCAGCTCGCCACCGTCAACCGCATGGCGCTGGCCAACGAGCTGCCGGACGCCATCATCACGGAGTCGGGCCTGAAGATCACGCCGCTCGATGCGGCGGTGCCCGATACCGCACAGGCCCTGATCGACCAGACGGCGATGATCCTACCGCACGTCAAGATCACCGAATTGCTGCTGGAGGTAGACGAATGGACGGGCTTCACCCGGCACTTCGCCCACCTGAAGTCAGGCGACCTGGCCAAGGACAAAAACCTGTTGCTGACCACGATCCTCGCCGACGCGATCAACCTGGGCCTGACCAAGATGGCGGAATCGTGCCCCGGCACGACCTACGCCAAGCTGGCCTGGCTGCAAGCCTGGCACATCCGCGACGAAACCTACGGGGCGGCACTGGCCGAGCTGGTCAACGCGCAGTTCCGACATCCCTTCGCCGGGCATTGGGGCGACGGCACCACGTCATCGTCGGACGGCCAGAACTTCCGCACCGGCAGCAAGGCCGAGAGCACCGGCCACATCAATCCGAAATACGGCAGCAGCCCAGGGCGGACGTTCTACACCCATATCTCCGACCAGTACGCGCCGTTCCACACCAAGGTCGTGAACGTCGGCGTGCGCGACTCGACCTACGTGCTCGACGGCCTGCTGTATCACGAATCCGACCTGCGGATCGAGGAGCACTACACCGACACGGCAGGGTTCACGGACCACGTCTTCGCGTTGATGCACCTGCTGGGCTTCCGCTTCGCCCCGCGCATTCGTGACCTGGGCGACACCAAGCTCTACATCCCGAAGGGCGATGCCACCTACGAGGCGTTGAAACCGATGATCGGCGGCACGCTCAACATCAAGCACGTCCGCGCCCATTGGGATGAAATCCTGCGGATGGCCACCTCGATCAAGCAGGGCACGGCGACGGCCTCGCTGATGCTCAGGAAGCTTGGCAGCTACCCGCGCCAGAACGGCCTGGCCGTCGCCCTGCGTGAGCTGGGACGCATCGAGCGCACACTGTTCATCCTGGACTGGCTGCAAAGCGTCGAGCTGCGCCGCCGCGTGCATGCCGGGCTGAACAAAGGCGAGGCGCGCAACGCGCTGGCCCGCGCCGTGTTCTTCAACCGCCTGGGGGAAATCCGCGACCGCAGCTTCGAGCAGCAGCGCTACCGGGCCAGCGGCCTCAACCTGGTGACGGCGGCCATCGTGCTATGGAACACGGTCTATCTGGAGCGGGCCGCGAACGCCTTGCGTGGCCACGGTCAAGCCGTCGATGACGGCCTGTTGCAGTACCTGTCGCCGCTCGGCTGGGAGCACATCAACCTGACCGGCGATTACCTCTGGCGCAGCAGCGCCAAGATCGGCGCGGGCAAGTTCAGGCCGCTACGGCCGCTGCAACCGGCTTAGCGTGCTTTATTTAATGAGATGGTCACTCCCTCCTTCCCGGTACTATGCTGAGGATAGGCTTTCATTCGGAGAACTATCATGGAAAACATTGCGCTCATTGGTATCGATCTGGGTAAAAACTCTTTCCATATTCATTGCCAAGATCGTCGCGGCAAGGCTGTTTACCGTAAAAAATTTACACGGCCAAAGTTAATCGAATTTTTGGCGACATGCCCCGCTACAACCATCGCAATGGAAGCCTGTGGTGGCTCTCACTTTATGGCACGCAAGTTGGAAGAGTTGGGGCATTTTCCTAAGCTGATATCACCACAATTTGTCCGTCCATTCGTTAAAAGTAACAAAAACGACTTTGTCGACGCCGAAGCTATTTGTGAAGCTGCATCGCGTCCGTCTATGCGTTTTGTACAGCCCAGAACTGAATCTCAGCAGGCAATGCGTGCGCTGCATCGTGTCCGTGAATCCTTGGTTCAGGATAAGGTAAAAACAACCAATCAGATGCATGCTTTTCTGCTGGAATTTGGCATCAGCGTTCCACGAGGAGCTGCCGTTATTAGCCGACTGAGTACCCTTCTTGAGGACAATAGTTTGCCTCTATACCTCAGCCAGTTATTGCTGAAATTACAACAGCATTATCACTATCTTGTTGAGCAGATTAAAGATTTGGAATCCCAGTTGAAACGAAAGTTGGACGAAGATGAGATTGGACAGCGCTTGCTGAGCATTCCCTGCGTCGGAACACTGACAGCGAGTACTATTTCAACTGAGATTGGCGACGGGAAGCAGTACGCCAGCAGTCGTGACTTTGCGGCGGCAACAGGGCTAGTGCCTCGACAGTACAGCACGGGAGGTCGGACGACATTGCTGGGAATTAGTAAGCGAGGTAACAAAAAGATCCGAACTTTGTTGGTTCAATGTGCCAGGGTATTCATACAAAAACTGGAACACCAGTCTGGCAAATTGGCCGATTGGGTCAGGGATCTACTGTGTAGGAAAAGCAACTTTGTCGTCACTTGTGCTCTGGCAAACAAGCTGGCCAGAATAGCCTGGGCCCTAACGGCACGACAGCAAACTTATGTAGCATAACGGAAGAAATACACCGGTTTAAAGAATCACTGATCTGGTTTTGCGAATACTGATATTGATGATACTAACGGCCCACCGGCCTGTTGAGGAACCTGTAAAACGGAAAGGCTCATTGAAGCCGTATATTTTCTGGAGGTTCATCAGGCGCGGAACTCATCGAGGCGCGGGAATAAAATCCCATTCAGACGCCGGATAGATTCAAGCAAGCCAATTTATCGTCAAAATCGGTGTTGCAAAAACGGGAGTGACCATAGATTCCGTTTTCTGAGACGACCCCTAATAGATCTACGGAAATTTTTATCTTTCATTTTTTACTCTACTCTCGCCAGTTTATTGATATTTAACCGCAAAGTGGTTCGTGGTTTGCGACAACCGAAATTTCCCTCGGCTTCCCGACGTTTTTCTTTGTATATAATATCATTGAAGTTAATTGCATTTCCCATAACTCCTCTCAGGACATGATTGCAATGACTCCAACATAGCGCACACATCGCCACTGGTCAGTGATTTCCTTTCTAATTTGCATCAAGTTCACCTTTTACCAAAGATGGCCTCCGAGCTACCCCTTTGAAAACAGTGATCGCTGTGTGGTGAGACTGTAGCGCGGACATGTCTATTTGGTCAAGGAAGTGCGGAAATCTCAATTTAGCTACTACAGCATTTGTCAAGGCTCAATTGAAATGTCCGTTATCCAGCTCAATTAAAATGACCACTTTGATCTCTCATTCTCTTTACTGATAGACTTTCCTCCGACTGAAACAACAGGATGATTGAGCCCATGCTTCGATACGAGTTAACGCCGAACAATGCAGGTTTTATACTGTGGGGAGATTCAGAAGCCCTGAATGAATTACATGAACTCATTCATTACATCGTGGATGAAAGCCCACTGATTAAAGTTAAAGACGGATTTATGTTATCCCTTGCCTATGATATTCGTAAAGCACGGGAAGGTAATCGTCGTGTTGAGCAACATCAGTATGATCAACATGATACATATAAGCTTTATGGTGTTGAGCTTTTATGGCCTCTGGTCCTGGTACAGTCCTCAATACTCAGAAACTCAATGGGTTATATTCAGACAGACAAAAACCAGCTGTCTGTCATGTATGCCTTTGAATACCTGATAGAATCAGCATTAACAGAGTCTGAGAGAACAACGTCGAATGATATTATGCTAACAGTAAAATATGCATCAGACTCTGATTTTAATTTCATTGAGGATAATATTGACAGCAGGTGCTGCTATTTTATCAGCCTATCTCCGGAGCAAAGAAAAAAGCAGTTAATCAGTATTGTTCGTTCTTTTCATTCATTATGGGGTAAGTATGCCCGTGAAAAGCAGGACATAAAGATGCTGAACGAAATGAATAATACATCATGGGTCTGGCCGGACAATATCAACTGGTGAGCAACCACTGTCCGGCCAGTGAGTACCATCAGCGGGCTCTTTTACCAAAAATGTCCTCTGAACGTGACTGAAGCTGTTTGAGTGCTTCGAGCATGTCATCATTATCCAGTGAGCGCTGGGATTTCTTCCCTTCCTGCTTTGGCCGTCGTCGGGAAGGGCCATCTCCAGCGGGAATTGACTGAGAGCGCGTGTTATCCCGCTTGCTCTGCACCAGACTGATAAACTCCAGGGTTCGGCCAAGACGCTTGTTATCGACAATCGCGCCCTGGTCGATTTCTGACAGTCGGTCGTAGGTAGAGTAGGGAAGTAGCGTACCGTTCAGGCGCAGCTCTTTTCTGCCATCAGGATAGTGATACACATCGATATATTTACCTATTGCACGGCGACTCAGTTCGCTGTCTTCAATCAGGTACAACATTTTATCATATTGTATCGTCAACGATTTTGAGACTTTACGTTTTTCACGAACAGTGAAAATAAGCCCCAGGTCCTCATCATGTTCTACAGCACGGTGTACGTCAAAATCATGTCGCGGTACTTTGCCAAAACGGCGGTTATAGTCAGCCATATAGGCCTCAGCGAAGTCATTTGCAGCCTCCATTGAACAAATGCCCTGTAACCGCAGCTCTTTGACCAGACGATCCTGTAAAGTGAGGTGAGCTCGTTCTACACGCCCTTTGGCGGGACTGGTTTCTGCACAGATAGTCTGGATGTTCAGTTCATGCATGGCTCGCCCAAACTGAGTATGCCCGTCTCCGCCTGTGGCGTGTTTATTGTTAACACGAAAAACACCGGCTTTATCGCTGTACAGTGCCAGCGGTTTACCATGCTTATCGATATAGCGCCGCGTGGCTTCGAAGTAAGAAAACGTGGACTCCGATTTAACAAACAACAGTTCCATCAGTTTGCTGGTTGCATCATCAACATAGACCAGCGCGGTGCAGGCCGGGCCACGGCCTTCAAACCAGTCGTGATCACAGCCATCTATTTGTATCAGCTCACCAGTACACGGACGCCGGTACCGTGGTTGAGGGATCCTTGCGGCACGTTGTTTACGGGGAACCCATAAGCCAGCCCGCACCATGATGCGCCGGACAGTTTCTTTGCCAAGAAACAGTCCGTGGAGTTCTTCGAGCTTTTCACGCGCCAGAGTCGGACCGAAATCAGCATAACGCGTCTTGATCAGTTCCAGAGCCTGATCTGCGAGCCCGGGTGGCAACTGGCGGTTACCACGCATGCCACATCGTCTGCTGGCCATACCAAGCGGTCCGCCTTCACGGTAACGGGCAAGAAGTCTGCGGCATTGCCTGTCGCTGATACCGAGGTGCTCGGCCGCACGGCGCGTTGTGATGCGACGTTCAATGACGTCCTGTATAATCTTGATCCGGTTGATCTCTTTCAAAGTAAACACTCCTGAGCTTTCTGCGCTCATGATATGCCTCCCGGTAGTTTAAACGGACCAGTGAAGCTTACCATAGCGCGGACATCTGAATTGAGCCACAGGCGGACATTACTATTGAGCCATTACAACCTTAGTGCGCTTAACAAAGATTATGTTAAATGTTGAAATAAATGATATGATAATCAATATGTTACGTCGGTGTCAGTCACTTCCCCACTCCAGTAACCAGTCATGGAAGTTTAAGGAACAGAGTCCGCTCATGAGTTTGTGATGCCTTAAATCCATGGTGAACATAGAAGCCTTTGGCTTCTTCAGTAAGCGCGTGAACCATTATCGCACGAACGCCAATATTCTCAGCTACGCGATAACAGCGTAGAACCGCATCGTGAAGTAAATCGGCGCCAACCCCTTTTACGTGCAATGAGATATCTACCGCCAGGCGAGCGAGTATAATCACCGGTATAGGATCTGGCATGTTACGCCGAAGACTACCTGTCGCTTCCGTATGGTTAACGCTACCGGTGGCCAGAGAGTAAAAACCAGCTACTTGCTTCGTACCCGTCTTGCAAACAACGAACGTTCGGGCAGCGCCAAGAGCCTGATTTTTTAAACCTCTCTGTTTTAGCCATTCATCGAGTACCGTTTCTCCACTGACGAACTCTGCCAGTTGATGGGCGCTGGATAACGGCTCGGGCGCTGTTATACATCCCACTGAGGTTTCCTTGCCAGTAGTTTATTAATGGCGGGCTCATCCTCGACTGGTGCATCGAGCATATCGATGAACTCTGCATACTGTTCGTCGTTAAAATTGAAAACACGGCGATCAAGGATCACGTTCTCCGCAGCCTTGCAGGCCATCTCAAGAATGAAGTCGGTTCGCGATTTATGAAGGATTTCTGCAGCGGCATCGATGAGTGCCCTCTGAGACTCTTTAGCTCTTAGGTTGAGTTGAACATCTGATTTCATACACACCTCTTTTGTATAGCGATTGCTATACAAGCATAACACAACACGAACGTATAGCAAATGCTATGCACCTCAAAGTGCCGAAAATGAGTTTTATATTAAATATCAACAGGTTGAAACATAACAGCAAGACTGGAAGCAACATTAAAGTGTATCCTCAACAATCCCACCATTAAGGTGAAAACACGGAATGTGGCCCCCAAGGTCTTTTCAGCAAAAGCCATCTCAAACTTCATTTCTATAGTCTGAAATCAAGATCGGCATTTTTGACCCTCTGATATGTTTCGTCATCTGGTGCGGCGGGTATTTTTGCTCGTGTAATCGCTGAAATGGCTGCTTTACACAATTTTGCATCACCCTCTTTTGCTGTCGCACTGTTCACTGAACCATCAGGCTGAAGAGAGATACGGATAGAGCAGGTTTGTCCTTTATGCGCATCGGGTTCATACATTTCGGCAACAATGGCATTCCTTATTTGTGTCGCATATCCGAGTATTTTTGAATGCTCCGGGGGAACTGTTGGAGATCGTAGGCCACCTAAAAGATCATCAACTTCCGCAGATTTATCGCTGTCGGGCATAACCCTGACGTTTGTTTTTTGAGTATGGTTTGAACAGGCAGTTATAAGTAGAAAAAGGGTGAGTATGGGCGCTGACAACACTCTTAAATACATGTTAAAACTCCTGTTTTCATCTCCAGGTGGCTTTGTTGAATAAATCGAACTTTTACTGAGTTGAAGGATCATATCACGCATCTTCCCGACAACGCAGACCGTTCCGTGGCAAAGCAAAAGTTCAAAATCACCAACTGGCCCACCTACAATAAAGCCCTCATCAACCGTGGCTCCATAACTTTCTGGCTGGATGATGAAGCTATTCAGGCCTGGTATGAGTCGGCAACGCCTTCATCACGGGGAAGACCTCAGCGCTATTCTGATCTCGCCATCACCACCGTTCTGGTCATTAAACGCGTGTTCAGGTTGACCCTGCGGGCTGCACAGGGTTTTATTGATTCCATTTTTACACTGATGAATGTTCCGTTGCGTTGCCCGGATTACACCAGTGTCAGCAAGCGAGCAAAGTCGGTTAATGTCAGTTTCAAAACGTTCACCCGAGGTGAAATCGCGCATATGGTGATTGATTCCACCGGGCTGAAGGTCTTTGGTGAAGGCGAATGGAAAGTCAAAAAGCATGGCCAGGAACGCCGCCGTATCTGGCGTAAGCTGCATCTCGCCGTTGACAGTAAAACACATGAAATCATCTGCGCTGACCTGTCGCTGAACAATGTGACGGACTCAGAAGCCTTCCCGGGTCTTATCCGGCAGACTCACAGAAAAATCAGGGCAGCATCGGCAGACGGCGCTTACGACACCCGGCTCTGTCACGATGAACTGCGGCGTAAGAAAATCAGCGCGCTTATCCCTCCCCGAAAAGGTGCGGGTTACTGGCCCGGTGAATATGCAGACCGTAACCGTGCAGTGGCTAATCAGCGAATGACCGGGAGTAATGCGCGGTGGAAATGGACAACAGATTACAACCGTCGCTCGATAGCGGAAACGGCGATGTACCGGGTAAAACAGCTGTTCGGGGGTTCACTGACGCTGCGTGACTACGATGGTCAGGTTGCGGAGGCTATGGCCCTGGTACGAGCGCTGAACAAAATGACGAAAGCAGGTATGCCTGAAAGCGTGCGTATTGCCTGAAAACACAACCCGCTACGGGGGAGACTTACCCGAAATCTGATTTATTCATAGATGGTCGCCTCCTGTTTGCCAAGCTAAATATGTTGTGGTGGCTTTACTGGTCATCGATTGCAGCCATAGATCCGGACTTTGCCGAGGTGATGTAAAATACCTCTGTCCCTGATGGAATACGCTGATGGAGGCCTCTATCAACAAAGCGCTCTTTCAGGAGCCTTGAATAAACCGGGTTTTCCCCATCGCGGTCTGACCTGTCTTGCCATCACTTCATGCTTGCCTGGGCAATCGGTGGTGTTGTTTCTGTCTTACTGATTAAGCAACTTAAGCGCTTATTATTGGTGCACAATACTCCCGCTCTTTGGCCAGGAGCGCCCACACAGTCCGCGCATTCTTGTTAGCCAATGCTACCGAGGCAATGTTGTTATTCCGGCGCGCCATTAGCTGGTTAGCCCAGCTCGATACGGCATCCTGTTTATGTTTGGCCGACTGCAATACCGCCCTGGCACCATGGATAAGCAAGGTCCTCAAATAGGTATCACCTCGCTTGCTTATCCCGAGCAGGACTTGTTTACCCCCACTGGAGTGCTGACGTGGAACCAATCCGAGCCAGGCAGCCAGTTGTCGGCCATTCTCGAAATTGTTGGCTTTACCAATGGTCGCAATCAGCGCGCTGGCGGTAACAGGGCCAATACCAGGGATCTTGCCGATACGCTGGCAGAGAGCATTTTGCCGATAGCACTGCTCAATCTGCTTGTCGAGTGTAGCGATGACATCGAACAGGTACGCCATGTGGTGCTGTAGTAGACTCAGCTGTGTACGAAACAGGACGGGTAACGGGTTATCCGCATCTTCCACGAGCTCAGGTAATCGTCGCTGTAGCTGCTGGATACCTCGGGGGACGACAATGCCAAATTCGGCCAATAACCCCCTGATTTGATTGGCTTGTGCGGTTCGCTGTTTGATGAAGCTCTGACGACTCCGGTGAAGTGCCAATACGGCTTGCTGCTCAGCGGTTTTGACCGGCACGAACCGCATGTTAGGTCGAGTGACGGCTTCACAAATAGCTTCAGCGTCTGCAGCATCATGCTTATTGGTTTTAACATAGGGTTTGACGAACTGAGGGGCCATCAGTTTGACATTATGGCCCATCGATATCAGTTTATTGGCCCAGAAATGAGCAGATGCACAGGCCTCCATGCCGATCAAACAGGGTGGGATGTTGGCAAAAAAGGAGGCCATTTGTGCCCGTCTGAGTTGTTTGTTGAACAACCGTTTTCCGTGCTCGTCAACCCCATGGATCTGGAAAACGTTTTTTGCCAAATCGATTCCAATAGTTTTAACGTTCATGATAGCAGCGCTCCGTTCAATGAGTGACGATTTATCGTCCCACTGTGGCACAAGAGATGGGAGGCGACCATTCCATTAACAAAGCCCTTCAACTCAGCAAAAGTTCGATTTATTCAACAAAGCCTTTTTTTATATACGATCTGACGAATTCAGCAGAAGGAAACTCATCATTCGTGACGAAATAAAAATTAGTTTCCCCATTAATATAGAAATGAGTGTTTACTCACAGAAAGAAAATCAGGAGTAATTATTCTGAAGACAGATAATACAGAAGTCGTACAGCGCATTTAACTCACTTCTCAGGAGGTTAATCACTCTCTATTTGTGGACAACCGACATGTCTTAAGGCTCTGGAATAACGTGTTGATATTTCGATGCGTAGCATGCAGCGGAATATTACCGGATCAATAAAGCAGGAAGAGGCGTTTTAATTCTTTCCGCAGGATGATAGTAGGGTGACTGCCATGTCTGATTATAATGAAAAAAGTGCGATCTCCGCACTTCTCGCAGGTCATTGTTCCGATCCATTTTCCGTGCTTGGCATGCACTCAACCGATGCGGGTCTGGAAGTGCGCGCATTATTACCCGATGCCACCGATGTATGGGTGATTGAACCGAAAACCGGGCGCAAAGTCGGTAAACTCGAATGCCTCGACACACGCGGGTTCTTTAGCGGCGTTCTGCCGCGCCGGAAAAATCCTTTTCGTTACCAGCTGGCCGTCACCTGGCACGGTCAGCAAAACCTGATTGACGACCCCTATCGCTTTGGCCCGCTGCTGCAGGAGCTTGATGCCTGGCTGCTCGCTGAAGGGACTCATCTGCGGCCCTACGAGACGCTGGGAGCCCATGCCGACACCATGGACGGCGTCACCGGGACGCGTTTTTCCGTCTGGGCGCCGAACGCCCGTCGTGTGTCGGTGGTCGGACAGTTCAACTACTGGGACGGCCGCCGCCACCCGATGCGTCTGCGCAAAGAGTCCGGCATCTGGGAGCTGTTTGTCCCCGGCGCGCATAACGGCCAGCTGTATAAGTTCGAGCTGATTGACGCCCACGGCCACCTGCGGGTGAAATCCGACCCGTATGCCTTTGAGGCACAGATGCGCCCGGAAAGCGCGTCGCTTATCTGCGGCATGCCGGAAAAGGTCGAACAGCCACAGTCCCGTCAGCAGGCCAACCAGTTTGATGCACCGATTTCGATTTATGAAGTGCACCTTGGCTCGTGGCGCCGCCACGCCGATAACCATTTCTGGCTCAGCTACCGCGAGCTGGCGGACCAGCTGGTGCCTTACGCGAAGTGGATGGGCTTCACCCATCTGGAGCTGCTGCCGGTAAACGAACATCCGTTCGACGGCAGCTGGGGCTATCAGCCCACCGGGCTGTACGCGCCGACCCGCCGTTTTGGTACCCGTGAAGACTTCCGCTACTTCCTGAATGCTGCCCATGCCGCGGGTCTGAACGTGATCCTCGACTGGGTGCCGGGCCACTTCCCGTCGGATGACTTTGCGCTGGCATCGTTCGACGGCACCGCGTTGTATGAACACAGCGACCCGCGAGAAGGTTATCACCAGGACTGGAATACGCTGATCTACAACTACGGTCGCCGTGAAGTCAGCAACTTTCTGGTCGGGAACGCGCTGTACTGGATTGAACGCTTCGGGATCGACGCCCTGCGCGTGGATGCGGTTGCGTCAATGATCTACCGCGACTACAGCCGCAAAGAGGGGGAGTGGGTGCCCAATGAGTACGGCGGCCGGGAAAACCTCGAAGCGATTGAATTTCTGCGCAATACCAACCGTGTGCTCGGTGAGCAGACGCCGGGAGCGGTCACGATGGCGGAGGAGTCCACCGACTTCGCCGGGGTTACACGACCGTCTTCTACGGGCGGTCTTGGCTTCTGGTTCAAATGGAACCTCGGCTGGATGCATGACACCCTCGACTATATGCAGCTCGATCCCATCTATCGTCGTTATCATCACGACAAGATGACCTTCGGGATGCTCTACAACTACACCGAAAACTTCGTGTTGCCGCTGTCACACGATGAAGTGGTTCACGGCAAAAAATCGATTCTTGACCGGATGCCTGGCGATGCCTGGCAGAAGTTCGCCAACCTGCGCGCCTACTACGGCTGGCTGTTTGCCTTCCCCGGTAAAAAGCTGCTGTTTATGGGCAACGAGTTTGCCCAGGGGCGGGAGTGGAACCACGACGCCAGCCTCGACTGGCATCTGCTGGAAGGGGGCGACAACTGGCATCACGGGGTGCAGCGTCTGGTGCGCGATCTGAACCATACCTATCGCCACCATAAGGCACTGCACGAACTGGATTTTGACCCCTACGGCTTTGAATGGCTTGTTGTGGATGACCACGAACGGTCGGTGTTTATCTTTGTCCGTCGCGATAAAGCCGGGAACGAGATAATCGTGGCGAGCAACTTCACGCCAGTACCGCGTCACGGCTATCGCTTCGGGATTAACCAGCCGGGGCGCTGGCGTGAAGAGCTGAACACCGACTCGATGCACTACCACGGGAGCAACACCGGCAACGGCGGCTGCGTGGCAAGCGAGGCGATCGCCAGCCACGGTCGGGAGCATTCGCTGTCGGTGACTCTGCCGCCGCTGGCGACAATCTGGCTGGTACGGGAATCTGCAGGGCAATAAAACGCGCAGCTGATTTATTGCAGCTGACTTATTACCGGAGGTGATCACTTCTGAATTATTTTGCAGAAGAGTGAGGCTTTTTCTTCATTATTTTCTTTTATGGCTTTTATTTAATGGCAGGACATTATTATGAGTAAACTTGAATATACTGACAACTTAATGCTGTCGCGCCAGTTACCGCTTAAATCCGTGGCCCTGATCCTCGCCGGCGGACGTGGCACACGATTAAAAGACCTGACCACTATTCGCGCAAAACCTGCGGTGCATTTCGGCGGTAAATTCAGAATTATTGATTTTGCTTTATCGAATTGTATTAACTCCGGAATAAGACGTATCGGGGTCATTACACAATATCAGTCCCATTCACTGGTGCAGCATATTCAACGCGGCTGGGCATTCTTTAACGAAGAAATGAATGAGTTCGTGGATTTATTACCGGCGCAGCAGCGGGTGCATGGTGAGAACTGGTATCGGGGGACGGCGGATGCCGTGACCCAGAATCTGGATATTATCCGCCGCTATGATGCGGAATATGTCGTTATTCTGGCCGGGGACCATATCTATAAACAAGATTATTCGCGGATGCTGCTCGATCACGTTGAAAAAGGGGCGCGCTGTACCGTGGCCTGCCTGCCGGTCCCGGTTGAAGAGGCAAGCGCTTTTGGCGTCATGGCCGTGGATGAGAATGACAAAATCATTGAATTTGTTGAAAAACCGGCTAATCCGCCCACCATTCCTGGCGATGAAACCCGCTCGCTTGCCAGTATGGGCATTTATGTGTTTGATGCGGAATATCTCTACCAGCTGCTGGAAGACGACGATCGGGATGAACACTCCACCCATGATTTTGGCAAAGATATTATTCCCAGGATAACGGCGGCAGGTGAAGCGTATGCGCATCCGTTCCCGCGCTCCTGCGTTCAGTCGGATAATAATGCCGAGCCATACTGGCGCGATGTCGGAACCCTGGAGGCGTACTGGAAAGCGAATCTGGATTTAGCCTCAGTAGTGCCAGAGCTGGACGTTTATGACCGTAACTGGCCTATCCGTACCTATGTCGAATCGCTGCCCAGCGCCAAATTTGTTCAGGACCGTTCCGGCAGTCATGGCATGACCATGAATTCTCTGGTCTCCGGCGGCTGTATTATTTCTGGCTCGGTGGTGGTGCAGTCGGTTCTATTTTCCAGAGTTCGGATTAACTCGTTCTGTAATATTGATTCGTCGGTTTTATTACCGGGCGTCTGGGTCGGTCGCTCCTGCAGGATAAGACGCTGCGTGATCGACCGGGGATGCGTTATTCCGGAGGGGACGGTGATTGGCGAAAATGCCGTTGAGGATGCGCGACGCTTTTATCGTTCGGAAGAAGGCATCGTTCTGGTTACCAAAGAAATGCTGGACAAACTTGAGGTATGAGCCCATTTGCGGAAAAAGCGTGTCCGGCGGCAGAGAAAATATTGCCCTGTCGCGGGTCGTCTCTGTGGCTGAATAATAAGGAGCATACATGCAAGTTTTACATGTAGGAGCAGAGATGTTCCCGCTGTTAAAAACGGGCGGACTGGCCGACGTCACCGGCGCGCTCCCGGCGGCGCAAATTGCCGAGGGGCTGGATACCCGCGTGCTGCTGCCTGGGTTTCCGGCGATCCGCAACGGGGTTCAGGATCCGCAGGTGGTGGCCAGCAGGGAGACATTCGCCGGGCGGATGACGCTGCTGTTTGGCCATTTTAACGGTGTGGGCATCTATCTGATTGATGCCCCGCATCTCTATGACCGGACGGGTAATCCTTATCATAACCAGCAGATGCAGGATTATCCTGATAACGTCCTGCGTTTCGCGTTGCTGAGCTGGGTCGGGGCCGAGCTTGCCGGTGGTCTTGACCCGTTCTGGCGTCCTGAAATCGTCCACGCCCATGACTGGCACGCGGGTCTCACCCCGGCTTATCTGGCCACCCGCGGCAACCCGGCCAAATCGGTGTTTACGGTGCACAACATTGCCTATCAGGGGTTGTTTCAGGCCCGGCATATGGCGGAGATCGCGTTACCGTGGTCGTTCTTCCAGATGCACGGGGTGGAGTTTAATGGGCAAATCTCCTTCCTTTAGGCGGGTCTCTATTTCGCTGACCATATCACCACCGTCAGCCCGACATATGCCCGTGAAATTACCGAACCACAGTACGCGTTTGGTCTGGAAGAGCTGCTGCGGCAACGTCAGCGGGAAGGGCGACTGTCGGGGATCCTGAACGGGGTTGACAAAAATATCTGGGATCCGCGCCGCGATCCGCTGCTGGCAGCGCCTTACGACCAGAATTCACTGGCGGAGAAAGCGAAGAACAAGCAGCAGCTGCAGACGTCGCTGGGGCTGAAGGCGGACGATCGGGCGCTGCTGTTCACCGTTGTGAGCCGGCTGACCAGCCAGAAGGGGCTGGATCTTCTGTTTGGCGCGCTGCCGGGAATTATATCTAAGGGAGGGCAGCTGGCGCTGCTGGGATCCGGGGACCCGGATTTGCAGGCCCGTTTTCTGACCGCCGAGGCGCAATACCCCGGGCAGGTGAGTATCCGGATCGGCTACGACGAGGCGCTGTCGCATCAGATGATTGGCGGCGCCGACGTCATCCTGGTGCCCAGCCGTTTTGAACCCTGCGGTCTGACCCAGCTTTATGGTCTGCGCTACGGCACATTACCGCTGGTTCGCCGTACCGGCGGACTGGCGGATACCGTCGCCGACTGTTCGCTCGAAAACCTTGTTGACGGGCTCGCGACCGGATTTGTGTTTACCGACAGCGAGACGGAATCGTTATTACATGCTATCCACCGGGCCAGTGTCCTGTGGTCGCGTCCCTCGCTGTGGCGTTACGTGCAGCGGCAGGCGATGAGCATGGATTTTAGCTGGCAAAGTGCCGCAAAGTCTTTCCACCTGTTGTATCAGCGTATTATTTAATTGCTACGGATAAGAAAAATGGAACCACGCATAAGTTATATTTCACCCAGGCTGAATGAAGAAGCGCTGCAGCATGCTATCGCTTATAAGCTCATGTTTATTCTCGGTAAAGACCCTTCACTTGCCAATAAGCATGAATGGCTCAATGCTACGCTGTTCGCCGTGCGCGATCGGCTGGTTGAGCGCTGGTTGCGGGCGCATCGGGCGCGGATCTCGCAGCAGGCGCGCCAGGTATATTATCTGTCGATGGAGTTTCTCATCGGCCGTACCCTCTCGAATGCCTTACTGTCGCTGGGCATCTATGAGGATGTGAAAACAGCGCTGGCCGGGATGGGTCTGGATCTGGAAGAGCTGATTGACGAAGAGAATGACCCGGGCCTGGGCAACGGCGGTCTCGGTCGTCTGGCAGCCTGTTTTCTCGACTCCCTGGCCACGCTGGGGCTGCCAGGACGCGGTTACGGCATCCGCTACGACTACGGCATGTTCAAGCAAAACATCATCGACGGCCGGCAGATGGAGTCACCGGACTACTGGCTGGAGTACGGTAACCCCTGGGAATTCGAGCGCCATAAAACCCGCTATACCGTGCGCTTTGGCGGGCGCATTCAGCATGAGGGGAAAAACTCGCGCTGGCTGGAAACCGAAGAGATCATCGCGGTGGCCTACGATCAGATTATCCCGGGTTATGAAACCGATGCCACCAACACCCTGCGCTTGTGGAGCGCCCAGGCCAGCAGCGAGATTAACCTCGGTAAATTTAATCAGGGAGATTACTTCGCGGCGGTAGAAGATAAAAACCATTCCGAAAACGTCTCCCGGGTACTGTATCCGGACGACTCGACCTACTCCGGGCGCGAGCTGCGCCTGCGTCAGGAATATTTCCTCGTTTCGGCGACGGTGCAGGATATTCTTTTTCGCCATTACCAGTTGTATCAAACCTATGACAACCTGGCAGATAAAATTGCTATCCACCTCAACGACACCCATCCGGTGCTGTCGATCCCGGAGCTGATGCGTCTGCTGATTGACGAACACCGCTTCAGCTGGGATGACGCTTTCGGGGTGACCTGTCAGGTCTTCTCCTACACCAACCATACCCTGATGAGCGAGGCGCTGGAGACCTGGCCGGTCGAGATGCTGGGGAAAATCCTGCCGCGCCATTTGCAGATTATTTTCGAGATTAATGACTATTTTCTGAAAACCATGCAGGAGCACTATCCCGATGATATTGCGTTGCTGAGCCGGACCTCGATTATCGATGAATCCAACGACCGTCGCGTACGGATGGCCTGGCTGGCGGTGGTGGTCAGTCACAAGGTGAACGGCGTGTCGGAACTGCACTCCCGGCTGATGGTGGAGTCGCTGTTTGCCGATTTCGCCAGAATCTTTCCGCGCCGCTTCACCAACGTGACTAACGGCGTCACGCCGCGCCGCTGGCTGGCTGCCGCTAACTCCTGCGTTTTGACGGAACGCCGTGGTCGACCGACAAAGACGGGATCATCATGTGCCTGCTGGCGGCGGAAATCACCGCCGTCACCGGTAAAAACCCGCAGGAGCACTACGACGAACTGGCCGCCCGCTTCGGCGCGCCGAGCTATAACCGGCTGCAGGCTTCGGCCACTTCCGCACAGAAAGCGGTGCTGTCGAAGCTGTCGCCGGAAATGGTCAGGGCCAGTCAGCTGGCGGGTGACCCGATCACTGCGCGTCTGACCGCCGCGCCGGGCAACGGCGCATCGATTGGTGGCTTGAAAGTGATGACCGACAACGGCTGGTTCGCCGCCCGACCGTCAGGTACGGAAGACGCTTACAAGATCTACTGCGAGAGCTTCCTCGGGGAAGCACATCGCAAGCAGATCGAGAAAGAAGCGGTGGAAATCGTGAATAGCGTGCTAGCGGCGCACCAGTAGAGCAGTTGACGTACTCCGCTGAGCCGGAGTACGTCATAGTTACCCGGCGACACCAATACAGGCACCACTTTGTCAGAACATAAGGAACGGGACGCTTCGCAAAAGGTATTGCTGCGGGGACTATATGAATATCTATGTTATTACCAATAATAATTTCATGCTTGTAGGTCTGAAATGTATGTTCAGCGACAACAGCCTCTCCGTCAACAGGGTTGTGTTTTCACGGGTCAGCGATATTGCCTTCAGCAACAGCGATGTGGTGATTGTGGAGTCAGAGCTGAACACCGGCGATGTCGAACGTCTCAAGTACCTACACATTTCACCGGTCAATCTTATCTTTTTATTAAAACCGGCGTCAGGAATGAGCGGGACAGGGCGTGAAGCGGTATGCATTGACACTGAATTAAGCGGTAATGAATATCTCATGATGAGGCAGGCGTTTAAAAAAATGGGGATCAATCTGAAGAGGGACAAGTTGTCATTTACCAAAAGAGAAACACATGTTATCAATATGATTTTAAATGGTTATTCGATAGATGAAATTTCCCGTAGCCTGCTGATCTCCAAAAAAACGGTTCAGTCTTTTGTCGGTATTGTTTTGCATAAACTGAATACCACCAAAATAAGTGGAATATACCGCAAAAAAAATCTCATCATCGACAGTTTTGCCAGGAGGAGCCTGCATCGTTAGGATGCCCTATAAACTAATGATCTGCTTATGGAAAGTCACTATTTCATATATTAAGTTTCAACTAAATTTGTTATAAATTATTTTATGTTGTTATGTTGAACGGGGTTTGATTATTGGTATGCTTCAGAAAAAATAAACATACATCATGGGTGCTAACATGATGAAAATATATGAAACTATAGTCATCAAATGATTTAAGCATACAATAAATAATATAGGATTATATCCTCTATCTGTGAATGGTGGGCGGCAGAGGAAAAACGGGATATATATTTATGCATTTCATCTTTTTATTATAAAAAACTGTTATGTAAATTCTGTAGCGGGAGGGGGTATGTTTAGTGAAGACGCACACTATGAATTTCTAAAAAGATATTACAGAGCGGAGTTTTTTGAAGGAAGAAATGGTTCCATTTGGGGAATAAATTATTCTTACAATTTGGCAAGGGTGGGTATGAATATGCTTGAAAGATATGGCTATGGGATAATATTAAAGCATGAATCTATCACTGGTGAAACCATTTACTATGATCGTAGTCTGACGATACTATTTGGTGACAGAATTACACAGGCCCTGGGAGGTCAGTATTGCAACAGAGAAATGAGAGAATAATGATTTAATATATTTTTTAATCGCTCGTTAAACATTGGAACTTTTCTCAGAACGTGACTGCAATGTCTTCAACGCATCTAACATGTCGTCGCCGTTCAGTGAGCGCTGCGATTATTTCTCTGTTGGTTTTCTGCGCCGCCGCAAAGAGCCATCACCGGCAGGGATCGCCTGTGAACGGTTGTTATCGCGTTTATCCTGAACATCAATCTAAATTGAAATGTCCGCATGTAGGTTATGTTTCAGCCTTTGCCGAAGATGTCTTTACTCCGGGTCTGAAGTTGCTGCAGGGCTTCCAGCATGTCGTTATGGTCCAGACTTCGTTGTGATTTCTTGCCGGGTTGTTTCTTTCTGCGTGAGGTCTGGCCGTCCAGTGATGGCAGGGCCTGTGAGCGGGTGTTGTCCCGTTTGTCCTGAACCAGCTTTATCATTTCCAGGGCACGTCCCAGACGCTTGTTGTCGATGATGGCGCCCTGGTCCAGTTCTCCCAGTCGGTCGTAAGTGGTAAAGGGCAGGGAAGTGCCGCTGGCCCGGAGCTCAATGTCACCATCCGGGTATTGCCATACCTCGATGTACTTCCCCTGAAAACGCCGGTTTTCTTCATTATCTTCAAGCAGATAAAGCTTTTTATCATACTGTAATGTCAGGTTTTTCGAGACCTTACGCTGCTCGCGCCAGGTGAATGTCGCCTGCAGGTTTTCGCCATTATCCAGCTGGCGATGTACGTCAAAATCGTGACGTGGCGGCTTTGCAAACCGACGGTTGTAATCTTCCATGAACTCATCAGCAAAGGCGTTTGCAGCCTCAGGTGTGCTGATACCGCGGAGCCGCAGTTCCTTGACCAGGCGGTCCTGTAATGTCAGATGAGCCCGTTCAACACGCCCCTTGGCTGAACTGGTGTTGGCACAGATACCAGTGATATTCAGCTCGTTCATGGCACGACCAAACTGAGTCTGGCCATCTCCGCCGGTGGCCTGCTTGTTGTTGATCCTGAAGACGCTGGCTTTGTCGCTGTAGAATGCCAGAGGCTTACCGTAGCGCTCCAGATATCCCCGGGTGGCTTCAAAATAGGTGAACGTGGACTCCGAACTGACGAACAGAAGCTGCATCAACCGACTTGTTGCATCATCAACGTAAACGAGCAGCGTGCAGGCCGGACCACGGTCCTCGAACCAGCGATGTTCACTGCCATCAATCTGGATGAGTTCGCCGGTGCAGGCCCGACGTGGGCGTGGCTGATGCACACGAGGTGGCCGTAACTTACGAGGGATCCATAAACCATCCCGGGTCATAAGCTTACGTACAGTCTCTTTAGCAAGATAAAGGTCATGAATCTCAGCAAGCTTCTCGCAGGCCAATGTCGGGCCAAAGTCGGCGTAACGTTCGCGAATGATGCGCAGCGCACGCTCAGCGAGGCCAGGCATCAACTGTCGGTTACTAGGCTGACCACGTCGGCGGTTAACCCGCGATAGCGGTCCGTGTTCACGATAGCGCTCGAGTAGCCGGCGGCAGTGCCTGTCAGAGATCTCAAGTCGGGTTGCTGCAAGACGCGTGGTAAGACGCCGGTCGATAACGTCCTGCAGGATCCTGAGTCGGTTTACATCGTTCATCGAGAAAAACTCCGTTCCGTATGCCGTCATGAGTCTCATCCTTTGAAAGCAGCGATCGCGGTGGCGAGACTGTAGCGCGGACATGTCTATTTGGTCAGAGACGGACATCTCAATTTAGCTGTTACACTGTATGTCAAGGCTCAATTGAAATGTCCGTTATCCAGCTCAATTAAAATGACCACTTTGATCTCTCATTCTCTTTACTGATAGACTTTCCTCCGACTGAAACAACAGGATGATTGAGCCCATGCTTCGATACGAGTTAACGCCGAACAATGCAGGTTTTATACTGTGGGGAGATTCAGAAGCCCTGAATGAATTACATGAACTCATTCATTACATCGTGGATGAAAGCCCACTGATTAAAGTTAAAGACGGATTTATGTTATCCCTTGCCTATGATATTCGTAAAGCACGGGAAGGTAATCGTCGTGTTGAGCAACATCAGTATGATCAACATGATACATATAAGCTTTATGGTGTTGAGCTTTTATGGCCTCTGGTCCTGGTACAGTCCTCAATACTCAGAAACTCAATGGGTTATATTCAGACAGACAAAAACCAGCTGTCTGTCATGTATGCCTTTGAATACCTGATAGAATCAGCATTAACAGAGTCTGAGAGAACAACGTCGAATGATATTATGCTAACAGTAAAATATGCATCAGACTCTGATTTTAATTTCATTGAGGATAATATTGACAGCAGGTGCTGCTATTTTATCAGCCTATCTCCGGAGCAAAGAAAAAAGCAGTTAATCAGTATTGTTCGTTCTTTTCATTCATTATGGGGTAAGTATGCCCGTGAAAAGCAGGACATAAAGATGCTGAACGAAATGAATAATACATCATGGGTCTGGCCGGACAATATCAACTGGTGAGCAACCACTGTCCGGCCAGTGAGTACCATCAGCGGGCTCTTTTACCAAAAATGTCCTCTGAACGTGACTGAAGCTGTTTGAGTGCTTCGAGCATGTCATCATTATCCAGTGAGCGCTGGGATTTCTTCCCTTCCTGCTTTGGCCGTCGTCGGGAAGGGCCATCTCCAGCGGGAATTGACTGAGAGCGCGTGTTATCCCGCTTGCTCTGCACCAGACTGATAAACTCCAGGGTTCGGCCAAGACGCTTGTTATCGACAATCGCGCCCTGGTCGATTTCTGACAGTCGGTCGTAGGTAGAGTAGGGAAGTAGCGTACCGTTCAGGCGCAGCTCTTTTCTGCCATCAGGATAGTGATACACATCGATATATTTACCTATTGCACGGCGACTCAGTTCGCTGTCTTCAATCAGGTACAACATTTTATCATATTGTATCGTCAACGATTTTGAGACTTTACGTTTTTCACGAACAGTGAAAATAAGCCCCAGGTCCTCATCATGTTCTACAGCACGGTGTACGTCAAAATCATGTCGCGGTACTTTGCCAAAACGGCGGTTATAGTCAGCCATATAGGCCTCAGCGAAGTCATTTGCAGCCTCCATTGAACAAATGCCCTGTAACCGCAGCTCTTTGACCAGACGATCCTGTAAAGTGAGGTGAGCTCGTTCTACACGCCCTTTGGCGGGACTGGTTTCTGCACAGATAGTCTGGATGTTCAGTTCATGCATGGCTCGCCCAAACTGAGTATGCCCGTCTCCGCCTGTGGCGTGTTTATTGTTAACACGAAAAACACCGGCTTTATCGCTGTACAGTGCCAGCGGTTTACCATGCTTATCGATATAGCGCCGCGTGGCTTCGAAGTAAGAAAACGTGGACTCCGATTTAACAAACAACAGTTCCATCAGTTTGCTGGTTGCATCATCAACATAGACCAGCGCGGTGCAGGCCGGGCCACGGCCTTCAAACCAGTCGTGATCACAGCCATCTATTTGTATCAGCTCACCAGTACACGGACGCCGGTACCGTGGTTGAGGGATCCTTGCGGCACGTTGTTTACGGGGAACCCATAAGCCAGCCCGCACCATGATGCGCCGGACAGTTTCTTTGCCAAGAAACAGTCCGTGGAGTTCTTCGAGCTTTTCACGCGCCAGAGTCGGACCGAAATCAGCATAACGCGTCTTGATCAGTTCCAGAGCCTGATCTGCGAGCCCGGGTGGCAACTGGCGGTTACCACGCATGCCACATCGTCTGCTGGCCATACCAAGCGGTCCGCCTTCACGGTAACGGGCAAGAAGTCTGCGGCATTGCCTGTCGCTGATACCGAGGTGCTCGGCCGCACGGCGCGTTGTGATGCGACGTTCAATGACGTCCTGTATAATCTTGATCCGGTTGATCTCTTTCAAAGTAAACACTCCTGAGCTTTCTGCGCTCATGATATGCCTCCCGGTAGTTTAAACGGACCAGTGAAGCTTACCATAGCGCGGACATCTGAATTGAGCCACAGGCGGACATTACTATTGAGCCATTACACTGTAACTTCGCTTAATGCGTTTTATGTTAAATATCATACATTTAATGAAAGATGATGGCTGATCTTCTGCAATAGTCAGCTCATTATCGCTGCAGGCGTGGCTTCATTCTGGATAGATGGAGTCTTTTCTGGCATTAATGCCCTGAAGACGAACACGGTCGTTATCAGGCAAATGGATACCCATCATGCGAAGAATAAAGCCGCGCCACCCCCGGTTAACCTGACCGTTATAGTCATACAGGTCTGCATTTTCTTTTTTAAGCTTTGACCATTCATGCATGAGTGTTAGTGCATCGAGCTCGGTGATGTGCTTCACTTCATCGCCGATACGTACTGTGTTAATGCCTCTTCCCGTCATGATGATCCCCTCCGGCAATATCAGTTTCAGATTAACGCTGTTATGATGATGATTTAACTACACACTAAAGGCAATCTAACGTTTAATCATACCTCTGATAATAAAGAACATCATGGTTAATGAAAACACAATCAGAAGCCAGCCAAAGGGTTTGGCATCAAAAACAGTAGTGATGCAATCATTAGTACAGGTAACCAACTTCGGGGTGACAATAGAAATTCCCCACCCAAAAATAACTACCATAGTGCCTGCTACTGCGGCTAAGAAAAAAGTGGTGAAGAATGCGCATCCGACTACAAGTAACAATCCAATCAGTTCAAATATCATATTCATGATTGCGCTCCAGGTGAGATAACTGCGAACAGACTGATGCTGGCTGTTTTATTTAACATATTTCCAGACGCCTGCAGGAATTTTATCATAAAACTTCCCCATTGCCATTTCCGCCAGCCGGTGATCCACTGCGGCATTAAAGTGCTCAAGTTCGTCATCCGTCAGGGAATATTTATTTTTTTCTATTATCCTTTCCAGAGTTTCCTTAGATGTACAGCGGCGTAGTCTTAAAATCCATTCCTGTTTCGTCATTGGTTTTTTATATCCTGAGGTGTCCCGGTAATTTCATTTTGGAAGAAGATTTCCTTTCAGCCGGTTATGAGTGAACCATTTTGCATATATGATGTAACCTACAAAAGTTAAGAGTGCGGACAGACTATATATCCCTAGAACAGGTACCACGTGATGAAAACGTATCATCTGACCGGATTCATCTGCCAGACTCATTAATACATTGCTGTATATTTCAGTCTGAAAAAACTCGTAGTAAGGTACCATCACTACATGAAGAAAAAATAAATTAAGCAGATACGTCAGAGAAAACGCGTGTTCCTGCCCGTTATAGGGCGCATACTGCGCAAAGGCGAAAATCCAGCCTGTGAAAAGCAGAAAACACATCGTGAAATACACCACCACCCATATCGCTGTTTTCATCACTGCCCCTCAGTTATATAATTTTTCTGTAACGCAAATTTCTTCAGGCGTTATGGCCCGTGCCGTTCTGCTTCAGATAATCACTGATGCTCAGGCCGGACAAGCGAATTTTATCCGAAATCTCCCTGAACTGCTCCTCCCAGCCGTCCTGCAGCTCCCTGATTGCCGCGATCTGGAAAGCAACACTGAAAGGCGTTCTGCCCAGTTTCTCGGAAAGCCAGAAAAGATGCGTACCGATCTCTTCATCCGGGACCGGTTCAAGCGCATCACTCAGTAAGGTTTTTTCGTCTTCCTGCCAGGGATGACCGGCTCGCGGAAAACGCGGATCAGGCTGGCGGTCTTTTTTCTCCCTTTTTTCCCGTCTGGCAACGGTCGGCGCTTCGCCTTTTTTCATGCTGACGCGTGCTTTCATGGCGCCGATGGCCGCCACGGCCCGCACCAGGGTTTCACGCTCCTGGCGCGTGAGCAGGCTGTCCTCACAAATCAGGGTGTTCAGGTTATCGATCAGCGTATTCAGTCCGGGTTCAGTGACTTTCATTTTATGCTCCTGTTCCTTGTGTGGTGGCGATCAGTCCCGGCTCTCATTCACCTGAACGATGACCGGCAGGCCTGCATCAAAACAGGCCTGATACCAGCTGGCCACCTGCAGGGGATCGCCCTCTTTTATCCGGCGTATGCCGCCGGCATCCGTCAGCTGCAGGCAGGTGGTACCGTCCAGACGGATCACGTAGGCCGCTTCCCTGATGGTGTAATGGCCGTCACCCAGCTGCAGCTCCACCGCGTCACCGGCAGCCGTCTGGCGTAACGGCAGACGCCGGACGTCGGTCAGTCGTTGTCGTGCCGTTTCAGCCTCGCGTTCTGCCTGGAAGAGCGGTTCTGCAATGCCGCGACCGGCCTCCGTCAGCTCGACGGCCAGCTGCAGGTTCGGCGCGCGCAGGGTGCGCAGCCAGCCCGCGGCTTCCATGCGCCGGCAGGAGGCGCGCAGGTTCGGTCCGTACACCGGGGCGTCCCCGCCCTGCTCCAGCACCCGCTCGATATCCCGCGTCGCCACCGGCCCCGGACGTTTCGCATCGAGGGCGGCCAGCACAATCAGTACCCGTCGCTGCAGCGGCGACGGCCTGCGGGAGGTTGTTACTGCTGCCATGAACGTTGTTCTGCTGTGGGAGCGCGCAGGAGCATTCCGGTGAGGCGCAGATGGGGTCGGTTCCGGCTGAGGGCGAAATGACACCCTAAGCTTTCGGTTCCTTGGGCCAAAGATATTCGCCAGTCAGTAGAATGTGCGCCCAGCCCAATGGGGATATGTGGGGAAGAAATTCAGGGGGAACATCCAACCCTTCGTTCCGCCGCTCCGTGACGGCATGACCAAGATGGACGGTATTCCAGTAAATGATCACCGCAGTCAATAAATTGAGCCCAGCGATTCGGTAGTGCTGCCCCTCTGTCGTGCGATCGCGAATTTCCCCCTGCCTCCCGATACGGAGCGCATTTTTGAGCGCATGGTGGGCCTCTCCCTTGTTAAGACCGATCTGAGCACGCCGCTGCATGTCCGTATCCAGGATCCACTCAATAATGAAAAGGGTCCGTTCAATACGACCAACTTCACGAAGCGCAACTGCAAGGTTGTTTTGTCGTGGGTAAGAAGCGAGCTTGCGCAGGAGTTGGCTGGGCCTGATTTTGCCAGCGGTCATCGTCGCGGCACAACGGAAAATATCAGGCCAGT
The DNA here is from genome assembly GCF_014103785.1 of Klebsiella sp. RHBSTW-00215. Classification (NCBI taxonomy): domain Bacteria; kingdom Pseudomonadati; phylum Pseudomonadota; class Gammaproteobacteria; order Enterobacterales; family Enterobacteriaceae; genus Klebsiella; species Klebsiella sp. RHBSTW-00215. The sequence goes on from NZ_JABXQS010000002.1 coordinate 108,288, forward strand.
TCGCAACGATAAGATCCTCCCGGGCTTTTCCACCTACCAACTTGCGTAACTCCCTGGGGGTCGTATCGGGATTAAATACGTACAACCGCTTCGATGGCAGATCCCTGATTCGCAGAACGAGATTGTAGCCGAGCAGGCTACTGGCTCCGAACAAATGGTCGGTGAATCCTGCTGTATCGGCATACTGTTCGCGAACATGGCGACCGACCTCGTTCATCAGTAGTCCATCGAGAATATACGGTGCCTCGCTCACGGTCGCCGGGATCGACTGACAAGCGAATGGCGCGAACTGGTCGCTTACGTGAGTATACGCTTTGAGGCCGGGAACAGAACCATATTTGGCATTGACCATGTTCATGGCTTCGCCATGCCGCGCTGTCGGGAAAAACTGACCATCGCTCGATGCTGACGTGCCCATCCCCCAGACGCGTGACATCGGCAGTTTACCCTGCGCGGCCACCACAATTGCCAATGCCTGGTTCATGGCTTCGCTTTCAACATGCCAGCGGGCAAGGCGTGAGAGCTGCCAGTAATCATGCGTGTTTGTAGCTTCCGCCATCTTACGCAGGCCCAGATTGAGCCCTTCAGCGAGCAGGACGTTGAGCAGACCGATCCGGTCGCGACATGGAGCCCCGGTTCTCAGATGGGTAAACGCATCTGTGAAACCAAGGGCTGCATCAACTTCAAGCAGCATGTCGGTAATCCGAACGGACGGCATTCGGCGATACAGATCCAGTATGAGTGCCTCGGCACCATCCGGCACGTCTGCTGTCAACCTGTCGATCCGCAACGTTCCATCTTCTATGCTACCGTGCGGAATAGTGCCGTTACGGGCAGCCCGGGCCAGCCGCTTAAGAGCGATCGTGAGTCGCGCCTTTCTGTCTGCCAGCCAATCCTGTGGGTTGGAAGGCACGGCCAGTTTTGCATTTTCCTGCGCCGCGATCATCGGCACCAGTACCTGCTTGAGGTCACCATAGCGGCGCGAATGAGCGAGCCAGACATCTCCGGAACGAAAAGCATCCCGGAGGTGAAAGAGTACCGCCACTTCCCAAAGACGGGTATCTCCTTTTTCCTGAGCTCGTAAATGACGGTTCCATTTGGAGCTGGGCCGCAGGAAACGCCTTTCTGGCGATGCAACACCTTTCATCTCTCCGATCGACAAAGCTGCTGCTACCAATGGTCCGGCGACCGGCGCGGCTTCGAGCTTCAGACAGCGCAACATGCGGGGCGCATAACGACGAAAGCGATGGTATCCCTGCCCGACATATGCAAGAGGCTCATCGGCTAGCGTGTTGCTGAGTTGAGTCCCTGTCGCTACCAGTTGAGCGAGCCGGTCCCATGCAACCGAACTGGCGACAGCCATCTCCAGCGGGGTTCCGTCACTGCGGGCCTCAAGCAACGAAGCTCCCAGCGCGGTGAAGGTACGGATCGTATCCGTGAGTGTGGCTTTAGAGCCGGAAATTGTTTCGTCATGCTGGCGCTTCGCTTCCCGCCAGGTTTTTCCTACGATCCTGTCATGGGTTTCGACTATGGCATCAGCAATCGCCGCTTCCCACTCCACAACACAGACGGCAAGGATCGCCCAGCGGCGGTCCGAAGTGATGTCACGCAAACCGTCGGTGAAGTAGCGTTCACCCTGCCGACGCAGCCGGGCAATGCGATGGGCAGGTATGCTGGCCAAAGCACTATGATTGATATTCAGGGTACGCAGAAATTCGAGCCTGTCGAGCAAACGGTTAGCAGCAGCCGAGTTGTTACCAACCTCGAAGTTGCGAAGCCAGATGAAACGACTGATATTGCCGGCGAGCATTTCACTCAGAAGTTTGTCCAGGTGATCGCGAACATCCGCTGTTAAATTTTCCGCAATCCGCGTTTCAATCCGCCGCTCAGCGGCGACCAGAGCATCCGCGCACAAGCGCTCGATTGTCGATACTGCGGGCAGAATGGTGGAAGTTTCCCGACACCGCACAATAAAACGATGAGCAAGATCCTCGTTTGATCTGGCATCTTCGGCCTGGCCGAAAGTCCACTCCCGCAGATCACGGGCACCACGGCCCGTGAAGGTCTTGTAGCCGTAAATTTCGCGCAGCGTGTCCATGTGCTGCTGACGGGTTTGGCGCCGTGTGGCATAAGTGAGAAGCGCATCAGCCGGAACTCCAAGCTGAGCACCGACGAAGGAAAGGACTTCACGCGGGATCATCTCACCAGGAGCCAGTGCACGGCCCGGATATCGTAAGGCACAAAGTTGCAGGGCAAAGCCAATCCTGTTTTCCGGTCTGCGGCGCTGCCTAATGTTTTCCAGGTCATCATCGCCCAGCGTGTAGAACTTCAGTAGCGACAGTTCGTCCGTGGGCAGATCGAACAGCGCTGCTCGCTGCCGTTCGGTGAAAATATGGCGTCGTGACATACAAATTCGTCCCTTTTGAAGTATAGTCTGTTTTGGACAACAGCCAGCCCATATAAATCAGGGCGTTCCGATACAAAAATCCAGGAGGGTTCAATTGGGACATCGTGCCGCCATTTACTGCCGGGTTTCAACAGCGGATCAGTCTTGTGAACGCCAGGAATTTGATCTGCGAGCCTTCGCCGGCCGTGCCGGCTACGACGTGGTGGGAATATTTAAGGAAACAGGTTCAGGAACTAAACTCGACCGGGCCGAGCGAAAGAAAGTCCTGGCGCTTGCCCAGTCCAGACAAATTGATGCAATCCTGGTCACTGAGCTTTCCCGGTGGGGGCGCTCGACGCTCGATCTGCTCAATACGCTACGTGAACTGGAGAACTGGAAGGTTTCCGTGATAGCCATGAATGGAATGGCGTTCGATCTTTCGTCGCCGTATGGACGAATGCTGGCGACGTTTCTTTCCGGCATTGCGGAGTTTGAGCGGGATCTCATCAGCGAGCGGGTCAAGTCAGGCCTTGCTGTTGCGAAGGCACGTGGTAAGAGGCTTGGTCGTCAGGCCGGAGTGCGACCAAAATCAGACCGACTTTTGCCTAAGGTGGTTGCGATGAGGGCCGAGGGACGCAGCTATCGCTGGATCGCACGCGAGCTCGGTATCAGCAAGAATACCGTCGCTGACATCGTGCAACGACACAGAGCTAACGCTTAGGGTGTCATTTCGCCCTCAGCCGGAACCGACCCCATTGACGCGCTACTGCAGGCAATGTGTTTTCACTATGATCCACTGGCCAATCGCGTGCAGCGCTCGATTACCAATATGGCCATCGAGTGTGGACTGGCCACCGAGTCCAGGAGCGGCAACCTGTCAGTCAGCCGTGCCACCCGGGCGCTGAAGTTTCTGGCGGAGCTGGGGCTCATCACCTATCAGACGGAATATGACCCGCAGATCGGCTGTAACATCCCGACCGATATCACCTTCACCCCGGCTCTGTTTTCCGCGCTTGACGTTTCTGAGGTGGCTGTGGTGGCCGCGCGCCGCAGCCGTGTGGAGTGGGAAAACCTGCAGCGCAAAAAGCAGAAACTGAAACCGCTGGAGATGGACGAGCTGATCGCAAAAGCGTGGCGGTTCGTGCGTGAGCGTTTTCGCTGCTATCAGGCTGAGCGTAAATCTCACGGCCGGAAGCGGGATACTGCACGGCGGGATGCATCACGGCAGCGTCATGACATCGAGACGCGCGTGCGTCAGCAACTGACCCGCGAATACGCCACCGGACGCTTCAGGGGAGATAAAGAAGCGCTGAAGCGTGAGGTTGAGCGCCGTGTGCAGGAGCGCATGCTGCTGTCGCGCGGGAACAACTACACGCGACTGGCCACTGTGCCCATATAACATTACCTTCCTTAAAAAATCCGGCCGGCGCCGGAGGCTTTCGCTCGCCTGTTGCCCTGCTACTACGTATTATCTTATCTTCAGGCCTGCATTCCTCACCATAATTCCGGTCTTCCTGGCGTCAACGTGGCCTTAAATGTTATCGCCGGCGTCACTTCTGACGGCCGATTTCTGTTATCCACATATAACTGCAAGGGAGTATTTCATTAGGCTACAACCGTGATACGCACAAAGCACATGCCGTCGGACTTTCAAGGCGCGTGGTTCCTTTTAAACACCAGCTCTGTACCTCTTTTAAAGATCCTTTAATAAATCCTGTAAACACATAACCTGTTCATCGCCTGCCCTGTGGACAGGCTCCTGAGAATGGCCGCCCTTGCAGCGACCTGACGGTCGCGCCGGTTCGGTAACACCAGTGAGAGCTCCCATCGCTTCGCGACGGGCCCCGGCCGGAGAATTAAATTAGTTACAGCATTCAAAAGGAAATCCATCATAAAACCGGCGCCGGTTTGCCAGCCAGGAGCCCCTCCCCACCACTGAAAAGCGCCGCCCCACCCCGGCCAGCGGCCGGGGTAATGCATCGCTTTAAAATGACGGATGTTGTAACTAGATTTAGTGGTTGCTGCAGGTAGTGTTGCTTTGAGTTCTGGCATACACGCTCGTAAGCGGCCCTTACGGCCCGCTAACGCGGAGATACGCCCCGACTGCGGCTATCGCCTTGTCGTGACCACTCCGACCGCGCACAGCAGCTTCTGAATCGTTTTCAGCGGATTTGGTTGGGCTTAGCAGGGTGGGGGATTATTACGGCTGAAGCCGTAATGCTTTTTTCGTCCTCGCTTCGCTGCGGGGGTCTCCGGCGCATAGCGCCTCCCATGCGCTCACGCGCATCTTAAAACCGTCCCCGGCATACCCTGAGCGTGAAGCGTGTTCAAGCAGGACTGAGAGGCCAACAGGGTAATGTCAGAAAGCCATTGTTGGTTTTCTGTTAAAAAATCGGTGACATTTTCTTCTATCTCATTCGCTTTTTCTGTTCAGAACCATGAATTATTTGACGCCAGAGTCGGGATATCAGACTTATGCATGTAAAATACGTGCCCGGAGCTGAACGGAAACAGAGCAGAGAATGAACCGCAAACAATTTATTCAGAGCCGGGGCGCCAACTGTCGTAACTGGACCTGGAGCTGGTCTTTTATTAATCATGACGACCAGCTGGTCATCTTCGGGGCATGGGACGTTGAGCGCGACCAGGAGCGCGCTGTCATCCTGCGGGAAGAATGGGAGTACAACGCCAGACTCAGAAAGAATCCCGGCTACACCCAGGCGGTTGAGCATATCGGCTACATCCTCGGGGGATACGACCTGTACACCTTCAACATGGTGCAGGCCACCAGTCCGGATGCGCCGGACGTCGCGGTCATTCAGGATTTTGAGCGCCGGCTGGAAAAACGCTTTCTGAGAAAAGAGGGCGCCGTCTGGTACGCCGACTTCACGGCCAGTCCGTACCCTGAGGAACTGTCCGTTGCCGGCAGTTACAGTGAGGGTGCTACAAAAACCATCACCGTTAATGCATACGAACGCGACCCGGCCGCCCGGCGGGCCTGTATTGCACATCATGGTGCTGTCTGTCAGTGCTGCGGATTCGATTTTGAGAAAACCTGGGGCGAGCACGGGAAAGGATTCATCCACGTTCATCATATCCGGCCGCTGAGAACGCTCGGGGCTGACTATCAGATTGACCCGGTAAACGAGCTGGTCCCGTTGTGCCCGAACTGCCACGCCATGATTCATCGGGGCAATGAGGCAAAGCCGTTGTCCGTTGAAGAACTTCGCGCCATGATGAGGCCCGCCGGCTGAATGCCGGCATTCTTACAGACACGAAATACTGTTAACCGGAGCCCTGCATGCGCGTTGCCGAACATATCCTCCTCGATGCCCTCACTCGCGGAGGATGCATCAAAACCTTTTACCGCATATCCTCACGACAGGCTGCTGAATCGGCCACGCGGATACCTGAGGGGTATATTCTGGAGTCTCCCGGCGACCGGGAAGATATTGTACTCAGCCATGCGGACTTTCATGCGCTGGAGAAGCTGCTGGAGCAGAAGGATACCTGGGAGCAGATGGTCGGGGTGACCTGTTTTGGTGGGGCAACCTGGAAGCTGAGAGCCGGGTCCATGTGATGAGTGGCTGGGGTGCTGAAATAATTCTTTTATTTCAGCAGTGGCATTCCTGCAGTCCAAGACTACAGTCTTCTTACCGGATGCATTGTGTCTGTCCCACACTCCGGGGATTTCCCTTTGACGGACTACAATTGTGTCTGGCCAGCGCCCTTCAGGCTGGCTTTTTTTCGCACAAACCTGTTCAGACTAGGTCTGAATGGTTGTCTCCCTGCCCTGCCCGTTTACGCTGATGGCCAGACAGGGAGTGCCAGGAAAGAATGGTTAGTGGCGGATCTGCGCCAGGTCGTCTTCCGTCAGACCGGTCATTTTCATCACGGTACTGCGGTCAATGCCGTTCTGCAGCATGGTACGGGCAATTTTCAGAGTCGCTTCGCGCTCACCTTCTGAACGGCCTTTTTCAATACCCCGTTTTTCACCCAACTGGATGCCCTGCTCAATACCCTGCTCAATACCCTGCTGGATACCCTTCTCAATACCTTTCTGCTCGAGCTGTTGTGCGATGGTCATAAGTGCGTCTCCGTGTTGCGGCACACGCTGTGCCAGTTCGCGAACAAAGGTTTCGGCGTCGGCTGTCTCGCCTGCCTGGACTATATAGTTTACCAGTGATATGACCTGGGATGAAGACAGGTATCCGGCCAGCAAAATGGGCGCCAGACGGTCAACCAGTTCAGCGAGGTCGCGCTGATGAATATGTTTCTGAAGCAGCGTCAGGGCGGCCATGCTGCGATGGCCAGCGATGTCATCATCCGGAATAACGGTCACATCAACCAGCGGGAAAGCGTTGCTGTAGAGTGTGCCTGCCAGCGCTGGGTCGTCAAACTCATCCAGCCAGCGGGTAGAGTACGGATACGGACTGCGTTTACCGGTATAGAACAGGACCGGTATCACCAGGGGGAGCTTCTTATGGCCCGCTTCCAGATGGCGCTGCATGGCGGCCACCGCGTAACGTATCAGGCGAAACGCCATATGTTTGTCGGGTGAGGACTGATGCTCAATGAGCACGTGAACGTAGCCATCCCCGGCGGTGGTTTTCAGGCTGTAGAGGACGTCGCTGAAATACTGGCGGAGGTCATCCTCAACGAACGAGCCGGATTCGAGTTTCAGCGTGCTGAGGTCACAGATGGCCTGCAGTTCTGCCGGGAGATGCAATTCCATGAAATCCCGGGCAATATCGGGTTGCGTCAGGAACTGCCGGAATGTCGCATCGTGAGGAGTGGGTGTGCTGTTTTTCTTCTTCATCAGCCCTGGCTCTGAAAAATGACCCGGATATGCTATCACAGGCAGGAGCAGCACATAATGGCCAGTCAGATGATGATATAGGGGTCAGTTTGGATATAGAGAATTATTGTACTATAAGGGCTTCCCCGGCGTGTCAACGCCGGTGTTTATGGTTTCTGTCTGCTCTTCAGTAAAAATAAAGGGGAGAGACTGCGGTACTATAAACGGCCATGATGAATCGTCATCGATTCGGACCCTGATGAAAGACGCGCGTGAGGTTCTTGTTCGTTAAGCGGATACGTATATCCTGTACAATAGCCAGATAGGCCTCACGGGGTCTAACCCTTTATCATCAACGAATTGCAGGTCAGATGGTTATTTTGTTTCGTGCTTTAGCTGGCTGAGTACAGCCTGAAATCATCACCGTAATGCAATGATGCCCAGCACAGCCTTGCGTTTTTGGCGGCGATGGCTACAACGGCACGCCAGTATCCTCTGCGATCGACCAGTGAACAGACCCAACGACTGAATAAATCAGTCCTTTTCTCGGCACCAATCAGAACCGAACGAGCCCCCTGAACCAGTAGCGTTCGCAGATACGAATCGCCAGCTTTAGTTATCCTGCCAAGCTTTGATTTCCCACCACTGCTGTACTGCGATGGCGTTAGTCCCAGCCAGGCTGCCAGTTGTCGCCCATTTTTAAAATCGTGTGCATTACCGATACTGGCGACCAGCGCACAGGCCGTTGTGGGACCAATCCCTTTCAGTTCCATCAATCGCTGGCTGCGGTGATCTGTTTTTGCCATGCGGGACAAAATCCGGTCATATTCAGTAATATTATCTTCAATACGATCAATGTGTTCCAGCAGGTCATTAACACATTGTTGAACCTGAAGTGGCAAAGAACTCTTCTGCTCAGAAACCATGTGACGCAGGGCATCTGTACTTTGTGGGGCGATGACACCGAATTCCGATATCAAACCTCTCAATCGGTTATATGTTGCTGTTTTCTCTTCGATAAAACCCTGTCTGATACGGTGTAGGCATTGCATCGCCTGCTGGCTCTCATCCTTCACTGGTACAAACCGCATATGCGGGCGACGAACTGCTTCACAGATAGCCTGAGCATCAGCTGCATCATTTTTGCCTGATTTACCGGCCATGCGGTAAGGAGATACAAATTTAGCAGCCATCAGCCGTGGTTCATGACCATATTGCCGAAACAACCTTGCCCAGTAGTGAGCCCCGGAGCATGCCTCCATCCCGATAACACAGGGAGGTAAACTGGCAATCAGCTCAGGAAGGGCAGCACGCGATACTTTGGGTTTAACCAGAACAGTTTTACCGTGTTGGTCAACGCAGTGAACAGCGAACACATTTTTAGCAAGATCGATACCGACAGTCGTGATGGTCATAACGAATCCCTCCGGGGCTATGTTTACCCCATGATTGCACAAGAGTTAATCAGGCGCATATCCAGGGGAAGTCCCTTCCATTCGGTAAGCCTGTTTTTTGAACAGACTTACCTATAGCAATAGGGTGTACTCCCGCGCTATACGGCATTTTCAGAGGTTTGACCTTAATCGGATAACCTAAATGCGATACTGCAAGAGCGACAACTTAAAAGCGATAGCCACTGACGCAAAATCAACCCCTTACGAACCAAGATTGGTTAAATAATGCGCTTAACGTACAAAAATTTCCGATCTCCAAACTGACCCCGTTCAGGACAATGTCCTTTGTCATCCGGGATTGCATGGACCAGCCGATAATTTTGCGTGAGAACAGATCAACAACAACGGCAAGATACAGCCAGCCTTCGTGGGTCCTGATGTAGGTTATGTCCGTTACCCAACGCTCATCCGGAGCATCCGGATTGAACTGTCGCTGGAGCCTGTTGGGCGACACGATACTGGCCTCGCCTTTACGTGCCCGCGGGCTCCGGTATCCGACCTGAGCCTTTATCCCGACACGTTTCATCAGTCGCCAGACCCGGTTCACTCCGCACTGTTGCCCGCTGTCCCGCAGATCCAGATGGATTTTGCGATAACCATAGACGCATCCCGATTCCAGCCAGAACTGTTTAATCTGTCCTGTCAGTCTCAGGTCTGCCTGATGGCGTTGTGAATGCGGCTGCTGAAGCCAGGCGTAAAAACCACTGGGATGAACATCCAGCACCCGACAGAGCAGGCGAACAGGCCAGCAACAGGAGTTGTCACGGATAAAGGCGTACCTCAGTCGGACAGCTTTGCGAAGTACGCCGCTGTAGATTCAATCTGTCAACGCAACACCCCTTTCAATTATCTCTTTCGGTGTTTTGAACTTCAGCGTCTTTCTTGGTCTGTTGTTTAGCTGAGCTGCAACCTGATCCAGCTCATGTTGAGTATATTGGGCAAGGCATGTCTTTTTGGGAAAGTACTGTCTAATTAGCCCATTAGTGTTCTCGTTTGTTCCCCGCTGCCAGGGACTCTGAGGATCGCAGAAGTAAACTTTAACTCCGGTGCTGCCAGTAAATTCCAGATGCCTGGCCAGCTCCATTCCTCTGTCCCATGTCAGTGATTGCCGGAGTTCAGGCGGCAAGCTCAGGAATTTGTCGGTAAGAGCCTGATTCACTGAGAAAGAATCTTTGCCCCTGAGTCTAAGAATGATCGTATAACGTGATTTTCGGTCTACAAGTGTGGCTATATGCGAGTTTTTTGTGCCTGATACTAAATCGCCTTCCCAGTGCCCCAGAGAGCGTCTGTTATCGATATGCCGGGAGCGTTCGTGAATTGGCGTTCCGTTCACTATGTTGATCGTACCTCTTTCACCTTTGCGGGTATGGCGTCTGCCATGACGAAGGCTATGCGACCGGCGCAGATGCTGTACATTCAGGTGGTGTAGCGCTTCACGGCTACGAAAGTACAGCGTTTTATAAATTGTCTCAGGTGATATTCGCAGTGTTTTTTGACGCGGCTTCGTTCGCCTTAACCATCCTGATATTTGCTCAGGAGACCACTTCATCTCCAGCTTTTCCAGAACAAGCTCTCGCAACGGTAAATTCTGATCCAGTAAGCACGGTTTTGGTCTTTTCGCCATCCTGTTGGCCCGGTTATTAGCATCAACAGCTTTGTAATAGCGCCTACCTCGATTACGCTGAACTTCACGTGAGATCGTCGAAGGACTACGATTTAGCGCAGTAGCTATCGCACGAATGCTCATTTTGGCTGACAAACCGGCTCGTATTTCCTCGCGCTCAGACAGCGTCAGGTGAGCTACAGCCCGCTTGCGCTCATTGGGTTTTATGCCGCCAGTATCTCTTAACATAGTGAAGATTGTTCCTGGTTTCGAACCCAGGATATTAGCTATTTCACTGAAGCCTGTTCCGTTCTTCCACAGTTCAAAAACAGATGCTTTTTCCTTTGCTGTAAATGTCCGTCTCATTCAAAAATCCTCCGCAACCCCATGTTTTCACATGACTGTTGCGTTGACCAATTGAATCTACAGCGGCTTTTTTTAATATGTCCCGTTCGTCGGTAACCCGTTTCAGCTCTTTCTGGAGACGGCGGATCTCGGCCTGAGCATCTGACTGTTCTTTATTAGTGGAAGAATCCGGACCGTACTTCTTTATCCAGGCATAAAGGCTGTGGGTGGTGATATCGAGACGTGTTGCAACGCTGGCAACAGAATAACCGCGATCAACAACCTGTTTGACTGCTTCAGTTTTAAACTCTTCGGGATAACGCTTACCGCTCATGGGCACCTCTCTTTAAGCCATCTTAAATGACTCTGAGGTGTCTGTTAAACCCATGGCGATTCACAAGGTTGATTTTAAAGTTAGCACTAGAAGAAAGCCCTGCGGCTATCAAACCTGTCAGTGAGCCAGCAACACGCTATAAGCAGATAATGCCGTCAACGGACTGGTATTTCCGGCATGATAATGTCGAAGGTTGTTCAACCAAGAGTACCGTTTACCAATTGGCGGCATGGGCGCTGACTCATGACGGGGAAATTGTTGGGCTGGTTACAGTGCGTGATGTTGAAACTGGCCGTCCGAAACTGGTAACTCCACCTCCAATTGCAGGGGATTATCTACACAGAGAGCAATTAGAAGCTGATGAAGTGTCAGCCTCGAAGCGTAGATAGGTGCTGTTAATGGAGGCTAGCATCTTTAGCCTCCACCATTTTAAGATAGATTTGCTAGTACCTGTGGAGCAACATCACCAATGAGTTTTTGAGCAAAATCATGTTGAATTAACATAGCATCGGCAAGCTCATAATAATGAGCACTATTGGTTTGTATATCTTTAAGCGAGCGGATTAGATCGCTTAAAACAGAAGAACCATAATGTTTTTCGGCCTTTGTAATTGCGCTTTGTGGTATGCCTCCCCACGCATCATACATAGCCAAAATATCAAAAATATCCTTACACTGCCCATGCATACATCTATCTGAATTTGCTAATAATTTAGTATAAAAACAGCTTTCTTGATCTATGAAAGGAATAGGGAACAACTTGCGCGTATCAGCTACTAAATCGTAGTTATCGAAACTAACTATCTCAAGCTTTATCGTTGCGTCCTGTTCTTTTATGAAGGTGCGAACTCCATATCTATCAAACATTATTTCTCTGGCATACTGGAAGTCTTGTTTTACTAAGTTGCCAAGTGAGTTGGATGTAACTTGTTCCCGTACGGCTCGATAAGATGATTTATCAGGGCACAAAAAATCAACATCGATCGATTCTCTATACTCATCTATTTCAAGGGCAATACGAGTTCCCCCTCCGAAATAAATAGAGTTAGCAAAAAAAAAGTCGGCATTGAAATTATTCAATACCGACCTGATTAGTTTATGATGCTTAATCTTATATTCGTTCACTACAGAATGAATCCTTATGCAGCCATAAAGACACCGTTACCGTAAAAATCAGTTAAGGCATCAATCAACTGGCGTTCATTTTGACCTATATGTTTTTCATCAACAAAATTCCAACGCTCTTCGTACATACGAAAAGCCAACATTGCGGGAATTTTCTGAGTGTGAAAATCCCACAGCACTTTATCCAGTTCAGGATAGTTGCCTCGAATAATTTCACCCATAAAGTCACCTATTGCAGTCTACAGACATAGTTACGAGGTTATAGCAAATGCCACAACCAGTTTCGTGTCAAAAAGTGCTATTCCTGCAATTATCATTCAATTATATTGTTGTGATTACCACACGCTGATGTGTTGGCCATCTCCTGATGTGTGCCACCGGCGCTTTAATGTTTCTATAATTTTCATTAGGTTACATATTTTACTACACAACATTAAAACATCAATATTTTTGAATCTCTTAACAGCATATGTGTACTACGTGAAATCGGAGGGAAGGGTAGGGGGAAAGTAACGGATTTTTTGCGTAGCACTGCATAGACAAGTTTGGAGATTGAAATTATTGGGGTCAGTTTGGATATAGAGAATTATTGTACGTTTAGGGGTCCGCTTGGAAAACGGAATCTATGGTCACTCCCGTTTTTGCAACACCGATTTTGACGATAAATTGGCTTGCTTGAATCTATCCGGCGTCTGAATGGGATTTTATTCCCGCGCCTCGATGAGTTCCGCGCCTGATGAACCTCCAGAAAATATACGGCTTCAATGAGCCTTTCCGTTTTACAGGTTCCTCAACAGGCCGGTGGGCCGTTAGTATCATCAATATCAGTATTCGCAAAACCAGATCAGTGATTCTTTAAACCGGTGTATTTCTTCCGTTATGCTACATAAGTTTGCTGTCGTGCCGTTAGGGCCCAGGCTATTCTGGCCAGCTTGTTTGCCAGAGCACAAGTGACGACAAAGTTGCTTTTCCTACACAGTAGATCCCTGACCCAATCGGCCAATTTGCCAGACTGGTGTTCCAGTTTTTGTATGAATACCCTGGCACATTGAACCAACAAAGTTCGGATCTTTTTGTTACCTCGCTTACTAATTCCCAGCAATGTCGTCCGACCTCCCGTGCTGTACTGTCGAGGCACTAGCCCTGTTGCCGCCGCAAAGTCACGACTGCTGGCGTACTGCTTCCCGTCGCCAATCTCAGTTGAAATAGTACTCGCTGTCAGTGTTCCGACGCAGGGAATGCTCAGCAAGCGCTGTCCAATCTCATCTTCGTCCAACTTTCGTTTCAACTGGGATTCCAAATCTTTAATCTGCTCAACAAGATAGTGATAATGCTGTTGTAATTTCAGCAATAACTGGCTGAGGTATAGAGGCAAACTATTGTCCTCAAGAAGGGTACTCAGTCGGCTAATAACGGCAGCTCCTCGTGGAACGCTGATGCCAAATTCCAGCAGAAAAGCATGCATCTGATTGGTTGTTTTTACCTTATCCTGAACCAAGGATTCACGGACACGATGCAGCGCACGCATTGCCTGCTGAGATTCAGTTCTGGGCTGTACAAAACGCATAGACGGACGCGATGCAGCTTCACAAATAGCTTCGGCGTCGACAAAGTCGTTTTTGTTACTTTTAACGAATGGACGGACAAATTGTGGTGATATCAGCTTAGGAAAATGCCCCAACTCTTCCAACTTGCGTGCCATAAAGTGAGAGCCACCACAGGCTTCCATTGCGATGGTTGTAGCGGGGCATGTCGCCAAAAATTCGATTAACTTTGGCCGTGTAAATTTTTTACGGTAAACAGCCTTGCCGCGACGATCTTGGCAATGAATATGGAAAGAGTTTTTACCCAGATCGATACCAATGAGCGCAATGTTTTCCATGATAGTTCTCCGAATGAAAGCCTATCCTCAGCATAGTACCGGGAAGGAGGGAGTGACCATCTCATTAAATAAACCACGCTAAGGCTGCTTTTTAACCAGAATGCTTCTGGTTGACTGCCGAATGGCGGGGCTAGGGGTTTTTGTTTCCGAAACCGAGGGTTAAGATCCCGCATATTGACCCCGATGACTTTGAAATGACGGGTAAAGTTTTCTGCTTCGCTGGTATGATTAATTTGCTTAAACCATAACAACAGGGGCTGTAAAAATGACCGATTCCGCAGCATTAGAAATTGCACCGTACCTACCCGAAATTTTTGATAGTGAAGCAGGTGGCATCCTGCAAGACCTTATTTTTTCTTCTGAGCTATCAGCTTTGATGTTTATGGCTACAGAAGCTCAAATGGAGGTTGCAAAAAAGTACGTCGTGGGAGTGCTTGAGGAATGCTATCAGGCTGGACACCTGCAAGTTATGGGGGCAGCGAATGAGGGTGAGTTTTATGGGTATGCTTTGATTTTCGGGCATCCAAAAGCCTCACTGATACGCTACTGCCATAAAATCTATGTACATGAGCAGTATCGTGGGCATGGTATCGGTAGCCAAATGCTCGAGGCGCTTCTCTCTCAACCCTATGAAATGGGCTTGTTATGCTCTTCTGAATTAGTACCATTTTACGAAGCTGCTGGGATGGTTAACAAGGGGGATTTTTTCGCCCCAGATAGCAGTGATTTTGACCGTACACGCGGCATGTATGCGGGGCTTTGCGTCATGAGTAGCAAAGATGCTAGTGAGGGATTGCCGGTCTTTATGCTTAACAACAGCGATGTTCAAAACATCATTAACGCTGTAGTAGCCTGCAAAGATTAAATTCTCCAGATTAGGCCGCCGATCAGGTGGCCGTTCGTCTTACATACACTTTCCAAACTGACACCAAAGACAACTCGGTTGTTTGCTCATCTTAACGAATGGAAGGGACTTCCCCTGGATATGCGCCTGGTTAACTTTCATGCAATCATGGGATAAACATTGACCCAGAGGGATTCGTTATGACCATCACCACTGTCGGTATCGATCTTGCTAAAAATGTGTTTGCTGTTCACTGCGTTGACCAAAATGGTAAAGCAGTTCTGGTTAAACCCAAGGTGTCGCGTGCAGCACTTTCTGAACTCATCGCTGGTTTACCTCCCTGTGTCATTGGAATGGAAGCCTGCTCGGGTGCCCACTATTGGGCAAGATTATTCAGGCAGTATGGCCATGATGTCCGGTTGATGGCACCGAAATTTGTCTCACCCTATCGCATGGCGGGTAAGACCGGGAAAAATGATGCAGCTGATGCAATAGCTATTTGTGAGTCTGTGCAGCGGCCGCACATGCGCTTTGTACCCGTCAAAGACGAAAGCCAGCAGGCAATGCAATGCTTACATAGGACAAGACAGGGATTTATTCAGGAAAGAACAGCGACGTATAACCGTCTTCGGGGGTTGGTATCTGAATTCGGGGTTATTGCCCCACAAAGCACTGATGCTCTGCGTCATGCTGTTTCTGACCAGAAGGAAACTCTGCCAGTACAGGTCAGGCTGTGCATTGATGATCTATTAGCACATGTCACTAATATTGAAGAGAAAATCGCCGAATATGACAGGGTGTTATCTCGTGTTGCCAAAACAGATCATCGCAGCCAGCAGTTAATGGAACTGAAAGGTATTGGGCCCACAACGGCGAGTGCGCTGGTCGCCAGTATTGGCAATGCCCATGATTTTAAGAACGGGCGCCAACTGGCAGCCTGGTTGGGGCTAACGCCATCACAATACAGTAGTGGCGGAAAATCAAAGCTTGGCAGGATAACAAAAGCGGGTGATGCCTACCTGCGAACCCTGCTGGTCCAGGGAGCCCGTTCTGTTATGGTAGGGGCAGAGAATAGAACGGACTCGTTTAGCCGTTGGGTCTGCTCGTTGATTGGTAGGCGGGGATACTGGCGTGCTGTCGTTGCAATCGCCGCCAAGAATGCGAGGTTGTGCTGGGCATCATTACATTACGGCGATGACTTCAGACTGTATTCAACAACGTGAAAAATTAAACTGAGTAGTAACTGAACTGTAACTCGTTGATGGTAAAGGGTTAGACCCCCGTGAGAAGTATCTGCATATCCTACTGGATATCACTATCCGATTAACGAAGGAGGATCTCACGAGCGTCTTTCATCAGGGTCCGAATCAATAGCGATTCAGCGTGACCGTTTATAGTAGTGCAGTCTCATCCCTTGCCTTTCATTGATGAACAGCCAGAAATTAAAAACCGGCGTTGACTGTTCGGGGAAGCCCTTATAGTAGGATAATTAATGAGATGGTCACTCCCTCCTTCCCGGTACTATGCTGAGGATAGGCTTTCATTCGGAGAACTATCATGGAAAACATTGCGCTCATTGGTATCGATCTGGGTAAAAACTCTTTCCATATTCATTGCCAAGATCGTCGCGGCAAGGCTGTTTACCGTAAAAAATTTACACGGCCAAAGTTAATCGAATTTTTGGCGACATGCCCCGCTACAACCATCGCAATGGAAGCCTGTGGTGGCTCTCACTTTATGGCACGCAAGTTGGAAGAGTTGGGGCATTTTCCTAAGCTGATATCACCACAATTTGTCCGTCCATTCGTTAAAAGTAACAAAAACGACTTTGTCGACGCCGAAGCTATTTGTGAAGCTGCATCGCGTCCGTCTATGCGTTTTGTACAGCCCAGAACTGAATCTCAGCAGGCAATGCGTGCGCTGCATCGTGTCCGTGAATCCTTGGTTCAGGATAAGGTAAAAACAACCAATCAGATGCATGCTTTTCTGCTGGAATTTGGCATCAGCGTTCCACGAGGAGCTGCCGTTATTAGCCGACTGAGTACCCTTCTTGAGGACAATAGTTTGCCTCTATACCTCAGCCAGTTATTGCTGAAATTACAACAGCATTATCACTATCTTGTTGAGCAGATTAAAGATTTGGAATCCCAGTTGAAACGAAAGTTGGACGAAGATGAGATTGGACAGCGCTTGCTGAGCATTCCCTGCGTCGGAACACTGACAGCGAGTACTATTTCAACTGAGATTGGCGACGGGAAGCAGTACGCCAGCAGTCGTGACTTTGCGGCGGCAACAGGGCTAGTGCCTCGACAGTACAGCACGGGAGGTCGGACGACATTGCTGGGAATTAGTAAGCGAGGTAACAAAAAGATCCGAACTTTGTTGGTTCAATGTGCCAGGGTATTCATACAAAAACTGGAACACCAGTCTGGCAAATTGGCCGATTGGGTCAGGGATCTACTGTGTAGGAAAAGCAACTTTGTCGTCACTTGTGCTCTGGCAAACAAGCTGGCCAGAATAGCCTGGGCCCTAACGGCACGACAGCAAACTTATGTAGCATAACGGAAGAAATACACCGGTTTAAAGAATCACTGATCTGGTTTTGCGAATACTGATATTGATGATACTAACGGCCCACCGGCCTGTTGAGGAACCTGTAAAACGGAAAGGCTCATTGAAGCCGTATATTTTCTGGAGGTTCATCAGGCGCGGAACTCATCGAGGCGCGGGAATAAAATCCCATTCAGACGCCGGATAGATTCAAGCAAGCCAATTTATCGTCAAAATCGGTGTTGCAAAAACGGGAGTGACCATAGATTCCGTTTTCCAAGCCGACCCCTATTAGCGTAGAGAAAAGTGTTGGACCATTTTGAGTCGTGGTTATGCGTGAAGACTATAGCGTCAGTCCAGTATGATTTCCCAATACCCTGTAGCTATAGTTTCGATAGCTTCGAATCGGCATTGCAGGCGTATCCCCGTCAGCGGATTTCGAGCGGACGCCGTCGCTTGCCAACGTTGGTGTGAGACCGGCGGGCGAGATCGCCCCTGCCAACGCGACCGCTGAGAGGTCGACTCCTCAACCGCTTGGGCGCTTATCGCCTCCATCCGGATGCTCACCCGCCGAACAGCAATAAACCGCTATTTTCGATAAACTTCTGAATCCGGCTCCGAGGTATGGAAACTATGTCGTACCGCTATTGGATATGTTGCGCGCATACCTTCATAGTCTGACACGCGAAATCTTTAAATCCTGAGTATATTTCGGAAGAAATTTCGATCTGATCGATAAGACTTCAGGATACAGCAAGCTGGAGACACCGATGAAAGCCGTTGGTTACAAGGTTCCGGGACCCATCGCCGAGGACGCCTCTCTGGTCGACATTGATCTGCCTCGGCCTGTCGCTGAAGGAGGCGATATCCTGGTTGAGGTGAAGGCTGTCTCGGTCAACCCGGTCGACTACAAAATCCGCAGCAGCACGCCGCCCGCTGATGGCGATTGGAAAGTGCTGGGATGGGATGCGGCCGGGATCGTGCAAGAGGTCGGCCCCGACGTGACGCAGTTCGCGGTAGGCGACGAGGTCTATTATGCCGGATCGCTCATAAGGCCTGGCACCAATGCGGAGTTCCATCTCGTCGACGCCCGGATCGTCGGTCGTAAACCCGCGTCGCTCGACTGGGCGGAAGCGGCGGCGCTGCCACTCACGACGTTGACGGCCTGGGAAGCCATGTTCGATCGCCTGGACGTGACGAAGCCCGTTCCCGGGGCGGCGGCGATCCTCATCATCGGTGGTGCGGGTGGGGTCGGGTCGATCGCCATCCAGATCGCTCGACAGCGCACGGATCTCATCGTCATCTCCACCGCCTCTCGGCCGGAAACCCAGGAGTGGGTTAAAGGGCTTGGGGCTCATCATGTCATCGACCACTCTCGGCCGCTCGCGCCACAGATTGCCGAGCTCAACATCGGCGCTCCCGCTTTCGTGTTCTCGACCACGCATACCGAGCAGCATGCATCCGACATCGCCGAACTGATCGCCCCGCAAGGACGGTTCGGATTCATCGACGATCCCAAGGCGCTCGACGTCATGCTGTTCAAGCGCAAGGCAGTGTCGATCCACCACGAGCTGATGTTCACACGGTCGCTCTACGGCACGCCCGACATGGATGAGCAGGGCAAGATCCTCAATTCGCTGGCGGTGCTGGTGGACGACGGCAAAATTCGCACGACGCTAACCGAAAAATTGTCGCCAATTAATGCCGCCAATCTGAAGACGGTGCACGCACTGATCGAAAGTGGCGCGGCAAGAGGCAAGATTGTCCTCGAAGGCTTCTGATGACTGCCACCGCCGAACGTCTTTTCTAACCTCAAGAACGCCGGACGGATTACGCCACGGCGAAGGAAATTTCATGACGAAATCCATTGCCACCGCCTCGATCAACCGCGAAACCGCCGTCGCCCTCATCGACGCGGCGATCGCCGCGGCACGTACAATCGGCATCCCGGCTGCGGTCGCCGTCGTCGACGCCACC
This sequence comes from Klebsiella sp. RHBSTW-00215, assembly GCF_014103785.1. Lineage (NCBI taxonomy): Bacteria > Pseudomonadati > Pseudomonadota > Gammaproteobacteria > Enterobacterales > Enterobacteriaceae > Klebsiella > Klebsiella sp. RHBSTW-00215. The sequence continues at coordinate 127,586 of NZ_JABXQS010000002.1, forward strand.
GGTAACCTGCGCGCGTTCGAGCGCACTGATGACGCGCCGTTTCTCACCGTCGATGTTGCCATCGACAAGGCTTGGAGTTCCGCCTCGTTTGGGTACCCCACCCATGTCTGGAACGACTATGTTTCGAACGATCCAAAAGTGGCGCCGCTGGCCTATCGCCCCCGGATGGTCGCTGTCGGCGGAGGCTATCCGATCCTGGAAGACGGGAAGTTGATCGGCGGGATCGGCATCTCCGGAGGCAACTATCAGCAGGATCAGGATGCGTGCGTCGAGGCACTCACGAAAATCGGGTTCGAGCTGCCAGCCTGACGACTTTAAGGCCATCGCCAGCGGCGGTGGCCTGCAGATGCGACCTTATGAAAGACTTTAAGATGGAAGCGTTCGTCGTCTTCACCCGCGAAGAAACCACCGATCCGGAAGAACTCGCAACCTATTCTGCAGGCGTCGGCCCATCGTTCGATGGCCACGACGTAACCTTTCTCGCCGCTTATGGCGCGATGGAGCATTTGGAGGGGCCGCCCGTCGAAGGGGCCGTAATTTTGCGGTTCCCGACGATGCAGGCCGCCCGTGATTGGTATCATAGCCCCGCCTACCAAACCATCGCTGCGCACCGTTTTGCCGGTTCCCGCTATCGCGCCTTTGTCATTGAGGGGCGGCGGTGACACACCGACGGAAGAACGGCGGGGCTGGCCACGAGGTATCGGTCGGCGAACTCGCATCCTACAACCTGTAGGGGATCAAGGCGGTGAGGTTCGCGTGCCATCGCCACACGCGACCACTCATCGGACTTCTGCATCGGAATTGGAGGATCAGATGAGCGTCGACGAACGACAAGCCCCCGAGCTGCGGGTGCAGAGATGGATTGGCGCGGATGGAGAAAGCATCGCGCCGCTCAAGCTGTCGGATCTCGGCACCGGCCCGAAAGTCCTCTTCGCCTTCCAGCACTGGTGCCGTGGCTGCCATTTGCATGGATTTCCGACGCTACAAAGGTTGCATGGTGCATTGAGCGCCAAGGGCGTGGGCTTCGCGGTGATCCAGACCGTCTTCGAAGGAGCGGATGAGAACACCTTCGAGAAGCTGCGCGTGAACCAGCTCAAGTATGCGCTTCCTGTCGCGTTCGGTCAGGACGAGCCACCTGCCGGCGCGACGCTTCCCACCTTCATGGAGGACTACCGCACGCGGGGAACGCCCTGGTTCTCCGTGATGGACGCTGGCGGCCGCATCGTATTCTCGGACTTCCATCTCGACGCCGATCAGCTCGTGAAGGGACTGGAGCTGGTGTAACCGATGCGGCGCTGGGTCATCCTGATTGCCACCCATCTCGCGATGCTCGCCATGGGCTTCGCGGGCGGTGTCTACACGCTGCCGATCCTGACCGCCCCCCAGGCCCCGGACGCGGCGGCCTTGCGGACCATCTCAGCCGAGACGCTCTACGCAGGGCGTCTGGCCCGCGATCTCAAAGGCAGCGACCTGCTTCACTGGGGGGAAGGCGAGATCCGGGTCTCGCGCGACCGTATCGCCCATATCGGGCGCCTCGCCCCTGGTCCCGACTACAAGCTCTACCTCGCACCACGTTTCGTCGACACGAAGGAGGCCTTTCTCCTAATCAAGGACAGATCAGTCCGCGTGGGCGATGTGAAGACGTTCAACGGCTTCATCGTCGAGGTGCCTGCCGGCATCGATGTCCGTGACTACAACACGGTCGTCATCTGGTGCGAAGCATTCGACCAGTTCATCAGTGCGGCAGAGTATCAACCCTCAAGTCAGGCCCGAGAACGAGCCCGGCGATGGATACCATGAGGTCGGCGGGCAAGCGCGGCCTCGTTCTCGCGCCGGTGGCGGCGCTGCTGCTGAGCGTCGCCGCTCTGCTGCTGGGCAATGGCCTGCTGAGCACGCTCCTGATCGTGAGAGCCGGCCATAAGGGGTTCTCGACCGGCGCGATCAGCGCGATGATGTCCTTCTATTTCGCGGGTTTCACGATCGGCGCGCTCGTGTTGCCACCGATCATCGTCTCCGTGGGACATGTCAGAACCTTCGCCGGCTTCGCGGCCATTGCCTCGATGACCGCCCTTCTCCATGTGGCGTTCGTGGAGCCGATCGCCTGGATGCCGCTTCGCCTGATTACCGGCTTCGCCTACGCGGGCATGATCCTCGCAACGGAGAGTTGGCTCAACGCCCACGCATTGCCATCCACACGCGGGCAGCTCCTGTCGATATTCGGAGTTGTCTCTATGGGCTCATGGGCAATCGGGCAGGCGTTACTCAACATCGCACCGCCCGCCGACGTGACATTGTTCCTCATCGTGTCGCTGCTGATATCAGCGGCGGTGGTTCCGATCACCTTGCTGCCCAGTCATCCGCCGGCCCAGGTGGAACAGGAATGGGTCGCGTTCAGGGACCTCGTCCTCGTATCACCTCTCGCTGCGGCTGGCGCTTTCCTGGCCGGCCTGGCTATCGGTGGTTTCTGGGGCATGGGCGCGAACTTCGCCCAGAGCATCGGCCTCGATGTGGGCGGTATCTCCGCCTTCATGGCTGCGGTTCTTGGTGGAACGCTCGCCTTCCATTGGCCACTCGGTTGGCTTTCGGATCGAGTGCCCCGGAATCTTGTCATCGCCGGTGCGGCGCTGGCGTCCGCAGCGTCTGCCATCGGCGTAGCGTTGGCGGTGGAAGCGCCTCTGCCGCTGCTCCTTGCGGCAGGTGCGCTGTTCGGCGGCTTTGGCATCCCGATTTATTCGTTGTGTCTCGCCGTCGCAAACGACGATCTTCCGGCCGGTCGGCTACTCGGCACCGCGCGCGGGCTTCTGTTGCTCAACGGGATCGGGACAGCCGCTGGCCCCCTAATAGGAGCAGCTGCAATGAATATCGTCGGCCCTGGCGGCCTGTTCCTTTATGCGGCGGCGTTGCTCACGCTCCTGGCAGTGCTGGCCATCGCCCGCAGGCAGCCGAGGCGCGCCAACCAGGCCAAGGCGGCCCCCCGTTCTCCGAGCACGCCGATGATAACCGGATCTCTCGATACGATGATATGCATGGAGAAGCGGGCGCAGGGCGTGCGGGATTAGCGCGGCACGGCGCCTGCACGAACCGCGGGGTCAGGCGATGATAGCTGTTACGCGAATTTCGATACGCATGGTTGGAAGCCCCAGCGCTTCGATTCCCAACTGCGTCCAGATTGGAGCGCGGTCGGGCATGTAGTGGCGATACAGCTTGGCCATTGTTTCGTTGATCACGGGAGGGAATCCACCGACGTGATAGGAATTGACGTGGACCACATGCGGCCAGCGTGCTCCGGCGGTCGCGAGCGTCCGTTCCACGTTCTTGAACGCCTGCTCGATCTCTTCCTCAATCGACTCCGGAATGACGAGATCGTCGTTCCATCCGCCCTGTCCGGAGATCTCCACGCGGTCACCAATGCGCATTGCCTGAGAATAATGAAGCGCGTCATGCAGGCGCGTCCCGTATCCGGGGGTGATGAAGAATGAAGGTGTTGTCATGAGTTTGCCTTTGATGAGCCAGGTCAACGCGGCTGCAAGTGACCGTATGCATGCAGAAAGAGATGCAGGGCGTTCGGCACTAGCGCGCCGGCTGCGGTGGAGGGCTTTATTCCACGTCTTCTACGGTGAGGTCCCGGCCGTTGAACTGCACGGTCTCCCCGGCTCGGGCACCCTCGATCGCTTCGAAGATCGGCGCCATCGTGGAAATGCCCATGAGCTCACGCCCCTGACAGGTAAACTTGCTCGTTGACACCGCGATCACAAAGTGGCGGCCGGACAGCTTGACGACAGCGCCTTCGTTGACGGCCAACTTGGGGCCGAAATCGATCGTCCTGAGCTTTTCGAGTTTATTGGCGTAGTCATGGAGCGTGTCATCGAGCGCTTCAGCGAAGTCGCTCGCGACCTCGGCCTGAGCTAGTTCGTCGTTTTCGATCGGTTCGCTCCGATCGAGCCGAGCGGTAGAGACATAGTCCAGGTAGTTTTCGCGAGCGCTGTGCAACGCTGCTGTCTCCAGCAAGAGCATAGTTTCTCGTATGTGGTCCTTGTTCCAGTCCATAATCACCTCCTAATTTTCGATGTTCTTAAAGTTCAGCCTGCAGATGTGTGGGCCAGGAAGGCCAGCCTTTCCGGCTAAGCGACACCGCTATTCGTCGCTGATGACGTCTTCGCCCTGGTATGGAACCCTGATCAGCCGAGGATCTCGAATGATGCTCGTGACGAGCCAGACATATTCCTGCTCGGCGGTATCGAAGCCGAGGATGCTGAAGGATTGGCCGAAAGGGCATGGCGGGAAGTCTGGAAAGCCCTCGCGCAGAACGTAACGCTCGGGATCGCTGTGAAACTCGCTCTTGTAGACTTTCCGTAGTCCGTGCTTGCTCGGCGCGTCCTGGTCACCTGCCGGTGCTGTTTCCCGATGCGCCACAAGGCGCTCGGACAAGTCGCGGGGGCAGATTTCGTGGAACACGTCGAAGGCGTCGATCAACAGGCCTTTATGCTCTGTCGCCGGATCGGTGATCGCGTAGATGTTGGAGGCATCTTCGCCGTCGTCCCCGCTCTCGAGGCGCAACGCCGCATCGACGCGAATGCTGCATGCATCGAGGGTTGACCCTAGTTCGAGATCGACGAGATTGCCGTCCTTGACGCGGTATTCGCGGTCATAGCCTTTGGCGATGAATGACTGGACTGCTTCTAGAACGTCGGTCACCTGGGAGGTCATGGAAGCACCTTCATCTTGAACTGGATTGGACACGCTCGCGCACAAAGCGCGCTGTGACTCGGCGGACGGAGAAGCTCGCGAAGTGCGTTACTCATAGCCACTTGGCCTTCTTGAAGCGCATGAATAGGAGAAGGCAGAACACCGCTATCACTCCGAGCACGACGAAGTAGCCATATGGCGTGTCCAGTTCCGGCATGTGCTTGAAGTTCATGCCATATATTCCGGCGATCGCCGTCGGGACCGCCAAGATCGCCGCCCAGGCCGCGAGCTGGCGAGTGACCACACCGATCCTTTGCGCTTCCAGAAGGCTGCTGGCCTCGAAGACCGTGGACAGGACAAGCAGGAGGCCGTCGACCATGGACTGCACGCGGTGGACATGGTCCGCGACGTCGTGGAAATATGGTGTCATTTCGGCGCTGATGCAGGGAAAGTGGCCGCGAACGAGCTTTCGCACCAGCTCGGCCATAGCCCCGAGCGTGCGCTGGAACCGCGTGAGTTCGGACCTTAGTTCGAAGATTCGCGCCACCTCTTCTGGCTCGAGGAAATCGTGCAGCGACCGTCGCTCCATCGCCAGGACGTCGTCCTCGATCATTTCGAAGATGGGCAGATACTGGTCGACCACTCGGTGCAAGATCGCGTGCAGCACATAGTCGACACCCTTGCCGAACTGCGTCGGCGATGCCTCGAGTTGCTCCCGAAGTTTGCCCAGCGCTCCGGCATTGCCGTGCCGCACGGTGATAAGGTGATTGTGACCGGTGAAGATCGCCATCTTGCCGTAGCTGATCCGGTCGCCGACCAGCTCGGCGGTCTGGGCGACGACGTACAACTCATCGTTGTAGACCTCGAGCTTGGGCGGGCACAGCGGGTGCATGGCGTTGTCGATCGCCAAAGGATGGAGGTTATACGTCGTCTGGATCGCGCTGAGTTCGTCTGCGGTGGGCTCGCTAAGCGCGATCCAGCAGAAGCCCGAGCGATTCTCGTTTAGTTCGACGTGCTCATCGAGCCTGATTTCACGGACTCGCTTACCTTCGTTGTAATAATATGCGGCGATAATGGTCATGCAGGGGTCGTCTCAGAAAACGGAAAATAAAGCACGCTAAGCGTGCGTGGAGGCTGGCACCCAGCGGTACAGCGTCGGAATGGACACGCCGAGGTTCTTGGCCACGTCCTTGGGCGGCACCCCGCTGGCCAGCAGCTTCTTGGCCGACTCGATCTTGCTGTCGGTCATCTTCGGCTTGCGGCCGCCTTTGCGGCCGAGCTGCTTGGCGACTTCCAGCCCGGCGCGGGTGCGCTCGACGGTCAGCTCGCGCTCCATTTCGGCAAGGCTCGCCATGACGTGGAAGAAGAACCGCCCGGATGGTGTGCCGGTGTCGATGGAGTCGGTGAGGCTCCTGAACTGGACACCGTGCTTGTGCAGATCGCCGACCAGATCGACCAGTTGCTTGACCGACCGGCCCAGCCGGTCGAGCTTCCAGACGACCAAAGTATCGCCTTCGCGCAGCATTTCGAGCGTCTTGGCCAAGCCAGGCCGGTCTGCCCGCGTGCCACTCACCTTGTCCTCGAAGACCTTTTTACATCCGGCCTTGCTCAAGGCTTCGCGTTGCAGCTCCAGGTTCTGATCCTGCGTCGAGACGCGCGCATAGCCAATCAACATGGCTTGTCTCGCGCCCGGTCGATGCGTTCCTGCATCGCCTGCATCACTTCTTCGTGGGTGTACGATCTGGCGTTGGCGTCGGTGGCTTGCCGCAGGGCTTCCTCAACCTCGCGCGTCATCCGCTCGTAATCCTCCGGCCACAGCGCTTGCTCCATGCGCAGCGACGCCTGACCCAGCAGGTGCAGCAGGCTGAACAGCCGCATGTCGTTGGTGGCGACGATGCGCTCCCGAATCTGCTCCTGAATAGCTTCGCTAGCCCGATGCGCTTGTGGTGTGGCAGTCCCCTCGTAGTCAGCGGGGAATTCCGCTTCCTCGGCAATCCTTGCCCAGGCGCTGGCCAGCGCCTCGATGGTTGACGTGCTCATTTCCGCCGCTCCTGTGCTCTTTGGCGAATCAACCGGCCAAGGGGCCTCGACGCGAAAACCAGCAGCATCACGCCTATCGGATACCAGGTCGAGAAGACCACCAAGGCATCGAAGGCTGGCCGTCCGGTGTTGGTAGGCAGTACGGCGGTCACAGCCATCAACCCGCCGACCGTCCAGATGATGCGCCACACGTAGGGCATCACGCGGGGCACGTAGCCGTCATCGAAAGCGGTCTGGTAGTAGCGGCGCAGGCCGCGCTCGGCAAGCGCCTGGCGCTGCCGCTCCGACAGCGCATCCGTCCGGCCATACCAGCGCCGGAATGGTGGACAGCGCAGCAGCAAAGGGGTGAAGAGGATCATCACCGCCACGATCGCGACACCCCACGCCATGACGGCGCCGGCATCGGGCCGCTTGGCGTTCTCGATCACGGGCGCGAAGACGCCCGGAGCACCGATCATCCAGAACAGCGCAATGTGCTGATGGAAGGAGAGCTTCATTTGCTCATCCACTTGCGCAGCAGGCGCTTTTTCAGGGAGGCGCGTTCTTGCGGGTTGCGTCCCTTGTGATTGGCGATGCGATCCGCCGTGGCGGCCTGGCGCTTGACGGGCCAGTAGGAGCGGCCATCCTTGCCCATCGACCAGACGCTGCTGGCCTGGTTTTCCAGCAGGGGCAGATGGGCGCTCAGGGCTTCGGGCGACGCGCTGGTCAGCGCCGTGCGCTCACGGGTGCGCCAGCGCTGATGCCAGAGCTTCTTGTCCTCGCGCTCGCTGCCGCAGGTCGTGTGCCCGACGATGGGTGTTTTGCGGCGGCTGCGGCTCATAACGTAGTGGTCTCCAAGAACATTCAGGACTGATCCCAGGCGTCGATGGTCAAGACCTGATCGGCAGGACAGGCGGCTACGCGGTCGGGAACTGGATGGTGTTCAGTCTCATGCCGACCCCATTCGATTGATCGCGTCGCTTGCGGCACGCTGCGACGCAAGGAGGTTTGCGACCTGGTTTAGCAGCCGTGTCCGCTGCATGTCTGTTACCTATCTCCCCGACCGCTCATTGGACCAACTCCAGAGATTGGGCTCTATCGCTCAGCCAATACGAAACCGGCATTGGCTGATGCCACAACCGAGACTAACACAAATGGCTCGGTACCTGTATTTCGCGCCCCGTGCACTTGGCCCGGTCTTGCCACGGCTATCTCACCTTCCCTGAGGGCACGAACAATCCCATTGCCCTGAAAGTAATCAGCCATTCCCGACAAAACAGTCCACGTGTCTTGGCCGTGAGGATGAATGTGAGCCGCAATTTCCTGCCCGGGATGGACATGCCAAACCACGATAATTGAGTCTCGGGTTTCAAGCACAACGGAACGAATAGGCTCGCCTTCGGACGGCTGAACATACTCGGCTACAGAAAATATTCTCGATTCAACAGTCATCGGAGATCCCTCTTTCACAGTTGTCGTTACGGTCTTCATCGTCGGCATCCTGACGCACGGCGGGCAATTGCTGGAGCAACGCCGGCAGCCATTCCTGTACCGTCTCCCACACCACATCGAGGTTGATGTCGAAATAGCCGTGAGCCATGCGATTACGCATATTGCGCATGCTGCGCCACGGCACGTCGGCATGCGCCTGGGTGAACTCGACGTAGCCATCCATCACCTTTGTGGCCGCCTCGCCGATGACGATCAGGCTCATGATGACGGCCTGCTGGGTGCGCTTGTCGGCCAAGAAGTCGTCCTTGGCCATCCCTTCCACGAAGCTGCGCGCATCGGTTGCGGCCTGCTGAATGTGGTCGAGGTAATCGGGCAGGCGGTTCTCGCTCATATCGGTTGCGCCTCCGCGAGCACCTTGGCCCGGAACTTCGGCGGCAGGTCGCCGGGAGTCAGCAGATCGACGTCAACGCCGAGCAGCGATTTCAGTTCTTCTTCCAAATCGCCCAAGTCCAACAACGTGGCACCGGGCAGCGCATCGACCAACAGGTCGAGGTCGCTGCCATCCCGGTCGGTGCCATGCAGCACCGAGCCGAAGACGCGCGGGTTCGCGGCGCGAAAGCGGCCTACCGCTTCACGCACTGCGCTTCGCTTCATGTCAAGCACAACAGACGGTCGCATGCGCATCCTTTCTTATCGAAACTCGTTGAGATGATATGCAATCAAGAATAGAATTTCAAGAACTATTTTCGAGGGCACTGTTGCAAAGTTAGCGATGAGGCAGCCTTTTGTCTTATTCAAAGGCCTTACATTTCAAAAACTCTGCTTACCAGGCGCATTTCGCCCAGGGGATCACCATAATAAAATGCTGAGGCCTGGCCTTTGCGTAGTGCACGCATCACCTCAATACCTTTGATGGTGGCGTAAGCCGTCTTCATGGATTTAAATCCCAGCGTGGCGCCGATTATCCGTTTCAGTTTGCCATGATCGCATTCAATCACGTTGTTCCGGTACTTAATCTGTCGGTGTTCAACGTCAGACGGGCACCGGCCTTCGCGTTTGAGCAGAGCAAGCGCGCGACCATAGGCGGGCGCTTTATCCGTGTTGATGAATCGCGGGATCTGCCACTTCTTCACGTTGTTGAGGATTTTACCCAGAAACCGGTATGCAGCTTTGCTGTTACGACGGGAGGAGAGATAAAAATCGACAGTGCGGCCCCGGCTGTCGACGGCCCGGTACAGATACGCCCAGCGGCCATTGACCTTCACGTAGGTTTCATCCATGTGCCACGGGCAAAGATCGGAAGGGTTACGCCAGTACCAGCGCAGCCGTTTTTCCATTTCAGGCGCATAACGCTGAACCCAGCGGTAAATCGTGGAGTGATCGACATTCACTCCGCGTTCAGCCAGCATCTCCTGCAGCTCACGGTAACTGATGCCGTATTTGCAGTACCAGCGTACGGCCCACAGAATGATGTCACGCTGAAAATGCCGGCCTTTGAATGGGTTCATGTGCAGCTCCATCAGCAAAAGGGGATGATAAGTTTATCACCACCGACTATTTGCAACAGTGCCATAAATAGCATCATCGTTCTCTTTGTCAGTTTGAAAATCAGCAGCGATTATTTTACTAACAAAAGCAGTAAATTCTTCTTCCGTAAAATCTGAAATTTTATTACCAGCCATTTTATTTTCCTTTATGTGTCTCAATATGATTTTTAGGTGTTAGCGCCTTAATGTTATCGACATCCATAACAGCCCCTCCTTGAGATATTTCTTTTTCGTGGTGTAATTCAATTTTAACACGTTTCCCTACTGATTCTAAAAAGTCCGCAGTAGGTGCCCTTCCAGCTTTCATCTGATTAATATCAGCTTCACTAAATTGCTTGCTTAGTGCAGAATCGTCAGCAACCGCTTTCCAGAACGCCCGACGGAAAGAATCAAAACTACCGAAAGTCTTCCCGCGTAATTTATCCGCAATCTGGGAAGGAACAGGAGCACCATCCCCGGTACTGGCCCCCCCCCATCCAGTTATTGCCAACGTTCTGCCCTTTGCCGCTTACTGTACCGGGCATGTTACGAGGGCTACGGTACATCATATACAGCGGTTTTAGGCCGGACTCCGGTGGAAACACCAGAATAATATCTTCAAAATCGAGGTCATCCGCTACCGGCGTCACGGTTTTATCTGTAGCCTGTGGCGCCGAAATCTGATCACCGGTATGCAGAATACGCTCCGGTAGTGGTACCGGCCCGCTTAGCGTCAGTGGTCCGTTTGCACCAGGTGCGTCAGCCGGGCTGACAAAAATAGTTTGCGCCGGAACATCTGCGACAGCGGGAAGAGTATAGCCCCAGTAGCCGGTTTCCTTATCCAGTACAGCACGAGCGACCTTCACGGCACCGGCAGTATTGGTTTTGACCAGCTGAACATCCAGAATGCCGCTATCATTCATAACCAGACGGCCACGAACCGGCATACTGACAGATGTTTTCTGATCTGCTGCTTTATTCAATGCCGCGGTATCAGGCAGACTAAACGCATCGCCAGGCATCATCGAACTGATATCCCGACCGGGCACCATATCACTACCGACGCCAACTGATTTCGATAACACAAGACCGGCAATGGTTAATGCTACCGGGTTAGCCACCACAGCGACACGTAACGTCGCCAGAGCCTCGCTGATGAAAGCTCCCAGGCTGGCCGCAGCATCAGCCGACAGAGTAAAACCTCCACGTGACGCAGTTGACCAGGTCAGAGGAATAGCAAAAGGTGCCGCTGTAGCCGGGATACCCCTGACAGCCTGAATCTCTGAAGATTTCAGTTTATCTGCGGCTGTACGACGGGCCAGCAGCGCTTTTGCTTTTTCGGCAATGGTTCTGGCCTCCTCAGCGGCTTTCGCTGCTGCATCAGCCTGTCGTTTTTTTCTGCCGCAGCGGCGGCTTGTTCTGCGGACGCTAATGCAACCTGGGCAGCCTGACGGCGCGTTTCTGCAGCATTATAGGCAGCTGATGCCTGCAGACTGGCCTGCTCAGCGGCCGTTGCCTGGCTGGCAAGACTGGAGGCAGCATTTCGTTTGTTCACCGCATCATTCTGCGCTGCATCAACCTGAGCTTTTGTGATCCCAGATGGATAGAACCGGTATCCCCAGTGGTCATGCTCTTTATTCGAACTGATAACCTCCCATTTTTGGGTACCGTATTGGCCGTTATTATTCAGCGTGAGGCCTTTAATGCTTTGCTGCAGATCCTGATATTTTTTCTCAGCCTGAGTTGCTACTGGTACGGCATCGATAGCTTCCTTTCGCTTATTCTTCGCTGTATTAAGGGCATTATCTGCCACTGTTTTCAGGCGTGATGCTTCAGCAGTCGCCTGATTCAGATTATTACGCGCATCAGGAACAGTTTGATGTTGACCTGCAGCAGCCGCAGCAGAAATCGCATTCTGACGTTCTTTTTCCGCAGCGGCGGATGCCGCTGCTGTTTTCGCTGCGAATGCTTTTGCAGCCTCTTCTGCTTGCTGTTTTTCCTTAGCTACCTTCTCCGCTCGTGCAGCTTTTTCTGCTTCTGATGGGCCTACAGCCACAAAAGCGCTGAATGCGGATCATCAGAAAGAAAAAAAAACGATTTGAGCTCTGATTCATAGCCCGATAGATTACTTAGTTCCCCCGAGTGCACGATAAAAAAGAGAGTATTTCTGATGCCATTACCTGAGCGAATGAAACCCGCACGGGTCACCCGTAAACAGATGAAAGAACTGGTCAGTCAGCTGAATGGCATTCTCGATCACATCGATAACGGGATGGACGAAAACAATGAAGAACTAAAACAGATGATGGCAGACTGGAATGCACAGGTCGTCATGCCCTGCGGGTTCTCTGATTTTCGTGATTTTTCATCCTGGACAAGTGCACTAGATTTCACCAGGATGGCGCTTAATCAGGAAAAATACCTTGATGACTTTACATGGACAGAACTGAACGACGTTATCAACTTTATACGCAAAGCAGAAGGTAGTGCATCTGACCACAGCTATGCACTCCAGTTACTGGAGATTAATTTCAGGGCAAACCCACTGGATCTCATCTATCACCCTGACTGCTGGTTCAATGATGAAGCATTGTTTCATGCTCGGCTGACTACCGAAGAAATTGGTGGCTACCTGATGAAAAAATCAGGTCGATGGCTCAACGATGCACCGGATATCCAGCTGGTGTATGCCATCCCCCAGGATGTTTATGATTAACCAAGTCACCATTTACCATAATCCCTTAATTGTACGCACCGCTAAAACGGCCTCAGGGCGTTTCTGACGGAAAACCGGTAAAACAGGCAACAAACCACCCGAAAACCCGCCAGAAACGCGCAGGCTCTGTTTTTACGGCATGCATGAGTATGCACGCAAGTGCATAGCGCGAAAATTCATGCCATTCAGCCAGGGTAAGTCCTGTTTCCGGCGTTCTTCTGATTCCGTTATAAATCTTTCCAGTCAGGTAATTTATTCACCTTTCGGCGCCACAGATGAAACAACGCCATCGTCAGGCCAAATAACACGCCGGCGATAAGACTGATTTTACAAGCGAACAGGGGGGACATCCCCTGGGCCCGCCACACCATCCAGTACATCCACAGCCCGTATCCGACGGAGAAAGAGGCTGTCATCACGCCAAAAACCTGCCAGAGCGGAGCAAACGGCAGAGGGGGAATCTTTATCCCCAGCCGCCACAGCAGGCGTATCAGAAGCGGTGCATAATTGCTTTTCCACATCTTACGGCTGGCCATTATCGCCAGCGCCTTTTGTTTCCGCGCTTCAAAATCCATTTCCTCTCCCCGATTGTATTCAGTCAGCAGACTGGCTCCGCATACGCTCCGTTCGCAGGAGTTCTTTCATCATGCGCTCACTGGCGTACTGCGCTTCCTCTGCGGTGACGGTCGCGACGGCATTCCCCTGCAGATCATAGCGGGAGGCCCCCACCTTCATCCGGGACAGATAGCCCGCAGACCGGGTCAGACTCTTCAGGCACTTGATCACCTGTTTATGCGACAGCGGCAGGTCGCGCTTCACAATATCGGCAAACAGCTGTTCGCGCATGCCCGTTACCAGCAGACGGGGGGAGTTTCCGTCGAACAGCTGTGGCCAGAAAGCCTTCAGCGTCATAATGGCCTGTTCCGGCGGCAGCAGGCGAAGATAACGCACCGGAGGTGGCGTCTTTACCGCTTTAACCGGCGCCGGCGCAGTGTTGCGCGCGGCGGCTTCGGCCACTTGTTTAACCTTCTCAAGTTTCGCTTTCTTTGCCTTCCAGGCCGGCGGGGACGAGACCACCACGACCTTCTTACGGCGCACCACACCAGGAGCAGGGGTCGCCTCTGCGGGGGTCGTACTGTTCTCCGCCGGTTTTCGTTTCAGGCTCAGTACAGGGCGTTTTTCTTCTGCCATAACAATTGCCTATCGTTCAGCTAATAAGAGCTACTATACCTGAACGACATCGCCCTTTCCTGCTCTTGGTTTCACATTGAGACGACAATACCCAGTACCGCCAGGTGCACCGCATAGAACATCACGAAGAACTGCCGCGGCCAGAAGCGTTTCACACGCTCTCCGGCAGATGAGCACACCATCAGCGTCAGCAGCGCAATCGCCAGCCCGGCCACTGATTCACTCACGTCATTCATATTCATCAGCAACACCATGAGGGCCCACAGCACACCGTATCCCAGCCGTTCCGGTGCATGCTGTGCGCGACAAAGCAGCCAGCTGGCGGTGAGCATACCCACTCCGGCCATGCCGTAGCTGGCGGTTGACAGGGGTATCCAGGCGACCAGCAGTCCAGCCGCCGGGAGGGTGTAATACCAGGACGGCTGGCTGACCCACCGCAGGACCTGGCCCGTGACGGCAAAGGCAAACAGAATATTCCCGGTATACCACGGGTACCCGATGAGCATAAACGACACCTGGGCAACCAGCGCCCAGACCCACAGGCTGTTGAGCTGCGACTGGCGTATTTCCGCGTGCCGTGCCAGATTCATTCCCCATGCCAGACCGAACAGCGGAAAACAGCCCCGTCCCAGAAGCCGCATTATCTCGTTATTGTGTGCCAGCAGTAACCCGGCATGGTCGGTGACCATCAGGACCAGGGCCACCGTTTTAATCATATCCGTCTGACCCGGTGTCCAGGTCAGTAATGCCTGCAGCCAGCGGTCAGCGGCTCTGAAACCCATTGTGTGTGCTGTCATCTCTGTATCCTTCTCTCTTTTTTCCGCACCCCGGCAGGGTGTCCGGTGTTAACCGGAGGCCCTGCCGGGGCAGACAAGCCGCAGGCGCGTCAGTCGCCCCCGAGGGTTTTCTCGCGGTTCAGGTCACGCACCATGTCCCGCTCCACAGCCTGCAAACGCTCACGCTGCAGAGTTTCTGAGGCCACCTGCTGAATCGCCGCCTCCTGGCGCCGGAACTGAGGATCATCCGGTAGCGTCGTTTTCTCCGTACCCGGCCGGTCACGCTCCAGTCCGCGAATGACGTCCCCGATAACCTCTTTCACCCGGTCCGCCGGCTCGCCGGCTTTACGCGCCTCCCCGGCCACTTCCCGGGCAGTCTGTTCCGCCTGTTTTTCCATTTCGCGGCGCTGCTGTTCTTCTGCCGCCCGCTGCGCCAGAACCTCTGGCGGGAGGATAATGTCAGCCCCGGCCTGCGGTACCGGACCCACCGGCGCCGGATCAGCCCATACCCGCCCGCCGGTCATGGCCCCGGGGTTCCAGGGGCGGTCATCACCGGCCAGCCGCACCACCACCCCGGTATCGGGATTGTCGCGGGCCATTCTGACGCCCTCCCCCATATTCCCGGCCAGCAGGCTTTCTCCGTTGCGGCTGTTCTGCAGCGCCACGAACCGGGCGTCTTCATTGCCCATAATTCGTCCCTCTCCGCCGATAGCCTCCAGCCGTCCGTCCCGATCGGTCAGCGGGCTGAGCCAGATACCGGCGGCTTTCCCGTTTTTATCAAATGCCGGCAGCGCCACATGCGGCTGAGGGTACTTTTTCCCCGGAGAAATGAATTTTCCTGGTGAACTTCCCTGTGCCAGACCGGACTGCTGCAGGGCTGCCCGGCCCGCGGCGGTTTCATCCAGTGGCCTTGCCCGCCCGAACAGCAGATCGGCTGTTTTCACCGCCCGGTCGTTACGGGGTTCAAGAATATCGTGCGCCGTCGCTTTCTCAGGTGAATTCTTGATGGCCTTTATCCAGCCCTCACGGTTGTCGGTGTAGACCTGAACATGCTGTTTCATGCGGGATAAAGCCACATAGGCAGACTCAAAGCTGGCCATCTGTTCCCGGCCACCGGCCACCCCTTCCAGCGCGATGGCATACGGCTCGCTGGCCCCCTGGGCGCCGTGGGCGGTGATGGCGTAGGCGAGGTCGATATGCTGCTGTGCCTGCTCCGCCTTCGGGGTCAGCGTACGGGTGATTTTGCCATCAGACAGCGTGACACTGTCACCCGAAACAGACTGCACTTCCCAGATACTGTTGGCCACATAGCCGCGCTCCGGGTCACTTTTGCTGAAGCGCATTCGGTCCCCCTGAGACACGGTGATCTTTTCCTGACGATAGAGCGTGACGCCTTCTGCCGATGCCTCCCGGGGTGAGATAAATCGCTCCTTTCCTTCACTGTCTGTCAGGGTGATCAGCTGATTATCCTTATCCACTTTGCTGATACGGTGGTATACGTTATCAACCAGCGCCACCGCCTCCTTGTGAGCCGTCCAGGTCGACAGTTTGCGCAGTTCACCGTCACGGATGTTACTCGTGACCAGCACCGGCAGGGTGATTTCCTCTTTGCCGGTTTCCCCGTTCTCCCGCCGTGCGTCATGGATCAGACTGTTCAGCGCCCGCCGGTCCTTATTCAGATGGGTGATCACCAGCGTCTGCGACTGTGCCTCCGGGGTCCGTCCGGTATAGTCCTTCACCAGCGCCTCGTAGAGCGTCGCGGGCTGACCTTCCGGCAGGGTTTTCCCCTCGCTCAGTGCCTTTTCTATCTCCTTTTCCTGCTTCTGTGTGAATTCCACCACAGAACTGCCCGGCGCCCAGGCGCCTTCTTTTCTCGGCACCTGCTCCGGCGTGACCTGCTCAATGGTGGTCAGGGCGCGGTGCACATCCCGCTCAATCAGGCTGTAGACCGCCGGTCGCAGCTCAGGTACCTGGCGCACAATCTCTTTCATGATGGCAACGTCGGCGGCGCTGCGCTGCTGCGTCAGCCTGAACGGCTGGCCCGACGCGATGGGCGGCAGCTGGTCGGTATCCCCGCTGGGCACCGCCCGTCCACCGCCGGCGGCGATGAGGGAGTGGGCTTTTGCCATATCGGCCAGCCCCACCATCGAGCTCTCGTCGAGCAGGAACAGGGTGTTGCTGAAATCGGGTGTCTGCCCATTGCGCTGCAGCAGCTGCGTGTCGTGGAGGAACGACGCCGTCGTGCGCGCATCCACGCCGGCACTCTGCATTTCCCCGACCGCGCGATGCGTCGGCGCCAGACCGATGACGCGCGGGCGGGTCTCTTCCGGCAGCAGACTGATGGCACTCATGACTGCCCGGAACTGGGTGGTTTTCCCCACCCCGGCATACCCCTGAACCACCGTGAACCGGTCCGTGCTCTCCAGAATCATCCGGGTCGCCGCCCGCTGTCCGGCGGTCAGTTCCGTCATCAGACTGTCCGGCACGCGGTCCATCAGGGGGGCCACCGCGTCTTTACCTTCCAGCACCCGGGTCAGGATGCTTTTCTCGGCGTCCCAGGCCTGACGGGATATCAGCAGGTCATTGCCACGCCCGGGTGCCACCGGTACATTCAGCAACTGCCCCGACCTGATTTGTGCCTGGATGGTCGTGTCGATGTCCGCCATCGAAACCTTCCCGCCCCCGGTTTCCATTGCCGTCGCCAGCAGCTGGGGCCGGGAGAAGGTCAGGTCCTGGCTCTCAAGCAGCGGGATGGCCAGGTGAATGGCCTGTTCTGCCGGGGTATGCAGCCCGGCCTTCTGCTGCGCAATGGCCGCATCCAGATCCGTCTCGCCGGATCGGGACTTCAGCTGCTCTGAGACCACGCTAAACGCGGTATGCCGCGACAGCTTCTCCGTCGTGCGCGCCGCATCCTGCGCCGAGTACAACCGGAGGTGACTTCCGCTCTGTGCCAGCTGGTTGAGGGTGGCGTTATCCAGCTCACGCTGCGTCACCGACGCAAAGACCGTTGCCGTCTCGCTAACCGACCTGCCGGGACTTTCCACCCAGCCGTGGCCGACTTTAATACCGTCAAACACGCCCGCACCCACGGCCAGGGTCTGCGTGGTTTTCTGCCCCGGCCGCTGTACCGTCAGCTGCCCGTCCTCCACGTTCATCACTGTGACGCTCTCCCCGCCCTTAAGGCGTGTGTCCGGTATCTTCCCGAGCACCGCCAGACGTTCCCCCTCTGCCACCGGCAGTGTATCTGCCCGGAACAGCGTCCACTGGCTGTCGACCGCGGAAACCTTCAGATCAAGACGGTCCCCTTCCCGGTCTTTCAGGGTCAGCATATTGCTGCTCGCGGTCACCCGGTCAATGACAAAGCGATCGTGCGTCCGGGTCTCCGGATCCCAGCGTTCCATCACCATCCCCTCCCGGTAATAATCCCGCACGCCCCGGCTTTTGCTGTCCAGCCACACCGGCGTCAGGGCTGTAATGGTCGTGTCTTTCTCACCCAGCACCCCCTCCTGTCTGAGGGAGTCTCGGATGAGGCCGTTGAGTACGCTCTGTTCACGCGTCCCGCTGATTTGGGCCACGCTTTCCTGCCCTTCACGCACGCTGACGGCAAACTCCTGTGCCAGCCGGCTGTAGCGTGCTCCTTTATCCGGTTCACTGATGATGTCGGCGGTGGTCTGATGGCCACCCTGCCAGCGATACGTATTCACGCCGCTGTCCTTCAGCACCGTCAGCGCGCTGCCGGTCCCGCTGCGCTTCCCGCTGTCGGAGAGCAGGACCTGCACGTTATGGCGCATCGCGCCATCAAGCAGGGAAATCGTTTCCTTCAGGCTCAGCTTCTCCGCCTGATCCACGATGAGTGTTCCGCCCGGAATAAACGCCGTCCCGTCCTGCAGGGCGGATTTACCGGTCACCGTTTCCCCGGCCAGACGCACATCACCGGCGAGAAAATCTCGTGAACGGTTATCGGCCGCCAGGATATGGACGTCACGCCCCTGCTCCCGGGCCATCAGGGTTAACTCGGCCACCCGCTCCCGCTGGCCGGTTGCACCGCCCTGACCGGAAACGATACCTATGACCGGGCGATCCTGCGCCAGCACGCTGACGGCATCGCTGAAAGGGACCTGGCGCACCACAGACGCATCGGGCGTGACAGAGACATGATTCTGGCGCTGCACCTCCTGACTCAGGGCTTTGACGGCGAGTTCATCGAGAACGTGGATGTTTGAGGTGAACAGGCCTTTCTCGCGATCGAGAGGGATAAGCTGCTCCCGTTCAATGGCGGCATCGATGCCCTTTCTCGCCAGCTCAAAGACACCGTCCTTCGCCTCCAGCTGGCCGACCGTGCGTGCCAGCAGGTCGGCATACGTGAACTGCACCTTGCGGTCGCTGAGACCGGCAATCGCTTTCGTCACCACATCCGTGATATCCGGACCGTCAGTGTTCACCGGCGCGGCAGGTGCACGGGCCAGCTCTGCGGCCCGCGCATCGGCGGCCTCACGGTACCCCCGGATGTCAAACCCGGTCTCCTTCAGCGTGTTCATCCACTCCACCATCTTCTCTGCCGGATCGATGGCTTCTTTCGACTTGCGGGTATCGAGCGCGGCCACATCCCGGGACTTCAGGGAGGCATCGGGTCCTGCAGCCTCCCGGAGCTCCTGACTGCGCGTGGAAAACGACTCAACCGGCACGCCCTCCATCTCCCACATGCCATTCTTACCCGCATCCACTGTCTTGTAACCCATAGACTCAACATCGGCCCTGAGAGAGTTCTGGTATATCTTTCCGAATGCGATGCGGTTGGCCAGTATGGTTTCGGAAAACCCGGTTTTACCGACGGTATCGCTGGCCAGCGTCTGCCATTTATCGCCGTTCTGTGTCGCATTGATAACCACGCTGTGCGTGTGTATCTGTGGGTCCTGAGCGCGCGATGTATCGTGGTTAAAGCGGGCAATAATCAGATTCCCGGTCAGGACCGTTTCAGAAACGCCATCTCTCTTTACCCGTGTGGAGGCAAGGGACTCCACCTGGTTAAGAGCCACTGTCACCGCGCGATTATGAGCATCGATAAGACGCTTATCGCCGCCCAGCATAGCCAGCATCGATACACTTTTGGGGGCCGAGAAGGTCAGATCGTAACCGGGCCGGTGTTTATTCACGCCATCCTGTATCCGGGTCAGGTCGCTGCCATCAGGTAGTTTTCCCTGCAGAAGCTCCGTGAAGACCTGCTTGTCCACCTTTCCTTCAAGACCAAGCGCTTCCGCGCCTTTACCCTGCCAGCGCTCGTCCATACTCCCGATAACGTAGTAATTATCCTTGTCCGTATAGTAATTACCGGCACTGCCAGCTGATTTAACCTGGCTGAAACTAAGCATCAGAAGTTCCCCCCAATCTCGACATCATCCTGCTCATCGTGGCGGTGGCTGTGGTTGATATTGACTTCCTCACGCCGCTGCATATCCCGCTGTGTCTGCTCATCTGCCCAGGCGTCATACGCCTGCATATCTTCAATCACACCGTCCTCGTTCATGCCGGCCGGAAGCATGTCCTGCCCCTGCTCTGCGGACTGCTGCGCCAGTTCCTGTTCTGTCCCGCCTGCAGCTGCTGCAGGGGCACCGGCAGAGGATGCTGTTGAGGCAGCAGTGGCCGCTGCGGCTGCTTTTGGTTTGATCAACGGTACGGTCGTGACCCGCAGGACGGGAGGCTCCGTTGCTCTGACGGAAGGTTCCGCTGCCGGACTCTTTGTTGTCGGCGGCGCTTTTACCGGTGCCGGAGATACTGTCATGTCTGCTGGCGCAGGCTGACTGATCGGCTCAGGTTGTTCACCGGCGTGACTGTTTGTATCCGCGGGCCCGGATGCCGGCGCATCCGGCATAAAAAGCGTCCTGGCAAGACTGCCTTCAGATTCACGCGCTTCAAGCAGCGCACTGAGGCGGGCGTCAACACGCGTATCGAGTCGGCGCTGAATAAATCCCTCGGCAATTTTCGGACGCGGCTTGTATTTGAGGGCCAGCTTCACGGCCGGATACGGTCCGGGCAGCGTGACGTAACAGGACAGGTCCGGCAGCGTCTGAATATCGGAGTAACTGACCAGGGTTTCCCGCTCTTTTTCTTTCCCGGTCGATACACCATCACGCACCGGGTCAGCACCGTAAGAGTACTGCTCGCTGGCTTTGAGGATTTCCTTCTCGCCAATTTCACCGGCAGCAAACTCCGCGATCTCCCTGCTGGGTGAACGGAAGAAGGCCCGGGTATTCATTACGTCAAAGAGCGTGGCGGCAGGCTTGACGCCATAGATATCTTCCAGCTGGGCATAGGACTGAATACCGAACACATAACAACCACCAAATTTACGCGCCTCAGGGAGGATTTCGACCAGGTCAGGCAGCTTGTGCAGCGTGGGGAGCTCGTCGGCGAATATCCACACGCGCCGGTTACGGTTCTCACCCATCGCCAGCAGGCCGCGGATGGCAATTGACAGCCACATCGAGATAACCGGCTTCAGGGAAGCATGGGTGTCAGCGTTGGAGGAGATAAACAGCCAGCCATTGGGTCTGTCCTCACGGACACCGCGCATCCAGTCCCGAATAGTGAACGGCTCCCCGTTCTTCTCGATGCCCTGCAGGTAGCGAATAGCCTTAACGTAGTTGGTCAGCACGGCACGAATGGAGATGGCGGTTTTCTCAATTTTCTCTTCAACCAGATTCGCTGCCGGCGTGTTCTGCAGATAGGCGCGCAGCTTGTCGATTTTAATGGACAGCATGGTATCGACCAGCTTCTCGTAGCTGCGATCGTCGTCTTCGCGCATCAGATACGCGCCTTCGGCAAAGATAGTGCGACCGGAGCCCTGCCAGAACGGGTCTTCTTTGGTACCCATCGGGATAAGGGTGTTGGAGATGTTGTCGAAGTCCGGCAGCGTCAGGCACTCTTTCCACAAATCCCAGGCCGCGCAGCGCGAGTCCAGCGGGTTGAGGATTTTATCCAGTGACGGGTCGTAATAGCTTTTGACGAACTCACAGGAGCGATCATAAATGATGGCCATATCGCCACGTGCACGCACGTAGTTCAGTAGCCGGCGGATCACTTCTGATTTACCGGAGCCTACGGTACCGTGGAGGCAGAAGTTCTGGATTTCGGAGTTTTTAAGAATAGGCAGATCGCCAATTTTAATATCGGAGGCCATACCATCACGCTTCATCTGGCGGGCCACTTCTTTGGGCTTATCGGAAAGCTGGCGCCCGCCGGTATTCTCATCCTCACTCTGCTGTTTCCCCTGGCGGCCCAGCACCCAGCTGGCGATGAAGAACGTCACGATACAGATAACAAGAGAAACCACGGCAGCAAAGACGAAACTGGTCCACAGCTGCTCTCCGCACCAGATAGTATATTTATCGGCCAGGATTTGTTCTGAGGTATATTCCAGCGACTGGCCGTAATACTGAATGGTGTATACCGGCTGGGAACGAATAATATCGCGCATCGGACCCAGCGTCGTACACCACCAGTATACGCAGCCGTTCACAAAGGTTTGCCAGCTAAGCCTATACATCAGCATCAGCCCGCACAGTACCCAGAATAAAATAAACAGCACGTAGAAAATAATATTGGCAATCTGACCAAACATGCGAAAGCGCATATTGGCGATCTGACCGCCCTGCGTCATATCTTTGGCATTGAAACTCATGGCACTAATCCGTCAGTAAATTATTAGGGTCGGAAGGACAAATTAATCAGCGAAAACAGACCTCACGGGGTTGCAGGGAATAAGCCCCCCATAGCAGGGTGTGGATAAATATCGCCAGGCATCAGTTTATGTGTTTCAAGAGACATGACAGGTTCAGATATTGCCATAAATAACCTCTGATCAAATAAAGACGAAAAGATTCCGCCGAAGGCGGCAACGCCTCACAGATGCACAAATAAATTGCGCAACTGTTCACCGTTCAGATCTGGAATTCATAGATTATTTGACGAATGAATTCTGACACACCAGAAAGGTGATGCCAGTATGGCCCGGGGACCGGGCCGTGGAATAGAAAGCTTACAGAATATTAGCGATCGATTTTGCCAGCTGGTCTTCAAGAACAGGCTGGGCTTCAGGGAACTTGAGGTTAACTTTATTAGCGTTAGAGACGACGCGAGTCTGGTATTTGTGCTGATTACCCGTTTCAGTACTTGTCTGCACTTTTGCGCCGGATGTTCCCTGACGTAATACGGCCACGTTATCAGTCTGAACCTGAGTTTTGGTTCTTTCCGCGATCTGAACATCGGTGATCATGGTGTAGTTCACATCTTCCACCATCGCATCAGCCGCCATCCCCACCAGACCGGCTGCAAGTCCTACCCCCAGGGTTGCTCCCGCAGAACTGGAGTTGTAAGCGGTAATCCCTGCCCCTAAAGCGGCGCCAGTCACAGCGCCCTCATAACCCCGGCTTAACCAGCCCTGAGACTCACGAAGGTCCATTTTATCGGCCTTAAGCACGTTCGCCTGGATCCAGTAGCCCGCCGTATCCGGGTTACTGACGACCTGATATCCCTTTGAAGTGACGGCGCTGGCAATTTTTGCCTGCAGGCCACTCATATCCTTATCGGAGGTATTTTTGATTTGCAGATAAACCGTCTTATTATTTGAAGGTTCCAGCCAGATTGTTTCGCTCATCTGGGTTTTTACTTCCAGATTTCTCTTTTTAATGGCGGTTCCCATTGCACTACATCCAGATAACACCAGCGCAGAGCTGACGACCATCACAGCCATGACTTTATTAAGCTTCATCCTGAATCCTTGTGACATAATCAATACGAGTAAATACACATTCTCTTATGATTTCGGAATGCGCATTCACTATATACGAATTTTAAGCGAGATGTAAAAACCAATAACAACCTAGACAGATAATAATAACCAAAAGAAATTTTTAGTCTGTTAATAAACCACCATAATTGATAGGTCGCTTCTGGATGATTACCCCCCCAACTTTTCCGCTCGGAAAGAGTTTATTGCAGAGGTGAGCAATGATAGCTGATAGCGTCCAAAATCCAGATTCATGACAAAACCAAAAAAAACAGACGTTAAAATAACCATAAATGCAAAAGAAAATGGCGTGTCATAAACCACTCTATTACAAATAGCTAATAACATAATCACTGCCATGTACACAACAGCATAAATCGAAACCTTCTTAGAAAAAAAGCGATATATATTCGATTTTTCTCTAAAGTTTTTAGGGACTGACAAAAAGAGAGAGCGTGAACTGGCAATACCTAGGGAAGGTGCGAATAAGCAGGTCATTTCTTCCCAAGCTGACTCGCTGATTAAAATTTCGCGGATCTGGGCCGATTTTTTTCCCGCAAACACATCGAATCAGCCTATTTAGGCTATTTTTTCCACCATTTCTGGCGTTATTTCCGGTTTTTACTGAGATCTCTCCCACTGACGTATCATTTGGTCCACCCGAAACAGGTTGGCCAGGGTGAATAACATCGCCAGTTGGTTATCGTTTTTCAGCAGCCCCTTGTATCTGGCTTTCACGAAGCCGAACTGCCGCTTGATGATGCGAAACGGGTGCTCCACCCTGGCACGGATGCTGGCTTTCATGTATTCGATGTTGATGGCCGTTTTGTTCTTGCGCGGATGCTGCTTCAAGGTTTTTACCCTGCCGGGACGCTCGGCGATCAGCCAGTCCACATCCACCTCGGCCAGCTCCTCGCGCTGTGGCGCTCCTTGGTAGCCGGCATCGGCTGAGACAAATTGCTCCTCTCCATGAAGCAGATTACCCAGCTGATTGAGGTCATGCTCGTTGGCCGCGGTGGTGACCAGGCTGTGGGTCAGGCCACTCTTGGCATCGACACCAATGTGGGCCTTCATGCCAAAGTGCCACTGATTGCCTTTCTTGGTCTGATGCATCTCCGGATCGCGTTGCTGCTCTTTGTTCCTGGTCGAGCTGGGTGCCTCAATGATGGTGGCATCCACCAAAGTGCCTTGGGTCATCATGACGCCTGCTTCGGCCAGCCAGCGATTGATGGTCTTGAACAATTGACGGGCCAGTTGATGCTGCTCGAGCAGGTGGCGGAAATTCATGATGGTGGTGCGATCCGGCAGGGCGCTATCCAGGGATAATCGGGCAAACAGGCGCATGGAGGCGATTTCGTACAGGGCATCTTCCATGGCACCGTCGCTCAGGTTGTACCAATGCTGCATGCAGTGAATACGCAGCATGGTCTCCAGCGGATAGGGCCGTCGGCCATTGCCCGCCTTGGGATAAAACGGCTCGATGACAGCGGTCATATTCTGCCATGGCAGAATCTGCTCCATGCGGGAGAGGAAAATCTCTTTTCGGGTCTGACGGCGCTTAGTGCTGAATTCACTATCGGCGAAGGTGAGTTGATGGCTCATGATGTCCCTCTGGGATGCGCTCCGGATGAATATGATGATCTCATATCAGGAACTTGTTCGCACCTTCCCTAGGAGCATAATGATACTGACCCCGACAGGAAAAACCAAAACATGAAATATATACTTTCCGGTCAAATAAACAGCATCCACACTAATTACAGCGCAAAGCATATTCCATGCAACTAACACTACGCCAGGCCAAAGGCACTCCCAAAAAGATGGAATTTCAGCCTTCCCTTGTGAAAGTAGATTTTTCAGCTCCTCCACTTCCTCAATAAGTAGTTTGTTCGTAATCATCATTTTTACCTTTTACCATCAAGATAATCCTTTTGAATTTTCGCCGCTTTTGCCTCTAACTCAGTAGGCGAGTCAGCTCCTGGTAAAGATTTCACCTTACTCTTTCTTTCATTATAATCACCTTTAAACTCATTTGCTTTTGTTTTATGGTCCTTTTCCATTTCAGTATTCTCATTTTTCACCTCTGCGCCTTGCCGTTGTATGTTTTCGCGGGTTTCCTGCTGCTGTTGTTTATTCTCTGTAATCATCCCACCAACTTTCTGATCCACATTATCCTTAATACCCGCATCTTGCGTCATAGCATCGATACGACCAGAATTTTGTCGGTAGTCGGCCATTACCGATCCATTGTCACCACCACCTGACACCCCAGCCATATTCTGTCCAATGCTTTCACGACCCTGTTGATACGCAGCATCAACCCTGGGTTCTACCTGCTCTTTGACGAATTCACGCGCCAGGGCTTCACGCTGCGCCGCAATTTCAGGAGAACTGGTATTGGTCAGAATGGCCTCGGCATCCTGTGGAGCACGATGCTGAACAAAGTTCGCAAACTGCTGAGTCAGGTTTTCGTTCATCTGGCCAGTCATGCTCTCTGTGCGTGACGCCATCTCACTGTACTCATGGCTGCGTGTCCGGCTGCTTGTATACTGGTCATAGCTGTTTTTGGCACTGGAGAGTGACGCGGCAAACTGGTCAACACGCGAGCTGGCATTATTATCGGTAATGTTGCCCGATGTGGTGGTTTTGCGGCTGGTAAAGTAATCGGATGCTTCCTTAAAGTCTTTGGCCGCCTGACTACTGGTATCATGTCGGCTGTCATTCGATTCACGACCGGAAGTGCCAACATTATCTGTGTTACCCGAGCTGTGGGTCCAACCCGCACTGCCTTTAACTCCGGCCTCAGCAGATAACCCAGTTCCCCATTTACCTAGCTTACCAAACAGCTGATCCCCTGAACTCCACTTACCAGATCCGTATAAATCAACGCCCTGCGTACTTTTAGCTGAATCATCCATCAACTGCTGGAAAGACTCCTCATTACTGATGTTGTTGGCTTTCGCATTAGCAACAACCGCATTCCACATCTTGCTTCTGGCCATCGAGTCCTGCGAAGAATCGGTAGTATCAGCTCCGGTCGTTGTTGAGGCGCTGTTCCCTTTATTGGTGCCAAATTGCTGCAGACTATTCCAGGCACTTGTCACGCTGCTGTTATAGCCATGCAGCGCGCTTTCGGCCTGGACATCAGCCTCACGGGCCATCTGTTGCTGCGCACTGGCTATCTGACGACCGACGTTGATATCCACCGGCAGTTTTGACATTGCACCACCACTGTCCCAGACCATCGATCCATCCCTCGTCTGCGTGCTCATGCCCCCATTCGCCAGCTGCCGTGACATCTGTCCGAAACTGGTTGTACTGTTGGTACCCCAGCTGTAGCCGCTGACGTTCTCCATCTGCATGTTGGCGAAAGAGTAATTGCCGTCCACCACGCCGGAGGCAGCCTGCGATGTTGCACTGAGCCCCGATGAAGAAAAATGGCTGTAGGCACTGGAGAAGGCTGCTCCCATGCTCTTCACGATCCCCCACGACAAAGGCGGTATCATCACGGCAATATAGCCCGCGGTGGTCGCAATATCCGAGTTTTTGAGCTGAACCTGCGACAACTCAGAGAGAACGACTGGGACGCCATTTTGCTTCGCATAGTAGGCCATTGCGCTGTTCAGGATGGCGAACAGTAATGGCCACGTCTGCAGCCAGATAAGCGCAAACACATACCCCTTTAGCACCTGCAGAGTCATCATATTAAACATGGCGGCCATCACCATGATCGGGAACATCCCAATCATTATCCCCATGATAACGGTCTGCATCAGCGGAAGTGTGCGAAGCGCCTGGTGCCCCATTGTGGCCTGTGCCAGCCGCTGCTTTTCAAGGGATGATGTGTTAGCCATATTGACCAGACTGGCGGTGTCCCCGCTGCGGGCCGCATAACTCTGGATCCCACTGCGCAGGGCGTTCATCGTGACGTTCTGGCGGATAATCTGCCCGGCGCTCTGTCCCGAGCTGTAGAAGTAATTGTAGCTGTCGCCAATCATCTGGCTGAAAAGCAGATCGGGATTAGGTTTGCCGCCAAACAGCTGACGAACATAGTAGTTCCAGGTTTTACCGCCTGTCTGAGTATCCAGCGCGAGAGCCGATTTCAGATCCCGTGAGGCCTCCTCGCATGTCTGGAACTGGTTGTTTTTGTCAAACACGCCACGCAGTGGACTCGGGTTTGCAAAAATCAGGGTATACGGATCAGGTGAATTCAGTAATTCCTCAAAAGAGTACTTATGATTGAGGAAAATATCGCCCATCACACAGTTTTGTACGTAATCGGAAAACAGCGTCGTAATCTGAGGATTTTGTGACAAAAAATCCGTACTTTTCGCGACCAGATTACTGCCAAATAACATCCCCGTTTTACTGTACGTGACACTGTCCGGCAGCGCGAAGACCATCTCATAACTCTGGATAAGCGCGTTTCCTACCCGCGTTGTCAGCGACGCCGGAATGGCCAGACCAATAGGTACATTATCGACTTCATAGACCTGCGCAACGTTACTGTAATCGATGATCTGCACAGGGGTGCGAATGACAACCAGCATAGAGACCAGGGTGAGGGAAAAGACCCAGCCCAAAAGGTCCATCACGTTGTGTTTTTTTACCCAGTTCCCCGCCACAATGAGTACCGAGATGGCGATACACATCTTTTCTATGGTCGACCATGTGCCGGTCTCCATAAACGCCGCAATCGCGTTCAGGTTGCCCCGTAACCAGTCACCGCCTGCAATGGCATATACCTCAAGCATTACTGATTCCCCCCAAAATGATAGTTATTCTGGTAGCGGGTCATCATGCGGGCAGAGACCTGCTGGCGCATGTAACTCATTTGTCTGTCCACCACGAGCAAGGCGTCCTGCTGAACCTGAACGCGGGACTGGAAAGCGGCAATCTGGACACTCGCCTGGTTGAGGTTTTCCATGATCATATCCATTGTCGACTGGGGATAATTACCGGTTGAGATCATCGCCCGGGCCTGCTGGATAAGTTCCTGAATGTACTGCAGCAGGATGTCGTAGCCGATATAGTCCGTCAGCTGGTAAATAAGTGAGTTAGACACACCGAGCATCTGCGGGTCGACCAGGTATTTGAACACCGGAATGGTGGTGCTGGAGATAAACCCTTTCTCCTGATCCGTCAGTTTTTCATCAGCCACCGCTTTATTCTGGATACTGCTTAACAAAGCGGAAATCTGGCTTTTCAGCGCCTTACTGGAGGTGATGGTCACGGTGGCATCAGCAACGACCTTAAGACACTTATCCGAATCATTGCAGTGATAGATTTTAGCCGTGCCGCCCTCCATCATGGCTTTAATCAGATCCTGGTCAGTGGTGCGTGCCGGCAACGGGGTGATCTCACTGTTCTCACCAAAAATCAGCGTCCCGGTCAGGGTCATCACAAACTCTTTCAGCTCCTTATTGCCGTCAAAGAGCCGGTTTTTGGACAGGGCATCCCACATAATGTTGATGTTCTTCATTACACGCTCCTTGTCCTTATCGCTGGCTTTATCCTGCACTTTGTCCATCTGCCCCCCCACCGAACAGCCCTGACGGGAAGCCGCCCAGTCCGCAAAAATGTTGCTCTCACCGGCGATGTCCTGGCAGACCTTTTGCTGCGCCACCTGGTTGCGGGGGAACAGACCGCCCACAATGCCCTGAGCGGCCTGGCAGGAGCTGAGGTTCATGCTGTTGATGTCGCTGGCCATCTTCTGCAGGAAGTCTTTGGCAGTTTTGATCTCCGGAACCGTGGTCTGCAGGGCAAGGTCAAAGAAGTAGCCCGCGGCGTTGGACATAATTTGTTTGCCGAAGCGCTGCAGCTGCTCGCTGTTGATAAATGAGAACGACCCCAGGTACGCATCGATGCCGCCGCAGCCGGCGTTAATATCCGGCAGGGTCATGCTGACCAGCTGGATCGTTTTCACCTGCGTTCTGGCATACAGCGAACCGCCGGAGGCGTAACCCGCCGCCTGTCCCTGCCAGACCTGCGGCTGGCTGGTATTGGACGCAAAGCCAAGCTTATTGAAGAATTGGTTCATGTCGCCATTCACGTCGGCGGCGGCACTAAATGACAGGCCAAGCGCGGCACCGCAGAAGAGTGACAGAAGTTTAATTCGCATCCTGTCCTCCATTACGCACAGCATTATTTTTAACTCTGTTATTTCTCAGAATAAAAAGGATTTTCAGGTGATGACTGAAAAAATTGAGGATTGCTAATGTCACTCCGGCAACAAAGAACCCCATCCCGACAGCCATCAGCGCATAAGGGATGGCGTACATCATAATATTCCACAGGTCTTTTACTCGCAGGTCACCGCTGGCTATCCAGTCAGCCACGCAGAGATTAAATAAAAATCTCATTATCCATAACAGCAGGGCACCTGCAGTCAGAAACACAATGAATAATTCCAGATAGATTTCCATACGCCTTTCCCGGTGGACAAATTCCGGCTTCAGTTGTTCTATTTTTTCTGCTGCTGTCTGCCCGGGTGCTTTTAAACTGGCTGGAAATAAAAACGCATACAGTCCCGTCGAACGTATATATTTGTTCATGGCTATTTTCCTTAATCACTTGCTAAGACCGGATATAACAGAGACTCAGTGCATCATCTGAAATACCGTATCCACTCTGGCCATAAAGCCCTGTGCATCCGTGGCGCCCTGCAGGATCGGGTACGCTGCCAGCGTGTTCACGTTGACCAGAAACGTGGTCGGGGTGGCCACCGGGATATTGGGGAAAAAGGTCTGCATCACGTCAGGAGGCGCCGGCAGCGCTTCAGGAAACGCGTCATCACCCTGTCCGTCAATGGTGTAAGAGAACACGGAGAAGCCATACTGTCCGGCCAGCTGCTTCAGCACCGGGTCAAATTTATGACAGTATGGACAGTGTCCCTGCATGAACAGCACCACTTTCCAGTCGCGCAGGTCCACCTGCTTTCCGTTGCTGAGTCGTAACCAGCGTGGCTGAGATGCCCCGCTCTCCACCTGGGGAGTGTCGCTCTGCGGGGAAGCCGTTTCAGTACCGGAGATTCCCCGCGGATCCCAGAGCGACTTCACCTCATCGAACGTTCCCGCCTGTGCCAGTCCGGCCAGAGCAAGGGAAAGAGCCAGCGCCGCCAGCGGCGTCTTAGCGATGTTCTTCAGGATGCTTTTCACAGGCTTTCTCCTCTTTTTCGGCTTCAGCAATGAGGGCGTTAAGAATGCGGTATCCCCCGAACACCACCATTCCCAGCCCGAAGATTTCCCCGGCCTGGACGGCCAGCTCAGGCTGCTTTCTGACAAGCCGGGCTATCAGGTGGAAAAACACGCCCACGGCCAGCACCCACATCCCGGTGATATCTAAATCCGGAAAACGAATCTTTCGCATGACACACTCCTTAGAAATTCGGTTTAAAGTCGCTGGAGACATAGAGGAACTGTTTCGCCAGGTCGTCCTGACTGATAAAGCCGTAACTGAGAGGCTTCACCTGGCCACTTTTCGGGTTAACCAGCATCATCGCGGGGAAGAACTTCACGCCAAGCTGCTCAGCCTGGCCCTGGTCCGTCCGGCTGTCGGGCAGCATGGGGTTAATCACGCCGTCAACCGACACCGGTATGACGCTCAGGCCATAGGTTTCGCGGAAGTTTTTAATCACCTGGACCAGCTGGCCATCGATCGCTTCGCGCCCCCGGTAGAAGAACATCACGCCGTAGTGCTGTGCGAGGGTGGAGATAGCCTGACGCTGTTCGGCATAGTCGGCGGCGAGCTGGTTTTTTACCGTGCCGTTGTAGTGGCTGTACTGCAGGTTGTAATCGAGTTCCGGGTTTTCCAGCATCGCTTTCTTCGCACTCATCGAGAACAAACTTGCCTGCTGCGTCCAGTAGTTCTGCAGCCGGAAGTACTTCACGAAGTTTTCAGACGATGGATACAGAATGGCTTCGTACAGCGACCGTTTGGTGGCCGCCTGGAGTGTGGCGAGTTTCTCCAGAATATCCATTTGCGGCGGTGGTGCCGCTGGTGCGGCTGGCCTTTCCTCATCACGGGGCTTCAGTTTCTCGTTGTACCACTGCCAGCCCGCATCTTTGGCGAAAGCCGGCATCAGGGCGCAGTAAAGGCACCCCGCCAGCATGGCGGCATGTATTGTTCGCATGACAAATACCCTTTTATGAATTATTGCGACTGGCGTGACAGATGCTGATAGACACTGTATTTATCGAGCTGGCGCTGTACCTTTCCTGCATCATCACGGGCTTCAAAGCGGTAACCGCTGCAGTACAGAGGCAGATGATTTATCTGAAGGTCCACCCGCTCCCCGTCCCTGACCACCCACGCGGTCTGAGAAACAGTGTCGCACTGGATCCCCCAGGCCCGGTTGGTTGTCATAAATGCGTTAACCTGCCTGTCCCGCCACAGGCTGTACGACATAATGCTGACCAGGAGAAAGACAAACACCCCGACAAACACCATGACCAGCCCGTATGCTTTTTTCTCTTCCATTGACTCTCCTGGTCACATAATAAGGAATAGCGGCATGCTCAGTACTGAAGATATAAAAGCCTGCCGGTCCGCTGGCAGTTTCTGGAAAGCAGGTGAGTACTGAGCGGCCATCTGAACCAGTTCGGACGAGTTAATCAGGAACCTGTCTGTATGCAGAGAGATATCCGCAAGAACAGCCAGCACCATAACATGATGCTCCTGGGGTAAATTCTCTTCATTCAGAATGTCTATAAATTTCTCAATCGTGATATATCGATTCATCTTTGCTTTTCCTTGCATTTATAACTTTCTCCAGGGCTGAGAAAAACAAATAACACACAGACATGGCAAACCCAGCCATAAGAATAAAGACCACACTTTCGACATAATCACTTCCCGACGTCCCTTTGACTGCATCCCAGGAGAAATAAATCACCGGAGAAATAATGATTACTGTCAGTGTTAATCTCAGGACAAAATCAATGGCAGGCTGTTTGTGAAAATTAATTTTCATGATTATCGGTCTCTTTATTAGGCAGCATGGTTTATTGCGCGGATTGCTGACTCATGATTTCCTTAATTCGTTCTTTGGTCTTATTGGTGAGAACATCGTTTTCCGGTATTTTTTGATTTTTCATCAGGTCGTCCATAAAGTTGGTGAAATCAAGCATGTTAAAGTCGATCCTCTGGAGCTCTTCAACCGTAATCCCCCGACAGTCAGGACTGCTGGCTCCGCCAAAACCGATATGCAGCTGACCGTTTCTTCCCTGCTGCTGAACGATCTGCGCCAGTTTTGAGTCGAACTGGCAATAGCTCCTTTTTTTCTCCAGGCAAATCCCCAGAACCTTTTTAGAGCAGAATTCCCCGATACTGACCGTCAGCTTGTCTTTTTTCGCTTTTGCCAGCGCCTTTTCCTCGCTGCTGCAGCGTGCCAGCCCCACATCCTGGCCCCAGCCGCTGTCTTTGCAGCAGTTACTGAAGCCCGCAGCAAACTTCTTACAGAACTTCGCTTTTCCGGTGAAGGCCCGGACATCCACCCCGTTCAGTGCCGCGATGTCCTTCCCCGCGGCAGCCAGTGCCGCCAGCTCAGACACCGCCTGCCCAAAGTCGTTGCTCTTCCCGGACGTGGCTTTGTCACATTCACCATCAAGGCAGAAGACATCACCGCCGCAGATCATTTGTTTGCCACTCGTCCTGGTTTCGCAGGAATACGTTGCATATTCATGCAGGCACGTGCCTTCCTCGCTGGAGAAGGCGCACTGGCGGGATGACAGAGTACAAGCCGTATTTTTCATCAGGCTTTCACAGGAGCCGTTGTCCGCCGGTTGCGTGAGCCAGGTATCCTTATATTTCCAGCAGGCCTCCGTGAACGAGTAATCCCTGCCTCCGAGGGTGATGGTTCGCGTTCCTCCCGGGCTGATACATTCCTCGCCCGTTTTTTTTCCTTCATCCTTACTGAACGGACAGCTTTCAACCCAGACGACTTCAGGTGCATAGACGGTTTCGGTTTCTTCCATCACCAGGGTGACCGTGACCTGTACGGGTTTCTGGCTGGCCGATGATACGGTCCGTGATGTTTTGCTTACTGAAAAGTTCTGCCCAGCAGTGGCCGCTTTGTCCACACCAAACGACTGATGAATCTTCCCCTTCCCGTCATAGGTATATTTCGTACAATGCGTGTTCTGACCGCCTGAACACATCGATTCTGAACGTGGCCAGCTGATCACATCAATGGGGAACGTTCGTTCAAAGAGGGTCAGGCTTTCACTCACTGCACTCTTGCAGCTATCCCGCACCTTCCCTTCGGAATCGCATTCTTCAATCCAGGGGATCACCAGAGGCTCACCATCCACCGAGGCATTCAGCAGACGACCATTGGTCGGGATCGTCAGGTTGCCACTCCATTGCCGGGTACTCCGGGCATAATTCAGCGTCACCACCTGCTGATAGGTTCGGTTAACTTTCTGCGTGGTGGCGTTATCCTTCAGGGTCGCTTCCCGTGTGCAAAAATTTTCCACCTGCAGATCACGTTCGCAGGTATGGTTTGTGAACTCGCTGCGGTTCACAACCTGGGCGGTACAGGACTGTCCGGTATCGCCGACAATGCTGTCGGCACGGGATTCTGTATCCTTTGCGGCCTGAATAAACGGCGCATCCTGAGATATCTGATCCGGTGGCCGGTTTGTGAACGACTCCGTAACCGCTTTGCCTGTGTCCCCCTGGCTGAACTCCAGGGCTGAATCGCTTTTCAGAGAGCTGTCTCCGCTGGCAGTGACGCCGCCGTAGTATTTTGTCTGATTCGGGTTGGCGGTATACCCCGGCAGGTTTTGCTCACCACTGAAATTTTTCAGTGAGTTCAGACCATTGCCCTGCACCTGTTTCGCAAAATCCGAACCAGCTTTATAGTCACTTCCACTGTCAGCGCAGGCGGGAGATGCCAGCCAGATAAAGGCGCTCAGGACTAAAAAATGCGCGGTCAGCACGGAAATAACCGTCTTCATTTCCACCCTCCCTCATCCCTCACCATTTCCGGTAACGCTATGAAGTACGGTCTGTCTTTCATGGCTGGCTCCCGGCGGCATTCGAGTGCGCATCAAGTATTTGCCGGGCCAGCTGTGCGCAGTCACCGGTCTGTGCCACTTTCTCCAGCGCCTGTTTGACGTGAATGTTACCACGTACCACGTCATACCCGGCCTGACACCGTACCACCAGAGACGGCACACTCCGGATGCCGTACTGTGTGTATAGTGTCGGGTCAATCTGCACGCCGTCGGTCACGCCATCCTTCACCAGCTGCAGCACCGCGTCAGTGGTGGTCCTCATGTCGTTATTGACGAGCCCACGCAGTGTCGCCGGAATGCCGTACTGCCGGGTTTCGTGCAGCATCCGCTTCAGCCCCTCTTCAGGTATCGAGAAGGAGACAAAGTACAGCGCTCCTTCTGCCGGCTTTTCCTGATTCGCCGCTTTCTGCTGGCTGACCAGATTATCGATAAACTGGCGGTCTGATTTGGGCAGAGGATTGCGGCTGATTTGCGCCTCAAGCTCCTGCTGCAGCTGTTTATCCGGATGCTGGCGCAGCTGTTCGCTGAGGTTCTCCTGCTGTTTCAGCCACTGCTGGTCCCCGGGAGTATTAATATTGTCAGCGGCTGACGCCGTAGTGCAGAGCAGACTCAGCCCCCAGGCCAGCCCGGTGATTCCTTTATTCATAATTACCTCAATTAGAGAGAGTTATGTGCCTGGCTATTGCTACAGGTCATGACAAATGCATAGCCCTGCATCACATATTCAGTTATTCGACTGCATTTTTTCTCTGAGGGTTGCGCCAATGTATTGCCAGTCTCTGTATTGCTCTGCCGTTAGTACCTTTTTATCCGTGCTGAAAGTGACCCGGGATGTAGTGGGAGATACATCCTGATGCAGGAGGGGTTGCTGGCAACATTGATTCTGTTCTTTTTCCATCATTTATCCTTTTCCTGTCTGACTTACAAAAATACGCAGTTACGTTTACGCCACATCAGGTAGCCATAGTTCTTGCGGGTGTTGGGCGGATTTTTGCCGGCCTCCCAGCGCATCACGCTGCGTCCAAGCGGATGGCACTGACCACTGTCCGGATACATGTTCACCATCTGATAGCGCCAGCGTTCTTTCGGGATGATCGGGGAGGGATATTCGTAACAGACTGCCTTGTCCTTCCCGATACTCTCCATAATTTGTCCCTGCCGGTGGAGCTTGAAGGCCATACGCTCACTGACCAGTACCGACGACTGCAGCGGGCTGGACTCATTACTGACCTGGCCGTTAAACGGGTAAAGTGAGCCATGGCTTCCACCACACCAGAAGAGGACATCCAGAGGCATATGGAATGCACTGGCCAGCGCATCCGCTGCGCAGGCGCCCTGCGCGATGGGGTTGGCAAACAGGATCGCTTCCGGATTCAGAATGGTGGTGAGGCTGCTGTCCACCCAGGTCGGGTCAATCTCGGACAGATAGGCTATATCCATGTCTCCGCCTTCCAGACAGCCTGCCGAAGTGATGATGTTCAGCCAGTACGTCAGCGGGTACTTGTACCAATGAACGTGATAGAAGGCGCCGTTCACCTGCTTGTCGTCCTTTCTCGCGGTCCCCATGCCGGTCTTGCCGAGATTGATACTGAAGCCCCCCAGATTGACCATACAGCCAGGCGAACGGCTAACGTCCGTCATGGCCATCGGCTCCCAGTACCCGATGGCCAGTCCGGGACGAACAAAAAGCGGTGGCGGAGCCGGACACAGCTGCAGGGGACTGCCGGGATTGCTGGTATCAGGCAGGTCGCCTTTACCAACCTGCACGCTGCCGAGCGACAGAGGGAAGATGCAGCGCCAGCACACATCGGTGATCGGGTTAACAAACCGGCCCTCACAGGAGGGGTCTGCGGCGGCGCGGCCACTGAACGTTGAGAACGCGATGCAGATTAAAAAAAACATGGCTTTCATTCGTCAGTTTTCTCCCTGAGAACAAGACGGAGGGCATCGATTTTATTGCGGACCTTTTCCCGTGTAGAGTCTTCGGCGCCCTCCATCCCGGCCCACACCATCAGGGACAGGCAGTCGAAGAGGTAAAGCTGGCGACGGTATGAATCCCTGTTCGTCTGGCGAACGGCGGACAGTGCATCGAGTTCACAAGTCATTTCATCGATAACCTTTTCACTGTTGTATCTCAGCCAGCGGTACAGCTTCTCGTTATCGGTCCTGAGACGCTCAACCTCTCTCTCCAGCCAGCTTTCTCTTGTACTGAGTTCCCGTATGACATTCTCCTGCTTACGGATGGTGGACCACATTAGCGTCAGCAAGAGCATCGTGAGCAGGATTATTAAGGCCAGTATCATCGGCATCGGTTACCTCTTTTGAATAAAACGCAGCCCCAGATCAGGGGTGCGGGACGGGCGGGAAGGTCTCAATATTCAGCCGTTCACCGGAGGGCGCCGGCGTGATCCGCGCCGGGACCGCCGTCAGGCCAAATCGCTTGCTCAGTACACCGTTCTGGTCGAAATAGATCCGGCTGTCCAGCGCTGCGGAGGTGTCCGGGATACTGCCACGCACCAGGATAATTTTGCTCATCAGGGTTTCCGGCACCTGACGCTTCATCCAGGCCAGCTGGTCGGCATCGTCACCATTGATGAAGTACAGGGTCTGGACAAACGGTACGGTTTTAAGCGGGTTTACCACTTCGCCCTTGCGGGCAAACACCCGCCCCTCATTGTCCTTCAGGTCTTCGGTCAGTCGGATGCTGGGATCAAACCAGCGCTGCTCGTATTTCTCCGCACGCTTAATGCCTTCCACCGGCGCCGGACGCTGACTGTTCTCGATAACCCGCTGCTTAAACGCGTCCATCGTCTGGTCCCACTGGCCAGAGGATTGCAGCGACTGCAGACGCTGCGTGATGAGCTGCAGCATGTCCTGCTCACGGACGGGCCATAAATCCCCCCAGGTACCGAGATCAGCCGCCTGAGTCAGCGGCGATAACAGGCAGGCGGCGAGCAGACAGTCTTTCAGTCGTATCATTACTGTTCTCCTTTCATCCGGCGGGCAATGTCGTGCTGGATGTTGCGGGTCACATCAGGCGCGCCCTGAACCACGGCAGGTGAAACCAGAATGACCACATGATGCTGCTGCTGATACTCCGCCAGACTCTTCTCCAGCGCGTCGTTAAACCGATCAGAGAGCGCTTTGGACTGCGCCTCTGTCAGCTGCTTCTGACTCACACTGTCCATAAAGCTGTCGAGCGTCTTCTTCATATCAAAAGCCACCACCCGCGGCGTGGAGTACTCCAGAACCACGCGTGAGAGAAACGCGCTGGTTGCCAGGGCGAAAAGCACGAGAGCAACGATGACAGGTATCCGGCGAAAGGTATGAGAGGTCGTACTGACCGGTTGTTCGGTGTTGTTTTTCATCACTGTTTATCCTCCATGTCATTCACCGGTATTCGGGATTCAAGCTCTGCCATTTCGTCTTTAAAGTTGCGGCACGCCAGTCCGTATACCGCATCGTGGATATCGACCCCCTCCTGCCGGCGCGCTTGCATGTACTCAAAATCCGGGCCTTTGGAGGAGTACATCGCCCGGCTGAGCGGGTCAACGAACAGGCGGTGCCAGGAGCAGTTCGCTTCCACCTGCAGCATAAAGGAGGAGAACCACTGCTCTTTTGCCGAGCCGAAGCCGTTAATCATGTCTTTCTCCAGCTTGCTGAACTGATCCGGGTACAGCTGGTTATACTTGGCAAATTCCTTCGCTGACTGTTTCAGAATGGCCTTGTACGATGAGTTCCCCCACGCTGCACGTGCGGCGCTGGAGGCGGTCGGGGAGTCGAAGTCGACGATATTTTGCGTGATGGTGATGTATGCGCCGGTATGTCGACGCGCGGTACGGTAGCCTTTCTCGATAAACTGCCCCACTTTTCCATTCTTGAAATCAAGGAGCTTCCAGCCCTCATCGATGACGTTCAGTTTTTTCAGGCCACGCGGTGACTGATACATCCTGTTCTCGATGTAAATAATCAATGAGAACATCACCGCGATAAGCAGAGAGGGCCTCGACTCCAGACCACCGAGCTCCAGTACCACCATCCGGGCGTCATCGTGAAGTGTTGGTTTATCTGAGTTGAAATAGTCCCCGTAGATCCCATTCACCGTGTACTGATCGAGCAGGATTATCATCTCGTCCAGACGGCCCCGGATTGTCGGGGAATCAGCATATTCATCGCTGTCCTTCGCGTCCTGTAAAAACTGCACTACGTCATCAACGCGTGCATGATTACGCTTGCTTAACCAGGCCGCCTGAACTGCCTGCAGAAGCAGACCTTCATGGACTTCATCGAGGTTGCCGTTCGGACTGGCCATCACCGACATCTGATCGCGTATACGTTCTGCTGACATGTCGAAGTGAGCATCATCCAGCACGTTGGCGAACGGGTTAAACTTGAGGGTATCGCCATTGAGGTATACGCCCCCCATGTTTTCACACAGGGACTTATAGCCATCGCCCATGTCGAACACCCAGGCAAACCCGCCGGAGTCGAGCACACTGCGAATGAGGGGCTGAATCAGACCGGTTTTACCCGCCCCGGACGTCCCGCAGACTGCCATGTTGAAATTGGTATTGTTCATTCCCTCGTAGAACAGGTCGATGAACGCCAGCTGATTTCGGTAGGTGGGGGCCAGGAGTCCCGCCGGCGCCAGCGGGCTGTCAGCGACGATCGGCAGGAGGTTGGCCACCTGGAACGTCTCAGCCCGCTTCACCACGCCTGCCGCCTGCAGCTCTTTGAACAGGCCTTCGCCGCATTTGAACGGCATCATGGCCAGAAAATTACGCAGGTGATGGTAGCGGGCCGGGATAAGCTGGAAGCCACCCTTACGGTAACTGTTGAGCACCTGCTGCTCGGTAGCGAGAGAGGCCTCTGCGTTATCGGCGGTATACGTGGTGATATTAAAGAAGTAGGACACCAGGGAGGTCTGGTTGGTCGCCAGTCGCTGGCGGATATCGCCCCACTCCTGCATTTCCTTTATCACGTTCGGAAAGTACTTCGCGTAGGAGGTTTTGCTTTTCTTCTCCACGTCCATGAATTTCAGGTTGGCTTCGTTCTGGGTCTTCACCTGGTCCTCCACCATCAGCGTCAGCGTGATGACAAAGGGGCAGGAGATGGAGAGCTCCGGGTTCAGCAGGTTGGCGTAGTTGTCCGCATTGGACCAGAGGAAGGCCATTTCCGGATCTTTCTCCAGATGGTAGCTCGTCACCCGGGTCACGCACTCTTTCCCGTCGCGCCCCAGGCGGCCAATTTTCAGATGACCGGCCGTGACCTTCATATCAAAGCTGTCATCGACACACTGATAGTTCAGATCCTGATAGGGGTCCAGCTTATACGGTACGCGGTACATCTCGTGCGGGTCCGGGTTAATCAGCTCACGCATCAGTTCGACCAGCCCGGCCGCATCAAGGATACGCGTCGGAATGTAAGCCCCGCCCAGTGACGCCCGCAGGATTTTTATCTGGTTCTCCATCTCCACAATTTGCGTGGCGGAGTTCTTCTTCCGGGGCACGCAGCAGGAGATGTACACGCGGTAGTTACGCAGCGTCAGGGGCAAATCCAGATTGTCCGGCAGGGGAAATTGTGTTTCCGCCGCCCGGAGATAGTAGGCGCGGGTAATGGCGTTAAACTTTTTAGCCTGTTTACCACTCCAGCGGAATTCACGCAGACCGTAGTCGATATCATTGCCGACCAGTTTGCTGGAGACCAGATGAAAACTGACCGGGACGCCCCGGGGAAGTTTGCTGCGCAGTAAATGCTCCAGTGTGGCGACGATACTTTTATCCGCACCGGGTAAAGGACGCGCCTCAAACATAAAACCGACGGTTTTGTTATTAATAAACAGACCGGTCGCGGAATCATAATCCTTATAGGGCAGAATACGGCTGAACTGGGGGAAATTCATGCTGCCCAGCGTGTCATTGGCTTTTGCAGATTCGTCGGGCAGCTTCAGTGCTGATACCAGTGAATTCACAGTCTGGGTGACGGCATCGATGATGTTATTACTCATGCAGGCGTTCCTTTAAGAGCATTTCAAAATAACAAGGGTAATAAATGGCAAGAAGAATATTCACAGCCGCACTAGAAACTCCTCCTTATAATGGAAAGCACAGGAATGAAAAACAATAAACACATGGAGGCGATAATCTGACCCATAAAGATCGAATCCAACAACACCTCCCCTTGCCACAAACAAATAAGCAGAGTGATAAATAATAAAACCACATGAAAGAAAACAATCAGGAACAGAATGTTCGCTGAGAATTCGCCATCACCAACTTCCACCTCTAAGCAGAAAAAATAAAATACACACAAACTACAGATAATATAGACGCCTTCATGTCGAATACCCTGAAGGAAATCAGCAGAAAAGTCTCCTGCCAGTCCATTGTAAGTCAGTCTGGCTCCCAGATAGATGAGCCAGTAGACTGGAGGGGTAAACAAAAATCCATACTTTCGAAGAAACAGCATCATATCCATCCCCTGATTATTTGCTCATATCGTTCAGTGCGTTAAGTTGTTTTTCACGTACTGCTTTAATCTCTTTTTTATCCTTGCATTCTGATGCCATCTTTTTTGCGTCACCAAAAGTTAATGTCGCTGACGAAGTCACATTATTAGTTTGAAGAGCCATCCGAAAAGCCTCACCCGCACAAGGCGCATCATGAATAATACTTTGCAGTTGTTCTGGAGTGGCGGGCTGCATATCGCGAAAATCTTCATACTGAACAAAAAAACATCCAGCTGAAGCAAAAAAAAGAAGAACCCAAAAAATACCATATAGCAGATCAAAACGTTTCAATTCTTGCCTTTCTTTTTCATCGGCCTTTCTTATTAAATCCCGAGAGCGCTCTTCAATTTCTTGTTGTCTTTCCATTGTTCCATCCCTACCGGTCAATCCAGTTTATTAATCAGCATTTCATTTTGAGTTAGCTTTATATAATTCCCACTGATGGATATAGGAATAATACTGCCCACCAGGCACATTAATGATGATGCCATCACAGTCCAGTTTATTAACAGGGCTGGTAAAAGCGCCTGTCGGCATGTTTACCTCAAGTGTCCGGCAGTCATCTTTCCAGTGTCTACCTGCTTCAAGTTCATCCATCGAAAATGAGTGAATGGAGATAACGAACATCCCGGAAAACCCAACCACCGCTATAAGCGCACAGTATATGAATGTATCGCCTCTGTTAACTCGAAGATTGAATTTTTCAGGGATGGCAACCATTGCCAGCGCACCGACCAAACCAATAACAAAAAGAATCAGGCATATACCGTTAAGCCATGCAACGTTATGTCCAAGTATATAGTACGCTTTCACTTTCTTATTCCTTATGCTGCATACTTTCAAATAACGTGAGATTGTTAACACTGACCACCGGTCTTACTATTCACCCGCCCCCATCCGATCAAAGTAATAAATCAAGACATAAAACATATAAAAGATCACTGTGGCTGAAAAAAATCCCGTTATTACTGATAGCGTCAAATCAGGAGAACCGGCCCACATATTTTTATCCATGAATACCATTAAAGAAAATAAAGCACTGAGACCTGTAAGCCCAAACAACATTAAAATATAGGCAAGCGTATCTCTTATAAAAACACCAATAATTACATAGCCGTAACCGCAGATAATGATTGCCATTGCAAAAAAAAGTCGAACAAAACCATCAAAACTTAACTGGTATTCAGCCATTTACCCACCCTCACTCAATGTTTCTATCACGCTGCTCAAAGGCTCGCGGGTTTTAATTTCAATGCACTCTCCTGTATTACTTCCGTAACCTCTGCCACCACGTGCTTCGAGTACCCGTAGCATTTTTATGCAGACATCTGTATTAGGCATGGGAGTAA
The DNA here is from genome assembly GCF_014103785.1 of Klebsiella sp. RHBSTW-00215. NCBI lineage: Bacteria > Pseudomonadati > Pseudomonadota > Gammaproteobacteria > Enterobacterales > Enterobacteriaceae > Klebsiella > Klebsiella sp. RHBSTW-00215. The sequence continues at coordinate 169,612 of NZ_JABXQS010000002.1, forward strand.
TATCCCAAATTCCACCACCACTACTCGGCGTCATCAGCACCAGAAAAATAAAGGCATGCATACTTTATTGCCTCTGTTTATATATTAACGAATGAATATTTCTTTCATTGCCTCTGCGATAGTTGTTTGCTTATCGCCCCTTATCGCTCTGTCATAATCAGCCTTGCTGACATTTTCAATAACATCACCACACTGAAGTCTATTTTGCGCTGGAGAGAAAACCCTTTATCAATATTAGTCTCAAGCAACCGGCAGTCATTTTTCCAGTGATGAGAAAGAACTTCGGGCACTGTATTACTGTCACTAGAAAAAAGCAGGCGATAACCTGTCAATAAAAACACCAGCGCCATCGTCCATTTGAATAATTCATCCATAACGTTACTTACCTTCCGTACTAAGTTTATTAATCTCTGCCTTATCTCTGTATCTCACATCCATATACCGTGTTACGCCATCCGGGCAAGACCAGGCATCTTTTGCTTTAGCCAGAAACCCTGCCTGCTGCGCTTCAAATGCGGAGACTCTGCAATTTCTAAGCGTATAAATGATATTTTCTTTCCTGTTTATAATTTGTTTATATGTTGACTCAGGATCAAGAACTCCTGTTGCTGTAGTAATCATACTCACCATACACAGTATCACACTGAGGGTTTTACCCCACCAGGATGTGATTACTCTCTGAAAAAAGGAAGACACGATTACGGCAGAACCAACAATAAGAATCAACATAAAAATATATGACGAATCTTCGCGCAAAAGCAGCCATAGATATTTCATTGAGTCAGTCATTTTTCAAATTCTTTCATTTTTCGTTATCGACGTTCATTTCACACGCTACCGCCCATCCCTTTCAACGCAGAGGGCACTCGTTATAATTCAGAAATGGAACACTACTGCAGCGCCAGCAATGGCGCTGTGAATCAATTAAGGCGAGGCTGTCCCCACGCCGATGGTTTTACGACAAAAAGAACCGTTGCCGGCTGGTGATATACATCATCTGAATCCACATACGGCGCTATCCACAATGACGTTGTCTCCTCCCCTTTTCTTAATGGCCGGGGATAATTACCTGGCGGTGTTGACGGTGACGTAAACGTTGACGCCACTACTGGTAAAGACATTTTCACTACCGGCAAAGACTGGAGCCTTTTCTCGGTTTCGAAATATATTGCCTCATTCTTTGCCGTTGGATTATTTAGGTACACTGCACGTGCTCGTTCTCTCTCCGCTGCCACTCTGGCCCGGTTCAGGTTGGGTTGAGGCGGCAACGGGAACGAATTAACTGACGTGGTTCTGAAATTACCCTCAGCCAGTTGTGGCAACCCGGCCGCAGCCGGCTTTGCATCACTGCGTACCTCCTTCAGCTTCGCTTTTTCATTTGCCTGCTCCATCGTCATACAGGTATCCGACGTCGTGGCATTACATTGAAATTCGGTCTCTGTGCCCGCACACCCGGTTAAGAGCAAAGCGCTGCCCAGAGGAATTAACAGCATTAATTCCTTCATGATATTTCTCGCTATTTATCGGTTATTTCTTCAGGTTCATCCTGATTTGGGTATTTTCCTTAATCGCCCGAACAAATTTATCCCCTTCATCCGGACTCATTTCATAGTAAACACGCTTAATCTGGCTGACATCAGATCGGGCTAGAATCAGCCCTGAAGAACCCGAACCAGCCTCTCCGACGACAACACCGTTTTTCCGTATGATCACCCTGCGGACAGGAGTCCGACGGAAAACCACAGCGATCCCGGTAAACACCACCGCCATCAGCAGCCAGAGCCAGAGAATATTATGCGTATAGCTCTGGTCGATATATGCTGCATACCCTGCCGCATCCGTACTGACGGTGGTGCAGTCTTCCTGTAAAACCGGAGGCAGTGGAGCGTTCACCGCATCACCATTAAGTTCTTTCGGCCCCGTGCAGTCCTGAATGACATATCCCTACTGCTGCACAGACTCTACGGTTTTCACCAGCGTCTGGCCGAACGTGTACGGTCCCGTCAGGAACACCAGAACAACCAGTAACATCATCATGGCCAGCGGATACACCACCGCACACTTAACCAGCCAGTGAGCCCAGCGCAGTGCTGACAGAACAGCAGTAATGAGAGACTTAGCCATTATTTTCCCCCTGCGGCGCTGCGCCCGGAGAGAACTCACGCGGATCAAGTTTGCCCAGCTTCTTCAGCATCTCGTCAGTATTGAATCCGTTCATACCGCCGCCTGACTGATGATGTGCATCAGCCTGCGGTGCCGGCTCCGCCTCCTGATTCTGAGCCTGCTGTTGCCCGTTCTTTTCCGCTTCCAGTTCTTCAATCGTTTTCAGCTGGAATCCATCCTGGAACACGACGGTCACTTCGTTGCCGGCACCAATCGGAATGATCGGGTGATACTGCTCGGCCCTTTTGATGTAGTACTCGCTCAGCGTCTGCGCAGCTTTAGATGCACCACCGCCGACCCCCATTTTCAGAACGTCACCGGCGCCAACAGTTGCGGTTGCCCCCAGGCCAACAGCCGGCTGTGAAGCCCGTTCCATGCCCTGACCAATCCCGTCAACAAAACCGGCCCCCCATGCCCAGCCGAGGATTTTTCCGTTACGCATCACCACCTCTCCCTTAACCCCGTTTTTCCCCATAAAGGAAACGTGGCCGTTAATGGGCTGATCGATGGTTTTATCACCTTTGATACAGCTGATATTGCGGGTACGGACAATGGCGCGTTCGCTGGAGACATCTCCCCAGGCCTCAAGGCCCACAAAACACCCTGTCAGGTCGTAGGTTTTGCTGTTTGGCATTTCCACGCGACCGGTGATACGCAACTGCATCGGTACAGTTGATTCATTCCCGGTAACAGACGCGTTGGCATCTGCCCCCTCGATAAGCATACTTTTTGCAAAGCTCCCCGACGGAATGTACGGCAATGACTTCGTTTTTTTTCCTTTGTCGTAACTGAACGTTTTACGCTGTATCTGGTTTGGTACCGGTACAGACTGGTAGCTGACCTGCGGCGGCGGTGTCATACCATTCCCCGGATAGAATGCCGTCGGAGGCGGTACCGCGGCGCCGGTTTGCGGCGGATAACTGGCTGGCTGCGGCTCCCCTTCCGGACCGGGTGGCGGTGACGGAGGAGTCGGCGCGGGCTCGCCACCAGAGACAGCCGGTTTCACGCCCAGCGCCTTCAGCTGATTCTGCATGGCTTCATTGTCACTGCTGAGCTTGTCGATACGTATCTGGTCAGCGGTTCGCGCCTTACTCAGTAGGTCCACTTCCCCCTGCAGGGAGTCAAAACGCTTGTTGAGATCAGCGGCAGTCGCCTGCATTTCTGTTGTCGCGTGCTGCTCCACCTTACTGTTGAAGCTGCTGTCGACCACCCCGGTCATATCCGGTGCGGGTTCGCCCTGAGCCGGGGCTTCCTCATCAGAGCTCATGTTCAGATCTGACAGATACAGCCCGCCTCCGACGGCTGCCGCGCCGCCCGCCAGAATGAGTCCCAGCCAGATATATTGCTTACGTTTGATCAGCGTGTTGAAGTTGGCCATCAGCGCTTCACTCCTTCATCTGACGTCGTGACCCAGATCTGCATGCGACCACCGGCAGTCAGCAGGCCCGCCGGGGTACTGAACATGACGGCACGTGTTCCGGGCTGCCAGAAATCGCTTTCACGCACCATACGGGCCGACAGGGAGACATTGTCCAGACTGTAACGGACAACTTTCAGGTGATGACCGACCCAGACCCGATCGGCAGTGGCGCGCAGACCAGCCGGCACCTGCAGTACTTCAGAAGTGACGGGGACAGACTGATACTCACCGGGTACGCTGCCCTGACGCACGGCGCGATTCAGCGAAACCAGTAACGATTCATAGGGGTTCGACTCTTCCCAGGCTTTTGCCGGACCGGGGGTACCCGCCAGCTCGCTGACCAGCTGAATTGTCCGGCCTGAGCCCGCACGGGGCACGGCACGAATGGAGAAGTTCAGCCCGCGTTCGGTTTCCACAATGAAGGTGAATGGTTTTTTACTGACGGTCGCCAGAATGGCGCCGCCGCTGTCGGTCTGCTCCTGATTTGTCAGGCCGCCGTCCAGGCTGTTTATCGCCGTGATGCGATCGCCAGGTACTGTGAACAGATTCGGATCGGTGTTACTCACGGCAATATTTGCCTGACCGCCATTGGTCAGGGGAACCACTGTCGGCTCCAGCGTACCGCTGAGGGTCGCGGACATCGCAGGGGCGACCAACAGCAGACAGCCTGAAATAAATAACGGGTTAATTTTTTTCATTATTTATTTCTCCAAAACGCGCCAGCCAGCTGACACCATCGACACGACTGAACTGAATGACATAACTTTTAATTTCACTGTAGGGTTTGGAATCCCCAATCCACGTTTTCAGCTCACCCCGGATATCCACGCGGTTCTCTGCCGGCCAGGCACGCATCGACGTCATATAAAAGGTGGAATTAACGTTATTGTCTTTAATGCGTTTCGCATCTTCAGCCAGATGGACCTTGAGGCTGTTCTGCGAGGCAGGTAATACATACCGGAGTAGCTGCTGATGCTGGGCATCAACCGTTTCCGGCGTGACATTCAGACGCAGGGCAACAAAGGACAGGCCCAGCTGCTCAATATAAGAGGCGTCAGCCTGGTTCTGAGACACCGCAAAGGGTGCACGGAATAACATCGGTGTCACCGCCACTTTCTGTTCCGTCTGCAGACGGTAATTATTTATGCCTTGGATAATATTGGTTGCAAGACTGAGGGTCAGGAGTGTCCCCAGACTGATAAATCCCACAGCGATAACGCGGGTGGTATTTTGTCTGGCACCATGTTCCATATGTTATTTCCCCGTTGATTTATTTAATCCACTGCCGGAAACAGGAGTCCGGAACATCATGAAAGAAACCTTTAAGAAGGGAGGTTGGCAGATACCAGTAAATCAGGTCGCGTAGCCAGGAACTGCCCCGCCCTTTTTTCAGTTTCTTGATACCCCAGAAAACCAGTACCGCTGAAGCTATGCCAAAAATGAACTTGCTGGTCCAGAAACCCCAGCCGAGACAAATCACGGCCGGGATAAGTTCATCGAGATATAAGCCAAACCAGCGGGACTGGTTAGTCAGTGTTTCCGGGAAACGGTATCGCTTTAATTCGTCTCCCGTCATCACGTGCTTCCTGTCAGTAACCGGCGACCGACATACCGATGGTTATAAAGGTGGAAATAATCGCGAAGCCAAACAGGAACTTCACGTTTTTGGTCATCATGTACATGATGCCACCGGCGACGACTTCTGCCAGAACAACCCATTTGACTACGCTGGATTGCTTACCAAACGTGCCTTTAACGGTCGCATCCCCGGACTTCATCAGGTCGGTTGCCGTGGTGGTGGCCATCGCAGCATCCGGGAAGAACGCCGCCACAGCAGCAACCGGCAGCGCAACTTTAGCGACTTTCAGGGCTTTCTTTTTATTGAAAACGCGGGACATAAAAGACGGTTTGGTTTTTTCAGAGACAGCAGAGCCCTGAACACTTAATACAGCATTCATATTTATTTCCTTTAAAAAGAATGGTTGATATATAAAACAGATTTTTGACTATGATGTTAAATCACTCTTCCTTTTCACCTCCTGGTACGGCTAGTTCCGAGTTATAAAAGTCCGGAAAACGTTCTAGATGATCTTTCAGTCTCAAATAAGCTTCAGCTGTTTTACTTCTTCTGCTTCTGTCTTTTGCTTTGATGAGTCGACGATTAGTTTCTTCATCTAATTTTAAAAGCACATTTTTTCCAGGCGCAGGTCGTGCGTTGCTCCTAATCGCTCTTTCCAATCGACCTCCAAAGTAAGATTACCAACCTTTAATAAATCTTACATTGGAGGATTTAAAAGTAAACAAACTAAGGAGAAATCTTGAGTAAATTATTTTCACAAATCAAAAGTACCGACGGTACTATTGATTTAACAAAAAATTAACACCATCGTTTAATATCGAAACCACATTCGATATAAACTTTCCATAACTTAGAGTATAGATCGATGACATTATGATATAGTCACGATTATCAAAGCTCAGTTCCTTTTTTATTTTACTAACTGTATTTTTTGAGGTTTGCACCCCAACACCTGTAATCTTCGAAATAGATGCATGAGAAAACCCAACCGCATACAGATTAAAGATAGCCCAGTCAGACTTTGCTGAACGCTGAATTCTTTCGATATATCTTTGCATCTTTATAGAAAAGTCATTGTATTCCATTGAAGGATGAGGCATCGGTTCATCTTCATTTATAAAAACCCATTTACTGTATGTATCTTCATTAATCGAGAACGTTTCAATAAAAACAGTCCAAAGTGAACCTGCCAACCAAATATTTTTAACAAGTACAGCAGAACCTTCTGAAAACGATTTCAGTTCTGACTGCATCAGTTCCAGTTTGATCTCCAGGGAGAGATCCAGAAACCAGCTTCCAGGTGCTCTGGGTGTATCAAATGCTCCAGTTCCACCAGATGTTAAGAAAATTTTGTCAAAGGTTGGGCTGGTGTGAATTACTTCGCCCCGGGAATCACGAATAAAAGCAGGGCAAGATGAAATATTAAGCATCTCGCGCATAGAATGAATGGAATCTGTTTGACTGCGCACAGCAATATGACTACGATCCTTCGCACACATAGGCGCCTCCTGGAAAGGACACTATGGATAGTTGACGTTCGGGGGGACTAGCCCCGGACGTCAACGCTTCAACAAATTTTATTACAACCCTGTAAGTATTCTATATTCCTTATTCTTCCATGTCACTTTTTAAAGCTAGATCATTATTCTTTTTTTACTACTGAATTAATTACAAACCACCATAAACACACACCAGTTCTTACTCTTCTTCCTGCTCGGGGAAGAAGTGAGAAATAACATCTTTTGCATCTTCTCGAATGTTACTCACCATGCTGCGGAACTCGAATCGTTCATCACCTGTAACATGAGGGCTTAGAGAGCCAATAGCCAAAAGTTTGGATACGGTAAACTGAGTCTTCATGACATTCTCAAGCAAAATCTTATTAAACTCAGTTTGGTTAAACCCTGAATCTTTTCTTTCCATTTGAGCCTCATAAACCCTAAGCCCTAATTCAAGGAGCATCGAAGCGACACTTGAAAAACTGACATCCTTTTCCTTTGCCCCTTCAGCCCTTCGCTTTTCCACTATTGCATTAATTTTCTCTGCAACTTCATCACTAGCATAAGCTTGTACCCTGGCCATATCGGTTCCTTTATTAAAAACAGCATCAAGCAAGTTATTATGGCGAGAAGATAACGCGAGTTTACCTTCTTTACAACTCTAAACTTAAGTCTAGAGTCTAAGAAAGTTGCATTACGAGTCACATGGCGACTTAAGTCTAGAGTTAAGTCGCTTTAAATATATGATTATAAAAGAGTGAGTCATAAACGAGTCGCTATAGACTTACCGACGACTTACTACTGACTCGCCGGCAACTCACATATATATAAAGAAAAATAACATAATGTAATATAACTACAGTTAAGCCACTGAAGCTAAAGTGAAATCTGCAAAATTTTAATTTTGCGTAGTGTGTGGTCATTTTGTGGTGAGGAGTGCATATATGTTGAGTCTCGGTCTTGGATGGGTTAAGGTTATTCCGGGATTTGGCACGGAGGGGAATTCATGAAGGGAGCAGCGTTTGGTATCATCCTGTCTTTAATACCATTGTCATCAATGGCAGCAGACTGCTTTGATATGGCTGGCAGGGATTACAAAATTGATCCGGATCTCCTGCGTGCTATATCATGGCAAGAATCACGATTTAAAATTGATGCGATTGGTCGTAATCCTGTTACGGGTTATGGATCAGGCTTGATGCAAATTGACTCGCAGCATTTCAACGAACTGTCGCGATATGGAATAAAACCGGATCATCTTCTTAGCGATGCTTGTCTTAACATCTACACCGGAGCCTATTATCTGGCTCAGGCGTTTAAAAAGTGGGGCGTTTCGTGGGATGCAGTCGGGGCATACAATGCAGGCTTCAAAAAGACCCCGCGCCAGGCAGCAAGACGTTACGAGTATGCGAAGAAGATCCATTACTACTACACGGCTATCAAAGCAAGCAAACGAACTTCTTCTAAAGATCAGAAAATCGCCATGAACTAAAAAGCCTTCTGATATAAGAAGGCTTGAATTTCTTAAAAATCTACGGCATCTATACCTGGATAATAATCGGCATCACTATCAAAATGAAAAAGCAGATACCCGCCCTCCCGGTGCATTAGTATGAGATTTTTGCGTAAAAATTTTGACACCCCACCTCTTTTTAGCGCCAGAAGATGGCGTTTGAAATCATACATCCTTATAACACAACCATAAGGTGTATCATGTATCCACTCTAAGTAACTATCGCAAGTTAGATAATTGGTTGTTGATGAAAGCACCTGAAGAACTCTGATATCACCTTCTTCCATATGTGAAATACTGATACAGACAGCTTTAAATTCAAACATAAGTATTCCCACCATCAAAACGCCGGACAGCTGCCCGGCGCTTATAATTAGCCTTTAAGAGTGCGGAATTTCTCCGCAATTAACCACAATGCCTTATTGAGTTTGACATCACCATCAATTGCTTTTACTGGCCGGGTTGTTGTTCTTTTCCCTTTTTCAGTTCGGCCAGGCAAACCGCCTTTAATCAGATTTTCCTGGACCCTTTGATATGTAGTCCAGATGTCATCTTTTTTATCTTCATAACGGCGCGGATGAATTATCTGTTCAATACTGACCGGAGATTTATTTTCATCTTCATATCGGTAGGTTAATGCAGCTTGTCCAAACAGACGCTGTTCTTCCTTGGTTAAGGTAATAGACTTCATGACATCAACGCCTTCAGTTATTTTATCGAAAATTCCCAAAACTTCGTAAGCACCTTCGATAACCCTTCCCACAATATCACCTTTATGAGGTACACGAATCTCACCAAACGACGTACCGCACACAAGGCCATTTGTGCATACAAAACGGAACATACCCGGGATCATTTGATAACTAGACGATCCATCATGCGAGTTAAGAAGAATGATTTCGGGTACTTCTGTTCCTTTATTGGCCCCTTCACGGCGAAGTCTTACCATATGCTTAGTATGCCCCCGTTTATCCTCATCCCTTACTCGTGACTGACAGGCAAAAAATGGCTGGAAACCTTCTTCACGTAATTTATCCAGCAGTGTAATGGTTGGAATATAGGTATAGCGATCACTACGTGAATTATGCTTTTCTTCTGAAAACACAGAAGGTACAACCTTGACCAATTCATCGTTAGTCAGTGGGCGTTCCTGACGAATGGAATGAGTAAGTCCAAATCGGGATGCTAAACGCATATTATTCTCCTTCACCTGTTTAATTTTTTAACCATCACCCGTTGAGTTGCCGGGGCCGCGGTTTTGACTTTGTGCGGGGACCTGCTGAACCTGCCCCTGGATATAACCTTCACCCGTTTGAGAGCCGTTCGCCGCAAGGGCGTAAACGAGCACGGCCCGGTGCAGATGTCCGGGGGTGAGCGGGAAATTTTTTTCGGTCTAATGAAGCGCAGCGGAATGGCCGGGAAAAATTTATTGCGAAAGGCTCTGCCGTCCCCTGGACAGCAAGACGGGTTGTGCTTGTCTCAGCCCCGGCGAATGGACTCAAACGGGTGATACGGGTACCAGGGGAAAGGAGCAGGCACCCGCCGCAACGACGAAGAGCGCGGGCGCGAAACGGCGTTGCCCCGCAGAGTGCCGGCAGTCCTTCGCCGGCACGGTGAAAGCGGCGCGGCCGGAACGGCCGCAGCAAGCGCTGCCGTTGACTTTGACCTCAGACATCAGACACTAGCCGTCAGGCCCGAAAGCGCGTAGCGGGTTCGGCGGAGCCCGGCGGGTGCGAAGCAGCTGCCCTGGCGGAGTGTGGCTCGACGACCGGACAGCGCAGCTGGCCGGGAGCCGAAGGTGTCCAGTGTGGGTATGCTTTTAAAGCCTTTAAGGTTTAAAAAGAGGCATCACAGCAGGGAGAAGGAGAGGAAGCAGGCAAACAGCAGGCAGCAAACAGGGAAGACGCGGAAAGGAAATGCGGGCGGCGCGTCAGCGCGGCCCGGTTTTCCCGGCGCCGCAGGCGCGCGGTCTTTCGAGGCGCGGCCAGACGGGGACCGATGCCCCCTTCGCCTGCTCTGTTCCCGAATCAGTCAACAAACATCGAGACCGGGATTTGAAATCGATTTGCCAGCGCCCGCATGTGATCAAAGGTCAGACTGCGTTCACCACTGAGGATCCGGCTGACGAGCGATTTATTACCTATCTCGTTTTCGAAATCGGACTGAGAAAGCCCGTATTGCTGCATAAGAACCCGCAGCAACGATACACCGTTTTTGCCTGCTTCGAAGCGCGTATTAAATTCTTCAAATTCCACCGCGTTATCTTCCCAGGCATCGATGCGGGCAGTCAGCATATCAACCAGCGGGCTGTCCGGATCATGTTCCAGAAGATATTCAACGAGTTTACGTGCCTCTTCGTAATCTTTGCGGGACGAACTGCCACCCAGCAGAGGGACAATACTCGCCAGGTCATTCACCGCTTTATTGGCATCGCTAATCATTCAAACCTGCTGAATTTTAAAGTTAACACCGCAGGCTCTGGCGTACCGAACCAGCGTCTGAATACTCATTCGCGAAGCGTTCTTCTCCATACGTGAGATAGTAGGCGCTTTGATGCCCATACGTTCTGCAACCTGTGCCGACGTCAAACCCGCTTCTTTTCTCCATGTTGCTAAGGTTTCCCGAAGTAGCTCCGAGGCTTCTTCTGCCTCGAATGCCGCGCTGTACTCATGATCGTTCATTGCTTCGGTATGAACCTGGCTAAGGGTTTTATATTTCATTCTGCATTTCCTCCAGTCTGCGAAGTGCCTGATCTATTTCTGCCGGGGGCGTTTTTGGCGATTTTTTGATAAAGATCCGAAGTAGAAAAATACGTTCACCACTCTGATATACCCAGATTCCGCGGGCGATATCTGCCCCCATTGTACGTATTTCGAAAAGGCCGTTTCCAAGCGGCTTGGTATCTGGCTCGCGTAGCTGGCGAGGGTTTGCTTCCAGCTTCATGAGTAGCCTGGCCATTTTTGCACGAATGGCAGCAGGCAGAGCCGTAAACTCTTTTTCAGCCTCATCATGAAAGATGACTGTGAACATGAATGTAATCTCTAGTCCGTATGTGCACACATTAGCTCAAAAGCTAACTTAGCTCAAGAGCTAAGTTAGCTGGCTTCTCACTACCCGACCTTTACAACTTCAATGCCTAGGATCAGAGCGATGAATTCTGCTTTGTTCTGAAGCAACCAGGTGCGTGCTTCGAGTGCCTGAGCTTTGCTGATATCGATATCAAACTGATTAAGCGCTGCAGCATCGGCGTGTCCAAGTGTAATACCGCGCCACTGCATCCCTGCAAAATAGGCGTTCCCTGCCCCCTGCTGGATTTTTCCTTTCACGTGTTCCATTGCCCAGACCTCATTTCACACCCAGACGGCGGAACATATCGGCGATGATATTCCGGCGCGTATATGAAGCACCTGCTGCTTTCAGATCGGCCAGCACGTTATAGGCGTAACTGGCATCCTTTCCATGAAAAGCGATCACCTTTTCCGCTTTTGGTTCAAAACAGGATGGGGAATTTTCCCGGAAGAAAGCCTCTGATGAGTGTTGATGGCCGTATACTTTCATTTTGCGTTACCTCTGGTCTTTAAGGGATGGCAGCGATACGCCGCCATCCGTGTTTATTTCTCAGCAGTCGTTTGCCGCCAGTTCACTCATCAGTACATCCCGTGCTTCCAGCGCGCGTTCCTCTTCGGCTAGCGTCAGCAGATAGCCGCGCTTTGCCGCAGCGCCCATTAACACCGGACGGTCTTTCAACGGCAGCGCATCCAGATAATCCAGCGCACCACCCAGCAGATGGGCCTGATACAGCTCGTAATGCATCCCGCAGCTCCGACCAGCCTTTTTCTCGATACGTTCAAGCACTACATCGGCGCGGATAACATCGAACGGGTTTCGGGAATGAATGTTGCGCACAAAACCGTCAGTCCGGAGGGTTGTGCTTTCTTTGGTGGAGGGTTTTTCGTTGACGTTTTGTGTGCTCATCCAGCTTTCTCCTTTGTCTGTTTTTCTGCCTTTTAAAACCATCACCCGTTGAGTTGCCGGGGCCGCGGTTTTGACTTTGTGCGGGGACCTGCTGAACCTGCCCCCTGGATATAACCTTCACCCGTTTGAGAGCCGTTCGCCGCGAGGGCGTAAACGAGCACGGCCCGGTGCAGATGTCCGGGGGTGAGCGGGAAATTTTTTTCGGTCTAATGAAGCGCAGCGGAATGGCCGGGAAAAATTTATTGCGAAAGGCTCTGCCGTCCCCTGGACAGCAAGACGGGTTGTGCTTGTCTCAGCCCCGGCGAATGGACTCAAACGGGTGATACGGGTACCAGGGGAAAGGAGCAGGCACCCGCCGCAACGACGAAGAGCGCGGGCGCGAAACGGCGTTGCCCCGCAGAGTGCCGGCAGTCCTTCGCCGGCACGGTGAAAGCGGCGCGGCCGGAACGGCCGCAGCAAGCGCTGCCGTTGACTTTGACCTCAGACATCAGACACTAGCCGTCAGGCCCGAAAGCGCGTAGCGGGTTCGGCGGAGCCCGGCAGGTGCGCAGCAGCTGCCCTGGCGGAGTGTGGCTCGACGACTGGACAGCGCAGCTGGCCAGGAGCCGAAGGGGTCCAGTGTTGTTATGCCTTTCTTATCGTTCCAGACGTTCGACGGTGGCCAGCAATTGCGGATAGGTCGCTGACTGACACTTTTCGTACAGTGATTTAGCTGCGGGTATCCCTTCCAGATAATCATCCGAGTCCCGAATTTCCTGAGCCAGATATTCAATAAAGGCGGGTTCCACAACGGAGCCACTCAGCACATTAAGCAGAACCTGTGTTTCGTCGTCATCGAGAGGAAGGGCACAGACCCGAACCAGATGCGCATAGCGATCAAAGATATTATTCAGCCTTTCAGTCACCCCTTCCCTGTGGGAGTTCAGATGTGCTCGCAGCTTAGGCGAAGGCGTGAAAGAGGGGTTGCGGGAGATTTCTTTTTTCATGGGTTATCCTCAGAATACTGGCCCGACATAATTAAGAATTTGCGCCGCTCCCTCACGAACTGTCGGTACCATTTACGGGCAACACTGGCCAGATCGTCCTCAGAAGCGCCACAGGAAAGCGTACTCCCCATGAACCCTCCACCACAGCAAATCTGAGCACCTGTGTTACCAGAGTGTCCCGGGGACTCCAGGTGGACATAACCGCCACTCTCGGGTGCGTAAAAACTGAAAATTTCGCCGGTTTTACGGGATTTTATCGTGAAGTTCATGCTGGCTCTCCTTTGGCTCACCCGCGACTGCGCTTCGCCTCACTGAGTTAAGTGGAAAAATTGCTGTTCATTACACAATCAACTGTATGACAGATGTCATACATAATCAACAAAAAAAAGCCTGCTAAAATAGCAGGCAAAAAACACTGGATCATTCAAGGAATGAACTGCGGTATCACCTGACAGACCGAGCGACTGATTTATCAGGAAGGTAGGTGAAAGCATTTTGCCCGCCTGCCGTGCGGTTTTTTTTTCCTGTAAGCAGGAAAAAGGGGCTACCGGCGAACCGGCACCCCCTTCATAAAGGCGCTTCAGGCATGTCAGACCAACGCAGCCCTGAAAAGGCGGGGTATTCCCCGCCTCCAGGTTGCTACTTACCGTTGGATTCGTAAGCCAGGCTTGCCGCGACCTCCCTGTTCCCGTCCTTTAGCCGGACTTCACATAAGCGGTTCCGGGTCAGGCATGTGAATATCAAGAGCGTTAAACAGACGATTAATACGCACCAGACCAGGGCGTTTCGCGGTAGTTTCATGGTTTACTCCTCCTTGCAAATTGCACGGTAAGAGGCCATACTGGTGTTGACTAGACATTCAGTGGGCCTCGTGGGTTAATGAAAATTAACTACGGGGCTTTCTGCTTTCTGCCACACAACACGGTAACAAACCACCTTCACGTCATGAGGCAAAAAGCCTCAAGCGCCACGTCGATTATACCGGGCCGGTGCTATTTCTTACCAGGTATATCCACGCTTTATGCTGCTTAGCGCTTTAAATATCTAATGTATACCCATCCCGCGATCAAGACGCCCGTGCCCAGCGCAAGATTAGGCAAAATAACATCGTTTGCACTTGCATATATGGTATTAGGATCATGTTGCCCCCAGAATGCCAGCTTGTACCCGATGCCCCAGACAAAGAATATAATCCCGGCAATCAGAACGCCGAATTTTATTACGCCGAGCAGGATTCCATCTAACCAGTCAGGCGGATCACGCCATGTGATGACCGCAGCTATTAGTGTGCAGATGATTTGGCCTGCATAATAACCAGGGGAACCATACCATTCCGGAGCAACATGCTTCACGATCAACCAGAACAGCACGTTCATTAAGATAACGAGCAACCAGTACCTCATAGTTCTGCTTTCCTTGTATTTGGCCATCTGAGTTGTCAGACAGCATTGTACTTATTCATCGGGCGGACTTGCCATTGAAATACTCCGGACGCGCAGCCAGTTCACGCTCGATTAACTCGTCGGCAAACAAAGGGGCAACACGATTAATACGTGCCTGCATGTTGCGCCTTCTCACCGCTGCTTTCCGTTCATCGCTCCAGCGTTGGATCTGTTTCTGGCCGAGAAAATCCACGCATACAGCGTAACCTGAGCCAGCCACCCAGCGTGACATCACCTCTTCAGGTGCCGCCTGCCCTGCCTCCACGACAACGGAAATCAGTTCCTGTGGACCCGGGCAGGGCCTGTGCGGCAGTTTCCAGCGCAGAGAATAGCGCCACTTCATACACCACTCCGATCAGCCAGCTTATTTGGCACCTGCCAGCGTTCAGCAACACGAATATGCTCAGGTGTTTCCCGGACAATAAACGGAATTTCGTACATCACTGCATACAGCGGCTCACCGCTGATGCGAAGCCAGTCAAGTTCCTTCAGCGATTCGAATCGCGACTGCCAGCGCCAGAACGGTGCTGCAAGCTCTGCCGCGTCAAACTCGTCGCTCCACCGGGTGTACCAGGTGCAGACGGTTTCCGGTGACTGAAAATTCAGTTCTGTGACAGCCTGTCCCAGCAGGTTCTGACGCAGTAACCAGGACTGCTCGACCTGACGGGCTTCACGGCGCATTTTTCGGGTGAAGGCAAAGTCCTGACGTTTTAGCCTTCGTACTGTTCGGGTATGAAGGACTTCCGGAAAAAGTTCAGCCTGCACATCCATTGTCAGCGGCAGCGGACAGTATTCCCCGTGGCTGGAGATAAGCATATCCAGCGCCTCTTCCACCTGTTTCAGGCTGGAAAGGCGGTCTTTTGGATCACGGTGAAGGCCAGGAATACGGCGGGCAACGTCACTGTTAATCCGGCTACAGCCTGTCAGCAGGCGCAGGAATGTCCGGACGTGTGGCATCGATGGCAGACGTGCGCCGCGCTGGCGAGCCTCTTCCACCGTCATGATGGCCTGCAGCGCTGCCTGACGGGCTGGTTTCAGGGATACAAGAGCACTGGATGACGGGATCATTGTGCGCCCTCCTGTGACAGCGTGCTGATGATGCTGGCAAACGAGTAGCCACCGGCGTCAAGACACTCGATGAGATCCAGAGTATGGGTGATGAGTTCAGGGTTGAATGCATCCATCACGCGAACGACAGAGAACGGCTGACCGTCACGGGTAACAAAGACCACTATCCAGCGAGGATTCAGCTCCCCCGGACTGCATACCGCCACATCAAAGTGACCATGAGGGGGGGTAAAACGGATCTGGACAGGAAAGAAGCCGCCAAATTCGCACCGGTATTCGGCATTCACGGACCAGCCGGACGGTGAGGTCAGATCGCGCATGACAGCGTGACTCAGCTCCCGGCGAAAGTCTTCACCGGCGGCGCGGTAGTCTTCCAGCTCATCAGAAGACATGGTTTTCAGGACATCCAGAGTCAGTACCGTTTTCATTTTCAGTCTCCTTATCGCCGCCCCGCAGGGCGGCGTCTCCGTTATCAGGCGGCGCAGGCCGGGTTGTTATGGTCGGTGACGTCGCCGGCATCAGCGTCGGTATCGCTCTGACTTGTTGCCAGACTGAGTTCAGACTTTGCGGCAAGCTGTTTCTGGTTGTCAGCACTGGTCATCCATTCCGGAACCCAACGGATTTTTGAGAGGAAGTGCTCTGCATGTTCAGCGGCATCCTTTTTCTTCATCTTCGCGGCGTCCTGTGCTGCGCCAGCCAGTCCGGTCTGAGAGAGTGCCTGTACAATGTGTGGCAGCTTCATGTGCGAGAAAAGGTTATCAGCCGTCGGTTTCCACCAGTCACGAAGGTCAAACTGAATGGCGTTTTCCACCCCATCCAGCGAACTCTGGTGTTTACGACCAAATTCATCCTTGCCCTGTACACCATCTATGGAACAGGCGGTGCAGAAAGCCATCAGTGCCATCAGGGTTGCGCCATCGAGCGTAAAGAAGGTGGTCATATCCTTTCGCCAGTTTTCCGGCAGCAGGGCTTCAAGACGTTCTTTTTCTGACTGGATGGCCTGAAACGCAACGCTGTTTTCACCGTCAGGTGCTTCACGGGTCAGCGCGTAATGCGACACACTCACGCTAATGCAGAACGGCTCTTTGACGGACGTTGTGGTATGGAAAACCGAGTTACACATTTTCCAGACCATCAGCGCGACGGCTTTCTGCGGCTGCTGCAACAGGGCCGCCTGAACCGCCAGTGTGCGTTCAGAAGAAAGGCGGGTCAGCAACGGGACACTGACGGCGTCCAGCGGATCGACTTTTTCAGGGGCCTGATCGGTGGATGCATCCTTCTCCTCCATTTTTTCATCGGCGCACAGCACCACACCGCGCTGTACTTTCACCTCCTGGCCAGTCCAGGAAACCACCACTCCGGCAGATTGCTTCATTTCATCCGTCCATGCCCGGTGTTTTGCCCGGTGCGCGATGGTCTGCTGTTCTTCCCAGACAGCTTCCAGAGCCCCGGCCAAGACGTCATCATTCACGCCGGGGTTCTCGTCTTCATACTTAGCTTCCAGAGCTTCCAGTTCCGCAAGACGTTCTGATTCGGCTTCGGTATATTCCACAGGTGGGACAGCATGCAGGCGCCAGATTTTAGTGTCCTTCCCGTAGTGTGAAATCGGGTCAAGACGACCATCACACCATGACCAGCCTTCCGCTTCGCGGAGGTGCTCCGCGATGTTCTGCAGTTTTTCCAGCAGGGCGGTATCGAGCGATGCACTTTTGACATAGCCGCCGTTTTCGCTGCTGAAGAGATCAACCCGGATTTCATCCGGACTGAATGCGGCCTCTCCCACAAAGCGGAATTTGTCGCCGTTTGTGGAAACCTCTTCTGAGGTAATGAGGCTACGGATCGAGGAAACTGATACTTCATTATTCCAGGACCGTTTGCGGGCGGATTCCAGCACTTCCACCTGGCGTTTCTGATCGCTTTCGAGCGCCAGTGCCTGGCAGTGTTCGGTGGTGATTTCATCCTTCGCCAGCGCCGCCAGAATTTCGGGAGCCAGTTCGGTCAGTTTCAACATGCGCTGAACATGACGCGTACCGAACCCCAGCAAATCGCCAATCTGCGCGGGGGTTTTCCCCTGCTCTGCCAGTGTGCGGAACCCGGCGATCTGTTCAGACGGATGCATTGCCATCTGCTGTTCGTTTTCTGCCATTGATGCCGCAACAGCCAGTTCATCAGGTACCTTTTTCACCATCACCTGATATCCGGCATCGATACGGTTTTCACTCTGCAGGAGCTGCAGCGCTTTCAGGCGACGACCACCGGCAGCCACACCACAGCGACCATCCGGGAGGTTATGCACGACCAGATTCTGCAACAGGCCAATGGCTTCAATGGAATCTGCCATTGAACAGACTTTCTCCGCCGGATAGGGAATGGTCCTGACGTTCAGGGGAGACTTCACCAGTGCCGTCACCGGGACATACTCGACCTGTGCGGCATCGAGAGCCACTTTAAGCGCCTCAGCTTCGGCAGACTTAAGCGTTTTTTTGCTGGTTTTCGGTGCAGTTTTTACCTTAGACTCTGTTGCAGACATAATTGATACCTCTTAGCTATTGATGAATGTCTGCCGGACAGCCCACCTGTCCGGCCTTCTTCTTACTGCTTACTTCGTTTTGCGTACTCCGTAGTCCCGGATGTAGCGGTTCATCATGTCCTCGCCGCCCGGTTCAAAATTCCAGACGCGCCAGATCATGCTGCCGTCATCCTGATGACGGACGACAAGGCGAAAATGGGTCCCCTGATCATCTTCAATCGCCACATTCTGATACTGCGCTGCGACAACCTGAGCCTGCTCGCGGGTAAACGTGCCATCCGGCAGGGATTCAAGCGGGGACAAAACGTTATGGTCCATGTGTTTCTCCTTTTCTGCCCCGCCTGAACGGGGCGTCTTCATCGTGGTTTAAAAGGGCGCGTCATCATCCATTGGTGGGAAATCATCCGGGAGAGGCTGAGGCGGTTGCTGAGACGGGGCGGCATCCTGACGGCCTTTCTTACCGCCCTTCGCTTTCGGGGATTTGGCTGCGGCCTGAGCAGGTTGTGCCGGGGTGGCAGGATTCTGCGGCTGCGCGGCGCTCTCAGGCACTCCGGATTCACGGCGGCCGCCGAGCATCTGCATGGTGCCGTTCTGCCCGACCAGCACCTCGGTGACGTAGCGCGTGACTCCGGCATCGTCCTGCCAGTTGCGGGTGCGCAGCTGGCCCTCGATGTAGACCTGTGCGCCTTTACGCAGGTATTCGCCCGCCACTTCCGCGAGCTTGCCGAACATGACAACACGGTGCCACTCGGTGTTTTCGCGCATCTCTCCCGTCTGCTTGTCACGCCATGTTTCAGACGTGGCCAGCGTCAGATTGGCCACTGCGCCCCCGTTGGGCATGTAACGCACTTCCGGGTCCTGTCCCAGATGTCCAACCAGAATGACTTTGTTAACGCCACGTGCTGCCATGATGAATCTCCTTAATCCGTTGTTTTGCCTTTTAAAACCATCACCCGTTGAGTTGCCGGGGCCGAGGTTTTGACTTTGTACGGGGACCTGCTGAACCTGCCCCCTGGATATAACCTTCACCCGTTTGAGAGCCGTTCGCCGCAAGGGCGTAAACGAGCACGGCCCGGTGCAGATGTCCGGGGGTGAGCGGGAAATTTTTTTCGGTCTAATGAAGCGCAGCGGAATGGCCGGGAAAAATTTATTGCGAAAGGCTCTGCCGTCCCCTGGACAGCAAGACGGGTTGTGCTTGTCTCAGCCCCGGCGAATGGACTCAAACGGGTGATACGGGTACCAGGGGAAAGGAGCAGGCACCCGCCGCAACGACGAAGAGCGCGGGCGCGAAACGGCGTTGCCCCGCAGAGTGCCGGCAGTCCTTCGCCGGCACGGTGAAAGCGGCGCGGCCGGAACGGCCGCAGCAAGCGCTGCCGTTGACTTTGACCTCAGACATCAGACACTAGCCGTCAGGCCCGAAAGCGCGTAGCGGGTTCGGCGGAGCCCGGCGGGTGCGAAGCAGCTGCCCTGGCGGAGTGTGGCTCGACGACCGGACAGCGCAGCTGGCCGGGAGCCGAAGGTGTCCAGTGTGGGTATGCTTTTAAAGCCTTTAAGGTTTAAAAAGAGGCATCACAGCAGGGAGAAGGAGAGGAAGCAGGCAAACAGCAGGCAGCAAACAGGGAAGACGCGGAAAGGAAATGCGGGCGGCGCGTCAGCGCGGCCCGGTTTTCCCGGCGCCGCAGGCGCGCGGTCTTTCGAGGCGCGGCCAGACGGGGACAGGTGCCCCGCCGGCTTAACGTGTCATCAGACGGTTATTCTGAGAATGGCGGTCGCTACCTGGGTATACGTGAATGTTCCCCGTGGCAACGGCTCCCAGACGTCCGCCAGGGACTCCAGCGCCTTTTGCTGACGCGGCCCGTCCAGACATATGCCCGTCAGAATCCCGCCAGGCTCAAGCAGAGTTAATGCCCGCCGGATATGCCGGATATCATCACCGCGATTAAACGGCGGATTCATGATAATTCGTGTATACCGGCGCTCCGGATGATATTCGAGAAAATCTCCGCACCAGATCCGGACCTCCGGGAAATGAGCCTGCAGGTGACGGGCTAACCCGGCGTGCAGCTCCACGGCGTCACACTTCGCCCGGGGGACTGCATCCCTGATCGCCTGCAGTATGGCGCCCGTTCCGGCACTGGGTTCCAGAATGCGATCGGTTTCCCGGACATCAGCCAGCTCAACTAACCGGCGACATTCCGGGGAGGGGGTGACAAAAAGTTGCGAGCTACCCCGAATTTCAGCGACAGGGGCGCGCCCTTCCAGTTTGACCCGCATCGCCTGAATACGGTGTTTAAGGTCATGATGCATGAATGTACTCCCTGACCTCCCCGGCAAGATGCCGGGGAGCCTTCCTGCTATTTTTTCGGAATTTCAACGGTTTTCATGTCTGTGATATACACATTCACGAGCGTACAACCGTGCGTCATGCACCGGCGGAAGCGGTAGGCGCCGTGTGTTTCGGTTTCTGCAGCACCCCGCACGCCTTTATAATCAGCGGGTAATTTCGCCCACTCGGCTTTTGTCATTTCCCGGAACCCTTCCCCCGGATAATTGACGATCGGTGGGCGCTTCGCCGCTTTCTTCGCGTCGCTGGCTTCCTCCGCTGTCGGGGCTTTGTAGTCCGTGATACGGTCGGGCGTGAGTTTCATCGTGCCGCTGTAGCCCAGAAAGCGATAACCGGGCGTTTCGACTGAACTCACCTCCCCCTTACTCCGGTTAACCCGGAGAATGGTTAACCATTCTCCCCGGCTCAGTACCTGCCCGCCTGGTTCAAATTCCTGTGTTCGGGTGACAACGCCACCGTTTTCATTGAGCATCGCGCGTTCGTAGGCCAGGCGGTTCTGGTAATGATTAACCCAGCGCTGTTGGTGGTTAATCGTGCGCTCATGACAGCGGATCGCAATATCACGCGCCTGTTCAAAAGTAATGATCTCCTCCGACAGGGCAGAATGGAGAGACATCGAGCCCTCATACTGGCTTTTCTCTGCCGGGCGGGGGTATTTGTCGAGCGTGAAGCAGGCATGAATATGATCATAATTACTGACCAGTAACGCCATTTTCAGATCGAGCGTCTGCGCACGCCACATCGTCATATACTTTTCAGACCGGGCAATGTGCTTTTGGGACTTGCGTAATTCCGCCTCGATTTTTTTGATACGGCGGTAACGCACATCCGGACGCTCCTTGTATTTTGCGTGCCGCAGAGAGGCCTGCGCGCGCTGTTCCCAGTATTCCGCACGCTCGAACAGCATCACGGCACGTTTCATGCCGCTCTCAATTTTCTGCGCATGCCGGCGCGCGCGGCGCTCGCTGTGGTGGCCTACCAGGATCGGCTGTCCCAGCGGGACAGCCGATGCCAGCGAATCAACATGCGCAAGCGCCTGCTCCGATTCAACCGCCCGCCGGTCACTGTAGTCACTGAACCGCCCGGCGCGCTGCTCCTGGCGATCAAACAGGGTGCTGTCCTCGTCCTCGATATCACCGGCGAGCGAAAGCAGGACATCCTCCCGCCCCGGCGTCCAGGCTGGCGCCACAAAGAGTTTCTGTTTGGGCGCCCAGCGAAAGCCTGCTTTGTTGATCAGGGAATACGTTTCTTCATCGAGCCGTAATGATGCGTAAAGTCGCAATTTATTATCATCGGGTGAATAGGTTGCCCGGTAAGTCTGGCTGACGGTATTTTCCGTCATGATCTGTGCGGTAGTCGGTGTCATTGTGTTTTCTCCTTCCTGCAGTTGCCGCCCCTCGCGGGGCGGCTCACCTCATCAGTTAAATGCGCGTTTCAGTTCCAGCGTGCGGAGTACCTGCCCGAGGGCGGTATTTTTCATCGCGGGGATGTGGACACCGCGCCCTTTGCGGTGACTTCTGGCGATATGACGCCCGAAAGCTCTGAGAGCGGGATCAATCTCCGGTGCGGTGATATCTGCGCGCAGAATGCGCGAATGACGACGGGGCTTTACAGCGCCTGCGGAAGGTGAAAAAATAGAAACGATCATAAAGTTGACTCCTTATGGTAGTTAACGAAGCCGGAAAAACCGTTCGTGCGATTTTTACGGCGTGGGAGAAGCAGGGTTTACCCTGCTTTTTTCATACCTGCGGTTTGCTTCCCGCCTCTTCTTCCTCCTTCTGAACCTGATCGGTAATGTCTTCCGGTGCGCCCAGAAACCAGCCTTTGACGGGTTCACAGCGTTCAATAAACGCTTTTATCGCCCGTTTTCCGGTCGTGGCCTGCACCCGGGTAAACATCGGCAGATTGCCGCTGGCATTGCTTCCCAGAAATGCGATCCGATACGTTCGCAATGAAGGATCCTGCATTTTTCTTTTTCCCGATTTTTAAAGAACATCACCCGTTGAGTTGCCGGGGCCGCGGTTTTGACTTTGTGCGGGGACCTGCTGAACCTGCCCCCTGGTATTAACTTCACCCGTTTGAGAGCCGTTCGCCGCAAGGGCGTAAACGAGCACGGGCGACGGCAGCTGTCCAGGGCGCGGTTTACCGCGTGCCATTTACCCTGGACGGATGATGGCGACTGTGCTTGTCTCAGCCCCGGCGAATGGACTCAAACGGGTGATACGGCGCCAGGGGGAAGGAGCAGGCACCCGCCGCAACGACGAAGAGCGCGGGCGCGAAACGGCGTTGCCCTGCAGAGTGCCGGCAGCTTTATCGCCGGCACGGTGAAAGCGGCGCGGCCGGAACGGTCGCAGCAAGCGCTGCCGTTGACCTTGACTTCAGACATCAGACACTAGCCGCCAGGCCCGAAACCGCGTAGCGGGTTCGGCGGAGTTTACCGCGTCTTTTCGCGGTTAGCGGAGTGTGGCTCGACGACTGGACAGCGCAGCTGGCCGGGAGCCGAAGGTGTCCAGTGCGGGTGTGCTTTTAAAGCCTTTAAGGGTTAAAAAGAGACATCACAGCAGGAAGAAGAAGAGAAAGCAGACAGACAGCAGGGAGCAAGCCGGAAACGTAAAGATGCAGGCTGGAGAGAATATGTTTTTCATGCCGCCGGAAAGAAGCCATGATAAACCGGCGGCATACCAGACGGGGCGTCAGGAACGGAGCTTATTTTCCTTCCTGAACTGCGCAACGCTATACCAGATTGAAGCCAGGAAAGCGAAAACGGTGATCAGGACACGAAATTCGTCACCCGGCTCTTTCCCCTTCAGCATCAGCGTTATGATGATGCCGGCAACGATAATCCACGCAATACCACTCCAGAGGCGCAGCTTATCCGCCACGACATTAATCAGAACAAAAGCAACGGCCAGGATAGCCCCCCACAGAGCCGGAACAGGCTGAAACGGAATAAAAAACAGGTTAATACCGGTTAAAAGCGTCACGGCAGCAAACATCAGAGACATACGCACAGATTACCCTCCCTGGACACACTGAGTAAGAAAATCAATTCTGCTGATCATCGCCCGGTTTATTATATTCGGGTGCATTTGCGCGCGGCAGCTGCTGACTGTTCAGTCGATGTACGCGGAACCGTTCATGGAAATATTCGCGCAGGTGTTCAGGCTGTTCCCGTTCAACAAGTTCCGGCATGACGGGCTTGTTCATGCGCTCCTGCCAGGCAACATCAGCAGCCACCCTATCGACGGCAACTTTGTCCTGCTCCTCCTTTGAAAAAGAGGCAATATTCCACTGCGACATACGCAAAATCAGCAAAAGAAGAAAAGGTACGCAGATATTACGCTCTTAATCCTTAACTGGCGACCTGTTGAGGTGAGGCCAGTACGCAGCGCCGCAGGTGTGGCGAACCGCCTCACTGGCAGGCGAAGCCTGCCAGGATTTTCGCGCGGCCGCACCGATCTGCGAAGCCGGGTAAGCTCCTCACAGATCGTGCCGTCTCTGACCTTAAACGGGGCGTCGGGCGCCCCGATATAGTATCAGTCCAGAGCCGCGTAAATAGCAGCGCATTCGTCATGAGAGTCAATGAAATTCCACAGCTGCGATTCCCGCAGCATCAGGTGGCGTGTCAGGGCAGCATCACCGCGTTCATGGTGCAGCCAGATACGGCGGTTGATCGCCAGCGCCGTAATGATAACTCCGGCCGCATCCGCGCTGACGGACCGATCAAACCAGTTATCCGGGTTAGTCAGATGGAAACGGTCACCGTCAGGCATCATGTAGCCGCCGCCCTCCGGAATACGGATGAAATGCCAGAAGCCTCCGCAGTAATCGGTGATGTGTTTCTCAGCGAGCGCATAGACCTGCATCTCTCCGGCCAGAAAATCGTTACCAAACAGATCCGGCAGGAACGAGAGACGGTCGGACTCCTCTACATTCAGCATGGTTTGACGGGCATGATACATAGCAACCTCCACAGGTTCATAAGATTGCGGCACCGGGTTGTGCCGTGCCGACACGACAGCCCGGCGGAAAGCGGAAGATGCAAGGGCGACACCGGAGGCCGCAGCGCAGATAAAGCACGAAGCTGGTCTGGACGGTTTTAGAGCGAACCTGAGCGAGAAAACGACGGGAAGAACGGCGAGCTTCCTAAAAAAACTGCGACCGGGCGAGGATGGCGGCGCCAGCGAACCCTTGCATCTGCAGCGGCCGGGCTAAAGTGAAGGCACGGCACTACCCGAAGCGATGCAGGAGATACAACATGAGGTCCCCTGTCGCGGTTTACGAGCGCAGGGAGAAAAGCAGAAGCTGGCATCGCGACGCGATGGCTGCGTATAAAGGCCGCAGACCGGAGGGAGGGGGCCGGACAAAGCGGAGCCGGCGGCAAAGACAAGCCGGCGACGTCCTTATCCGGTGTTGATGGCATGGCGCCAGTTTATCAGCTGCCCGTCACCAGGCGGCCCGGGAGACCTCTCGTTCTGAGCTTATCGGCGATCTGGTTTATCACTGGCCACGGAGATACCAATGTACATACCGCTTCCCCAGATAATCTGAGAGAGCACAAATAGCCACTGAGGGACGTCAACAATCAACAGCGGAAGAAGAGCAACCGTCACGATTAAAATCAGGCGGCTACCGAATTGCCGGCGCACCGGTTCAGCGGCGTCAACCGGGACGCCTGCATATCGCAGAACCTGCCTTAAACCCGTATTCATAATCACTCCACTCAGAATAAATGCACTGTACGTCAGTATATTACATTTTATTAGATAACGATTCTCCGGACTGGCAGCGATCCTTCTGAAATTTCCCTGTTTTTGCAGGAACAGCAAATGGTTACAGACAACGGCAACAAGATGACTTGAAAAAAAACGGCCTCCGCAAAATAATGTCGCGGTAGGGATACCCGTTACCGGGTACCCCCCGCACAGATCCCGGCGTGCGCTATTCACGCACCGGGCTCCTGCCTTGGGTGTCTGGCGGTGAACCGCTCCACAGGCCATGGATGCAGAACCCGAACCTTCGGCAGCCATACGGCTGCCAGTCTGTTTGCTTTCGTCCATGTCGTATCATCCTGCTGGCTCCTGCGCCTCAGCGCCCGTCGCCAGAGGTCTGTTACGTATATCCTGAACTTCCGCATCATGGGATAGTTGCCCGGGACTGAGTGGTAGTTCAGATATCCCTGAACCACTCTCCTGAGCCATTTTCCCTGTTCGGGGATTGAGTAATGCCAGCGCTTTCGTAGTCCGTCCTTGATCGCTTTCAGTGTCGCCGTCATCCTGTCCCGGCGTGTCTTTCGTATCAGCATGAACCTGCCACTACGATCTTTCCCACTGATATGCGTGAACCCGAGGAAGTTGAACGTTTCTGGTTTACCTTTTCCCCTGCTGGCGCGGTTTTCGGCTGCGAAGCGGCCGAACTCCGTCAGTCGGGTTTTCTTCGGATGTACCGTGAGTCCGAACTCCTTCAGTCTGCGCTGCATGGCTATACGAAAGCATTGAGCGTCGATTCGCTTGTCGAACCCGATGACTATGTCATCTGCGTATCTGACCATGACCACATTGCCTGTGGCATGGCGGCGTCGCCACTGATGCGCCCACAGATCGAAGACATAGTGGAGGTAGATGTTTGCCAGCAGCGGCGAGATAACCGCACCCTGTGGGGTGCCTTCCTCCGATGCCCGCCATTCTCCTTCCTCTGAGGTCCCGGCTGTGAGCCACTTTCGTATGAGCCTGATTACCCTCTGGTCGCCGATTCTGTGTTCTATGAACCTGATTAGCCATTCATGGCTTACCTTGTCGAAGAACTGACTGATATCGGCATCCAGTACCCAGTTTACATTGGTCCGAACCAGCCCTGTGGCCAGTGCGTCCAGCGCATTGTGCTGGCTTCGCCCGGGTCTGAACCCGTATGAAAACCCCATAAAGTCATTTTCGTAGACTGCATTCAGGATCTTAACCAGCGCATACTGGACGATTTTGTCCTCCAGTGAGGCGATGCCGAGCGGGCGCTGTTTTCCATCCGCTTTCGGGATGTAGTGCCGCCTGCCGGGCTGAGCCCTGTAACTACCCTGATGAAGCCTCCGGTGCAGATCTGCTATGTTGACCTTCAGGTTTTCGGCGTAGTCCTTCCACCTGACACCATCAACTCCGGCAGCCGCTTTCCTGCTCAGGGAGAGGAATGCGTTCTCCAGTGCCTCTGCTGTCAGGAGGTGGAACAATGCGGTAAACCGTTCTTTCTTCCGCTGCTTCGCAGCTTCCCGCACGCGTGACAGCCTCTGTGACATACTTTCCCGGCTCTGCGTCCGGCGCATGTGTGGCTGTTCCGCGTTTCCCTTGGCCCCGCTCCTTCGCTCCACTGACTCCGCTCCTTGCGGATTGTTCGCCAGATTCGCAGCTACTATGAGCGAGTCCGACTTCTCCTCTCCGTACATCACCGGCTTCGGCTCCTCGCCTTCCCGGTGCGGGCCATCTCCGGCACTGGCAGATGGTCAGAGGGGAGATCTCCCGGTTCCCGCGTAAAGATCGTATTGACATGCCAGGGTCTCAGACCCCGCCGGGTCCATATGGCACTCGCAGTAACGCACCCTATGATGTTGCCTTCCGTAAACAGTACAACGTCGGCACCCGGGAATTTAATATACATTTCGTGGCTCAATGGCTGGCCTGTCAACACCCCTGTCAACGCTTCGCCCCATACCTCACGGTATACAACGCATGACTCGGGGACCCTGTGGATTGCTGGTCCTTCAATGGTCGGGGACTTTCACCCCTTGATCTTTACCGGTCTCCCGGCGCACACTGTATATATATACAGCCTTAAGCGAGGGAAAAAACGATGAAGTTCATTCCTGCAGTATCAGAAGCCAGCATAGTAAAAATTCCTTTGTTCACAGAGCGATGCCCTGCGGGTTTTCCGTCACCGGCAGCAGACTACACTGAGTCTGAACTGGATCTGAATGAGTACTGCATTCACCGGCGCCACTCCACCTATTTTGTCAGGGCGATTGGCAACTCAATGACTGATATTGGCCTCTATTCCGGCGATCTGTTGGTCGTGGATAAAGCAGAACAGCCGCGGCACGGGGATATTGTTATCGCGGAAATTGAGGGTGAATTTACGGTAAAACGCCTGCTTCTGACGCCGCGGCCAGCCCTGCAGGCGATGAACCCGGACTTCCCTTCCCTGTACCCGGATCCGGAAACGCTGCAAATTTTCGGCGTGGTGACAGCCTTCATTCATAAAACCCGGAGGGCAGACTGATGTTCGCCCTGGCTGACGTCAACTCCTTCTACGCCAGTTGCGAGAAGGTTTTCAGGCCGGATTTGCGCGGCAAACCTGTCGTCGTTCTCAGTAACAACGATGGCTGCGTTATTGCCCGGAGTGCTGATTATGTGGAATTGCAAGTAACACTGTGATGCAGATGAAGCGAACTTCATCTGACTATAATATTGATATCGTTTTCCGCAACAATCA
Source organism: Klebsiella sp. RHBSTW-00215 (assembly GCF_014103785.1). NCBI lineage: Bacteria > Pseudomonadati > Pseudomonadota > Gammaproteobacteria > Enterobacterales > Enterobacteriaceae > Klebsiella > Klebsiella sp. RHBSTW-00215. The sequence continues at coordinate 197,604 of NZ_JABXQS010000002.1, forward strand.
GCATCACAGCAGGTAAACCTTCCACACTCATTTTTTGATGTAACTTTTTGATTAAATTATCATCTTCATTACTGGCTTTCGCTGAAAATCCTTGAGGATGGGAGTGCCATTCACCAACATAATCGACAACACGAGCGGTCAGCTGCTGAACCCGTTCTAATGCTTCCTTTTGTCCCTCTTCTCCTCGGACAAAGAAGGCTGGTGAGGATTTACTGTCGATAGGTTCTGGGAGCACATCAACCAGAATAATAGTCTTGTTCTTAAAATCAGTTATGCCCACAATAGCGCCCCCGGTTTCATTCGGTAGGGCCTGTAAACGGGTGTGTCTCAGTTTTTGTTCTAAGCCTTGATCGTATCTAACAATCCATTCGCCAGCAATTACAGATACCACAGGGTAAAGCTCAATTTCATGAGCGCTCACTGCACCTGAATTTTCATCAGACACCCAGATACATAATCGAGCATCATCCTTAAGGACGGTCTGCCGTAGTTGGCGCGACAGGATACCAGCATGAACGTGAATACATTCGTTAGACATACGTACAGAAATATCCCGACATCCACCACCGACCCAACGATCACCATAATTGTGCTGTAGGTGAGTGTTTCCCCACTCGCTGCTCAAAATTGCCCGGTAGTATTGCCCCTCAATTGCATCAATTCGGCACTGTCTGTCTGTATCCTCTATTAACATCACGCTGGCCTTGCCTGATGGTGTCAGAAACAGACTAACTGTTCTGGGTATATCATCTTTTAACGCTAGGGTCCTAGGCACCTCAAAGGTGGTACTGACATCCACAACTAAGTGAGCCTCATTCACAGCTCTGGCAATATCATGATCGTCATCAAGAATACTTTTATTGATCGCTCCGGGGAGAGGTTCATGTGGATAAATACTACCTGCGAGGTGCCGAAGAATATCAGTTTTAGGGTATCCAATATGATCATCAACCCCAATATGGCGGGGCAGATTATGTGGAAGGAGTTTGTCAGGATCGATAAATGTCCAGTGTCCCCAGCCGATTCGTATCCAGATATCAGCTAATGTGCCGCCAAGAGCCCCAACGCCAGCCAGAACACCATAGAAAGATGCATTATCAGAATCAACAGCAGAAATGTCTCTTGCTCGTGCAGCATTCATAGCCGAACGTATTTCGACAGGTAACAGTGGTAATTGTTGCCATTGTGTACCTCTTACGCCACCAAGTAGTCGGAAACGGTGCTGTATTCCCCGCTCATTCCTAGGGGCAAGTATGTCTAATACGCTGGCAAGTTCGTAGAGTGAGCGTTCCACGATATAGCCCATAACATCAGTACGTTCTGTTTTACCATCCCTTAAACGAGGAACCCATAGCAGAATTAGCAAACCTTCCTTTTCACCAGAGCTAGGGCGAAGACCTGTATCAGGTATAGCATCATAAACAGCATCAGCGAGTGGCTGGAGAAGTTCACTTCCCCAGGATTGAAGCTGCTCTTCCAGTTTTTTCAGATTGTCAGGATATGAAGCAACTAATGAGGCTTCAACTGGTGGGACGGCAATGGTTAATAAGCGAAATGGTCTGATGCCCTGATTAGAATGTTCAGGTACAGCCCTTAAAATTATCGGCTTACCATTGCTGACCATCTGGAGGCTGAGTTTATGAGCTGCGGCATGATTATAATCAAGATAATTCGCTGGTAAAATAAGTTGATAGGGGCTCATATAAAAAAGTTGCTCAAGAGGTTGGTCTTCTCGATGCAAACGTTGTTCAGCTGATTCTCTGAGCCACCAAAATATTCGCTCAATAAATCTTTCAGGTGTCCAGTTGCGTTCGACGGCGCTCCAAGATACATCATAAAGGCAAAGAATTTTTGGAGAGTCTGGTACACCTGCATGTTGATGAGATAAAACAGGAAAATCTTTACGCAATGCATGAACTAGGATCGGGATAGTGAACTTAGGGTTTATCTCAATAGCTAATCGTTCTTTACGACGAATGCCAGCCTTATTGCCAGAAGTTACTGTACCATCAGCAACATCAATGACTAGGTATTCCGAGCGGTCATTGTTTTGCTCAGATAAACGTAATTCTCGAACAGTTATATAGGGATGCTGTTCGCATGCTGTAAGCAATGAGATTGTTTGCGGATATAGGCTATCACGCCCCGATGAATCGAGGCGTTTACCCAATTCGAAATATTCGATCATTGGTTTATTACACCTGCCCGGGGTGCGGCTGCCGTAGCAGCGCTTGTCGCAGCAGAAACTGCACCAACAATAGCGGGAATCAATTTCCCATCTCGTGCCACTTCAAACTCAAGAACAGTTTTATCTTTAAGGTCGCCCGTGCAACTGAACCAACCATCAACATTATCCAGAATATCATCGTACTCACGTTTAGCTCGAATACACGGAGGATCATAATCGTCATCAAGTATCTGTTTGCTGCTGGAAACTATTGTCGCTCCAGAACGCGCTTGCCCTAAAGCATTACGGGCCGCATCGCAAACCAGAGCATCTTCTCCCCATTGTGACCAGCTATAATAGGAAAGTGAATGCCACGAACAATGATGTGGTGTGAGGAGAAGATCATACTCCAGCACCTCAGGATTGCTTTTGTAACGATTCCATAATCGCTCCCAGATGAGAACTTCTGCATCCCCACCGAGTAAAAAGTGCATAGGATTACGAGAATATGCGGAAGGCAGTATTTTCATATTCATAATGATACTGGATTCATTTTTAGAAAGGGCTTCTTCCAGATTTTCATCATCTTCATGTGGTGCAGGTGCCAGAAGCTGTGCAGAGAAAACGTCTGAAACTTGCCCGTCAATTCTGGTGAATGTATCTCCAGCTTTAATAAGAATGGCACTCAGATCATCCGTTTTACCGTTAATATCTTCACCCATGATAAGAATGCGATTACCGCTAAATGCGTAACCATGTTCCCGCCAGTATTTTACACGGCGCCGAGCTTCCGTATTAAATGCCTGAGCATCTTCGCAAAGTGTGTGATTTTTCGAACGACGTCGAAAAATCAATGGTGATGACCACAACTCTCGGATGATTATGCGTTTTTCTGAACGTTTCAGATGGTCATCTGGATAGTCTTCAGGACGGCCCAGCCAGAAATGTTTACGTAGACCCCCACAATGGTCCTGATCCGGATGACTCAGCATAAAGACGTCAACAAAAGGGCGATCGTTATTATCGTACTTCAATCTGTTACGTAGCGCCGAGGCAACATCAGGTGTGTCATCTTTGGGGTCATCAGCAGCAGAACGGATATGTACATCAGTCAGAATGGATGTACCCTGGGTATCAGCCAAACGCACCAGTGTCATATCACCGTTGCCGACCTGGAAAAAAGTAACTTTTGCTGCCATCGACATCTCCTTCAGGGATACGAAAGATTGAGGTTAAGAACATCTGTTGCTAAGATACATCTAGTAATTATTCGAGTCTAGTAACTATGCGTATATTTTTTAGACTCAAATTGTAAGCACAGGAAATGATTGATAAATGATTGATAAAATGGTGCGAACTGGTCATTGGGGCCAAGAGAGACGACTTGAATTCATCGATTTTCGCCTACTGTGGGAAGGTCGACTTAACCGTGCAGATATCACTACATTTTTCAGAATTTCAGTGCCGCAGGCTTCGTTAGATTTGGCTAAATATCAAGAGATTGCACCAAGAAACATGGTGTATGATCGAACTCAGAAGGCTTATGTAACTACTCCAGATTTCAAACCTGTTTTTTCAAGTTTTGACAGTAATCATTACCTGAATGAACTATTAGGGCGAGAAAATGGAATAGTGGATCCTTGTGATAGTTTCATTGGATGGGCCCCTCCGGTTGCCAGCCTTCCTCTTCCGGCTAGGAAAGTACAACCTGAAATATTGATTGATTTAATCCGGGCCATGCAAAGAGAACAGGCTTTGGTTGTTGATTATCGTTCGATGACTAATGAACCAGCGGTTCGTATGTTATACCCAACTGCATTTGCACATGATGGTCATCGGTGGCATATTCGCGCCTATTGTTTTAAATCTGCAATGTTTAAAGATTTTGTCCTTGGCAGATTCTTTAATATTATTGAATTTGTTTCCCCACCGACATCAATTCCACAAGATGTTGACTGGAATACATTTATTGATGTGGTGATAGGTCCAAACCCTAACTACGATACGAATAGACGGCTATCTATTGAGCATGATTACCAAATGGTACATGGCGAGGCGAAAATTCGGATACGTAAAGCACAATTATATTATCTTAACCGTCGGTTAAATTTGGATGTGAAAATCGATTCTTCAATAGATGATAAGCAGCAAATCATCATGCTAAGAATAGAAAAACCTGAAGATTCTATAGGATAAAGTTAACATGAATGTAACTGGTATTAATAAAAACAATAAGGAATGGATGATTGCGATAATAATTACCTACCTTTTTATTCTGTTATGTCTGGCAACATACGCTATTGGGGCTATGTCTCTGGGGTGGTTGCCTGCACCTTACGCACCATTAAGGGTGCCACTGATGTGTGGTGCCATTGCCTATATTGGTGGTTGTTTATATTGTTTTCGTGCAATTTACATCAATAAATGCATTAGAAAACAATGGGATCCAGATTGGCATGTATGGTATTTCATCCGCCCACTTACCAGTACAATTGCAGGTGCAATCAGTTACTTATTTCTTAAAGCAGGATTGTTAGTTCTGGAATCTAGCTCCAATGCAGGGTCCAGTGAAATGGGTTTCTTTGCATTGGCGTTTATTGCAGGCTTTAATGTCGATAAGTTTGTCGCGAAAATTGAGGAAGTTGCAAAGGCCGTGTGGGGGATTGAAAAAACAAGAAGTGCAACTAATCATGAGGTAAAAGACTTAGATAAAAAAGAATAACATGGGTATTCAAATTAACCGGGATATTTTTCGCTATTTTATCTTCTTTGCTTGTCTGGTGTTTCAATGTTTTTTAATTTCTCTAATAATTTGTCTATCGCACCAATATCATTATTTACTGCTGCCTGTTCATCATCCGTCAACGGGATCTCCTGCATCATTTTGAGTAAATTCTGACGCCCCTCTATATATTGCGCTTCTGATGATGATTTAGGCAGGTAGAACGAACATTTTGCACAAGCCATACGGTGTGGGCACTGTTCAAAAAAGTCATAACTACACAATCCGTGCCCAAGGTCATAATATCGCCATGGTTCTCCTTTCTGCATTTGTCCGGACGAAATTGCATCCTGATCGATCAGCACCGAAACCATACGACGGTTTCGCTCAAAGTATCCTGCTTTAGACAGAGACCCTGCCAGTTTTGTCGGTGTGATATCGATATAATGCTGTGTCGAACTGGGAGAGGAATGTCCGAGCCAGCGCTGTAACTCAAATAATCCTAGTGGTTCCCTGGCATTAAACAGCTGGCTGGCTATAGTTGCCCGCGCTCTGTGGCTAGTGATAGTTCCCCTGATATCTTTGTTTGGAACACCAGCTTTCCGACAAAGCATCGGAATTAAGGATTTATTAATATAACTCTGGCTAATCCGAGCAGCTTTATGCATAAAAAGATAACTGACAAGTTCACCCGTTTTTAAATCAAGTTGGTCTGGTTGTATATTTCGTTCTTTTTCCCAGCAATCAATGTATTCCCCTACGATTGGATCAACAGGTTTGGTGAAGGCCGTGCTGGTTTTGTTCACGGGGACATCCAGCAAACATATCCGAGAGCCGCCCTGATGTTCATCATTTTGCCAGCGTATACAGCCTGTTCGCATCCGCAAAATTTCATCACGACGCAACCCACCAAACAGCCAGAGAACACATAATGCACGAACCATAGAAAATGGGTAGCGATAGTAAAGTTGTTCACCATAATGCAGATCCTGCTCCTGCAGGTTCAACCCTGCCCAGACAAGTTTACTCCATATATCATCAGCAACGACTCTTGGTGCAGGGCCAATACTGGCCCGGATAGCGCGGGGTAAACGGAACGTTCTGACAGGATTAAATCGGACGATAATAAGCCCCCATTCCTGAAGGTCTCGAAAAAAAACTCTGATAGCCTGTAAAATCCCCGCCCGTGCAGAGGCTGTCATTAACTGGCCTATTCGATTCTGATACATATGGCGCGGTTCAGACCACTGGCCTATTTTCATTTGACACACTGCAGCTACGTATTCAAGTGCGATGTCCCGGCTCCAGTCTGCAGGAGAATGTATATCAGGGTGAGTGGCTTTCAGCCAGCGCCCACACTGCAGGATGCGGTACCATGTACTGAGTTCAGATGATGGTGCTTTAATAGCGGTTTTACGCCAGCGTTCACACCATCGCAACCATTCTTCCGGAACGTTACTGGTTGCACGATATTCCCCGTGAGGCCGTCTGCGCTCAAGAATACGATGGTCAATGCCCGCTGGGAACAGCCCCATCGCAGCAAATATCCTTGACAAGGTGGCCGCAGAGCGACGCATATAAACAGGCCCGTAAGTTATTACTCGCTTAAGTGTTTCCAGTTCCAATTTTTCAGGATCAACCTGCCGCTGACAAAGCATAGACAGCAGTAGCGCATTACGAATGTTATTGTCAGCAGCGACAAAGCCGAGGCGCTGCATGTTCTCCTGAAGCTTGTTTACCGCCGCCTCTGTCGCCGGGCGGCCAAAAACTTTGACAGAAAGCCGATAATGATAAAAGCAGCCAGCCGCCTCAAGTCGATTAAATCCGCACAGTAACCAAGCAATCGCGAGGACATACTGTCGACAATTACCACAGCTGCCATATTTTTTGCGAAATACCTCTTCACTGCTGCACAGCACTTCGAGCCAGTCGTCCTGGGTCCATGACCAGTAGTTTTTTTCCAGCCGGTGCATTTCCAGAATGATGTCATGAATTGCAGAATTGGTTGTTGTGGATGCGGCATTCATCCACTTTAATGCTGCTCTGAGTGGAATTATCAGGCGAGAAAGCCTTTGTCTTACACAGTTCGACCAGTTTTGTTTATGACGTCCAACAACATACTGAGCCAGCTTTATCAAAGTATCTCGTTCAATCGGCTGTAATTCGGGAGAACAATCCCAGTCAGGATCAGGTTGCCATACTTCGTAGTCAAAAGGGGCTGGCGCATCATATTCAGTTTTCATTGCCATCCGTATTGTCCCCCTTTAAATGGTGTAACCGATGTTCATGTATCGACGCCATACCTGCGTTAAATTTTTCCGTAAGATCACGCGCACTAAGATGGATATAAAGTAACGTTGACTGGATACTCTGATGGCCGGCAAACGTAGCGATCTCATGAATATCCCAGTCAGCTCTGGCGAGATCGGTCAGACATAGATGTCTGAAGGTATGCGTACTCAATTGGGGTAGCCCCGCCTGCATTGCCAACGACCTTACGATCTTGGACCAGGTCCACCGGGTTATTGGCGCAGTTCTGTTGCGACAGGAATAAGAAAGAAACAGTGGGCCACGGGAAGTATTTAATTGTCGCCGTTCTGCTAACCAGAGGAAATATAACTCTCCGGTTACGACAGAATAGGGCACAACCCGACCTCGCTTAGTTTTTGTCGTTTCAGCCCGAACTGTTAGCAAGCGACGAGAAGGGTCAATATCGCCGGTAGCAACGGAGCACAACTCTTCCCGGCGCAGGGCACAGTCGTACGCAAGAGATAGCATAAAACGATTACGTATTGTGGTCTGGCGGGCTGCGATAAGTAAGTTTTCCCAGTCACGGTCACTCGGTATCCATGGCAGGCGTCGCTGTGCCTGAATGAGCCCCCTGCGCCCACCTCCGCCAGGATGCCAGCTGCCTCTCATAACGGGGTTCAGTACTATTAATCCTTCTTCTCGCAGGTAGTCACAATATAATCGAACGATAGTGAGTCGATGACGAAGGCTGGCAGCCGCCAGATTGCGGGAGATATTAAGATGCCGAACATACAAAGCCAGGATCTCCCGGCTGGCTTCTGTAGGGCTCACATCATTCTGGCGACAAAAACGCAGCCAATCATCGATCCCACGGGCATAAGCTTCAACCGTATTTGGCGCCTTCAGCAAACTTTCCTGTAAGCATAACCAGCGAAAAGCTGTAGGCTCAGCCATCATGTAAGGTAAAGATGCCAGCAACGATGCACGCATACACTTTCCTTCCGAGTCAGAAAGCACAACCTAAGGATAGTCAATTCCAAATAACATATAAGCCAAACTGCTGGGTATAAAGATGGGAACCCCCTGGTTCCAGCTCAAAGAGGCGCAGTTTCCTGAAAAATTGTACGTTTTTTCCAGCAACTACGAGCTCTACGCGAGCCTGAGTAACCGTGTGGTCGCCCTGCTGGAAGAGCTGTCGCCCCGCGTCGAACAATACTCAATTGACGAATGTTTCCTGGATGCCCGGGGAATTGGCCACTGTATGGATCTGGAGGATTTTGGCAGGCAGCTGCGTGGGCATGTTCTCAGTGGAACCGGACTGACGATCGGTGTCGGCTTCGGCGCCACAAAAACACTGGCCAAATCGGCGCAGTGGGCGTCAAAGGAATGGCCACAATTCAGGGGGGTGCTGGCGCTGTCGCCCGATAATCCACGCAGAACGGCAAAATTACTCAGCCTGCAGCCGGTGGAAGAAATCTGGGGCGTGGGGAACCGGATAGCGAAAAAGCTGCACGTTATGGGGATCACCACCGCCCTACAGCTGTCGCTGACGAACCCTACATTTATCCGGAAAAACTTCAACGTAGTGCTGGAGCGCACGGTACGTGAGCTGAACGGCGAGAGTTGCATTTCACTGGAGGAAGCGCCGCCGCCGAAACAGCAGATTGTCTGCAGTCGCAGCTTCGGGCAGCGGATCACCACCTACGAAGAAATGCGCCAGGCCGTCTGCCAGTATGCCGAGCGCGCGGCGGAAAAGTTGCGCGGTGAGCGACAGTACTGCCGGCATATCAGCACCTTCATCAAGACATCCCCTTTTGCGGTTAATGAGCCGTATTACGGTAACGTGGCCACGGAAAAACTGCACACCCCTACCCGTGACACCCGGGACATTATCGCGGCTGCGGTCAGGTCTCTGGACAGGATCTGGCTCGATGGCCACCGCTACGCAAAAGCGGGGATAATGCTCAATGATTTCAGTCCGAACGGCGTCGCGCAGCTGAATCTGTTCGATGACGTGCAGCCACGGCCGCACAGCGATGCGCTGATGAAGGTACTCGACGGCATTAATCATTCCGGACTCGGGAAAGTCTGGTTTGCCGGACGGGGTATTGCGCCGGACTGGCAGATGAAACGGGAGATGCTGTCACCGGCATATACCACCCGCTGGAAGGAGCTGCCGGTTGCCCGTTTCTGACCGTCGAAATGACAGACGGGACTTGCCGCAAGAGCTTACTTTACCGATCATACAGATGACTTGTCTCAGGGGGGGACCATGACAAATATCATTCTGTGTGATGTGACTGCCAGCATCAGCGAACTTAAAAACGATCCGGTGGCCACCGCCAGTGCCGGCGGCGGCTACCCGGTCGCGATTATTGACCGCAACCGCCCTGTTTTTTATTGTGTGCCCGCGGCTCTGTATGAACAAATGCTCGATGAGCTGGACGAAAAAGACCTAGTGCAAATGATAACAGAACGTCAAAACCAGCCGCTGCGTGAAGTGGATCTCAATCAGTATCTGTGATGTGCTCCGGTGCGAGGAGCAAGGAATGTATTAAGCCTATGTTACCCACTCGATGATCAATGCTGTCTTAAAACACTATAAAATCAATAAAATAGAATTATATCTGCATGTCGATACCATACAAAATACCATGGTAAGAAAACTTGGAGACTGTACTGATCGTGTCGCCCGACGCAAAACGCTTTTAGACTGACAACTTGCACACCACAAAGGATATTCATCCAAAAGCAGTTATTCAAAGAAGTCAACGCCCTGGGTTGGATCTTCCGCTTGCCTCCACCAGACTTACATCATCACGAAGCAATGTCACCATCGCTTCATGATGTGCTGTTATCTGCTGATCGTCCCAGTTTGTATTTCGGGTGATTTCCGCCATTCTCTTGAGCTTGGGACTTTGAAGTTCAATTGTATCCTTGAAGTTTTCGGCCTTTGCTCTGGGGAGGCTATTGCTGAATTTTGAGTTCGCGCTGACGCTTACGAGCGCGAGGTTGCCAAGCAGGTTAAGGCTAGAACCTGAAACAACCGCGCCCGACTGTTCTTTGTCAGGATGCTGTGGATAGAAGTGCTCAATGGAAGTTCTGAACTGAAATTTGAAATCTCGTTTTGAGGAGTCACTCAACAGAAGATAGTCGAGATACGAAAAGACGATACGGCTGATACCAAACCCTTGTGGTTGCTGATCTTTCTCAAAGGAGAATGTCTCTTTAACCTTGCTGCGGGCATATCCCTTCAACAAATCGGCAAGATCCGCATGTTTCACGTCTCGAGGGGCTTTAACGGAGAGCCAGCGAAGAACTTTGGTAATCCAGTGCATCGTTCGCGGAGAAGTGTAGGTAATCCGAAGCATGGACTGAAGCAGCAATACATCTCGGGTATGTGGGTCAGCACTCCCGTCCTCCTCTAAGCTTCCATTGCTGGCCGAGAAAACATGGATGTACGTCGGGGTTGGCTTCTTGTCCCCGCCTCCTTTTTTCAGTCGCTGGAGAGACCAATCGCCATCGTCACCGATGTTTGCCGTGAATTGACGCTTCAAGATGAAGCCATCGAAGAGGTTGCGGCACTTGAGAAGCATAAATGCAAAACTACGCACCCAATCGGCTTTAGCATCGGGTACATTATTTACGGCGTCGTCAAATGACTTGATGAGGCGCTTGTCGTCAAGCAGGCCTTCGTCTTCGACCTCATCGCCTTTCATAATTCTTAGAACGTGTAGCAGAAAGGCCGGAAACTCAATAGTCGAACGAAACCGCTCGTTGCCCTCGTCTTCAGTGGAATTTGACTCGAGCTCTTTAGCGTATTTTGACAACGCCTCATCCAAGGACAACGATACCCCTTCGGAGGATTGCCTTGATGAATTGATGCCGGATTGCGGACGACTTTCCATTAGCGAAGAGAAGCTGGTCACCTCCAGCCAGGACCATTCATCACCAAATACTTTGTTTCGCAAACTTGTGTCACCACGGGTCAGAGACATCTGGACATAAGAATCCATGTCAGCACAGGAATCCCAAACCCACGCAAAGCATTCGCGTTCATATTGATTGGGCAGTTTGCTCATCAGGCGAGCCTTAACAATATCAACCTGCTTGAGTTGCTGCCCACGAGTGTTCATGATCTCGAAGTAGCGATTGAGGTCGGTATTGGGTGGCAGCGAGGCACGGACGACAGTCACCTTCGTTAGCAAGAAATCGGAGAATTTTTCGCGTGAGCGATTAAGGTTTTCATTTTGTTTGAAGAACTGATTGATGATGCTGTAGCCTTCATGAATGCCAGCATCTGCATTACTCGTGGAGCCCTGCGGTCGAACGTGCTCCTTAGCCGCCTCCTGTGCTACTCGCAGCAGGGCCTCAGTTGCCCGTGCGCGCGACTCATATTGCAAGTGGCCTGCATGGCCAACCGACGGCTTCTCACCCTCACCGTCTTGCTCCAGGAAGGTAAGAAGCAGATAGAGGGTTGTAAGTCGTTGTTGTCCATCTATGACCTCGAACTCATCCTCTCTACCCCGCTTGATTACAACAAGGTTCCCAAGAAAATAGTTGTCCTGGCCCCCTACCACCGAGTCTTGAATATCGCTAATAAGTTGCTCAATCTGTTCGGCCCGCCAAGCATAGTTCCGTTGATAAATAGGAATCAGATAATTGTCAGTGAATAACTTGCCTACTGTTAACAGTTCAGGTTTCAACTCCTTCTTGCTCATTGCAGCCCCTTGATAAAAGCAACGAGTTCCTTTTCGTGGTTATCGCTGTATGGCTTACTTGTTATTGGAAGTTTGCGGACAACACTTCCAGTCATCGCATTACGTAGCAAAACAAAAGGCGATTTATTTGCATCGTTTTTACCTCGCGCTCGGTTGTCAGCAGATACAAATTGCACACGAAGTAACTCGACCCGCAAGGCATATGCCCATGCGAATAACCTATTTCGCACTTCATCTACATCTTCATCGCCAAACTTGTTTGTATAGCAAAGCAGCGCGGCAATGAACAATTCGTACACGTAGCGGTAGCGACTTTGAGATGGGCCAAAGTTTTTGAAACCTCTGTCAATAACCTCTTGTTCCAGTATCTTCAATTCGTCAAGCATGAATGTCACCATCTCGAAAAATGAGCGTCCTGCGATTATCGGGGCATCAAGCTGAAAGCGGCTGCGCCCGGCGTTTCGTGCATCATGTGTAGAGGATACCGACCATGCACTTAGAAGTGGCATAGCGGCTTGTGCTGCAAGGTGATATCGCAGATTTGGCGAAAATGACCTGTGGGATCGTGATGAAATGCCCTTGAACATGCCGATGTCCCGAATAGTAAATTCGAGCGAGCTTTCGCCTCGTGACCACTTGGATATCCGGTATAAAAAAGTAGAAAAAAGCCTGTCCAGATCCTCATCGTTTACGGCTTCCCAAGCCTCAACGACAGCCACTTTCATAGCAGCGGACTCATCGTGCATTTCGCGCAGGTGGTGTGCTTTGAGCAAGTCGTGAGGGGCAAGCGGTTTGCCGCGATAGTTCTGGGAATCAAAGACACGAAATGCCTCATCAATATCGTCCGTCACAATACGCACCAACTGACATTTGTGACAGATAAAATCCAAAAACTCTTTTTTATCTTCCAACTGCGACAGGCGCCTTTGAAGCTCTATCCAAACTAGGGAGACAGGAGTGTCGCTGTTACCAGACATCGAAATTTGATGATTTATCGGATCTAAGGCCGCAAGAATCATTCGCAAAGTCAGCAGGCGCTGCTGCCCGTCGACTACATTGAGATACTCACCATCATCGTGAAGAATGATTGCACCCAAAACATAGGGAATATCTTTTCGTTCGGTATCTCGAAGAGCTTCGCTGATATCATCCACCAGTTGTAGAGCAGTCGATACATCCCAACTGTATGGGCGTTGATAGTTCGGTATCCGAAGGCCTTGCTTGAGTAGTTCATCCACGGTGACTGCACTAACACCGTTCTCTCCGTTAATCGCCATTCCTATGTCCCTTCATTGACGCTTTTCTATTTTCTCAGCGTATTTTCCGCAAACTTTATTCACCTATATGGATACTTCGATTCCGAGTGGCGGCTGTCTTGTTCACAATTTCTATCACGAGGTGCTCCTCTGGCGCATATTTAACGATCTGGGGCAAGGGTCGAGAGAGCGGTTCTGATCAAAGCGAGCATCGATGGCATCAGCACAGCGCTGCAATGCACCCGGTTGTCGATACCATGGCATTTGCTGATACGGTCACATGGTATTTGCTATATCTTCGATTCAGCGTCGGCCTTAAACCATAAAAAATGCCATTGATAATGCAGTCATATCATCAATGGCACTCACTAAATCAAATAAAACAATAGGCTAAATAATAGCCTCACTCCCACTCTATTATCAACTGCCTATATATCATATTAATTTACTTAGATTAAATATCAAATAAAATATCAATGCCATGACTAATGCCATATCTAAAAAATATGAACACAGGGTACATCTCCTGCTTATCTCACGCAGCCTAGAAACAGCATTACGATCCGATAAGCTGGCTCATAGCAAGACAGTACCCTCGGGTCGGGGTCTACTTCGCCGTGTAGTAGGGCGTTTCGCATAGCGTAGATCGTTTCAATCAATCCCGACAATAGCTCTTCAGGGGAGCACTGAAACTCCATCGCCCCGACTTGCAGGCGATCGGCTCCACCACGCAGTAGGTCGCGCCTCGGGCGCGGGTTGCAGCCGTCATAGAGCTGCCGCAGCGTCGTTTGCTGGGCTTTAGAGAGGTTCGCAGTAAAGTCTGCATGGCCATAGATCGTGTTCGGCTCATAATGCACCTGAACGTGCTGGAATTTCACGTTTCCATTGCGAACTGAGGTGACGGTGATCTGGATGTTTCCGCCCGCGATCTTCGGTGATGCTGCCAACTTACTGATTTAGTGTATGATGGTGTTTTTGAGGTGCTCCAGTGGCTTCTGTTTCTATCAGCTGTCCCTCCTGTTCAGCTACTGACGGGGTGGTGCGTAACGGCAAAAGCACCGCCGGACATCAGCGCTATCTCTGCTCTCACTGCCGTAAAACATGGCAACTGCAGTTCACTTACACCGCTTCTCAACCCGGTACGCACCAGAAAATCATTGATATGGCCATGAATGGTGTTGGATGCCGGGCAACCGCCCGCATTATGGGCGTTGGCCTCAACACGATTTTACGTCACTTAAAAAACTCAGGCCGCAGTCGGTAACCTCGCGCATACAGCCGGGCAGTGACGTCATCGTCTGCGCGGAAATGGACGAACAGTGGGGCTATGTCGGGGCTAAATCGCGCCAGCGCTGGCTGTTTTACGCGTATGACAGGCTCCGGAAGACGGTTTGCGCACGTATTCGGTGAACGCACTATGCCGACGCTGGGGCGTTTTATGAGCCTGCTGTCACCCTTTGACGTGGTGATATGGATGACGGATGGCTGGCCGCTGTATGAATCCCGCCTGAAGGGAAAGCTGCACGTAATCAGCAAGCGATATACGCAGCGAATTGAGCGGCATAACCTGAATCTGAGGCAGCACCTGGCACGGCTGGGACGGAAGTCGCTGTCGTTCTCAAAATCGGTGGAGCTGCATGACAAAGTCATCGGGCATTATCTGAACATAAAACACTATCAATAAGTTGGAGTCATTACCCTCAGAACCATTGTTAAAGCGGTACTGGGTAGATTTGAAGTCAATATCAGACCCCTCACTCTTATAACGCAGCATATTTAACAATTTGTCCATTTCAGTTCTCTTGCTTAGGTTTCATTAACATATTTTAAATAAGCCACTGTCTGAGTGATTGTGTCTGGTACGCAGAACAAACAGGACCTTCATTCAGTTGCTCCACTCAAACTGTGATTAGCTACTTCCGCTTTTTTCACAAAGCGGACGATATCCCGTTAAAGCGCTTGCATATACTGTAAAACAAAATTCAATACCCGGTAAAAGAAAGCTTGGCTTCCAGCCAGTAATATGAGGTCCTGTTTGCTTGTTGTACTGTCCCCTCATCCGTAGACAAATTTCATCCTCGCAGAGAGGCCTATTAGAAAGTCTTCGGGCTTAATCCATAGAGGAAGTTGTGGCGTCAGATATGATTGCAGGGCACTTCAATGTAATCAAATATATCCTGCCGGGCCATGGCCCGGGCTTGATATATTCACTTCCTTACACGCACTTATATGAGTAAACAAGAAACGATGCTGCCTTAGCATTATCCCAGCAATTGCTACTTTAGACATGCTTTAGCTCTAACATTGGAACAATACTACTCTTTTGTACCTTTGCCGATGTCGGCATGGTACTCACCTTCACAAATTCAATGACAGCCATATGGTAATTTTTTACTAATTTTTGGCGCGCCATTATGAAGTTAGTCGAGTGACCTGCCCCCAGGATTAGATACAACCGTCAGTTAGTAAGGTCGGTTTGTTTACCTTCACATTTTCCATTTCGCCACCGTGCTGCAAACTCTGATGGCGTCTGATAATTCAGTGCTGAATGTGGACGACACTCGTTATAATCCTGCCGCCAGTCATTAATGATTTTCCTTGCGTGAACGATATCGCTGAACCAGTGCTCATTCAGGCATTCATCGCGAAATCGTCCGTTAAAGCTCTCAATAAATCCGTTCTGCGTTGGCTTCCCGGCTGGATTAAGCGCAACTCAACACCATGCTCAAAGGCCCATTGATCCAGTGCACGGCAAGTGAACTCCGGCCCCTGGTCAGTTCTTATCGTCGCCGGATAGCCTCGAAACAGTGCAATGCTGTCCAGAATACGCGAGACCTGAACGCCTGAAATCCCAAAGGCAACAGTGACCGTCAGGCATTCCTTTGTGAAATCATCGACGCAGGTAAGACACTTGATCCTGCGACCGGTGGAAAGTGCGTCCATGACGAAATCCATCGACCAGGTCAGATTGGGCGCCGCCGGACGGAGCAGCGGCAGACGTTCTGTTGCCAGCACTTTACGACGTCTTCTGCGTTTTACGCCCAGGCCACTGAGGTGATAAAGCCGGTACACGCGCTTATGATTAACATGAAGCCCTTCACGGCGCAGCAACTGCCAAATACGACGGTAGCCAAAACGCCTGCGCTCCAGTGCCAGCTCAGTGATGCGCCCTGATAAATGCGCATCAGCAGCCGGACGGTGAGCCTCATAGCGGCAGGTCGACAGGGATAAACCTGTAAGCCTGCAGGCACGACGTTGCGACATACCGGTCGCATCACACATCAGCATCACGGCTTCCCGCTTCTGGTCTGTCGTCAGTACTTTCGCCCAAGAGCCACCTGAAGCGCCTCTTTATCCAGCATGGCTTCGGCAAGCAGCTTCTTGAGTCTGGCGTTCTCTTCCTCAAGCGACTTCAGGCGCTTAACTTCAGGCACCTCCATACCGCCATACTTCTTACGCCAGGTGTAAAACGTGGCATCGGAAATGGCATGCTTGCGGCAGAGTTCACGGGCGGGTACCCCAGCTTCGGCTTCGCGGAGAATACTGATGATCTGTTCGTCGGAAAAACGCTTCTTCATGGGGATGTCCTCATGTGGCTTATGAAGACATTACTAACATCGGGGTGTACTAATCAACGGGGAGCAGGTCACGAGCTATATATTGGCAATGTGAGAGTCAAGAGGCTGGATTTACATCATAAGTCTTTCAAGAAGCTACCCACATGTATATCCCCGTCACTGTGGATAAACAATCTATTGAGTCTTATTCATCTGCATAACCTGTGATAAGTAATGTCTCTGAAATCCCCAGATCATACAGTGTGACGAAATGCATGATGTGGCTATGCTGATGACGGAATGATGTTATTCACCCTGGGTTGTGAAAATAGCCTGGATTGGTTACTTGCCGGACGAAGGTCTGAACAGCGCGTAGCGGCAGCAATTGACCTTTAAAAACTGGAGGAGATTAAACCGAATACACTGCGAAATTTGACAAATTGTACTCAGTATACTCGGCTCTAATCCCGATCCATTACTATTCAATCGCCAGATATTTCAGTTCTGCTGCAAGATTATTCCGCTCTTCGTGATGCAATCATGTCAAAAATCAGTTCGTCATTGACATCAATGCAACCATGGTCCCAGGCTGATAACCTGACCAACGATGCAGGTGGGACCGTGGTACCAGGCTGGAAACCTAAACAATGATGCAGGTGGGACCGTGGTCCCAGGCAGCTAAGCTGACCGACGACGCAGGTGGGACCGTGGTCCCAGAAAGATAACCTGACCGACGATGCAGGTGGGACCGTGGTCCCAGGCAGCTAAGCTGACCGACGATGCAGGTGGGACCGTGGTCCCAGAAAGATAACCTGACCGACGATGCAGGTGGGACCGTGGTCCCAGAAAGATAACCTGACCGACGACGCAGGTGGGACCGTGGTCCCAGGCAGCTAAGCTGACCGACGACGCAGGTGGGACCGTGGTCCCAGAAAGATAACCTGACCGACGATGCAGGTGGGACCGTGGTCTCAGAGAGAATATTTAGGCCAGTTATGTTTTCTGGCCTGTGAGAAAGGAAATGAAGTAAAGGGAGATAACCGTAGACTAAAGCGTGTCCGCATCAGACTCCTGGTTTCTCAAGCTCCTTAAGAATGGCTTCTATTTTCTCTATACACTCCACAGGAATGCGGGACCTATCCAGATTAAGCACCATTTTATCGCCCTTATACAATGCTGTTGCCCCTGGAGCAAACTGATGACGTGAGCTCAGATTAACCCTTGGAGAGGGAGATTGTTTCAGTACGGATGTTAAAAGACTAATGACCTCTTCAGCTTCAAAGATTAGTCCCGCTTTCTTCTGATCGTGGAGAGTCTCAGCCTGCTGCTTCAGTAATTCTTCTTTATCTGCAAAAGCCTTCTGAAGGGCTTCACCTGACCGGGCAGACAGTTCTCCAGGATGTGCAAACAGGGCAACAACGGATTTAGGCAGTTTGGCCGTATTAATACAGCGGGTAATGATCTTACGAGAGATGTTTTCCGCATCGGCAAGCGCAGAAATATTTCCTGCAAACTCATTCTGCAGCCGGCTTGTATAACGCAGGCCACGTTCATAAGCACTCGTCGGCCGATAATCGTTACCCAGTCGGGACAATGCAGCCATCTGCTCATCGTCCAGTTCACCAACCAGAACGCGATAATCACTTTCCGTCAGGATTGCGGCTTTACGGCGACGGCTGCCGTCTGCAATTTCTATGACATCAGAAACCCGGCGGCCGAAAGCTGGAGTCTGCTGACCGGTCAGTAAAAATGAAGGAATGAGATCATCCAGAGCATCTTCGGTAAGTAGTTCCTGATCGCGCTCATTGCCTGACCATACGCGTGAAGCGCTCTCAACAGAGTCTCCCCGGAGCACCTCAAGGGTAAATTTTACTTCCCGTCCACATACCGGAAGAGAGATAGCATTACCTCGGGCCATAGCACCCACGCGCGCAATTAATGAATCCACCATAGGTGCGGCTGGCGCCGGTGATGAAGTATCTTCAGTCGATTGAGTATGTGTGGTATGTCTTGGAATGACAGGAGCACGCTTCATTATCTAATCTCCCAGCGTGGTTTAATCAGACGATCAAAAATCTCATTGCAAACAGGTTCCCATATAGAGAGGGCATTACGCCAGGCGCCAGTTGAAGAACGTTGATCAATAGCCTGTTCAAAAACGGTTCTCATACGGATCTGACCTTTACCGACTTCATCCGTTTCGCGCACAACATTTTTAAGGACCATGCTTCCCCAGGCATCCCGAATTTGTTCTTCCATCCACGGGGACTGCGAGCCGTTATTATTACTGTATTTAGTAAGCAGAATACGGACATCTGGCTCAAAGCCTTTAAGATCCACGTTCTTAAGCAGGTCACGCAGCATATCGAAAAACTGCAGTGCGGAGGTGTAGTCGAAAAGCTCTGCCGGAGTAGGGACAATCAGTACATCAGCAGCGCATACAACATTTATCGTACCGATACCAAGGTTGGGTGCACTGTCGATAACTATCACGTCATAATCATGAGCGATAGTTTCAATGGCCAGACGGAGCATCAGGTGCGGGTCAGCAGGTAATTTGCCTTCGTCAAATTTCCCCATCAGCTCGGTTTCAATGCGGTGCAGTGCCAGACAGGACGGGATGATATCAAGGCCAGGCCAGCAGGTGGGCTTTATAGCGTAGCTGGCGTCATCCTTTTCCCCAAGATAAAAGGGCAGGAGAGTGTCCTCAGCATGAATATGAAGATCGGGCACCCATCCGTGATACATAGAAGCAGTTCCCTGTGGGTCATTGCCTTCAACAAGCAGAACACGGAGTCCTTTCAGAGCAAGATCCTGAGCCAGGTGAACGGATACTGAGGTTTTGTAAACACCACCTTTGTGAGCAGCAACACCAATCACCGGCGGAAACGCATCTTCAGCACGGCGCAGTCGTGTACCAAATACATCCCGCATGTGATTGATTTGCTCGATGGTATAACCAACGCGTTGCTCAACTCTCCCACGGGTTTCCATATCAGGGTGCGGCAGCCGGCCAGCTTTCTCGGCATCCCTGATAGCCTGAGATGACACGCCAACTAAATCAGCTGCTTCACCAATCCTCCAGCGCCGGGTTATTTTCCGGGCTTCCGGACTGTCATCATTAAACTGCGCAATGGCGATTGCTTTCGTCATTTCATGACCAGCACTTATGCACTGGTTGAGTGTATCCATGAGTCCCATACTGAACATCCTTTAATCTTCACTTTGCATTATTTTATTAAATCTTGGAATTTATTGCAAAGCAACAATAAAAACGCAAAGTGCACGAAAAAGTGCAAAGTGAACCGCATTGGGTGATGCAAAGAACGCAGGGGATTACAAAAGAGTACATACCGCAGTCAATATTAATCACTGCCGCTCGCCGCAGTAAGCGATCTCACGGAGTGAGAAAGCGGCGAGGAAGCGGAAAATCACAGAATTCACAGATTGCACGTACGTCGGGTTGCTAAAGATGGCTCTGGATAAGCCAGTTATAATGAAATTGACTGCGGTATGTAATATATTGACTATGGTATGATGCTTACCGCATCTGTGTCGAGAAAGAGGAAAGACGACTCAGCATACCGCAGTCAATGTTTCATTGTTGTACCTGTAGATCTCAATCTTCCAGAGCGTATTCAGGAAAATCAGGCCAGGGTTCTGGATATCTGGTATGGCGCTTCCGGCCTTGTATCTGGGTTATTCATGGTCTCGATCCAATAATTGATCCCAAGGAGATCATAGTGAGATCCAAAAGAGATCCCCGGATCGCTCCAGCATGCGCTGTAACTGGCTTTAACGTCTGTCTGGATCGACTGCGGAATGTAAAATGTTGACTGTTATATGCATAATCTAATACTGTGATATGCAACGGTATTTACAGAGGTATGTATATCCGTTGACTGCGATACGTATTACTACATCCTTTTGTGGATAACCGTTGAGGATCAAG
>NZ_JABXQS010000003.1:0-124557 GCF_014103785.1 Klebsiella sp. RHBSTW-00215
GTGACTGAACAGCACAATCCGCAACACTGGAGTCAGCTGGATACGGAAGAACAGATCCGTTTCTGGCAGGGCGTTGAAGATGGCCACGTTGAATCTTTTCTGGTTTCCCCGGAAAAGAAGCGTACCCGTCGTCGTCGTGGTGAGCACTCCACCAAACCCAAATGCGAAAACCCGTCCTGGTTCCGGCCATCTCACTATAAGGCGCTCGGTGGCCAGCTTGGCCACGCCTATAACCGTCTGGTGAAGAAAGATCCGCTCACGGGGCAACACAGCCTGCGCATGCATATGTCCCTGCACCCATTCTATGTCCGGGAACGTCAGCGCGCCGGGCGAAAATATGCTTTCCGTCCTGAAAAACAGCGTCTCCTCGATGCGCTGTGGCCGGTGCTGGTCAGCTTCTGTGATGCCGGTAAACACACGGTAGGGATGTGCGTGTCCAGGCTGGCCAGAGAGCTCAGTCCGAAAGACGGCAAAGGTAAAGTCATTCCGGAAACTGAAGTGACCATTCGCCGGGTTTCGGCGCTGATAGCCGAGCAGGTCCGCTTTGGTGTCCTGGGGGTGTCAGAAGAAACCGCCTGGGATCGGGAGTCCCGTAAACGTCTGCCAAAGTACGTGTGGATCACCGCCGCCGGCTTCAGGATGCTGGGCGTTGATTTGATGAAGCTGCAGGAGCAGCAGCAGAAGAAACTGCGCGAAAGCGAGGAACGTCAGGCACTCATTAAAGAGGGCATGTTAGGCGAGCATGAGGATATTTCTGTCCATAAGGCGCGTAAGCGCTGGTATGAGCAGCGTAGTCGTGAGGCCCTGCAGTATCGTCGTGCACAAGGCGCGGCACGCAAACGCGCCAACCGCCTGGCCAGAATGCCCCGGGACCGCCAGGTCTATGAGATGACCTGCTGGCTGAAGAAGACGCTGCCGGCAGACGAGCTCTATGGCTATTCTGAGAACAAGCTTGAGCAGCTGGCGGTACAGCATCTCTATCAGCTGGAACTCTCGCTGAGCCATCCAGCGCCGCATTAGTCCGGCCAGCCAAAATTTGTAAAAAAATAGCCCCTCCGGGGCTTTTTGTGCTGGTATTTTTTGGCCATTTTTGTCTTTCCTTCCTTTTCCCGCCTGAGTTTTTCTCTTTCCCTGATGATTTCGCCGGCATGCTGGCCATCAAACGCCCCCACGTGATCAGTTATCCACAAAAATCCGCAAATAGATAAATGAGAGAATCTGCAAATAAATAACAGGAAACCCGCAATACAGTCTTAACCCAGTATTTTTATCCCCTGCATTGCAAGCAGCAGGGAGATCTTTTGTCTCTGAACACCATTGTGAATAAATCAAAAAGGCCTTCGCTTACAGCGGCCGCAAGCGTCCACGTCGCTCAGAACCAGAAGTGCCTCCCGCCGCTATGCGGCGGGCATAGGCACAACACATAATTTAGTTACATCATCCGGTTAGATTCCCCGTGAACCGCACCAGCGCAATCCTCAGCACCGCACATACCACTCAGAACACCGCAGAAACCTCGCCTCCCACCACCGGAGAACGCTGACGCTTCAACAACATATGTGCCCCCTCCCCACCACTGAAAAGCGCCGCCGCCCCCGGCCAAAGGCCGGGGAAGACATCGCTTTTAATGATGGGTGTTGTAACTACAGGTTCGTCATCGCTGTGAGTAGTGCTGCGGTGAGGTCCGGGGTACACGCTCGTAAGCGCCTGAACGGCGCCAACGCGGAGATACGCCCCGACTGCGGCTCACGCCTTGTCGTGACCACTCCGACCGCGTATAGCAGCTCCTGAAACGTTATTTGTGGGTATAGCTTATCAGGGCGGGGGGGGGCGATTGGCAGAACCTATCAAACCGTAGCCGGCTACGCCGGGCTTCGGCGCCACTCACTTTCCGTTCACCAATGAACATCAGCTGGCGCCTTTTTAACTTCAGCCCCAGCTGGACCCTCTGTACCGCAGAGCGGCATTTTACCTTATCACCTCATGCTATCAGACTCATCACCTATACTTTTTGTCTGGCCACCGGAGGTAACTATGTGCGGACGTTTTTCTCAGTCAATGACGCGGGAAGATTATCTTTCTCTCCTCGCCGATGAAGCCGATCGAGATATTGCCTACGACCCCGAACCAATCGGTCGCTTCAACGTGGCGCCAGGTACCCGGGTTTTATTGCTGAGCGAACGTGACGAACAGCTCGGGTCCGCTTGGAAAAAGGAAATTATCCTACTATAAGGGCTTCCCCGAACAGTCAACGCCGGTTTTTAATTTCTGTCTGTTCATCAATGAAAGGCAAGGGATAAGACTGCGCTACTATAAACGGTCATGCTGAATCGCTAGTGATTCGGACCCTGATGAAAGACGCTCGTGAGATCCTCCTTCGTTAATCGGATAGTGATATCCAGTAGGATATGCAGATACTTCTCACGGGGGTCTAACCCTTTACCATCAACAATTTACAGTTCAGTTACTACTCAGTTAAATTTTTCATGTTGTTGAATACAGTCTGAAGTCATCGCCGTAATGTAATGATGCCCAGCACAACCTCGCATTCTTGGCGGCGATTGCAACGACAGCACGCCAGTATCCCCGCCTACCAATCAACGAGCAGACCCAACGGCTAAACGGGTCCGTTCTATTCTCTGCCCCTACCATTACAGAACGGGCTCCCTGGACCAGTAGGGTTCGCAGATAGGCATCACCCGCTTTTGTTATCCTGCCAAGCTTTGATTTTCCGCCACTACTGTATTGTGATGGCGTTAGCCCCAACCAGGCTGCCAGTTGGCGCCCGTTCTTAAAATCATGGGCATTGCCAATACTGGCGACCAGCGCACTCGCTGTGGTGGGCCCAACACCTTTCAGTTCCATTAACTGCTGGCTGCGATGATCTGTTTTGGCCACACGAGATAATACCCTGTCATATTCGGCGATTTTCTCTTCAATATTAGTGACATGTGTCAATAGATCATCAATGCACAGCCTAACCTGTACTGGCAGAGTTTCCTTCTGGTCAGAAACAACATGACGCAGAGCATCAGTGCTTTGTGGGGCAATAACCCCGAATTCAGATATCAGGCCCCGAAGACGGTTATACGTTGCTGTTCTTTCCTGGATAAATCCCTGTCTTGTCCGATGTAAGCATTGCATTGCCTGCTGGCTTTCGTCTTTGACTGGTACAAAGCGCATATGCGGCCGCTGCACTGCCTCACAAATAGCTATTGCATCAGCTGCATCATTTTTCCCGGTCTTACCCGCCATGCGATAGGGTGAGACAAATTTCGGAGCCATCAACCGGACATCATGGCCATACTGCCTGAATAATCTTGCCCAATAGTGGGCACCCGAGCAGGCTTCCATTCCAATGACACAGGGAGGTAAACCTGCGATGAGTTCAGAAAGTGCTGCACGCGACACCTTGGGTTTAACCAGAACAGCTTTACCATTTTGGTCAATGCAGTGAACAGCAAACACATTTTTAGCAAGATCGATACCGACAGTGGTGATGGTCATAACGAATCCCTCTGGGTCAATGTTTATCCTATGATTGCACGAAAGTTAATCAGGCGCATATCTAGGGGAAGTCCCTTCCATTCGTTAAGCGTTTTAAGCTAACGGGTGATTTCGTTCCATTGAGCGCGAACCCCTGACCGTAAGGGATGTACGAAATGATCCGGCTGTCCGTTAATGGTTTTGCTTACTTTCGGACATGTTGTCTACATGCTGTACGTAATCGTTCGGTTTCGGACGTTTAAGTCACATGCACGTTAACTGTCGGTATTCATCGCCTCACTAGTACTACTCTGCTAGTTCATCATGTTCTTCGAGAGCATATTCAAAATCGGCAACAAGCAAGAAATTTTCTATCCTATAAGCCTGATTTAACTTAATTCGTTGGTATCTTTCGTTCAATAATCGCCATGCTGTTTTCCGTAGTACCATCGGTACGGATTCATCTTTTAAAGTACGCATGAGCACAGAACAGGTTGTCAGAAAAGCAGCGTCCTTACGTTTTCGGTAATACGCATCAGTCGAACAAACCGCAATGATCTCGATTGATTCAGGGTGATGACAGATAGCATTAACCGTAGTTTGTTCATGTATCTGTGCCTTGAGTTCAGCCTGAATTTTTGATTGATGATACATAGCCTTGAGATAGCTAAACATGATTTCCCCATCGAACAGTAAGTCGTGTCAATTCCTAGAGTTAACACATTTCTGATCATGACTCACACGTTACGTTCAGTCGGTAGCCATCTGTGCAAAAAATGCGCTTAGCGAATGGAAGGGACTTCCCCTAGATATGCGCCTGATTAACTTTCGTGCAATCATAGGATAAACATTGACCCAGAGGGATTCGTTATGACCATCACCACTGTCGGTATCGATCTTGCTAAAAATGTGTTTGCTGTTCACTGCATTGACCAAAATGGTAAAGCTGTTCTGGTTAAACCCAAGGTGTCGCGTGCAGCACTTTCTGAACTCATCGCAGGTTTACCTCCCTGTGTCATTGGAATGGAAGCCTGCTCGGGTGCCCACTATTGGGCAAGATTATTCAGGCAGTATGGCCATGATGTCCGGTTGATGGCTCCGAAATTTGTCTCACCCTATCGCATGGCGGGTAAGACCGGGAAAAATGATGCAGCTGATGCAATAGCTATTTGTGAGGCAGTGCAGCGGCCGCATATGCGCTTTGTACCAGTCAAAGACGAAAGCCAGCAGGCAATGCAATGCTTACATCGGACAAGACAGGGATTTATCCAGGAAAGAACAGCAACGTATAACCGTCTTCGGGGCCTGATATCTGAATTCGGGGTTATTGCCCCACAAAGCACTGATGCTCTGCGTCATGTTGTTTCTGACCAGAAGGAAACTCTGCCAGTACAGGTTAGGCTGTGCATTGATGATCTATTGACACATGTCACTAATATTGAAGAGAAAATCGCCGAATATGACAGGGTATTATCTCGTGTGGCCAAAACAGATCATCGCAGCCAGCAGTTAATGGAACTGAAAGGTGTTGGGCCCACCACAGCGAGTGCGCTGGTCGCCAGTATTGGCAATGCCCATGATTTTAAGAACGGGCGCCAACTGGCAGCCTGGTTGGGGCTAACGCCATCACAATACAGTAGTGGCGGAAAATCAAAGCTTGGCAGGATAACAAAAGCGGGTGATGCCTATCTGCGAACCCTACTGGTCCAGGGAGCCCGTTCTGTAATGGTAGGGGCAGAGAATAGAACGGACCCGTTTAGCCGTTGGGTCTGCTCGTTGATTGGTAGGCGGGGATACTGGCGTGCTGTCGTTGCAATCGCCGCCAAGAATGCGAGGTTGTGCTGGGCATCATTACATTACGGCGATGACTTCAGACTGTATTCAACAACATGAAAAATTTAACTGAGTAGTAACTGAACTGTAAATTGTTGATGGTAAAGGGTTAGACCCCCGTGAGAAGTATCTGCATATCCTACTGGATATCACTATCCGATTAACGAAGGAGGATCTCACGAGCGTCTTTCATCAGGGTCCGAATCACTAGCGATTCAGCATGACCGTTTATAGTAGCGCAGTCTTATCCCTTGCCTTTCATTGATGAACAGACAGAAATTAAAAACCGGCGTTGACTGTTCGGGGAAGCCCTTATAGTAGGATAATTTCCTTTTTCCAAGCGGACCCCAGGTGGGCCGATTCCCACGCGGCAGCGGCGCCCGGCAAGGTGGGCCGATTCCCACGCGGCAGCCTCGCCCGGCAAGGTGGGCCGATTCCCATATCGACATGTATGTAGCTTGTGTTATCCGTGGATTGTGCAGCTCAGCGGGTCGCTGGTCGTATGGCGGAGTGTCCCCCGTAACCGGCCGCGTGCGGCCGCTAACGCGCAGTACGGCGCCGCGACCCGAAGGCGGGCCGCCGTTCCCGCGCGCAGGCGCGCGGCGCCCACTACGCACCCCCGTGGGGGACGTGCGGCAGTTGCGTGGCGGTGAGCGAGATTAGGGCTTTGCAGGGAGGTGCGTAATTGCATCTGATTTGGAGCCCCTTTCACATTTTATCTGATCAGCGTTCGCAAATTACCTGATTGCCCAACAAAAATTCAGTCACCTGCTCAAAAATCATCAATGATTAACAGTCGACTCTATAGTTCTCACAATGTCCGCATAATCGTAATATACTAATCCTATTAGTGATTTAATCTACCTACCAAACCGTGGGCAACACATTCTATTAATCAGGAAAACGCAGATGACCAGCCTGCAACAACGCGCCGAATTACACCGTCAGATATGGGCTATTGCGAACGAGGTTCGCGGTGCCGTTGACGGATGGGACTTTAAACAATACGTCTTAGGGGCGCTGTTTTACCGTTTTATCAGTGAGAACTTCACCAGTTACATCGAAGCCGGTGATGACAGTGTTCAGTATGCCGGAATGGCTGACAGTGATATTGGTGATGAGATTAAGGACGATGCGGTCAGAACAAAGGGGTATTTTATCGCACCAAGCCAGCTGTTCTGTAATGTGGCGAAGCGTGCCAATACGAATGACCACCTGAATGCTGATTTAAACAGTATCTTTGTTGCGATTGAAAGCTCTGCATCCGGTTATCCGTCAGAAGCCGACATTAAGGGACTGTTTGCTGATTTTGATACGACCAGTAACCGGCTGGGCAGTACCGTTAAAGAGAAAAATATCCGGCTTGCTGCGGTACTGAAAGGGGTTGAGGGGCTGGCTCTCGGGGATTTTGATGCCCATCAGATTGACCTGTTCGGTGATGCCTATGAGTTTCTGATATCCAATTATGCCGCCAATGCGGGTAAGTCCGGCGGTGAGTTCTTTACCCCGCAGCATGTCTCTAAGCTGATTGCTCAGCTGGCCATGCACGGACAGACCTCCGTCAATAAAATCTATGACCCTGCGGCCGGTTCAGGTTCTCTGCTGCTTCAGGCCAAGAAACACTTTGATAATCACATTATCGAGGACGGTTTCTTTGGTCAGGAGATTAACCATACGACCTTTAACCTGGCGCGTATGAATATGTTCCTGCACAACATCAACTACGACAAGTTTGATATCCGGTTAGGGAACACATTACTGGCTCCTGAATTTAAAGACGAGAAGCCGTTTGATGCGATTGTGTCTAACCCGCCGTACTCCGTGAAATGGGTGGGCAGTGATGACCCGACCCTGATTAACGATGAGCGTTTTGCTCCTGCGGGTGTGCTGGCTCCAAAATCTAAAGCTGACTTTGCATTCGTACTGCATGCCCTGAATTACCTGTCTGCGAAAGGCCGTGCCGCGATTGTCTGTTTCCCCGGCATTTTTTACCGTGGCGGTGCGGAGCAGAAAATCCGTAAATATCTGGTTGACAGTAATTATGTTGAAACGGTGATTTCACTCGCGCCAAACCTGTTCTTCGGCACCACTATTGCCGTTAACATTCTGGTGCTGTCCAAGCACAAAACAGATACCCGCGTTCAGTTTATTGACGCCAGCGGGTTGTTTAAGAAAGAAACCAATAACAATATCCTGACTGATGGTCATATCGAAAAGATTATGCAGGTCTTTGCCAGCAAAGCGGATATTGACCACCTCGCGAAAACAATCCCTTATGAAACGGTATCTGCCAATGACTATAACCTGTCAGTCAGCAGCTACGTGGAAGCTGAAGATACCCGTGAAGTTATCGATATCACGGTACTCAATGCAGAACTGAAAACTACCGTCAGTAAAATTGACCAGTTACGCAAGGATATCGATGCGATTGTGGCAGAGATTGAGGGTGACGAGGTGCAGAAATGAGCGAGCTGAGTTATCTGGAAAAGTTACTGGATGGGACGGAGGTAGTGTGGAAGACTCTGGATGATATTTCTGTAAAAATATCCTCTGGAGGCACACCTAAAACTGGCGTAGCTGAATATTATGATGGAGACATTCCTTGGCTACGAACTCAAGAAGTTAATTTTTGTGACATATGGGATACTGGAGTAAAAATAACTGAATCTGGAGTTAAAAACTCCAGCGCAAAATGGATACCAGTCAATTGTGTAATTATTGCAATGTATGGAGCCACAGTTGGTAAGTTAGGTATTAATAAGATACCAATGACAACTAACCAAGCTTGCGCAAATATAGAAGTAAACTCAGAAATCGCTGATTATAAATATGTGTTTTATTTTCTATCCAGTCAGTATCAATATATAAAATCCTTAGGCTCTGGCTCACAGACAAACATCAATGCAGGGATAGTTAAAAAACTCCTAGTTCCGATCCCTTGCCCGGATAATCCGGAAAAATCTCTGGCCATCCAGTCTGAAATCGTCCGGATTCTTGATAAATTTACCGCCCTTACAGCTGAGCTTACCGCTGAGCTTACCGCACGGAAAAAACAGTACAACTACTATCGTGACCAGTTGCTGAGTTTTGATGAGAAAAATAGAGGAAGTCATCTGGAAAAACTATTGGATGGAGCTGAGGTTGAATGGGTTAGTTTGGGTAATCTCACCTCATTAAGGCGAGGTAGGGTAATGTCGAAAGGTTACTTTGTCGACAATGTAGGCGATTATCCAGTATATAGTTCCCAAACAGCAAATAATGGGATGATTGGTTCTATTGATACCTTCGATTTTGATGGTGAGTTTGTTAGTTGGACAACTGATGGTGCTAATGCCGGAACAGTATTTTATCGTACAGGAAAGTTTTCTATAACAAACGTTTGCGGCCTTATTAGTATAAAAAATGGCGCCCCATTAAATTATAAATTCCTTTTTTATTGGTTATCTACTGAGGCAAAAAAACACGTTTACGCAGGTATGGGTAATCCAAAACTAATGAGTCATCAAGTTGAAAAAATACCTGTCCCCATCCCGTACTCCAACAACCCAGAGAAATCGCTGGCTATCCAGTCTGAAATCGTGCGGATTCTGGATAAATTCAACACGCTCACCAACTCAATTTCCGAAGGTCTCCCTCGTGAAATAGAACTACGCCAGCAGCAGTACGAATACTACCGTGACCTTCTGTTCAGCTTCCCTAAGCCAGAAATAGCTCAAAATACACATTAAGTCTTTAATTCTATGGTTCGGAGGTGAATGAGCCTCCGAACTGAACCTGACCATCAAAGATTTACTCACCGGCAGCCTGACATGTTTCTCTGCTGGTATTTCACTGAAGAGGCATACAGGACGCCCTATGACATCACAGACCAAAACTATCGCGGAAACAAATCACTTCATTGTACTGGATAAGTATGTGACTGAATGGGAAGCGAGTGACCGCTACCAGAGTGAATCGGAGTTAGAGCATGAACTGATTCAGGATTTACGTAATCAGGGTTATGAGTTTGTGCCTGATTTAACCTCTCAGTCGGCGATGCTGGCCAATGTGCGGGTGCAGCTTCAGGCGCTGAATCAGGTGGTATTTAGCGAAGGGGAGTGGCGGCGCTTTACTGAGGGTTATCTCGATAACCCCAGTGATACTCTTATCGATAAAACCCGTAAGATTCATGATAACTACATTTGTGATTTCACTTTTGATGATGGTCGTCTTGAAAATATCAGTCTTATCGACAAGAAAAATCTTATCCGTAATAAGTTGCAGGTTATCCAGCAATTTGAACAGACGGGAACGCATGCGAATCGCTATGATGTAACAATACTGGTCAATGGACTACCACTGGTACAGGTTGAACTGAAGAAGCGTGGTGTGGCGATTAGGGAGGCCTTTAACCAGATTCATCGCTACAGCAAAGAGAGTTTTAATAGCGAAAATTCGTTATTCAAATTCCTTCAGGTGTTTGTGATATCTAACGGAACAGATACCCGTTACTTTGCCAATACGACTAGACGGGATAAAAATAGTTTCGATTTCACCATGAACTGGGCGCGGTCTGACAATACACTGATTAAAGACCTGAGAGACTTTACGGCCACGTTCTTCCAGAAACATACCCTGCTGAATATCCTGTTTAATTACTCGGTATTTGATACCAGCGACACACTGCTGATTATGCGCCCCTACCAGATTGCAGCCACTGAACGCATCCTCTGGAAAATTAACAGTGCGTTTCAGTCAAAGAAATGGAGCAGCACTGACGGAGGCGGGTTTATCTGGCATACGACAGGCTCAGGAAAAACCCTGACCAGCTTTAAAGCCGCCCGACTCGCAACTGAACTGGATTTCATTGATAAAGTATTCTTTGTGGTTGACCGCAAAGACCTAGATTATCAGACCATGAAAGAGTATCAGCGCTTCTCACCGGACAGCGTCAACGGCTCTGACAGCACCGCGGGACTGAAACGTAATATCGATAAAGATGACAATAAAATCATTGTCACGACTATCCAGAAGCTGAATAACCTGATGAAGGGGGATGCAGATTTAGCCGTCTACCAGAAACAGGTCGTCTTTATTTTTGATGAATGTCATCGCAGCCAGTTCGGGGAAGCCCAGAAAAACCTGAAGAAGAAATTTAAACGTTTTTATCAGTTTGGTTTCACAGGCACACCGATTTTTGCCGGTAAAAATGCGCTGGGCGCGGAAGATACTGCCAGTGTATTTGGTAAGGAATTGCATGCCTATATCATCACCGATGCCATCCGTGATGAAAAAGTCCTGAAATTTAAGGTGGATTACAATGATGTGCGCCCGCAATTTAAGGCGGTAGAAACCGAGACAGACGAGAAGAAAATTACTGCGGCAGAAAACAAACACGCCCTGCTGCACCCTATGCGGATTGCGGAGGTTACAAACTACATCCTTCAGCACTTCCGGCAAAAGACCCATCGGGCTTTCCCCGGCGCTAAGGGCTTTAACGCTATGTTCGCCGTCAGTAGCGTCGATGCCGCCAAAGCCTACTATGAATCCTTCAGACACATCCAGAAGTTAAGGGCTGAGCAGGACAGCAGTTATAAGCCCCTGACGGTTGCGACCATTTTCTCGTATGCTGCCAATGAAGCACAGGATGCTATCGGTGATATTAACGATGAGAGTATTGATACCTCAGAGATGAACCCAGGCTCCCGTGAGTTTCTGGAATATGCCATCGCTGACTATAACGCCGCCTTTAAAATGAATTTCAGCACTGATGGCAACGGTTTTCAGGATTACTACCGCGACCTGGCTAAACGGGTTAAGTCTCAGGAAGTGGACCTGCTGATTGTAGTGGGTATGTTCCTGACCGGCTTCGATGCTCCGGCACTGAACACGTTGTTTGTCGATAAGAACCTGCGTTATCACGGGCTGATGCAGGCATTCTCGCGTACCAACCGGATTTATAACGCCACGAAAACCTTTGGTAATATCGTCACGTTTCGGGACTTAGAGCAGGCCACCATTGATGCCATTACCCTGTTCGGGAAGAGCAACACCAAAAGTGTGGTCATGGAGAAAAGCTATACCGAATACATGGAAGGCTTCACTGATGCAGTCACGGGTGAAACACGTCGTGGTTTTATCGATATTGTCCGTGAGCTGGAGACCCGCTTTCCTGACCCGGCAGATATCACTTCTGAAAAAGAGAAAAAAGCCTTCATCAAACTGTTTGGCGAATACCTGCGGGCTGAAAATATTCTGCAAAACTACGATGAGTTCACGGCACTGAGAGCGATTCAGGCAGTGGATATCAATGACCCTGCCGCCGTTGACGCTTTTAAGGCTGAACATTTCCTTGATGATGAAAAACTGACTGCACTCCAGTCCATCCGGTTACCTTCCGAACGAGAAGTACAGGACTATCGTTCAAGCTACAACGATATCCGTGACTGGCAGCGCAAGGAGCGCGAAAGTAATGTGAAGGGCAATACGACAGTCAGCTGGGATGACGTGGTGTTTGAAGTTGACTTGCTGAAGTCTCAGGAAATCAATCTCGATTACATTCTTGAACTGATTTTTGAATACAACAAACAGCACCCGAACAAAGAGACACTGAAGGAAGAGGTCACCCGGCTTATCCGTGCCAGTCTGGGGAACCGGGCGAAAGAAGGGCTGATGCTGGAATTTATCGGGCAGACAGATATAGATAACCTGCCGAATAAAGAGTCCGTGATAGAGCAGTTCTACACCTTCGCTCAGGCCGCTCAGCAGCGGGAAGCGGAGGCATTGATTCAGGAAGAGAATCTCAATCACGATGCTGCCAGGCGTTATATCAGTGCGTCACTCAAGCGTGAATATGCCACTGAAAACGGGACGGCTCTGAATGAAGCGTTACCGAAACTCAGTCCGCTAAATCCACAGTATAAAACCAAGAAAAAGACGGTGTTTCAGAAGGTCTCAGCATTCATTGATAAGTTCAAAGGGGTGGGTGGAAGGATCTGATGTTGTTCAGGAGGCACTGTTGCAAATAGTCGGTGGTGATAAACTTATCATCCCCTTTTGCTGATGGAGCTGCACATGAACCCATTCAAAGGCCGGCATTTTCAGCGTGACATCATTCTGTGGGCCGTACGCTGGTACTGCAAATACGGCATCAGTTACCGTGAGCTGCAGGAGATGCTGGCTGAACGCGGAGTGAATGTCGATCACTCCACGATTTACCGCTGGGTTCAGCGTTATGCGCCTGAAATGGAAAAACGGCTGCGCTGGTACTGGCGTAACCCTTCCGATCTTTGCCCGTGGCACATGGATGAAACCTACGTGAAGGTCAATGGCCGCTGGGCGTATCTGTACCGGGCCGTCAACAGCCGGGGCCGCACTGTCGATTTTTATCTCTCCTCCCGTCGTAACAGCAAAGCTGCATACCGGTTTCTGGGTAAAATCCTCAACAACGTGAAGAAGTGGCAGATCCCGCGATTCATCAACACGGATAAAGCGCCCGCCTATGGTCGCGCGCTTGCTCTGCTCAAACGCGAAGGCCGGTGCCCGTCTGACGTTGAACACCGACAGATTAAGTACCGGAACAACGTGATTGAATGCGATCATGGCAAACTGAAACGGATAATCGGCGCCACGCTGGGATTTAAATCCATGAAGACGGCTTACGCCACCATCAAAGGTATTGAGGTGATGCGTGCACTACGCAAAGGCCAGGCCTCAGCATTTTATTATGGTGATCCCCTGGGCGAAATGCGCCTGGTAAGCAGAGTTTTTGAAATGTAAGGCCTTTGAATAAGACAAAAGGCTGCCTCATCGCTAACTTTGCAACAGTGCCATGTGGTTTCTCTTCTGGAATATTCAGAAAGGGGTCGTCTCAGAAAACGGAATCTATGGTCACTCCCGTTTTTGCAACACCGATTTTGACGATAAGTTGGCTTGCTTGAATCTATCCGGCGTCTGAATGGGATTTTATTCCCGCGCCTCGATGAGTTCCGCGCCTGATGAACCTCCAGAAAATATACGGCTTCAGCGAGCCTTTCCGTTTTACAGGTTCCTCAACAGGCCGGTGGGCCGTTTGTATCATCAATATCAGTATTCGCAAAACCAGATGAATGATTGTTTAAACTGGTGTATTTCTGCCTTTATGCTTCGTAAGTTTGCTGTCGCGCCGTCAGTGCCCAGGCTATTCTGGCCAGCTTGTTTGCCAGAGCACAGGTGACGACAAAGTTGCTTTTCCGACACAACAACTCCCTGACCCAGTCGGCCAACTTGCCAGACTGGTGTTCCAGTTTTTGTATGAATACCCTGGCACACTGAACCAACAAAGTTCGGATCTTTTTGTTGCCCCGCTTGCTAATCCCTAACAATGTCGTCCGACCTCCCGTGCTGTACTGTCGGGGTACCAGCCCTGTTGCCGCCGCAAAGTCACGGCTGCTGGCGTACTGCTTCCCGTCGCCAATCTCAGTTGAAATAGTACTGGCAGTCAGCGTTCCAACGCAGGGAATACTCAGCAAGCGCTGTCCAACCTCATCTTCGTCCAACTTTCGTTTCAACTGAGATTCCAGATCTTTAATCTGCTCAACAAGATAGTGATAATGCTGTTGTAATTTCAGCAGTAACTGGCTGAGATAAAGAGGCAAACTACTGTCCTCAAGAAGGGTACTCAGTCGACTAATAACGGCAGCACCTCGCGGAACGCTGATACCAAATTCCAGCAGAAAAGCATGCATCTGATTAGTTGTTTTCACCTTATCCTGAACCAGGGATTCACGGACACGATGCAGAGCTCGCATTGCCTGCTGAGATTCGGTTCTGGGCTGCACGAAACGCATAGATGGACGTGATGCTGCTTCACAGATAGCTTCAGCATCAACGAAGTCATTTTTGTTGCTTTTAACGAATGGGCGGACAAATTGCGGTGATATCAGCTTTGGAAAATGCCCTAACTCTGCCAGCTTGCGTGCCATAAAGTGAGAACCGCCACAGGCTTCCATCGCGATGGTTGTTGCTGGGCATGTCGCCAGAAATTCGATTAGCTTTGGTCGGGTGAATTTTTTACGGTAAACGGCCTTCCCACGATGATCCTGACAATGAATATGGAAAGAGTTCTTACCCAGATCGATACCAATAAGCGCAATGTTTTCCATGATGGTTCTCCGAATGAAAGCCTGTCCTCAGCATAGTACTGGGAAGGAGGGAGTGACCATCTCATTAAATAAAGCACGCTAAGCCGGTTGCAGCGGCCGTAGCGGCCTGAACTTGCCCGCGTTCGAGCCATGCCTGCACGTTCGAATAGCTGCTTAGGCCGAGGATGTCGCCCGCTGCGTAGAATTCGACCAGCGCATTCACCCAGCCAAACGTCGCAATGTCCGCGATCGAGTAATCATCGACAATCCATTCGCGGCCCTCCAGCCGGTGATCCAGGACCCCGAGAAGACGCCTGGATTCATCAACAAAGCGCTGCCGAGGTCGCTTGTCCTCATAGTCCTTGCCGGCAAATCGCAGGAAAAAGCCTAGCTGTCCGAAGGTCGGCCCAACGCCCGACACCTGAAAGAACACCCAGGCCAGAGTCTCGTACCGCTGGGCGGGTGTTGTTGAGATGAGCTGCCCCGTCTTGTCGGCCAGATAGATGAGGATCGCACCGGTTTCCCATATGCCAATGGGCTGGCCGTCAGGGCCAGCCGGATCGATGATCGCGGGTATGCGGCCGTTGGGATTCAACGACACGAACGCTGGATCCTTCGACTCGTTGTTCGAGATGTCGACGAAGTGGGGCTCATACGGCAGGCCAGTCTCCTCCAGCATCATCGAGACCTTGACGCCGTTGGGCGTGGGGGCCGCGTATAGTTGCAAGCGATCCGGATAAGATGCTGGCCAGCGCTGCGTGATGGGAAAGGAGGAGAGGTCTGTCATATCTGGATCCTGGCACTGCGACGGCGGCTGAATGGAATGATCTGCTTCAAGGCCGGGTTCGACGACCGCGTCGATTGACGCGGTCGTCGGAGGTTGCGAACCGGATCGGCGCGGCACTAACGGCAGCGAAGCCTATTCCGCTGCAGCCCCGGCCGCAGGGCTCACATCGCCGGCCTCATGCCGCTTTGGAAGAACCCAGTCGGGACGGACGAAGTGGCAGGTGTAGCCGCCCGGCCGCTTCTCCAGATAATCCTGGTGATCGGGCTCGGCCTCCCAGAACTCGCCGACCGGCTGGACCTCGGTCACCACTTTGCCATCCCACAGCCCCGAGGCATCCACATCGGCGATCGTATCCTCGGCGACGCGCTTCTGCTCCTCGTCGACATAATAGATGCCCGACCGGTAGGAGAGCCCACGATCATTGCCCTGGCGGTTCAGCGTCGTCGGATCGTGGATCTGGAAGAAGAATTCCAGGATGTGCCGGTAGCTCGTCACTGTCGGGTCGAAGACAATCTCGATCCCCTCGGCATGCGTGCCGTGATTACGATACGTGGCGTTCGGAATATCGCCGCCCGTGTAACCCACACGGGTCGAGATGATGCCGGGCCGCTTGCGGATCAGATCCTGCATGCCCCAGAAACATCCTCCTGCGAGAACAGCGCGCTGATGCATGTTAAGCCTCCTCTACTTGATCGAGATATTCACCGTATCCCTCGGACTCCATCTCGTCGCGCGGGATGAAGCGAAGGGACGCAGAGTTGATGCAGTAGCGCAGACCGCCGCGGTCGGAAGGACCGTCCGGGAAAACGTGGCCCAGATGGCTGTCGGCGTGTACCGACCTGACCTCCGTCCGGACCATGCCGTGTGCACTGTCCCGCACCTCGTTCACGTTTGCCGGAACGATCGGCTTGGTGAAGCTGGGCCAGCCAGTACCCGAATCGAACTTGTCCGTTGAAGCGAACAGCGGCTCTCCCGACACTATGTCGACGTAGATGCCAGGCTCCTTGTTGTCGTTGTGCTCACCCGTGAAGGGCCTTTCGGTCCCCGAATCCTGGGTAATCCGGCGTTGCTCGGGGGTCAGGCGGTCAACTGCTGCCTGTGACTTCTCAAACTTCATGATAGTCTCCAATAATTAATCTAAATAGATGCGCGGAATAGTAGATCACTGAAAGGGAACTCAGCCCGGATTGTGCGATCTGATCAATCGCCAAACCAACCAAAACCACCAACCGGACTGAGCGATGCCGATCATAGCACCAATACCCCGTGGCGAACGACGCCTGATGCAGAAAGCTATTCATAAAACGCGCGATAAAAATCATGCCCGCAGACTCACGGCCATGCTGATGCTTCATCGGGGTGAACGGGTCAGCGATGTTGCCAGAACTCTCTGTTGTGCTCGTTCATCCGTTGGTCGCTGGATTAACTGGTTTACGCACTCAGGTATTGAAGGCCTGAAATCCTTACCCGCAGGGCGCTCCCGACGCTGGCCTTTTGAACATATCTGCACCCTGTTACGTGAGCTGATAAAGCATTCTCCCGGCGATTTTGGTTATCAACGTTCACGCTGGAGCACCGAATTACTGGCATTAAAAATCAATGAGATAACCGGTTGCCAGTTACATGCAGGAACCGTTCGCCGCTGGTTGCCATCTGCGGGGCTTGTATGG
The DNA here is from genome assembly GCF_014103785.1 of Klebsiella sp. RHBSTW-00215. NCBI lineage: Bacteria > Pseudomonadati > Pseudomonadota > Gammaproteobacteria > Enterobacterales > Enterobacteriaceae > Klebsiella > Klebsiella sp. RHBSTW-00215. Next base: position 16,878 of record NZ_JABXQS010000003.1, read on the forward strand.
CGCAGGGCCGCGCCAACTCTGCGTATCCGTGACCCACATAAAGATGAAAAGATGGCGGTAATCCACAAAGCGCTGGATGAATGCAGCGCAGAGCATCCGGTATTTTATGAAGATGAAGTGGATATCCACCTTAATCCTAAAATCGGTGCGGACTGGCAGTTGCGCGGACAGCAGAAACGGGTAGTGACGCCGGGGCAGAACGAAAAATACTATCTGGCCGGCGCACTGCACAGTGGCACGGGTAAAGTCAGCTACGTGGGCGGCAACAGCAAAAGTTCAGCGCTGTTTATCGCTCTGCTGAAGCACCTGAAAGCCACTTACCGGCGGGCGAAAACAATCACGCTGATCGTTGATAACTACATTATCCATAAAAGCCGCGAAACACAGCGCTGGTTGAAAGCAAATCCCAAGTTCAGGGTAATTTACCAGCCGGTTTACTCGCCGTGGGTGAATCATGTGGAACGGCTATGGCAGGCACTTCATGACACGATAACCCGTAATCATCAGTGCCGCTCAATGTGGCAGTTACTGAAAAAGGTCCGCCATTTTATGGAAACCGCCAGCCCATTCCCCGGAGGAAAACATGGTCAGGCAAAAGTGTAGCGGTATTAGGCGCAGCTATTTAGGGGTCGGTTCCGGCTGAGGGCGAAATGACACCCTAAGCGTTAGCTCTGTGTCGTTGCACGATGTCAGCGACGGTATTCTTGCTGATACCGAGCTCGCGTGCGATCCAGCGATAGCTGCGTCCCTCGGCCCTCATCGCAACCACCTTAGGCAAAAGTCGGTCTGATTTTGGTCGCACTCCGGCCTGACGACCAAGCCTCTTACCACGTGCCTTCGCAACAGCAAGGCCTGACTTGACCCGCTCGCTGATGAGATCCCGCTCAAACTCCGCAATGCCGGAAAGAAACGTCGCCAGCATTCGTCCATACGGCGACGAAAGATCGAACGCCATTCCATTCATGGCTATCACGGAAACCTTCCAGTTCTCCAGTTCACGTAGCGTATTGAGCAGATCGAGCGTCGAGCGCCCCCACCGGGAAAGCTCAGTGACCAGGATTGCATCAATTTGTCTGGACTGGGCAAGCGCCAGGACTTTCTTTCGCTCGGCCCGGTCGAGTTTAGTTCCTGAACCTGTTTCCTTAAATATTCCCACCACGTCGTAGCCGGCACGGCCGGCGAAGGCTCGCAGATCAAATTCCTGGCGTTCACAAGACTGATCCGCTGTTGAAACCCGGCAGTAAATGGCGGCACGATGTCCCAATTGAACCCTCCTGGATTTTTGTATCGGAACGCCCTGATTTATATGGGCTGGCTGTTGTCCAAAACAGACTATACTTCAAAAGGGACGAATTTGTATGTCACGACGCCATATTTTCACCGAACGGCAGCGAGCAGCGCTGTTCGATCTGCCCACGGACGAACTGTCGCTACTGAAGTTCTACACGCTGGGCGATGATGACCTGGAAAACATTAGGCAGCGCCGCAGACCGGAAAACAGGATTGGCTTTGCCCTGCAACTTTGTGCCTTACGATATCCGGGCCGTGCACTGGCTCCTGGTGAGATGATCCCGCGTGAAGTCCTTTCCTTCGTCGGTGCTCAGCTTGGAGTTCCGGCTGATGCGCTTCTCACTTATGCCACACGGCGCCAAACCCGTCAGCAGCACATGGACACGCTGCGCGAAATTTACGGCTACAAGACCTTCACGGGCCGTGGTGCCCGTGATCTGCGGGAGTGGACTTTCGGCCAGGCCGAAGATGCCAGATCAAACGAGGATCTTGCTCATCGTTTTATTGTGCGGTGTCGGGAAACTTCCACCATTCTGCCCGCAGTATCGACAATCGAGCGCTTGTGCGCGGATGCTCTGGTCGCCGCTGAGCGGCGGATTGAAACGCGGATTGCGGAAAATTTAACAGCGGATGTTCGCGATCACCTGGACAAACTTCTGAGTGAAATGCTCGCCGGCAATATCAGTCGTTTCATCTGGCTTCGCAACTTCGAGGTTGGTAACAACTCGGCTGCTGCTAACCGTTTGCTCGACAGGCTCGAATTTCTGCGTACCCTGAATATCAATCATAGTGCTTTGGCCAGCATACCTGCCCATCGCATTGCCCGGCTGCGTCGGCAGGGTGAACGCTACTTCACCGACGGTTTGCGTGACATCACTTCGGACCGCCGCTGGGCGATCCTTGCCGTCTGTGTTGTGGAGTGGGAAGCGGCGATTGCTGATGCCATAGTCGAAACCCATGACAGGATCGTAGGAAAAACCTGGCGGGAAGCGAAGCGCCAGCATGACGAAACAATTTCCGGCTCTAAAGCCACACTCACGGATACGATCCGTACCTTCACCGCGCTGGGAGCTTCGTTGCTTGAGGCCCGCAGTGACGGAACCCCGCTGGAGATGGCTGTCGCCAGTTCGGTTGCATGGGACCGGCTCGCTCAACTGGTAGCGACAGGGACTCAACTCAGCAACACGCTAGCCGATGAGCCTCTTGCATATGTCGGGCAGGGATACCATCGCTTTCGTCGTTATGCGCCCCGCATGTTGCGCTGTCTGAAGCTCGAAGCCGCGCCGGTCGCCGGACCATTGGTAGCAGCAGCTTTGTCGATCGGAGAGATGAAAGGTGTTGCATCGCCAGAAAGGCGTTTCCTGCGGCCCAGCTCCAAATGGAACCGTCATTTACGAGCTCAGGAAAAAGGAGATACCCGTCTTTGGGAAGTGGCGGTACTCTTTCACCTCCGGGATGCTTTTCGTTCCGGAGATGTCTGGCTCGCTCATTCGCGCCGCTATGGTGACCTCAAGCAGGTACTGGTGCCGATGATCGCGGCGCAGGAAAATGCAAAACTGGCCGTGCCTTCCAACCCACAGGATTGGCTGGCAGACAGAAAGGCGCGACTCACGATCGCTCTTAAGCGGCTGGCCCGGGCTGCCCGTAACGGCACTATTCCGCACGGTAGCATAGAAGATGGAACGTTGCGGATCGACAGGTTGACAGCAGACGTGCCGGATGGTGCCGAGGCACTCATACTGGATCTGTATCGCCGAATGCCGTCCGTTCGGATTACCGACATGCTGCTTGAAGTTGATGCAGCCCTTGGTTTCACAGATGCGTTTACCCATCTGAGAACCGGGGCTCCATGTCGCGACCGGATCGGTCTGCTCAACGTCCTGCTCGCTGAAGGGCTCAATCTGGGCCTGCGTAAGATGGCGGAAGCTACAAACACGCATGATTACTGGCAGCTCTCACGCCTTGCCCGCTGGCATGTTGAAAGCGAAGCCATGAACCAGGCATTGGCAATTGTGGTGGCCGCGCAGGGTAAACTGCCGATGTCACGCGTCTGGGGGATGGGCACGTCAGCATCGAGCGATGGTCAGTTTTTCCCGACAGCGCGGCATGGCGAAGCCATGAACATGGTCAATGCCAAATATGGTTCTGTTCCCGGCCTCAAAGCGTATACTCACGTAAGCGACCAGTTCGCGCCATTCGCTTGTCAGTCGATCCCGGCGACCGTGAGCGAGGCACCGTATATTCTCGATGGACTACTGATGAACGAGGTCGGTCGCCATGTTCGCGAACAGTATGCCGATACAGCAGGATTCACCGACCATTTGTTCGGAGCCAGTAGCCTGCTCGGCTACAATCTCGTTCTGCGAATCAGGGATCTGCCATCGAAGCGGTTGTACGTATTTAATCCCGATACGACCCCCAGGGAGTTACGCAAGTTGGTAGGTGGAAAAGCCCGGGAGGATCTTATCGTTGCGAACTGGCCTGATATTTTCCGTTGTGCCGCGACGATGACCGCTGGCAAAATCAGGCCCAGCCAACTCCTGCGCAAGCTCGCTTCTTACCCACGACAAAACAACCTTGCAGTTGCGCTTCGTGAAGTTGGTCGTATTGAACGGACCCTTTTCATTATTGAGTGGATCCTGGATACGGACATGCAGCGGCGTGCTCAGATCGGTCTTAACAAGGGAGAGGCCCACCATGCGCTCAAAAATGCGCTCCGTATCGGGAGGCAGGGGGAAATTCGCGATCGCACGACAGAGGGGCAGCACTACCGAATCGCTGGGCTCAATTTATTGACTGCGGTGATCATTTACTGGAATACCGTCCATCTTGGTCATGCCGTCACGGAGCGGCGGAACGAAGGGTTGGATGTTCCCCCTGAATTTCTTCCCCACATATCCCCATTGGGCTGGGCGCACATTCTACTGACTGGCGAATATCTTTGGCCCAAGGAACCGAAAGCTTAGGGTGTCATTTCGCCCTCAGCCGGAACCGACCCCAAGAACGCCGGACGGATTACGCCACGGCGAAGGAAATTTCATGACGAAATCCATTGCCACCGCCTCGATCAACCGCGAAACCGCCGTCGCCCTCATCGACGCGGCGATCGCCGCGGCACGTACAATCGGCATCCCGGCTGCGGTCGCCGTCGTCGACGCCACCGGTAACCTGCGCGCGTTCGAGCGCACTGATGACGCGCCGTTTCTCACCGTCGATGTTGCCATCGACAAGGCTTGGAGTTCCGCCTCGTTTGGGTACCCCACCCATGTCTGGAACGACTATGTTTCGAACGATCCAAAAGTGGCGCCGCTGGCCTATCGCCCCCGGATGGTCGCTGTCGGCGGAGGCTATCCGATCCTGGAAGACGGGAAGTTGATCGGCGGGATCGGCATCTCCGGAGGCAACTATCAGCAGGATCAGGATGCGTGCGTCGAGGCACTCACGAAAATCGGGTTCGAGCTGCCAGCCTGACGACTTTAAGGCCATCGCCAGCGGCGGTGGCCTGCAGATGCGACCTTATGAAAGACTTTAAGATGGAAGCGTTCGTCGTCTTCACCCGCGAAGAAACCACCGATCCGGAAGAACTCGCAACCTATTCTGCAGGCGTCGGCCCATCGTTCGATGGCCACGACGTAACCTTTCTCGCCGCTTATGGCGCGATGGAGCATTTGGAGGGGCCGCCCGTCGAAGGGGCCGTAATTTTGCGGTTCCCGACGATGCAGGCCGCCCGTGATTGGTATCATAGCCCCGCCTACCAAACCATCGCTGCGCACCGTTTTGCCGGTTCCCGCTATCGCGCCTTTGTCATTGAGGGGCGGCGGTGACACACCGACGGAAGAACGGCGGGGCTGGCCACGAGGTATCGGTCGGCGAACTCGCATCCTACAACCTGTAGGGGATCAAGGCGGTGAGGTTCGCGTGCCATCGCCACACGCGACCACTCATCGGACTTCTGCATCGGAATTGGAGGATCAGATGAGCGTCGACGAACGACAAGCCCCCGAGCTGCGGGTGCAGAGATGGATTGGCGCGGATGGAGAAAGCATCGCGCCGCTCAAGCTGTCGGATCTCGGCACCGGCCCGAAAGTCCTCTTCGCCTTCCAGCACTGGTGCCGTGGCTGCCATTTGCATGGATTTCCGACGCTACAAAGGTTGCATGGTGCATTGAGCGCCAAGGGCGTGGGCTTCGCGGTGATCCAGACCGTCTTCGAAGGAGCGGATGAGAACACCTTCGAGAAGCTGCGCGTGAACCAGCTCAAGTATGCGCTTCCTGTCGCGTTCGGTCAGGACGAGCCACCTGCCGGCGCGACGCTTCCCACCTTCATGGAGGACTACCGCACGCGGGGAACGCCCTGGTTCTCCGTGATGGACGCTGGCGGCCGCATCGTATTCTCGGACTTCCATCTCGACGCCGATCAGCTCGTGAAGGGACTGGAGCTGGTGTAACCGATGCGGCGCTGGGTCATCCTGATTGCCACCCATCTCGCGATGCTCGCCATGGGCTTCGCGGGCGGTGTCTACACGCTGCCGATCCTGACCGCCCCCCAGGCCCCGGACGCGGCGGCCTTGCGGACCATCTCAGCCGAGACGCTCTACGCAGGGCGTCTGGCCCGCGATCTCAAAGGCAGCGACCTGCTTCACTGGGGGGAAGGCGAGATCCGGGTCTCGCGCGACCGTATCGCCCATATCGGGCGCCTCGCCCCTGGTCCCGACTACAAGCTCTACCTCGCACCACGTTTCGTCGACACGAAGGAGGCCTTTCTCCTAATCAAGGACAGATCAGTCCGCGTGGGCGATGTGAAGACGTTCAACGGCTTCATCGTCGAGGTGCCTGCCGGCATCGATGTCCGTGACTACAACACGGTCGTCATCTGGTGCGAAGCATTCGACCAGTTCATCAGTGCGGCAGAGTATCAACCCTCAAGTCAGGCCCGAGAACGAGCCCGGCGATGGATACCATGAGGTCGGCGGGCAAGCGCGGCCTCGTTCTCGCGCCGGTGGCGGCGCTGCTGCTGAGCGTCGCCGCTCTGCTGCTGGGCAATGGCCTGCTGAGCACGCTCCTGATCGTGAGAGCCGGCCATAAGGGGTTCTCGACCGGCGCGATCAGCGCGATGATGTCCTTCTATTTCGCGGGTTTCACGATCGGCGCGCTCGTGTTGCCACCGATCATCGTCTCCGTGGGACATGTCAGAACCTTCGCCGGCTTCGCGGCCATTGCCTCGATGACCGCCCTTCTCCATGTGGCGTTCGTGGAGCCGATCGCCTGGATGCCGCTTCGCCTGATTACCGGCTTCGCCTACGCGGGCATGATCCTCGCAACGGAGAGTTGGCTCAACGCCCACGCATTGCCATCCACACGCGGGCAGCTCCTGTCGATATTCGGAGTTGTCTCTATGGGCTCATGGGCAATCGGGCAGGCGTTACTCAACATCGCACCGCCCGCCGACGTGACATTGTTCCTCATCGTGTCGCTGCTGATATCAGCGGCGGTGGTTCCGATCACCTTGCTGCCCAGTCATCCGCCGGCCCAGGTGGAACAGGAATGGGTCGCGTTCAGGGACCTCGTCCTCGTATCACCTCTCGCTGCGGCTGGCGCTTTCCTGGCCGGCCTGGCTATCGGTGGTTTCTGGGGCATGGGCGCGAACTTCGCCCAGAGCATCGGCCTCGATGTGGGCGGTATCTCCGCCTTCATGGCTGCGGTTCTTGGTGGAACGCTCGCCTTCCATTGGCCACTCGGTTGGCTTTCGGATCGAGTGCCCCGGAATCTTGTCATCGCCGGTGCGGCGCTGGCGTCCGCAGCGTCTGCCATCGGCGTAGCGTTGGCGGTGGAAGCGCCTCTGCCGCTGCTCCTTGCGGCAGGTGCGCTGTTCGGCGGCTTTGGCATCCCGATTTATTCGTTGTGTCTCGCCGTCGCAAACGACGATCTTCCGGCCGGTCGGCTACTCGGCACCGCGCGCGGGCTTCTGTTGCTCAACGGGATCGGGACAGCCGCTGGCCCCCTAATAGGAGCAGCTGCAATGAATATCGTCGGCCCTGGCGGCCTGTTCCTTTATGCGGCGGCGTTGCTCACGCTCCTGGCAGTGCTGGCCATCGCCCGCAGGCAGCCGAGGCGCGCCAACCAGGCCAAGGCGGCCCCCCGTTCTCCGAGCACGCCGATGATAACCGGATCTCTCGATACGATGATATGCATGGAGAAGCGGGCGCAGGGCGTGCGGGATTAGCGCGGCACGGCGCCTGCACGAACCGCGGGGTCAGGCGATGATAGCTGTTACGCGAATTTCGATACGCATGGTTGGAAGCCCCAGCGCTTCGATTCCCAACTGCGTCCAGATTGGAGCGCGGTCGGGCATGTAGTGGCGATACAGCTTGGCCATTGTTTCGTTGATCACGGGAGGGAATCCACCGACGTGATAGGAATTGACGTGGACCACATGCGGCCAGCGTGCTCCGGCGGTCGCGAGCGTCCGTTCCACGTTCTTGAACGCCTGCTCGATCTCTTCCTCAATCGACTCCGGAATGACGAGATCGTCGTTCCATCCGCCCTGTCCGGAGATCTCCACGCGGTCACCAATGCGCATTGCCTGAGAATAATGAAGCGCGTCATGCAGGCGCGTCCCGTATCCGGGGGTGATGAAGAATGAAGGTGTTGTCATGAGTTTGCCTTTGATGAGCCAGGTCAACGCGGCTGCAAGTGACCGTATGCATGCAGAAAGAGATGCAGGGCGTTCGGCACTAGCGCGCCGGCTGCGGTGGAGGGCTTTATTCCACGTCTTCTACGGTGAGGTCCCGGCCGTTGAACTGCACGGTCTCCCCGGCTCGGGCACCCTCGATCGCTTCGAAGATCGGCGCCATCGTGGAAATGCCCATGAGCTCACGCCCCTGACAGGTAAACTTGCTCGTTGACACCGCGATCACAAAGTGGCGGCCGGACAGCTTGACGACAGCGCCTTCGTTGACGGCCAACTTGGGGCCGAAATCGATCGTCCTGAGCTTTTCGAGTTTATTGGCGTAGTCATGGAGCGTGTCATCGAGCGCTTCAGCGAAGTCGCTCGCGACCTCGGCCTGAGCTAGTTCGTCGTTTTCGATCGGTTCGCTCCGATCGAGCCGAGCGGTAGAGACATAGTCCAGGTAGTTTTCGCGAGCGCTGTGCAACGCTGCTGTCTCCAGCAAGAGCATAGTTTCTCGTATGTGGTCCTTGTTCCAGTCCATAATCACCTCCTAATTTTCGATGTTCTTAAAGTTCAGCCTGCAGATGTGTGGGCCAGGAAGGCCAGCCTTTCCGGCTAAGCGACACCGCTATTCGTCGCTGATGACGTCTTCGCCCTGGTATGGAACCCTGATCAGCCGAGGATCTCGAATGATGCTCGTGACGAGCCAGACATATTCCTGCTCGGCGGTATCGAAGCCGAGGATGCTGAAGGATTGGCCGAAAGGGCATGGCGGGAAGTCTGGAAAGCCCTCGCGCAGAACGTAACGCTCGGGATCGCTGTGAAACTCGCTCTTGTAGACTTTCCGTAGTCCGTGCTTGCTCGGCGCGTCCTGGTCACCTGCCGGTGCTGTTTCCCGATGCGCCACAAGGCGCTCGGACAAGTCGCGGGGGCAGATTTCGTGGAACACGTCGAAGGCGTCGATCAACAGGCCTTTATGCTCTGTCGCCGGATCGGTGATCGCGTAGATGTTGGAGGCATCTTCGCCGTCGTCCCCGCTCTCGAGGCGCAACGCCGCATCGACGCGAATGCTGCATGCATCGAGGGTTGACCCTAGTTCGAGATCGACGAGATTGCCGTCCTTGACGCGGTATTCGCGGTCATAGCCTTTGGCGATGAATGACTGGACTGCTTCTAGAACGTCGGTCACCTGGGAGGTCATGGAAGCACCTTCATCTTGAACTGGATTGGACACGCTCGCGCACAAAGCGCGCTGTGACTCGGCGGACGGAGAAGCTCGCGAAGTGCGTTACTCATAGCCACTTGGCCTTCTTGAAGCGCATGAATAGGAGAAGGCAGAACACCGCTATCACTCCGAGCACGACGAAGTAGCCATATGGCGTGTCCAGTTCCGGCATGTGCTTGAAGTTCATGCCATATATTCCGGCGATCGCCGTCGGGACCGCCAAGATCGCCGCCCAGGCCGCGAGCTGGCGAGTGACCACACCGATCCTTTGCGCTTCCAGAAGGCTGCTGGCCTCGAAGACCGTGGACAGGACAAGCAGGAGGCCGTCGACCATGGACTGCACGCGGTGGACATGGTCCGCGACGTCGTGGAAATATGGTGTCATTTCGGCGCTGATGCAGGGAAAGTGGCCGCGAACGAGCTTTCGCACCAGCTCGGCCATAGCCCCGAGCGTGCGCTGGAACCGCGTGAGTTCGGACCTTAGTTCGAAGATTCGCGCCACCTCTTCTGGCTCGAGGAAATCGTGCAGCGACCGTCGCTCCATCGCCAGGACGTCGTCCTCGATCATTTCGAAGATGGGCAGATACTGGTCGACCACTCGGTGCAAGATCGCGTGCAGCACATAGTCGACACCCTTGCCGAACTGCGTCGGCGATGCCTCGAGTTGCTCCCGAAGTTTGCCCAGCGCTCCGGCATTGCCGTGCCGCACGGTGATAAGGTGATTGTGACCGGTGAAGATCGCCATCTTGCCGTAGCTGATCCGGTCGCCGACCAGCTCGGCGGTCTGGGCGACGACGTACAACTCATCGTTGTAGACCTCGAGCTTGGGCGGGCACAGCGGGTGCATGGCGTTGTCGATCGCCAAAGGATGGAGGTTATACGTCGTCTGGATCGCGCTGAGTTCGTCTGCGGTGGGCTCGCTAAGCGCGATCCAGCAGAAGCCCGAGCGATTCTCGTTTAGTTCGACGTGCTCATCGAGCCTGATTTCACGGACTCGCTTACCTTCGTTGTAATAATATGCGGCGATAATGGTCATGCAGGGGTCGTCTCAGAAAACGGAAAATAAAGCACGCTAAGCGTGCGTGGAGGCTGGCACCCAGCGGTACAGCGTCGGAATGGACACGCCGAGGTTCTTGGCCACGTCCTTGGGCGGCACCCCGCTGGCCAGCAGCTTCTTGGCCGACTCGATCTTGCTGTCGGTCATCTTCGGCTTGCGGCCGCCTTTGCGGCCGAGCTGCTTGGCGACTTCCAGCCCGGCGCGGGTGCGCTCGACGGTCAGCTCGCGCTCCATTTCGGCAAGGCTCGCCATGACGTGGAAGAAGAACCGCCCGGATGGTGTGCCGGTGTCGATGGAGTCGGTGAGGCTCCTGAACTGGACACCGTGCTTGTGCAGATCGCCGACCAGATCGACCAGTTGCTTGACCGACCGGCCCAGCCGGTCGAGCTTCCAGACGACCAAAGTATCGCCTTCGCGCAGCATTTCGAGCGTCTTGGCCAAGCCAGGCCGGTCTGCCCGCGTGCCACTCACCTTGTCCTCGAAGACCTTTTTACATCCGGCCTTGCTCAAGGCTTCGCGTTGCAGCTCCAGGTTCTGATCCTGCGTCGAGACGCGCGCATAGCCAATCAACATGGCTTGTCTCGCGCCCGGTCGATGCGTTCCTGCATCGCCTGCATCACTTCTTCGTGGGTGTACGATCTGGCGTTGGCGTCGGTGGCTTGCCGCAGGGCTTCCTCAACCTCGCGCGTCATCCGCTCGTAATCCTCCGGCCACAGCGCTTGCTCCATGCGCAGCGACGCCTGACCCAGCAGGTGCAGCAGGCTGAACAGCCGCATGTCGTTGGTGGCGACGATGCGCTCCCGAATCTGCTCCTGAATAGCTTCGCTAGCCCGATGCGCTTGTGGTGTGGCAGTCCCCTCGTAGTCAGCGGGGAATTCCGCTTCCTCGGCAATCCTTGCCCAGGCGCTGGCCAGCGCCTCGATGGTTGACGTGCTCATTTCCGCCGCTCCTGTGCTCTTTGGCGAATCAACCGGCCAAGGGGCCTCGACGCGAAAACCAGCAGCATCACGCCTATCGGATACCAGGTCGAGAAGACCACCAAGGCATCGAAGGCTGGCCGTCCGGTGTTGGTAGGCAGTACGGCGGTCACAGCCATCAACCCGCCGACCGTCCAGATGATGCGCCACACGTAGGGCATCACGCGGGGCACGTAGCCGTCATCGAAAGCGGTCTGGTAGTAGCGGCGCAGGCCGCGCTCGGCAAGCGCCTGGCGCTGCCGCTCCGACAGCGCATCCGTCCGGCCATACCAGCGCCGGAATGGTGGACAGCGCAGCAGCAAAGGGGTGAAGAGGATCATCACCGCCACGATCGCGACACCCCACGCCATGACGGCGCCGGCATCGGGCCGCTTGGCGTTCTCGATCACGGGCGCGAAGACGCCCGGAGCACCGATCATCCAGAACAGCGCAATGTGCTGATGGAAGGAGAGCTTCATTTGCTCATCCACTTGCGCAGCAGGCGCTTTTTCAGGGAGGCGCGTTCTTGCGGGTTGCGTCCCTTGTGATTGGCGATGCGATCCGCCGTGGCGGCCTGGCGCTTGACGGGCCAGTAGGAGCGGCCATCCTTGCCCATCGACCAGACGCTGCTGGCCTGGTTTTCCAGCAGGGGCAGATGGGCGCTCAGGGCTTCGGGCGACGCGCTGGTCAGCGCCGTGCGCTCACGGGTGCGCCAGCGCTGATGCCAGAGCTTCTTGTCCTCGCGCTCGCTGCCGCAGGTCGTGTGCCCGACGATGGGTGTTTTGCGGCGGCTGCGGCTCATAACGTAGTGGTCTCCAAGAACATTCAGGACTGATCCCAGGCGTCGATGGTCAAGACCTGATCGGCAGGACAGGCGGCTACGCGGTCGGGAACTGGATGGTGTTCAGTCTCATGCCGACCCCATTCGATTGATCGCGTCGCTTGCGGCACGCTGCGACGCAAGGAGGTTTGCGACCTGGTTTAGCAGCCGTGTCCGCTGCATGTCTGTTACCTATCTCCCCGACCGCTCATTGGACCAACTCCAGAGATTGGGCTCTATCGCTCAGCCAATACGAAACCGGCATTGGCTGATGCCACAACCGAGACTAACACAAATGGCTCGGTACCTGTATTTCGCGCCCCGTGCACTTGGCCCGGTCTTGCCACGGCTATCTCACCTTCCCTGAGGGCACGAACAATCCCATTGCCCTGAAAGTAATCAGCCATTCCCGACAAAACAGTCCACGTGTCTTGGCCGTGAGGATGAATGTGAGCCGCAATTTCCTGCCCGGGATGGACATGCCAAACCACGATAATTGAGTCTCGGGTTTCAAGCACAACGGAACGAATAGGCTCGCCTTCGGACGGCTGAACATACTCGGCTACAGAAAATATTCTCGATTCAACAGTCATCGGAGATCCCTCTTTCACAGTTGTCGTTACGGTCTTCATCGTCGGCATCCTGACGCACGGCGGGCAATTGCTGGAGCAACGCCGGCAGCCATTCCTGTACCGTCTCCCACACCACATCGAGGTTGATGTCGAAATAGCCGTGAGCCATGCGATTACGCATATTGCGCATGCTGCGCCACGGCACGTCGGCATGCGCCTGGGTGAACTCGACGTAGCCATCCATGGCACTGTTGCAAATAGTCGGTGGTGATAAACTTATCATCCCCTTTTGCTGATGGAGCTGCACATGAACCCATTCAAAGGCCGGCATTTTCAGCGTGACATCATTCTGTGGGCCGTACGCTGGTACTGCAAATACGGCATCAGTTACCGTGAGCTGCAGGAGATGCTGGCTGAACGCGGAGTGAATGTCGATCACTCCACGATTTACCGCTGGGTTCAGCGTTATGCGCCTGAAATGGAAAAACGGCTGCGCTGGTACTGGCGTAACCCTTCCGATCTTTGCCCGTGGCACATGGATGAAACCTACGTGAAGGTCAATGGCCGCTGGGCGTATCTGTACCGGGCCGTCGACAGCCGGGGCCGCACTGTCGATTTTTATCTCTCCTCCCGTCGTAACAGCAAAGCTGCATACCGGTTTCTGGGTAAAATCCTCAACAACGTGAAGAAGTGGCAGATCCCGCGATTCATCAACACGGATAAAGCGCCCGCCTATGGTCGCGCGCTTGCTCTGCTCAAACGCGAAGGCCGGTGCCCGTCTGACGTTGAACACCGACAGATTAAGTACCGGAACAACGTGATTGAATGCGATCATGGCAAACTGAAACGGATAATCGACGCCACGCTGGGATTTAAATCCATGAAGACGGCTTACGCCACCATCAAAGGTATTGAGGTGATGCGTGCACTACGCAAAGGCCAGGCCTCAGCATTTTATTATGGTGATCCCCTGGGCGAAATGCGCCTGGTAAGCAGAGTTTTTGAAATGTAAGGCCTTTGAATAAGACAAAAGGCTGCCTCATCGCTAACTTTGCAACAGTGCCCTCTTACTTAACTGTGTGATATACCTATTTAGGGTTTGAAACATTAGAGTTTGAAATAGGTAAGGTCTGAGCAATGACTGAGCAAACGTCCCCCGCACAACTTGATCTCGATAGCGCGGCTCAGCCCCCCAGAGTTTATATCCGGGGGGACTGGGTGTTGGCGCATTACTGCGTTTTGGAGCCGCGCGTTGCGCAATTGCGCGCTAATATGCCCAGTGGGGGGGTATTTGATCTCAACCAACTGGGGGCGTTAGATACCGCCGGTGCAACGTTGTTAGCTCTGCTTCTGGGTGAGGACCGTGTAGCAAATTTACGCGAACTTGCGCCTAAATTGCCAGAAGAGCGGAGGATATTACTTGAAACGGTAAGCCATGTATTGCCTGACTTAACCCCTGAGTTGTCTGAAAAACCCACACGGTTTTGGCTTGAGATGCTGGCTAATACCGGCCGTTCGGTAGATAACTTATGGCAAGATATTAAGTCACTATTGGGCTTTATTGGTCTGGCGCTGGAAACCTTGCTGGGAACACTTTTTCGCCCCTCCCGCTGGCGCATTACCTCATTAATTGCCAATATTCAACAGATTGGCCTCAATGCTGTGCCGATCATTATGTTGCTCACCTTTTTGGTGGGGGCAGTTATCGCCTTTCTCGGTGCAACCGTACTCACTACTTTCGGCGCGGGCATTTTTACCGTCGATTTGGTGGTATTTTCTTTTCTACGTGAATTTGCGGTACTGCTTACCGCGATCCTGATGGCAGGGCGAACAGCCAGTGCTTTTACCGCTGAAATTGGCTTGATGAAAGCCAATGAAGAGATTGATGCTATCCAAACACTGGGCTTGAATCCGGTCGAACTGTTGGTGCTACCGCGCGTCTTGGCACTATTGATCTCTCTGCCGATGCTAACCTTTATTGGCATGGTTTGCGGTATTTTCGGTGGCATGGTGGTGTGTGCCTTAACACTGGATATCTCTCCCACTATGTTTTTGTCGATTATGCAAAACAGTAATGGGTTGCAGCATTTTCTGGTGGGAATAAGTAAAGCCCCTATTTTTGCTTTCCTGATTGCTATTATTGGCTGTCTGGAGGGGTTCAAAGTAACCGGTAGTGCTGAATCAGTCGGGGTTCATACCACCACCAGTGTGGTGCATTCGATCTTTGTGGTGATTTTGCTTGATGCCGTGGCAGCGCTATTTTTCATGGAAATGGGGTGGTGAGCCAAATGACGCAAGATGCAATCATTCAAATTCGCGATCTGGTTAACTGCTTTGGCGTACAGTGCGTGCATCAAGGGTTGAATCTTGATGTTAAGCGCGGCGAAGTTCTTGGCGTGGTTGGTGGCTCGGGTACCGGTAAATCTGTTCTGTTACGCAGTATTGTTGGGTTACGTCGTCCGACTGACGGGAAAATTCATGTTTTTGGCAAGGATTTAATGGCACTGTCAGGTCAATCCCGCGCCATGGTCGAGCGCCGATTCGGCGTATTATTTCAACGAGGCGCACTGTTCAGTTCTCTAACCGTGACCGAGAACGTGGCATTACCATTAATAGAAAACGCCGGATTACCCCGGTCTGAGGCTGAGCGATTGGCTCAGGTTAAACTGGCACTGGCTGGGCTACCGCCGGGCACTGGCAGTAAGTATCCAGCATCTCTGTCGGGTGGTATGGTCAAGCGTGTTGCGCTAGCCCGTGCCTTAGCACTGGACCCGGATATTCTGTTTCTTGATGAACCGACTGCGGGTCTTGATCCCATTGGTGCGGCGGCGTTTGACAGTTTGATCCGCACCCTGCGGGATGCCCTCAATCTAACGGTATTCTTGGTGACCCACGATCTGGATACGCTGTATACACTGTGTGATCGTGTGGCGGTGCTTTCGCAGAAAAAAGTGCTGGTGGTTGATACTCTGGATAAAGTTGCAGCGACTGATGATGGCTGGATTCAGGCGTATTTTCATGGCCCACGTGGCCGGGCTGCTTATCAGGCAGCGGCAATTAACAGTGGAGAGAGGTTGTAATATGGAAACCCGTGCTCATCATGTCGTTATTGGTTTGTTCACTCTTATTGTGGTGAGTGCCGCGCTGCTGTTTTGCCTATGGCTGACAAATTCCGGTTCTGATCGCCAGTTCAGATTGTACGATATCGTTTTCAATGAGCCTGTGAGTGGCCTGTCACAGGGTAGCACCGTTCAGTACAGCGGGATTCGAGTCGGTGAGGTGACGCAATTACGCCTGGACCGAGACAATCCGAATAAGGTTTGGGCACGTATTCGCGTTTCTGCATCTACTCCGATACGCGAAGATACCCAAGCTCGTCTCACCGTCGCGGGTATTACCGGCACCTCAAATATTCAATTCAGCAGTGGCAGCCAGACCAGCCCGTTGCTGGAGGGCAAAGATGACGAGGTTCCTATCATTATTGCTACCCCTTCGCCGATGAGCCAGTTACTGGCTAACGGTGAGAATTTCATGACCAATGCGAATGAAGTGTTGGTGCGTTTGAACCAGTTGCTGGCACCGGATAACCAGCAGCGCCTAGTAACGACACTGGATAATCTCGCGCTGGTCACCCAAACTGTGGCTGATCAACGTGGTGATCTCCGTACCCTGTTGCAGCAGTTGGCGCAGGCCAGTAAACAGGCTAATGAGACACTGACTCAAACCAATCGCCTGCTGCGTAATGCTAACGGCTTAATGGATGGGCAGGGGAAACAACTGGTCAGTGATGCCGCCAAAACCATGGCATCGTTGCAAAATACCAGTACCATCCTCAATAAATTGGTGAGTGAAAATAAAACCTCACTCAATAACGGGATGCAAGGGATGAATGAGCTGGGGCCGGCAGTAGATGAGCTGCGCAGAACATTAGCGACATTACGTGCCGCCGTTTCTCGTTTGGAAGAAAACCCAGCGGCCTTGTTGCGCGGCCGTGAAAGAACACAGGAGTTTACGCCTTAATGCTCTCTTTTAATGTGATGCGCTATGCAGGCCGCCGCGTGTGGCTATTGATGATATCCGGGGGGGCGATACTGCTCTCTGCCTGCACCATTTTACCTTCGGCCCCTGTATCACAAGTTTATCTTCTGCCGGTGCCACCTGCAGTCAGTGTGCCACACGCGCAGACAGTAAACTGGTCATTACGGGTTTCACAACCGGCGACGAACCAGTTTCTTAATAGCTCACGCATAGCGGTGCAGCCTCAGGGCCAGGAGATTGCGGTTTATAAAAACTCCCGTTGGAGTGATTCGGCGCCGATTTTGGTGCGCAATCGTCTTATTCAGGCGTTCCGTAGCGATGGGCGAATCCGTGCAGTCAGTAGCGACGATGATAGCTTGCAGGCTGATGTGGAGTTGAGTGGTGATCTGTCCGCGTTCCAAGGGGTATACCATGTTGGTAGCAGCGAAGTGCTGATCCGTTTTGATGCTCGGCTGGTAAGAATTTCAGATCGTAGGATTATTGCGACTCGCCAGTTTGACATTCGCCAACCGATAAAAGGTAACGAGATGAACGAGGTGGTTCAGGCCTTTGGCCTGGCCAGTGACCAGTTAGCCACTCAAGTGCTCAACTGGACGATGCAGCAATCCCCTGCGCAGGGTTGATATCTAAACCAGCACCGGTTGGTTTTATCTGAGGCGAGTTGGCAGTAGCTAACTCGCCTTTTTTATCGTCTAGTTTAATGATTCAAGGCGAATAATTGCGTCTAAGGGGAAAATATTCTCTTTATTGTTTTGTGATTAGTATCTCATTGAGTAAGGGATTAATGGTGTTTGAGTTATCTATTTCATTGTTTTTAATATGTTTTTATTTAAATTGTTCTGTGGTTATCTTTTTTGTTAAAGAGAACAATATTCTCCAAGCATTAAAAACAACAAGAAAATAGGAAAAGTATTTCTCCCCGTAAAACCCTAAGATAAAAATAATCCAAATCACTGATTAATTACTTCAAATGCAAAAAATAACACATCAACAATTACTCGATTGGTTGAAAAAGGAAGTGAAACTTTCATTAGGTTGTACTGAGCCTATTGCTATTGCGTATGCTGCCGCAGTGGCTGCTAAATATCTCAACGCACCGATATTAAAAATAACGGGGAATATATCGGAGAATCTGTATAAAAATGCGATGGGAGTCACTATTCCGGGAACAAGCTATTGCGGAGTCACTCTTGCGGCGGCAATAGGGGCTATTGGTGGTAACGCGGATGCCGATTTAGAAGTATTAAAAGATATTACTGCGACACAAATTACCGAAGCCTATATATTTAATGAATCAGGTAACGTGTGTCTAAACGCAGTAGATGCTACGGATTTTATTTTTATCGATATTACGCTATATAGTCTTAGTGATCAGTGCCGGGTAGTGATTCAAGGTAGCCATACTAATGTCACTGAAGTTTATATTAATAATATAAAGCAAATATTAGTCCGAGACCTAATTGCCGCCAATGATAGTGGGGTACTACCCGAATTTTCCCTTAACGACGCATTTAAATTTGTAACCGATGTCGCCGCTAAAGACATCATGTTTATGCTGAAAAGTGCTGAGATTAATACCGCGCTTTCTGACGAGGGGCAAAGGAAGAACTATGGTTTGAACGTGAGTGGCGCGTTGTCGCAAGCCAGAAAAAATGGCTTTATCAGCACTGACTTACTGAGTCAAATGTTGATCAACACCACTGCGGCATCAGATGCCCGTATGGGCGGCGCACCCTTACCCGCGATGTCAAATTATGGCTCTGGTAATCAGGGGATTACCGTGACAATGCCGGTAGTGACACTTGCCCGACATCTTAATACAGATGATGAAACACTGGCCCGGGCATTAGCGTTGGCCCATCTAGCCGCAATCTCAATTCATATGCGTTATACCCGATTGTCTGCATTGTGTGCGGCGTCAACGGCAGCAATGGGGGCGGCGGCAGGTATGAGTTGGTTATTGACCCAAGATTTTGGTGATGCTGCCAACTTACTGATTTAGTGTATGATGGTGTTTTTGAGGTGCTCCAGTGGCTTCTGTTTCTATCAGCTGTCCCTCCTGTTCAGCTACTGACGGGGTGGTGCGTAACGGCAAAAGCACCGCCGGACATCAGCGCTATCTCTGCTCTCACTGCCGTAAAACATGGCAACTGCAGTTCACTTACACCGCTTCTCAACCCGGTACGCACCAGAAAATCATTGATATGGCCATGAATGGCGTTGGATGCCGGGCAACCGCCCGCATTATGGGCGTTGGCCTCAACACGATTTTCCGCCATTTAAAAAACTCAGGCCGCAGTCGGTAACCTCGCGCATACAGCCGGGCAGTGACGTCATCGTCTGCGCGGAAATGGACGAACAGTGGGGATACGTCGGGGCTAAATCGCGCCAGCGCTGGCTGTTTTACGCGTATGACAGGCTCCGGAAGACGGTTGTGGCGCACGTATTCGGTGAACGCACTCTGGCCACACTGGAGCGTCTTCTGAGCCTGCTGTCGGCCTTTGAGGTCGTGGTATGGATGACGGATGGCTGGCCGCTGTATGAATCCCGCCTGAAGGGAAAGCTGCACGTTATCAGCAAGCGTTACACTCAGCGCATTGAGCGACATAACCTGAATCTGAGACAACATCTGGCAAGGCTGGGACGGAAGTCACTGTCGTTCTCAAAATCGGTGGAGCTGCATGACAAGGTCATCGGGCATTATCTGAACATAAAACACTATCATTAAGTTGGAGTCATTACCTGTAATCCAAGAGCAAAGAAGTGGCTTGTATAAAACCATTCATTAAAGCATTACTAGCACCATCAGCTTCCATCTTTAGCAAGTAATCGGTAACTGAACCAACTTCACCTTGTTCGGTGATCAAGATGGGGAGCTGACTTTTAATGCCAGTATTATCTTCTACGATAGTTGCTTTGACTTTAACCGATGACAAGGTTCATTCCTTTATACACGTTAAACATACAATACACTATAATTCTAAAGAGTTTATTGTCAAATAAAAAGGCAGATTTCTCTGCCTTAATACACAATATACATAGTTCAAGGTACTATATATAACCGAAGGAGTATATAGTAAAAACAGTGTCTATTCGCGTGTGAGTGAGTGACAGGGCTTTACATATAACGTCAGCGGCTTTCATTTCAAACGTACATACTGTGTATAATGGTATGTACGTTTTTTATTTGCGCCGAGTCCTTCGGCGGTAACCATTCATCCATGAATTTTTGTTCAGTGTTTAATTGCACCTTGTGAGTGCGACTTGTTCCAACAAGTCGGGAGAGATAGGAGTTACGTCATTGGTTTAGCAGGACGGGGATAGTTATTTGCGGCAAGTACAGAGTTGTCGCCGCATCCATGCGGCTTTGACAGTTCAGTTGTTCACTCATTGATTCACCTTCTTGATTAATTGCACTTAATTTACCACCACATTGCAACCGCTCCTTACCACGTGTTGCAAATTAATCGCACCACAACTTTCACGGAAAGTACCACTTCGTCGGATCTCGGCTTTGTGCCAAAAACGGACATTGACTTTGGCTGTTACTGAATTGCAGGTTTTAGTTAATCCACGAATAAATCTCCCAAACACCTGCACTATCCATCAACAGTATAAGCTGATTTAACGTTTAGTATTTCTTATTAAGTTTTTAACCACGGTCTTGCGGGCGCGAAACCGCTAGAGCGCTTACTTAGCGAAATGATGTACGCTTGGAAGCAATTGATTTAGCGTGGATTAAAGGTTAACTTCTTCTGAGTAAAATTCATAAAAGAAGGCAATAGCATTTGCGTCTTGCTGGTTCTTTGAGTAAAGGATAAAAGCTATGCTGGTGATAGGTATTACGAGCATAGGTGCGCAAGGCGCCCCAAACTTTGCGTTAGGTTCGGCCTTGTGAAGAGCCTAGATGAAGTACCGAAAAACGAGAAGTGACAACGAGGACGATGGAAATGTGGCAAGAGATATGGAATACAGTGCTATCGGAATTTTCCGATGTCCCGGATGCGGAGCAAGTTACACGTATCACACTGCGTCTTCTCGTTGCTGCAACCCTTGGAGGCCTATTGGGATACGAGCGGGAGCAGCAAGGCAAGAGTGCGGGGGTGCGAACACACATGATGGTTGCCATAGGGGCGGCACTGTTCGTCCTCATTCCCCAACAAGCAGGGGCATCAAGCGCAGATCTGAGTCGGATATTGCAAGGTCTGATTGCAGGTGTCGGGTTTCTTGGCACCGGAGCCATCATTATGGGAAATAGAGAAGTAGAGACTCGGGGGCTGACGACGGCGGCAAGTATATGGGTAACAGCGGCAATCGGCGTCGCTGCAGGAATGGGACGGGAAACGACCGCCGTCTTGAGCACTCTTATAGCTTTACTCATCCTTTCTGTAGTTCCTTGGATTTACCGGACTAAAAACCAAAATAAAGAGTGATGCGCAAGAACAAAATTTGCCGTCTAACAATTAGCTATCCTTTCAGTCGCTTCGAGCCGCAGGTAAACTCAAGCGTTATTTCTGCTTTTCGCTCTTAGTTGCCGTTAGAGACTTTCAGTCTGGCGGCTCAGTGCCAAAAGCGGATATTTCAATGTGCTGGTTTTAAAGTCCGCTTTTAGGTGTTAGCAGAACGTTGGAATTCAGCGGCTGCCGTAGGCAGTCCGCTGGAATGACTTGTGTACGCCCAGCATGGGCATGAACTAATGAGGTGAAAGTCCTCTGTAGGAAGGTCACCGTTCAATAACATACTGTTATTAAACGTTAACTACTAGCGAATGGCAAGGGCTTATCCGTGAGGATTGGTCTGGAGGAAGCCGCTAGCAAATTTGCGAGCTGATGAACAAGAACATCATATGAGGCGTAGGCTAGAGGTGAGTTGGCACAAGACGACGAAACCACGTGATCTAATGGCCACCGTAAATGATGCAGCAGTGCAAAGAAAGTTCATGCTCTTATCTGGGGAGATCTGCTTAACACGCGATCGGTCAATAACCAGTCAGGCTCTGGTTTATAAGTGCCTTGGCTTTTCAGTATCATCGACTGAAAAGAGCGAACCAGATGAAAACCGATAGCGCATGACGGGGCAACTCGGCATGTGATTAAGCAGAAGTCAGCAGACGGCATAGTAGCCCAACGCCCATCGTAATGGTTGGGATATGGTGAAGGCCTGAACATTTAGAAGAAGGAGGAGTCTTGTCAAACTTGTCGATACCCACTACGTCGCCAGACGATTACTATCAGCAGCGTATTGATCTGCAACCGGCCTTCAACAGCGATTTATTTCAACAACTACTCGAACCTGAGAATTTACACCGAGCGTGGCGTCAAGTTAAAGCCAATAAAGGCGCGGCAGGCATCGATGGCATGACCATCGAAGCCTTCCCGCTCTGGATGCAACAAGGCGGCTGGCAACAGTGTAAAACTCAACTTGAGCTAGGTGAGTATCAACCCTCAGCAGTCAGACGCGTAGAGATCGACAAACCCGATGGCGGTAAACGCAAACTAGGGATCCCTAACGTCATTGACCGTGTGATACAGCAAGCCATTGCTCAAATTCTCACGCCGTTGTTTGACCCTTTCTTCTCGGCTAATAGCTTCGGCTGTAGACCGAACAGGAATGCCAAACAAGCGGTACTGCAAGTAAGGGATATCATCAAACAGAAACGCAAATTTGCCGTCGATGTTGATCTATCCAAGTTCTTTGATCGAGTAAATCACGACCTGTTGATGACTCAATTGAGGATTAAGGTACAGGATAAGCGTCTGCTGGCGCTTATTGGTAAATACCTGCGTGCTGGCGTGATGATCAACGACCAATTTGAAGCAAGCTTCGAAGGCGTGCCTCAAGGCGGCCCACTCTCGCCATTACTCTCTAACATTATGCTGGATAGTCTGGATAAAGAGCTGGAAAGCCGAGGGCATAAATTCGCCCGCTACGCGGACGACTTTATCATTTTGGTAAGGTCTATTCGCGCGGGGGAACGGGTACTAAAGAGCATTACTCGCTACCTTGCCACTAAGCTAAAACTGGTTGTTAATGAACGGAAAAGCCAAGTGGTTAAGGTAGGTCAAAGCAAGTTCCTAGGGTTTACATTTAACCGCGGGAAGATCCAGTGGCATGCTAAAACATTGCACATTTTCAAACAAAAGATGAGGCGACTAACGAACCGAAATCGGGGCGTGAGTATGAGTTATCAGCTGTTTAAAATGCGTCAATACATGCAAGGTTGGATCAACTACTTTGGCATAGCCAATGCCTACCAAGGATGTGTCGATTTAGACCATTGGATCCGTCGTCGTGTTCGTATGTGCTACTGGCGTCAGTGGCGAAAACCACGGACTAAGGTACAAAACTTACTTAAACGTGGCGTTAGGATCCAAGCAGCTGTTGCTTGTGGTATTACAAGTAAAGGCCCTTGGCGTAGCTCTAAAACACCCGGGATACAGCAAGCGCTGAATAATGACTATCTTAAGAAAGCAGGTTTATGTTCACTGAGAGATGGATGGATTGCAGTTCATTATCCTAACCAGAAAGTGAGTTAGGCGTTCTAAATGAACCGCCCTGTGCGGAGCCGCATGCAGGGTGGTGTGGGGGCTGGAGGCTAGATACCTCCGGCTACCCGATTAGGCAACAACTCCACTGCCTATGGGTTTATAGCGGATTTACTTAGGTTGGTACTCCAATGATGAATGGTGAAGGTTAATGCGCAAATTTCCCGCATCGTCTTTAACGTAACCCCACGTTTTGTCAACGGTAGTCACTTTCCCATTTTTATCTGTGAAGTGAACTTTCCCCATAGTAATTGCGCTATTGCCATCAAGAAAAATAGCAGAAGTGACAGGCTCACATTTTTTCCAGCCTTTTAGAGCAAAACCTGTGTCGGCAGGGAAGGATGGGTCACCGCCAACGAAATAAGATAGCGCACCGGCACGTGTGGGGCGAAATGTTTGAGGGTTCACCGTGAGCGTAGGCTTAAAGAGTACTGCGCCCATTTGGTAGGCGTAAGCGGAATCTATGACTTTCTCGGCCAATGCTCTCGCTGCTACTTTTCCATCCTTTTCGTATGCGGCGTTGATATCAAGAAGAGCAGCACACCATGCTTGCTGAGCTGTTAATGCTTCCTTCTCTGTTACTGCCTGATTTACAACGATGGGCTCGTTTGCGTTCGCAATATTTGAGGTAAGTGCGACTAATGCTGTTAATGCTACAAGTTTGACTTTCATAGTTGGGAGACCTCTGGGTTGAAAGAATTGGATTGTTGCGTGTTTGACTGTGCCTAACAGTTATTATGTAGACCTCTCAGTAACATCCGAAAGGCAAAACAAATTTATACCTATGAGTTTACTGAAAATCAATAACTTAAGAAGCTAGTTAAGGACTTAATTTACTTTTAATGTACGACATTACTGAGACTTCTCAGTAATGCCTCCACCCAAAAACGGGGGAATATTATTAATATCAATACCTTATCTTGATTTAGCCTCCTTATCATCAGGTGTTACTGAGAAGTCTCAGTAACACACTCGATAATCAACAAAGGAGCTTACATGACTCGTTCACCTTTCCTTGAAAGCATCAGGCAGGTTATACGAACCCCAAAATACTCAACTCAGACTGAAAAATGTCCGGTTTTTAAGTAAAAGCGGTCATTCGCAATTGGATTATGTTAAGGTGTTGAAATTCTGCTATTCGCTCTTAGCTGACGATCAATTAACTGTATGACTGCTGAAGCTGGTGGTTACATGAAAGTGCAACGGGTTGTAAGCCGCGATTGATCGTGGTGATAAATTTGGGTGATGTTTTGCAGCTTTGCTAATTTGCTAATTTTGGTGTAGTAGTTCACTCAAGTAGCTATTTCGCTTATGTGAGTTACTGTGGGCATCTGTAATACCCCTTAGTTCATCCGAGCTACCAACTATATGGATCTCAACCTCGGCTCTGGTAATCGCGGTATACAGCCACGCTCTATCAACGATTTTGCCTGGCACTGTTGCAAAGTTAGCGATGAGGCAGCCTTTTGTCTTATTCAAAGGCCTTACATTTCAAAAACTCTGCTTACCAGGCGCATTTCGCCCAGGGGATCACCATAATAAAATGCTGAGGCCTGGCCTTTGCGTAGTGCACGCATCACCTCAATACCTTTGATGGTGGCGTAAGCCGTCTTCATGGATTTAAATCCCAGCGTGGCGCCGATTATCCGTTTCAGTTTGCCATGATCGCATTCA
Source organism: Klebsiella sp. RHBSTW-00215 (assembly GCF_014103785.1). Taxonomy (NCBI): domain Bacteria; kingdom Pseudomonadati; phylum Pseudomonadota; class Gammaproteobacteria; order Enterobacterales; family Enterobacteriaceae; genus Klebsiella; species Klebsiella sp. RHBSTW-00215. Next base: position 41,723 of record NZ_JABXQS010000003.1, read on the forward strand.
ATCACGTTGTTCCGGTACTTAATCTGTCGGTGTTCAACGTCAGACTGGCACCGGCCTTCGCGTTTGAGCAGAGCAAGCGCGCGACCATAGGCGGGCGCTTTATCCGTGTTGATGAATCGCGGGATCTGCCACTTCTTCACGTTGTTGAGGATTTTACCCAGAAACCGGTATGCAGCTTTGCTGTTACGACGGGAGGAGAGATAAAAATCGACAGTGCGGCCCCGGCTGTCGACGGCCCGGTACAGATACGCCCAGCGGCCATTGACCTTCACGTAGGTTTCATCCATGTGCCACGGGCAAAGATCGGAAGGGTTACGCCAGTACCAGCGCAGCCGTTTTTCCATTTCAGGCGCATAACGCTGAACCCAGCGGTAAATCGTGGAGTGATCGACATTCACTCCGCGTTCAGCCAGCATCTCCTGCAGCTCACGGTAACTGATGCCGTATTTGCAGTACCAGCGTACGGCCCACAGAATGATGTCACGCTGAAAATGCCGGCCTTTGAATGGGTTCATGTGCAGCTCCATCAGCAAAAGGGGATGATAAGTTTATCACCACCGACTATTTGCAACAGTGCCGAGAAAACTGGTTAAGATCGGCTTCGGTTTTAAGGCCCTTAGCCAGTTCAGCCGCCAGCGCTTTGAGTTTCTTTTCGTCCATAATTTGCCTGTCTCCGTTGTTGGAATGAACATATCAAAAACAGGCAGATACACAATTTAAATTACAGTCTCAAAGTAACTCATCCACAACGGTCTCTTTGAATTGACTTAACTCGACTTTGATTTGAACCATTAGCTCCAGAGCATCATCAAAATGATAACTTGATACTGCTTCAGACAGAGCGTAGCTCAGTTCCGGATTAAGCTTTTCAAAACAGGACTTATACTTGGAATAATAAAATTCAGACTCTAAGTCGCACTCTTCTAGCAATGCTGTCAGGTGGCTCACTTTAGACTCAAACTCCTCGACTGATTTGATATCACACTCGTGTTGAAGATGAGTGGTATCAACGAGCGCAGATTCTGGAAGGTCTTTGTACTTAGGAATTACTGATACTCCGAAGTGGTCAATATCGAGTTTGATGGTAAACCAGAAATTGCTTCCTTTATCTAGCTCACTGTCGACACCAACATGACCGCCCATTAACTCTGTAATGCGCTTAGAAATCGCAAGGCCAAGGCCAGTACCTCCGTATTTTCGGGTCGTTGAGGCGTCTACCTGCTGATAGCTGTCAAATACGACGGTCTGGTCGTGTTCAGACAAACCAATCCCCGTATCCATGACACTAAATAGCAGGTCAATATGTTTTTCGCTTCTTTGCACGACACTGACTGCGATGGTTACATCTCCTCCTCTAGAAAACTTGATGGCGTTACTCACATAGTTCAGGAGGATTTGCTTAATACGAAGTTGATCGCCAACGACCTGAGGAATGGACTGATCAACTTCAGTCATAAGATGAACATCGTTTTTTCTGGATTGGTGCTCAAAAATGTCGTACACATCCTGAATTGTCGCTCGAATATCGAATGGTGCCTTCTCAATATCAACCTTATTTGCTTCAAGTTTAGAAAGGTCCAGAATGTTGTTAATCAGTGTCAGCAAATGCTTGCCTGATCTATCGATTTTCAACAGGTTATTTTTCTGCTCAGACGTGAGGTCTGAATTTAAGGAAGGTGCGAATAAGCAGGTCATTTCTTCCCAAGCTGACTCGCTGATTAAAATTTCGCGGATCTGGGCCGATTTTTTTCCCGCAAACACATCGAATCAGCCTATTTAGGCTATTTTTTCCACCATTTCTGGCGTTATTTCCGGTTTTTACTGAGATCTCTCCCACTGACGTATCATTTGGTCCACCCGAAACAGGTTGGCCAGGGTGAATAACATCGCCAGTTGGTTATCGTTTTTCAGCAGCCCCTTGTATCTGGCTTTCACGAAGCCGAACTGCCGCTTGATGATGCGAAACGGGTGCTCCACCCTGGCACGGATGCTGGCTTTCATGTATTCGATGTTGATGGCCGTTTTGTTCTTGCGCGGATGCTGCTTCAAGGTTTTTACCCTGCCGGGACGCTCGGCGATCAGCCAGTCCACATCCACCTCGGCCAGCTCCTCGCGCTGTGGCGCTCCTTGGTAGCCGGCATCGGCTGAGACAAATTGCTCCTCTCCATGAAGCAGATTACCCAGCTGATTGAGGTCATGCTCGTTGGCCGCGGTGGTGACCAGGCTGTGGGTCAGGCCACTCTTGGCATCGACACCAATGTGGGCCTTCATGCCAAAGTGCCACTGATTGCCTTTCTTGGTCTGATGCATCTCCGGATCGCGTTGCTGCTCTTTGTTCCTGGTCGAGCTGGGTGCCTCAATGATGGTGGCATCCACCAAAGTGCCTTGGGTCATCATGACGCCTGCTTCGGCCAGCCAGCGATTGATGGTCTTGAACAATTGACGGGCCAGTTGATGCTGCTCGAGCAGGTGGCGGAAATTCATGATGGTGGTGCGATCCGGCAGGGCGCTATCCAGGGATAATCGGGCAAACAGGCGCATGGAGGCGATTTCGTACAGGGCATCTTCCATGGCACCGTCGCTCAGGTTGTACCAATGCTGCATGCAGTGAATACGCAGCATGGTCTCCAGCGGATAGGGCCGTCGGCCATTGCCCGCCTTGGGATAAAACGGCTCGATGACAGCGGTCATATTCTGCCATGGCAGAATCTGCTCCATGCGGGAGAGGAAAATCTCTTTTCGGGTCTGACGGCGCTTAGTGCTGAATTCACTATCGGCGAAGGTGAGTTGATGGCTCATGATGTCCCTCTGGGATGCGCTCCGGATGAATATGATGATCTCATATCAGGAACTTGTTCGCACCTTCCAAAGGTGATCCGGAGTTTCGGCGTTCGGTATGGATCCGGATTGATGAGCATGAGCCTGAGCAGTGGAGTCTGGGAGGAATGCAACCCACATCTCAAATGATTGCTGCAAAATTTGCACCGCCACAGCAGTCCTGACTCACATGTCGTCGTTTTTACTAAAATCACCACTGCGACATTCAATATAAAGATTTAAATTGCGATCAATTCGCGGACTATATCCATGTCCGCTCCTTTTTTACTTTCTTTCGGTTAACGGTTTCAGCTATTAATCAAACCAACAGGCCAAATGCATAAAAAAACAAAGCGCATAATCCCAGTGCAAAAAAAACGCCATACTGCTCCCTGATTCTTTACATTCCCGACCGCGCGGTTTGTTACCCAATATCGACGGAATATATTTAATCTGGATGCCATCGAAAAGCTATGCAAATACTTTGCCAGTGTGGGCGCTGATTTTGATGTTGAGCTGGTTGAAATGGACGACGAGCGAGATCACGCGCATCTGCTGATTAACTCCTCCCAAAGCGGCTATCAGCAAGCTAACAGCTTGAAAGGGGGTTAGCCGTCGCAAGATCAAATGACACGACCCGAATGGCATAAACCCGTGTGGAAATCAGACGCGCTCTGGCCACCGCCTTACTGCGTTGGAAGTGATGAGCAAATAATAAATTGAAGAGCCAAATCGCCTTCACTGGCGTCCTGTCGGAGGCTCCGCTTTGCATCCCGTGCTTAAAAGGAAGGGGCTTTCCGCGAACTGCCTGAGTACTGAGTATACTGAGAGGCCGTCAAAAAAATCCGAAAAAATTCTAGCATAGAGTTCTTGCCGTTTCCAGAGTATCCGCACGCCCCATCAACCAGTTATAAATGCTATTGAATGCGTGGTTAAAAGGTTTTTTATTCTACTAAGATGGCCTGTTTTCATTTTTTTGTATGAGATTCGAGTGGTGTTGCCATTAAGGGTGCTGCCCCTCTGATAATAACTTAAAAATAAGTTTTTCAATTCATAAAGAAATGAGTACTTACTCACAGAAAGAAAATCAGGAGTAATTATTCTGGAGTCAGATAATACAAAAAGCGTACGGCGCATTTAATTCACTTTTCAGGAGGTTAATCGCTCTATATTTGTGGACGACCGACATGTCTTAAGGCTCTGGAATAACGTGTTGATATTTCGATGCGCAGCATTGCAGCGGAATATTACCGGATCAATAAAGCAGAAAGAGGCGTTTTAATTCTTTCCGCAGGATGATAGTAGGGTGACTGACATGTCTGATTATAATGAAAAAAGTGCGATTTCAGCACTGCTCGCAGGTCATTGTTCCGATCCATTCTCTGTGCTTGGCATGCACTCAACCGCTGCTGGTCTGGAAGTGCGCGCATTATTACCCGATGCCACCGAGGTATGGGTGATTGAGCCGAAAACCGGGCGTAAAGCTGGCAAGCTCGAATGCCTCGATTCACGCGGATTCTTTAGCGGCGTTCTGCCGCGGCGAAAAAATGCTTTTCGTTACCAGCTGGCGGTCACCTGGCACGGCCAGCAAAACCTGATTGACGACCCTTATCGCTTTGGCCCGCTGCTGCAGGAGCTTGATGCCTGGCTGCTCGCCGAAGGAACCCATCTACGGCCCTACGAAACCCTGGGCGCCCATGCCGACATCATGGACGGGGTGACCGGGACGCGCTTTTCCGTCTGGGCGCCGAACGCCCGTCGGGTGTCGGTGGTCGGTCAGTTCAACTACTGGGATGGCCGTCGCCACCCGATGCGCCTGCGCAAAGAGTCTGGCATCTGGGAGCTGTTTGTTCCCGGCGCGCACAACGGCCAGCTGTATAAGTTCGAGCTGATTGACGCCCACGGGCACCTGCGGGTGAAATCCGACCCTTATGCTTTTGAAGCGCAGATGCGCCCGGAAACCGCCTCGCTGATCTGCGGCCTGCCGGAGAAAGTTGAGCAACCGCCGGCCCGTAAGCAGGCCAACCAGTTTGATGCACCGATTTCGATTTATGAAGTCCACCTCGGCTCCTGGCGTCGTCATACCGATAACCATTTCTGGCTGAGCTACCGCGAACTGGCCGATCGGCTGGTGCCCTACGTGAAGTGGATGGGCTTCACCCATCTCGAGCTGCTGCCGGTTAACGAACATCCGTTCGACGGCAGCTGGGGCTATCAGCCCACCGGGCTGTACGCGCCGACCCGTCGCTTTGGTACCCGGGAAGATTTCCGCTACTTCCTCCACGCCGCGCACGCCGCGGGCCTGAACGTGATCCTCGACTGGGTGCCGGGCCACTTCCCGGCCGATGACTTCGCCCTGGCGTTGTTTGACGGCACCGCGCTGTATGAACACAGCGACCCGCGCGAAGGCTATCACCAGGACTGGAACACGCTGATCTATAACTACGGCCGCCGTGAAGTCAGTAACTTCCTGGTGGGTAACGCGCTGTACTGGATCGAGCGCTTCGGCATCGATGCGCTGCGGGTGGATGCGGTGGCGTCGATGATCTACCGCGACTACAGCCGCAAGCAGGGTGAGTGGGTGCCCAACGAGTACGGCGGCCGGGAAAATCTCGAAGCGATCGAGTTCCTGCGCAATACCAACCGGGTGCTGGGCGAGCAGACGCCGGGGGCAGTGACGATGGCGGAGGAGTCCACCGATTTTGCCGGTGTCTCGCGCCCTGCGTCGACGGGCGGCCTCGGCTTCTGGTTCAAATGGAACCTCGGCTGGATGCACGACACCCTCGACTATATGCAACTCGACCCGGTCCATCGTCGGCATCATCACGACAAGATGACCTTCGGGATACTCTACAACTACACCGAAAACTTCGTCCTGCCGCTGTCGCATGATGAAGTGGTCCACGGTAAAAAATCGCTTCTTGACCGCATGCCCGGCGATGCCTGGCAGAAGTTCGCCAACCTGCGCGCCTACTACGGCTGGATGTTCGCCTTCCCGGGGAAAAAACTGCTGTTTATGGGCAATGAATTCGCCCAGGGACGGGAGTGGAACCACGACGCCAGCCTCGACTGGCATCTGCTGGAAGGGGACGACAACTGGCATCACGGGGTGCAGCGTCTGGTGCGCGATCTGAACCATACCTATCGTCATCATAAGGCGCTGCACGAACTGGATTTTGACCCGTACGGCTTTGAGTGGCTGGTTGTCGATGATCACGAACGGTCGGTATTTATCTTTGTCCGTCGCGATAAAGCCGGGAACGAGATAATCGTTGCCAGCAACTTCACGCCGGTGCCGCGTCACGGCTATCGCTTCGGGGTTAATCAGCCGGGGCGCTGGCGTGAAGAGCTGAACACCGACTCGATGCACTACCACGGGAGCAATACCGGCAACGGCGGCGGCGTGGCAAGCGAGGCGATCGCCAGCCACGGTCGGGAGCATTCGCTGTCGGTGACGCTGCCGCCGCTGGCGACAATCTGGCTGGTGCGGGAGTCTGCTGGTCAATAAAACACGCAGTCGATCTATTGCAGTTTACTTATTACCGGAGGTGATCACTTCTGAATTCATTTGCAGAAGAGTGAGGCTTTTTCTTCATTATTTTCTTTTATGGCTTTTATTAAATAGCAGGACATAATTATGAGTAAAATTGAATATACTGACAACGTAATGCTGTCGCGCCAGTTACCGCTTAAATCCGTGGCCCTGATCCTCGCCGGCGGGCGCGGAACCCGATTAAAAGACCTGACCACTATTCGCGCAAAACCTGCGGTGCATTTTGGCGGTAAATTCAGAATTATTGATTTTGCCTTATCAAATTGTATTAACTCAGGAATAAGACGTATTGGGGTTATTACACAATATCAGTCGCATTCACTGGTGCAGCATATTCAACGCGGTTGGGCATTCTTTAACGAAGAAATGAATGAGTTCGTGGATTTATTACCGGCACAGCAGCGGGTGCATGGGGAGAACTGGTATCGGGGGACGGCGGATGCTGTGACCCAGAACCTGGATATTATCCGCCGCTATGATGCGGAATATGTCGTTATTCTGGCCGGGGACCATATCTATAAACAAGATTATTCGCGGATGCTGCTTGATCACGTTGAAAAAGGGGCGCGCTGCACCGTGGCCTGCATGCCGGTCCCGGTTGAAGAGGCAAACGCGTTTGGCGTCATGGCCGTGGATGAGAATGAAAAAATCATTGAATTTGTTGAAAAACCGGCTAATCCACCCACCATGCCTGGCGATGAAACCCGCTCGCTTGCCAGTATGGGCATTTATGTGTTTGATGCGGAATATCTCTACCAGCTGCTGGCAGAAGACGATCGGGATGAAGGCTCCAGCCATGATTTTGGCAAAGATATTATTCCCAAAATAACGGCGGCAGGTGAAGCGTATGCGCATCCGTTCCCGCGCTCCTGCGTACAGTCCGATAATAATGCCGAGCCATACTGGCGCGATGTCGGGACACTGGAGGCGTACTGGAAAGCGAATCTGGATTTAGCCTCTGTGGTACCTGAACTGGATGTTTATGATCGTAACTGGCCTATCCGGACTTATGTCGAGTCGCTACCCAGCGCTAAATTTGTTCAGGACCGTTCCGGCAGTCATGGCATGACCATGAATTCTCTGGTATCCGGCGGCTGTATTATTTCCGGCTCGGTGGTGGTGCAGTCGGTTTTATTCTCCAAAGTTCGCATTAACTCGTTTTGTAATATTGATTCGTCGGTTTTATTACCGGGCGTCTGGGTCGGTCGCTCCTGCCGGATAAGACGCTGCGTGATCGACAGGGGATGTGTTATTCCGGAGGGAATGGTGATTGGCGAAAATGCCGTTGAGGATGCGCAGCGTTTTTATCGTTCGGAAGAGGGGATCATCCTCGTTACCCAGGAAATGCTGAACCGACTTGAACTATGAAGCCGTTGGCGGAAATAAAAGCTGCCGCAGCTGTGATTGCCGTCATTGGCATCGCGTCGCCTTCATGCCTGAATAATTAAGGAGCATCCATGCGAGTTTTACATGTAGGAGCGGAGATGTTCCCTCTGTTGAAAACGGGGGGGCTGGCTGATGTGACCGGTGCTCTCCCGGCGGCGCAAATAGCCGAGGGCGTGGATACCCGCGTGCTGCTGCCGGGGTTTCCCGCGATCCGCGACGGAGTAGGGGAACCGCAGGTGGTGGCCAGCAGGGAGACCTTCGCCGGGCCGATGACGCTGTTGTTTGGCGACTTTAACGGCGTGGGCATCTATCTGATTGATGCCCCGCATCTCTATGACCGACCGGGTAATCCTTATCATGACCCGCAGATGCAGGATTATCCCGATAACGTCCTGCGTTTCGCGCTGTTGAGTTGGGTCGCGGCTGAGCTTGCTGGCGGTCTGGATCCGTTCTGGCGGCCTGAAATCGTCCACGCCCATGACTGGCATGCGGGCCTCACGCCGGCTTATCTGGCCGCCCGCGGCAACCCCGCCAGGTCAGTGTTTACGGTGCACAACATTGCCTATCAGGGCTTGTTCCTCGCCCGGCATATGGCGGAGATCGCTTTACCGTGGTCATTCTTCCAGATGCATGGGGTGGAGTTTAAAGGACAGATCTCCTTCCTTAAGGCGGGCCTCTATTTCGCTGACCATATCACCACCGTCAGCCCGACGTATGCCCGTGAAATTACCGAACCGCAGTACGCGTTCGGTCTGGAAGAGTTGCTGCGGCAACGTCAGCGGGAAGGGCGACTGTCGGGGATCCTTAACGGCGTCGACGAAAGCATCTGGGATCCGCGCCGCGATCCGCTGCTGGCTGCGCCTTACGACCGGAACTCGCTGGCTGAGAAAGCGAAGAACAAGCAGCAGCTGCAGACGACGCTGGGGCTGAAGGAGGACGGCCGGGCGCTGTTGTTCACCGTCGTGAGCCGGCTCACCAGCCAGAAGGGGCTGGATCTGCTCCTTGGCGCACTGCCGGGAATCATTGCGCAGGGAGGGCAGCTGGCGCTACTGGGATCCGGCGACCCGGATTTGCAGGCCCGTTTTCTTGCCGCTGCGGCGCAATACTCCGGGCAGGTGAGTATCCGGATCGGTTACGACGAGGCGCTGTCGCATCAGATGATTGGCGGCGCCGACGTCATCCTGGTGCCCAGCCGTTTTGAACCCTGCGGTCTGACCCAGCTCTATGGCCTTCGCTACGGCACATTGCCGCTGGTTCGTCGCACCGGCGGACTGGCGGATACCGTCGCCGACTGTTCGCTCGAAAACCTTGCTGACGGGATCGCGAGCGGATTTGTGTTTACCGACAGCGAGACGGAATCGTTATTACATGCCATCCACCGGGCCTTTGTCCTGTGGTCCCGTCCCTCGCTGTGGCGGTACGTGCAACGTCAGGCAATGAGCATGGATTTTAGCTGGCAAATTGCCGCTAAGTCTTTCCACCAGTTGTATCAGCGTATTATTTAATTGCTACGGATAAGAAAAATGGAACCACGCATAAGTTATATTTCACCCAGTCTGAATGAAGAAGCGCTGCAGCATGCTATCGCTTATAAGCTCATGTTTATTCTTGGTAAAGATCCCTCACTTGCCAATAAGCATGAATGGCTCAACGCCACGCTGTTCGCCGTTCGCGATCGGCTGGTAGAACGTTGGCTGCGGGCGCATCGGGCGCGGATCTCGCAGCAGGCCCGGCAGGTTTATTATCTGTCGATGGAGTTTCTCATCGGCCGAACCCTCTCTAATGCCTTACTGTCGCTGGGCATCTATGAGGATGTGAAAACGGCTCTGGCAGGGATGGGGCTGGATCTGGAAGAGCTGATTGATGAGGAGAACGATCCGGGGCTGGGCAACGGCGGTCTCGGTCGTCTGGCGGCCTGTTTTCTCGATTCCCTGGCCACACTGGGGCTGCCAGGCCGCGGCTATGGTATCCGCTACGACTACGGTATGTTCAAGCAAAACATCATCGACGGCCGGCAGATGGAGTCACCGGACTACTGGCTGGAGTACGGTAACCCGTGGGAATTCGAGCGCCATAAAACCCGCTATACCGTGCGCTTTGGCGGACGTGTTCAACATGAGGGCAAAAACTCACGCTGGCTGGAAACCGAAGAAATTATTGCCGTGGCCTACGATCAGATTATCCCGGGTTATGACACCGATGCCACCAACACCCTGCGTTTGTGGAGTGCCCAGGCCAGCAGTGAAATTAATCTCGGTAAATTTAACCAGGGGGACTATTTCGCCGCCGTGGAGGATAAGAACCACTCTGAGAACGTTTCCCGCGTGCTTTACCCGGACGACTCGACCTATTCCGGGCGTGAACTGCGCCTGCGTCAGGAGTATTTCCTTGTTTCGGCGACGGTACAGGACATCCTCACCCGTCATTACCAGCTGTATCAAACCTATGACAACCTGGCGGATAAAATTGCTATCCACCTCAATGACACCCATCCGGTGCTGTCGATCCCGGAGCTGATGCGTCTGCTGATTGACGAACACCGCTTCAGCTGGGATGACGCGTTTGAGGTGACCTGTCGGGTCTTCTCCTACACCAACCATACCCTGATGAGCGAAGCGCTGGAGACCTGGCCGGTCGATATGCTGGGGAAAATCCTGCCGCGCCATTTGCAGATTATCTTCGAGATTAATGACTATTTTCTGAAAACGATGCAGGAGCACTATCCCGATGATATGGCGTTGCTGAGCCGGACCTCGATTATTGATGAGTCCAATGGTCGCCGCGTGCGGATGGCCTGGCTGGCGGTAGTGGTCAGTCACAAGGTTAACGGCGTGTCGGAACTGCACTCCCGGCTGATGGTGGAGTCGCTGTTTGCCGATTTCGCCAAAATCTTTCCGCGACGCTTCACCAACGTCACCAACGGTGTCACGCCGCGCCGCTGGCTGGCGGCCGCTAATCCGTCCCTTTCCGGGGTTCTGGACCGTTATATTGGCCAGACCTGGCGCACAGATTTAAGTCAGCTGAGTGAACTGGGGGAATATCAGGATTATCCGCTGGTTAACCAGGCCGTCAGCGAAGCCAAACTGGCGAATAAACAGCGGCTGGCCGATTATATTGCCCGCCAGCTGGGGGTGGTGGTTAATCCGAAGGCGCTGTTTGATGTGCAAATTAAGCGCATTCACGAATACAAACGCCAGCTGATGAATGTGCTGCACGTGATCACCCGCTATAACCGTATCAAGGCTGACCCGCAGGCCGACTGGGTGCCGCGAGTGGTGATTTTCGCCGGCAAAGCCGCATCCGCTTACCACACGGCAAAACAGATAATCCATCTGATTAACGATGTAGCCAAAGTCATCAACAGCGATCCGCAGATCGGCGACAAGTTAAAGGTGGTGTTCATTCCCAACTACAGCGTCAGTCTGGCGCAGACCATCATTCCGGCCGCGGATCTTTCTGAGCAGATTTCGCTGGCAGGGACCGAAGCCTCCGGGACCAGTAACATGAAATTCGCCCTCAACGGCGCGCTGACCATTGGCACGCTGGACGGCGCCAACGTTGAAATGCTGGAGCACGTGGGGGAGGAGAATATCTTTATCTTCGGTAATACCGCCGAACAGGTTGAGGCGCTGCGCAGCAACGGCTACCAGCCGCATGATTACTACGACCATGATGAAGAGTTGCGCCAGGCGCTGACCCAGATGGGGACCGGGGTGTTCAGCCCACAGGAGCCGGACCGCTATCGCGGTCTGCTGGATTCGCTGATTAACTTTGGCGACCACTATCAGGTTCTGGCCGATTACCGCAGCTATGTTGACTGTCAGGACAGGGTGGATGCGCTCTACCGAACCCCGGAAGAGTGGACCGCCAAAACAATGCACAACATTACCAACATGGGCTATTTCTCATCGGACCGTACGGTGCGGGAGTATGCGCAAAAGATCTGGTATATCGACAAAACGCAGCTCTAGGCCACATTCACGCCCCCGGGAGCGCCGGGGGAAAGGGGGCACCATCGGTGAGCGACCCAGCAGGAACACATTAATAAGCCTGACGGATATGACAGGAGAGAAAAATGACGGACAGTAAACGCGCAGGGGAGCCTGCGCAACAAAGTGATTTGATTAACGTCGCTCAGCTGACCGCGCAGTACTACGTACTGAAGCCGGAAGCGGGCAACGCGGAGCATGCGGTGAAGTTTGGCACCTCTGGCCATCGTGGCAGCGCAGGGCGCCATAACTTCAATGAGCAGCATATTCTGGCGATCGCTCAGGCGATTGCGGAAGACCGCGCGAAGAACGGGATTACCGGTCCCTGCTACGTAGGTAAAGATACCCACGCGCTCTCCGAACCGGCCTTTATTTCGGTTCTGGAAGTGCTGGCAGCCAACGGCGTTGATGTTATCGTGCAGGAAAACAACGGTTTTACCCCGACGCCGGCCATTTCCAATGCCATCCTGGTGCACAACAAAAAAGGCGGTCCGCTGGCGGACGGCATCGTGATTACGCCGTCGCATAACCCGCCGGAAGATGGCGGTATCAAGTACAACCCGCCGAACGGCGGCCCGGCGGATACCAACGTCACCAAAGTGGTCGAGAATCGCGCTAACGAACTGCTGGCCTCGGGTCTGCAGGGCGTCAGGCGCCTCTCCCTCGACGCGGCACTGGCATCCGGTCATGTCAAAGAGCAGGATCTGGTGCAGCCGTTTATTGAAGGACTGGCGGATATCGTCGATATGGCGGCGATTCAGAAAGCCGGCCTCAGGCTCGGGGTCGATCCGCTGGGCGGGTCCGGTATCGAATACTGGAAGCGTATCGCCGGGCACTACAAGCTCGATCTGACCATCGTCAACGATCACGTCGATCAAACCTTCCGCTTTATGCACCTTGATAAAGACGGCGCCATTCGCATGGACTGCTCTTCGGAGTGCGCGATGGCAGGGCTGCTGGCGCTGCGCGATAAGTTCGATCTGGCGTTCGCTAACGATCCGGATTATGACCGTCACGGCATCGTCACGCCGGCAGGTCTGATGAACCCGAACCACTATCTGGCGGTGGCGATTAACTACCTGTTCCGGCATCGTCCGCAGTGGGGCCAGGATGTCGCCGTCGGTAAGACGCTGGTCTCCTCGGCGATGATCGATCGCGTGGTGAACGACCTCGGCCGTAAGCTGGTGGAAGTGCCGGTGGGCTTTAAATGGTTTGTTGACGGTCTGTTCGACGGCAGCTTCGGCTTCGGCGGCGAAGAGAGCGCGGGCGCCTCGTTCCTGCGTTTTGACGGAACCCCGTGGTCGACCGACAAAGACGGGATCATCATGTGCCTGCTGGCGGCAGAAATCACCGCCGTCACCGGTAAAAACCCGCAGGAGCACTACGACGAGCTGGCCGCCCGCTTCGGCGCGCCAAGCTATAACCGTCTGCAGGCTTCGGCCACTTCCGCACAGAAAGCGGCGCTGTCGAAGCTGTCGCCGGAAATGGTCAGCGCCAGCCAGCTGGCCGGCGACCCGATCACCGCACGTCTGACCGCCGCGCCGGGCAACGGCGCATCGATTGGTGGTCTGAAAGTGATGACCGACAACGGCTGGTTCGCCGCACGTCCGTCAGGTACGGAAGACGCTTACAAGATCTACTGCGAGAGCTTCCTCGGTGAAGCACATCGTAAGCAGATCGAGAAAGAAGCGGTGGAAATCGTAAATAGCGTGCTAGCAGCGCACCATTAGAGCAACTGACGTACTCCGGGGAGCCGGGGTACGTCACAGTTAACCGGCGATGAAATTCACTTCTACGCCGACACCAGTCCAGGCGTCACTTTGTCAGAACGTAAGGAACGGTACGATTCGCAAAAGGTTATTGCTGCGGGGACTCTATGAATATCTATGTTGTTACCAATAATAATTTCATGCTTGAAGGTCTGAAATGTATGTTTAGCGACAACAGCCTCTCCGTCAACAGGGTTTTATTTTCCCGGATCACCGAAATTGCTTTCAGCAACAGCGATGTGGTGATTGTGGAGTCAGAGCTGAAAACCTGCGATGCCGGGCGTCTCAAACACCTGCACATTTCACCAGTCAATATCATCTTTTTATTAAAACCGCGGTCAGGAATGAGGGGGGCAGATCGCGAAGCGGTATTCATTGATACCGAATTAACAGGTAATGAATATCTCATGATAAGGCAGGTTTTTAAAAAAATGCGGATTCATCTGAAGAGGGAAAAGTTGGCGTTTACCAAAAGAGAAGCGCATATCATCCATCTGATTTTAAATGGCTACTCGCTGGTGGAAATTTCCCGCCGCCTGCTAATCTCCATAAAAACGGTTCAGTCTTATGTCAATATTATTTTGCATAAACTGAATGCCACAAAAATAAGTGAAATATACCGTTGTAAAAGCCTCATCATTGACAGCTTTGTCAGGAAAAATTTGCATCTTCAATGAGATATGGATTTTTCCTGATACACTATCCATCGATAAACGACAAAGAAAAAGGCAATGTCAGCGGCGACATTGCCTCGCGAATATTATAAGGTTTCGTTTTGCACCACACCACTGCGTGGGCCTGTATTACGTCCATTGCTCAGGAAGACCACGCCAAACAGCAGAATCACCGAGACGATGGCGGAGAACAGATAGAATACAAAATGGTAGCCAAACGCATCAAACAACATCCCCACCGGGATCGATAACAACACGATACCCAGCGAGCTGGCGATCTGAAATCCTACAAGAAAGATGGTGGAAGATAAGCGAGAATCAAAGTTGGACACGCTGTATTTGAATACCGAGATCACAAACAGCGGTACTTCAATCGCATGAAATAGCTTAATCAGCGAGATGATGTAAGGGCTTTCTGAGGTTGCTGACACCAGAATGCGACAGATCATGATCATGCCTCCTGCAATCAGCGCTTTTTTCGCTCCCACCTTGTTTACAAAGAAGGGGATGACGGCCATTCCGATGGCTTCCAGCAAGAATAACTACCATAGTGCCTGCTACAGCGGCTAAGAAAAAAGTGGTGAAGAATGCGCATCCGACTACCAGTAACAATCCAATCAGTTCAAATATCATATTCATGATTGCGCTCCAGGTGAGATAACTGCGAACAGACTGATGCTGGCTGTATTATTTAACATATTTCCAGACGCCTGCAGGTATTTTATCATAAAACTTCCCCATTGCCATTTCCGCCAGCCGGTGATCAACCGCGGCATTGAAATGCTCAAGCTCATCATCTGACAGAGAATATTTATTTTTTTCTATTATCCTTTCCAGGGTTTCCTTTGATGTACAGCGCCGTAGTCGAAAAATCCATTCCTGTTTCGTCATTGGTTTTTTATATCCTGAGGTGTCCCGGTAATATCATTCTGGAAGATGCTTTTCTTTCAGCCGGTTATGAGTGAACCATTTTGCATATATGATGTAACCCACAAAAGTTAAGAGTGCGGACAGGCTATATATCCGGAGAACAGGTACCACGTGATGAAAACGTATCATCTGACCGGATTCATCTGCCAGACTCATTAATGCATTGCTGTATGGTTCAGTCTGAAAGAACTCGTAGTAAGGTACCATCACAACGTGAAGAAAAAATAAATTAAGCAGATACGTCAGAGAGAACGCGTGCTCCTGCCCGTTATAGGGCGCATACTGCGCGAAGGCGAACATCCATCCTGTGAAAAGCAGAAAACACATCGTGAAATACACCACCACCCATATCGCTGTTTTCATCACTGCCCCTCAGTTATATAATTTTTCTGTAACGCAAATTTCTTCAGGCGTTATGGCCCGTGCCGTTCTGCTTCAGATAATCACTGATGCTCAGGCCGGACAAGCGAATTATATCCGAAATCTCCCTGAACTGCTCCTCCCAGCCGTCCTGCAGCTCCCTGATTGCCGCGATCTGGAAAGCAACACTGAAAGGCGTTCTGCCCAGTTTCTCGGAAAGCCAGAACAGATGCTTGCCAATCTCTTCGTCCGGTACCGAATCGAGCGCATCACTCAGTAAGGTTTTTTCGTCTTCCTGCCAGGGATGACCGGCTCGCGGAAAACGCGGATCAGGCTGGCGGTCTTTTTTCTCCCTTTTTTCCCGTCTGGCAACGGCCGGCGCTTCGCCTTTTTTCAAGCCGACGCGCGCTTTCATGGCGCCGATGGCAGCGACGGCCAGTACCAGCGTTTCACGCTCCTTGCGCGTGAGCAGGCTGTCCTCGCAAATCAGGGTGTTCAGGTTATCGATCAGCGTATTCAGCCCGGGTTCAGTGACTTTCATTTTATGCTCCTGTTCCTTGTGTGGTGGCGATCAGTCCCGGCTCTCATTCACCTGAACGATGACCGGCAGGCCTGCATCAAAACAGGCCTGATACCAGCTGGCCACCTGCAGGGGATCGCCCTCTTTTATCCGGCGTATGCCGCCGGCATCCGTCAGCTGCAGGTAGGTGGTACCGTCCAGACGGATCACGTAGGCCGCTTCCCTGATGGTGTAATGGCCGTCATCCAGCTGCAGCTCCACCGCGTCACCGGCAGCCGTCTGGCGTAACGGCAGACGCCGGACGTCGGTCAGTCGTTGTCGTGCCGTTTCAGCCTCGCGTTCTGCCTGGAAGAGCGGTTCTGCAATGCCGCGACCGGCCTCCGTCAGCTCGACGGCCAGCTGCAGGTTCGGCGCGCGCAGGGTGCGCAGCCAGCCCGCGGCTTCCATGCGCCGGCAGGAGGCGCGCAGGTTCGGTCCGTACACCGGGGCGTCCCCGCCCTGCTCCAGCACCCGCTCGATATCCCGCGTCGCCACCGGCCCCGGACGTTTCGCATCGAGGGCGGCCAGCACAATCAGTACCCGTCGCTGCAGCGGCGACGGCCTGCGGGAGGTTGTTACTGCTGCCATGAACGTTGTTCTGCTGTGGGAGCGCGCAGGAGCATTCCGGTGAGGCGCAGATGGTCCCTGTCGGCGACGTCTTCCGGGGCACGGCCCGCCATCGCCAGGTGGTACCAGAGTTCGATCGCGCTGCGTGCCCAGGCAATCTCCGCATCGGGGTCATTGCAGTCTGCGCGGCCGGCTCGTTCGAGACACCCGTTAATGAAGTCTTCCGTGTCGGCGGTCATCGTTTCATAGCTGAGGCGAAAGTATACTTTTTCATCCATCCTGCACGCTCCGTCTGATAATGTCTGGTTAAGTGTAAAGTCATATCATGTATAGTTTATTGCTAATCAATTAAACATCATATCAGATATGATTTTATTATTAATGATAAATATCATTCTTAGTATGATTTTATGCATGTTCATTAATTATCATATCTATTGCGGATTTCCCGCCTCGCAGATCCGGTTTCTGGCTGTTCCGGATCTCCGTCAGACCCACCGGCGCTCTGCGGCCCCCTGACACAATATGTAGCGGTGTTATCAGCTGCTGGTTACGCTATATGTTGTGTTAACCCCCTGCCCCGTGACCGCCCGCTCAACACCGGAAAAGGGCGCTTTGCTTATTCCCTGACCGTGGTACACTTCCGGAAACTTCGTTATACGTGAAAAGTCGGATCCGGACGGAACGGCCGTCCGGTAATTTAACAGAGTGGTTATATGCCTACTTATTATCATCCTGAAAATGATAACGGAATGGGAAAATCATCCCTGTGACAGAAGCAGGGTTGTGCTGCGCGTCATCATTACTCTGCGTGACTATTGAACCGGATACTATTTTTGAGGCGAGGTATGGGTAAACCAACATTTAGGTCATTTTACGATGTGGTCCGGGAGCTTGAGGATGTATATGACCATAAAGAGCTATGGCTGTATTCAGGAGCGGCATACGCAACGCCAACAGAAATGATTAACGCCAGACATAACTGGAAATCGCCAAAAATCCTGAAACGTAACGGAAGAATGGTTGCAGAACGAATGGATAACTCGGACTCATGGCAACTGGTTGGTGACTACAAAAAACCGCTGTTCCAACATTGTGCTCCGCCCTGGCAATCCTGTCAGATAGATGACTATTTTAAAGGCTATTACATTATCGCCCCCTGAAGGTCAGAGGAGTAATGGATGGCGGGATTACATCATTGATGGCGAGGTTTAAATGGGAAGTATGAAAGAACTGCTGTTTGAAATGCAGGAGGAACGGCGTGACGAATGGATTGCGGAAAATTATCCGGATGCTGAGGAAGGAACTCCTGAATGGGATGCGGCAGCGCAGGAATACAGCTGGTTTCAGGACTGGATGGAAGAGGCGGCTGAGCAGCAATATTTTGAGGCTTCGCTTGCCAGTATTCCTGACCGCCTGCAGGATGCAAAGGCTGAACTGGATGAGTTAGAGAGCCTGATGCAGTTCAACCAACCCAGGATCGTAGAGCGGATGGCTTACGTTCATTGCGTGAGTGTACTGGACAGCTTTCTGATGTACAGCGCAAGAGCACTTCTTAGTCATCCCCCGCATTTACAGAAGTTCCTGCACGAGGCTGATTCGTTGGTTCCTAATAAGGAAGACAGAAGAAAATTACTTGCTTCCAAATGGGTCGAGCAGGAGCCGGATAAAGACACTCCTGAGAAGGTTTATACCTGGCGAGCTCAGTCTCTTGTAGCGAAGAAGACATTTCAGAGCCACAAAGTGATAGGTCGGTATTTTTCAAGGATGCTGACAACGCCACATGAGTGGCCATTGGAGGAGATTAAGGGTGTAATCAAGACCCGAAACGCACTGGTACACCGTAATGGAGTTACCGAATCTCTTGAACCCGTGTATATCAGTTCGGGGAGTGTGCAGAATGCTATCTGCACGGTACGAGCATTTATTACCGTGGCGGCTGAAACCCTTCTGCAGGAAGATGCACTATACAGGACGGATGATGGCATATTCTGAAATTACCGCAGCGACACCATCCATAAGCGTCTTCACTGAGGGATATGTCGATGACTTCGCTTCCCGCTAACTGTATACCAGTAAGCAACACATCATTACCTGTCGCCATAGACTACCCAGCAGCGCTGGCACTTCGCCAGATGGCTCTCGTTCAGGACGAACTCCCGAAATACCTGCTGGCGCCGGAAGTCAGCGCCCTGCTCCACTACGTGCCGGATCTTCACCGCAAGATGCTGCTGGCGACGCTCTGGAACACGGGCGCGCGAATTAACGAAGCGCTGGCGCTGACAAGGGGGGATTTTTCGCTGTCCCCACCGTATCCGTTCGTGCAGTTGGCCACGCTCAAACAACGAGCGGAGAAATCGGCCAGAACAGCAGGCCGTGCCCCAGCAGGCAGTCAGGCCCACCGTCTGGTGCCCCTCTCCGATCACCAGTACGTCAGCCAGCTGCAGATGATGGTGGCCACCCTGAAAATTCCGCTCGAGCGACGTAATAAGCGTACCGGCAGAACCGAAAAGGCGCGTATCTGGGAGGTCACTGACCGGACGGTACGGACCTGGCTGAATGAAGCAGTGGAGAATGCGGCCGCTGACGGGGTGTCATTCTCTGTGCCGGTCACACCGCACACGTTCCGGCACAGTTATGCGATGCACATGCTGTATGCCGGCATTCCGCTGAAGGTCCTGCAGAGCCTGATGGGCCACAAGTCAGTGAGCTCAACGGAGGTCTACACGAAGGTGTTTGCGCTCGATGTGGCGGCACGTCACCGGGTTCAGTTCCAGATGCCGGGGACCGAGGCGGTGGCGATGCTGAAAGAACGAATTTAACGGCTACAGGCTGACGCGCAGCAGGCTTGTCCAACCCCTTGTCTGTCCAGAAGCGAGTTCTGAACAGACAAGGGGTTCAGAATGAAATGCCGGGTAGGTACTTTGCCTCATCCGGGCAGTAAATGCGTTATCAGGAGGGATGAATCAGTGGCGGATCTGCGCCAGGTCGTCTTCAGTCAGACCGGTCATTTTCATCACGGTACTGCGGTCAATGCCGCTCCTGAGCATGGTGCGGGCAACTTCCAGCTTGCCTTCCAGTTTGCCTTCATTACGGCCTTTTTCAATACCACGTTGTTCACCCAGCTGGATGCCCTGCTCGATCCCCTGCTGGATACCCTTCTCAATACCTTTCTGCTCAAGCTGCTGTGCGATGGTCATAAGTGCGTCCCCGTGTTGCGGCACACGCAGTGCCAGTTCGCGTACAAAGGCTTCGGCGTCGGCTGTTTCGCCTGCCTGGACTATATAGTGTACCAGTGATATGACCTGGGATGAAGACAGGTATCCGGCCAGCAAAATGGGCGCCAGACGGTCAACCAGTTCAGCGAGGTCGCGCTGATGAATATGTTTCTGCAGTAAAGTCAGGGCGGCCATACTGCGGTGGCCGGCGATGTCATCATCCGGAATAACGGTCACATCAACCAGCGGGAAAGCGTTGCTGTAGAGGTTGCCTGCCAGCACGGGGTCGTCAAACTCATCCAGCCAGCGGGTGGAGTACGGATAGGGGCTGCGTTTACCTGTATAGAAAAGGACCGGTATCACCAGGGGCAACTTCTTATGGCCCGCTTCCAGATGGCGCTGCATGGCGGCTACCGCGTAACGTATCAGGCGAAACGCCATGTGCCTGTCCGGCGACGACTGGTGCTCAATAAGCACGTGAACGTAGCCGTCGCCGCCGGTGGTTTTCAGGCTATAGAGAACGTCGCTGAAATACTGACGGAGGTCATCCTCAACAAACGAGCCGGATTCCAGTTTAAGTGTGCTGAGGTCGCAGATGGCCTGCAACTCTGCCGGGAGATGCAGCTCCATGAAATCCCGGGCAATATCCGGTTGCGTCAGGAACTGCCGGAATGTCGCATCGTGGGGTGTGGGCGTGGTGGTTTTCTTTTTCATTGGTCCATGCTCTGAAAATAACTCTGTCATAATATCACAGGCAAAAAATGCTAAGGAAGGTGCGAATAAGCGGGGAAATTCTTCTCGGCTGACTCAGTCATTTCATTTCTTCATGTTTGAGCCGATTTTTTCTCCCGTAAATGCCTTGAATCAGCCTATTTAGACCGTTTCTTCGCCATTTAAGGCGTTATCCCCAGTTTTTAGTGAGATCTCTCCCACTGACGTATCATTTGGTCCGCCCGAAACAGGTTGGCCAGCGTGAATAACATCGCCAGTTGGTTATCGTTTTTCAGCAACCCCTTGTATCTGGCTTTCACGAAGCCGAACTGTCGCTTGATGATGCGAAATGGGTGCTCCACCTTGGCCCGGATGCTGGCTTTCATGTATTCGATGTTGATGGCCGTTTTGTTCTTGCGTGGATGCTGTTTCAAGGTTCTTACCTTGCCGGGGCGCTCGGCGATCAGCCAGTCCACATCCACCTCGGCCAGCTCCTCGCGCTGTGGCGCCCCTTGGTAGCCGGCATCGGCTGAGACAAATTGCTCCTCTCCATGCAGCAGATTACCCAGCTGATTGAGGTCATGCTCGTTGGCCGCGGTGGTGACTAGGCTGTGGGTCAGGCCACTCTTGGCATCGACACCAATGTGGGCCTTCATGCCAAAGTGCCACTGATTGCCTTTCTTGGTCTGATGCATCTCCGGATCGCGTTGCTGCTCTTTGTTCTTGGTCGAGCTGGGTGCCTCAATGATGGTGGCATCGACCAAGGTGCCTTGAGTCATCATGACGCCTGCTTCGGCCAGCCAGCGATTGATGGTCTTGAACAATTGGCGGGCCAGTTGATGCTGCTCCAGCAGGTGGCGGAAATTCATGATGGTGGTGCGGTCAGGCAAGGCGCTATCCAGGGATAACCGGGCAAACCGACGCATGGAGGCGATTTCGTACAGAGCATCTTCCATCGCGCCATCGCTCAGGTTGTACCAATGCTGCATGCAGTGAATGCGTAGCATGGTTTCCAGCGGATAAGGTCGCCGGCCATTACCAGCCTTGGGGTAAAACGGCTCGATGACTTCCACCATGTTTTGCCATGGCAGAATCTGCTCCATACGGGACAAGAAAATCTCTTTTCTGGTCTGACGGCGCTTACTGCTGAATTCACTGTCGGCGAAGGTAAGTTGATGACTCATGATGAACCCTGTTCCATGGCTCCAGATGACAAACATGATCTCATATCAGGGACTTGTTCGCACCTTCCCTAACATTCGCGTGGAAGGGACTTGATGTTTCTTCCGGGGGGCAGTGCCGGGGTGGTTCTGTCCCCCTCTCCTCTTCCCTGGCATACCATTCACTCTACAGTTACAGACGTCTTTGAAGACATTTAAGTGGTCTTGCCGTTTATGGCCTCACATATCTGGTCACATCAGTCTGTAGGCGGAGGAGGCTGCCGGTATCTTTGACATATACCCTAATGTGACATGCTGGCGAGCGCTCTAGGATTGGTTAATAAAAAAGCCAGGGAATCCTGGCTCTTGGGTGAGCTGGTTGTTAGAAGAACCAGCGAATTAACTCTAAAAGCACAATGAGCGCTTTCAGAGCCTGGATGACTTTTGTAAGAGTCTCCATTTTCTCTCCTTTTCTGGAGAGTAGAACACCGAATGAACCCTTCCACTCTGTCACTCAGTTTTTAGTCTTTAATGTCAGTTAAAGATAGTTCCACTCAGGTAATGGTACTGACTCAGCACCACCTGTTAGTCAGTCAGAGTCTAATCAATGTGTTAGCTGGCTCTTGTAAATCAGATTGATCAGAGTAAAGAGTGGGGGGTATCATTCAACCGTCAGTTAAAGATAGTTCCATTCCAAATCTGAGTACCAGCTTAGTTTTGGATGTAAAAAAGCCCGATTACCAGTCGGGCTTTTTTACATCCAAACCCGCCTGAAGCCTTATCATCCGCTTCCTTCCCCCAATTATGGGTTAATTTATTACTGTAAAGCATTCCTAATAATCGCGATCTCATTGATCCAGAGCAAAGTAAAAATGCCAGAGTGCAAGTGAAGGGAGCTTGCGCTTAATGTAAATTTTTCCGATTAGAAAAACATCATTGTTTAAAGGACATAGTGTTCTGTCACGACGCTAGCCAGCGGTAACGGAAACGATTCGAATATGCCTTCAGGTACGATAGAAATCTTCGTGGGGGTTGTCATGCTGAAGTGGGTACTGGATAGCGAAACGGGGACGGGTTATGTCAGCCATGGACAGAATCACCTGAATATCCAATGCAGTTCGGGGATTATGTAACTGAGGGATTTACCAGCAGCTCTATGATCTCACTGGCGCATATGCCAGCGATATTGCCATAAAGTTCTGTAGTTGTTAGGAAGGTGGCTAATCAAGAGGTAACAGAAATGCAAAAGCCCAGCTTTTCAACTGGGCTTCGCGGTCCCTCAAGGGGAGAAAATCTGAATGGCCTCTATGGGCTACATGGCTAGTCTAGCAAATCAGTAGTTCGTGTCAATAGTGAACTATTGTTCGGATTCCTGCTGTGCTGGAACAAGCGCAGTTGCATTGATAGCTTTGATTACAGCTTTTTGTAGGTTTGTCACAATTTCACGTGAAAGCATCTGCGTTATCCATCCCCTGCCTACTTCCATAGGCCTGCTAAGTCGCTGATTACTTACGGTTTGTACCATGTCGCATTTAACCCAACTAGTTGTTTGAGGAAAATATTTTGCTGCTTTAATTATCCCCTCAGGTAACTCAACGTGAAGGCCATTATTAAGTTTAGCAGTATCTTTTGTGGTCGAAATTGGAACCACAATACACGCATTGCCATTCAGACGCCCATTCAATACAACGACGAGTCTACATTTAATCATTTCCGGGGGGATATGAGCATCGACAGCAGTCGAAACTACATCCCCTTTCTCATCTTTCAAGTAGTTTCCGTAATTGCACGTGAGAATTTGCCCCACTTTAGGGGAGAAATTTATCGGCATATTAAGGCCTTCAGGTAGTCGAAAAATATAACATACATTACTACACAGGAAAGGCTAGGTTCTACATGGCGATGATCATGAGGGACTCCGCTCCCCACCTGGACAGAATAACTGTTATGTCCAGGTGGCGGGGGAATTAAACGAGTGATGTAAAAAAGACCATTGATGAGGCCATTTTAGTTGATTGCAAATTAAGATAACAAGATAACAAGATAACAAGATAACAAGATAACAAGATAACAAGATAACAAGATAACAAGATAACAAGATAACAAGATGGCAAGTTGTTATCTTTGTTTCGCTTCTGCGATTAACCTTGATACCTCTGTTTTTGAAAGGCTTTTTAGTGCTTCTACCGCAGCTCTGACGACATCAGAACGATTAACTCTGCCTTTACCTGAAACCATCTCTGCAGTTATAAGGTCATCAATGTCTTTTAAATTTTCTTCAAAAAAGGAAATGCTCACGGGTTTTGCTTTACTTACAACCAATGATTTCTCAGCGGTCCCTTTGGCACTGTCAATACCAGCTGTACCGCCGTTAATAAATGCTGCCTCATCACGAGGCGGGGTATTTGCTCTATTTCTCACAGAATAACCTCTTTAACTAACGCTTCGATTTCTTGTTGTGCTTTATCATTTTGCGTTTCAAAAATTGTCATTGATTCTGCCCAGGCATCTCGATGTGCTTTCCGATCACATACCCGGGAGTTCGCCAGGCGCATTTCAGGATAATCCTTGAGTACTTCAGCTGCCTGATTAGCTTCATTAACAAACATGTTAGTGGGAGTCATGTTTAATACGAGATACCCCCGAATATTCTCATTAAAATCTTTTGCTGCCGTAAAAACGGAGCATGTATGAGGTACTACATCCAGGTCCATCTGAGAAGGCCGCAACGGAGAAATGAATACGTCTGCGGCCATCAATCCACTACGCATTTCTGCACTGTCGCGTCCAGCACAGTCTGCGATGACATAGTCATATGATTTTTCGTGTTCCTTTAGCATGGCTTTGATGTTGCCTGTGGCGCCTGTAACTGGAATATGGGGAAGATCTTCAGGACGGTTGTTATACCAAGTTAATACTGATTTCTGGTCATCTGCGTCGACAATAATCACTCGATTGCCCAGTGACATCAGATACGCAGCTATAGATACCGCCAGTGTACTTTTACCAACCCCACCCTTTTGACTACCTAGTACTATTATCATTATAGCCTCATATTAAGTTGTTAAGTTAACAACTTAATATTGCCAAGCAGGCGACACCTTTGCAATAACTTATTAAGATAATATCTTGTTAAGTTATTAACTTGATGATTTGTAATGAAATTAAGATAACAAGATAACAAGATAACAAGATAACAAGATAACAAGACAGCAAGATAACAAGATAGAAAAATGAAAAAGTGGCAGGTGTTGGGCTTTAGAGAGTCATAACCGTGCTACGGGCAAATCTGTCCACCTGGTTGTATAAGCCGGTGAAAGCATTTCACGTTTCATTTGCCATTCAGGGGCAACCCCCTGTCCTGCAAACCATACTTTCCCCAGGCCGGAATGGTTGATGCCATCGAGAACCTTCATCAGCTCATCACTGTGTGCTCTGGGCTGTACGTCATCAAACAGATTCAGCTGAGAGACGCCGGTCGGGGAGAAATCGTTCAGCATGATGCCGGCTTTGGCATAGCGATGGCCGGAGACCCAGATCCTGTCCAGCGCTCTGACTGCTGCAGTAATAATGTCCCGGGTATCCCGCGTGGGTGTCGTCAGCTTCTCTGTGGCCAGATTGCCATAGTAGGGCTCGTTGATGGCGAACGGCGAAGTTTTGATGAAAGCCGAGATATGCCGGCAGTACTGGTGCTCTCCGCGCAGCTTCTCCGCAGCGCGTTCTGCATGCTGGCAGACGGCCTGACGCATCGCCTCGTAAGTCGTGACGCGTTCTCCGAAAGAACGGCTGCAGACAATCTGCTGTTTGGGCGGGGGGGCTTCTTCCAGCGAGATGCACGGCTCCCCCCGCAGGTCAGGGCGAAACACCTTCTCGCAGCTGGCATAGAATGAGTTGACGTCGGCCAGGGCAAACATCAGTCCGCTCCGCGCGTCTTATGGATAAACGCGGTCACCACACCAAAAATCTGCAGCGTCTCCGGGTCAGGGTGAAGGGCAGGGTAGGCCGGGTTCATGGGCTGCAGTACCGGACGGGGCGTCAACAGAAGCCGTTTGACGGTAAATTCCCCCTCCATTTCGGCGATGACAATATCCCCGTGCACCGGCTTCTCTGCCTTGTCGACGACCATCAGGTCGCCTGAATTCAGGCCAATATCGGTCATCGAGTTGCCGATAGCCCGGACAAAATAGGTGGAGGCCCTGTGCCGGATGCAGTACTCGTTCAGGTCCAGCTCCGCTTCCGTGTAATCTGCCGCCGGTGAAGGAAAACCGGCGGCGCAACGCTCGGTAAAAAGGGGGAGGGTCATGACCCCGGGTTCCAGGGAGGCAGCAATAAACTTCATCTTTAGCGTCTCATTAACTGTATTTATATACAGTAATTATTTTGCCGCCTTTGTTTTTTTGCAAGCCTCTTTACGCAGCGCCGGGCTAAGCCGCTGCTGTGGTTGCGAAAAAAAATGACTGACTGTAAAAACGTGTGTCAGGATACCTGCGGTGACGGTATCCTGTAATATACAGAAAACAAATGAGTTTTTACCCGAGGAGGTGTTTATGTCGCCTGGATTCAGAAACGTTCTTCGCTTTGCCGGCGTCCCCGTCGACAGCAGCGAGCCGGTACGCAGGCAGTACGGCAGTCGCATGATTGGCATTGTGACGGTATGCCTGCTTCCGCTCCTGGTGTTCGACGTCCCGCTGTGGGTTTTCGTGCTCTCCCAGGTCATCTGGGGCACGGGCGTGTATATTGGCCTCTCCGTGGCCGGAGATAAGTCCCGGAACCGCTGATGCTTTGCCGCTGATTGTACGAAAAAAGAACAGGCGTGATGACGCCTGTCCTCCCGCGCTTCTCCGCTGTCTGCCTTCAGGTTATCCACAATCTTAAACCCCGCGTTTGTGGACAGGTATGCCGATACTCCTCCTTCCCCTGTTGTCGCTGAAAGCCTGCCACCCGCTGCCAGTGTCTCGCGTCCGGCCTGTTACGGGACGGGCGGTTTTTCCGCTCAGGCCCGGCGTCGTTGAGAGTGTACGCCAGTCCCTCGCCCTTTTAAGGAACGCCCTTCAAGCCGCTTTCGCGGCATATTCTCGCCGCCATAAAACACTGGCGGCTGCGATATTCCACGGTCGGCCTGACCCGTGACCGGACGCGATGAACAGGCAGCGTGCGGCAGGGAACGGTATCGCGGTGATACCTCCTGTCCCCTCTGACTACAGGAGTGCTGCCATGTCCAGATTCATTCTCGGGAACTGTATTGATGTGATGCGCGGATTCCCCGACCGTGCCGTGGACCTTATCGTGACCGACCCGCCCTATTTAGTGGGCTTTAAGGACCGTCAGGGCAGACAGATTGCCGGGGATGTGACGGACGAATGGCTGCAACCGGCTACGCAGGAGATGTACCGCGTCCTCAAAAAAGACGCTCTGATGGTCAGCTTCTACGGCTGGAACCGGGTGGACCGCTTTATGGCTGCGTGGAAGGCGGCGGGCTTCTACGCCGTGGGCCAGATTGTGTTCACCAAAGACTACAGCTCGAACCGCCGCAGCGCGAACGGACGTCGCGGATTCGTGAACTACTGCCATGAAGGGGCGTATGTGCTCGCCAAAGGCCGCCCGGTGCCGCCCCTCAAACCGCTGCCGGACGTGATGCCTTTCCCCTATACCGGCAATCCGTTACACCCGACGCAAAAGCCAGTCGAAGCACTACAGCCGCTGATTGAGTCATTCAGCGCCCCGGGCGCGATTGTCCTCGATCCGTTCGCCGGGAGTGCCTCGACCTGCGTCGCCGCATACCGCGCCGGACGCCGCTATATCGGCATTGAAATGCTGGCGCAGTACCACCGGGCCGGCACCGAACGACTGGCTGCCATGCGCCGGGCCGTCAACACTCCTGCGGCGAATGATGAATGGCTTCCGGAGGTGGCGTAATGAACTACAACGGACACGAAGCCCTGCGCCGCGATATGGCCGGGCTGGCGAACAACATCTGCGACCTGAAAACCACCCTGAAAGTGCTGGAAGACAAATACCACTACCAGCACGACGGACTGCCGGAACGGCTGGCTGGCGTGAGCCTGCGACGCCTCAACGTCCTGATGGACGAGGCATTCAATATCGCCCTGTTACTCGATGAATCTTTCAGAGACTGAATCCCGGGCGGCGAGGCCGCCCCACTGAATCACGGAGACAACACCATGCTGTATGGCACCCGTAAAGAACTGAACAAAAAACTTAAACGCATGTTTGGGAACGAAGAACGCTACGCCCTGCTGGTCTGGACGAAAGAAGACGTGATGGCCCTGGCCGGGAACATGACGGAGGCCGAGGCTCACACCCTGCTTGAGCTTATCGGCCGCACGGGAACGGGGGAGCACACCGAAGAAGGCGTGTCATTCCGCACCGTGCAGGCGCTGTACGCCGGGATTCGCCCGGGCATTCCCCGCGTGAGCGTCCCCGTAGATACGCTGTATCGCATCACGGATATTGCCGCACAGGCGATTAACGGAGAAGACGAGCATTCGCCGTCGCTGACGGTAGATCACTATCCGAGTGTCGCTGACGCTCAGGCAGAAATCGCCTGGCTGAAACGTGAACTGGCCGCCTGACCCGTCCGCCCCGCTGAACGGCGGGGCATTCACCGAAGGAAATAACATGAGAAACGACACACTCAACGCGCTGATACTCCGCCACGGCGACCGGATGCTAAAGGATACGGGCTGGCCGCCTTGCGTGGATATGATGCAAATCGCGCCTGAAACCATGCCCGGCTGGTCAGTCGCCACCGGCTCGCTCGATGCCGCGCAAATTCTGGCGCTGGTCACGCACCTTTGCCAGCCGCTGACATATGGCCGGGCCGGGTTGCTGACAGCCAGCGCCCGACGGCTGGCGGGAACCCCGGCGCGGCTGTATCTGTACCCGGCAAAGGGCTTTATGCCCCCGGAAAAACTGGCGGACGTCCAGACACTTCATCTGCCTTATGCACAGGAATGGCTGACGGCGGCAGAATGTGACGATCTGCTGGCTTTCCTGAAAGCCTCCCTCACGCAGATAGCGGAAATCGTCAGGCCGGATGCGCACCGCCTTGCCGCTGCGCTGAAACCGTCCGTCACGCCGCGACTGATGGACCGGCGGTTTGGTGACTGGCGCGTACTGGCTGACGAGTACGAGCATGAAAACTGGCTCGATGAAAACGACACTGACGTACTGGATGCCGTCCTTGACGCTGTTCTGGTGCGCGGGGCGTCGTTCTGCCCCATCCTGTTGACCGTGGTTAATGAACGACGGGAGGAAATCGAAGCCGCAGGCGTTATCACCGATATGCTGCGTTTCCCCGGCGACCCGGCCCGCCGCTGGCTTGATCGCCGTGTACTGCGCGAGGTGGTGAGTGAAGCCCGGGCGACGCCCGCACAAACTGAATGATGATGGAGGGGGAAGAAAAATCACTTCCCCCCACTGACCGGCGCGGGATGTCCGTATGCGATAAGGATGTCACCGTGCCGGCTCCGCATTCACCCGGCCCGGGTTCCGGGCCTTTTGGGTGAAAACCCGCCTCTGTTATCGCCGTGTCGTGTGCGGGCTGTGCCGTGCCTTCACTTTAGCCCGGCCGCTGCAGATGCAAGGGTGCGCTGACGCCGCCATCCTCGCCCGGTCGCAGTGTTTTTAATGAGTCTCGCCGTTCTTCCCGTCGTTTTCTCGCTCAAATTTCGCTCCAAAACCGTCCAGACCGGCTTCGCGCTTTATCTGCGCTGCGGCCTCCGGTGTCGCCCCTGCATCTTCCGCTTTTCGCCGGGCTGTCGTGTCGGCACGGCACCGCCCGGTGTCGCAGTCCATGTGATTACGGAGGTTTTACCATGCAGTATGTGACAACACGCCCCGTCCTGAATGTTGAAGAGTGTGACCGCCTGTCTTTTATGCCCTACATGTTCGGCGCTGATTTTATGCTCGCAGAATCGCAGGTGTATGCGCTGGCGAAACAATGGATGCCTGAATACAGCAGTGAGTTCTGGCACTTTATCCGGCTGCCAGAGGGCGGCGGTTACATGATGCCGGATTGTGGCCGGGTTCATCTGGTCAACAGTGAAAACTGGTTTGATCGCATTGTGAGCGCCGACGCAGCGGGCATTATTCTGACATCGCTGGCCGTTAACCGTCGTCTGGCGGCAAATCATGACAGCGGCAACCCGGCCCTGACTCACCTTTACATGCTGCGTGATGCCCAGCTCTGGAATCACATCACCCTTCACCCGGAATGCAACGCCATTTACGCCGCGCTGGACTGATTAACGACCGGGGCGGCTATGCCGCCCCGAAGGGAGACGAAAAAATGAATTCATCCATCACCACTCCGGCCGTCTACGTGGGCACGTATCACCAGTACAACTGCGGCAGTATTTTTGGCAAATGGTTTGATTTAACCGATTTTGACGACGAAGACGCGTTTTATGACGCCTGCCGGACGCTGCACGCTGGCGAGGAAGACCCCGAGCTGATGTTTCAGGACATCGAGGGCATCCCGTCACAGTTTGCCTCTGAATCCTCTGTTAAGTGGGCGTTTATTGAGGCTTTCCGGCAGGCACAGAATGACGGGCGCGCCGCCGCCTTTGTGGCCTGGGCGGAATATACCGGCGAGTGCGACTATGACGCCTTTGATGACGCATATTACGGCGAAGCGGAAAGCGAGGAAGATTTTGCTTATGGCTTTGTTGAGGACAACGACCTGTTAAACGAGGTGCCTGAATCCCTGCGCGTGTATTTCGATTATGAGGCATACGCGCGGGATTTATTCAGCAGCGGGTATGTGTTTCATGACGGTTATGTCTTCAGAAACTGAATAATGTCCGGCGGGGAAGCCCGCCGGTTAAGGAGAAAAAAATGAAACTTGCACCACAAAGCCGCGAGATCCTGCGCCAGTACAAAGCCCTGATTAATGCCCGCCGCCGTGATTCCGGTCAGCGGGAACTGACCACCGCCCAGGTGATGGATGAAATCTGCTATTACATGACCTGTCAGTGTGCCGTCTACATCGGCGGACACTTCATTTTACAGGGCGGCAAGGGCCAGTAAGCAGTAAGCTCGATGGCAGGCGTCCGGGCCGGAGGACGCCTGTCTGCCCGCGCGCAAAACCCTGGCAGGCTGCGCCTGCCGGAGAGAAACATCGCCGCGCCTCCGGCGCCGCGCATTCTCCTCTCCTGTCTTCCTTCCCCATTATCCGTCGATGAAGTCTGTAAATGCGCGTAGTATCCACAGTATCTTTCTGGAAAACGTTGCAGGTGTAGATATGTCAAAATGGAATATCGCCTCATTCTCAAAAGACGAGCAGGACAAAGTCTCCGTCGATAAAGCGGCCGCCGCTGTTGCATGGCAGGAACGCATGAACAAGCCTGTTGTTCACGAACTCGTTGAGCGGGAACAGCCCGAACATCTGCGCGAATATTTTCGTGAACGGCTCCGGGGGCATCGTCTCAACAGCCAGCAGCTGCCGCGCGCAAATGCGCCCGAATACCAGAAGCCCGAAGACGGTGGCAGTGAGTCTCTGTCCTGACCGGAATTCTTTCTGTCTCTGTCTCTGTCTCTGTCTCTTCCGCTGCCTCTGAATCTGAATCTGCCTCTGCCTCTGCCTCTGCTTCAGCTTCTGGCTTTGCCTCTTGCTGCTATTGTTGTTGATGTTGTTGATGTTGTTGATATTGCTGCTCTTCCTCTTCCTCTTCCTCTTCCTCTTCCTCATTTACTTTTCACACAATCTGCCATCGGGCCACCTTCGGCTCCCGACCGCTGCGCGTCCGGTCGTCGAGCCACACTCCGCTAACCGCGAAAGGACGCGGTAAGCTCCGCCGAACCCGCCAGGCGGTTTCGGGCCTGCCGGCTAGTGTCTGATGTCTGACGTCAACGGCAGGCTTGCAGCATCCGTTCCGGATGCGCCGCCCCAGTCGCGCCGTCACCTGCGCTTTTCGCACCCCGGCAAACTGACGCCGGGCTGTAAGGCGCAACGCCGTTTCGCGCCCGCGCGTTTCGTCGTTGCGGCGGGTTACTGCTCATTCCTTGCCTGGTTTTTTCA
The DNA here is from genome assembly GCF_014103785.1 of Klebsiella sp. RHBSTW-00215. Classification (NCBI taxonomy): domain Bacteria; kingdom Pseudomonadati; phylum Pseudomonadota; class Gammaproteobacteria; order Enterobacterales; family Enterobacteriaceae; genus Klebsiella; species Klebsiella sp. RHBSTW-00215. The sequence goes on from NZ_JABXQS010000003.1 coordinate 73,458, forward strand.
CCCCTTTGAGTCCATTCGCCGGGGCTGAGACAAGCACAGTCGCTGTCAGCCGTCCAGGGTAAATGGCACGCGGTAAACCGCGCCCTGGACATCTGCCATCGCCGGTGCTCGTTTACGCCCTTGCGGCGAACGGCTCTCAAACGGGTGAAGGTAACAACCAGCGGGCACGTTCAGCAGGTCCCCGCAAAAGTCAAAACCGCGGCCCCGGCAACTCAACGGGTGATGGTTTTTAAAAGCAAACAACAGAGTAAGGAGATTCATCATGGCAGCACGTGGCGTAAACAAAGTCATTCTGGTCGGGCATCTGGGGCAGGACCCGGATGTGCGTTATATGCCCAACGGCGGCGCAGTGGCAAACCTGACGCTGGCCACGTCCGAAACATGGCGTGACAGGCAGAGCGGGGAACTGCGCGAAAACACCGAATGGCACCGTGTTGTCATGTTCGGCAAGCTAGCGGAAGTGGCTGGCGAATACCTGCGTAAAGGCGCGGAGGTCTACATCGAGGGCCAGATGCGCACCCGTAGCTGGCAGGACGATACCGGAGCCACGCGCTATGTCACCGAGGTGCTGGTCGGGCAGAACGGCACCATGCAGATGCTCGGCGGTCGTCGTGGAACTGGTGAGCCTGAGAGCGCCGTGCCGCAGCAGCCCGCGCAGCCGCAGGATCCTGCTGCCCCGGCTCAACCTGCTCAGGCCCCGGCTAAATCCCCGAAAGCGAAGGGCGGTAAAAAAGGCCGTCAGAGCGCCACTCCGTCTCAGCTTCCTCCCCAGACTTTCCCGGACGATTACCCGCTGACCGATGAGGATGTGCCCTTTTAAACCATGATGAACACGCCCCGCTCAGGCGGGGCAGAAAAGGAGAAACACATGGACCACAACGTTTTGTCCCCCCTTGAATCCCTGCCGGATGGCACCTTCACCCGTAGTCAGGCGCAAGCGGTCGCGGCGCAGTATCAGAATGTGGCGATTGAAGATGACCAGGGTACCCATTTTCGCCTTGTCGTCCGTCATCAGGATGACGACAGCATGGTCTGGCGTGTCTGGAATTTTGAACCGGGCGGTGAGTTCCTGATGAACCGTTATATCCGGGACTACGGAGTACGTAGAGCGCAATAAGCCGTAAGAGGTGCCGGACAGGTGGGCTGTCCGGCAGACAGTCATCAATAATCTGAAGGAGTATTAACTATGTCAGTGACCGAGTCTAAAACAAAAACCCCCGCGAAAACCAGCAAAAAAGCAGTGAAACCAGCCGAATCCGCCGCCCTGAAAGCCGCGCTTGAGGCCGCACAGATTGAGATGGTGCTGCTGTCAGCACTGGTCAAATCCCCGCTGAACGTCCGTACTATCCCGTATCCGCCGGAGAGCGTGCGGGAAATGGCTGACTCCATTCTCGCGGTCGGCCTCATTCAGAATCTGGTGGTTCATACCCTGCCGGACGGACTGTCGGGCGTCGCAGCGGGCGGTCGTCGTCTGGCGGCCCTGCAGCTTTTACAGCGCGAGCAGCGCATCGATGCCGGGCATCAGGTCATCGTCAAGCGCGTCAGCGACGAACTGGCGGTGGTGGCCTCAATGGTCGAGAACAACAACCGGGTGGCGATGCACCCGGCAGAACAAATCAGCGGTTTCCGCACGTTGTCTGAGCAGGGAAAGACCCCGGCGCAAATCGGGGACCAGCTGGGCTACAGTTCGCGCCACGTCCAGCGCATGCTGAAGCTCGCCAGCCTTGCCCCGGAGCTTATCGCCCTGCTGGCAGAGAACACGCTCGATGTGGAGCAGTGTCAGGCGCTCAGTCTGGAAAGTGACCCGGCGCGTCAGATACAGGTATATGAGCAGGTGAAGGCTTCATACAGCAACGCTCCGGCCCATCTGCTGAAACGCGCCATCACGGACACCGAAATATCGGTTCGCGACGCCCGCTTTATGTTTGTCGGTCGTGAAGCGTATGAGGCCGCAGGGGGCGAAGTGCGCGAGGACCTGTTCAGCGTGCAGGAGGGCGACGGAACGGCAGACGGGGTGCTGGTCGGGCGTCTGGTGCAGGAAAAAATGGAGTCCGCCGCGCTGGCGATTGAAATGCAGGAGGGCTGGTCATGGTCACTGGCACGGGAAGGGGCTGTGCGGAACTACGGTGACGACCGCGAGCATTATCTGGTCCTGCCGGAGCCGGAGGGCGAACTCAGCGCTGACGAACAGCAGCGTCTCGATACGCTGTACGCCACGCAGGAAGCCACTGAAACGTTTGAGGACGAAGCCGCCATTCAGGTGCTGATTGACGAGATTGAAGATGCAGCATCGATCCGGGCATGGACACCGGAGCAGAAAGCGGCCTGTGGCGTGGTGATCAGTCTGAGTGACGGCGAGCTTCGCATCCAGCGCGGTGTGCAGAAGAAGGCGCAGGCGGCGGTCGCTGACGGACAGGAAAGTACCGTTTCTCAGGCTTCCATCCATGTGGTCGCCAGCAGCACCCCGGATGTGGCAGAGGGTATCAGCGTACCGCTCCTGAAAAAAATGTCGTCCGAGAGAACGCTGGCGGTACAGGCGGAACTGGTCAGGCAGCCACAGAAAGCCGTGGCCCTGATGGTCTGGCGGCTGTGCAGTTGCGTGTTCCACTACTGTATCACCACCCGGCACCCGTTCGTGATGCGTCTTGAGGTCCACCACAGCGGCCTCACCAGCGAAGCCCCGACCGGAGAAGAGGGTCAGGCATGGCAGTCGCTTATGCAGGAGAAAGCCCGTCTGGAGGCGCTGCTGCCGGAGGGCTGGAAGAACGATTTTACCACCTTCTTTGCCCTCGACGGACAGACCCTGATGTCGCTGATGGCCTTCTGTACCGCCTGTTCCGTGGACGGCGTCCAGACCCGCGAACACGGGCATACCCGCCGCAGTGACCTTGACGGTGTCGAGGCGGCACTCGGGTTCCACCTGCGTGACTGGTGGCAGCCAACGGCGGATAACTTCCTCGGGTTACTCAGCAAAAATCAGATTGTGGCGGCGCTGAAAGACGCCGGACTGACCGGGGCCGCCTCGGATGCTGAAAAAATGAAGAAAGGCGATGCCGCCAGTCATGCCGAACAGTGGCTCTCCGGGACCCGATGGGTGCCGGGATGGATGCAGTCCCCGGATGCTGCAACGCCGGAAGAAGTAAACATCACGCCTGACACTGACGAACCTACCTCACACGCTGCCTGATAACGGAGACGCCGCCCTGCGGGGCGGCGATAAGGAGACGATGATGCGCAATATTATTACCCCCGAAGTCCTGAACACCATGATCCCACAGGAGTACGAAGACTGGCGCGAAGGAGGGGAGGATTTGCGTCGCGAACTGACCCATGCCGTGATGCGTGACCTGAACTGCCCGGATAACTGGGACATGAACGGGGAGTACCGCAGCGAGTTCGGGGGCTTTTTCCCGGTACAGGTCCGCTTCACGCCTTCACACGGTAACTATCATCTCGCCGTGTGCAGTCCCGGCGATATCTCTCCGGCCTGGATGGTGGTGTTTATCCCCGCCAGCGGTCGTCCGTTCTCGGTTATCAGCACCCTGTCTGACTGGTCGCCGGAAGCCATCAGCCACACGCTGAGTCTGGTTGCCCGGCTCGATACCGATGGCTACAGTCAGGCCAGCATCATCAGCATGCTGGTCATGGAGGGCGCACAGTGAACGCATCAACAACGTCTCTGGTGACCCTGAAGCCAGCCCGACAGGCAGCGCTGCAGGCGATCCTGTCGGTGGAGGAATCTCGCCGTGTCAGTGCGCGTCTGCCCGCCATGCCACACGTGCGCACCTTCCTGCGTCTGCTGACCGGGAACAGCCGCATGAACACGACCGTGGCGCAGCGCATTCCCGGCCTCAACTGGGACCCGAAGCATCGCCTGACCAGCCTCAAACAGGTGGAGGAGGCGCTTGATGAACTGATTGCCAGCCACGGGGAGTGCTGCCCGCTGCCGCTGCCGGTGGATGTTCAGGCTGAACTGTTCCCGGAGGTGCTGCATACCCGGACCGAACGCCGGTTACAGCGCAGAAACATCGCGTTCACCCGCAGGATGCGCCGGGAAGAACGGACGCTGGCGCATCACTGGCGGCTGCGGCAGAACCTGCTGGGGCAGGCCGTCACGGAGCTGAACTTTCAGTCCCCGGAGACGGTCAGCAGCTGGTACCGCCGGTGGGCCGAAGAGTTTGACGCGCGCGAGCTGGAGCCGGCTTTCTGGCACTGGCGGTCGCGGTTTGCCTCGCTGGCGTCCCTGGACTGGCTGCGTGACGCGAAGGAACCGCTGTACGGTGTCATTCATGAAATCGGCTTCATTGTGCGTGACACCCCGGAGGCTGTGCGTCAGGCAGAGCGCTGGCAGGTGCCGAACAAGCTCACAGACCGGAGGCGGGGATGAGGTGGCGTTACTCCCTGCGCTGGAAATTACCATCACCGTGTCCCGGTCCGCATGAACTGGCATCCGAAGTGGTGGAGGCCGGACAGCCTGCGCCCGAATCCATTATGTCGCTCTGGGTGGCGGGCGCCGGGTATGCGGTGTGCGTGGATTTTCCCGATGAGCGGCAGATTAAGCGCTGGAGCGATGAGCGCAAAGCCGCTGCGCGTCGAAGGAATCTTGAGCGGCGGGTCAACAAAACAGCGCCTCTGTTTGCTGATGAGCTGATAGATCGGGAGCTTGAGAGGCGACCAGACTATTTCCGGGGAAAATCTCAGACCTGAATCTGGTTAAGCACGGTTGAGGCGTGCATCGATGTGGAGCCTGCGACATCTGACAGACAAAGTGCACAAAGTCGGATAGAGAGAGGAGCGCTGACGCGCCCCTCTTTTTCCTGGCACTTCATTATCGCCCTCAAATCCTTTGCCTCTCTGATATTGCTTTCTGACAGCGTGAGTATCGCTGTTTCTTTCTGGCAGGCCTGACCAGGGGACACCTTCGGCTCCCGACCGCTACGCGTCCGGTCGTCGAGCCACACTCCGCTAACCGCGAAATGACGCGGTAAGCTCCGCCGAACCCGCTCGCGGTTTCGGGCCTGCCGGCTAGTGTCTGATGTCTGACGTCAACGGCAGGCTTGCAGCATCCTTGTCAGGATGCGCCGCCCTTTTACGCGCCGTGACCTGCGCTCCCTGCATCCCGGCAAAAAAAACGCCGGGACGTAAGGCGCAACGCCGTTTCGCTCGTCGCGCCCCGTCGTTGCCGGGGTGCCTGCCCTGGTGCTCCGTGCGCCTTTCACCGTTTAAGCCCCTTCGCCCGGGAATATCCCGCCACAAACCGCCTGGCTGTCCAGTACCGCTGATGCTCTCCGGCGACATTTTTTGCCGAAAACCCGACAAATAATGTCGCCTCCGTACCGGACATCTGCACCGGCCCGTGTCTGTTCTTTCCCGTTGCGGCGAAGGTTCTCAAACGGGTGAGGTTCACAACCCGGAAACAACCGGCAGCCACCCCACGAAACGTCAACACCGCGACGAATGAAACTCAACGGGTGATGTTCTTTAAAAATCAGGAGGAAAAAAATGCAGACACAGGCGATGCGTGTTTATCAGATCACATTTACCGGACGCGATGCAAAAGGCGTTATTCCGATGTTTACCCGCGTGAAAGCCATGACCGGAAAGGGCGCGATTAAGGCGTTTATTGAGCGTTACAAACCTGTTCAGGGCTGGTTTCTGGGCGATCCCGAAGACATTACCGACAACGTGCAAAAGGAGGCAGAAGAAGCAGAGAGCAAAACGCAGAGATGAAAAAAGCCGGGTAAACCCGGCTTGTTCCACGCCGCAGAAATCGCAGCAACGATTTTTTGCGGCTTCATTAACTACCAAAGGAAGTTAACTCAATGATCCTTTCTATTGTTTCACCGTCTGACGGCGCTGTAAAGCCCCGCCGTCATTCCCGCATCCCCCGCGTCGATATTCCCGCACCGGAAATTGACCCCACGCTCAGGGCATTCGGGCGGCATATCGCAAAAAGCATACGCAAGGGGCGTGGTGTTCACATCCCCGCGATGAAAAACGCCGATTTTGGTCAGGTGCTCCGCACCCTCGAACTGACACGCGCATTTAACTAACCAGGTGAGCCGCTCCGAAAGGGGCGGCAACAGCAGAAGGAGGACATCATGAATCACACCACCACACAGGCTGTCAGCGTCGACATTACCCCCCATAGCGGCGCGGGAGAGGTCATCCCGTCTTTGCCCGTCGAGCGCATTGTGGCGCAGCGTAACAGTGGCGTGGCGGCTTTTCTGGAAGCCATAAGGCTGCTACGTGACGCGCAGAAACTCATTTTTGAAGCATCCGGGCGCGGGTGGATCTCAGGCATGACCGAAATCATCGAACGCAGCCTGTCAGCCGACTGCAGCACCACGCGGGAAGCCGCCTTAAAACGCAGTATCTGCCGTTATGCCGATCGCGACATCTGGACGCGCCTGATGAATGACACGGGCATGTTTACGCTGATGAGCGAGGCGCAGCGCAAGGAGTGGGACACGCAGCTCTACAGCGACGACTGCCCCGAAATCACACTCGACAACGTGATCGCCACGTTCCGGGCGCTTAACGCCAGCAAGGGAGAAACGTTTGAGCAGGGCGTGATTGACGTGTTCCGCAACCTCTCATGGGACTATAAAACGCATAACCCGTGCTTTCTGGGAAAAAAAATTATCATTGATGGTGTCCTGGATAATCATCGCGGGCTGTATTTTTCCGTGCGCACGTATGCACAGAACCGCATCGATGACCTTGCCCGCCCGTTCTGGATCCTCGACGGAAAGACCATACCCGATAATCGCGTCTCCGAGGGGGCAAACCTGAGCGCGTTTATCAGTCAGGGCGGTGCGAAGAGCGTGGGGGAGGTGTTTACGTGCGAGTATTTCACAGTACGCACATACAAAAAAGGCTCCGCGCACGTCACCTTTACCCGGCCAGACCTGGTGGAGAAGGTGAACGACATTATCGCGCGGCACTATCCGGGGGCGCTGCCGCCGGTGGTCTGATGCACTGGCGGGGGACTCGTTCCCCCGTCACTGTCTGACCGCCCGCCGAAAACCTGCCTGCGGCGCGTGGCAGGGCTGCGCTGACGCGCCGCCACGGCCACTCTGTCACAGGTTTGGTATCTCTGTTTCGGGCTGACTCTGGCTGTTCTGCTGATATCTTCCCCTGTTCCATTCTCTCTTCTGCTGTTTCTTTCTGACAGGCCAGACCCGGGGACACCTTCGGCTCCCGACCGCTGCGCGTCCGGTCGTCGAGCCACACTCCGCTAACCGCGAAAGGACGCGGTAAGCTCCGCCGAACCCGCCAGGCGGTTTCGGGCCTGCCGGCTAGTGTCTGATGCCTGACGTCAACGGCAGGCTTGCAGCATCCGTTCCGGATGCGCCGCCCCTTTTACGCGCCGTCACCTGCGCTTTTCGCACCCCGGCAAACTGACGCCGGGCTGTAAGGGGCAACGCCGTTTTCGCTGCCGCTTCTCCGACGTTGCGGCGGGTTCCTGCTCTTTCCTTACCTGGTGCCGTTTCACCCCTTTGAGTCCTTTCGCCGGGGCTGAGACAAGCACAACCCGTCTTGCCGTCCATGCACTGCTGGCGCACGGCCATAAAAAATTTTTGCCTGAATCCGCAAAAACTTTTCACGTCCGGCATGGACGGCTTCACCGGGCCGTGCTCGTTTACGCCCTTGCGGCGAACGGCTCTCAAACGGGTGAAGGTAACAACCAGCGGAGCAGAGCAGCAGGTCCCCGCAAAACGTCAAAACCGCGGCCCCGGCAACTCAACGGGTGACGGTTTTAAAACCTCAAAGTCAGAAAAAGGAAAACACTCATGAATACCCGCATCGTTCATTCCATATCGTCCGTTCTGCGTACTGATGGCTTTGTGCGCAACATCCACGCCGCTAACCCGTTCGATGTTATCCGCGCCGATGTGGTGCTGGCACGCATCGAGAAAGAGGCGGGGCGCTGCTGCGGGATGCATTACGAGCTGTATCAGGCGCGCGTGCTGGGCGATGCGCTGGATTATCTGGGCGCGCTGCCGCTGAAAGACCGCCCGGCATTCATGGGTGCGGCGGCAAAACGTGGGTATCTGCTGACGTTAGCCGAAGAAGAGTGTGCGCAGGAAGCCCGCGATGTGCTGCTGAGTGAACTGGCGGCAAACGAGTAGACAACCCCGGATGGCGGCATGTAGCTGCCATCCCTTAACCCGAAGGAGAAAACCATGCACTTACATCTCACCGAATCCTCAGCCCGTCCGGGAATGCAGGTCACAGCAGAAGCCGAGCGCGAATACTGGCTGAGTCGCCAGAAAGCAGCGGTGAAAGCGCCCGCTGAAATCGATGTTCACGCCTTCCATGATGCGCTGGGTCTGATGTACCCGCTCAACTGGTCAACGAGTGAGAGCGGTGGCTGGGAGACGTTCATGCTGCAGGAAATGGTCTGTGGTGACGTGACAGAGATTTATGCCCGCTACGGAGCCAGATATTTCCGGCTGCGGGATGTGTGCAACCTGAGCCATGCGCAGATTAAAACGCGCATTAAGGAGGAATTTAACCTGTTCCGGAAATGAAAAAAGCAGGGAAAACCCTGCTTTATCCACGCCGTAAAAGTCGCGGGAACGATTTTTTCGGCTTCACATACACGATATATGGAGGTCTGTATGACCCTGACTATTCTTTCACCTTCCACTGAGGCTGTAAAGCCCCGCCGTCACCAGCGCATTCTGCGCGATGACATCGCCGCGCGGGAGATTGACCCGGCGCTGAAAGCCTTCGGACGGCATATTGCCCGGAGCATTCGCAAGGGGCGCGGCGTCCATATCCCGGCGATGAACAACACCGCCTTCGGGCAGGTGCTCCGCACGCTTGAACTCAAACGCGCATGTAACTGATAAGGTGAGCCGCTCCTTCGGGAGCGGCAACAGCGGAGGTAATTGTATGTCGCAGCTGAGTTTTGCCGATGTGTTCAACATGGCCAGAGAAACCGCTGAGAATAGCCCTGTGATCCAGGTCAGGGCGCAGGTCGCGGAAGTGGTGCCTTCTGTTCAGCGTTTGATGAGTGAGCAGCACAGCCGGAGCCGGTTTATCCACGTGTTTAAAGACACGGGTCGCCATCTGGGACGCTGGGAGGTGTTCAGTGATTTTCTGTCACTGGCCGCCAGTGAACTGGATATGGCCCGGATAAGAGCGCCGGAAAGCATTGAGCACTGCCGGAAAATCTGCGCGCGTTATGAGGCGTCAGATATCGCGAAGATGCAGGAGATGTTCTGCATGATGGTGTGCGCACTGGAGGCTAAATTTCATGATTTCCTCGGCGCCATTTTCATGGTGCTTGAGCTGGGCGATAACTTTCGCGGGCAGTATTTTACCCCATATCCGGTCCAGTCCCTCATGGCCCGGATGCTGATGCCGGGCGTCAGGGACACTATCCGCCGGGAAGGGATAGCCACGGTCAGCGACCCGGCCTGTGGTGCCGCCGGGATGCTGATTGCGTATGCGGAGTGCCTGCTTGAGGCAGATATCAATCCTTCCATGCACATGTTCGGCAGCTGCATCGATATCGATCCGGTGGCGGCGGATATGGCATTCATCCAGCTGTATGTGCTGGGAATAGCCGCCGAAGTGGTGACGGGGAACACGCTGACGATGCAGATCCGGCGGGTAAGATACACCCCCGTGTATTATCTCAATGAGTTCGAAAAACGTCTGGCAGACCAGAACCGATACCGGGCTATGCTGGAGTTTATGCGCGGAATACCGGAGGCTGCGTAAATAACCGGAAGGGCAGGGGATAACCTGCCCGACTGCGGAAAAAAGGCCGCGCACCTGCGGTGCAGACTAATACCGGCTGCGCTACGCGCCGCCCGTATTAGTCCGTCGCGGGTTTCTCTCTTCATTAATATTTATTTGTCACTGTTATATTTCATCCGGCATCCTGCTGTTTATCTCTTCTGGTATTTACCCTTTGCGCTGAAAATAATAAAAACTGGTCCGGGCGTCGTCCCTGGCGGGACACGGCTGTCGTGAACAGAGCCAGCAAGCTGTCTCTGCCCGGCCCTTCGGTAAACCTCCGGGCAGCGGGCTTCCATCCTGACGCAAATTCAAAATTGCGCTTGCTGCATCCTTATCAGGATGCGCCGCTGTCACCGTGGCGATAAATACCCGCCACTCTGATGGCCGGAACGTGAATTCGATAAAGACCGAATTGGCGTTCCGGGTTGTGTGCATGCTCACCCCCGCGCTATATCGCCCGACATCATCTTTTCGCGGAGGGCGGCTTTTAGCATCAGCCGTGGCGAAAATAAAGGGGTATATAAACGCTTCGCGCCCCTTTATTTCCTCCCCGTCGGCTGCAAATTGCCCTTTGCCGCTCAGTGATGAAGTCGAACGATTTAATAAACCGCGAAGGAGAAGTTCAGCATGCACACAATTAACGTCAACACCAAGGTCAACACCGCCACTCGTGAATCAGACGAACAATTTAAAACAGACAAATATCTGCGTTATGCAGTGACCGATGGTGATGAGCGTCTGGATTTTATCCCGGCCCTCTTTTTTACGCCGTCAGCAGATAATATGGCGGCTAGCTGGTTACGCCAGCACTCCGATTACGACGGTGGTTTCTGGTCTTACTGGATCATTCCGCAGGGTGTCGGCGGAAATATCACGCCTAATCGCATCCAGTTCATCACTACGCAGACCGGGTATATCGCACCGGAAGGAAAACAGTCTTACAGGATGCGCATCCCCGGCAATTATTTTGACGGTGACGTCAGCGCCGATGCTGCAGGAATTATTGCTACACTAATGATAATGAACTGGCTGTCATGGCAAGTGGCTGATATGGGACCGGAATATGCCCGCGTCTGTAAATATCTTGTTTCCCGTCAGGATGCGCTGAAAGATTATCTCAGCATTATTCATCATCCCGAACGGCATTTAATCTGGCGGGCGATAGACTAATCATATACCTGAAAAAAAGACCTCATTCATGAGGTCTTTCGTTTTTAACCAGCCGGGATTGTCCGGCATTTTTATTTGCCTTGATGGCCCGGTAGATAGCTTCAATCTTTCTGGCATATGCCAGTCGTCGCATGGCCTGCCTGTCCGTTCTGCGGAATCCTGCGTTGTAGGCACCGACTGCCTCCCAGCTGACGCCCCACTTCTTAAACGCCAGCGCCAGATAATACGCACCGGTATAAATATTCAGGCAGGCATCCGTCAGAAGATGTTCCGGTTTAATACCGAACTCCGATAACCGGGCATGGTGCTGCGAATCGATTTGCATCAGTCCGGCACCGTAGCCCGATCCCGGATTTTTTCCGATGGCATTCACCACCCATTTAGACTCCTGCCATGAAATAGCCCGGAGCAGATCCGGATCTATTTGATAATCCCGACCCGCCATATCAAAACAATCCGTAGCCCATGCAGGTGTGGATATTAAAAGCAGGGCGGCAAACGCCAGTTTTTTTCTCAAAAGACTCCCTCCGGGCCGATTCCTGCAAATACGTTAACCCAGACCAGGGCCAGACTCAACAAATATGCACTCCTCACCACAAAATCACCACACACTACGCAAAATTAAAATTTTGCAGATTTGCATTTAAGAACAGTGGTTTAGTGTGAGTTAAATTAATTTATTTAATATAAGATTATACGATAGCGAATCGTCAATGAATTACCGACGATTCATTAACGAATCGCTAATGAATCGCTTACGATTCATAATATTAAATTCAGGTGGTTAAGGTGAATTGACTCTAGATTCAATTCGTGATGTGATTCGCCTGGTGAATTGCAAAAAAACAGTATGAATCTAGATTCGATTCACGATTCGAATCGTGGACGATTCATGCGTAATGGCTGGAGTTTATAAAATATGAAATCTGGATTTTTATAAGGAGTATGACGTGGCTAAAGTTCAGGCTTATGTCAGTGATGAGGTTGCTGATAAAATTAATGCGATTGTTGAGAAAAGACGTGTTGAAGGGGCAAAAGATAAGGACATCAGCTTTTCAAGCATATCAACAATGTTGCTGGAACTAGGCTTGCGTGTTTATGAAGCTCAGATGGAACGCAAAGAATCTGGTTTCAATCAGATGGCCTTCAACAAGGCCTTACTGGAAAGTGTGATTAAAACGCAATTTACAGTTAATAAAGTTCTCGGCATTGAATGCCTGAGTCCTCATGTCAGTGGAAATCCGAGATGGGAGTGGCCGGGACTTATTGAAAATATCCGGGATGATGTTCAGGAGGTTATGCTCCGATTTTTCCCTGACGAGGAGAGCGAAGACGAAGAGTAGAATAAGACTTTTCGTAGAAAGGTGATTGATTGTATAAATAGAGTGCTTTTTTATTCAAGGATGAATAATTGTTCTATTCATTGATGATTATTCAGAATAAAGATCTATGCTTATTTGGTGACTTTATTGAAAGTGAGTTTTATAATTCAGGTGTAGTTTAAAAATTGAGAAACATTAGCGTCAGAGGATGCACCCTCTGACGCTAACTATCCATAGAACCTTCTAAGGAGGCAACCTATGTGTGCGAAGGATCGTAGTCAAAACTCAGTATGCAGTCAAACGGAATTGGTGAATTCTTTATTCCATCTGGCTGATGTTTCGTCTTGTCCATGTCTCATTCGGGATTCATCGGGTATCATCGTCCATAGCAATCTATTGTTAACTTCAAAAATTTTAGAAGATATTAATATAAGTAAGGTTTTTTCTCTATTCTCACACTCTGATTTAAGATCTCTTAACGAGGAAGATGTCCGTGTAATTACATATGGAGGGGGGAAAATCGTTGATGGTGTTACGATCGGTAAATATAATTGTAGCATTTTAATTGAAGGTTTTTTTGTATGTGACAGGGTTTATACGAAGTGGACTTTTGTTAACATTAAAACTCTGGATTTTGATTTTTCCGATAAGTTGGTTTCCTTTAAAAATTCTTTTCTCGATCTTATATCTTCTTTGGCTAAGGAGAACGTTAATAAATGGTATGTGCTACATTTACACTCCTTCGGCTTTACTCATGGTCAGATCTCAAATCTTATTGGTATTAGTGAGAAAACATCGAGAAATTATTCCTTGGAAATACGAAGGGTATTAAAGGTTAGTAACCAGGATGAATTAATTTTACTTCAAATCTCATCATCACTTTACCATATACTCATTTCTAATATATCAAAGCCTCTTGCCCGAAAAGGGTTTTCTATAATCAAAGGACATTTCCGGTAAATGAATGTAAGTGGGATTTACTCAAAATCCCACCTTTATTTGTTTACTTTTGTTCTTGTCAATGTAAACTTTATTAAAGTTTATTAACTGTTTTTTTGGAGGACGATTGGAAAGAGCGGTTAGGAGTAACGCACGATCTGCGCCAGGAAAAAATGTGCTTCTGAAGCTGGATGAAGAGACTAATCGTCGGCTAATCAAAGCTAAAGACAGAAGCAGAAGAAGTAAAACGTCTGAGGCATATTTGCGATTGAAAGATCACCTTGAACGTTTCCCGGATTTTTATAATTCAGAAATCACTGAGCCAGGAGGTAAAAAGACATAATAAATTATGTAGTTTAAAGTTTTCTAGCTGTTTTAAATAATCATTCTTTTTAAAGGAAATAAATATGAATGCTGTATTAAGTGTTCAGGGAAATGCTTTCTCTGAAGAAACCAAACCGTCTTTTATGTCACGCGTTTTCAATAAAAAGACAGCGCTGAAAGTGACCAAGGCTGCGCTGCCGTTGGCTGTTCTGGCATCGTTCTTCCCGGACGTTGCTATGGCCACCACCACCGCAACAGACCTGATGAAATCCGGTGATACCACCGTGAAAGGCACCTTCGGCAAGTCTTCCAGCGTGGTCAAATGGGTTGTTCTGGCTGAAGTTATCGCGGGCGGCATCATGTATATGATGACCAAAAACGTGAAGTTCCTGTTTGGCTTCGCCATCATTTCGACCTTTATTACCGTCGGTATGTCGGTCGCAGGTTACTAACAGGATAAAGGTGATGACGGGAGACGAATTAAAGAAATACCGTTTCCCGGAAACACTGACAAACCAGTCCCGCTGGTTTGGTTTATATCTCGATGAGCTTATCCCGGCCGTCATTTGCCTCGGCTGGGGTTTCTGGACCAGTAAGTTCCTCTTTGGTATAGCTGCAGCGGTACTGGTTTTCTGGGGTATTAAGAAACTCAAAAAAGGGCGGGGCAGTACCTGGTTGCGCGACCTTATTTACTGGTATCTGCCGACATCCCTTCTTAAAGGATTTTTTCACGATATCCCGGACTCCTGTTTCCGGCAGTGGATTAAATAAAACAGTGGGGAATAACACATGGAACATGGCGCCCGACTCAGCACCTCGCGTGTCATTGCGCTGGGATATATCTGTATGGGGACAGTCCTTCTTCTCAGTCTGTCTACCAATATCATTCTGGGGATTAATAACTACCGCCTTCAGAACGAACAGAAGGTGGCGGTGACTCCCATGCTGTTCAATGCGCCTTTCGCTGTTTCTCAGAATCAGGCGGACGCTTCTTATCTTGAACAACTGGGCATGAGCTTTATTGCATTACGTCTGAATGTCACGCCGGAAACGGTCGACGCCCAGCATCAACAGCTGCTCCGGTATGTATTACCTGCCTCACAGAACAGTCTTAAGGTCCAGCTGGCTGAAGATGCGAAGCGGATAAAAGACAATAACGTGAACTCCACTTTTTATATGACGTCTGTTCGTGCGTATCCGGCAGAAAATCGGGTGGATTACCGTGGAGAACTGAAAACCTGGATAGGGGATTCTGCGCCCTACAGTGAAATTAAAAGTTACGTCCTGCAGTTTAATCGTGTTGATGGTGTCAGCTGGCTGGCGCGTTTTGGAGAAATAAATAATGAAAATAATTAACCCGTTATTTATCTCCGGTTGCCTGTTTTTTTCGCTACCTGCGATATCGGCCACCCTCAGCGGTACGCTGGCACCGACTGTTGTACCCCTGGCCAACGGCGGACAGGCAAACATCGCTGTCAGCAACACAGACCCAAACCTCTTCACGGTACCAGGAGACCGGATCACCGCCATTAACAGTCTGGATGGCGGGCTGACGAACCAGGAGCAGACCGACAGTGGCGGGGCGATCCTTGCTACGGTCAGCAAGAAACCATTCACGTTTATTGTGGAAACAGAGCGCGGCCTCAACTTTTCTGTCCGTGCGGTGCCGCGTGCCGGAGTGGGCCGGACTATCCAGCTGGTATCCGAGCTCACTGGCACGCCCGGGCCGGCTAAATCATGGGAGGAATCCAACCCGTATGAAAGCGTTCTTGTTTCGCTGAACCGCGCTGTTCGCCAGGGCCAGATCCCTGATGAATACCAGTCCATCCCTGTCACATCAGAAGTGTTATCCGTGCCTGCCGGCCTTCGCGCCACGGCGGCCCGGGTCTTGACCGGTCACCATCTAAAAGTTGTTCTGTACAACGTTGAAAATGTAACGCTGTCGGCGCGAAACATCCGGGAAAGCGATTTCTGGCAGGCGGGAACGCGCGCCATCATGCTCAGTGGCTCCGCGAGTCAGCTGGTTGGCGGTGGTCGCATGCAGGTCTGGGTCACCACGGCAGAGGAGTCACGTTGATGGCCAACTTTAATACGCTAATCAAACGTAAACAGTATCTCTGGCTGGTCCTCATTCTTGTCGGTGGTGCATGTGCGATTGCTGGCGGGATGTATCTGTCCGATCTGAATCTGAGTTCAGAAGAAGAAGCCCCCGTACAGGGTGAACCGGCGCCGGACATGACCGGGGTGGTGGACAGCCAGTTCAACAGTAAGGTGGAGCAACATGCGACCACGGAAATGCAGGCCACTGCAGCAGATCTGAATAAGCGCTTTGGCGCTCTGCAGGGGGAAGTGGATTTGCTCAGTAAAGCGCGCAGCGCAGACCAGATCCGTATCGACAAACTCAGCAATGAAAATGTGGCCATGCAGGAGCAACTGAAGACGCTGGGCGTGAAACCAGCCGTGTCTGGCGGCGAGCCTGCGCCTTCGCCACCCTCGCCGCCGCCGGGACCGGAAGGGGAGCCGCAGCCGGCAAATTTCCCCGCGCAGTCTGGTGGTGCAGTCCCTCCGCCAACAGCGTTCTATCCTGGCAATGGCACCGTGCAGGCTCCACAGGTTAGCTATCAGGCCGTACCGGTACCGAACCAGATACAGCGCAAAACGTTCAGCTATGACCGCGGTAAGAAAACGAAGTCACTGCCCTACATTCCGTCAGGCAGCTTTGCCAAAAGCAAGCTGATCGAAGGTGCTGATGCCAACGCTTCCGTTACCGGGAATGAATCAACCGTACCGATGTCGCTGAGAATTATTGGGCATGTGGAAATGCCGAACAGCAAAACCTATGACCTGACGGGTTGCTTTGTCGGCCTCGAAGCCTGGGGGGACGTATCGAGTGAGCGCGCCATCGTTCGCACCCGCAATATCAGCTGTATCAAAGGCGACAAAACTATCGACCAGCCGATAGCCGGGCACGTCTCTTTCATGGGCAAGAATGGCATAAAAGGGGAAGTGGTGATGCGTAACGGAAAAATCCTCGGCTGGGCCTGGGGGGCAGGCTTTGTTGAAGGGATTGGTCAAGGGATTGAGCGAGCTTCGCAGCCAGCTGTTGGTTTGGGTGCCACAGCCTCCGTTGGCGCCGGTGATGTCCTGAAAATGGGGATTGGCGGCGGATCATCGAAAGCGGCACAGACGTTAGGCGATTACTACATCAAACGCGCTGAGCAGTATCACGCGGTGATCCCGATCGGCGCGGGCAACGAAGTCACCATAGTGTTTCAGGACGGTTTCCAGCTGAAAACTATTGAGGAGCTCGAAGCGGAGAAAAATGGACAACAGCAGGCGCAGAACCAGGAGCAACCCGAACAACCTGAGAGCAGGTCAGAGCAATCCGGCGGGAACCTGAATGGTTTTAATACCGATGAGATGCTGAAGAAGCTGGGCAAGCTGGACCCGCATCAGTTCTCGCCGGGAGCCATGTCGAGGGGCGAAAACTCAGGTCAGTAAGTCAGGGTATCAACAAGGGTTAAACACCATAAATAACCCACCAGGAATATAAAGGGGAATATATGAAGGAATTAATACTGTTAATTCCTCTGGGCAGCGCTTTGCTCTTAACCGGGTGCGCGGGCACAGAGTCCGATTTTGAATGTAATGCCACAACATCCGATACCTGTATGACGATGGAGCAGGCGAATGAGAAAGCAAAAGCCCTGGAGGAAAACGCATCAGCAAAGCCGGCTGCGGCAGGGTTGCCACGACTGGCTGACGGAAATTTCAGGACGTCTTCGCCAAACTCATACCCGCTGCCGCCTCAGCCAGTCATTAATCCGGTGCGAAATACTGCGCCAGCTGTGACGGTGAGCAATAAATCCGGGTTCCTGAATACGGTACCGGTCAATCATGATGACGTCCTGAGAACCCGGACTGCTCCGGTATATATCAGGCCGGTTAGTGTTGGTACCTATACCTCTCCGTCTACGGTACCCGGTAATTATCCAAGGCCGCTAAGAAAGGGTGAGCAAACAGCGTCATTATGGATAGCGCCTTACGTTGATTCTGAGGATGTCTATCACCAGCCCACAACGGTTGTATTTGTTGTTACACCATCGGCGTGGGGCCAGCCCCGCATTAACTAATTAGCAGCGCCGTTAATGGCGCTGTGAATACTGAATTAATACCGGATTTAAAACGAGTGCCCTGTGCGTTGAAAGGGATGGGCGGTAGCGTGTTTTTTCTTCTGGAGAGCATTATGGGTAATGATAACGTTTTAAACTTCTTTTGTTGCCTGACTGGCGTGTTGATAATTGCTTTATTAATTTACAAGGAATCTTTACCCAGCGATGATGACTTAATTAGGGACGGTAAATACTGGTCGACTGACTGCACCCTGAAGGAGGTTGATATTCCTACCGGCTTTTTAACCAGTAACATTAACCGACTGGATTGTTCAGGTATTGTTGTTAATGTCGCGACGGACAGGTACGACATGGCCATATCTGCTTATGACAAATCCAAAAATCAGGAGTGATACAGGATGATTAACTTTATAGACTTTCCTGGCGATAAAGAGAGTTCATTCTTTATCTCTCGTGATGAAACGCAAGCCACTGCTGATATGAATGAATGGATTGGAAGTCATGCAATTTCAATAATCTCGATTGAGACGATAGTGAAAGAATATCATTTTATTTGCATCAGACTCTGGTACTGCATTGAAATAAAAATCAGTGAGTCTTTGAACGATGCGATGGACTCTATACACCGGGGTGGGAAATGACTGCTTACTATATCGACGGTGTTAATATTGCCTGGCTGAATGGTGTATGCTTATTTCTTATCTTTGCCGGGTTTGTCGTGGCACTGGCCATGTTTATCATCCCTAAAAAAATTAATCTGCGAGTCAACAGAGGTAATACATTTATCTTTAGTGTGCTTATAACGTTGGCTGCGTTTGTCACGGTTGTCGTCTTTACCAGAGGGGCATTCACGATGGATGAGCTAGAAGCCGGGAAACACTGGAAGAGTGACTGCAAGCTCCTGGAGGTGAACATTCCAACAGGTACGTTTACTGATACTGTCAACAAACTGGATTGTGCGGGTGTCACTATCAATGTCCCTAAACCTGAATATGACGTTTATATCCGGCAGTGGAAATTGTATGAGGCTAAAAATAAATGAAGATATTTTTTTTAAAACCTCCCTTGATTTTTATATTAGTTTGCATCCCTGGCGTGTTACTTTTGTGTATTTTTTACAAGGATTATCTTGAAACACTACCAGCTACTCCAGAACAACTGAGCGAAATTGCGAAAGAAACACCCTGTGCGGGTAAAGTATTGCTGCTGGCCCTTGACGTTAACGATGATAATTCGTCTGAGCCGTTAACTCTCGGTTACGCAAACGAACTCGCGTCAGGGTGTAAAGAAAAAGAAATGCTAATGGAAAGCAAAAAAATCCGTGAGGGTGAAATGAATAAATTTCGCGAAAAACAACTGAAAGCTCTGAACGGTATCAATAAATGAAAGGGGTGATGACAATGGGGTTTGTTAAAAAAAATGGATTTCTGCTTATTCCTGCTATTTACTGGCTAATCTATCTTGGTGTCAGATTAACTTATAACGGACTGGCGGGAGAGTACACGCCTGATTTCATTCAGAGCGTTAGTCATGATGGTGTTTTTATTATCTGTAGCTTACTGGTGTTCTATCTTGCTTGTTTACGAATTAAAGACAGTGGTAGTGAAATCTCAGCAGTACTCTTTTGGTCTGTTGTTGGTTTTCATGTGGCCGCGTTAGTTATTACGTTTCTTATCTGTTTATGGCGGGGAGCGCTTTTGTGGGACGTTATTTTCTTCTGGCAACTGGGGGCCGCCATGTTATTGCTGTTTTTTATGCCTGCTTACCTTCTCCTGCGGTGATTAAACCGTTAATACTGATATTTTCGCGATGATCTGATTTGTATTTTAGATGGTTAATTACCCCCTCATTAAGGAACGCCTGCATGAGTAATAACATCATGGATACCGTCGCTCAGGCCGTGAATTCGCTGGTGTCTGCGTTTAAATTGCCCGACGAATCTGCCAAAGCCAACGACATGCTGGGCAGCATGAATTTCCCACAGTTCAGCCGGGTTTTGCCCTATAAGGATTATGATTCTGCGACCGGACTGTTTATTAATACCAAAACCGTCGGCTTTATGTTTGAGGCCCGGCCTTTACCGGGCGCTAACGCACATATCGTGGCCTCACTGGAAAACCTGCTGAGAACCAAAATTCCCCGCGGTGTTCCGGTGACCATTAATCTTATCTCGAGCAAGCTGGTCGGGGACGATATTGAGTATGGGTTACGGGAGTTCAGCTGGAGCGGTAAAGAGGCCAAAAAGTTTAATGCCATTACCCGCGCCTATTATCTTCGGGCGGCTGAAACACAGTTCTCCCTGCCTCCGGGGATGGATTTACCCCTGACTCTGCGTAACTACCGTGTCTTTATCTCCTGCTGTGTACCCCGAAAGAAACATTCGAAAGCACAGATCGTCGAGCTGGAGAACCAGGTAAAAATCATCCGGGCTTCCCTGCAGGGGGCGCAAATTCCAACGCGGATACTGGATGCCCAGGGCCTGGTCGATATCGTGCGTGAACAGGTGAACCCTGATCCGGGTGAAATGTACCGTAAGCCTTACAAACTGGACCCGTACCAGGACCTGAATTATCAGTGTGTGGATGACAGTTTTGATATGCAGGTCACTGCAAACCACCTGAAGATTGGTCTGCTGGACCGGAACGGTAAAGAGAAAGTCACCCGTGTTACCAATTATCATCTGGCCCGCGATCCGGAAATCGCCTTCCTCTGGACCAGTGCGGACAACTACGCCAACCTCTTGAACCCGGAGCTCTCCATCTCCTGCCCGTTTGTCATCACGCTGACGTTAATGGTGGAGGACCAGGTGAAGACCCAGAACGAGGCCAACCTGAAGTACCTCGATCTGGAGAAAAAAAGCAAAACGTCCTATGCGAAGTATTTCCCGTCCGTGGAAAAAGAGGTTCAGGAGTGGGGGGACATCCGCCAGAGGCTGGCAACGAATCAGTCCTCGCTGGTGAGTTACTTCTTTAATATCACGGCCTACACCGACGATAACGCCGAAGCCTCTCTGGCGACCGAGCAGCAGATCCTCAACAGCTATCGTAAAGGCGGCTTTGAGCTGCTGCCCGCACGTTACCACCATCTGCGAAATTATCTGGCCATGCTGCCGTTTAAATCCGGTGAGGGGCTTTTCAAAGAGCTTCAGGCTGCAGGTGTCGTCAAGCGGGCAGAAACCTTCAATGTGGCCAACCTGCTGCCGGTTGTTGCCGACAGTCCGTTAGCGCCTGCCGGATTACTGGCGCCCACCTATCGCAACCAGCTGGCGTTCATCGACCTGTTCTATGAGGGGATGAACAACACCAACTTCAATATGGCGGTCTGCGGGACCTCCGGGGCGGGTAAAACCGGCCTTATTCAGCCACTGATCCGCAGCGTGCTGGACTCTGGCGGTTTTGCCTGGGTATTCGACATGGGCGACGGCTATAAGTCCTTATGCGAGAACATGGGCGGGGTTTACCTCGACGGTGACTCACTGAAATTCAACCCGTTTGCCAACATTCTGGATGACGCCAATTTTGACCTGTCGGCTGAGCGTATCCGCGACCAGATGTCGGTGATGGCGAGCCCGAACGGCAACCTGGATGAGGTGCATGAAGGTCTGCTGCTACAGGCGGTGCAGGCGGCCTGGCTGAGCAAGCGTAATAAGGCCCGTATCGATGATGTGGTCGATTTTCTCAAAACCGCGAAAGAGAGTCAGGAGTACGCCGAGTCACCGACCATTCGCAGCCGCCTGGACGAGATGATTATTCTGCTCGACCAGTACACGGTGAATGGTATCTACGGCGATTACTTCAACTCCGATGAACCGTCATTGCACGATGATGCCCGGATGGTGGTCCTCGAGCTGGGCGGTCTTGAATCGCGGCCTTCCCTGCTGGTCGCGGTCATGTTCTCGCTCATTATCTACATTGAAAACCGGATGTATCAGTCCCCCCGAAGCCTGAAGAAACTGAACGTCATTGACGAGGGCTGGCGGCTGCTGGACTTCAAAAACGAAAAAGTCGGCACCTTTATTGAGAAGGGTTACCGTACCGCGCGCCGCCACCTGGGGTCATATATCACCATCACGCAAAATATTGTGGATTTCGACTCACCCACCGCATCCAGTGCGGCCCGGGCGGCCTGGGGTAACTCCTCATACAAAGTCATCCTTAAGCAGTCTGCCAAAGAGTTTGCCAAATATAACCAGCTCTACCCGGATCAGTTTACGCAAATGCAGCGGGACATGATTAACAGCTTTGGGTCAGCCAAAGACCAGTGGTTCAGCTCCTTCATGCTGCAGGTGGAGGCACATACATCCTGGCATCGTCTGTTCGTCGATCCCCTCAGCCGCGCAATGTACTCCTCAAGCGGGGCCGATTTCGAGTACATCAAAGGTCGCAAAAAGCAGGGAACGGACATTCACGACGCGGTGTACGAGCTGGCCAGCCGGAATTTCCCGGCAGAAATGTCTGACCTGGAAGCCCGCATCGCACGCGATAACGTAAGGAATACAGCCTGATGGAAAACAGTACAGAAAAACAGACAAGCACGACGTCCTCAACCTTCCGCCGGGTTTCCGTCATCGTTGCCCTGGTGCTCTTCACGCTGGCGACCAACGTCTTCCTCACGCGGGTGGTACTGGAGTACACCACGCCGCGGGTGGTGGCCTTTGATATGAAGAAAACGCTCGACAGTTTTATGGACAGTGTCAGTCAGAAACAGCTGTCAGAGGCGCAGTCCAAAGCGCTGTCGGAGCGGTTTAACAGTGCGCTGGAGCAGAGCCTGGCGGATTACCAGCTACAACATCATGTCCTCATCCTGGTCTCGCCGGCGGTGGTTCAGGGCGCTCCCGATGTGACCCGGACAATCCAGACGGACATCGCCCGCCGGATGAAAGGAGGCCGCGAATGATACGTCTTCGTCGTTACCTCCTAGCCAGTTGTCTGTTGTCGCCATTGACCTATGCCGCCGACCTCGGAACCTGGGGGGATTTATGGCCCGTCCGTGAGCAGGACATGCTGGAACTTATCACGCAGCGGCTGCAGGGACTGCAACAATCCGGCCAGTGGGATAAGACAATGGGCGAGTTTAAGCAGCGGGTGATCGAGAACAGCCAGCGCCCGGCCCCGGTGGAGGGGCTGCACAGAGCGGAGAAATATGCGCAACGCTGGTTTGACCCCAGCATTCGCCTGACGGAAGACCTGAAGGATAACGAAGGGCGGGTGTTTGCTCACCAGGGCGAGCTCATCAATCCCCTGAAAACCGTGCCCTTTATGCAGACCCTGTACTTTATCAACGGCGACGATCCTGACCAGATAGCCTGGATGAAACGCCAGGTGCCGGAAACGCTGATGAGCAAGATTATCCTGGTCCGGGGCAGCGTCCCTGACACCTCGGCTGCGCTGGACAGCCGGATTTATTTTGACCAGAACGGTGTGCTTTCAAAACGGTTCGGCCTGACCAGTGTGCCGGCGCGTATTACGCCGGCGCCCTCCGGTGAGCGGCTGAATATCGAAACCTTTCCTGTTAAATAAGGACGTTTCAGTGAAATCCCTGACCCTGTTTCTGAGTGCCCTGATGATGTGGGGATACAGCCTCAGTGCGGCTGCGGACCCCTCCTGCGAGGGACGTTTTGTTAACCCGATCACCGATGTCTGCTGGCAATGCATTTTTCCGATGTCCATCGGGAGTGTGTCGGTTGCGGCCGGAGGTGGCCCGGATACCGTGAATCCGGCCAGTCCGGTTCAGTACTGTCCCGCACCGCCCCCGATATTTGTTCGTATCGGTCTGGCGATTGGCTACTGGGAGCCGATGGCCATGACGGATGTCAGCCGTTCACCTGGCTGCATGGTGAACCTCGGGGGATTCAGTATCAATCTCGGCAAGACCGGGATGGGTACGGCTAAGAAGGATGACAGGCAGGTGAACGGGGCCTTCTATCACGTCCACTGGTACAAGTATCCGCTGACCTACTGGCTGAACATCATGACCTCAGCCGGGTGCCTGGAAGGAGGCGATATGGATATTGCCTATTTATCCGAAATCGACCCGACCTGGGTGGACAGCAGCCTGACCACCATTCTGAATCCGGAAGCGATTTTGTTTGCTAACCCGATCGCCCAGGGCGCCTGTGCGGCAGATGCGATTGCCAGTGCATTCAACAAACCACTCGATATTTTGTTCTGGTGCGCCGGCTCTCAGGGTTCGATGTACCCGTTTTCTGGCTGGGCCAGCAACGAGTCCAGTCCCCTGCAGTCATCGCTGTTACTCAGTGAGCGAATGGCCTACAAGCTTCACCGGCAGGGACAAATCATGGAGACCGTCGGCGCAGATGTGGCGGTCTGCTACGAATACCCGTCTCCGATCATCCCAAAAGAGCGGTGGCGCTATCAGATGGTGAATATGTATCCGGACAGCGGTCAGTGCCACCCTCTCGGGCGCAGTGTGATGCGCTGGGAGGCGGGCAGAAATCCACCCAACACGCGGAAAAACTACGGCTACCTGATGTGGCGTAAACGTAACTGTGTCTACCTCTGAATGGAGTCCCTGATGAAGTTAAAGAATGTATTAATGACGCTGGTTGTATTGTCAGGCCCAGTCGTCGCTGCCGGTAGCCCAGGCAGTCCGACTACGGCAGACAGGGAGTGGCTGAAACAGCAGGAAAACCTCAGTGAACAGTTACGTCAGCATCCGGACAAACAGCTGCAGCAGGAACTGGAAGCGCAGATTAACCGCAATCCCCTGGCACAGTCCGATCGTCAGTTTATTGACAACCTGGCCAGTCAACAAAAGGAGGCTAACCAGGAAAAACCGACTGAAGGGGCGCTGTACTTTGTCTCCTTCTCGATACCGGAAGAAGGTCTGAAGCGAATGCTTCACGAAACAAAGCAGTACAGCATTCCTGCCACGTTGCGAGGGCTGGTTAACAACGATATGAAAGCGACGACCGATGCGGTGATGAACCTGGTGAACGACGGGGTGACTGACGGTGTGCAAATCGACCCGACGCTGTATACGCAGTACAACATCCGTAGCGTGCCGGCCCTGGTGGTGCGCTGTCAGGCCGGCTTCGACGTGGTGCATGGCAATATCAGGCTGAAGCAGGCGCTGGAGAAGGTCGCAGAGAAAGGGGACTGCGCGCAGACGGCCCGACAGATGCTCGACCTGTCCTCAGGTGCCATCAGGAGCCAGCCATGAATGGAAAACCGTACCATTATATCGACAAGGATATCCGGTACCTGGTGGCCTGTATGAACGCCCATGAGTTCAGGACCTACGCATCCTGTCAGGGGTACGGGTTACCGGTTGATTCCATTATGCCTTATATCGCTTTCACCTCGTCTGTTGCGAAGGCCTCACGGCTCAGCCAGTGTCTGCGTGAAGATGCTGAATCAGGAGATCCTGTACTGAACTGGGGATGGGATATCACCGGCAGTTTTGATTCAACGTATTCCCTCTGTTTTCGGCTAAGCCCGACGAAGCCACATAACCACTTAAGCCGCTGGCGTCGGGGCTCTCTGCGAGGCGATTTCAATGTCATTGCGTGCTATGTGAAAAAACAAGGAGAGTTCTCATGAAAGAGGTTCCCCTCATTATTACTCTGCACGCTGCTGTGCTCGGGACATTTATCTGGTTTATGACGCCGGTCTGTGCCGACAGCAGTACGGATTACAAAGCCGGTTCGGATTTCGCAAAACAGGTTCAGGGAGGGGGGCTCGATGCTCTGAAAAACTTTAATGGTGAGCAGACCTTACCCGGTTATACCTCCCGACCCGACCAGACGAAATACTACGGTGGCGTGACAGCCAGCGGTGACAGTTCCCTGAAAAGTGACTCTGCTTCGGAGTTCAGCCAGAACGAGGCCGGACAAAGTATCACGGAGTCGTTCACCAACCGGCCCCCTGACAGTATTTCAGCGGATGCCCCCTTTATTCAGGCGGCACAGGACACCGAATCCCGGGCGGACAGCATTGTCGGCGATACCGGTCAGGCCTGTACGGCACAGGTGGTTAATCGTAGCGAGTTCACGAACCATACGTGCGAGCGGGATTTGCAGGTGGAGAACTTCTGCACGCGGGAGGCGACGCTGAAAGACAACGCCACGACGCAAAAGGTCAGTCGTACCTACCAGCAGGCTGTCCCGATGAATTTCACCCGAAACAGCACCCGATGGAGCGGGACGCTGACCATCCCGTCGACAGGGCGGCTGCTCAGCGTGTCTGTTGACGGTGAACCTCTGCCGGTTCCCTGGATTTATGAATGTGACAACGAAGGAAAGGTCAGAGACAGTTGCAAGCTTGCAGTCAGTGAAAACATCAGCCTCTTTGATAAAACATTCCCTGTCGATGTGATGACCTGGCCGAATACGGTGACGACGTGCTCCGGGGGCCAGAACACACACTGTACAAGTCATTACTACGATGGCACCGGGAAAATTCATCAGTCTTTCAGCATGGACCGGAACGTTGTCGCCGGGCAGAGCTTTCCGGTAACGAAAACGTCGAAAACCCAGCCATCAGTGAATGTTAAATCCATTCAGGTGACGGTCATACTGGTCATGGAGGAGACGGAAACCGTATTTGCACCAGAGGTGGTCTGGGTTGAAAGTTGTCCGTTCAGCAAGGACGAAGGCACGAAAACAGGTGAAGAATGTATCAGCCCGGGCGGGACAAAAACCCTCAACCTGGGCGGGAAGGCGTATTCCTTCACAGAAGCATGCTGGAAATACAAGGACACCTGGCTCACACAGCCTGCGGATCATGGCTCCTGTGAGAGCCTGATGAACAATACAGCCTGCACGCTCTCTTCACGTCAGTGTGCCTTCACCGGTGAAGACGGGACCTGTCTGCATGAGTATGCCACGTACTCCTGCGAAACCCGGACCAGCGGTAAGCAGATGATCTGCGGCGGGGATGTATTCTGCCTTGATGGTGAATGCGATAAAGCGGTCAGCGGCACGAACAACGGCTTTGGACAGGCAGTTTCAGAGCTCGCGGCGCTGGCCGCTGCGGGTAAAGATGTTGCGGCGCTGAACGGGGTGGACGTCAGGGCATTCACCGGCAAGGCAAAATTCTGTAAGAAGTTCGCTGCAGGCTTCAGCAACTGCTGCAAGGACAGCGGATGGGGCCAGGATGTGGGCCTGGCACGCTGCAGCAGCGAAGAGAAGGCGCTGGCCAAAGCGAAAACCAACAAGCTGACAGTCAGTATTGGTGAGTTCTGCTCGAAGAAGGTACTGGGGATCTGTCTGGAGAAAAAACGCAGTTACTGCCAGTTTGACTCAAAACTGGCTCAGATAGTCCAGGAGCAAGGCCGTAACGGACAGCTGCATATTGGGTTCGGTGGTGCCAGCAGTCCGGACTGCCGGGGGATCACGGTAGCAGAACTGCAGGGCATTAACTTTAATCAGCTGGACTTCACGAACTTCATGGAGGACCTGATAAATAACCAGAAAATACCGGATAACAGTGAGCTGACTGATAAAACAAAACAACGCATAAAAGAACTTCTCACGCAGTCTTCAGCAAAATGATTTCTGAATAATTAAATTTAAAGGTGATAAAATGACAGCGTCATTTATGATGATATTTCAGCTGCTGACCTTGTTTTTAATTCCATTCATCCTTGCTGTGTTCATGTCAGGCCGCAGCCTGATCCTGATATTTTTCGGTGCTCTGACATCACAGGCAACAGTTGCTGTCGCGTTTTCTCTGCTCTCCAGTCGGGACGGGGCTGAGTGTATGGGGATGGGGGCACTGTCGCTTGTTTTTTATGTCATCACGTTGTCCCGTATTGAAAATAATAAGGATGGTTTAAATGAATAGACTGGTCAGGTCCGCCACGGTTTTGTTTTTTATTCTAATAATGCCATTTTCAAATGCCGCAAGCAGAGAGGAACTCGAGAAGCTGTATTCAATGCAGATGCCCGGCACTGTCATTCAGTGTAAGAGAACAGATGAAACGTTTTTTACAAAAATAAGAATGATTTCCCGGTATACGGTTACGGAGCAAAGTGAAAATAAAACAAAAATGGATGGGCGGGTTGCCATGTACGCCACCGGTCTGAAAACGTTACGATTTGAAGCTGAATTTAAAGCTACCCGGACAATGCTGGATACTCGTGATATGTGGGAGGTCGACCCCGACTCGCTGGTTATGAAAGTATCAGGTGAGGATGCAAAACGCTTTAAAAATAAGGGAGGGGTTGATTTTTTCAGGGATAATAGCAGGTTAAACTATGACGATCACTCTGATATTCGATTTACTACCTACCCCGATTATATTATCGGGGAGGATGACCCCGGATTCTTTACATCAAAAGGCGCAGAGGAATGTACCACTCGCTTTGCTGACAGTTTTCCCGCGGGGAAAGCCGGGCTGAAGGTGAAGGAGGATAACAGTAATAAGGAACACAACCATGAAAATTAACTTTCATAAATATCCTGCCGTCGATTTTCTGGTGAGATTACTGCTGACAATAATCATTATCTCCCCTGTGCTGTATTTCTCATGGGATGCCGTCAAAGGGACGTCAGGTAGTGATTATATTGAGAGTGTGGTTTTTATTCTCATGGTCGGTTTTTTCTGGCTGGTGAGTTACCTGTTTTTTTCTGCTCTGGCGGGACTGATAAAAACCAGTCGTAAGGAGAAAAAAAGATGACTCAGCCTATGCCACTATTTTTCACGATGTGACCAGGAGGGGGGCATGGAAGAGAAAAAATCATACGGGGTGGTGATGCTGTTTGTCGGCGTGTTTGTCGTCTTCCTGGTCTGTGTCATGTCGTACAGCCTGTGGCGCGATAAGCAGATTAATGCGTTTATGACCACCAACCGGGCCTGGGGTATTCAGTGTGACCGGGTTTCTCAGGCCGCGTGGGTGGTTAAAGGAGGGGAGCGGGTGAACCTGGAAATGAATTCGCTTCCCCTGTACTGCAGCGGGTATCGCTTTGAAGCCCGCAATGACGCAGGAAAAACACGGCGTCTTCTTGATAAGTACAGCGTCTATCAGCATCTGTCACGCCAGCCGCGTTAATTCATAAAAGGGTATTTACCATGCGAACAATACATGCCGCCATGCTGGCGGGGTGCCTTTGCTGCACCCTGATGCCGGCTTACGCAAAAGACGCGGGCTGGCAGTGGTACAACGAGAAACTGAAGTCCCGGGAAGAAGAGCAACTGCCGGCACCAGCGGCCTCACCGCCGCAAATGGATATTCTGGAGAAACAGGCAGCTCTGCAACATGCAACGAAAAAAGCATTAGCGGAAGCCATCTTGTACCCCTCAGTGCCGGCTTTTGTGAAGTTCTTCCGTCTCCAGAACTACTGGACGCAGCAGGCTGGCCTGTTCTCGATGAGCGCAAAGAAAGCCATGCTGGAAAACCCGGAGCTCGATTACAACCTGCAGTACAGCCACTACAACGGCACTGTGAAAAACCAGCTGGCTGCCGACTATGCCGAACAGCGAAAGGCTATCGCCACTCTCGCACAGCACTACGGTGTGATGTTCTTCTACCGGGGGCGTGAGGCCATCGATGGACAGCTGGTCCAGGTGATTCAGAACTTTCGCGAGACTTACGGCCTGAGCGTGATACCGGTCTCTGTGGACGGCGTGGTGAATCCCCTGCTCCCTGACAGCCGGATGGACCAGGGCCAGTCACAGCAGCTCGGCGTGAAGTACTTCCCGGCGATGATGCTGGTCAACCCGAAAAGCGGGCAGGTGAAACCCCTCAGTTACGGCTTTATCAGTCAGGACGACCTGGCAAAACAGTTTCTCTATGTCTCCAGCGACTTTAAACCCAATTTTTAAGGAGAGTGTCATGCGAAAGATTCGTTTTCCCGATTTAGACATTACCGGGATGTGGGTGCTGGCCGTGGGCGTATTTTTCCATCTTATCGCCCGGCTGGTAAGGAAGCAGCCTGAGATGGCCATTCAGGCCGGAGAAATTCTGGGGTTAGGGATGGTTATTTTCGGCGGGTACAAAATTATCAACGCCCTGATTGCTGAGGCAGAAAAACAGGAGAAGGCCCGTGAAAAGCAACCTGAAGACAATTAGGGCGGGTTTCACAACGGCTGCTTTGCTGTTGGCGCTTTCTCCCGTGACCTGGGCTGGTACGCTCGATGAAGTAAAATCCCTCTGGGACCCGCAGGGCATAACAGGCACGACGCCGGTGCCATCTGCTGGCGTGTCCGCACCCGTGAAGCCGGTCTCTCAGGCCCGCTGGTACCGGCTCAGCAACGGCCAACAGGTTAATCTCAGTGACTGGAAAGTGGTGCTGTTTATGCAGGGGCACTGCCCGTACTGCCATAAGTTTGACCCGGTTCTGAAGCAGCTGTCCGGACAATACGGATTCTCGGTGTTCTCTTACACGATCGACGGTCAGGGGGACGAGGCGTTCCCTGAAGCCCTGCCGGTACCGCCTGACGTGATGCAGACTTTTTTCCCGAATATCCCGGTAGCTACCCCGACCACGTTTCTGGTGAATGTGAATACGCTGGCGGCCTGGCCGATTCTGCAGGGCGCCACCGATGCTCAGGGATTTATGGCCAGAATGGATACGGTATTTCAAATGATGGGGGCACCTGATAATGGATAGTCTCAACAAAATATATTCTTCGTTACCCGTACTGGAAAGAAATAAACGCCTGAAGCTATCACGGCAAAAGAGATTCGATGTTTATTATTGTCTCGCTTTTATGTTTGGTTCTGCCGGATTATTTCTGTGGTGGGGAAGTCATGCGTATTTCAGTGTGTTCACTGAGCTGTTAACCCCGTCGGAGAAGCTGGGGTCTGCAGAGAACGTCATGAATCTGTGGAATGTCCTGATGTATTTCGTTCCCTTTATTCTTTTCTCACTTTCCATTGGTTGTCTGGCAACGGCTTTGCTGGGAGTACTGATGGCCGAACTGGCTTTCTGGTTTGAATATGCCCTTGAAAAAAGCTTCCAGCGATATTTAAACCGCAACCTCCGACGGAAAAATAAAATGAAAGAAGGAGAGCCTGATGTTCATCCGTAAACCATTATCAGTGCTTTGTGGAATGTTGCTAGGGGTGTCATTGACGGCGGCCGCAGATGTTAACGGTGACATGAACAACTTCTTCAATAAGCTGGGGTTCGCGTCCAATACCAGTCAGCCTCAGGTCTGGCAGGGGCAGGCGGCGGGTTACGCTTCCGGCGGTTCGCTGTATGCCAGAACGCAGGTGAAAACGATCCAGCTGGTCAGCATGACCCTGCCGGATATTAATGCCGGTTGCGGCGGCATCGATGCATATCTGGGTTCGTTCTCTTTTATCAACAGCGAACAGCTGCAGCGCTTCGGCAAACAAATCATGTCCAACGCCGCGGGCTACTTCTTTGACCTGGCACTGCAGACCACTGTACCCGAAATCAAGACCGCAAAGGACTTCCTGCAGAAGATGGCCAGCGACATCAACAGCATGAACCTCAGCAGCTGCCAGGCCGCGCAGGGAATTGTCGGCGGGCTGTTTCCTCGAACCCAGGTCGCTCAGCAGAAGGTATGCCAGGATATCGCCGGCGAGAGCAATATCTTTTCGGACTGGGCCGCGTCCCGACAGGGCTGTTCGGTGGGCGGGCAGATGGACAAGGTGCAGGACAAAGCCAGCGACAAGGACAAGGAACGGGTCATGAAGAACATCAATGTCATGTGGAATGCCCTGTCCAAAAACCGCCTCTTCGACGATAACAAAGAGCTGAAAGAGTTTGTGATGACGCTGACCGGTACCCTGATTTTTGGCGAGAACAGTGAAATCACACCGCTGCCGGCACGGACCACGGATCAGGACCTGATTAAGGCGATGATGGAGGGAGGGACGGCTAAAATCTACCACTGCAATGATTCAGAAAAATGTCTCAAGGTGGTGGCCGATGCCAGCGTGACGATTTCAGACAAAAAGGCGCTGAAGAACCAGATCTCCGCTCTGCTGAGCAGTATCCAGAACAAAGCAGTAACGGATACCGCGCTGACAGAGCAGGAGAAAGGGTTTATCTCCAGCACCACCATCCCGGTCTTTAAATACCTGGTTGACCCGCAGATGCTCGGGGTCTCTAACTCGCTGCTGTACCAGCTGACGGACTATATCGGCTTCGACATACTGCTGCAGTACATCCAGGAGCTGATCCAGCAGGCCCGTGCAATGGTCTCGACCGGTAACTACCCGCAGTCGACGATGGACATGATCCTCGAGAACCTGAACCAGGCGAGTGTGCAGATTGCCGCTTTTCAGTCCCGGATACAGGTGCAGCAGGACGCGCTGCTGGTCGTTGACCGGCAGATGAGCTACATGCGTCAGCAGGTATCCGCCCGCATGATGACCCGCTACCAGAACAACTATCACTTCGGAGGGAGCCTCTGATGCTGGAAATCTACACGATAGCCGGCGGCGACTGGTTTCGGGGCAACCTGAATGCCATTGCCGCTTTCATGAGTACCGGTACCTGGTCCTCCATTGAGAAAATGTGTATCGCCTTTTCCGTACTGATTGTCGCCAGCAGCTGGGTGAAAAAGCACAACGTCATGGATCTGGTCGGCTGGGTGTTTGCCCTGACGCTGGTCTCGATGCTGGTCGTCATTCGCAAACCGGTGCAGATTATCGACTACAGTAATGTCTCTCAGGTCTATCAGGTCGACAATGTCCCGATAGGCCTGGCGATTCCTGCCTCACTGACAACACGCGTCGGGAATGCGCTGGTACAGAGCTATGAGATGATTTTCTCCCTGCCCGACAGCGTGACGTACAGCAAGACAGGGATGCTGTTTGGCAGTAATTTAATCGCTAAAAGCACCGACTTTTTATCGCAGAACCCGGAGATCACCACGTTGTTCTCTGACTATGTGCAGAACTGCGTCATGGGCGATATTTTTCTCAACCATAAGTATTCCTTTGAGGAGCTGATGGAATCTGCTGACCCGTACTCGCTGATATTTTCTCAGCCGAGTCCACTTCGTCAGGTTCCTAATAACAGCTATAAGTTTCTGGAGAAAGACTATATTGGCACCACGTTTATCAGCTGTCAGGTGGCGGCAACGGAGCTGAAGCAACGGCTGGCTCTGGATACCCAGACGGGCGGGAAAACCTGGAACTACTATGTGCGCCAGCTCTTTGGCGGCAAACCCAACCCGGACCTGCTGTTCAGCCAGATGATCGGTGACAGCTATAACTTCTTCTACAGCTCGGGGCAGAGCGCGGGACAGATAATCCGCCAGAATGTCACCATGAATGCACTGCGCAGCGGTATTCAGAGCTACGCGGCCCGCAGTGGTGATACGGCCAGCCTGGTGAACATCGCCAACACCTCTTCGCTGGAGAAACAACGCCTGGCACAGGCGACAATGGGCCACCAGGCATTACGCTCCCTGCCGTTGATGCAGACGGTGGTGATGGGGATCATGATTGGCCTGTTTCCGATCATGGTGATGGCCGCCATGTTCAACATGATGACAATGCAGGTCATCAAGGGTTACTTTTATGCGCTGATGTGGCTGCAGTCCTGGCCTCTGCTGTACGCCATTCTGAACAGCGCGATGGCGTATTATGCGAAGCAAAATGGAGTACCGGTGGTCCTGTCTGAACTCTCTCAGGTTCAGCTCAAGAACTCCGATATTGCGACAACTGCGGGCTACATCTCGATGATGATCCCCCCCTTAACCTGGGCCATGATTAAAAGTATGGGGGCAGGGTTTTCCAGCGCGTACAGTCATTTTGCCTCGTCGGGCCTCAGCTCGACGTCGCAGGCCTCTTCCAGCGTCGTGGACGGGAATTACTCGTTTTCGAATATGCAAACGGACAATGTCAGCGGAAACAGCTGGAACACCAACAGTTCAACGGCATTTGGACAGATGTCCCGGCAACTGGGGAACGGAGGCATGGGTACACAGACCCGGGATGGTTCGATGGTCTGGGACAGCAGCGGTGCGATGTCAAAACTGCCGGTGGATATTAATGTTGGCCGTCAGATAGCCAGTGCACAGCAGCAGATGGCACGTGAATCTGACGTCCAGGCAGAGAGCTCTCTGCAGGGCTATAACAGCAGCGTGACCAGTGCCTGGAACAGCCTGAAGCAATTTGGCACAAATATGGGGACCAGCGCGTCAACCACCACGGGGGCAGATAATACCGAGTCGTCGCAGGATTCAATGGCGAAAAGCAAAATGTGGAACGCGGTTGTTTCAAATGCAAAAGCCAACAACATAAGTAACGAACAGTCGTTCCAGAACTTGATGGATGAATCGACAAGGGGCTCAATCACGGGTGAAGCTTACGGTGGGGTGAAATGGAGCTCGGGAGATCAGCTTGCCGGTAAACTGGGTAAATTGGCTACAGGAGCCAGTATCGATGGAGGTCTGAAAGTTGCAGCAAGTGGTACTGCGGGCACGGGTTCAACTGATACTGTAGGGCAATCCGGCCGCCACTCAGTAGATACCAGACATGATACCAGTAGCCAGGCGGCGAAAGATTTTAAAGAGGGGGCTGACTACATCACCAGCCATAAAACCAGTACATCAGGTAACACGACAGATAATAATGCAAGCTCCCGCGTGGACCAGTTCTCTGCGTCACTTTCCAGTGCGAAAAACAGCTACGACCAATATACAAACAGCCGTACTCGCAGCCATGAATTTAGCGAAATGGCTTCTCGAACAGAGAGTATGAGCGGCCAGATGAGTGAGAATCTGACGCAGCAGTTTGCAAACTTTGTCCAACAACGGTCTCCACAGAATGCAGAAGCTATCCTGACAAATACCAGTTCGCCGGAAGTGGCAGCACAACGAGAATCGCTGGCCCGTGAATTTGTTAAGGCACAGGTAGAGCCTAAGGTTGATGGCGCCTATCAGGATGCGAGAGGCACAATCGGTCAGGGAATGCCTACTGTGTCAGGAGGTGGAGGGGCTGGTACCGTAGAAGCCGATTATAACCAGCACAGTGGCAGTATTGATGGAATGACGCATAATGCTGGAATCAAGGGTAATGTGGGTCAGACAGTGGGATCGATGGTGTCTCAAAACAAACAGGCACACGAGGAAAGCCGTCAGGGAATTCAGCAGCAGGGGGATGATGTGAAAACACAGCAGACCGGTCTGGAAAACCACCACAAAAAAGAAGGAAATAATTTTAGTGAGCAATATAATAAAGAGATAAGTTCTCAACGAGACACGTTGATAAGTGATACAACGGAAAAACTCAGGGAGAATGCCTTAAAGAGATCAAAAGATCTTGAAGATAAGCTCCCTTAGGATTTGGGGATAGAAGATGATAACTGAGAAAATTATTCAAAAAGAATTGGGCGTTTTAGTTAAAGTGCTAAGTTATAGTGGTTTGAAGTCGGTATCGTTTTGGAAAAGTGTATGGCCAGGGCTTATGCTTTGCAGTTGGTTTGTTTTTTGGCCGCTAATGTTTTTTAGTGGTCGATTATATTCACCTTTTAATATTAGTGAGGAGCGACTCGGAGTCGTCGTGTCTATAGGAACTTCTTTTGTTTTAGGATTGTTATCTTTAATTTTTATTGGTAGCGCTCGTTCTTTATATTTGTCTGCTCCGTACAGCTTTAGAATTAACTCGAAAATGTATTTTTTTCTCTCCAAGAAAATAAAAAGATACGCTGCCGTGTTTTCTTTTTGGTATGCTGTGCTTGTTGTCTTTTGTGCTTTATTTAATCTAAGTACGATATGTTTTTTGTCTGCAATCATTGCTTCAGTGATTGGTTTCTCTGTGTACATGAATATAGATTTTAATCGATATAAAATAAATGAGTTGGCATATATTTTAACACCATGTAAACGTGTTGGCGAAAGTATAATATCAACCAGTAGTAGTTTTGATGGCATAAAAATAGATGAGCATAATCCAGCAACAGGTCTTCCAATGAATGGTGGTGTTGATGTTGCGGGGAATCCATATGGTTACAGTAGACATGAGTAAGCTTTGAGTTGTAGTTTAAGTAAATGTGGTTTACTCGGCTGCTTATAAATTAAGCTGTCATTTGTATTTGTATTTGTATTTGTATTTGTATTTGTGTTTTATGTGGGTGTTGCATTAATTGTCATTAGTTCACAGCACTCGCATGCTTATCCTAGATGTAAAATGAAAACTCTCAGGCCTATTAATTATGGTAGTTTATTAATAGGCTAAGAGTTTCTTTGGGTTATTATTGATTGTTCAAACCGTAATAAATTTATACCTTTCCCTTAAAATTCCTTTATAGTGAATGCGCATTCCGAAGAAATAAGAGAATGTGTATTCACTTATATTGATTATGTCTCAAGGATTCAGGATGAAACTAAATAAAATCATGGCTGTAATGGTCATCAGTTCAGCACTGGTGCTTTCCGGTTGTAGCGCAATGGGTACAGCAATTAAAAAGCGTAATCTGGATGTAAAAACACAGATGAGCGAAACAATCTGGCTGGAGCCGTCAAATAATAAGACCGTTTATCTGCAAATCAAAAATACCTCTGATAAAGATATGAGCGGGCTCCAGTCGAAAATCACCAGTACCGTCACAGCAAAAGGCTACCAGGTCGTCACTAATCCCGATACCGCGGGTTACTGGATTCAGGCAAATGTCCTGAAGGCCGATAAAATGGACCTGCGTGAAACCCAGGGCTGGCTAAGCCGGGGTTATGAAGGTGCGGCAACAGCGGCTGCGCTGGGTGCAGGGATCACCGCCTATAATTCCAGTTCAGCCGGCGCGACCCTCGGTGTCGGTCTGGCAGCTGGACTGGTAGGCATGGCGGCTGATGCGATGGTGGAAGACGTGAACTACACGATGATCACCGATGTTCAGATCTCCGAACGGGCCAAAACCCAGGTACAGACGGATAATGTCGCGGTATTACGCCAGGGTACCTCCGGTGCGAAAGTGCAAACCAGCACCGAAACCGGTAATCAGCATAAATACCAGACGCGCGTTGTCTCCAGTGCGAACAAAGTTAATCTCAAGTTCCCGGAAGCACAGCCTGTTCTGGAAGACCAGCTGGCTAAATCTATCGCGAATATTCTGTAAGTTTGCCACCTCACGGCCCGGGTATACCGGGCCAGACTGACATCGCCTCCCTGGCCTGTCAGGTTAATTCGACATTTAATCAGCTTATTCCTCCTCAGAACGGTGAGCAGTTGCACAATTTATTTGTGCATCTGTGAGGCGTTGCCGCCATCGGCGGAGTTATTTCATCTTTTTTAATTTAGAGGTTATATATGGCAACATCTGAATCTGCCAGATCTGTTGATACGCATGAATTGATGCCGAGTGATTTTTATCCGCACCCCTCAGAGGGTGGCGCTTATTCCTCATCGCAACAGAGTGTCCCGACTTTCGTTGATGACTATGTTGTGTATTTCGGCGGTGCATTTGTTATTGTGTTCTTTGTTTTGATAATATTATTCTTGTCCCGAAAAAATACTTCTTTACACACGAAAAGTAAGCGTGATGCTTTGCCTGTCAATCCCGATAAAAAGCCTGAAGGATGGAGCCAGCCAGAATATTTCCAGCTCTCCTTATGTGTGGAAGGGCCGGCAGACGCTGATGATTCCGTCTTTTCTTCTCTCGCCTCTCGTGTTGTCCGCGAAGCTGAAAATCTGTATATCCCCGGCGTCAATCGCCGCGACAGCTCTGACGGTGAGTTTGCCTGGTCTGTGCAGACTAAATTTCCTTCTGACAAGCTGTGCGGCTCCTGGCTTTCTCCGGGGACAGGCTGGTTTGAACGTCCGGATATCATTGAACGTCCCGTGAAATGGCTCTGCGTCTGCCTGCAATATACGGCTGAAACATCGCCATCCGCACTCCATTCCCTTGTTGATGAGGCCGGACGGCAGGTAGCGAAATCGTACCTCAAAGGCGGACATTGTCACGGCTCTGAGGGCTATACCTTCTGCATACGTAGCTTCTGAATGATTGCAGCGGATGAGGACCCGCAACAATGCTGTGATGACATTTTCTGTAGTGATGTATTTCCTTTGATTCATCTGTTCCCCCCCGGCTGTATTAATTTAATGACGGATTATTGCCATGAGTTTTAATGCCAAAGATATGACGCAAGGCGGTCAGATTGCCAATATGCGATTTCGCATGTTTGGCCAGATTGCCAATATTATATTCTATGTG
The DNA here is from genome assembly GCF_014103785.1 of Klebsiella sp. RHBSTW-00215. Classification (NCBI taxonomy): domain Bacteria; kingdom Pseudomonadati; phylum Pseudomonadota; class Gammaproteobacteria; order Enterobacterales; family Enterobacteriaceae; genus Klebsiella; species Klebsiella sp. RHBSTW-00215. The sequence goes on from NZ_JABXQS010000003.1 coordinate 111,204, forward strand.
CTTTTTATTATTTTCTGGGTGTTGTGCGGGTTGATGTTGATGTACCGGCTCAGCTGGCAAACTTTCGTTAACGGCTGCGTCTACTGGTGGTGTACGACACTGGCGCCCATGCGCGATATTATTCGCTCCCAGCCGGTCTATACGATTAACTATTATGGGAAATCGCTGGAATATAATTCGGAGCAAATCCTTGCCGATAAATATACCATCTGGTGCGGTGAGCAGCTCTGGACCAGCTTCGTTTTTGCCGCCATAGTGTCGTTGACCGTCTGTATTGTGACGTTCTTTGTCGCCAGTTGGGTGCTGGGGCGCCAGGGGAAACAGCAAAGCGAAGATGAGAATACCGGGGGCCGCCAGCTATCCGATAAACCAAAAGAAGTGGCCCGCCAGATGAAACGCGATGGGGTGGCCTCCGATATTAAAATTGGCGATCTGCCTATTCTTAAACACTCTGAAATCCAGAACTTCTGTCTTCACGGTACGGTTGGCTCAGGTAAATCCGAAGTCATCCGCCGGCTGCTGAATTACGTGCGTGCACGCGGTGATATGGCCATTATTTACGACCGCTCCTGTGAGTTCGTCAAAAGCTATTACGACCCGTCACTGGATAAAATCCTTAACCCACTGGATTCCCGCTGTGCAGCCTGGGATATATGGCGCGAATGCCTGACACTACCGGATTTTGATAACGTCTCTAATACGCTGATTCCGATGGGCACTAAAGAGGACCCGTTCTGGCAGGGCTCCGGCCGCACCATATTTTCCGAAGGTGCGTACCTGATGCGCGAGGATAAAGACCGTAGCTACGAAAAGCTGGTTGATACCATGCTGTCCATCAAAATCGACAAGCTGCGCGCGTACCTGAAAAACACGCCGGCCGCCAACCTGGTTGAGGAGAAAATTGAGAAAACGGCCATCTCCATTCGTGCCGTACTGACCAACTACGTTAAAGCCATTCGCTATCTGCAGGGGATCGAGAAAAACGGTGAGCCGTTCACTATCCGCGACTGGATGCGGGGCGTACGTGAGGACCAGCCCAACGGCTGGTTGTTTATCTCCTCCAACGCTGACACGCATGCGTCACTGAAGCCGGTTATCTCGATGTGGTTGTCTATCGCCATCCGCGGCCTGCTGGGGATGGGTGAGAACCGTAACCGGCGCGTGTGGATTTTTGCGGATGAGCTCCCCACGTTGCACAAGCTGCCGGACCTGGTCGAGATCCTGCCGGAAGCGCGTAAGTTCGGCGGCTGTTATGTGTTTGGTATCCAGTCTTATGCCCAGCTTGAAGATATTTACGGGGTGAAGCCCGCGGCGACGCTGTTCGACGTGATGAACACCCGGGCCTTTTTCCGCTCCCCGAGTAAAGAGATTGCTGAGTTTGCCGCCGGTGAAATCGGTGAGAAAGAAATCCTCAAGGCCAGCGAGCAGTATTCCTACGGGGCTGACCCGGTACGTGACGGTGTGTCGACCGGGAAAGAAAAAGAGCGGGAAACGCTGGTCAGCTATTCTGATGTGCAGACGCTGCCTGACCTCTCCTGCTACGTTACGCTGCCGGGGCCGTACCCGGCCGTGAAGCTGGCCCTCAAATACAAACCGCGGCCGAAAATTGCGGAAGGCTTTATTCAGCGCAATCTCGATACGCGGGTGGATGCAAGGCTCAATGCTCTGCTGGAAGCCCGGGAGGCCGAAGGCAGTCTTGCCCGGACGCTGTTTACGCCAGATGCACCGGCGCCTGAGCTGGCGGAGAAAGACGAAAAAGTCGGGAATCCGCCTGAGCAGAGTCAGCCTGCGGAAAGCAGCGGAACGTCTGCGACGGTAAAAGTACCGTCAACGGCGAAAACGCCGGAAGCCGATGAATCCGGTCAATCACCTGAAGTTTCTAATCCTGCTGCACTGCTCACGAAAGTGGTGACTGTTCCGTTAACCCGCCCCAGGCCTGCTGCAGCGACGGGCACGGCTGCAGTGGCATCCGCTACCGATGTTCCTGCTACACCTGCAGGAGGGACAGAGCAGGCGCTGGAGACGCAGCCTGCAGAGCAGGGACAGGACATGCTGCCTCCTGGTGTGAACGAATACGGCGAAATCGATGATATGCACGCATGGGACGAGTGGCAGTCGGGAGAGCAGACACAGCGTGACATGCAGCGACGTGAAGAGGTCAATATCAATCACAGCCACCGCCGCGATGAGCAGGATGATATCGAGATTGGAGGGAACTTCTGATGCTGAGTTTCAGCCAGGTTAAATCGGCGGGCAGTGCCGGTAACTACTACACAGAGAAAGACAATTACTACGTCATCGGCAGCATGGAGGAGCGCTGGCAGGGAAAAGGCGCGGAAGCTCTGGGGCTGGAGGGGAAGGTAGATAAGCAGGTCTTTACAGAGCTGCTGCAGGGAAAACTCCCTGACGGCAGCGACCTGACCCGGATGCAGGATGGCGTCAATAAGCACCGACCCGGTTACGACCTGACGTTCTCGGCACCGAAGAGTGTATCGATGCTGGCCATGCTGGGTGGAGATAAGCGTCTTATCGACGCCCATAACCGGGCAGTCACCGTGGCACTGAATCAGGTTGAATCCCTGGCATCAACACGGGTACAGAAAGACGGCGTGTCGGAAACAGTCCTGACCAACAATCTTATTATCGCCCGGTTTAACCACGATACGTCGCGCGCGCAGGAGCCACAGATACACACGCACAGCGTGGTTATCAATGCGACGCAGAACGGAGATAAATGGCAGACGCTGGGCAGCGATACCGTCGGTAAAACCGGGTTTTCCGAAAACATACTGGCCAACCGCATCGCTTTCGGAAAGATATACCAGAGCACTCTCCGGGCCGATGTTGAGTCGATGGGTTACAAGACAGTGGATGCGGGTAAGCATGGCATGTGGGAGATGGAGGGCGTGCCGGTTGAGTCTTTTTCCACGCGCAGTCAGGAGCTCAGGGAGGCAGCCGGACCTGATGCCTCCCTGAAGTCCCGGGATGTGGCCGCGCTCGATACCCGCAAGTCGAAGGAAGCTATCGACCCGGCAGAGAAGATGGTGGAGTGGATGAACACGCTGAAGGAGACCGGGTTCGACATCCGGGGCTATCGTGAAGCCGCCGATACTCGGGCAAAGGAACTGGCCAGCGCGCCTGCTGCGCCGGTGAAAACGGACGTCCCCGATATCAGCGATGTGGTGACGAAGGCGATTGCCGGTCTCAGCGACCGCAAGGTGCAGTTCACGTATGCCGACCTGCTGGCCCGCACAGTCAGCCAGCTGGAAGCCAAACCCGGTGTGTTCGAGCAGACGAGGACCGGTATCGATGCGGCGATCGAACGCGAGCAGTTGATCCCGCTCGACCGCGAGAAAGGCCTCTTTACCTCAAACATCCATGTCCTGGACGAATTATCCGTTAAAGCGCTGAGCCAGGAGATCCAGCGCCAGAATCATGTTTCCGTTACGCCAGATACCGCTGTTGTGCGCCAGTCACCGTTCAGCGATGCCGTCAGTGTGCTGGCCCAGGACCGGCCAACAATGGGGATTGTCTCCGGCCAGGGCGGCGCGGCTGGCCAGCGTGAGCGGGTGGCTGAGTTAACCCTGATGGCCCGGGAGCAAGGGCGAGATGTGCACATCATTGCGGCTGACAACCGATCGCGGGAGTTTCTGTCTGCGGATGCGCGGCTGGCAGGGGAAACGGTGACCGGGAAATCTGCCCTGCAGGACGGAACCGCCTTCATCCCGGGCGGGACACTTATCGTTGACCAGGCGGAGAAGATGAGCCTGAAGGAAACGTTGTCCATGCTGGATGGCGCCATGCGTCATAACGTTCAGGTCCTGCTCTCCGACAGTGGGAAGCGCAGCGGTACCGGCAGCGCGCTGACAGTACTGAAAGAGAGCGGAGTCAATACGTATCGCTGGCAGGGCGGAAAGCAGGCGACTGCGGACATCATCAGTGAGCCGGAAAAGGGCGCGCGTTACAGCCGCCTGGCGCAGGAGTTTGCCGCCAGCGTACGCGAAGGGCAGGAAAGCGTGGCGCAAATCAGCGGGAGCCGTGAACAGGGCATACTGAACGGGCTCATCCGGGAAACGCTCAAAAGTGAGGGCGTACTGGGTGAGAAGGATATGACGGTCACCGCGCTGACGCCGGTCTGGCTGGACAGCAAAAGTCGCGGTGTCCGGGACTACTACCGGGAAGGGATGGTGATGGAGCGCTGGGACCCGGAAACCCGACAGCATGACCGCTTTGTGATCGATCGGGTGACCGCCAGCAGCAATATGCTGACCCTCAGGGACAAAGAGGGGGAACGTCTGGACATGAAGGTTTCTGCCGTCGACAGCCAGTGGACGTTATTCCGGGCCGACAAACTGACGGTGGCTGAAGGTGAACGTCTGGCCGTGCTGGGGAAGATACCCGACACGCGCCTGAAAGGCGGCGAGAGCGTCACGGTGCTGAAGGCGGAGGAAGGGCAGCTGACGGTGCAGCGTCCCGGACAGAAAACCACCCAGTCGCTTTCTGTAGGCAGCAGCCCGTTCGACGGTATCAAGGTCGGGCACGGATGGGTGGAAAGTCCTGGCCGCTCGGTCAGCGAAACGGCGACGGTCTTTGCCTCGGTGACGCAACGTGAGCTGGATAACGCCACGCTGAACCAGCTGGCGCAGAGCGGGAGCCACATCCGGCTGTACTCGGCGCAGGGTACTGCCCGCACGACAGAGAAGCTGGCCCGGCATACCGCCTTCAGTGTGGTGTCTGAGCAGCTGAAGGCCCGTTCAGGCGAGACAGACCTGGATGCAGCCATCGCATCACAGAAAGCCGGGCTGCACACCCCCGCAGAGCAGGTCATTCACCTTTCCATTCCTTTACTGGAAAGTGAGGAGCTGACCTTCACGCGCCCGCAACTGTTGGCCACCGCGCTGGAAACCGGCGGAGGTAAGGTTCCGATGACGGAGATAGACGCGACCATTCAGTCGCAGATTCAGGCCGGCAGTCTGCTGAATGTGCCGGTGGCCCCAGGCCACGGCAATGACCTGCTGATTTCCCGCCAGACCTGGGATGCCGAGAAAAGCATTCTGACAAAGGTGCTGGAAGGAAAAGAGGCCGTTGCACCCCTGATGGACAATGTACCGGGAAGCCTGATGACGGACCTGACGTCAGGGCAGCGTGCTTCCACCCGGATGATACTGGAGACCACGGACCGGTTCACGGTGGTTCAGGGCTATGCCGGGGTGGGGAAAACCACCCAGTTCCGGGCCGTGACGGGGGCCATCAGTCTGCTGCCGGAAGCGACCCGGCCTCGGGTCATCGGTCTCGGTCCGACACACCGTGCGGTCGGGGAAATGCAGAGCGCCGGCGTGGATGCGCAGACTACCGCCTCGTTCCTGCATGACACGCAGCTCCTGCAGCGTAATGGCCAGACACCGGATTTCAGCAACACGTTGTTCCTGCTCGACGAGAGCTCAATGGTGGGGCTGGCCGATACCGCGAAGGCGCTCTCCCTGATTGCGGCCGGGGGAGGACGGGCGGTGCTCAGCGGCGATACCGACCAGCTGCAGTCCATTGCACCGGGCCAGCCGTTCCGGCTGATGCAGCAGCGCAGCGCCGCCGACGTCGCCATTATGAAAGAGATTGTGCGCCAGGTACCTGAGTTGCGACCGGCGGTCTACAGCCTGATTGACCGGGACGTGAACCGCGCGCTGGCGACGATTGAGCAGGTTACACCGGAACAGGTGCCGCGAAAAGACGGGGCCTGGGTGCCCGAAAACTCCGTGGTGGAATTCACCCCCGCACAGGAGGAGGCGATACAGAAAGCGCTGAACAAGGGTGAAAGTGTGCCGGCAGGTCAGCCCACCACGCTGTATGAGGCACTGGTGAAGGACTATGCCGACCGTACCCCGGAGGCGCAGTCACAGACGCTGATTATCACCCATCTGAATGATGACCGGCGGGTGCTGAACAGTCTGATTCATGACGCGAGGCGGGACAATGGTGAAGTGGGCAGAGAGGAAGTCACTCTGCCGGTACTGGTGACGAGCAACATCCGTGACGGAGAGCTGCGCAGACTGTCGACCTGGACGGCTCATAAGGGAGCCGTTGCCCTGGTCGATAATGTCTACCACCGTATCGGGAGCGTGGATAAGGAGAACCAGCTTATCACGCTGATGGATGGTGAAGGGAAAGAACGGCTTATTTCACCCCGGGAGGCGTTGGCTGAAGGTGTCACGCTCTACCGTGAGCAAGAGATTACAGTGTCTCAGGGGGACAAAATGCGCTTCAGCAAGAGTGACACGGAACGCGGCTATGTGGCCAACAGTGTGTGGGAGGTGAAATCCGTTTCAGGTGACAGTGTCACGCTGTCTGACGGCAAAAGCACCCGCACGCTGAACCCGAAGGCTGATCAAGCGCAGCAACATATCGACCTTGCCTACGCCATCACCGCGCATGGTGCGCAGGGGGCCAGTGAACCGTTTGCCATCGCACTGGAGGGCGTGGCCGGTGGCCGGGAACGGATGGCCAGCTTTGAATCCGCCTATGTCGGGTTATCACGTATGAAACAACATGTCCAGGTGTATACCGACAACCGTGAGGGCTGGATAAAGGCCATAAATAATTCACCAGAGAAAGCGACAGCCCACGATATTCTGGAGCCGCGTAACGACCGGGCCGTGAAAACGGCCGGCCAGCTGTTCAGCCGGGCACGAGCGCTGGATGAGGCGGCTGCAGGCCGGGCCGCCCTGCAGCAGTCCGGTCTGGCGCGCGGGCAGTCCCCGGGAAAATTCATTTCACCGGGCAAAAAGTACCCGCAGCCGCACGTGGCGCTGCCGGCGTTCGACAAAAACGGGAAAGACGCCGGCATCTGGCTCAGCCCGCTGACGGATAACGACGGACGTCTGCAGGTGATCGGCGGTGAGGGGCGCATCATGGGCAATGAAGATGCCCGCTTTGTGGCGCTGCAGAACAGTCGCAACGGCGAAAGTCTTCTGGCCGGGAATATGGGCGAAGGCGTCAGGATCGCACGCGATAACCCCGACAGCGGGGTGGTGGTCCGGCTTGCCGGAGATGACCGCCCCTGGAACCCGGAGGCCATCACCGGCGGTCGCATCTGGGCTGATCCCCTGCCGAATCCTCCGATCAATGATACCGGTACTGACATCCCGCTCCCGCCAGAGGTTCTGGCACAGCGGGCCGCAGAAGAGGCACAGCGCCGGGAGATGGAAAGACAGACGGAGCAGGCGACCCGGGAAGTGTCCGGAGAGGAGAAGAAAGCGGGCGAGCCGGGCGAGCGGATAAAAGAGGTTATCGGGGACGTCATTCGGGGTCTCGAACGTGACCGGCCAGGAGAGGAGAAAACGGTGCTGCCGGACGATCCGCAGACCCGGCGTCAGGAAGCGGCCGTTCAGCAGGTGGTATCAGAGAGCCTGCAGCGGGACCGTCTGCAGCAGATGGAGCGGGATATGGTTCGTGATCTCAATCGTGAGAAAACGCTTGGGGGCGACTGACGCGCCGGCGGCTTGTCTGCCCCGGCATTCTCCCCGATTAAAATCGGGTACCCTGCCGGGGCGCTGATAAAAGGAAAGGAATATGACAATGTACGAAACCCGCCTCAATGCCGTCGATCGCTGGCTGCAGGGGCTGCTGACCTGGACGCCTGGACAGACGGATATCATCAAAACGGTGGCGCTGGTGCTGATGATTGTCGATCACACCGGTTTGCTGCTGGCCGGGAATAATGAACTCATGCGTCTTCTGGGGAGAGGCTGCTTTCCCCTGTTTGGTCTGGTCTGGGGAATGAACCTGGCGCGCCACGGGGCCATCCGCCAGACACAGCTGAACAGCCTGTGGTGCTGGGCGCTGATCGCCCAGGGCTCCTTTATTCTCATCGGGTACCCGTGGTACATGGGGAATATCCTGTTTAGCTTTGCGGTCACCGGCCAGGCGCTGCGCTGGTTCAGTCTGCAGACCCGCAATGATATTCTGCTGGCGATCGCCATTGTAGTGGCTTGGCTCCCCTTATCTGCCGACAGCTACGGTCTGGCCGGGGTCTTCATGCTGATCAACAGCTGGCGGCTTTGTCGGGCGAAAGAGCCTGTAGAACGGATCGGGTATGCCGTGCTGTGGGCTGTCATGGTACTACTGATGAATGCCCATGATATTACCCAGGCCATTGCCAGCCTGATGGTCGCTTTGCTGGCCCTGGCGGTCTGTTCTGACCTCGGTCGTTCTGTTCCGCGCTTCTGGCCGCGGCACTTTTTTGTGATGTTTTATGCCGTGCATCTGGCGGTGCTGGGGATAGTGGCGACGATGTAAAAAAAAACCGGACAGAGGTCCGGGGAGCGGGAACAGTATCCGTAAGTGTGACAAAGGGAACATCATCGCTGTGACCAGTGCAGCCTGAGATGAAACGATGATGCCGTTAGCGTATCGTATACCCCAGACCTGAAGCTTTAATTGATATGGCCCCTTATGAGTGAAGAAAAACGTCCGGTACTGAGCCTGAAACGCAAACCAGCCACAGATAATGCAGGAGCGAACAACAACACGGGCACCCCTGATGTTGTGGTGCGCCGCAAAAAAGTGGTGGTGGTGTCGACCCCGCCCGCCTGGAAGGTCAAAAAAGAGAAGCTTGAGAAAAAGGCCGCTGAAGCCGCAGCGCGAAAAACTGTGCCGGTCATGGCCAAAGCCTTAAAGGTACCGCCTCCGGTCCGGTATCTCCGCTTACTGCCTCCGGAACAGGCCATCATGACTCTGAAGGCATTCTGGCCACAGTTGTTCGACGGTGACTCACCCCGTCTGCTGGCGACGGGGATGCGTGAACAGCTGTTTGCCGATATCGCGGGGCGCGACCTGCCGCTGTCGCATAAACAGGTGATTAAGTGCCTGAAAAGCCTGACCCGGTCGGCAGGTTATCTGTCCCGGATGCGGGAAGGTGCCTCCCGCTATGACCTGCAGGGGAATGTGGTGGCTACGGTCACTGCTGATGAAGCGCACTACGCCAGTGAGCGCATGATGAAAGAGCTGTTACGCGCTGAACGAAAGATGAGTCAGACCGTTTAATTCTTTTCAGTTCGCTCAGATTAAATATCAGTACGTCCACAGCTAATGGGTATCACATCCATTAGCTGAATGGTATTCGTCACAAATAAGAGAGTCAATAATATGAAAACCCTTATTATATCCATGCTTAACCTGTTAAAGGAATAAAAATGAAATTCAAATTCGGATTGTATTTTCTGCTCCCGTTTATTTCGGCTGTCGCTTTTAATACCAGTTTTGCTCAGAATAATGAACCAGATAAAACGTTTTCCGCCGCCCAGGAAAAAAGAATCGGGGAAATCGCAGCGGATTATCTGCGTGCTCATCCTGAAATACTGATTCAGATGAGTGAGAAACTTCAGCAGGAGCAGGAGGCGAAACAGACCCGCGGTCTTAAATCCACTGCACTGGAACAGCAGGCTAACATTCTGGGTAATAAAAATATCCCCTCCTGGGGTCCCGGGGACGGAAAGGTGATGGTGGTTGAATTCTTTGACTACCAGTGCATCTGGTGCAGCCGGTTCGCACCCGAACTGGAGAAGGTCATCGGGGGCAACACGGACGTGCGTTACTTCTTTATGGAGTGGCCGGTGTTTGGTAGCCGGTGGCCTGCATCATTGCTGGCGGCGAAAACCGGCCTGCAGGTCTGGAAAGAAAAGGGCTCGGAGGCTTACAGGAGCTATCACAATGCGGTTTATGGTACAGGACTGAATGAAGGGAAACTGACGCAGGAGATTATCGAAAAGGTTTCTGGTCATATTAAATTTAAGCAGAATACGATTGATGAGATAAATACCACACTGAAAAATATTAATGATATCGCCACGGCGACGGGATTAACCGGAACGCCAGGTATTATTGTGATGCCGGTGAAGGGCGCGACGGAAGAAAACGTCACGGTCTTTTCCGGAATGACTGAAGCACAGAATGTTCAGGCGGCTATAAATAAATCCCGACAATAACAAGTTACTGTTGTCTCTTCTGAATGGAAGAGGATGTCTCTTAAAACAAAAAGGCACACTGCTGTATGTTGTTCGTCGTACTAACGGACTGGTATTCTGGCAGTCGGTCCCGGTGGAGTCTGGAGAGTTATGTCTGAGAATATCATTGCGCTGGTTGATTATGAAAATATCGGAACGCTTGAAAATGTAATGTTGTCGCGTTATGAACGTCTTATTTTGTTTACCGGGTCTCAGCAGGAGTTTATTCGTTTTCCGTCCGTAACACATGCCGGTAATATATCGGTCAGTGTGTTTCAGGCGCCCTGCGTGTCGAAAAATAATGTCGATTTCCACCTGGTACTTGAGCTGGGACGACTCAGCGTCACCGCTCCGGAAGATACGATGTTTCATGTTATATCGAATGATAAAGGGTATGACAGCGTGATTGCATTGCTCTGCAGGACAGGGCGACGATGTTGTCGTATACCCTCACCACGTTCAGCAGAGAAGGCGAAAACGGTGTCTGCGCTCATCAGCAACGATGAGGTGCTACGCCTGACCGATAAAATACAGTCATTGAGTAAAAAGTCTGCGGTAAACCGACCTGTAAGCACCTCGTCACTGATGAATTATATTAAATGTCATTCCGGTAACATCAGAAATACAGCGATTTTAAATCAGGTCAGGGACGAATTAATCAGGCGAGGCGTGATTGCCGTTTATGAAAAAACGGTGGTCTGGCGCTAATGAAATAAATAAGCAGGTTGTGATTATCTTTCTTGTCTAAAAAGTATTCTTGTCTAAAAAGGAATGAGTATGTTCAGCTATTTCATGCTGCGCACTGAGCAGCAGTTATTTTGTTATTTATACGGGGGCGCGCTGGCACTGTCTCTGCAACTCTTATTTTCTCCCTCTTTTCCGGGAAATGGATTTATCCTGGTATCACTGCCCGTTGCACTATTCTGGGCCGGGCTGGCCCTGTATACGCGGCACATCGACCAGATGAGGAAGCCTGATGTCTCGCCGCTCGTCAGTATCCGTGACGGCATCCAGGTGGTGGCCATGCTTCCGCGGCATGAGAAAGCGCGGCTTGAATGGAAGATTCTGCAGGATGATGAGGTGTACCGCCGTCAGATGCACGCTCTTTTAAACCTGATGCAACGGGTTATCAGTCGGGGATTTCTGTATGCGCCGGCAGTGATACTGGCGGGCGCTGGCGTGCTTGTCTGGGGGGTTCCGCAGGCCGGTGTCCGGCTGGTGACCGCCCTTCGGAATATGTCCCCCGGAGAGCTTATGCATCAGACCGGCTTCATCATTCGCTATGTGCTGATGATTTCTGCCATATCGGTCCTGATAGCAGACATTGTGGCCGGTCAGGGTCTGCCAAATGCCTTCCGGCGCGCGTTGCTGGATCGGTTGCCGGCAGAGGCCTGGCGTATCCCCAGAGGGACAGAACGATGAGGAGACTGCGCAGTAAACACATCGGAAAAAATATGTCCACAAAGGAAGAAGCAACATGGCAAAGATATTAATGATGACAGGCAGTGCCGTTGTTGTGCTGAGTCTGCTGGGGTTCCTGGTGCTGTTTCTGAAGGAACGTGCAACAGGGAAGACATCCCCGGTCCTACAAGCGCTGAAAGCGGCGGGTATTCGTACCGGAGAGGCTGAACAGAGACTGTGTCGCCAGCGGGTCTGGATGGGTAATGACACGCTGATGACGCCCCGGGAACAACATTTTTTCCGGGCATTGCTGAAACATACCGACCGGAAACACTGGCTGCTGTGCCCGCAGGTGCGAGTGGCGGATATCGCCAGCCTGGCACCCCATATCAGGCCCCGCTCCCGGACCTGGTGGCAGCTGTTCCGGATGGTGTCACAGTGGCACTGCGATGTGGTGGTGGTGGATATCAGTACCTTTGCCATTGTGGCCGCCATCGAGCTGGATGATGCGTCGCATCTGAAAAAACACCGGGTTCGCCGGGATATCCTGCTGGAAGAAGTACTCAGGCAGGCGGGCATTCCGCTGCTGAGAGACCGGGATGCTGAAAAGCTGGTCAGACAGATCAGGGAATTTTTAATACGTCGGGAAACTGAAACTATCACCACACCATTGACGGTGGTCAGGGGAGAATACAAAGGATGAAAAGGAAAATAGCAGTAATAAACAGAACCCGTGTCCGCACAGGATTTGTGGCCGGAGTCCTCAGCCTGAGCCTGTTAGCGCTGGCGCCGGCAGTCGACGCCGCGACCATCGAGACAGGTTTTTCTCCGGAAGGCACAGCCCTGCAGTTGGTCCTGAAGACCCTCGATTCCGCGCAGCAGGAAATCCGGCTGATGGGGTATTCCTTCACCTCCCCGGAGGTGGTTCGCTCACTCATCGCGGCGAAACAACGTGGGGTGGATGTCCGCGTGGTGCTGGACCAGAAGGCGAATAGCGGAAAAGCCAGCGTAGCCGCCCTGAACCTGCTGGCCAGCGCGGGCATTCCGGTTCGTACGGTCAGCGCCTACAAGATTTTGCACGACAAAGTGATCGTCGCGGACAGGCGCAATACAGAGGCCGGCTCGTTCAATTTCAGCCGTGCCGCTGACCGTTCGAATTCAGAGAATGTGCTGGTTGTATGGGATGACTCGGCTGTTGCCCGGCGCTACCTGCAGCACTGGTCGTCTCGCTGGTCACAGGGAACGGACTGGAAACAGACATACTGACATCGCCATAAACGATCCCCGGACGTAAACCGTGCGCCAACGCGGGTTACGTCCATAAAGTAAGTCGCTGAATTCTGATATCTGTAGTATTCTCTGCAAACGATCCTTTTTTAGATCTTTGAGGAGGCAGAGATGTCACAGGTCGTAAGCGCGGTTACTTCCTCAACGAAAGCAAAACGCAGTTACCGAAAAGGCAGTCCGAGGAGTGCTGTAGAACGTCAGCAGAGTCATCTTGCCAGAAAGAAAGAAACGCATAAGGAAATGCGGGTGTACGTCACAAGCGAAATTAAAGATGAATTTCGACTGATGTGTGAAACCAAAGGCGTGACCCAATCAGAGATGATTGAAAAGCTCATAAAAGAGGCAGTTAACCAGCATGGTTGCCTTGTTAAGGATTGACGTTCTTGTGAGTTTCGACGGTAGGTGCTAGATTACTGATCGTTTGGTATTTTATGGCTGGCCACGCCGTAAGGTGGCAGGGAACTGGTTCTGATGAGGTGTCTACCCGGAGCCGGAAAAGACAAAACCCCGATAATCTTCGATAAGTTTGGCGACTGAGAAGATTACCGGGGCCTTCATAAACTGCATAGAAGCTGTTGCTCTATGCAGGGAGTATAGTTTTATGCTCAGAAAACTGCAATACCCGTTTCTGTGCCATTTGCTCCTTCCGTGCAACATAAGCGCGGGATGGT
>NZ_JABXQS010000006.1:0-7931 GCF_014103785.1 Klebsiella sp. RHBSTW-00215
GTGAGCGAGGCACCGTATATTCTCGATGGACTACTGATGAACGAGGTCGGTCGCCATGTTCGCGAACAGTATGCCGATACAGCAGGATTCACCGACCATTTGTTCGGAGCCAGTAGCCTGCTCGGCTACAATCTCGTTCTGCGAATCAGGGATCTGCCATCGAAGCGGTTGTACGTATTTAATCCCGATACGACCCCCAGGGAGTTACGCAAGTTGGTAGGTGGAAAAGCCCGGGAGGATCTTATCGTTGCGAACTGGCCTGATATTTTCCGTTGTGCCGCGACGATGACCGCTGGCAAAATCAGGCCCAGCCAACTCCTGCGCAAGCTCGCTTCTTACCCACGACAAAACAACCTTGCAGTTGCGCTTCGTGAAGTTGGTCGTATTGAACGGACCCTTTTCATTATTGAGTGGATCCTGGATACGGACATGCAGCGGCGTGCTCAGATCGGTCTTAACAAGGGAGAGGCCCACCATGCGCTCAAAAATGCGCTCCGTATCGGGAGGCAGGGGGAAATTCGCGATCGCACGACAGAGGGGCAGCACTACCGAATCGCTGGGCTCAATTTATTGACTGCGGTGATCATTTACTGGAATACCGTCCATCTTGGTCATGCCGTCACGGAGCGGCGGAACGAAGGGTTGGATGTTCCCCCTGAATTTCTTCCCCACATATCCCCATTGGGCTGGGCGCACATTCTACTGACTGGCGAATATCTTTGGCCCAAGGAACCGAAAGCTTAGGGTGTCATTTCGCCCTCAGCCGGAACCGACCCCACTCAGGGCGTTTCTGATGGCTGACGGGCAAAAGGTGGTGGCAAGTACACCGAAAACCACCAGAAACGCACCTGATTTATTTTACGCATATGCATCACTTATTCACATCACTGCATAGCCGGTGATTTCGGTTAAAAAAGACTCTCTGTGTGCTGAAATCGCAGAAAATGGCCATGCTCCCCGTCACGCTCAGGCCACCTGATACGGGCGTTTATCAGTCTCCATACTCCCTGTCACCAGGAGATAATGTGCGTTGCCGTTCCGGTACCAGATCTGCTGTCTTCTCTGGTTCCTTTTCCGTTGTTTGCCCGTATCGCTGTTGCTCAATCTCATTCAGCCTGTCGATAACCGGCGCAGCTGCTCGCTCAAACTCTGCACCTGCCTGCTCAAGCCCGACACGCGCTCGCTCAGCGCCGCGTTCTCCCGTTGCATAAGACCAGACATCTTCCGCCATTCCTCGAAGGCGCTCTCCCACTCGTCCAGCCTTCTCGAGTAGTCCTGCTGTAGCTGCTCTAACGCGCTCAGCAATTGTTTTTCCAGTTCCGTCATTCTGCTCTACTCCCGTACCAGCTTCACCGCGTTCCGCGTCTTGTTGTCCACCGTCCGGCCCGTTTCGGCTTTCATCCCCTCCGGCAGCACCAGAAACCGTCCGTTGCGGTTCTCCAGATAGGTCACGCCCCACGTCTGCATCTGCAGTTTCGACAGCGTATCTCTCTGCTGCCTGATTTCCGCCAGGTTCGCCGCTATCCGCTTCCCCTGGTACCACAGCACCCCGCTCAGGCTGGCGAACAGCAGCCCTGACACCATGGTGATGGTCAGCCACGTCCGCCCGACCATTCGCAGCACGCTCAGCCGGTTCGACTGCATCGCCGCGTTCATCCCCTGTTCGTGGGCGCTGATGGCGTCGTTGATTCTCTTCGCGCTTGCGTTCAGTTCCGATTTGACAACGTTCTCGTGCTTGCTGAATGCGGCTTTCAGCCTCTCTTCGGTAAGCTGCTGCTGTGCTTTCGATTTCTCCTCGAAGTCCCTCGAGGCCGTTAAAAGACTGCTCATAAATGGCTCCCCTCAGTCGGATATTTCGCCCCCCGTCCGGGTCGGCAATGCTGATACTACTTCGTGTGGTTCTGACCACCTCAAAACCGGCCGCTGTAAGCGCCCCTGTGACGTCCTCGCGCGTTTTCAGCTCTCCTGATGAGGCTAACATCAGCAAACCCCGTGTAATCGTCTCTGCGGCTTCCTGCTTCGTTTCTGGCAGTCCTGACGGCGTGACCAGCGCCCGCCGGTTCTCCGGGTCGTTCGGATCATGTAGCCCCAGCCTGCCGTTGACCACTGTCTGCCACGCATCGATGCGCGGCCGGTCGGCACGATCGTAATACGGCTGGAAGCGTTTCCCCGTCAGTAATTCGGTATTGGGGATCAGAAAATTCAGCTCAAGACGCCCCTTGTCTGCGTGTTCCACCCACAGAATGCTGTACTGATCTTTATCGAGTCCGGGCATCAGAACCCGCTCAAAGCTGGCCATCAGTTTTTCACGCTGACCCGGCGGCAGGTCCGCCTCCGCGAATGACAGCACCCCGGAGGTATATTTTTTCACATACGGCGACGCATCAATCAGCTCCCGGACTTCTTCCGGCTTCCCCTGCAGGACGCTGGCACCTTCACGCTGCCGGTCTTTACCCAGAAGATAATCCACAGGACCCGCGCCCCCGCCGCGACCACGGGGATGGAATTTAACAATCATCGTCCGGCCCTTTTTCCAGTACGGCATGCCGCAACCGTTCCAGACCGGCATCGATCGCCATCAGCGCTGCCACGATCTGCACCCGATCATGACCGGCACCACCGGCGTTCACTTTCCGGGCGATCTGGTTCAGGTTATTGCCCATACCGGCAAGCTGACGCAGCAGCGCGGGCGAAATCGAGGGAAGCCTGCCGGCGCGTGTCGGTTTCTCATCAAGGCAGGTCTGGCGCATCCACGCCGCCAGTTGTTTACCGTCGCACCGCTCAAGCAACCGCCGGTGTTCGTCGTCCGTCACCCACATCGTGAGCATCTTGTTGCGTTTATCTGCCAAAATCGCCTCCTGATAACGCCGTGACGGACGGGAAAGCCTTTCCCGGTCGGCGCGGGGTTGGACAAGCCGCAGGCGCGTCAGTGGGGTTTCGGGGCGCAGCCCTGAACCAGTCACATAGCGCTAGCGGAGTGTATACTGGCTTAAGATTGGTGCAATATGCCAGATTCTATAGCGGCTGCAAAAAAAAAGCGCTCTACTAAAGAGCGCTGTTATCTGATATAGGCTTGTTTTTGGTCTCACGAAGGGTTCATCTATTTGGAATCAACGCCAATGACTGAACTGGCCTTATCCATGGTCTTCTGAGTGATGTCAGAGTATTGAATAATTCCGAAGTTAGCGCTCGAAATGACAATTAAAAATCCAGCAGCCCCCCATGCTAAACCTGTCGAGCTATTCT
The DNA here is from genome assembly GCF_014103785.1 of Klebsiella sp. RHBSTW-00215. Lineage (NCBI taxonomy): Bacteria > Pseudomonadati > Pseudomonadota > Gammaproteobacteria > Enterobacterales > Enterobacteriaceae > Klebsiella > Klebsiella sp. RHBSTW-00215. The sequence goes on from NZ_JABXQS010000006.1 coordinate 3,247, forward strand.
TCTTGTATATAAAATAAGCAGTAATGCCGGAAAGAATGAATGACGTAAATATACAGAGAGACATAAACACCCCCTCTGCAAACCACGTTTGATCTTTATACATAAATAGATATGTGATGTTCACAGTAATAAACAACAACACAGGGGTTCCTATAAATGCAGCATGAACTTCTTTGTGTGGTTTGAAATATCTAGATAATGAATCAGAGCCGTTAAGCATAATATCCATATCACTAGCACTATCCATAGTTAATTTAGTGCCATCTTTCTCTAAAGTAATCATTTACGACTCCCAGAAACAATATCCATGACATCCTGGGTTGCTTTACCTCTAGCCCATTCCTCGCTCTTTTCTGATTTTATAAGATAGATATTTTCCATATCCATTATCTTATTGGTTCCACCAAATTTTATATTTTTTAAATTACCACCAAAAGCTTTCTGTCCACTTGCTGCAACAGCGTCACCCAGCGTATCGAATGAACCATTATAGTTGTCAGTATTTTCACCTTTTTGATTGAAGGTTACTTTCACCAACCCTCCACCATCTTTCGCGTATAGAATATCCAAACGAACAGACACGCCATTAACCAAATAACTTTCCAATTCCTTTCTAAATTTTCTAACGTAACGTTCAACTAAGTTTCTATCTGCCATTTTTGTTCCTATAATAAGTTGATCTGCTAATTCCTAATTTTAGCCATGGTTGGCATTGCCGTTCAGATAATGGTGATGAAGTACCAATAGGCCTACCTCCTGAACGGCTATTTTTACCACCAACACTTCCTCTTATTTTCTGCAAGTCAGAAGTATGGGTTTTCAAAACATATTTTTTAAACGATTCCTCGCTAATATGTAAATGAGTCCACTTTGCAATGCTTTTAGCAACACCTATCACCTCATTTTCATCCAAAGGCACTGAGAATTGCAGGTTGTAGGCACTGGCTCGTTCATAGCAGGCTTGTAGCCACTGTTCATACTCAGGCCAGCCCTGACGGATGGCGCGGTATGCCCACTTGCGGGTTTTATCGAACAACGTGCAGTTACGGCCTAAGCCGTAGCCGGCAACGATTTCTTTGTCGTTCGTCGCGTTCAGGTCGAGAAAGTCGGCCAGCCAGTCCAGCGTATAGAGTTCCGTCTGCCATACTGCAATTTTCCAGTGGCTGTGGTTCGGATTTTTGCAGATTAGCCCCGCATATCCCGCGTCAGCCTCTAACTTTTTACGTAGCGCGTTCTCCACGGCGGCGGCGTAGCGCAGCGGCTTCATTTTTCCGTCCGGCGCAGTGCGTATCGAGGTTTTAAGTGCGTACAGCAGGTGCGCGTGTCCGTTTTCGGGATTGGTGATAGTCAGCGTGGGTGCGGGCGCGTTGCGGTCGCTCCAGTCGATGGCGGCACCGGCGCGATCAACGTCGAATCCCAGCCAGAACATGGCGTGTGGCTGATTGAACTGGATGTATTTCGCCAGGATGGCGCGTTCCTTACCGGCAATGCGCACACCAAAGTGCAAATCGTCCGAAAAGTACGGCTTGTGCGGCAAGCGCTCGTTGAAAAGGTTAAGTGCAGCGTTACTCAATCCGGCCTGCGCTTATGGCGGGCTGTTGTCTGGCACGGTTCATGTGCTAAGATTCCTTCAAGGTTTCGTACCTAGCCCTGGTTATCATGCTCATCCGCCAAGATTGCTCATGATTTCCGGGGCTTCGTTTTTTCTGGCTCTAACGTTACACCGCCCGTTGACTTCTGTCGATCCCACAACGATTTACCATAACATCCCTTACCCGCACCGCGCCGGAGGCACTCAGGGGTCGGTTCCGGCTGAGGGCGAAATGACACCCTAAGCGTTAGCTCTGTGTCGTTGCACGATGTCAGCGACGGTATTCTTGCTGATACCGAGCTCGCGTGCGATCCAGCGATAGCTGCGTCCCTCGGCCCTCATCGCAACCACCTTAGGCAAAAGTCGGTCTGATTTTGGTCGCACTCCGGCCTGACGACCAAGCCTCTTACCACGTGCCTTCGCAACAGCAAGGCCTGACTTGACCCGCTCGCTGATGAGATCCCGCTCAAACTCCGCAATGCCGGAAAGAAACGTCGCCAGCATTCGTCCATACGGCGACGAAAGATCGAACGCCATTCCATTCATGGCTATCACGGAAACCTTCCAGTTCTCCAGTTCACGTAGCGTATTGAGCAGATCGAGCGTCGAGCGCCCCCACCGGGAAAGCTCAGTGACCAGGATTGCATCAATTTGTCTGGACTGGGCAAGCGCCAGGACTTTCTTTCGCTCGGCCCGGTCGAGTTTAGTTCCTGAACCTGTTTCCTTAAATATTCCCACCACGTCGTAGCCGGCACGGCCGGCGAAGGCTCGCAGATCAAATTCCTGGCGTTCACAAGACTGATCCGCTGTTGAAACCCGGCAGTAAATGGCGGCACGATGTCCCAATTGAACCCTCCTGGATTTTTGTATCGGAACGCCCTGATTTATATGGGCTGGCTGTTGTCCAAAACAGACTATACTTCAAAAGGGACGAATTTGTATGTCACGACGCCATATTTTCACCGAACGGCAGCGAGCAGCGCTGTTCGATCTGCCCACGGACGAACTGTCGCTACTGAAGTTCTACACGCTGGGCGATGATGACCTGGAAAACATTAGGCAGCGCCGCAGACCGGAAAACAGGATTGGCTTTGCCCTGCAACTTTGTGCCTTACGATATCCGGGCCGTGCACTGGCTCCTGGTGAGATGATCCCGCGTGAAGTCCTTTCCTTCGTCGGTGCTCAGCTTGGAGTTCCGGCTGATGCGCTTCTCACTTATGCCACACGGCGCCAAACCCGTCAGCAGCACATGGACACGCTGCGCGAAATTTACGGCTACAAGACCTTCACGGGCCGTGGTGCCCGTGATCTGCGGGAGTGGACTTTCGGCCAGGCCGAAGATGCCAGATCAAACGAGGATCTTGCTCATCGTTTTATTGTGCGGTGTCGGGAAACTTCCACCATTCTGCCCGCAGTATCGACAATCGAGCGCTTGTGCGCGGATGCTCTGGTCGCCGCTGAGCGGCGGATTGAAACGCGGATTGCGGAAAATTTAACAGCGGATGTTCGCGATCACCTGGACAAACTTCTGAGTGAAATGCTCGCCGGCAATATCAGTCGTTTCATCTGGCTTCGCAACTTCGAGGTTGGTAACAACTCGGCTGCTGCTAACCGTTTGCTCGACAGGCTCGAATTTCTGCGTACCCTGAATATCAATCATAGTGCTTTGGCCAGCATACCTGCCCATCGCATTGCCCGGCTGCGTCGGCAGGGTGAACGCTACTTCACCGACGGTTTGCGTGACATCACTTCGGACCGCCGCTGGGCGATCCTTGCCGTCTGTGTTGTGGAGTGGGAAGCGGCGATTGCTGATGCCATAGTCGAAACCCATGACAGGATCGTAGGAAAAACCTGGCGGGAAGCGAAGCGCCAGCATGACGAAACAATTTCCGGCTCTAAAGCCACACTCACGGATACGATCCGTACCTTCACCGCGCTGGGAGCTTCGTTGCTTGAGGCCCGCAGTGACGGAACCCCGCTGGAGATGGCTGTCGCCAGTTCGGTTGCATGGGACCGGCTCGCTCAACTGGTAGCGACAGGGACTCAACTCAGCAACACGCTAGCCGATGAGCCTCTTGCATATGTCGGGCAGGGATACCATCGCTTTCGTCGTTATGCGCCCCGCATGTTGCGCTGTCTGAAGCTCGAAGCCGCGCCGGTCGCCGGACCATTGGTAGCAGCAGCTTTGTCGATCGGAGAGATGAAAGGTGTTGCATCGCCAGAAAGGCGTTTCCTGCGGCCCAGCTCCAAATGGAACCGTCATTTACGAGCTCAGGAAAAAGGAGATACCCGTCTTTGGGAAGTGGCGGTACTCTTTCACCTCCGGGATGCTTTTCGTTCCGGAGATGTCTGGCTCGCTCATTCGCGCCGCTATGGTGACCTCAAGCAGGTACTGGTGCCGATGATCGCGGCGCAGGAAAATGCAAAACTGGCCGTGCCTTCCAACCCACAGGATTGGCTGGCAGACAGAAAGGCGCGACTCACGATCGCTCTTAAGCGGCTGGCCCGGGCTGCCCGTAACGGCACTATTCCGCACGGTAGCATAGAAGATGGAACGTTGCGGATCGACAGGTTGACAGCAGACGTGCCGGATGGTGCCGAGGCACTCATACTGGATCTGTATCGCCGAATGCCGTCCGTTCGGATTACCGACATGCTGCTTGAAGTTGATGCAGCCCTTGGTTTCACAGATGCGTTTACCCATCTGAGAACCGGGGCTCCATGTCGCGACCGGATCGGTCTGCTCAACGTCCTGCTCGCTGAAGGGCTCAATCTGGGCCTGCGTAAGATGGCGGAAGCTACAAACACGCATGATTACTGGCAGCTCTCACGCCTTGCCCGCTGGCATGTTGAAAGCGAAGCCATGAACCAGGCATTGGCAATTGTGGTGGCCGCGCAGGGTAAACTGCCGATGTCACGCGTCTGGGGGATGGGCACGTCAGCATCGAGCGATGGTCAGTTTTTCCCGACAGCGCGGCATGGCGAAGCCATGAACATGGTCAATGCCAAATATGGTTCTGTTCCCGGCCTCAAAGCGTATACTCACGTAAGCGACCAGTTCGCGCCATTCGCTTGTCAGTCGATCCCGGCGACC
>NZ_JABXQS010000007.1:0-3288 GCF_014103785.1 Klebsiella sp. RHBSTW-00215
GCGTTAACCTGCCGGGCAATCTGGTTGAGGTTGTTACCCATGCCGGCAAGCTGACGAAGCAGCGCCGGCGAGATGGACGGAAGTTTGCCGGCGCGGGCGGGCTTCTCGTCCAGGCACGTCTGCCGCATCCAGACCGCTAGCTGCTTACCGTCGCAGCGCTCCAGCAGACGCCGGTGCTCATCCTCGGTAACCCACATCGTGAGCATTTTGCTGCGTTTATCTGCCAATCCGGCCTCCTGATAACGCCGGGACGGACGGGAAATCTTTTCCCGGTCGGCGCGGCGTTGGACAAGCCGCAGGCGCGTCAGTGGTTTTAGCGGGTTTCGGGGCGCAGCCCTGAACCAGTCACATAGCGCTAGCGGAGTGTATACTGGCTTAATATGTTAAATCGAAGTGGGAATGAGGGGAAGTGCTTCATGTGGCAAGGGGAAAATGCGGCTTCAGGGCGTACGTGCAAAATGCAGGTGACGGTGAAATGACGCCTCCTCGCTCACTCGGTCGCTACGCTCCTGCCGTGAGACTGCGGCGGGCGTTGCAAGCTAACGGATAACGGGATAGAGAGATGGCGCTCAAATCAGGAAGGGCCGGAAAAGGATACGGCGCTGCCGTTTTTCCATAGGCTCCGCCCCCCTGACAAGCATCACAAAATCTGACGCTCAAATCAGTGGCGGCGAAACCCGACAGGACTATAAAGATCCCAGGCGTTTCCCCCTGGTAGCTCCCTCGTGCGCTCTCCTGTTCCTGCCTTTCGGTTTACCGGTGTCATTCCGCTGTTATGGCCGCGTTTATCTCATTCCACGCCTGACACTCAGTTCCGGGTAGGCAGTTCGCTCCAAGCTGGACTGTATGCACGAACCCCCCGTTCAGTCCGACTACCACGCTAGCTCCGGTAACTATCATCTTGAGTCCAACCCGGAACAGACACGAAAAATCGCCAGTGGCGGTAGCCATTGGTAACTGAGATGTGCGAGAGATTTATCTGGAGTTCTTGAAGTGGGTGCCTGAGTACGGCTACACTGGAAGGACAGTTTTGGTGACTCGTCTCGCACAAGACAGTTACCTTAGGTTAGAAAGCCTGAGAAACTTCTAACCTTCGAAAGAACCCGCGCCTGAGAACGCGGGTTTTTTCGTTTACAAGGACGAAGATTACGGCTGTAACAAAAGGATCTCAAGAGGATCATTCAATCTTTCGTCAAAAAAGATGACGTCATCGACTCTTATGAGAATGTTTCATTTCAAATAACTTAACTATCTAAAAGTTCCGTACTTATCTTTTGCTCGGTTAGTTGAGTATGTATGGGCATTATCAATTCGACTATATAGCGCATCTGAATAAGGCACGGAAACATATAAATAATCATCGCTCGTTACGATGCATATAGTCTCTGGTCTTGTCTCTTTAAAAGCATCGCTACCAAAAAGAGAAAATAGGTCTCTTGCTATAGGCACCCATGAATTAGGATCGTCTTTTGGTTTAACCCTTTGAACTTGAATTATTTTACTTGCTGGGAAGATATAATCCTTCCCATTGTTTCGGATAAGCTTAATCATTCCCTTATCAGAAACTTGGATGTCACTAAAATATTGAGCCATAGATACTCCTGCTTCGTGTTACTAATTTATTTACAATAACATCTCTTTTCGGCACCGGCTTTCGGCGGGGATCTGCGCCGCAATCTCCGTTTTATCCGGTTTGTTACAGCGACGGACCGTCATACGTCCGCTGGCGCTGTGATCGTTCCAGCTCCAGCGCTTTCTGGTGCTGCTCCCGGTGCGCCTCGATACCATTCAGCCTTGTGACAACCGGCGCAGCTGATCGCTCAAACTCTGCACCTGCCTGCTCAAGCCCGTGACGCGCTCGCTCAGCGCCGCGTTCTCCCGTTGCATAAGACCAGACATCGTCCGCCATTCCGCGAAGGCGCTCTCCCACTCGTCCAGCCTTTTCGAGTAGTCCTGCTGTAGCTGCTCTAATGCGCTCAGCAACTGCTTTTCCAGCTCTGTCATGTGCTATTTCCCCGCCAGTATCATCCAGCTCGAATCCTCTCCGAATCGTCCCGCTTCCGAGTTCACCCTCACGCAGCGGCGTCTCTGCTCGCCGCAGGTCGAGAGCTGCACGCCGCTGTTCCGCTCGGACAGCATGGTCTGCGTGCTCTTCTGCTCCCGGATGGTCGTGTAATTGTCGAGTATCTGCTGACTCTGCCACCACAGAATGCCCGCGCTCGAGGCGATCAGCAGCGCGGACACCAGGACGATGGTCAGCCACGTCTGGCTGACCATGCGCAGCATCCCTTTCGTGCGCTGGCTCAGGGCTGAGGACAGCTTCCGGTCGTGGTCGAGCATGGCGGCACTGATTCTCTTCTCGCTTTCGCTCAGTTCCGCTCTGACAGACTTCTCGTGCTCGCTGAATGCGGCTTTCAGCATCTCGCCGGTACTCTGCTGCTGCGCTTTCGATTTCTGCTCTAAGTCCTTCGCCAGCGTTAAAAGACTGTTCATAGATGGCTCCCTTCAGTCGGATATTTCGCCCCCCGTCCGGGTCGGCAATGCTGATGCTGCTTTTCGTGGTACGCACCACCTCAAAACCTGCGCTTTCCAGCGCCTCGGTGACGTCCTGGCGGGTTTTCAGCTCCCCGGATGAGGCTAAGGCCAGTAAACCCCGCGTAATCGCCTGAGCGGCTTCCAGCTTCGTTTCCGGCAGCGCGGACGGCGTGACCAGCGCCCGCCGGTTCTCTGGCGCGTTCGGGTCGTGCAGCCCCAGCCGACCGTTCACGATGGTCTGCCAGGCATCAATGCGCGGACGGTCGGCGCGGTCGTAATACGGCTGGAGACGCCTGCCGGTCAGCAGCTCCGTGTTCGGGATCAGGAAGTTCAGCTCCAGCCGCCCCTTGTCCCGGTGCTCAACCCACAGCACGCTGTACTGGTCTTTATCGAGTCCGGGCATCAGAACCCGCTCAAAGCTCGCCATCAGCTTTTCCCGCTGGCCGGGCGGTAAGTCCTGTTCGGCAAAGGACAGGACGCCGGATGTGTACTTTTTGGCGTAGGGCGAGGCGTCGATAAGCTCCCGGACTTCCTCCGGCTTCCCCTGCAGAACGCTGGCACCTTCGCGCTGGCGGTCGTTGCCCAGCAGATAATCCACCGGACCGGCGCCACCGCCGCGCCCACGGGGGTGAAACTTAACGATCATCGTCTTCCCCCTTTTCCAGCACGGCGTGCCGCAGCCGCTCGAGTCCGGCATCGATGGCCATCAGCGCGGCGACAACCTGCACGCGGTCGTGCCCGCTGCCGCCACCG
>NZ_JABXQS010000009.1:0-2075 GCF_014103785.1 Klebsiella sp. RHBSTW-00215
TGCGTCAGCAGAATATGTGATACAGGATATATTCCGCTTCCTCGCTCACTGACTCGCTACGCTCGGTCGTTCGACTGCGGCGAGCGGAAATGGCTTACGAACGGGGCGGAGATTTCCTGGAAGATGCCAGGAAGATACTTAACAGGGAAGTGAGAGGGCCGCGGCAAAGCCGTTTTTCCATAGGCTCCGCCCCCCTGACAAGCATCACGAAATCTGACGCTCAAATCAGTGGTGGCGAAACCCGACAGGACTATAAAGATACCAGGCGTTTCCCCCTGGCGGCTCCCTCGTGCGCTCTCCTGTTCCTGCCTTTCGGTTTACCGGTGTCATTCCGCTGTTATGGCCGCGTTTGTCTCATTCCACGCCTGACACTCAGTTCCGGGTAGGCAGTTCGCTCCAAGCTGGACTGTATGCACGAACCCCCCGTTCAGTCCGACCGCTGCGCCTTATCCGGTAACTATCGTCTTGAGTCCAACCCGGAAAGACATGCAAAAGCACCACTGGCAGCAGCCACTGGTAATTGATTTAGAGGAGTTAGTCTTGAAGTCATGCGCCGGTTAAGGCTAAACTGAAAGGACAAGTTTTGGTGACTGCGCTCCTCCAAGCCAGTTACCTCGGTTCAAAGAGTTGGTAGCTCAGAGAACCTTCGAAAAACCGCCCTGCAAGGCGGTTTTTTCGTTTTCAGAGCAAGAGATTACGCGCAGACCAAAACGATCTCAAGAAGATCATCTTATTAATCAGATAAAATATTTCTAGATTTCAGTGCAATTTATCTCTTCAAATGTAGCACCTGAAGTCAGCCCCATACGATATAAGTTATTGACAGGATTAACCAAAAACTTGAGAACCTCACCAGAAGGACCAAAGAATGTCATCTTTGTCGTTTCCCCATTCGTCTCTCCATTCTTATATTCGAATGATTTACCATCAAGAAAAGCTGCATTAGGTGAAAGCATTATCTTTAAATCTCGTCCTTCACACTGATAATGGAATTGTTGTGCAAATGAACTTGCAGAAAGAAGAAGCAGCGAACAAAAAAGTATCTTTTTCATATCAGTCCTTTAAATTTAAAAAATCACTCACCACTCATGCTATCAATAGATTTCTTAACCTCTCCAGCCCTCTCGACTAAAGCATGATTTCTCTTCAGCATAAATGTATAGCCGATCCGACTAATTGGATTCATTGCGTTGTATGTATATGCAACCTCAAATAAAGATACTCCTCGCTGATTTTGCTCAGATCCAATCCAAGCACCATAGCCAACCAACAGCAAAAAAACGACGATAACAGTAATGCAGATTTTTTTTATCATTCCCTATCCAGATAATATGAAGAAAACAGAATTGAACATAACATCCGTTGCCCGCACCCCCGCAGGCGCCCTCAGCGCAATCCTGCCGCATCAGGGCCGTTTCCGGCACCTTGCCTCAGCAGTATCCCGGAAAAACGCCCCTGATGATTTCTGCGCGACTGCATGGCTATGCACGCAGATGAATGGCAGGTGATTTCGCAGCATCAGCACCACTAAACCGCCAAAAGCCAAAATCAGCGGCGCGGCGCGCGCGGACGTGACCAGGCAAAATCGGACTGCTGCCGCTCATCCTCACGTAATGCACGCTGGCGGTCGGCGTAACGCTGCAACTCAATTTGCGCACGCGCTCTGTTCAGGACGGTGTGCCGGTTAGGCTGATTTAGCTTTTTACCTGACGCTCTTTCAGCTGCGGCAACAGCATCATCAAGAAATTTTTTCTCTGCAGGCGTCAAGTTTGTCAGTCTGGCCATAACGTTCTCCAGTCAGAATAAATCAGCACAGTCTGCCAGACACAGTAGATACGGTGAAGCGCCAGCGACGGTGAAAGGCAGTCAGAAACGGTGAACGGGAGCGGATTTTAATCCGGTGCCGTGAGGCGTTGGACAAGCCGCAGGCGCGTCATTAGCTTTTAGCGGGTTTCGGGGCGCAGCCCTGAACCAGTCACGTAGCGCTAGCGGAGTGTATACTGGCTTACTATGTTGGCACTGATGAGGGTGTCGGTGAAGTGCTTCATGTGGCAGGAGAAAAAAGGCTGCACCGG
>NZ_JABXQS010000001.1:4800000-6156360 GCF_014103785.1 Klebsiella sp. RHBSTW-00215
AAATCGGGCATGGGTCGAGGTGAGCGAAATAGCCGAACAGGTTTTCCAGCAATGCCGTTTTCATCAGCTGCGTGCAGCACATTACCGTAATGACATGCACGCCGGATTCGGTCGCCGCCAGCATCGGGCCACGGGCAATCTCTACGGTCGAGGTCTCCCAGTTACCGGAGGTGCTGCCCGCTTCTTTAGCCAGCTTTCGGTAATCATCCGCCCATTGCGGTACGCTGATACGCGGCGGCGGCATCCACCCCTTTCTGGCACTAAGCTGAAGTCGCTCAGTCTTCTGCCGGGTTAAATTCTGGTTCTCCGAGGACTGAGATATGTTTGTGGACATGTTCAATCAGCACCTCTGTCATCCTGTCCGCTGGCACGCCAAGATCAGCAGCCATCAACGGCGCCACTCTTGATGGCCAGTTGAGCCAGGCATCACGCTGTTGGCGAAAGGCGTTGAAAAGAACCTCCTCGGCTACGGTCATTTCAATGAGCTGACCATCTTTTTGCTGAAACTCTAATTTTGTCAGTAATGCTAAGTAGTTTTCTTTTACACGACGCGCTTCATCCAGCGATAACTCAGCCCCGTTCTCCAGGAGTAATTCCCTGGCAATACTTTCCAGTGACGGATCGCCCCCTTCATCCGCATTTTTATCTTTAGACGGTAACGGAATGGGATTCTTTTTAATGGGAACGACGGTATTGTCCTTACCCGTCCGGTTAATTGTTTTTCTGTATTTTTCAAGCTGGGCATTCGAGGCGCTAACATCAATGTCATCACCGGACATGATCAGCCATCCCCTGCTTTTCCACATCGTGACCGTTTTACGACTGACGCCGTGGAGCTTTGCAAAATCCGACTGGTTCATTGTTACCTCTGTGTTACCTGCACCTGTTACCCAAATCTGTTACCCATGAAGAAAGGTAACAACCCATGTAACAGATTTTTTTTGAGAAAGTTTTTTATAAACAGTGACAAACCAGAAGATGAAACAAAATGTAACTGTTACCTGTTACCCAAATTTGAAAACCTGTAGCTAGGAAAACACTGCGGCGCGCAATGCCCGTGCCTTACAAAAGTCTCAGGAAGGACCCATTTTTTGTAAGCGGATGATGAAAGCCCACATCGAGTCGGGTATTTTCAAGAGGCGCGCCACGAGCAGGTGGAGCGCTTCACTTAAAGGAAAAGATTATGACCAAAGAGCAACTCGATCTCATCGTAGCAATGCTTGCCGGACAACAAACGGCAACCGTGCATCTGTCGCTGCTGTTCGCTGAACAGGCTGGTATATCAAAGGGTTTGGTAGCCGATTCTTTTCGTCGAACGGCTGAGTTACTGGAGCAGGACGTAATGAACAGAGACACTATTGTTACAGTGCTGAACCAGATAGCAAAAGGTATTGACACTTCTACGACTGAGCACCAGAAAAATATCGAAGAGATAATTAAGAATGTCCTGCATTAATCAGTAAATGCATTAGTTCTCTCTGCGCTCTATTCAGCCACGCTGAATCAATCTTACATCCAACCGCAGAATTTGCAGATTCTGTGGTTTTCTTTTTCCTTTGTTTCGACATTTCATCACCTTGCTTATTTTGCTGTCCTGATCGCTTCTGCGATGGCACGGCTCAGCGCACCGGGCATCAATGCTTCCGCCATAGCCCGTGAGCGGTCCATGTACCCGAGCACTGGCGTTACGGGCAACGCATCGCCAAACCTCAGCAGCAGCTTAGGAGCGCGCTGTTTCCGCTTTGGTCGACGCGTACCATTTGCTGAGCGCTTAGCGCGTTTCTTTTTCGCCTTCATTGGTTTACGTCTTTGCCAAACAGCATCTACGCCATTGACCTCACCGACGAACACATTGGGCTTCGCTTTCAACTGCGACAGCTTATTGCGCGGCATGTTGCCGTACTTGTTCAGTTTGATGTTCTTCGGGTTGAGCAGTGCCTGGCTGTTCAGCTTATGCTCGCCGCCAAACTCGAATGGCTCCAGATACTCAGCGGCGATATCACGCACATAAACTTTCGCGCGGAGGTTATTCTTTCTGGCCCCCGATGAGCCCACAGCATTAACTGTGAAAGGCGTCGGCGATTCCAGCTTTCGTCCCAGCGCCACTTTTTGCGCTGCAGCGATATCCCTTACTACCGATGTCATAGCCTGCGCCGTAGCGAAAGGGATTTGCTTTTGCAACTGCTTTAGCTGCCGGGATAAATCCCTAATCGTTGCCATAAGATTCCTCCAGCATTATCGAAGCCACTCTGTAGAATGGCTCCTGTAATGCCCTACTCACACAGTTGCAAAACACCATGCTCAAGCGAATCAGAATAGGCAATCAAACCGTGATACTCCGGGATGGTGCTACCGTCTTCAGCTTCAAACTCAGGAATAGTGCCGGTAGTGATGGTGTATTGCGGTTGTCCGTCCTTTTTCGCAAAGTCGGCGAGGTCTTCAATCTGTTTAGCTGTTAGAACTACTGTCATACATTCCTCTCTTTACTGTTGCGGGCAGTTAGCCTGCACTGATTTGTTGTGCGCCAGAATGTCGCGCTTTGTCTGGCGGTCGAGAACATCGATATCGTGGTCAGTCAGGTAGATGATGCGCACCCAGCTGCAGGCAGTATCGATGACTTCAGGTTTTGCGGGTAAATCTTTCGCGCAGCTCGCGATCAACATCGTCATCAGGCATATGGCTAACAGTCTGCTGTACATTGCTGGCCTCTTTAGTTGCTTGCGCCTTCCGTTCTGCCACGGCGACGTTAGCGGCGGCGTTCTCTTCGGTTCGCTGCTGTTCGGCTTTGGCTTCCGCCTTACTGGTCCCGCGGGCATGGCCTAACCCAAATGCGCCAGCGATTAAGCCAAGCAGAACGACTACCAGCCCGCTGATAAATTCAAGGCTCATTGCGGCTCCTGCTGCTCATCGGCTTTTTCTTTCAGCTTTGGCTGTCTGACGTACTGAGAAAGGATGGCGAGAACTACCAGTGCGGGGCTAATCATCGCCACAACGTTGGGCGGCAGAATACCTTTGATATCCGGCGGCAGCATTGCCCAGGCATGAAGAGCAGCATCCGGGAATGATTGAGCCCATACACCGACCAACGCGCCGGCAGCGCCCAGGCGGACAGACCATGTTTTAAGCAGCAATCGGGCATGCCCAACGAACTCCAGCCGGGTATATTTGCGCAGTAACAACAGAACGAGCAAGGCCACCAGCGCCAGCAGAGCGAAAATAATCATCTTCATAGGCTCACCCGCTCTTTAACCCAGCCGTACAGGAACACCTCGTTTGCAGGCCTCGCTTCGGCTAGCTCCAGATAGCGAGCACCCTGGCTGCAATTCAGCGCTTTTAGCAATGTGGTTTCGCCATCTTTGCCGCGAACAGCAAGGTAACTCTTCAGAGCGGCGACGGTGATATTGCCGATCGCGCCGTCCGGCTTCAGGTCCGGATATAGCTTGCCCTGCATATTCAGCGCTGATAACCAGCGCTGCAGGAATGTACTGGCGACACGCGGCCCCATGTTCACGCCTGTATCACACAATTCCTGTGCAATGGCTGGCGACAACTCGGCGATGCAGTCAAACTTCGGTTCTGTCCAGTATTGCGACAGATAAATTGCTTTGGCTGTATCCCGTGGTAACGCCTTCATATCGCCACTATAGCCATATGCGCGGGCGGTAGTCTGCGTGATACCCCAGCGCGTTGGGCCGCCTTTATCATTCGGGTTATTTACGTAACCCCCTTCTTTACCGAGGATGCCCTCAATAATCTGATCTGCTGTCATGGCGCCTTAACTCCGGTAATGCGCTCCCAGAAATAGGTCAAAGCAACAGAACCCATTGCCCCGCTAATTCCGGAAGTGGCCAGTATCATGTAAATGCTTAATCCGCTTTCAATGCTCACCAGGCCAGCAATAACGCCGGTAAACCCTGAAACCACCATTTGGGCAAGAGCATTGATCAAGCTCCATGTTGCCTTGCTCTGCTTCACATCGATCAGGTAGCGGACAAGTCCACCCCAGCAAGCAATGATCAGCAGAACCAGCCAGGACATCCCGGCAATGCTCTCTTTGTCTTGCATACGTTTAGCCATAGTTACCGCCTCCGATTAAAGATCGGGAAGCTGTGTGCTTGAAAGGGGTCAGGCCCGTCAGGCTGGATTTAACAACGAAGCATATCGATGACGATTCCTGCGGGACCTGATAATAAAAAAACCCGCACGTTGGCGGGTTTGTATATTTTACTGACTGAAATTACTTATCGTCTTCAGTCCGATTCACTGGGTTGGTGATTTCAAATAAGCGTACAACCGGTTCAGAATCACCATTGCTCACTGTAGTTTTGATCGTGTGATCGTCTCTTGGAGTGAACTTGACATCCACTTCATAACCCATCGCCGCATGTTCATCACACAAATACGCGTTTGTATTCTGAGCCCATATAGCAGAAAGATCATCCAACTCACGACGAAGGCGAACCCCGATGATTTTGTTTGCTGGCTTGCCACAACCTTCAATAATACAGATGCCTGACATCTTGTTTTCCTTTACTGGTTAACCAAAAGGGAAACTAACACATCATTAAAGGTTATTCAGCTTTTTTGCTGAATGTAACAATCCCCTGCTCAATGTTACCCTGCAAGCCAATTCTGTCTTTTGCAACAGAGCAATGCTCGCCAAGCAATTCAAAGCCCACTGCATTTCTCGATAGCCTGTCTGCTACCAACAAAGAAGTGCCGGAACCAGCGAATGGATCCAATACAACATCACCTTCTTTGGTGAAAAGCTTAATGAACCACTCCGGCAAAGCTTCAGGAAATGCAGCACTATGGTTTTTATTACCGCATTCCGTGGCCATGTGTAGAACATTAGACGGATAGGCCATATCTCTACCTTGCCAGTTAGAGATATTTTTCCCAAATCCGCTTCCTACGCTGGACTCATCTCGCACGGTATCCTTGGCGCTGAGCTTCTTGAGTCGTTCCTTTCTCCAGTCTCCCATCGGGACCATTACAGCTTCCTGATACATGGCGAATTTTCTGGATTTAGTGAAATGAAGGCACCGTTCCCATGAGTCTCTGAAACGATTAGGCCATTTACCAGGGAAGGAATTTTTTTTATGCCAGATATACTCTTCCGTCCAGTACCACCCCATCTGACGCATGCGAAGAATCAACTCAAGAACATAGGTATGTCTCTCGCCATCTACGGCTTTTTCTTTGATATTAAGAATAAAAGACCCTGACGGCTTCAGAACCCTTAGCAGCTGCTCCGCGATGGGTGCGAACCAGTCAACATATTTGTCAGGGGATACCCCACCGTAAGTGCCTTTTCGCTGATCAGCATAAGGAGGGGATGTCACCACTAAATCTACGGAGGATCCCTCCATTAGCGACAGCAATTCAAGGCAGTCGCCATGATAAAGGTGCGTTCCTTCTGTCTGGATTGTTACGGTGGCCTTTTTTAACATCCTGCATTACCTCAAAGTAAAAGTAACTGGAGAATATCAGGCATTAATGCCCAGGTCCATACCTTTGTGCAAAAATAATCGCCTACATCATCCTTTCCAGCCCCTCTTGGTGTAAGGGCTTGAACTTGATTTCATTTCTCCGGCGAGCCTTTCATATAAATGGCCGCCAGATGGATTTACGACAACACACAGAGTGAGTGACGTTCTGGCGGCACAAATAGAAAAGGCCGAACAAATGCGCGGCCTTTATATGTCTGAGCAAAAAAAAGCCCACTCGTCGAAGTGGGCAAAATGGTAGTTTGTTCAGTGGAGGTTACACCGCCAGCTCTGCCACAACGTCTTATGCACGTTATTTCAGGATTTAGCGAAACGATGCAACCACACAAAAAGTATAGTACGTAAAACAAGAAAAACATGGAGTGTGGTGCCGGGTGCCTCCCGGTAAGTCGCCGCCAGTCCACAGACGACTCGCAATGCGCAAAAAAACATATCAGACTGGCAATGCCCCTCCGCATAGGGGGATTCACCACCCCAGAAATTTAACATCTGCCAATTTCATTTTCAATGCTATACGACGATGTGACAGGGGTACTGATGCAATGCATCTCGCGAATACCCCTGTCGTGTCGCCGGAAAGCAAAAAGCCCAAGGCGTTAACCTCGGGCTTCAGTAATTTTTGCTGCTCAGTTCGCTTTAACGTCCCGAGCCTATCACAATTCAAGCAGTTTCTGGCTCACTTTGCAAGTAAAATCTGTCGCCATTTGTGCCGAATGCGTCACGCATTGGTGCATATAGCATCGATTCTGCCAAACTTATCCATGCATCAACTCTTCGCCTGCAGGTCATAAAGCACCAGTCTGGATGCTTGTCATAAAGCTCTTCCGCTATGCGGCGTTTGCTCTTCCGTAACCGGTAATGCTCCACCAGCAGGTAATACAGCTCTTTGTGACCACCCGTAATAAGGACTGCCCCCAGTACCTTATCAATCAGCAGTCCTTCATCGTCTGTACAGAAGGCCAGGCCGCTTTTGTTTTTCCCCGCGAGTATTTCACGAAAAAACGCCTCAAGCTCTGGCTTCGAGATGCCAGACTTCTTCATCCTGCGTAATGCTTCGTTGATGGCTGTTTTAGTGACTTTCCCGGAAGCCAGTAACTGGTTAAACATATTCCCGCCACTGCCGCCGCCGATATAGGACCAGCGCCCCCACATACGCAGCTTTCCCTGTATCCAGATGCTTTCCAGAGTGCGGAGGCGAACCATTTCACCTGATTTACCAACTTCAGAAGGGTTAATCATTCTTCCACCTCATTTTTAATGATATGTCCGGGGATAATTTCGAAAGAGTTATTGCACTGATTTCCCCAGCGGTCCCAGCCAGGCCAGGATTCGCGAGCAAACAGCTCTACTCGCTTAACGTCGCCGTACAGCAGCTCCAGCCGGTGGCGAACTTCCCACGGTTTTTCGCTGTGCTGACCCAGGCAGGAATAAACAACCTGTTTAATTGACGCGCTTGCACGCTCTAACCCTGTCCCGCATGTTGCGATCAGGAGATCCTCTGAATTGGCCCGCGTGTGGTTGCCGCCGTTCATTCGGGTTTCGCTGTTCAGCATCACCAGCAGATCGTTAAAATCCACCAGTTCACCTTCAGTTAGCGCTTTGTTGAATCGCCTCTCTGCATATTGGTTGAGTTTGACCCACGTAAAACCTTTCATCGTGCGGATACGAAAGCCCCAAGCTTCAGCCAGCTCGATCGCTTCTTCCGTGTGCGTGCCGGTGTACCACATTGCCAAAACGGCATCTTCAGCAGCCACGTCCCAAATTGGTAAACGTTTTAGCTCTGCCAGACTCATTGTGCTGTAGTGATTCTCAGCTGCGCCGTTGCTGATTTTGTTTCCGTACTGCCAGGGCGGATCGACGTAAATAAGTTGATATGTCATACGACCTCCATATAAGCGCGAATGAAAGCCGCTGCTGCCTGGGCGTTTATTGCGTTACCGTAACCCTTCAGGCGGCCGACACGGTTGCTGCTTGCCACTCTTGCCACCCCGGACTCGACTCGTCCCATGCGTGCGGCAGACCCATCAACCAGCGGGAATGTGCCGGGTTCAACTGGACGCCATTTGCCATCTCGACATAAGAGCCAGTCCGCATCTCGCCAAAAACCGTTAACCTCAAGGGGCCGGAACTCATTGACCATGCCGCCATGCTTGGCAAATCGTCCAGCCGTCCCTTCCTCTGCATTTCCGATTCGCACCCCTGCAATGTTCTCGATCCTTTCTCTCCGTCCACCGCTCTCGGTGTTGGCCAACCCGTCATGAATGCCTGGCGCGGCAGCTGGTCCAGTCGCTCTTTCCCGTCCCGCTGCGCCGTCATTCCCGCCGAATCCTTCCAGTCGCGCGACGTTGGCGTTACCCAGCCCGCCATCTTTACCAGCCCGGCAAGATTCTCCAGCCCCCGCTTTGTTTCTGGCTGATCCTTTGTATTCGCCACCGGCGTCGGCCAGCCGGACATCATCGCCGCCGTTTGAATATTCATCCCGCCCTGACGCCCGGACGTTCCCGCTCCGGTCACTGATGACGCTGTCGGCGTTGGCCACCCAGTAGGCCCGCTCCCTGATGTGCGGCGCACCGATGCCCGCTGACGTAAACGGCACAAGCCCGAAGGCGTATCCCACTCCTTCCATGTCTGCTTGTACAAGGTCGAACCATGTGTTTGCGTTACCAGCTGCAACCTGTTCGCCAAAGACATGCTGAGGTCTGAGCTCGCTGATGAGGTGGAAGAAGGCTGGCCAAAGGTGCCGCTCGTCAGCAAACCCATCTCCTTTGCCTGCCGCGCTGAAAGGCTGGCAAGGGCAGGAACCAGTCCAGACCGGGCGATCGTCAGGCCATCCGGCGAGGCGGAGGGAATGAGACCAGACGCCGATCCCGGCGAAAAAATGGCACTGGGTAAATTCTCTGAGGTCGTCAGGTGTGACATCTTCAATACTCCGTTCGTCAACTTCGCCCGGGGCGATGTGACCGCCGGCGATAAGATTACGCAGCCATTGCGCCGCGAATGGGTCGATCTCGTTGTAGTAGGCCGCGAGCTTCATGCTGCCTCCTGCGTTTTTTTCAGGGCGCGTAAGTCTGCCAGCGCTTCGAGCCTGATTGCCTTCAACTCTTCGACTGTCCAGCGGTGAGGGGTATTGTTGTTCTCCAGCGCCTGAACGGCAGCTTCACCGTATTTCTTAACCAACCCAGCGCGGTAAGCTTCGATATTCCCGGATTTATGGGTATTACAGACGTCGCATTGAAGGTTGATGTTGATGCGGTTAAAGCGAAGATGGCCAGCAGCAGCGGTCGTCCGGTAATGTCCGGCGTGCCATGCGTTAGCATTGCGAGTGTCACAAGAAATGCAGCCTTCGCCGTTCGCCAGGGCTGTTTCCCGGCAAATGTCATTAACCGTTCTTTGGGTATAATCAATCCAGTGCTTGAGGGGTTTTACTGCATCTTTACGCTGACGCCAGAGAGCACGCTCTTTTTTGTGCTGCTGGCGTTGCTGTTGGTGTTCCTGAGAACGTTCTTTGGCTTTCTTTTTCTCATGCAGTTGAATAGCTAGAGCTGTTCCGTGCTCGGGGCTGCACCAGCGAATATTGGGGTAAGCGGGATAAAACCACTCATTACAGATTTTGCATTTGCGGCGAGGTAGTTTCATGCTGCACCGCCTGGGCGCAGATGAACAGAGACACCGCGCTCAAGGGCACGGTGTGAAATGGCGTTGCTGCGTTTTTGCGTCATCACTTTACTCCGGTGATGGCGCCATAGATTCGGTGTTCAGCCGAGGTGATTAGTATAAATCACTTTTTCTTCTTCCGGAAGAATACTTTACACTCCTCGTGAGATTCCTTTGTGATTACAATCTCTCCTTCATTAAGCGGGGTTACAACATAAACTCCACCAGAAAGGTGGTTGACAACATACGTACCCAAAACGTCCATTGCTTCATTCATTTCTTTCTTATTCATCAGTCCGCACCTTGTGAATATTTCATAAATCGTAGATTTTTCTTTTCCTGTACAGGGATGGATAAAAATGAACTCGCGACGTTCTGGAATACAATGACATATTTAGATCGTCCATCAAGACCCTATTTTCATGGACAAAATAGAATGACAATGAAAATACAAAAAACAATAAATTCAATGTATTACAAAAAATCATTGAATATAAAAAAGTCATTCACATTTTTTCTCTGGTGCAACCCCCTATTTCACTCAGCCAGAAGAACTCAGCCAATTTCAGAATTTAATTAATTGCATGTAAAATAGAGCAGCAGAAAACACTACCGCGACAAAGAATGCACATTTTGTGTAGTGTGCAACCCCCTATTTTCCAAGCCAGAAAAAGAAAACCCGCAAAAGCGGGCTTAAGATGATGGGTTGATAATCACTCCGGTAGCTTTTGTTCGACCTTGTTATGAATCTCCCACAGACTGATTCCGCAACTTGCGCAGAAACTGGCGAGATAGTCCAGACCAGACCACTCCCTAACGCCTCCGCGCGCAGCCTCGACAAAAACCGCGATTTCCTTATCGCGCCAAAGACCAAATAACCGCCAGCCGCCACCATCAGGACTTTTTACTGCAGCGATACGCGTCAATACGCCTGTTTGATACAGCTCGGTGAAGGCTGGTTTCTTTCTGGTTATCATTCGCATAAATAACAAACCTTAGATTTGTTGATAGCAAATAGCATGTTTGCGTTTTATGGCTTTGCGTTCTGCGGGGGATTTAGGCATGCTCCCGCTCCTTCTGGTGCTGGTCTTCATTGCTGAAGTCGTCGCCGTCGATGGGCATCAGGTATTTTGCTGGCATTAGCGCAAAATCCAGCCTTTTCGCTTCGCCGGTATCTCCATCCCGAGCCACCAGGTCGCCTGATATTAACCATGCATCGCCCATCGGCACTGGTTCGGCATACACCTCGCCATTCCAGGTGAACTGGGAACCATTCGGCACAAAGCCTACAACCAGCACTGACTTCCCGTCATTGGTGCGGTAGAAGCCCCCAATAATCATTGCCTGACAACCTGCGCGTAACTCAGCCATGGTTCACCTCCTGCGGGGCGGCTGGCAGCGGCATCCAGTGAGTGATTTTCTCTGGCTCCCGGCACTGCCAGTGACCGTACATAGCATGATGAACTCGCCTATACATTCCGTCGAATGTGAGCACAGATACACCATTCTCCGGCATCCGCTCGCTTACCGGAATCCATTTACCAGGCAAGGTGGCCGGTTCACTGCCGGGTGGCTGCGGGGTTGCTGCGAGCATGGCGGCGCGGCAGGCTTCATCAATTCGACATTGAATACGAGAGAGCAACTGAACGTCACCACCAAGAAATTCATGGCGGCGATTTACGTCGCACAAAATCTCCCTGGCTGTTTCAAGTGCTATCGTGTCGAAATGCTGAGTTATCGCTCGCTCATCTTGAACTACCGGCGCTGGCTGGAATGGCTTCCTATCTCTCACCCACATAACGAGTGCCTGAACATACTTCTCATGAGTAGCCGCTAGCATCTCATCTGATTCAGGGGCTGCTATACCTGCATTGCTCAATGCCATTCGCAGACCTTCAGGCACTACCGGCGCTGGCTGCGCGTGGCGATAGAGCGGAACGGGCTGAACAACATTATCAGTGCTTTTCACCAGGGCATCGTGACCACGACTCAAAGCATCAAGATTGCTTTGTGATATCCACGCCACCGGCTCGCTGTCCATTGCGACCAGTGCCATGCGGGCCAATTCTTCAATTTCATCGTGAGACGGCGGCAGCGTCATTGCGCGATGAAAGTTAGCGATTAGCTCAATGCGTTCTCTGGTTAACTGGTTATTGGTCATTGGTTAGCTCCTTCGATAATCGCATTCAGGGAGTTGAGAACCATATCCGTCATGATTCCCTTGCCGTTTAGCTTGACGTGAGCCTGTATTTCTCTACGCGCCGCCTTGAGAACGCCGACGCTGACTGTCACTCTGCGTTGATTGTCTGCATTAATTTCCTGCAGGCGTTCCAAAGATGATTTTTCAGCCATCACTCAGCCTCCCACTTGATGCCAGCCAGCCAATTTCTAACGAGCTGATATTCGTTATTTCGGAAAGAGCCGCAGGCGTAAATGTACGGCAACCGCAGGTTATGACCGTTCTGGCGCAGATAGTCTTTGCATCCATGCTCGGTAAAGCAGGCGGTAACAAACTCATCCACTTCCTGCATCGCGTATCGGTCATATCCGCGAGTGTCGCGACCATCCTGATAAAGCGCTTCCAGCCGCTTGGCTCTCAGCTCGCTGACCTCTTCACCATCCCATACCCAGCAAATTCGGCTAGGCGAGTGCTCGTCGCTTCCGATAATTTCACGCTTCTGGAAAACGACGAACATGGGCTGATCGGTAATGCGGTTGTCCTGCGTCCTGATAAGCTCACCGATTGTGTAAAGCTCAGGCGGCATCTTCACGGTGACGGTGCGGGACTCCAGCTCGGCGATGCGCTGGCGCTGAGCGGTAACTTCATCGAAAAGCGCGCAGGCGATATTTCCCTGCTGAGTGGCCAACTGCTGCGCCTTCTCCAGCGCCTCTACCAACGCGAGGATGTTTACCGGGTTGGCTTCTTTGTTGAATTCATTCAGATCAGTGATATCGATATCAATCTGTTCACCTTCATGCTGAGAGATATCGATAATCTCACCATATGGATATGCTGCGAGCCGTTCATGCGCCCCAATAGCATTCTCTGCTGCCGCTTTCAGGCTCTGCGCCAGTTCGGTGATATCAGTCATGCGGCACGCTCCTGTTTTGACTTACTCAGCGCTTCTTTGTAGCTGGCTTTGGCTGCTTTCTTTGTTGGGCACCATTCGCCCTGAATATCACGACGCGGGTAGCCATAAGATGCATCGTATGAGCATCTGAACATCCGGCATTTCCCGTGACGGTCATACTCGACCTCTGGAAGTTGATAACCCAACAGCCATTCACCGAATGGCAGGCAACTATCAGCGTCAAGGTATTCTTCGTATCGCGTCTTTTTCTTATGTTCAGGCAGCGACGAAATGGCTAATTCTTCGCCCTTATCTGTGACGCTATAGATAATGCCACCGCCAACGAAACCAGGCGCAGGCCGTGATGTTGCATAGCCATCAGAGACAAGCGCTTGCCACTTCATGTTGTCCGCATGGCCGTCGCCAGCGAGGAAGTAATTGCGGCATGGCGTCCTGTTGCGCTCATTGATACCCAGCGCGTGCTGCATAAGTTCGATAGCGATGCTCATTTGGCCCCCTCGCGCATCTGCTGGGCGATATCTTCCAGGATGCCATCAGCAAAAGAACGGTCGAAATCACCCTCTGGTGCATCTGCCATAAACTCGGTTGAGGTGAGAATCATGCGAGCGATATCGGCAGCGTTTTTGGCTGTGTCTTCGATAAAACCTGCATCCCAAGCAGCCAGCATCCTATTAGCAACGAAGTGTGCACCTTCAACGCGGCCATCAGCCTTAATCCCGGCTACGATGTGATCGGTGGCGGGGGTTTCGTCTGCAAACGTGTCGCAAATCATATGCAGGTAGCCTTCATTCGTTGGCCTGATGCGGTTCATCACTCCAGCAATGAAATACTCCCGGCATTCGCTGATTATTTTTTTTGCTGCCACGTTCTCCGCAGACAGCTGCTCGGACTTCCTGATTTGGCCCTTCAGTTGTAACGCCAGCATTTGTGCAAGACTGCCTTCACGACTTCTTGCAATTACCGCGTCTAAATCTTCAATGTTAAATTCGCTCATACAGCCCCCCCTAGCACCCAGCGCAGAGCATCAGCGTATTCACCGCTGGCACCTTCGAGGGCTTTCGTGATTTCTTTGCGTGATTTGAGACGTGGCTTAGTTTCGCCAAGCACGGCGCGCTGACGACGGGCTTTTTCATGACCGGTAGTGCCAGCGGTCGCCGCTTCGATTTCGGCTACCTTTTCCCGCTGTTCTTCGGGTTTTAGTGATGCCAGTTGACGCGCCTGGGTAACGGTTACTGTACCGGACTCTACCGCGTCTTTGACTGCCTGAGTGGCATCCAGAAGGGATAGCGTAGCGCGTACAGTGGGGACGCTGACGCCGAACATCAGCGCGAGGTCTTCCTCGTCATGCCCGCGCTCCAGCGCATCAGCCATCTTTTTGGCTCTGCCCAGCGGTGTGTCGGCTTGGCGGATTTCGTTTGCGCTGACCATTGCCTGAGCCATGCGAACAGCAGAACCGCGTTTAGTAACAGCCGGAACCAGCAGCGGAGTTTTACCCTCTTTGGCCAGGCGTCTGTTAGCCTCCAGGGTATGACGGACACGCTGACGGCCATCAACCACGCAGGAGTACCCAGTTTCCGGGTCTTTCCAGACAATAATAGGCTCCAGAACACCCTGGTCTATGATGTTCAGCACCATGGCTTCACTGAGAGGTAAGTGAATACGTTCATCGTAAAGCGGGTGAGCCTTGTCGGTTACAAGATGCAACTTTTCCGGCTCAAACATCAGAACGTTTGTTTTGCCGCTGGCGCCGTATGCGTCGATTGAGTTCTTAGCCATTTTTAACCTCGTTTTTATTCACCGCTTCAATCCATTTCTCTTCCAGCGCTTGTCTGGCTTTGTTTTTGCCACCAGCCCAGTAACCATGCTCAACGCGATAATGGTAATTAGGACATTTCAGGGCACCAAAACAGGAGCCGAACGAGTTGTCCTTCCACCAGAATTCCGGGCGAAGGCCACAATCAGGGCACACAGGTAATTTCATTGAGCTACCCCGCGACATTCCCTCAGAAGGCTTTCAAACATCGCCCGAAGCCGGTTCGCGCAGCCAAACGGCATATCGTTAAAGCACCACATTGCCGCGCCATTCCGCATGCCGCTTTGGGTAATCTGACCCGTTCCGTGTAACTGGCGAAGCTGGCCATTCACTGACGACATACCGCGCCCCAGCGCAGTGGCGATTTCACGCGTAGTCAAATCAGAGTTAGCTTTGAGAAATTCGATCATCGTGATTTCACCGCTGTATTGTGTTTTCTTGGATTTGTTTTTTTTCATAAAAAACCCCCTAGTTTATTTAACAACCCGAAGGTGGCTAACCCTTGGGCGGTAGCTATCCCAGTCAAAATTCACCCACATACCGCCGTCCATCTGGAGTCGGTCAAGGATCCGCGCACCAAGCGTTTCGGTGAGCAGTTCATGATTCAGGTTCGTCAGTACGCCTACTGGTTTCATGGCGGCAAGGCGGCGATCAATAATCTGATTCAGCAGCACCTTTTCGCTCTTGCTGTCCCTCTGCATACCCAATTCATCAAGAACGAGCAGATCGACGCGCGTCAGGTCGTCTAGCAAGGCTGACTCGGATTTGCCCTCGTCATAGCAAGCCCTGACTCTTGTGCTGAGATCTGGAACAGTAACCACCAGCACTGTCCGTCCGTCTTTCAGAAGGCTGTTGCCTATAGCCGCAGCAAGATGGTTTTTCCCGGTTCCGGGACTACCGCTAAACACGAAGCTCGCAAAACCTGAGCCAAAGTTTTGGGCGTAACTCTTTGCCATCGTCAGTGCATGTTTTTGCCCTGGCGTATTAACCTCGTAGTTGGAGAACGTGCATCCCCTGTGCAGGTTCTGAATACCCGAGCGACCGAAAATCTTTTCTGCGCGAGCCTGCTGGTTGATTTTGTCAACCTCCGCCGCTCGCCTGGCACCCTCTTCGCGATGCCATGCCATCAACTCTTCAGCGCTGCTGAATTTTGGCTGAACACCTGCCGGAATTACCCGACGAAGCCGCTCAAGTAACGAACCTGTGTTTTGCATGCTTACCCCCTGAAGCCCGCTGGTACGAAGTTGTCAGGCTTTGAAACGTGGTTAATATCCCGACCTGGCATCAGCCAGCGACCATTGACGCATTGCGGCCTTCCAGACTCAGCCCACTTCATCGCCTTCTGGTAGTACTCCTGAAAGTTCTCAGGACCAAAAAGCGTCTTGGGCCGCAGGAAGTCACACATCTTCGGGTCGTTCAGCCATTTGGCCGTCGCATAATCCGCCACCAGCATCAAATCATCGGCAGAGTACATATCCGTCAACCGACCACGGATATAGCCCATCGTGGTTTTCCCATCCCTGTAGCTGGAGCGGGTGACTCGGTTGAAATGAGCAAGAACCACTTCAGCCGGATCCGCACTTTCGTCAGGTTCAGCCTGACAAGAGTCTTTTGTAATCTCTGTAGTAATCTCTGTAGTAATCTCTGTAGGATCGGAATGGACTTTCCCCTCGTCGCGGGATGGACTTTCCCCAGTTCCCGAACAAGGGATTTCCCGTTTCCCGAAATGGACTTTCCCCATTTCCCGAAATGGACTTTCCCCATTTGGGGCTTTTTCAAAGACTTGCGTTAAAATCTCATCCAGACGGTGAAAGTCGACTTTGAAATAAATCCGGTGCTCAAGGCGCTTTTCTGTTTCAATCAGAACCCCAAGTTTTTTTAGTTTTCTTCTGGCTGTGCGCTGCTCTTCATAGCTCAGCCCTGTTTCGCCCTCTATCTCGTCAGATGTCTTGTGCACACCCAGATCCGAAGTGAGCTTGTCCATCCAGTAAGTCATCTGGCAAAAAAGAACTGTCGAACTCACTCCGCCAAGGTGCTTGGCCAGTTCCGGGTAGTACGCAACAGGACGCCCAAAGCCGCGAATGATGTCAGATGGATTCATTGCAACCACTCCAGACTTAATGCATCAGCGTGTTACCGGAAGAGCCGCCATCAGCAATCCGGTCAGAGATAGCAATCATTGCGCCGAACAGCGCTTCCATTTCGTCGTCGACACGCTGTTTGCGGTGAAGAAGTTCCCGGAAAGTTGCGGAGTAATAACTACGCACCCGCGCCAGCAGTAACGGCGGCATAGCCCGTTCTATCGCGGGGAGAAGTTGCGCAATCTTTTCGATTGATGCAGGCGAATCACTTTCAACCCAGCGATAAATCTTCTGGATATTGCGACTCAGTGCGTCAGGGTGGCTGTTGTCGTACAAATCTGGTGCGGTCATACCCATGGAGAAGTAAGCGTCGACAATCGCCGATACAGGCGTTTTACGACCGCCGGGATAAAGCGCCCAGGCGTTCATGGCCTCGCGAATGCGTTCATGCCTGATTTTCATGATTCACCTCGGCTGACTGACGTTGTGGCACGATGACGCCTTCAGGTATTCCGCTGATAGGGGTTGGATGAAGATCGGGACGCAATTCATGGGGCGTGACTTCCCAGCCCATTAGCTCGCACAGGGGAATGACTCGCCCCGCAGGAATGCGTGTGTTAATCCATTGAGATACGGTTTGTTGCTTCAACCCTAAAAGGCGACCGATCTCTCTCTGCGAGAATCGGTTTGTGATTTTTGTCTTAATTTCTTCTTTCATGAGACATCCTCCAATTGAACAAATCGGAGGATACAACAAAAAACAGTAGGCTATCAACCGTTTTTTATTGTAGGGATTGCGACAACTTTTTTTTGTATAATTTGGATATGATGAAAGCCATAGAAATTTCAATGTATAGAATTAGCAAGCTCCTCAAAGAAGAGGGTTGGAGCCAGGCTGAGCTCGCGCGAAGACTCGGGGTTGCCCAGCAGACCGTTCAGCAGTGGGTAAATGGTAAAGCAACCCCAAAGCCTGCAAGCATCGATAAGCTGGTTGAAATTACAGGCCGTCCTCCCTACTGGTTCATGCTCCCACCAGACGAAGGAGATCAGGTGGTGACTCCAGACGCAATGAAGCTAGGCCCAATGCAATTGGACCTGCTTAAAACCTTCAATGCGTTCCCGGAAGAAGACCAGCAGCAAATGCTGTCTGAAATGAAAGATCGCAAAGAGACAATGGATAAGACCGTTGCCCGGTGGCTTGCAGCCCAGAAGGGCAATAAAGCTTAACAAAAAGATTAGATGTTTGGGTTACGGGGTGCGGTGATTCATCATTGCAGCAACTCGTTGTTTATAAAGGATTACAATGGGCTTCTCTCTTTTTAAATTGGATGTTGGCGACGATATTGTTTCTAAATCCATTGATGCCCTCAGCAATGCCTGGCAGAAAATTGATGATAGACATCCGCTTTTGGGTTGTTTACTGATTCTTTCTTTGCCTACCATCGCTATTTACTTCATCTACACTTGGGGTAGACTCAAAACAACTGAAACCGAGTTGGATCGAAGGGCAAAAGATTCAAACGCGAAACGGAAAAGGAAAAAGGAGGGCAAAAAATGACAAACTGGCTGTATGCACTAGCTATATGCGTTGGCGTTTTGGCCTACTGGATCCTATGTCGTAAGAGTGCATTGAAGCATCAGAGGCGAGCGGTTGAAATGCTGGAAGGCTTTCTGGATGACGATAACATCTCTGAAAAAGAGAAAACGAAAATGTTTCTTAACTATCGCCTGTTCAGAAATTGGTTTGCACTGCCTTTATTTGCAGTGCTTACCCCGTTTTTCGTCATTTTTGCCCTAGCGTCCAACAAGTTTCAACCAGAGCAGTTAGCGAAGGAAAACAGTAAAGAATTTGATGAGTTTTTTGGTGTACTGATGCAAATGTATATGGCAAGAAATCCCATAATTTCAGTGTTTGTTCTCTCTGGAGTTGGGGTATCCTTAGCTATATCTTTAGTTATTGGCACTATGCTTAACAAGGCATCAAAGATTCCGAATCATACCTTGCTAGTAACCGGAATTGCGATGAAATTGCTGGCTTTGAAGCATAAATTCAGGCACGCACACTAGTAAGCATTTCTAAACCCGGTCCCCCGCGCCGGGTTTTCTTTGCCCTACTCTTCCAGCAGCTTCACCGCCAGTTCCATCACCTGAATCTGATCCAAATCCCACTTATCCAGCCCCTTTGCAATCTCCGTTCTTATCACGTCTGCTATGGCTACCCGCTTGGTTTCATGACCTTCGGCAACCATAGCAAACACGACATCCCCGACAATGCGACACATCTCCTGATAGCGCAGCTGCGCGGCTTCTTCGTAGTCCATATCCACAATCCTCTTTGACGTTTTTATGAGCATACCACGAACCCCTCCCTGCCCCATACGGTCACTCCCGCTCTGGCCGAATGGTCCCCCACCAAACAACAACAAAATACAGTTGCAACCAACAATATTTTGCAGTAGATTTAACCCATCAACACCACAACGGTGCCATAGATAAACGTTCCGCTACCCGGCGATAAGGGTCAACTAACGAGGTGTGACATGTCACATCAATCAATAGGAGCAGAAATGAAAAAGGCATCAGAAATCAGCCCAGAAACCCGCAATTTCCGAATTGCTCAGTTGATTAACCAGAAGATTTCCCAGCCAGTGTGCGACGTAACAATAGCGTTGGTTCTGGCTGGGAAGACTGAAAGTGAAATTACAGAGGCAGCAGAAATTACTGCACGTGTGATTTTAAAGACGCTCAGTAATCACCTGGAGAAAGGTGACCGAACTCTTCGTTGTGAAGGCGAATAAAGGTCTCGTCATCAAGCACCCCGAAATCACCAGACTCCCTGAGGAGGGCTTCGAATTCCCCCTCAAGGTCCAGAAGCCTTGACAGGTATTCGATTGGGGTTAGTGGCTCAGTTGTTCGGGATAAGTAGTTTTTTGCTAGCTCAAGTGCATCGAGATTAGACATGTCGAACCTCCTTCGGTCCTTAGGTGTAGGAACCGTCAGGATATACCGGGGGAAGGTTCGGCACCAATAAGAGGGTAGGAATATGAGCAGAAACGGCATTCGTTCACTGGTAATTGTTCTGGCTATCTGCCTTGTTGCCTGGTCAGCGACAATTATCAAAATTCTACATGTTACGGGGGTGTTTAATGGCTAGTTTACCAAAACACGATCCTCATATTCAGGCAGCACAAAGCAAACTTGCTATTGCACACTTTATTGATGACAGAGATATGTGGTCGCAGGCTATGGCTTCAATGAAATTCATATATGAAGCAGCAAAGCACATAGAAGACCGGATGTTTATGGGATGTATTAGATTGTATTCATCTCTGGAAATTGAAGATATAGAGTGCAGCATGGAAATGTATGGCGATTTACTTTCTGTAAGCGGTGATTTGCTGACAGCACAATACAAAATAAATACTGAAGTTTCATTTTAATTATTAATAAAATGAATTAATGCCTTAAATGGCAGGTATCTACACACCTTAACACAGGAATAAATATGGAAACCGAAACACTCCACTGCTACAGCTGCGGCGGCTCCTTTGCACGCGAAGAGTTGCAATATCGCCCTTCTGGTCGAGGGGCTTATCGCAAAGTGGCATATTACTGTTCTATCTGTAACGAAAAGGAAAAAAAGAAAAACCAATTAAAGGCTACGCAGTCGTTAGTTCGCAAGTCGTTACCATCAAGACCAGTAACCGCTCAGCTAAGGCCTGCGCTATGGAACAAATGATATCGAACGCAACTCGCACACCGTTACACGTTAATCAAAAAGCATACGCAACTCTTAATTCATATAACTGCTGGCAAGTAAAGCCCTGCCGCATTAAATGTGGGAATTTAAGTTTAAAGGTTGGAAGGAAATGGCGTTTATTGTCCCGCGATAATGGGAAGTGTTGGGAAGTAATGAGCCATGAAAAATATAACCAACGTAAAGACAGGAGATAATTATTGTGAGAATAGAATTTGATGATCATGGTGCAATAGCAACCGCCACCATCATCAGTACCGTATTCGAATTCCGCCGCCATAATCGAGCTGTGGACACAGCCTTGTTTCTGGCTCCGAGTGTACGCCATAACAGCAGCGGATTCTTTATTTTGAAAACGGAGATATCCGGTAAAACATCTCACGTGCTTCGTGCATATAAAGCACTTCAGTCGGAGGCTTCACGATGATTCAAGTAGCAGAAGCCAAAATTCTCGACAACAACGGAACATATTTTATTAATGGCTCAATTTTCCCTGTGTATCTCAATGATGACGGTGACATATATCTGATCGAAGAGTACGAAAAAGGCGAGCCATGCGAACACGTAATAAAAGACCTTTTTGCCGATGGCGTTTTGGTTGCCATTAATCCGATTGGCTACAACTGAGAACCTAAAAATGAAAGAACTGAAATTTTACGGTGCCAGCGATGACCTTTTTGAATGCGAGGGCGCTATCCGGGAAGAAATCTCTATGTATAGCAACCCCGGCGTTTATCACCTGAAATCTTCTGAAGGCGAGATGCTGGTTATTGCCTGTTATACAGACGAAGGCTGTTGGGCTATCGGCGTCGGTCAAGTCAACGAAGAAACACTTCTCCCTGCATGGCCTTGTTCGTTCGGTCAGCATGAGAGCGGCTATAGCGTTGAGCTGACAATTCAGGTTCCTGACGACACCGAACTGGTACAGGAGGATGACGAATGAGTTGTGGATATCAAGGTTATGAATTTGGTGCGCATTATCCGGACAGCCTTTGCTGTGATGGCTATCTGTGGGATTGCGACGCATACGAAGATGGCATGCTGACGAATGGTGGTGACATTCCTTGCCCTGTCTGTAATCGCAAGCAGTGGCTGGCCTTCTACCGCGATCACATCATTGAGTGCGGAATGATGCAGTCAGAGCGCAAGCGTGGACCTAAAACAGTGAAATACGGCGGTTTCCCTGAGCCCGTACGTGGTGATGCAAAGGCTATGCGCACCATCCGTCGCTGGCTGCGTCGCGGTTGGTATCAAGGCCGGAAGTTCGATGCGGAAGCGCACAAGGTGGCGGCATGAGCATCATCAAAGGCCAACTTATCAGCAGCCAGCGCTATCTGGACAGGTCGAAAGTGGCAGACAGAGCGCTGCGCTTTAAACGGTTCATAGTGGCTGTCTATCCCATCATTTTACGTGGGGTTCAGTACACCATCCTGATGGACGGGCATCACAACTACGCAGCAGCAAAGCTGGCAGGTGTAGAACCGGATTTCCGCCCGATCACTAAGAAGGTGATGAAAATCATTGGTGGAATGACTGAGCACGAGCGTGAGGCTCTATTCATTAACAACGTTACCGACAGCAATTATTACTACGTTGAAACCGGTGAAGTGGTTCAGGAACTTCTGTTGCCGGATACGTCGTGCAAGTTCCAGGCTCACGCGGGTAATCAATGGATATTTGGGGGTGCAGCATGAATATCACCGAACTTACCCCGGAGGTTGCCAGAGAGTCCGGCAGCATCCTGATTATCGTCGCCGCACGACTGGTGCGTCGTGAGTTCTTTGCTCCACTGCATAACCTCTGCGAAATGAACAAGCGTGTTGTAAGCACCCGTGAACTTCGCAATGCCATAGAGCGGGCAGAGGAATGCATGAACCGCGAGGCTCTGAAGATTGTTGATGGTCATGACAGGCTGACCAAAAAGCTCAAAGAGGCTGAGGCCCGCATTGCGGAACTGGAGCTAAGGCATCGCCAACGCGACCGCGATGACTTTATCAGAGGAATTACTCACCCTGCATCTCTATATACCGCCGATGAAGCTATGGAAGCAATTGCAGAATACGACCGTACGCACTGAACTGATTTCCAATAATCAACATTAAACCGGGGAACTGATTATAGTTTCCCGGCCATGAGGTTATTTATGGCCGATATTACTCAAGAAGATGAATGGGTGATGGAAAAGGGAATTGTAGCGAAGATGTATATGACTCCCCGGCAAATTAAATCTTACCGGGAGGGGAGATGGATCGAGGGTATTCATTATAAGAAGCACCCACCAGATCCAAAGGCTTCAGAAGGAAGGGTAACGCTTCTCTACAACTACACCAGGATTAATAGGCTTGTCGGGGAAACATAATGAATATGCCTGCTGGCGTAGAGCTGCATGGGAAGGGAATAAGAATTAGCTTTCTATATCGCGGCATACGTTGCCGCGAAGTTTTGCGCGGTTGGACTGTATCAAATAGCAATATACGAAA
This sequence comes from Klebsiella sp. RHBSTW-00215, assembly GCF_014103785.1. Lineage (NCBI taxonomy): Bacteria > Pseudomonadati > Pseudomonadota > Gammaproteobacteria > Enterobacterales > Enterobacteriaceae > Klebsiella > Klebsiella sp. RHBSTW-00215. The sequence goes on from NZ_JABXQS010000001.1 coordinate 4,822,388, forward strand.
GGCTGGTAACCTCCGAGCTTTAATTATGAGTGAGATTCAGCAAGGTAAGTTTGATTATGCAGAGCACTTCCCTGAATCGAAAGCCATACAAAAATTCACAACCACGCAAATGATCCGCACGTATGGTGAGCTTTGCGGTACCTACCTTACAGCAAAAAAACTAGAGGTTTCGGCTGCATCCTATCGTGGCATAGTTTCAAGGCTGGAAACGTTAAGATCAGTTGTTGGAAGCAACACTTACATTGCTGATATTCAACACAGCGACCTGTTGAACTATCGAAACCAATTGTTGACCGGAGAGTCTGTATCGCCCCACTCTCCCTGGCTTAACAAAACCGGTCGTGCAGTATCTACTGTAAATGGGTTGATGAATACCCTGACAGCTATGCTGAAACTGGCCCAGCGTAGTAATTTTATTAATCATGCCCCACACGATGGAATCAAAATGCTAAAGAGGTCCCGTAAAGACCCGGATCCGTTACTTCATGATGAGTACGACGCTTTTATAAAAGTTCTGGCACCTGCAGCGAAATTGCTATGGACAATAGCGATACATACCGGCCTTCGACATGGCGAGTTAGCGGCGCTTGCGTGGGAAGATATCGACCTAGAAAGAGGTGAGATCCATGTATGCAGAAACAAAACTAATGAAGGGTTATTTGTACCGCCTAAAACGGACGCTGGTAAGCGAACAGTGACCCTTTTAAAACCCGCTCTGGATGCCTTACGGCTTCAGTTTCAAAGAACCGGTGCTCTAAGAAAAACAGAAATCACTTTCCACCACCGGGAATATGGCTTAACTGAACAACAGCATTTGCGATTTGTGTTTATCCCAGATCCTCGTTCCCGGACAAAAGGAACGAGTTTCAGTAAGTCCTCTTTGGGCTATAGCTGGGATGCAGGATTAAAAAAGGCGGGGATCCGCTCTCGAAGACCTTATCAATCCAGGCACACTTTCGCCTGTTGGCTGTTAACTGCAGGAGCTAACCCATCATTCATCGCTAGTCAGCTCGGACATGAAAATGCCAAGATGGTTTACGAGATTTATTCAAAGTGGATCGGTGGAATGGACCGAAATCAAGTGGAAATGCTGAACAGCACTTTGCCAACCGTTGTGTCCCAAGGGTGCCCCAAAGACAAAGTGAAGAAAATTAACTTCAAGTAGCTCAATAAGATACGACCAAGCTGGATAATATGCATGTATTTATGGCAGTTCTGGGAACCATTGTGTTCTTTGGATTTCTTGCCGCGTATCTAAGCCACAAATGGGACGACTGATGAACGCCGATAATCCCCACCCGTAAACGCCCCCTGCTGCTGATGCACCAGGGGGCGTTTTTGTTAGCGTCGTTATTTCTTTGTGAAACTCTTAACCGTCGTTTTTCTGTAGCACTTGGTTAAATAACAATTTAGCCATCAGTTATGGGTACTAGTTTAATTGATATCCTTAACTGGATATCTTTATTCTACTTGATCTCTGGTCCGTGCCATTCAAGTTTACCTCTCATTTCTTCCGGAACCAAAGAGAACAGCGAAGAAATTCTCTTTAATTGATGCTCGTATAAAAAACTTTTCTTTTCACTACAATCATCATGGTACCAGCGAGCATTTCTATTTAAAAACCAAATATCCAAATCATTAAAATCATCATTCTTCAACAGTAAATAAAACTCATGTATAAGCTGAGATTCATAATATACAGACTTGTCCCTTGCTCTAAAAAAAGCACCATGAGTGGACACGCTTCTTATTTGCAATAAACTTCCCTGAAGGATGTCTAAGTATATATCTTTTTTTCCCATAACATAATCCCTTTTGTAGTTTCCCTTGAGGGATAACTCAAGGGAATTATTTACTTTCTCACTGGGAGTGGTTTATAAATGCCCACATAATTTGCATTATATGTCCACGACCCATTTTTGATCAATAGATTTATATAGTGAGGGTTCCCTATTTTTGCGATCCTGCATGGTTTGGCCTGCCTTTGAGCCCTATTTTACCGCTCTGAATAAGCAACTGCTAGAGCTGTACCGCACCAGAGATCTATCGGAATATAAAATAGCCCGCAGCACACATTGACCGGAACCTTATCATCCGCGAGAAAAGTAATCTCGGTAGCATCGTCGCCACTCTGGGGCTGAAATAAATAACGCAGGGGATGCTGGTCCGCAAACTGTGCTCGTACACCACGACCAATGCAACCCTGCTGGCACTATTCGAATATGGCCGGCTGATCCGCCGAATCTATACGCTAAAGTATCTGCGCGATCCGCAGTTGGAACGCAACTCCGGCGCGCCCAGAACCGGATTAAATATTATCACCAGTGGCCTGGCAACACATTTTGCTGAACGGGCATTATAACTTCCAAATCAATAATGAGGTTATTGACATAGATGCGCTGGTAGCTGGGCTTAAACTGGGATAATAGAAAAATCTGGGGTTCCGACGTAGAACCCCAATATCATTATCTAAGTCCAATCCTCATAGCCGTTTTCATGAATCCAGACAATTCCAGCCGGACAATTTTCACTTAGAAACCAAAATCCCTCAAATGCATCACAATTCATATCATCCTCAGTTTTAGGAAAAGCCATTTCAAAAACTTCGATCTGCTTGTCGATGCTTCCTGGGAGAAACTTCCCGCGGCGAGCAAGTTTGATCTCACCATCCTCCAATAAACGCCAAATGAACCAGATATAAAGCGTTTTTTCTTCTTGATAAGTTAGCTTATAGATACCATCTACACTTTCTGGGTCGATATTTTTCCATAACATGGTAGTAGAAGCCCCTCGAAGAACCTCTTTCCTTTCCTGATATTGTTTTTCGGCTAAATAATGCATCTAACTCCCCCCCCCAGACATGTGTCATTCATTTTTAATATATTCTCTCAACTACGGCCAAGGGAAACATTAGTTATTAAAAAGGTCATGCCAATTAGAACCTTTGCCACTCCTCGGTTCATAATATTTATCCACATCTATTGATATCCATTGCCCGTTATCTTCTATACTCATTTCTCTTACCAGAATACCTTGTTTACCAGTCACATGGTCCTTTTTCAATAGACCTATCAACTTTACATGATGGAATAAGCGAGAGTTCCCCCCTCCATACAAACTGACATTAGCCTCCAGATTATCAGATAGACTTTTATTTTTCACCGCCAATGATGGGGCTTTAGTATAATCCTCACCATAATCTAATCCAATAACATAAAGACCACCATCATCCAGATAAACAATGTAACCCTCAAATATTATTTCTTGCTCATCAAACGGAGAACAAATTAACTCATCTATATTTTTCATTTCAATGTCACTCCATTAAAATTCATCGCTTTTTCAAGAATAACTGAACGTATGCCAGTCGCACCATTAAAAGTTCTGCGCTGATACCCGCGACCACCGCATGGCTTAGGGCTCTGTCCGGCAGGTCGAGAATCTCGCCGTTATCGCCAATCAATCCCGCCCCTTCGGCATTAATCTGGTTACCGATATTAGATAACAGGGCATTTGTCAGATTGTCCTTGAAGCTGCCGCCATTAATAGTGGTATTCAGAGTGGAGCTGATAACCGACTGCCCGTCCACGCGCTGGACAACTTTCCCCCGTTCTGAACGCTGCCACTGCGTAGCGGATTGCCATTGCTTCAAAACATCTCAAAGATTGTTATCGTGAGTTCGTGTATACCCCTGCTCACGCATGCGAATCAGGTTCTCCTCGCTGGCGCATACCATTCCCGTCGTGAGCAGCTCAAAACCAAAGCGGCGATAGAAGTCTATTTTATCCACAACCGAGTAGATAAAGGTTTTACCAAACGGCTTCAGCTCATTGCTGACCACCTGCATCAGCTGCTGCCCGTATCCCTTTCCCTGGCAGCGTGGAACAACCGCAACATCCGCCAGATAGCTGCACCAGGTCAGATCGCTAATGGCTCTCGCCACCGCAATCAGCTGACCATTTTCATAACCAAACCAGCAAAAAGTACTGTGGCGAAAGGCCCGCTCAACTAATGCGACGTCCCTTTGATTAAGACCTGCGGCGGCGATAATAGCCGCGACTGCATGCCAGTCCACCTGCCCCAGATGCGCTTTTCCGACCAGTTTCATCATCACTTTGTCCCCCGGTTTATCCGCATCCAGAGTAGAGCATCTATGCCCAACCTCACAAAGATTTCACTCACTTCCTCGTCGTTGGTATACTGCAAATCATTTGGCCTATGACAAAACATAATTTGGCCCATGACAACAACACTAGTGACTCACCGGAGACATCACCATGAACCCTCTTACAGAAGCGCCTGGCCCGTCCTCCTCAACCACCCAACCACAGCATGACATGCACAACCGCTGGCCGCGCGCGCAGAGCGTTGAGGATTTCCGCGAGAATCTTCAGGCAGTGCAACGACGCATACACGAGGCATGCCAGCGTAGCCATCGTGACCCGTCAACGGTCAGGCTCCTGCCGGTCAGCAAAACGATGGATGAAGCGCATATTCGCCTTGCGCACCAAGCGGGTTGTTTAATGCTGGGAGAAAACAAAGTTCAGGAAGCCTGGAGTAAATCGCAGGCGATGGCAGATCTCACGGAACTAAAATGGTCGGTTATCGGCCATCTGCAATCGAATAAAGCGAAGCTGGTCGCCAAATTCGCCAGTGAATTTCAGGCACTTGATAATCTGCGTACTGCTGAGGTCCTCGACCGTCGACTGCAAACTGAGGGGCGTACGCTTGACGTTTTTGTGCAAGTCAATACTTCCAACGAAGCCAGCAAATATGGGCTCGCGCCAGACGAGGTTGAATCCTTTTTATGTCAGCTGAAAAACTATGAAAACCTCAACGTACTCGGGTTGATGACGCTGGCTGAATTTAGCACCGATGCCGAACGCGTCAGAGCCTGTTTTATTCGCCTGCGATCTCTGCGGGATCGTCTGTGCGAAGTTGCCCCCTGCGGTTATCAGCCACAAGAGCTTTCTATGGGGATGTCCGGTGATTTCGAAATCGCCATTGAGGAAGGTGCAACGGTGGTGCGGGTCGGACAGGCAATATTCGGTGCGCGAGCGCTGCCTGATGAGTATTACTGGCCGCAGGGAAGCTAGCCATCTCGACAGCATTTTATGCTACTAACAAAACTATAACCCTCGAGAATTTGTTAACCACCGACATGAAAAACAGCGCATTTATGCTTCTAAAAGGTCAAACAATCACCTAATCACAGCATTAAATAAAATATACTCTTGCCCGTTGGCCAGAAAACGGGCAAAAAAAACCGCCAGGTTATTGGCGGTAAATCAATGCTTGCATGGATAGATTATTTTTACGTTCAGAGCATTAATCACTCTGCCTACGTCTTTTCATTACGCTATCACACGTTTCTTCAATGAAAGCTAAACGAAGCCGTTGCTCAAAGTTTTTCCACCAGCGTTTTTATTTGCGCGATTAACTGCGCCTTTTCATCTTCCGCCTCAACCGCGCAAGGCCAGGTTGAGTGGCGGATGATCAACCGCGTGGGGAGCAGTTCGCGGATCCTTAACTGTGGGGAGGCCATCAGTTGGATCAACAGCTCGACCGCCCTTCTTCCCAGTACATTAAAATCCTGTGCGACGGTGGTGAGCGGTGGCTGGAAGTAGAGGCTATCCGCCGTATCATCGTAGCCGGTAACGGAAATTGCCTGGCTGCCGGTGCGATTAAGCTGCGCCAGAGCGCTCAGCACCCCGAGCGCCATCTGATCGTTTGCCACCACGATCGCGCTGATACTGGGATGCTGATGCAGCAGTTCAAAGGTTTTATTCCAGCCGCTGGCTGCGCTCCAGTCGCCAAACACCGTCACCGCATTGCTGACCCCCAGCCGGTGTAGCGCCTCGCGCCAGCTGCTCAAGCGCATCCGTGCCGAGACCGAACTCTCCGGCCCGGCGAGTAATCCGAACTCGCGATGTCCTGAGTCCCACAGATGGCGCACGCAGGCTCCGCAGCCGTCGCGGTGATCGAAGCGCACGCAACACACATCAGTGTCCGGCGAAACGTCAAGGAACAGGCAGGAAATATCCGGGTTCTCCTCTACCAGCCGCTCCGCCAGGCTGCTTTCCAGCGGCAAGCTGATAATCGCTCCGCGAATGTGCTGGGCACGAAACTCATTCAACCGCGCCTGCAGTGACGAATAATCGATCTGCGCCGGCATCGCAATCGACACCTCCAGCTGATGTGAACCGGCATAACTTTTTACCGCCGCGGCGATTTGCGAAGGCGCGTGCAGGGTCAACGAAGCGGTAATGAGCCCAATCGACGGCGCGGATTTTCCCGCCAGCAGCTGCGCAGAGCGGTTCGGCACATAGTGCAACGCCTGCATAGCGCGGATCACTTTGTCGCGGGTTCGTTCAGAAACCACCTCCGGATTATTCAGTACCCGAGAGACCGTCTGCTGAGAAACCCCGGCCTCGCGGGCCACATCTTCTAACGTTGCCAAACGGCGCTGCATCGCCCGCTCCTTCTGCCTGAAAACCTAAATGTCGCCCGCTAACATTTTATGTTTAAAAGACGACAAGAATCAGCCATTTTTCTGGCATTTCGTGATCGCCAGTAGGTTTCAATTTCGCCAATATTGCGGCCTAAATGAAAATATCTGATAACGAAACCATTCTTGTCTAGCGAATGACATTTTCGCACTTATCCGTCAGGTATGTGTATGCAAGAACATAACTCTATCTCTACCGCAGGACCGACGTTTAATGAAGTAATTGCCCGGGAAGACTGGCAAAACCAGACCATTACTCACCTCAACCGCTTAGCGGCCCACCCAACTTTCGCCAGCTGGCGCGATACCGGCGCAGCGCGGGATAACCAGCCTTCGGCAAGCCGTCGTCTGCTTGATGGTCAGTGGCAGTTTTCTTACGTTCGCAGCCCGTTCGATGTGGATGCCAGCTGGATCAATGACGATCTGCCGGACTGCCGCAGTACCCCGGTACCGTCGAACTGGCAAATGGAAGGCTACGACGCCCCTATCTATACTAACGTCCGCTACCCTATCGATACGACGCCGCCGCGCGTCCCTGACGAGAATCCCACTGGCTGCTACTCGCGGACCTTTAGCGTCGATGAACACTGGCAGGTCGAAGGTCAGACGCAGATTATCTTCGATGGCGTCAACTCGGCGTTTCATCTGTGGTGCAACGGCAAATGGGTCGGTTACTCGCAGGACAGTCGCCTGCCCGCCGCCTTCGATCTCAGCCCGTATCTGCAGGCGGGCGAAAACCGCATCTGCGTCATGGTGATGCGCTGGAGCGCGGGAACCTGGCTTGAAGATCAGGATATGTGGCGCATGAGTGGGATATTCCGCTCAGTGTGGCTGTTACATAAACCGGCGCTGCACCTCAGCGATGTTCAGCTCACTCCGCAGTTGGATGCGTTGTATCGCGATGCCGAGCTGCTGGTCAATTTAAGCGTCGCTGCGCCGGTACAGCAACTGGAAGATCTGACGGTGAAGGTTGAACTGTGGGATGGCGCTCGCCTGGTCGCCAGCCACCAGCAATTGCCGGGCTCGCCGGTGATTGATGAGCGCGGAAACTACGCCGAGCGCGCGGCGATCCGTCTGCAGGTTGAACGCCCGGCGCTGTGGAGCGCGGAGACGCCGAACTGCTACCGGGCGGTCGTATCGCTGTGGCGCGGCGATGAGCTGATTGAAGCTGAAGCCTGGGATATCGGTTTTCGTCGTGTCGAAATCAATAACGGTCTGCTGCTGCTGAACGGCAAAGCGCTGCTCATTCGCGGCGTCAACCGCCACGAGCACCACCACCAGCGCGGCCAGGTGGTGACCGAAGAGGACATGGTGCAGGACATTCTGCTGATGAAGCAGAATAACTTTAACGCCGCGCGCTGCTCCCACTACCCTAACGCTCCGCGCTGGTATGAGTTATGCAACCGCTACGGCCTGTACGTGGTCGACGAAGCCAATATCGAAACCCACGGCATGGTGCCGATGAATCGCCTTTCCGACGATCCGTCCTGGCTGCCGGCCTACAGCGCCCGCGTCAGCCGGATGCTGCAAAGCAATCGTAACCATCCGTCAATTATTATCTGGTCGCTGGGAAATGAATCCGGCGGCGGCAGCAACCACGAAGCGATGTATCACTGGCTGAAACGCAACGATCCCTCACGCCCGGTACAATATGAAGGCGGCGGCGCCGACAGTAGCACAACCGATATTATCTGCCCGATGTACGCCCGCGTTGAGCGTGACCAGTTGATTCCAACTGTGCCCAAATGGGGGATCAAAAAATGGATCAGCCTACCGGGCGAGCAGCGTCCGCTGATCCTCTGCGAGTACGCCCACGCGATGGGCAACAGCCTGGGTAACTTTGCCGATTACTGGCAGGCGTTTCGCGACTACCCGCGCCTACAGGGCGGTTTTATCTGGGACTGGGCCGATCAGGCCATTAGCAAAACCTTCGACGACGGCAGCGTGGGCTGGGCCTACGGCGGCGATTTTGGCGATAAACCGAACGATCGCCAGTTCTGTATGAACGGTCTGGTGTTCCCGGATCGCCGCCCGCACCCTTCATTAATTGAAGCTAAACATGCACAGCAGTTTTTCCAGTTTACCCTGCTGGCGCAAAGCCCGCTGCGTATCAGTATCAGCAGCGAATATCTGTTCCGCACTACCGATAACGAAGAGCTGCGCTGGCAGGTTCAGGCGGCAGGTGAAACCTTTGCCGAGGGCAGCATGAAGCTCGATCTTGCGCCCGAAGGCCAGAGCGAGCTGACACTATGCGAGAACCTGGTGCTGCCTGCCGGTGCTGAAGAAGTGTGGCTGACGCTGGAAGTGGTCCAGCCGCAGGCCACCGTCTGGTCCGACGCCGGTCATCGCGTCGCCTGGCAGCAATTCCCACTCGCCGCACCGCTGGCCTTACGCGCTCCTGCTTCTGAGGGTGCTGCGCCAACGCTGGGCAGCAGCGACCGCGCCTGGACTGTACGCAGTGGATCGCAACAATGGACTATCGACCGGGAAAGCGGTCTGCTGAGCCACTGGCAGGTAGACGGCGTGGAACAGCTACTGACGCCGCTGCGTGACCAGTTCGTGCGCGCACCGCTGGATAACGATATTGGCGTTAGCGAAGTGGAACGCATCGATCCTAACGCCTGGGTTGAACGCTGGAAAAGCGCCGGTCTCTACAATCTTAGCGCCCGCTGCGTGCTGTGCGAGGCACAAAGTCTGGCCCATCAAGTGGTGATCGATAGCCGCTGGCACTATTTGCGCGGCGAAGAAGTGGTGATCGTCAGCCACTGGCGGATGACGTTTGATGCTGAGGGTAAGCTGCATCTGGCGGTTGATGGCGAACGCGCTGGCACCCTGCCGCCGCTGCCGCGCGTCGGGCTGAATTTCCAGGTCCCGGACCAGCATCAGCCGGTCTCCTGGCTGGGTTACGGCCCGCATGAGAACTACCCGGATCGCCGCGCCAGCGCCTGTTTCTCCCGCTGGCAGCTGCCGCTGGAAGAGATGAGCACAGCGTATATTTTCCCAACCGAAAACGGTCTGCGTTGTGATAACAAGGCGCTGGACTGGGGTCGCTGGCATGTGGCGGGTAACTTCCACTTCTCAGTACAGCCCTACAGTACCGCGCAGTTAACAGAAACGGACCACTGGCACTGGATGAAGCCGGAAGACGGCATCTGGATCACCCTCGATGGCCAGCATATGGGCATCGGCGGCGATGACTCATGGACGCCAAGCGTACTACAGCAATGGCTGCTGCTTGAGACACAATGGCAATATCAGTTAACGATTCACTTCCAATAATAATCGGGGGCGAAAGCCCCCAACCTTACAGGCATAATAAGATGGAATATTCACAATGAAACTCTCTGAACTCGCGCCCCGAGAACGGCATAACTTCTTTTACTTTATGCTGTTCTTTTTCTTCTACTATTTCATTATGTCGGCTTACTTTCCCTTTTTCCCGGTGTGGCTGGCGGAAGTTAACCATTTAACCAAAACCGAAACGGGGATCGTCTTCTCCTCAATTTCGCTCTTCGCCATTATCTTCCAGCCCATATTTGGCTTGATTTCAGATAAGCTTGGGCTACGCAAGCATCTGCTGTGGACCATCACAGTTTTATTAATCCTGTTCGCGCCATTCTTTATTTTCGTCCTCTCACCGCTATTGCAGATAAATATCATCGCGGGCGCGCTGGCGGGCGGGATTTACCTGGGGATCGTGTTCTCCAGCGGCTCCGGGGCAGTAGAAGCCTATATTGAACGTGTCAGCCGCGCTAACCGTTTTGAATACGGTAAGGTTCGCGTTTCCGGCTGTATCGGCTGGGCGCTATGCGCATCAATCACCGGCATTTTATTTGGTATTGATCCCAATATTACTTTCTGGATCGCCTCCGGTTTTGCGCTGATCCTTGGCGTGCTGCTGTGGGTATCAAAACCGGAAAGCAGCAATAGCGCTGAGGTTATCGACGCGCTGGGTGCTAATCGCCAGGCCTTCTCCATGCGCACCGCCGCGGAGCTGCTGCGGATGCCACGTTTCTGGGGCTTCATCATTTATGTCGTTGGCGTCGCCAGCGTCTATGACGTCTTCGACCAGCAGTTCGCCAACTTCTTTAAAGGCTTCTTCTCCAGCCCGCAACGTGGGACCGAAATCTTTGGCTTCGTCACCACTGGCGGGGAGCTACTTAATGCACTAATCATGTTCTGCGCACCGGCTATTGTTAACCGAATTGGTGCCAAGAATGCCCTGCTGACCGCCGGATTGATTATGTCAGTGCGTATTTTAGGATCGTCTTTTGCTACCTCGGCAGTGGAAGTGGTTATCTTAAAAATGCTGCATATGTTTGAAGTTCCGTTCCTGCTGGTGGGCACCTTTAAATATATCTCGTCGGCCTTTAACCCAAAACTCTCTGCCACGCTGTTCCTGATTGGTTTTAATTTATCGAAACAGCTTTCAGGCGTTGTGCTGTCAGCGTGGGTTGGACGGATGTACGATACCGTTGGCTTCCATCAGGCTTATCTGATCCTCGGCTGTATTACCCTGAGCTTTACGGTTATCTCACTATTTACCCTGAAAGGTAGTAAAACGCTGCTCCCGGCAGCGGCATAGAATAGATGCCGCCGGAAATAACCCGGCGGCATTTAGAATGCAAATAGCCAATATTACTCAATAATTCGCGTCTCTCCATCGCTATTTTCCAGCGCATAAATTCGCGCGTCGGCCATTGAGGAAATCAATTCGGAAAGCTCGGCAGAATGGCTGGTCAACCAGATTTGGCTATAGCGAGACGCTTCAACAATTATTCTGGCAAGAGCCGGAAACATCTGGTGGTGCAGGCTGTTTTCCGGCTCATTGATCGCCAGAAATGCCGGAGGACGAGGGCTCAATAACGCCACCGCCAGGCACAGGAAACGCAGCGTGCCGTCTGACATCTCGGAGGCCAGTAAAGGCCGGTAAACACCGTTACGCCGCATCTTCATTGAGAAACGTGAATTCTCATTCTCACAATAGAATGTGCATTGCGGAAAGGCCTCGGCGAGGATCTCATGCAGCAGTTCCTCCGCGCCGATTTCCACAATAGTCTGAAAGGCGGCAGCAAGATTATGCCCATTGCTATCAAGCACCGGCGAGCGGTAGCCGACCGCCGGTTGGCGTAGCGGCGAATGCCTGCCAATATTGAACTCGTGATAAAAACGCCAGCGTCGCATGGTCTCCCTGACCCGCGAGACCTCCGGAAAGCGATGCGGTTCACCCAATTGACCAAAGATGGATTCGTTCTCATAAATAGTATCGGTGAAGGTACTTTTTTCGCCGTTAACATCTACCAGAAACGCGGCCTGATTTTTGCGCTGTAGCACACGCGATGAAGGTCGTCGGGAAAAGCCCGCCAGCCAGATAGACTCCTCTTTGACAATCGGGTCCAGCACAAACTGGGTCGGATAAGGCAGTTTTTCCGGAAAGCCAACCTGCAACTCATAGTCGAACTCATCGGTCAGACAGGCAAGCTGCAACCGTCGCGGAAAGCGGTCCGTTGGCGCACTCGGCCCTGACCACATAATATTTTCCAGGCCGCCCTCATCACTGATATAGCCGGAAAATTGTCCGTCAGCGGAGGCGGTTAGCAGATGAATAGCTTTGTAGATATTGGACTTGCCGCAGCCGTTGGGGCCGAAAACAATGTTCAGCGCACCCAGCTCCAGCTCGATATCCCTGACCGATCTGAAGTTTTTAATGCGGATGTGGTTAATCATAGCGTTTCCGAAGCGTGCAAAGGCGTATCGCTATACTGTATCGGAGGCGGGAGGAAAACGAAACATGGCCCGACCGGACGACAGATAGCCGTCCGGCATCGGATCAACTGAAGAGCTTTTTCATGCCGCGAGTCAACGCCACTCTCTTGAGTTTATCCGTATCCTCATGGCTCTCACTGAAAACGCCGAAAAAGTAGCGCTCATCATCGATAGTTTGCGACACAATCCGATAGCTCAGCGGCTGACCGGATTTTGCGCCGTACTGCGCCGGCGTGACGGAAACTTCTGTCGCGGTATCGGCGACGCTGACCAGCAGGCCATCTCCTTTACCCCCTACCAGCATGACCTTAATTAACGGGTGCACCATGTCCCTCCCGGGTTGAGGTCAATGATTAGTTTTCGATAGCCACTGGCTGACAGTTTGCAGCGGGGCCGTCATGACCTGGTTTGCCATTTGCCGGAGCAGGCCGAGCCCCCTCTTTTCCGACAACGGGCGGTAGCGGCACGCCCTCTTTGTCCACCGCAGGCGGCGCTTTCTGACAGGTTGTTGTTTTCGCCGCGTCCGCACCCCAGGCAGGCGTGGACAGATTCAGCAACGCCACGGGAGCAAGCAGTAACGCAACCTTCAGTACATTCTTATAGTTCATACCGACCTTGAGTAAAAAAATAAATTTCTTATGCTGAGCTAAACGCTGATTATTAGTAGCAAAAGCTGACAAATGATGAAGGAAAAAAGAGGAATTGTGAATCTCAATAGCTCTTATTTATCAGTCGTCGCTTTGGAAGAAAGCAAGTTATGTGGATTTTATTACTCAGAATAGTCTCAATCAATTGAAATATCAGGAAAACCACTAATTCTGGCGAAGGCTTTATGGCGAGGTTGTTTCCTGTACTGAAGCGGAAAACAACAACCAGGGTTATGTAATGAAAAAATCTCTCTAGTGCTCCTTTCGACAGGTGCAGCACTATATAAAACCAACGCCGATGGCGTCGCCCTTCAGAACGGACTTGGGCAGTCGATTATGTTTATCTTTGACGACAAAGGCGTATTGAAAAAGCACGGCAGCGTGTAACTCATCCGGTCTTTGGAAAAATCCTGGAATACAGCCGCAGCGGCCTGTGCATTTGAACTTCTTCCGTCAGCCACTAGACTTAGATGAGTCAAACGAAAGGAGAATCACATGTCATCACAAGATTATGAAAACGACGCGCAAAATCTGGCGGACAAGGTCGGTAACAAAGTCAACGAAATTGCCGGGGAAGCCCAACAGCAATTTGGTGATGCGGTAGATTCGCCTAAGCATCAGTTGAAAGGCGCAGCGCGTAAATACGCCGCCCAGGCGTCAGATGCGGTCTCCGAAGTTTCGGAGCGAGTCAAAGAAAACCCGCTTACCGGATTGCTGGCCGCCGGTGCCATCGGGCTGGTCATTGGTTTACTGGCTGGACGTAAGTAAGATTAAGGCCTTCGGGCCTTAATTTTTTGTGCTTTACCCCACTCAAATCGCCACGACGTTCGCCACATCAAACTGAAAGACATAGGGATCGGACAGGAGCTGGAATTGCTCATCATCAGGGTAGGTTACCGCCACATGGTAATTCTCACCCGCGAACGCTTTGACCGCATCCAGATCCTCCCAGTAAGTCGCCAGAAAGAAATGTTCCCATTCTCCCTGAGTTTCTCGCCTGACAAACGCTCCCGCGTTTCCAGGGATACCCGCCGAATGTTGCACGCCGGTTGCCTGCAAATGGTCTGCAAACGCTTCACCAAAATCAACAGGAACACAGCCGTGCCAGGTTCTGACAATCATCTTCGCTCTCCATAAAAAACCGACAAAGATGCATTTATAACAAAAATAAACCACTTTATGTGATTTTTTATGCACTTCATGTCTGTACTGGATGATTCACCAGGTCCACCTCGATCTGACCGTATCGCAACGTCATCCCCTCGCACTGACACATCAGCTAAAATTACAGGTATAATCGCAAAAATTTTTCAACGGGATTAGAAGCGAAGATGACAAAACTCACCTTACAAGAGCAGATGCTAAAAGCAGGACTAGTCACCAGCAAAAAGATGGCTAAAGTCCAGAGAACAGCGAAGAAATCACGAGTTCAGGCTCGCGAAGCAAGAGAGGCTGTGGAAGAAAATAAAAAAGCGCAGCTTGAGCGTGATAAACAGCTAAGCGAACAACAAAAACAAGTTGTTTTATCTAAAGAGTATAAAGCTCAGGTGAAGCAGCTCATTGAAATGAACAAAATCGTCATTGCAAAAGGCAATATTGATTTTAACTTCACGGATAACAACTTAATTAAAAAAGTTGTTGTGGATAAGACAACGCAAACTCAGCTGATTAACGGCCGTCTCGCCATCGCGCGTTTGGTTATTGATGGCAGTGGCGAGAGTGAATACGCAATTATCCCCGCGATCGTGGCCGATAAAATCGCGCAGCGAGATGCGAACAGTATTGTTTTAAACAGCGCGCTGAGTCAGGAAGAGCAGGATGAAGATGATCCGTATGCTGATTTTAAAGTGCCCGACGATTTGATGTGGTAATCAGCCGTGCAGACCAGAACTCATCGTCCAGAATGAAATCAACCACCTCCCCAGGAGGTGGTTTAGGGCGGGCTCTGCGCCCGGCTACTATTTCAATCTCCTTCCTGCATCAATGCCTGGGATCGGCAATGATACGTGAGGGGCTACCGTATAAAACGAGAACCTTTTTACCTTCTACAAATAAAGGTGCATTGCCTTGAACGACTGTCATTAGATTACCGTTTTCAGTTTCGATAACATATTCCATCCCCGTCTGTTTAGTCGCAGAGGCTTCAAGTGCTGCGCCAGTGAGACCTCCTACAACAGCTCCACCAATAGCACCCACGATATTGGCGCGAGTGCCGCCACCAATTGCTGAACCAGCTGCTGCTCCTGCGGCTGTACCAGCGGCACCTCCTAATGCGGAGGTGCCACGAATATCAACAGGCCGAGCGCTAATGATCGTTCCAGCAATAGAACGATTAACCATACCCACCGAACCAACGGAATAGCTATTAGGAGAAATCTCCTGTGCGCACCCTGACAACAAAGTGAGCACTGCGATTAAAGCGGCCGTTTTCATTTATCTACCCGGGAAGGGAACATTGGACGGGTAAGGTCAATACTCTCTAACGCCTGCAAGAATTGTGTAATATTGTTTTGCACTGCGCGGTTAATTGACTCACGGGCACGAACAACTCCCACGAAGGCATATGACGCAGGTACAGTTCCGGTAGATTCAATATCTTGCGTGTAGATAATATCGCCATTAGAGCGGTTAATAATTTCATAGCGCGCAACAGCTTTCGTTGTCATCGACATCCCAAAGCTCGGGACATCCAGCGCTAAGGAAGGTGCGAACAAGTCCCTGATATGAGATCATGTTTGTCATCTGGAGCCATGGAACAGGGTTCATCATGAGTCATCAACTTACCTTCGCCGACAGTGAATTCAGCAGTAAGCGCCGTCAGACCAGAAAAGAGATTTTCTTGTCCCGTATGGAGCAGATTCTGCCATGGCAAAACATGGTGGAAGTCATCGAGCCGTTTTACCCCAAGGCTGGTAATGGCCGGCGACCTTATCCGCTGGAAACCATGCTACGCATTCACTGCATGCAGCATTGGTACAACCTGAGCGATGGCGCGATGGAAGATGCTCTGTACGAAATCGCCTCCATGCGTCGGTTTGCCCGGTTATCCCTGGATAGCGCCTTGCCTGACCGCACCACCATCATGAATTTCCGCCACCTGCTGGAGCAGCATCAACTGGCCCGCCAATTGTTCAAGACCATCAATCGCTGGCTGGCCGAAGCAGGCGTCATGATGACTCAAGGCACCTTGGTCGATGCCACCATCATTGAGGCACCCAGCTCGACCAAGAACAAAGAGCAGCAACGCGATCCGGAGATGCATCAGACCAAGAAAGGCAATCAGTGGCACTTTGGCATGAAGGCCCACATTGGTGTCGATGCCAAGAGTGGCCTGACCCACAGCCTAGTCACCACCGCGGCCAACGAGCATGACCTCAATCAGCTGGGTAATCTGCTGCATGGAGAGGAGCAATTTGTCTCAGCCGATGCCGGCTACCAAGGGGCGCCACAGCGCGAGGAGCTGGCCGAGGTGGATGTGGACTGGCTGATCGCCGAGCGCCCCGGCAAGGTAAGAACCTTGAAACAGCATCCACGCAAGAACAAAACGGCCATCAACATCGAATACATGAAAGCCAGCATCCGGGCCAAGGTGGAGCACCCATTTCGCATCATCAAGCGACAGTTCGGCTTCGTGAAAGCCAGATACAAGGGGTTGCTGAAAAACGATAACCAACTGGCGATGTTATTCACGCTGGCCAACCTGTTTCGGGCGGACCAAATGATACGTCAGTGGGAGAGATCTCACTAAAAACTGGGGATAACGCCTTAAATGGCGAAGAAACGGTCTAAATAGGCTGATTCAAGGCATTTACGGGAGAAAAAATCGGCTCAAACATGAAGAAATGAAATGACTGAGTCAGCCGAGAAGAATTTCCCCGCTTATTCGCACCTTCCCTAATACTTTCACGTTAAGACTAACCGTATTTGAGGAGTTATCTTTAAAAATTGCCATGCGGTCAAGCGCTTCTTGTAACGAATCGCGCCAAATTGGCGTAATAACCTCCATTCCCGCCGTGACATCACCTTTCTGCTCATCTGGACGAGCAAGTGATACCGTGAGTGATTTTAGTTGTGCATCAATTTTCTTTTGGCTAACACCTACGCTTGGTGTAGAAAAATTCAGAGGTGGAGCGCTGGTACATCCAGTTAAAGATCCAATGACAACAGCAATTAATAGTAGTTTTTTCATCATTTATCCCCATTAGCATCATGGGTATAATAGCGGAATAAACAATCAAAAAGTATTGATTTTAATCAGTTACTTAAATGATGATATAAACCACTTCCTGCACATAACTTTTTAATTGTTTTGCTCCACCATGTCTTAGGGCCCCTGATGCGGCCGACAGGCTCATTATGTCTGACAACATTAGTAGCTGGCTGGATTGGACACCCAAGTTAGGGATAGCTACGTGAATTACCTCTGGCATTTTCTCAGAATACAAAACCCATTTTGGGGAAGAACTTTAGAGGGATTTGGGCACGAAACTATTACTCAAAAACCGGGTTTATCGCCCGGTTCTCTTTTCACTAGCTAAACGCACTGCTAGCTCAGCCCGCGATTTTCCAGCATCGGTTCGATTTTAGGATCGTGCCCGCGCCACTGCCGATACAGTTCAGCTAAATCAGTGCTATTGCCGCGCGACAAAATCGCCTCGCGGAAGCGCTGGCCGTTTTCACGGGTTAAACCGCCCTGCTCAACGAACCACTGATAGCCATCGTCCGCCAGCATCTGCGTCCATAGATAGGCGTAATAGCCTGCGGCGTAGCCGCCGCCGAAAATATGCGAAAAATAGCTGCTGCGATAACGCGGCGGCACGGCGGAAAGATCCATATTCTCCGCTTGCAGCGCCGTCGCTTCGAAGGTATCAACATCCTGCGGCAGCGTTTCCGTCGACACGCTGTGCCAGTGCATATCCAGCAGCGCCGCCGCGAGCAGCTCGCTCATGTCGTAACCTTTATTAAACTTCGCCGCCCGGAACATGCTATCACGTAACGCTTCCGGCATGGCTTCACCGGTTTGATGATGCCGCGCATAGTGGGCGAATACCTGCGGTTCGCTGGCCCAGTGTTCAAAAATCTGTGACGGGAACTCAACAAAATCACGCGGCGTATTCGTGCCTGAGAGGCTGGCATAACGCTGGCTGGCAAACAGGCCGTGCAGCGTGTGACCAAACTCGTGGAATAACGTAATCACCTCATCCCACGACAGCAATGCGCTGTGGCCAGCCTTGGGTTTCTGATAGTTACAGACGTTGTAGATGACCGGATGCTGCGCGCGCAAAGTTGATTGCTCAACAAAAACGCCCATCCACGCCCCGCCGCTTTTGCTATCGCGGGCGAAAAAGTCACCATAAAATAGCGCAATCCCCTCACCGTTCGCGTCAAAAATTTCCCATACCTGCACATCTGGGTGATAAACCGGGATATCAAAACGCTCAACAAAGCGGATGCCAAACAGCTGAGAAGCGGCCCAGAATACGCCGTCGCGCAGGACGCGGTCGAGGGCGAAATACGGCTTTAGCTGCGCTTCGTCGATAGAAAACTTCGCCCGACGCACCTGCTCGCCATAGTAGAGCCAGTCCCAGGCCGCAGCCTGAAAATCGCCGCCTTCATTATCGATAACCTGCTGAATATCCGCCAGCTCCTGCTCGGCTCTGGCTCGCGCCGCAGGGGCTATCCGCCGCATAAAGGAAAAGGCCTGCTCAGGGGTTCTTGCCATCTGGTCAGCCATCGACCAGCTCGCATAATCAGCGGTCCCAAGCAGTTGCGCTTTACGGGCCCGGATCTCCGCGAGCCGCAATACCAGCTCGCGGGTATCATTGGCATCGCCTTTTTGGTTACGCGTCCAACCCGCAGCGAACAGGTTTTCTCGCGTCTGCCTGTCCTGCAGGGAAAGCAGCGCGGGTTGCTGAGTCGTATTAAGCAGCGCAAGCAGCCAGCGATCGTTTAAGCCTTTCTCCTGCGCCGCTTCTGCCGCTGCGCTTATTTCATCCTCACTGAGCCCTTCCAACTGATGGGCATAATCTACCACCAGACCACCGGACTTCACCGCCCCCAACAGACGTTGCTGAAACTGACTTTGCAGGGTCGCAGCTTCCGTATTCAGCGCCCGCAGCACCGTTTTTTGCTCTTCTGCCAACGTTGCGCCTGCGAGGGTGAAACGTTGCCAGGTTACCTCCAGCAAACGCATGGATTCAGCGTCCAGAGAGAGAGAATCACGCTGTTGCCAAACCTGTTTCACACGCTCAAACAGCGCCTCATTGAGCCAGATATTGTTGCCCAGTTCAGCCAGTTCGGCAGAAAACTGCTCATCCAGTTCCTGAATTATCGGGTTGGTATCCGCTCCAGCCATAGCAAAGAAGACGCTTGTCACCCGCGCCAGCAGCTGCCCGCTCTGCTCCAGAGCCACCAGCGTATTGGTAAAATCCGCCGGAGCCGGGTTATTAACGATCGCGCTAATCTCTTCACGTTGACGCCGTACGCCTTCATCAAAGGCCGGGCGGTAATGGCTATCTGAAATCAAATCAAAACGCGGCGCCTGATAAGGCAGCAGGCTGACGCTTAAAAAAGGATTGTTGTCCAACATCATCATCTCCTGAACACGATTATCCTGTAAGATTAGGCAACTCATTGATTGATCGCAATGATTTCCCCGCTCGTCAAATGTTGTCCGACGATTTCCATTACCCGTCGCCGATATCGCGTGCTATGGTATAAAGACACAAAAAGCGTTGAGGAACAGTAAGATGATTATCCTGGTTACCGGAGCAACAGCAGGTTTTGGTGAAAGTATTACTCGCCGTTTTGTCGCTAACGGTCACAAAGTCATTGCCACCGGGCGTCGCGAAGAGCGCCTGAAGACGCTGAAGGATGAGCTGGGCGAGAGCATTTATACCGCGCAGTTGGACGTGCGTAATCGTGCGGCTATCGAAGAGATGATCGCCGGGCTGCCCGCGGAGTGGCAAGCCATTGACGTTCTGGTTAATAACGCCGGACTGGCGCTGGGGCTCGAACCCGCACACAAAGCCAGCGTTGAAGACTGGGAAGATATGATTGACACCAACAATAAAGGGCTGGTGTACATGACCCGTGCGGTTCTGCCTGGCATGGTTGAACGTAACCGCGGTCATATCGTCAACATCGGTTCAGTCGCTGGTAGCTGGCCATATGCTGGCGGTAACGTCTACGGCGCGACAAAGGCTTTTGTTCGCCAGTTTAGTCTAAATCTGCGCGCCGACCTTCACGGCACCGCCGTTCGCGTGACCGATATTGAACCCGGTCTGGTAGGCGGAACAGAATTCTCTAACGTGCGCTTTAAAGGTGATGACGCCAAAGCGGACAAAGCTTACGAGAATACGCAAGCCCTGACGCCGGAAGATGTAACCGAAGCGGTCTGGTGGGTCGCAACCCTGCCGAAACACGTCAATATCAACACCCTTGAAATGATGCCAGTCAGCCAAAGTTTTGCCGGTCTGAACGTTCATCGTCAGGGCTAAGCTCAACGACCCGGTCAGCAGACCGGGTCTGGGCTGGAAAGCAAAAAACGCGTAAAATAGCGCAAAATTCCATTTAAAAGTAAGCACAATGGCCGCAGAATCCCAACTGAATCCGACACAGCCTGTAAACCAGCAAATTTATCGTATCCTTCGTCGGGATATCGTCCATTGCCTGATCCCGCCCGGCACCCCACTGTCCGAAAAGGAAGTTTCCGTACGCTTTGACGTTTCTCGTCAGCCGGTGCGTGAAGCCTTTATTAAACTGGCGGAAAACGGCCTGATTCAGATTCGCCCACAGCGCGGCAGCTATGTGAACAAGATTTCCCTCTCGCAGGTGCGTAATGGGTGTTTTGTTCGACAGGCCATTGAATGCGCAGTAGTGCGCCGCGCCGCCGGGATGGTGAATGATGAACAGCTCTATCAGCTTGAGCAAAATCTCAATCAGCAGCGTGCGGCGGTCGAACGCCAACAGTTAAATGATTTCTTTCAGCTGGATGATGAATTTCACCAGAAGCTCTCGCAAATTGCCGACTGCCAACTAGCCTGGGATACCGTCGAAAATATTAAAGCCACCATTGACCGGGTGCGCTATATGAGTCTCGATCATGTCACCCCTCCCGATATGATGCTGCGCCAGCATTATGATATTTTCCAGCCGCTGGTCGCCCGTAACCCGGATGCCGTAGAAAAAGCGATGAGCCTGCATCTGCAGGAAATTAGTGAGTCCGTCCTGCTTGTACGTCAGGAAAATAGCGACTGGTTCAGCGAAGAGTAAAAATATAGATAGCGGCAGAGTCTCTCACCTGCCGCCAAATGTTCAGGCTATCGATGTTATCTAATCACCAGAACCGGTATTTTAGCGTAGCGAATAATCGACTCGGCGTTGGATCCCAACAGATGAGTAGAAATGCCCGGCTTACGCGAGCCAATCACAATCACGTCATAGTCATCATTACTGCCGATCGCTAAGATTTCATCACGCACGTTACCAAACACGACCCGGGAGTGAATGCGCTCAGCAGGAATTGAGAACAGACGGGACAGCGACCTCATCTTTTTCTCTGACTCTTCCCGCATATATGCTTCAAATTTACGAATATCGGCTGCGAAACCGCGCAGAACTGAGCTACTGCTGTTTGGCAATATGTTCAGCAGCGTGATTTCACCTTCATCCGCTGAGGCCAAAAACTCCGCATGGCGAACGGCTTTGTCACTTAAATCCATTTCAAAAACGTCTACGGGCAACAATATTTTCTTGTACATAGTCCGTTCTCCTTTACTCAAGAAACTAAATAATTTAAGCCATCATGCCATATTTATCACAACGGGAGAACAACACATCCGCCAAATAAATATTTAATTCATTAAAATAAATATAAATTATATATATTTAGCTATGGATAGCTAAAGTTAAGTGTGTTCAACGATCTGGATCAAGTTTATTGCCCAATATGGTAGGTTTATATAGCCTGGATAATTCACGTTGTCGGCAGGTGGCATGCCAGAGGAAAAATGCCGCCAGTAAGGCGGCATCAGAATGGATAAATTTAGTTGGCCTGGGCCCACGCAGCAACAGTGGCTTTTGCGCCGTTCTTTTGCAGTGCTAAATAGGCGTTAGTGACCGCATCTACGAAGCGGCCTTCCTGTACCAGAGTCTGACCGAAAATGGCCTCAATACCCAGCAATGCCTTCACTCGCCCTTCACCTTCTTCGCTGTTGCGCACGGTCTTGGCAATCACCGGCAGCAACGGGTCAGAAATTTCAATTGACTGTCCCTGGTCATCAACGCCGCTGACGTAGCGCATCCAGCCCGCAACGCCCATCGCCAGCAGAGTAAAATCGCTGCCATGTGCCAGATGCCAACGAATCGAATCCAGCATGCGCTGTGGCAGCTTCTGACTACCGTCCATCGCTATCTGCCAGGTGCGGTGCTGCAACGCCGGATTGCTGTAACGGTCGATAAGCAAACCTGCGTAACGCGCTAGATCTACGCCTTGTACTTTCAGCGTCGGAGCCTGTTCATTCAGCATCAGCGCATGTGCGGCACGGCGATAGTTGTCGTCCAGCATACAGTCATTAATATGCTGATAACCTGCCAGATAACCCAGGTAAGCCAGGAAGGAGTGGCTACCGTTGAGCATGCGCAGCTTCATTTCCTCAAACGGCAGCACGTCAGATACCAGCTCAGCGCCCGCCTTTTCCCATTCCGGACGACCGGCAACAAAGTTATCCTCAATAACCCACTGGCGGAACGGTTCACAGGCGACCCCAGCAGGATCGCGCACGCCGGTGAGTTGTTCAATTTTGTCCAGCGTATCCGCTGTCACGGCCGGGACGATGCGGTCAACCATCGTGGATGGAAAAGTAACATTGCGCACAATCCATTCAGCGAGTTCGGCATCAACTGCACGGGCATAGGCACAAACGACATTACGCATCACGTGGCCGTTTTCCGGCATATTATCGCAGGACATGACGCTAAATGCGGCCAGCCCAGCCGTCTTACGTCGTGCCAAAGCTTCCACAACCACGCCCGGCGCTGATTTTGGCTGATGCGGGTTTTGCAAATCGGCGACAATCAGCGGGTGATCCAGCTGTAGTTCACCGCTCGCTGGGGAGTGGCAGTAACCTTTTTCAGTAATGGTCAATGAGACAATGGCGACCTGCGGTTCACACATTTTCGCCAGCACGCTTTCCAGACCATCTACCTGGGCGTGCATCGCCTGCTTCACCACGCCGACAACGCGAGCAGTCCAGGCATCCGCCGACATCTCGGCGACGGTATACAGCAAATCCTGCTGTTGCAGGTCGGCAATCTGTTGCTCGCCGCCGATTAAATTGACTTCTGTATAACCCCAGTCGCTGCCGTGTTCTGTTGCCAGAATATCGGCATATACCGCCTGGTGGGCGCGATGGAATGCGCCAAATCCCAAGTGGACGATACGCGGAACGAGCCGGTCGCGATCGTAAGAAGGCAGCGTGGCATTAGCTGTTAAAAGCGTGTTTTCCATGGTGACTCTCATTTTATGATGTTCAAAAATCCATTCTCAATGAGAATGGCTCAGTGATATAAACCATCTCATATGATTGGTATGACACCTTTGACCTTCATCAACTACCATACAAGATAATGTCATTATATATTCAGCATATTTTGCATGAAGGGATAGAAAATGCCGGGCTAAAAACCCGGCAGGTTATTAATTTACAACTATCATCAAGGTGCGGACTCTATGGAACTCAAATATATTGCCCGTTGCCGACCGTTTTTTTCTCCGGCGTGCAATCTGCAGCATCATTGAGCAAACTCAAATCACGGTCGCGGACTTCAGGCATCAGAATGGCAGAAATTAAACCAATGATTGAATAACAAACCAGCATAATAACGATGGGCATCCATGAGCCGGTCATATTACAGAAAATACCAGCCAGTACGGGACCAAAGCCTACGGCAACTAAACCGCCAGCCTCTTTCGAAATCGCCATACGGGTAAAGCGATTACGGGAACCAAACAGTTCGGCCATGGTAATATTTTCCAGAGCAAACAGGCCTAACACCGCCACATTATGAATCACAATCAATGACGCCATAATAGTGCTTGCGCTATAGCTCTTATCTACAATTATCGACAGCATCGGGTAAGCCAGAATAATCGCCGAGATATTGATGATAATGTAAGGTACGCGACGACCTATTTTATCTGATAACCACCCCAGGAAAGGAATAGTGATAAAGCCAATAACCGAGCTAATCATTAATGCGTCAGTTGGTATACCTTTATCAAACAATAACGTTTGTACCAGATAACCTGCGAGGAATGTTTGCAGTAAGCCGGAGTTACCCGCTTGCCCAAAGCGCAGACCCGTCGCCAGCCAGAAGGACTTACTTTTCAGCATCGCACCGAGGGTGTTCTCACTGGTCGCAGCCTCTTCCTGCAAAACATTTTCTTCACTAACCTGTTCAAACACCGGGCTTTCTTTCAGGTTCAGACGTAACCAGATAGCAAAAATCATCACCACAACGCTTGCCAGGAACGGAATACGCCATCCCCACGCGACGAGCTGTTCGCGGTCCAGTACGAAGAACATGACCGCCCAGATGGCCGTGGCGCTTAACGTTCCGCAGTTGGTTCCCATCGCGACCAGCGAAGAGATAATGCCGCGCTTACCTTTTGGCGCATATTCTGCCAGCATGGTGCCCGCTCCGGAAATTTCAGCCCCGGCGCCTAATCCCTGAACGATACGTAAAGTGACCAGTAATACCGGCGCTAATATACCGACCTGAGCGTAGGTTGGCAGAACGCCAATCAGGGTGGTACAAATCCCCATCATGGTGATGGTAATAAACAGGACTTTTTTACGCCCTATACTGTCACCCATCTTACCAAAAAAGAATGCCCCGACGATTCGTGCAATATACCCTGCGCCATAAGTCCCCATTGCCAGAATAAGCGCCATGGCAGCAGATTGTTCAGGGAAAAATATTTCATGAAAAACCAGCGCCGCGCCAAGAGAATAGAGCTGGAAGTCCATAAACTCCAGCGCGGTACCTAACCAACCAGATACGGCTGCACGAATGAGATCTGATGTTGTTCTCTCATTTTTAACTGTAGTCATAATGATTATCTCTAATTGTAGGATATAGAGTCCGCACTCGTAATTATTGCCCGAAGGTTAATAAAACCTTACAGCAACGTTTTCTGTCATTCTCAAAAAGTTCCAGTGCATCAACAACATGTTGATACTCAAATTCGTGAGTGATCAGCTCCTCTGGATTAATTAGCCCTTGTTCTAACCAATCAATTACCACCGGGAATTTATTGGCATTCAGGCGTGACGAGAAAATAGATAACTCTTTCCCGGTAATGCCTTGTTGGACAACCTGAGAGGGTTCTGTTGAGAATCCCATCAACACAATTCTTGCCGCCGGTGAGGCTAACGTGACGGCTTCTTGCAAAATCGTCGGATGACAGGCGGCGTCAATAATCAGAGTCGGCTGTATTCCCTTCTCTTTCAGCGTTTCGGATAACGGCTTCTCGCCATTATTGATAACCCAATCCGCTCCGTTGCGCTGCGCCATCTGCAGACGCTCATCAATCCGGTCAACCACGATCACCTGCTTAACGCGGTACACCCGTTTCAGCACCTGGATAGTTGTTAGGCCCATCGGCCCAGCCCCGTAGACCAGCGCAACATCCTGGTCAGTTGGCGAGACATGTCCAGTAACGTTAGCCGCAATAGTGAAAGGTTCAATCATCACCGCATGTCGGTCAGAAACCGAATCCGGTACCAACCAGGCATTTTTAGCCGGCACGACGGCGTACTCGCTAAAACCGCCATCCCGATGAACGCCAAGCACCACTAAAGAGGTACACACGTTCGGTTTTCCCACTGAGCAAGGATAGCAATGACCGCAGCTAATCACCGGGTCAACGCTGACGCGCTGGCCAACGACTTTATCAGTGACACCTTCACCAACCGCATCAATCTCGCCGAAAAATTCATGCCCTATCACGCGCGGATATTTAGCAAATGGGTTGTGCCCGCGATAAATATGGCTATCAGAACCGCATATTCCCGCCAGTTTCACTTTGACCCGCACTTCCCCTGCCGCAGGTTGCGGAATTGGACGCTCTTCAATCACTAACTCGTTAGGTTGACGAATCACAATACTTTTCATTTCTTTCTCCTCACCAGTTCCACAACGTGCCGTCTTCCAGACGGGCTACCGGCAAATAAGCGGGTTCATAGGGATATTTCGCTGCCAGCTTTTCATCAAACTCGATGCCCAGGCCCGGTTTTTCACCCGGATGCATATAGCCATTATCAAACGTCCAGCTATGCGGGAAGACTTCCAGCATTTGCTCGGAATAGCCCATATATTCCTGCACGCCAAAGTTCGGCACCCACAGGTCGAAATGCAGCGCTGCGGCCATACAAACTGGCGACAGATCCGACGGCCCGTGTGAACCGGTGCGCACTTGATAGAGCGAAGCAAAATCGGCAATGCGGCGCATACCCGTAATCCCACCGGCGTGAGTAATGGTGGTGCGGATATAGTCGATCAATTGTTCTTCAATCAGCTGCTTACAATCCCAAATGCTGTTAAAGACTTCCCCAACTGCAATCGGTGTGACGGTATGCTGACGAATTAAGCGGAAGCACTCCTGGTTCTCTGCCGGGGTCGGATCTTCCATCCAGAACAGGCGATAATCTTCGATACTTTTACCAAAGCGCGCCGCTTCAATTGGCGTCAGGCGGTGGTGCATGTCATGGAGCAAATGTTCGTTAAAACCAAACTTTTCGCGCACGGCAGCAAATAGCTGCGGCGTAAAATCGAGGTATTTTTCTGTCGACCACAACTGCTCTTCCGGCCACTGCCCTTTGGTAGCTGGTTCGTAGGCCTGACCTTTACCTTTCGCCATGCCGTAGGTGGTTTTCATACCCGGCACACCGCACTGCACGCGAATGGCCTTGAATCCCATCTCCTGGTGGCGAGCATAATCATCGAGTACTTCATCAATGGAGTGGCCCGTGGTGTGGCAGTAAACCATGACCCCTTCCCGCGATGCCCCACCCAGCAGCTGATACAAAGGCATGCCTGCTGCTTTTGCTTTAATGTCCCACAGGGCCATATCGACGGCGGAAATAGCCGACATCGTCACCGGACCGCGACGCCAGTACGCGCCTTTATAGAAAAATTGCCAGATGTCTTCAATACGATGCGCATCACGCCCAACCAGCTGCGGGCAAAGGTGATCGCGCAGATACGATGCGACTGGCAGCTCGCGGCCGTTTAGCGTGGCGTCACCGTAGCCGACAATTCCGTCATCGGTGGTGATTTTAAGGGTGACAAAGTTACGTCCTGGACAAGTGACGAAAACTTCAGCGGCAACGATCTTCATCTCATCTTCCTTACATCTATGCGGTTAGTGAATAAAATTAAAACACCAGACCTACTACCATACAAGTATGACGATCAAAAAGAATGCGTTCGATCACATTATCTCGGTTGCCAAAATGGGATCTCAAAAGACGGGAATGAATTAAGATGGGGAAAAACAATCCGGACCAATGCGGGTTTGATCCGGATGATTAACTCAAAGCGATCGCTATGCTCGTCCCCATCCTGCCACAATGATTAGCATCCCGCACAGCGCAATCAGCGCCCCTGCCCAGTCGTAATGACTCAGTTTTACGCCATCAACGAAACGCAGCCAGAGCAGCGCTGAACAGACATAAACACCGCCGTAAGCCGCATAGACGCGCCCGCTGGCTTCCGGATGCAGCGTCAACAACCAGACAAACAGCGTCAGCGCCAAAGCAGTCGGAATCAACAGTAACGAGCTTGCCCCACGTTTCAGCCATAGCCAGGGTAAATAGCAGCCGATGATTTCACACAGGGCGGTAGCAAAGAAAAGTAATGTTGTTTTTAGCATTTAAAGATTCGTAAAGGGGACAATGAATTAATCCATTCTACGCAATAATGCCCCATAACCAGGTCTGTTTTGTCGGGTATGCCGTCGAAAAGAGATGTAGTAAACTCAGACTAAGGGGATCACTTAAAGGAAATCGTGATGAATATGACATTGAACAAACGCTGGTGCCTGACCGCTATGCTGGCGCTGAGCGCGGTAATCTTTACCGCATCGTCATTTGCCAAAACTGACAAGCTGGTGATTGAATCCGGCGATAGCGCGCAAAGCCGCCAGCAGGCCGCGATGGAAAAAGAACAGTGGAACGACACCCGTTCTTTACGCCAGAAGGTCAACACGCGTACCGAGAAAGAGTGGGACAAAGCCGACGTGGCTTTTGATGCTCAGGACAACTGCCAGAAGAGCGCGAACGTTAACGCGTACTGGGAACCCAACACCCTACGCTGCCTTGATCGCCGCACTGGCCGTACCGTAGCACCGTAATTTATGGCGCCTGCGGGCGCCATAATTCATACAACTGCGCAATAACTCACAGGTATTAGGTATTCCCATGACTGACGCTCATCACGTCAAACTTCGCCCACTCGAGCGCGAAGACTTACGCTTTGTCCACCAGCTCGATAATAACGCCAGCGTTATGCGCTACTGGTTTGAAGAGCCTTATGAAGCCTTTGTCGAACTTTCTGATCTGTACGATAAACATATTCACGACC
The DNA here is from genome assembly GCF_014103785.1 of Klebsiella sp. RHBSTW-00215. Lineage (NCBI taxonomy): Bacteria > Pseudomonadati > Pseudomonadota > Gammaproteobacteria > Enterobacterales > Enterobacteriaceae > Klebsiella > Klebsiella sp. RHBSTW-00215. The sequence continues at coordinate 4,850,957 of NZ_JABXQS010000001.1, forward strand.
AGAGCGAACGCCGCTTTGTCATTGAATGCGACGGTGAAAAAGCCGGCCTGGTGGAACTGGTGGAAATCAATCACGTTCACCGCCGTGCGGAGTTCCAGATAATCATCTCCCCGGATTATCAGGGGAAAGGTCTGGCAACCCGCGCTGCGAAGCTCGCAATGGACTACGGCTTTATGGTGCTCAACCTCTATAAGCTGTATCTCATTGTTGATAAAGAGAATGAAAAGGCAATTCACATTTACCGCAAGCTCGGTTTCATAGTGGAAGGTGAACTCATTCATGAATTCTTCATCAACGGCGAATATCGCAATACTATCCGCATGTGTCTGTTCCAGCACCAGTACCTGACCGAGCACAAAGCACCGGGTCAGACGTTGCTCAAGCCGACGGCTCAGTAATACTCGATGGTGTTTTTGATAGTGTAGTGGTAAGTCAGCGGGGGCTGGACGCTGTTATCGACCATCTGCTGCTCGCAGCGAGTAGGGTTGTAATAATCATCGTATTCGCAGGTCTGCTGTACGCTGCCGACCGGATTATCATCTGAAACCAATACGGCGCTATAGTTCAACTTCTGACGTGAGTCGGCTGAAGGTGTCAGCGTTACCGCATAACGCGCATCTTTAGCCGTCGTGGTTTTCCCCAGCGGAAAACCCTCGCTATCATAGCGATAAGAGGTCGTTGTTTTTTTACCCATTGACGTTACGATAAAACCATTATCATCCATCTCCCACTTCATCCCTTCAGACACCATTTCAGCCAGTTGGCATTTCCCCTGCAAGCGCAGGCGTTTTTCATGGGTTTCAGAATCAAGGTAGTAATTCGCATCCAGCAACCACGCCCCACCGGTGTTCTCTTCACGATTATCCAGAGCGATAAGATCAAAGCACCCTTCGTTTGACAAACGCGCTCTCACCTCTTTAATCGCTTTATCATGTTCATCAAACAGCGTCTGAGTAAACTCCTTCACCGGCCCGCGCAGCGGATCGAACTCAAATTCGTTAGAAAAACTCGCCATTTCCGGCGTAAACGCTTGTGGCGCTGCCTTTTCATCGCAGGCGCTAAGCGCCCATACTGCCGATACCAGCAAAAACAGTCTTTTCACGCGCGATTCCTTTTGTGCATAGTGCAATCATATTAGCAAATACAATTGTTTACACCACGTCTGCTATGCTTAAATCTGGATAAGGTCAATAAGGAGTTTATGATGAAATTATCACCCTGGCTATGCGCGGCTCTGCTGCTGGGTTCAGCATCCGCTTTGGCAGCACCCGACTCATGCGAGCGGGTTAAAAACGATATTCAGCAAAAAATCATCAATAACGGCGTCCCTGAATCAGGGTTTAGCCTCGCGATTGTCCCGAACGATCAAACCGATCAACCCGGAGCGCAGGTTATCGGCCACTGCGCCAATGATACGTTTAAAATTATCTACACCCGCGACAGCGACTCGCAGTAACCTCCTGCCGTTTTGTTGTAAAAGGTCTTATCCCTCGGTTGACCGGGGATAAGATCTTCCTAACCCCTTTTAAGTATTATTTCTCACTCCACGCCACCCTATTACGGCGGCGTCGTACCTACACCATTATAACAAGATCATGGAGTGAGCTATGTCTAACCAGGAATATCCCGGCGGCCTCAGCCGTCGAACGCTAATAAAATCATCCGCCCTTGGCTCGCTGGCTCTTGCGGCTGGCAGTCTATCGTTACCTTTTAGCCTGCGTACCGCCGCCGCTGCGGTTCAACAGGCTACCCAGAGCGAAGAACGTATTGTCTGGGGCGCCTGCTCGGTCAACTGCGGCAGCCGCTGCGCCCTGCGTTCGCACGTACGCGATGACGAAGTTGTCTGGGTAGAAACCGATAATACCGGGCCGGATGTTTATGGCGATCATCAGGTTCGCGCCTGCCTGCGCGGCCGCTCTATTCGTCGCCGCATTAATCATCCTGACCGCCTCAATTACCCGATGAAACGCGTCGGTAAACGCGGCGAAGGTAAGTTTGAGCGTATTAGTTGGGAAGAAGCGCTGGATACGATTGCCGATAACCTCAAAAGGGTCGTCAACGATTACGGCAACGAAGCAGTTTATCTCAATTACGCCACCGGCATCGTCGGCGGCAATATGACCCGTTCCTCTCCTGCGGCCTCTCCCGTAAAACGCCTGATGAACTGCTACGGCGGTTCACTGAATCTGTACGGCTCATATAGCACCGCTCAGATTTCCTGCGCGATGCCCTACACTTACGGCAGCAATGACGGCAACAGCACCTCCGATATTGAAAACAGCAAACTGGTGGTCATGTTCGGTAATAATCCGGCGGAAACCCGCATGAGCGGCGGCGGCATTACCTATTATTTAGAGCAGGCACGCGAGCGTTCAAACGCGCGAATGATCGTTATTGACCCGCGCTACACCGACACCGCCGCCGGTCGTGAGGATGAGTGGATCCCCATTCGTCCCGGTACCGATGCCGCGCTGGTGGCAGGCATAGCCTGGGTGCTGATTAACGAAGGCCTGGTCGACCAGCCGTTCCTCGATGAATATTGTGTCGGTTACGATGAAAAAACGCTTCCGGCAGATGCCCCGGCAAACGGGCATTACAAAGCGTATATTCTTGGCACAGGCGATGACGGCATGGCCAAAACCCCACAGTGGGCCTCACGTATCACCGGCATTCCCGTTGACCGCATTGTGAAACTGGCCCGGGAAATCGGCAGCACCAAACCAGCTTATATTTGCCAGGGCTGGGGGCCGCAGCGCCAGGCCAACGACGAGTTGGCATCCCGCGCCATAGCCATGCTAGCGATACTCACCGGTAACGTCGGTATTAACGGCGGCAACAGCGGGGGGAGAGAATCTACCTATACCATCACCATTGAACGCCTGCCGGTGTTGGAGAATCCGGTTAAAACCGCCATCTCCTGCTTTAGCTGGACCGATGCCATCGATCGTGGCGCAGAGATGACTGCCACTCGCGACGGCGTGCGCGGTAAAGAGAAGCTGGATGTACCGATTAAATTCTTCTGGAACTACGCCGGTAACACCATCATCAACCAGCACTCTGACATCAACAAAACCCATGAGATCCTGCAGGACGAAAGTAAGTGCGAGATGATCGTGGTTATCGAAAACTTTATGACTTCGTCGGCTAAATACGCCGATATCCTGCTGCCGGACCTGATGACCGTTGAGCAGGAAGATATTATTCCCAACGACTACGCCGGTAATATGGGCTACCTCATCTTCAGTCAACCAGTCACTTCAGCCAAGTTTGAACGCAAACCCATCTACTGGATCCTCTGTGAAATCGCGAAACGCTTAGGCGATGATGTTTATCAGAAATTTACCGAAGGCCGTACCCAGGAGCAGTGGTTACAGCATCTGTACGGCAAAATGCTGGCAAAAGACCCGGCTCTGCCGAGCTATGACGAGTTGAAACAAATGGGCATCTACAAGCGCAAAGACCCTAACGGACACTTCGTCGCTTATCGTGATTTCCGCAAAGACCCGCTTGCAAATCCGTTGAAAACCCCATCGGGTAAAATCGAAATTTACTCCAGCCGACTGGCAGATATCGCTGCCAAATGGCAACTGGAAAAGGATGAAACCATCAGCCCGCTGCCTGTCTATGCCTCCACCTTCGAAGGCTGGGATGACCCACTGCGTGATAAATTTCCGCTGCAAATGTTCGGTTTTCACTACAAAGCGCGTACCCACTCCAGCTACGGCAATATCGATGTGCTACAGGCCGCCTGCCGTCAGGAGGTATGGCTTAACCCGCTGGATGCCGAAAAGCGCGGCATTAAGAACGGCGATATAGTGCGCGTATTCAACGCTCGCGGTGAGCTACGGATCCCGGCCAAAGTAACCCCGCGCATCATGCCCGGCGTGTCGGCAATGGGCCAGGGCGCATGGCATGATGCCAACATGAGTGGCGATCGCGTCGATCACGGTGCCTGCATCAATACGATCACTACCCATCGCCCATCGCCGCTGGCTAAAGGCAATCCGCAGCATACCAATCTGGTCGAAATCGAGAAGGTTTAAGGAGTAAACCATGAGTACACAGTATGGATTTTTTATCGATTCCGCCCGCTGCACCGGCTGCAAAACCTGCGAGCTGGCCTGTAAGGATTATAAAAACTTAACCCCGGACGTCAGCTTTCGCCGCATTTATGAATACGCAGGTGGCGACTGGCAGGAGGATAACGGCGTCTGGAATCAAAACGTCTTCGCCTATTATCTCTCAATCGCTTGTAACCACTGCGAAGATCCGGCCTGTACTAAGGTCTGTCCCAGCGGTGCGATGCACAAACGCGATGACGGGTTTGTGGTGGTGGATGAAGAGGTTTGCATCGGTTGCCGTTATTGCCATATGGCCTGTCCGTACGGCGCGCCGCAGTACAACGCGGCGAAAGGTCATATGACCAAATGCGACGGCTGCCACACCCGGGTTGCCGAAGGCAAAAAACCTATTTGCGTCGAGTCTTGTCCATTGCGGGCGCTCGATTTTGGACCTATTGAAGAACTGCGCCAAAAACATGGCCAACTTGCCGCCGTCGCACCGCTGCCGTCGGCACACTTCACCAGGCCGAGTATCGTTATCAAACCGAACGCCAACGCGCGTCCGTGTGGCGATACCACCGGCTATCTGGCTAATCCAAAGGAGGTGTAAAATGGGAAATGGATGGCATGAATGGCCGCTAGTACTGTTTACCGTGCTGGGGCAAAGCGTCGCAGGGGCGATTATCGTCACCGGACTTGGCTGGCTATCATTAAACAACAACTCTGAAGCTCAGCAGCGCCTGGTGCGCAGTATGTTTTTTATCTGGCTGCTGATGGGAATTGGCTTTCTCGCTTCGGTCATTCACCTCGGTTCACCACTGCGGGCATTTAACTCGCTTAACCGCGTTGGCTCATCGGCATTGAGTAACGAAATCGCCAGCGGTGCGCTGTTCTTCGCCGTGGGTGGAATCTGGTGGCTGCTCAATATTCTCGGAAAAATGCCGCGAATATTAACTAAGGCCTGGCTGCTGCTGACCATGCTGCTCGGCTGCCTTTTCGTGCTTGAGATGACTCTGGTATACCAGATTGATACCGTACCAACCTGGTACAATGGCTACACCACTGCCTCATTCTTTCTGACGATGGTGCTGTGCGGCCCACTGTTCGCAGCCCTGCTGCTGCGCATCGCCAACGTCCCTTTTAATGGCAGAGTATTCGCCTCAATGAGCGCCCTGGCGCTGTTGGCCAGCCTGGCGGTGGTGATTTTACAAAACACCGAACTGGCGGAGATCCACAGTTCAGTCCAGCAGGCCAGCGCCCTGTTACCGGATTATGGCTGGCTGCAAATCCTGCGCTTAGTACTGCTGACGCTGGGCCTCGGCTGCTGGATTTGCCCGCTGGCAAGACGTAAAAACCCGCATGTCGCCAGTCTGGTGCTCGGTTTGATTCTGGTTTTGCTCGGTGAGTTCATCGGGCGCGGCCTGTTTTATGGTCTGCATATGACCGTCGGTACGGCGATTGCCGGTTAATAAATGGGTGCTGCCGCACCCAGCGCAGTAAGGAACAAGTATGATGCAACCGCAAGACCGCGACGCCGTCGCCCTTAGCGCCCGTACGCTGGGCGCATTGTTTTCCTTTGCTCCGGATAGCCCGCAGGCCGCCCCGCTGATCGCCGCTTTTCGCGACGGTAGCTGGCAGGCTGAGTGGCCATATGCTGTCGCCGATACGCTGACGACGCAGTTCTCGACGGCTGACGATGAACCGTTGCCGCAAGCCTGGCAACGCTTATTTATCGGTCCGTGGGCGCTGCCTGCACCGCCCTGGGGCTCCGTGTGGCTGGACAAAGAAAGCGTGCTGTTCGGCGATTCAACGCTGGCGCTACGTGAGTGGATGCGCGCGAATGGCATCAGTCTGGCAGAGCAGCATTCTGAACCGGAGGATGGCTTCGGCACTTTGCTGCTGCTGGCCGCCTGGCTCTGCGAGTCAGGTCAGGATGAGGCTTTTACGCAGTTGCTTGCCTGGCATCTGCTACCGTGGTCAGGCCGTTTTCTCAGCGTGTTTATCGCTGATGGCGGAAATCCGTTTTATCAGGCGCTGGGCCAGCTGGCGCTAGCAACGCTCGCTCAATGGCAAGAACACTTACCCTGCGCGGTCGCTGAAAAACCGCTCTATCGGTAATCCTCCGCGCCATGCCTGCCCCACAGGTATGGCGCACTAAGTGACACCGTCACTTAAAAGCCAGTCTAAGCACTTATAGCTTTTGCGTATATCCTTATTTCCAATCACAATAAACCATAATTTCCACTACCCGTACCCTCTGATGCACCGTCTGCATAGTTATCCTGATGTCCAGGTCATGTTTCGTCGCCTGTTAATTGCCACGTTAGTCGGCATCTTTGCCGCACTGGCGGTCGCCCTGTTTCGCAATGCCATGGCGGGCCTGGAAAGCCTGTTTCTCAGCAATGACAGCGGCAGCCTGGTTAATGCTGCCCAATCACTCCCCTGGTGGCGGCGGCTGTTGACGCCTGCACTTGGCGGGATGGCTGCGGGATGCCTGCTTTGGCTCTGGCAACGCCGCATGGTTGAGCGCCCTCATGCGCCAACCGACTACATGGAAGCTCTGGAAACCGGGGACGGTGTGTTTGATACGCCAGCCAGTCTGGTGAAATCGCTGGCTTCACTGCTGGTAGTCGCCACCGGCAGCGCCATTGGTCGCGAGGGGGCGATGATCCTGCTGGCGGCGCTGGCGGCTTCGCTGTTTGCCCGCCGTTTTACGCCAAAAGACGAGTGGAAGTTATGGGTCGCCTGCGGTGCCGCCGCCGGGATGGCGAGCGCCTATCACGCGCCGCTGGCCGGCAGCCTGTTTATCGCCGAGATATTATTCGGCACCCTGATGCTGGCCTCGCTTGGCCCGGTAGTAATTGCCGCCGTCGTTGCCCTGTTGCTGACCAATCTGATGAACGGTGGGTCAGCGCCGCTTTATCACGTTGAATTCCACGACACCCTGCGCGCCACGCATTATGCTCTGATGCTGGCAACCGGCCTGTTGGCTGGGCTATGCGGGCCGCTCTTTATCTGGCTGATGAGCTTCAGCCATCAATGTTTTGTTCGCCTTCGCCTGACTCCTCCGTGGCAGTTGGCGCTGGGAGGCATCATCGTCGGTCTGCTGTCGCTGATCACCCCGGCGGTCTGGGGGAACGGCTATAGCGTGGTGCAAAGCTATCTTCTGTCGCCGCCGCTGTTTACTGCCGTGATTATCGTCTTTGTGTGCAAGCTGCTGGCGGTGCTGGCAAGCAGCGGTTCCGGCGCTCCGGGCGGCGTATTTACGCCAACGCTGTTTGTTGGGCTGGGAATAGGCATGCTGTTCGCCAGCTTTACGGGGCTATGGCTGCACGATTATCAGGAAATAGCGATTATGATTGGTTTAACCGGCATGGCGACATTTCTGGCAGCCACGACCCATGCGCCGATTATGTCTACATTGATGATTTGTGAGATGACCGGGCAGTATGTATTACTCCCCGGCTTACTGATTGCCAGCGTACTGGCATCAGTGCTGTCGCGGACGTTATGCCGTGACTCTATCTACCGCCATCACCTCGCCGAGCATCGATAAATCAATATACTGGCTCAGCTCGCGCTGCTCGGCGCGCGGTAAATAAGGCAGCTCGCCAATAAGCGGCCCCGGCAGTTTTTTGCTCAGCACGTCGATGATTTCAGCATAGTGCGCCAGACCGGGGTTGATACGGTTGGCCACCCAGCCAATCAGCGGCAAACCATCATTGGCAATGGCCTGCGCAGTCAGCAGGGCGTGGTTGATGCAGCCTTCCTGAATACCCACCACCATCAATACCGGAAGCTGTTCCTGCACCACCCACTCTGAGAGCGGACGCAAGTCGTTCATCAGGCTGCGCCAGCCGCCGGTGCCTTCGACCACCACGTGATCGACCTGACCGCTCAGGCGCTGGAGGCCATCCGACAGCAGACTGTAGTTAATTGGGCAGCTATGCGCCACGCTGCTTTCATCTTCGCTTAACGCGATGGGATTGACAGCGTCATACGGCAGCACGAGCGAAGAAACGCTCTGTAAAACCAGCGCGTCTTTGTTCCGCAGTCCGTCCGGCGTCTCTTTGCTGCCCTTCGCCACAGGCTTGTACCCGGCCACGCTTTTGCCGCTGGCAGCAAGTGCCTGCAACAGCGCACGGGAGACCACCGTCTTCCCGACAGCAGTGTCAGTACCTGTTATGAAGAAACGCTTAAACATCACTAGCCCCACAGTTATGTTGATGAAAAATACAGGAGAGAAATAGTCAACTGTGGAAAAAGTCTACGCGAAGCTGCCAAAGTCCAGCTTGAGATAGCGCAATTTTTGGTGTGAATATGAAAAAATGTTAACCCTGTAACAGTCGTATCAGCAACGATCCGTTATAGAGCGCATCTTTGACCAGAGCCGCGCCAGCCATCGTTCCCCGGTTAGAAAACTGGGTGCTTTCTACCGCAATATGGCGGCTGTAGGCCGGTAGCGACTGTTGCCGAATACAATCAGAAATTGCCGGAAACAAGATATCCGCGGCCAGGTTAAAGGGGGAGCCAATGAGGATTTTTTGCGGGTTAAAAAGGTTCACCATGATTGCCAGAATCCGCCCGACGTGGTTCCCGACGCCGCTGATAATATCGCGCGCCAGCAGGTCCCCCTGCAGCGCAGCCTGACATAACCATTCAACGCTCAACGGCTGCTGATGCAACATTGAGCTCATCGATTTAGCCATCCGAACCTGTGCCAGTTCGAGCACGCTTTCGACGCTGGCGATGGTTTCCAGGCAGCCATGGTTACCGCAGTAGCAGCGTTTTCCGTACGGATCGACCTGAGTATGGCCGATTTCCACCAGGCTGCTGCTGCCCGCATGTAGCAGGCGGCCATCGGTGATGACTCCAGCACCAACGTTATGGTCGATAACCACCTGAATGACGTCCCGCGCCCCTCTCGACGCGCCAAACAGCGACTCAGCCATGGTCCAGGCGCTGATATCATGCTGAATGTAGACCGAGACCCCGGTATGGTTAGATAAGATCTCGCCAAGCGGCATATCTTTAACATCATCATAAAACGGCATCCGGTGGATGATGCCGTTTTCAGTGTCGATAATTCCCGGCATGGTGATGGCAATAGCGGTTAATCGTTCCAGCTTTTTTTGATGACGAATAAAAAACTGATCAACATGATCGAGTACGCGCGTCGCAAAAGGCTGAACATGCTGTAACGCCAGCTCAAGCTGCTCTTCCACCACCAGCTTGCTGCTTAAATCACGCAGGGCGAGATGGATTTCGCCGCGGTTAATGCGGATGGAAAGATAGTGCCAGGCTTCCGTTTCCACCATTAACCCAACGGCGGGACGCCCACGGCTGCCGGGGTCCTGGATTTCGGTTTCCTGCACCAGGTGCGCTTCCAGCATTTCACGCACGATTTTGGTGATACTGGCAGGTGCCAACTGCGCGAAGCGCGAGAGGTCGATACGCGACACCGGGCCAAGCTGATCAATCAGGCGATATACCGCGCCTGCGTTGGTCTGCTTTATTTGATCGATATGGCCTGGCTGACTGTCCGCTACCACCGTTGACTCCCTTTATTTTCGCGCTTCGAAATAAACTGAGGGCTATGGTGAAGCACTTCAATGCTTCACGTCAAATTTTTACTTAGCCTTGTGATTTACCGCACATTTCTAGATGGTTTTTGTCCTAAAAATCTAATGTGGCGCTGGCGAGAAGCGACTCACGAAAGCGCTGCGCCGCCTGTCCCTGCTCGTGATGCTTCGACCACACCAACCACATTTCAGATACCGCGTCCTGCTCCTCAATGGGTAACCAGCGCATTTCCGACAGTTGAACCCGCCTGAACGATGCGGGCAGAATTGACACGCCAAGCCCGGCGGCGACCAGTCCAATAATGGTCATCGCCTCACCCACCTCTTGAGTGATAACCGGCGTTAAGCCATAGCGGCGCATCAGCCCGAGAATATCGTCGTACAACCCGGTTCCTACGTGAGGATCAAAAAACACAAACGGTTCCCGAGCCAGCTCCCGCAGGCTGACGCTCGGTTGGCTTGCCAGGGGATGGTCGCGCGGAACCATGGCCAGCAGCGGCTCGCGCAGCACCCTTTCCCAGGCCAACGTATCCGGCAACTGGGTATTGCGCATCAGCCCCAGATCGAGCGTTCCCTCGTTAAGGGGCACGATTTGTTCCCGGGTGTTGGTTTCCCGGGTCTGGATATGCACATCCGGATAGCGGCGGCGAAAAGTCGAGAGCGTGTCGGATACCGCCTTAATAAAGGGAGCCGATGAGGTGAAACCGATTCGCAGCTCACCGGTTTCACCATGGTGTAAACGGGCGGCTCGGGCGGCGGCTTCGTCAACCTGGGTAAGAATCTGTCGGCTATCAGCCAAAAACTGTTTCCCTGCTTCCGTCAGGCTGACGCTGCGGTTAGTTCGGGCAAACAGACGCGCGCCAATCTGCTGTTCAAGGATTTGAATCTGCTGGCTAAGCGGCGGCTGGGAGATATTCAAACGCGCCGCCGCATGACCGAAATGTAGCTCTTCGGCAACGGCAATAAAGTAGCGCAGATGACGCAGTTCGATATTCATATTTAAAACGTTTTATTTGAGATTATTAATATATTAGACAGAATATTTACATTTTCATACCCTTTACTGGTGACCTGCGAGGCCACTTAACTCTCTGTTTATCAGCAAGGATTTTTCCGTGAGTCGTACAACTACCGCTGACATCGTGCCGGCAAGCGACGTCAGCGACGCTATCGTTCCCCAGCCAAATCAGTTTATTAAACGCGGCACCCCGCAATTTATTCGCGTTACCCTCGCGCTCTTTTCTGCCGGACTGGCAACCTTTGCGCTGCTCTATTGCGTGCAGCCAATTCTGCCGGTGCTCTCCAGCGAGTTCGGCGTTTCACCGGCCAGCAGTAGTATTTCGCTGTCGATTTCAACAGCCATGCTGGCGGTCGGTCTGCTGTTTACCGGCCCGCTTTCCGACGCCATTGGTCGCAAACAGGTGATGGTTACCGCGCTGGTGCTGGCCTCGTGCTGCTCTCTGCTGTCGACGATGATGTCAAGCTGGCACGGAATTCTGATTATGCGCGCATTGATCGGCTTATCGCTAAGCGGCGTGGCGGCGGTCGGTATGACTTATCTGAGTGAAGAGATTCATCCCAGCGTTGTGGCGTTCTCAATGGGGTTGTATATCAGCGGTAACTCCATTGGCGGCATGAGCGGCCGCTTGTTGACCGGGGTGTTCACCGATTTCTTCGGCTGGCGCATCGCGCTGGCGGTGATTAGCTGTTTTGCCCTCGCCGCGGCGATCATGTTCTGGCGCATCCTGCCGGAATCGCGCCATTTTCGTCCGACCTCGCTGCGGCCGAAATCGCTGCTGATTAACTTCCGCCTGCACTGGCGCGATCGCGGCCTGCCGCTGCTGTTTCTCGAAGGTTTTTTGCTGATGGGGTCGTTCGTCACTCTGTTTAACTATATCGGCTACCGCCTGATGCTCTCGCCGTGGTCGCTGAGCCAGGCGGTCGTTGGCCTGCTGTCGGTGGCCTATCTGACCGGCACCTGGAGCTCGCCGAAAGCCGGGGCCATGACGGTACGCTATGGTCGCGGCCCGGTGATGTTGTTCTCCACAGCGGTGATGCTCGGCGGCCTGCTGCTGACCCTGTTCTCATCGCTATGGCTGATTTTTATTGGCATGCTGCTGTTCTCCGCCGGGTTCTTCGCCGCGCATTCGGTCGCCAGCAGTTGGATAGGCCCGCGGGCCCGACGCGCGCGCGGTCAGGCATCATCGCTCTATTTATTTAGCTACTATCTGGGTTCCAGTATGGCGGGTACATTGGGTGGGGTTTTCTGGCATAACTACGGCTGGAACGGCGTCGGCGGGTTTATCGCGTTGATGTTAATAGCAGCACTTCTGACCGGCGCGTGTCTACACAAACGTCTGAAATAAAACGTCTTAACGTGGCCTGAACGGGCCACGTTGCTCACCACATTCCCAGAACCGACGACATACCCATTAACTCTCTGAGAGCATCAACGGAAAGCAGTGCGATAAACAGCCAGGTAAACGGATTCATAATCAACCCCGCATCAGCAGCCAGCGCCTTTGATGAGTTTAGCCGCTGGCCAGAGAAAGAGTCTGCTATTTTGCGCACATTTGGATTATTTCGACCTAAACATAAAATACGCAACCGATTAATCAATACATAATGCTGATTTTGGTGGCTAACGGCGTTTAAGGTTGCGCAAGAATGGTTATTTCAGCATTCCCGTCCAGGCGGAGAGCAGCAAAAGCAGCGCCATAGTGCGCTGGAAACCCACCAACCCACGATCGGTACGAAACATCCGATTGACCACCTGCCCAAGCCACGCCCACGCCACCAGACAAACTAGCGATATCAATAAAAACCACAGCGCCATCAGCGCAATCACTGGCAGCGGATGCTGGCCCGTTGGTGCAAACAGACTCACCACCGCCAGCGCCATCATCCAGGTTTTCGGATTCACCACTTGTAACAACGCCGCCGCGCGAGCGGTAAAACGCTTTTGCGTCCCGCCATCTAAATCCGGCGGCGGCGCGCTAAAGAGCTGCCAACTGAGCCAGCTCAGCCATAAAGCCCCGGTCCAGCTCATTATCTGCCGCACCAGCGGATACTGGTGCAAAAGCTCCCCGGCTCCAGCTCCCGATATCATCACAATCAGACTGGCCGAGACGCATGCGCCAATTACCGCTGATAGCGTAGCCTTCACGCCATAACGCTGGCTGTTGGCCAGAATCAAAATATTGGTCGGCCCAGGGGTGATCGAGGCGACAAAAGCAAATAACAGATACGGCAGCAGATCCACAGGTGGCTCCTTTTATAAGGCGAGCGACTACTTTGCGGATATTTTCAGGAAACGTCTGGAAGGTTTGTGCACAGGCGACGGTAATGCGCCGGAGTCAGCCGATATGAGCGCAGAAACCAGCGTCCGAGATGGCTCTGGTCAGCAAAACCCAGCGTGGCGGCAACGTTCACCGGCAACTCACCGCAGGCCAATAGCTGTCGCGCCTTAGCCAGCCGCAGTTGAATAAGCCATGCGTGAGGCGCAAGGTTGAACTCACGCTTAAAGCAGCGCGTCAGGGTGAACCTGTCGGTGCCCGTCTCGCGGGCCAAATCGGAAAGGCCAATATTTTCCCCCACATGAGCATACAGATAATCTCTCGCCCGATGAGCCACTGCCGCACTTTGGACATGCGAGGGCAATTTTTTGCGCCAGTGGCAATGCGCCGTGAGCTGGGACAGCAAGCTGTCCATGCAGCTCTGCTGGACAATGCGCATCTCATTGCCGTGCAGGGTATTAAAGGTTTCGCCGATCGCGCGCACCAGCTGCGGTTCGCGAGTCAACGTGCGGGCAAAATGCAGCGAATAGCTTCCGGGAACCGATTCATACAGTCCTTGCAGAGTATCGGTCAGCCATTTTTCATCAAGATAAAAGGTCAGATAGGTGAATCCGCCAACGATCGGGGCATCGCCATCGTGGATTTCGCCCGGTTCCAGTAAAAAAGCATCCCCCGGATGGCTGCGATGGCGTTCACGGCGGCAGGAAAACTGCTGAGTACCGGACAGTGTGATCCCCACCAGATAGCTGTCGTGCCAGTGTGGATCATAGGCGTGGCCTTCAAAATGCGCCTTAATCGTTTCAATTCCCGAGTCTGCGTGCTGTCGCAGCTCCAGCCAGTCATGAGTCATACACTCCTCCACTTTACCGCAGCATTGACGATCCTTTCGGCGTTGTCTGGAAGATTTGTGCACCACGCCCTGCGCCGCCTCATTTTGCGCTATTGCACTATCTTCAGTAACTCGGTGGTGAACTGACTAATATCAATCTGATAGGCCGGATAGGCTTCCTGTAATTTGCTGAAGTCACCCACATTGACCATGATGGTGGTGAGCCCTTTCGCCTCATTTTGTTGATACAGGGCCATCGCATCCAGTTTCTCAAATTCGGTGAATAAAACGGTATCGACCTGCATCACTTTGCCTGCAGGCGTCACAGAGATCACCGCGCTATCTATACCGGTGTAATCATCAAGGATGTGCGGCGATGAGATAGTAAAAGACATCAACTTGGTATAGACGGAAAGCTCGGACTCCAGCGCCCTGAGAGCATTGATGTTACCTGGCAATTCCGCCGTAACAATCCCGGCATCCTTGCAGTAAAGGATCTCGCTAAATAGCCTGAAAAACTCCAGCCAGCGAGGGTCCGCCTGCTGCGGACTGGTCTTAAGTTTTGTGCCTTCAAACAAGTCAACAATTTCAATGGCGGTTGACCAGACGTGTTGTAATTTCGTTCTGAACTGCACTTCAACATGAAACCCTCCGCAGGAATAAATTCGATGAATTCCGCGATATCCGGTGGTTTTGGGGGCAATTAAATAGTCTCTTGTTCGCTTAACGATCGCCCCGTCGATATCCGTTCGATAGATTTCGGTCTCAACCAAATCATCATAGCTATCCATAATTACGCGGCAGCCTGCAATATCGCTCATCTGGCTCACGTTGATGGTCGTGGAGGTCATGCCATCCAGAGAGGGACGGGATAATTTATCCAGAATAGTGGGGAAACGTTTTAACCTTGACGTGACTTGCCCCACGCCAAACTGCTCCAGGGCGCTACGAATATGCCTCATCGGTCGATCGTGTGCCGCCCGGTATTCCTGAATGATAACGATGTCCTTTTCAGAGGCAGTACCTTTGCGAATACGTCTGCCGGCTTTTTCAATTTGACTACGGGAATGCTTAAGGATGAATTCACCATCCTGAAATGCGCTATCGGGCATGATTTTATCGTTAATTGGCTATATGAAGTGGATCACTTTCCCACATCCGAAACCGTCATCAAAACAAAGATTTCACTTGTACATATGATTTCGCACGTCCTTTGCCCATAGGGCCAGCACATTCCTTTGCCAGTGAAGGATTACAATGGTGTAAAGTCGATATACTCATCATACTTCAACTCCTTCAGATAACTGATAACAAGCGAGAATCCCGATATGAATAACGCATCAAACTATCATCAGCTGACTCGCACCTTTCAGCGTCTTTCACGCTTCTCGCATCTCTCCGCCATCGCTGGCTGGGATATGTTCGCCATGATGCCGCCCGGCGGCAGCGCAGCGCGTGGTGAAGCGCTGGCTGAACTCGGCGTTTTGCAGCATCAAATTTTGACCGATAAAAAAGTAGGCGAATGGCTACGCAATGCCCGCCAGGAAGAGCTGAATGATGTAGAACAGGCGAATCTGCGCGAAATGACGCGTCAGTATGAACAGGCGGCGCTGCTGCCCGAAAGCCTGGTTGAAGCAAAATCGCTGGCAGGTAGCCGCTGCGAACACGCCTGGCGCAGCCAGCGCCCGGCAAACGACTGGCAAGGCTTTGCCGAAAACCTGCGCGAAGTCGTCAAGCTCAGCCGCGAAGAAGCCCAAATCCGCGCCGCAGCCAAAGGCTGCTCCCGCTATGACGCGCTGCTGGATATTTTCGAGCCGGATATGACCAGTGCGCGGCTGGACGTCCTGTTCGCCGACCTCAAATCCTGGCTTCCATCTTTACTCGCTAACGTTGTTGAGAAGCAGGCGCAAATGCCGCTCATCGAACCGCAGGGGCCGTTCCCCGTCGCCGACCAACGTGAGCTGGGGCTGGAAGCGATGCGCGTGCTAGGGTTTGATTTTGACGGCGGACGCCTGGACATCAGCGCCCACCCGTTCTGCGGCGGCGTCCCTCAGGATGTGCGCATCACCACGCGTTACAACGAAAACGACCTGCTCAGCGCGCTGTTTGGCGTGATCCACGAAACCGGCCACGCGCGCTACGAACAAAATCTGCCGCGTAACTGGCTCGATCAGCCTATCGCCCTCGCCCGTTCGACGGCAATCCATGAATCACAAAGCCTGTTTTTCGAAATGCAACTGGGCCGTAGCGAGGCATTCCTGCAACGGCTGCTGCCAACGGTACGCCAGTACTTTGGTGAGCAACCGGCCTTCAATCGCGATAACTTCATTGCGTGGAACCAGCGCGTCAAGCCGGGCTTTATCCGCGTTGACGCCGATGAAGTGAGCTATCCGGCACACGTTATTCTGCGTTACGAAATCGAACGCGCATTGATTGATGGCGATATTGAAGTGGAGGATATTCCGGCGCTGTGGGATGAAAAAATGCAGCACTGGCTGGGTCTTTCCACCACCGGTAACTACCGTGATGGCTGTATGCAGGATATCCACTGGACCGACGGCGGCTTTGGCTACTTCCCGTCTTACACTCTGGGCGCAATGTACGCCGCGCAGCTGATGGCTTGTGCCAAACGGGCGCTACCGCAGTTGGAAAGCGACATCGCCAACGGCAACTTTAGCGCCCTGTTCGACTGGCTGCGGCAGAATATCTGGCAGCACGGCAGCCGCTTCAGTACCTCTCAGCTGATTCAACATGCCACCGGGGAAGATATCAATAGCGCCTTTTTCCGCCAGCACCTGACCTCGCGTTACCTGTAAAAGCAGCGGCGTCGGTCTCCCCGACGCCTTATTCCGTCTTGGTTCAGAGGCGTTGTACATACCGTTACACGCCGAAACCAAACACTCACGGAAACCTCGATAAGACAAGCATATAGTTCTTTCAACGGCCCCGCAGTGGGGTTGAAACAAGAAACCTTTTCGAGGATATCAGAATGAAAAAAGTATTAGCTCTGGTCGTTGCCGCTGCAATGGGTCTGTCTTCTGTTGCTTTCGCTGCCGATGCTGCCACCACCACTCCGGCTCCGGCTGCTGCAACCCACAGCACCACCGCGAAAACCACGCATCACAAAAAACACCACAAAGCCGCTGCCAAACCGGCCGCAGAGCAGAAAGCTCAGGCTGCTAAGAAACACAAAAAAGCAGAAGCCAAACCCGCTGCTGCCCAGAAAGCCCAGGCCGCTAAAAAACACAAAAAAGCCGCCACTAAACCTGTAGCTCAGAAAGCACAGGCAGCTAAAAAGCACCACAAAACGACCAAACACAATACCGCTAAACCTGCTGCACAACCGGCTGCTTAATCTCCCCGGTTAGGCGGTTTGATATGATATCGGCGCTGCTTCAGCGCCGTTTTTTTCTGGAGAGCACCATGCTGCGGCGCTATCGTTTTGAGCTCATCCTGATATTACTGATTATCTGCGCGCTGATCGCCAGCCGCTTTTTCCTCTATTGAACCGTTAGCTGCCAGAGGTTATAGCCCAGGCCATACAGGGCCAAAAACAGCAAGAATAGCGCCGATACCGTGGTCAACTTCCTCGCATAGTGCGCCGTTAACCAGCGACGAATCGCCAGAATATAGAGCGACAGTACGCTCAGGTCGATAATCACCCACACCATCGTTAACAGCCCCAGACTCAAACCGATACTGGCGGTGATATGAATAAACTGCGGAAAAAAAGCGGCAAAAAAGAGAATATCTTTCGGGTTGCTTAGCGCCGTCACAAACCCTGCCATCACCCCACTCCGCTGCACCGATACGCTCCCTGATACCCCACGCTCCCGCAACATACCCAACGCAAGCTTGATGATATACAGCGACCCGGCAATCGCCAGCAGCGTCAATGCTCGTGGATCTAACGCCACCAGCCCCGTCAGCATCGCGGCTGCCGCGACAATCAATACTAACGAAGCCAGATTTCCCCCGACCATTATGCGTACCGCGCTGGCATACCCTTCGCGCGCCGCGGCTCCGGTGACCAATAACACCACCGGCCCCGGCGTGGCAATCAGCGCCAGTACCGTCAGGCAGTAGGCTGCAAGCAATGAAAAATCCATGAACTGAACTCACTATTCGATGATAAAGACGCTATATTCCGCCTTGATTTCAGAGTTGAAAAACGATAAATAGTGAGCTTCAATGTGAGTTTTACTCAATATAGAGAGTAATAGTCGATGTCGATGCCGCCGCTCTACGCTCTGCGCGCCTTTGAAACCGCCGCGCGTCTTGGCTCATTTAGCAAGGCCGCCGCCGCGCTACACGTCACGCCCGGAGCCGTCAGCCGCCATGTCAGCACCCTGGAAGCGTGGTTTGAGTGCCAGCTCTTTTTTCGCCATGGACCAAAAGTCACGGTTACCGACGCAGGACGGCAGCTGGCGAAAGCATTAGAAGAGAGTTTCTCGGCGATTGACCAGGCCTGTCAGACCCTGCGCCGTCAGGCGGGAAAGCTACGGCTGAAAGCGCCGTCCACCCTCACCATGCGCTGGTTACTGGACGTACTGCAACAGTTTCGCCAGCAGCATCAGCGCCCGGAAGTTGAAATGAGTAGCCTGTGGATGGACCGGGACTGCGTCGATTTCGCTCAGGAACCGTTTGACTGCGCGATCCTGCTCGGCGACGGTAATTTTGGCGACGATAATGTCTGTAGTCTGCTGTTTGCCGAATGGCTCATCCCGCTTTGCGCACCGGGGATGCAACAAAAGGCCCTGCAGGATTTAGCCACCTGCACGCTGATTCACCCTTCGACCGATCGTCGGGACTGGCGGCGGTGGCTACAATATTGCGGGCAACAACAACAGCCGAATATTAGTCAGGGCTTAGTTTTTGATACCCTGGAACAAGGCACCATGGCAGCCATGAGCGGCCATGGCGTCAGTATTGGCGATCTGCTGCTCAATCTACCCGCGATCCGCGCCGGACTGCTGGCGCTGCCCTTTTCGACAGCCGTTGCCACCGGCGAGGGATACTATATGGTGTGGCCCAAAAACACGCTTAACTCACAGCCCATCGCATTGCTGCACGACTTTTTGCATCAGCATGTTCCCGAGCCTCTCCCTGACAATATCACTCGCCAGGGTCAAGCGCCTTTTTACAAGACATGAACCGCCGTGACCAGCAGATAGCCCGTGGTGCCCCAAATCATGGCGGACACCAGAGAAACGTAAACTAATGCGCGAATACCTTGTTTAGACATAGACCCTCCCGTACATCGGGTAATGAGAGATTGCAGATATCATCGCCGGGACAACATCTCTATTTGCTCAACAAGGTGATAGCAATAACAACGTTTTGGGTGAGAAAATGTTTCGCTTTGAAAGTAATTGAGAAACAGGTAAAGAAGTATTTGTTCTTTTATAGATAGCTCTTGTTTAACCAGTAACATCGCCTTCTGGAACACTCACCTTAAGAAAAATCTGCAGTAAGAAAGCTTTTTACCCCGCGCAGGATGCTGTACGTTCGGATACACGATTTATGTTGCTTCCGCCCCCTATTTCTGCGGAAATAACGCAGCAGAAAATCGATGTTAACCGTTTGAAATTACGCTATTCACCTACGTAAAAAAGACTGTTTTTTCTGCTTTTACGGGCGTTAGGGATTCATTAAAATTATTCTTAACTTTCATAAACTTAAATCTGCTGCTACTTTCAATATACATAATTAACTCCCCAGAGAGTGATATGCGTAGAGACGTACTGTTATTACTGTGTTCATTTTGTCTATTTCCCGCGCTAGCTCAGGCTGATGATGATGGCATGAGTGCAAAAGATATTAAGACGCTGTTTTTCGGTCATGATGATCGTAAACCGGTGAATAACCCCACAGATACGCCGTGGGACGCTATCGGGCAACTGGAAACCGCCAGCGGCAACCTCTGCACCGCCACGCTGATTGCGCCCAATCTGGCGCTGACCGCCGGGCACTGCCTGCTTACGCCGCCCAAAGGCAAGCCGGATAAACCCGTTGCGCTGCGCTTCATCTCGCGTAAAGGGGCATGGGTGTATGAAATTCACGGTATTGAAGGCCGCGTTGACCCATCGCTGGGTAAACGGCTGAAGGCCGACGGCGATGGCTGGATAGTGCCCTCCGCGGCAGCACCGTGGGATTTTGGCCTTATCATGCTGCGCTATGCCCCCTCAGGAATTACGCCGATACCCATTTTTAGCGGCAATAAGGCCGATTTGACCGCCGCGCTGAAGACCGCTGAACGCAAAGTCACGCAGTCCGGCTATCCGGAAGATCATCTGGATAATCTCTACACTCATGAAGACTGTGTGGTGACCGGCTGGGCGCAGACGTCGGTGCTGTCGCATCAGTGCGACACCTTACCGGGCGATAGCGGTTCCCCGCTGCTGCTGAAAACCGACACGGGTTGGCAGGTTATTGCGGTACAGAGTTCGGCTCCGGGACCTAAAGATCGCTGGCGGGCGGATAATCGAGCCATATCGGTGACCGGTTTTCGCGACAAACTGGAAACTCTGGCCGCCCAATAAGCGGTCAGCCCTGCTGCTGGCGCAGCTGTAGTAAAGAAGCGACGGGCATCGGCTCGCTGAAATAGAACCCCTGCAATCTGTCGCATCCGGCACGACGCAGCAGCGCCAGCTGTTGCTGATTTTCAACGCCTTCCGCCACTACCGTAATGCCTAGCGCCCCGGCAATACGCACGGTACCGCGTACCAGCTCCGCCGCCTGGGTGTCGACATCCACCAGCCCGGCCAGCGATTTATCAATTTTGAGGCTGTCAAAGCTGAAGCTGCGTAAATAACCGATACTGGAGTATCCGGTACCGAAATCATCCAGCGCCACCGCAATGCCCAACGATTTTAAATTCTCAATCGCCGCCCTCGCGCGATCGGGATTTTCCAGAACATAGCTCTCGGTGACCTCAAGCTGCAATCGGCGGGCCGGGAAATGGCAGCGTCCAAGCACCTGTACCACGCGCGACTCAAACTCCGGGTCGCGGAACTGCGCCGGTGAAATATTCACCGACAGCAGCAGATCGCCCATCGACTGCAGGTCACAACAGGCGCGATAGAGGACAAACTGGCCGAGGGCGTAGATCAGGCCGCTGCTCTCGGCAATGCCGATAAACGCATCCGGCGGCAGCGCCCCCTGAGGGCGTCGCGGCCAGCGCAGCAGTGCTTCAACTCCCTCCATCACCAGCGTGTCGGCGTTGACTATCGGCTGATACCAGACGTCAAACTCTTCATTTTCCAGCCCCTGACGGATGCCGTTTTCGATATTGAGCTGATATTGCCGCGCGTCGCTAAGCGCTTCGTCATACCAGGTTGTGCGCCCTTTGCCGGTTTTCTTCGAGTGGTACATGGCAATATCGGCACGGCGAAACAGCTCGGTACTGGAACAGGTCGCCGGAACGCCGCTGGCGATACCGATACTGGCGCTGATATAAATTTTTCGATCGTTTAAGGTGACGGGGGCTTTCAGCATCTCCAGCACCGCCCAGGCAAATGCCGACGCCTGATTGACTGCCAGCTCCCCGCTGATTGTCATCGCGAACTCATCGCCGCCCATCCGCGCCAGCATCCCGCCAGAAGGAACGCGCTCCCGCAATTCTTTCGCAATATAGGTGATCAGCGCATCGCCAACATCATGGCCATAATTGTCATTGACGTCTTTGAAGCCGTCGAGGTCGATAAATACCACGCTTTGCGTTTCATACTGCGATTTTTCGCAGACCTGATTAAGCCGCTCGATCAGCGCCCGGCGGTTGGGCAAGCGGCTGAGCCAGTCGGTCATAGCGATATTACGCGCCAGCTTTTCGCCGCGCGCCAGCTTGTATAGTCCAAGGCTACTAAAGAGAATAAACAGCAGGATCAACCCCGCCGCTACCGCAGCAATCAGCCGAATGCTGTTCGATGCCGCTCGCGATGCCTCTGCGCCAGGAAGCCGGGACTGCCAGCTAAGATAGCCAACGATTTCCCCGGACTGAGTGAGCAACGGGATGCTGTACTCACCGCCGATCAGCGTGACATGTAGATTACGAATCTGAAACGTATCCCCCAGGCGTTCGAGCATTTGCGGGTTGATATGGCGGGTGATCACCAGGTAGCGGCGGGTGTCATCATAAACCTGCAAACGCCCGACCGTTGGGCGAATCAGGCCGATACCCACAAAGGCGATCCCAGCGCGGGTGCGTGTAATCCCGGCAAAGGCGCTTTTACCGCTGCGTAGCTCTCCAGCATGTTGCGTAATAAGCGTCTGGAAACCGCTGCCTAAAAATTGCGTATCCTGCTCAGTAAAGGACTGGCTGCGGAACGATCCCCACAGTACGTGGTGGTTCTGGTCCAGCACGAAAGTGCCGTCATAGAGATTATTAATTTTAAAGCCCGACCCCCATGAGTTGTAGAGCCATTTCGGATCGAGTTTAGTGGCATAGGCCTGAGTGACCGCGTCATCCCAGATAGAATTATCCAGCACCAGGGACAGCACGCGGTTGACCGAGGTCTGTACTGCGCCATTCACCGATAGCACCGAGCGATGCTTGTCGATTTCGTTGGCTTTGAGACCTATCAGATGTTGAGAGAGATAGAGTAGAGAAATAACAGACACGATTAAGCCGACCCCGGCGAGGACGATCATGACGGAAAGCGTTCTGGCGGAGGGAATATTGCGCCAACCTAACGAGTGAATCATGTTCTGTCCTCATCACGGCCAGCCGGGAGATGCGCCGAACTGGCTCTTTTTAAAGCGTAATACAGAGAACAGATTTTGCTGCCCGCATTCGCGAGCAGCATCACATCAGGCAAGTTTAATTAATACCATGCCTGCCACCAGCAGGATAAGTCCGGCCCAGCCTTTATAATTCAGACATTGACCAAACAGCACCCAACCAGCAGCAATAGTTGCCGCAATGCCGAAACCGCCCCACAGCGCATAGGCCACCGACAGGTCAATCCCCTTAACCGCCTGCGAAAGCGCGCTAAACGCGCCAAGGACCGCAGCCAGCGACATTACGCCGTAGAATTTACGCCGGAACCCGTCGGAAAACTTCAGAAAAACGTTCGCGATGATTTCCAGCACAATCGCCAGCGCCAGCCAAGCGCCGTGAACCCACTCAAACTGTTGCATGAGTTCTCTCCTTGCGCTGTTTCACCGTTTTTTGCGTCCCGGACTTGATTAATACGATCCCGGCGACCAGGGTGACCAGGCCAGCAATTTTTATCGCCGATAGCGTCTCATCAAACAACAGCACGCTGAAAATAGTGATCAGTAAAATACCGATCCCTTCCCATAGGGCGTAGGCTACGCCAAGGGCGATTTTTTTGACCGCGAAGGCCAGGAAAATATATGAAAGGGCAATCATTACCAGCATCAAAATAAAGCCAGTATGTCCACCGCTTACGCTAGCCCATTTCATCGATAGCGTGCCGGTAATTTCAGCAACGATAGCTAAAGCTAATAAAATCCAATAAAACATGATCCCTTCTCCTGCTTGAGAATATAATCCACAGCGGCTTACTCGAGTAAACCGGAAAAATTCTGACGTTATTTTAGCCGTGCGCAGCGCGCCAGCCCAGGCAGAGAGAAGAAGACTAAAGCGCCGAGCGCCAGTGCTGCTCGCCAAGAAAACGGGAGTGAGAGAGGGAAACTGCAGGGTGATAAGAAATAAACATCCTGAACTGATTGTCCATAAAATTACAATTATCCGCGCTATTGCTTCTCATCATTTGCGGATGAAAATTGTCCTCGGTAGTTATACACAAGCCGATTTGTACCATAATGCTACATTTAACTCAAAGTCTTTGCAGTTCTTTACCTTGGGTATTTTATTTTGATTAGTTTTTTCTGATAAAAATCGCCATTATGATATCGTTCTGGCAATTCTTTATTAATGGGTCGCGTTTTTCTTTCTAGCAGATGCAACGCGTTGAGACGCCGACTTTGCCAGCGTCTACAATAAACACACATTAGAGCTCATTTTTTCTCGCAGGGAGCGGTATGGCCAAACCCATCATCACGCTTAACGGCTTAAAAATGGTCATCATGCTCGGCATGATGGTTATCATCCTGACCGGCATTCGCTTCGCGGCGGATATCATCGTCCCTTTCATGCTGGCACTGTTTCTGGCGGTAGTGATTAACCCACTGGTTCAGCTTATGGTGCGCTGTCGGGTGCCGAGAGTGCTGGCCATTTCACTGTTGGTGGGCCTGATTGTCCTGCTTGCCGTCGTGCTGTTGGCTTCGCTGGGGACTTCTCTCAATGAGCTGGCGCGTACCCTGCCGCAGTATCGCAACTATCTCTATGAACCAATGCAGACCATTGCGCCGTGGTTACAGCGCTTCGGCTTTACCGTTTCGGTGGTTGAGCTTAATAAATATATTGACCCTAACGCAGTAATGACTCTGGTCACCAGTCTGCTCACTCAGCTTTCAAACGCGATGTCCTCTATCTTCCTGCTGCTGCTGACGGTGGTGTTTATGCTGCTGGAAGTCCCGCAGCTACCCGCCAAGCTGCAACAGCTGATGTCGCGACCGGTGGAAGGCATGGGGGCGATTCAGCGCGCACTCGACAGCGTCTCCCACTACCTGGTGTTAAAAACCGCCATCAGTCTGGTAACCGGCCTGGTGGTCTGGGGAATGCTGGTGCTGCTCGATGTGCGTTTTGCCTTTATGTGGGGACTGTTAGCTTTCGCGCTGAATTACATTCCTAATATTGGTTCGGTTCTCGCGGCAATCCCGCCGATTTTGCAGGTGCTGGTGTTTGGTGGTTTGTACGACGCGCTGGTGGTTCTGGCGGGCTATCTGATTATCAACTTGGTGTTCGGTAACATCCTCGAACCGCGCATCATGGGCCGTGGACTGGGGTTATCAACGCTGGTGGTATTCCTGTCGTTAATTTTCTGGGGCTGGCTGCTGGGACCGGTAGGAATGCTGCTATCGGTGCCGCTGACGATTATCGTCAAAATCGCCCTTGAACAGACGGTCGCCGGGCAAAGTATTGCCTTTCTGCTGAGTGATTTGAGTAAAAACTAACGACATTGCACGCGCGTTCCCCGGAGGCGATGCTGGCGCATCTGTCCGGGCTACCGACCCGCAGACGGCTGTGAAGCTGTAGCCCGGTCAGCGCAGCGCCACCGGGAAGAAACTGCGCCAATGCATCAGCTCCAGCACATTCCCCGGAGGCGGCGCTTGACGCACCTGTCCGGGCTACCTGTCCGCAAACGGCGGTGAACCCGTAGCCCGGTCAGCGCAGCGCCACCGGGAAGAAACTGCGCCAATGCATCAGCTCCAGCACATTCCCCGGAGGCGGCGCTTGACGCGCCTGTCCGGGCTACCTGCCTGCAGACGGCTATGAACCCGTAGCCCGGTCAGCGCAGCGCCACCGGGAAGAAACTGCGCCAATGCAACAGTCCCTAAACCATGCCGACTCGGGTTCTTTTTATACACATCCCCCCTGCTCGTAGACCAATCATTCACCTTCATTATTGATCGCCATCACATCTCTCACCCGCCAATTATTACTCTTACGCTAACAATTCGCCGTCAGCCTTAATTGATGCCTGCCACGTCGCGACGCACACTTACTCCCACACCAGGACAATCAAAACGATTTGTCGAATCAGGAGGTTAACAATGAGTGCCGAACAAACGACCGGACGGGTCTGGAACCGTCGCCGGACGGAAAAACAGCGGCGACTGGCCGAGACGAAGATCTCAGGTAAAGTCATTCCCACCGACCAGCTGGTTGCGGTTCTGGAACATTTACTGGCTCCCGGCGACCGGGTGGTGCTGGAAGGCAACAACCAGAAACAGGCCGATTTCCTCTCGCGGATGCTGGCGGAAGTCAATCCGCAAAAAATCCACGACCTGCATATGATTATGCCGAGCGTCGGGCGCAGCGAGCATCTGGATCTCTTCGAAAAAGGCATCGCCCGCAAGCTCGATTTCTCCTTCTCCGGCACCCAAAGCCTGCGCATTTCGCAACTGCTAGAAGATGGTCTGCTGGAAATTGGTGCCATTCACACCTATATCGAACTTTATTCACGCCTGTACGTCGACCTGTCGCCGAACGTCGCCCTGATCGCCGGTTTCAAAGCCGACCGCAAAGGTAATCTCTACACCGGGGCAAGTACCGAAGATACTCCGGCGCTGGTTGAAGCCGCCGCTTTCCATGACGGCATCGTCATTGCGCAGGTTAACGAACTGGTCGACGACGAATGCAACCTGCCGCGCGTCGATATCCCCGGTTCGTGGATTGACTACGTCGTTGTCGCCGACAAACCGTTCTTTATCGAACCGCTGTTTACCCGCGATCCGCGCCTGATCAAACAGGAACATATCCTGATGGCGATGATGGCGATTAAAGGCATCTACGCCGAGCATCAGGTGCAGTCACTGAACCACGGCATCGGCTTTAACACCGCCGCCATCGAACTGCTGCTGCCCACCTACGGCGAGCAACTCGGCCTGAAGGGCAAAATCTGTAAACACTGGACCCTGAACCCGCATCCGACGCTGATCCCGGCGATTGAGAGCGGCTGGGTGGAGAGCGTGCACTGCTTCGGCGGCGAACTGGGGATGGAAGAGTACATCCGCGCCCGCCCTGACGTGTTCTTTACCGGCGCAGATGGCTCCATGCGCTCCAACCGCGCCTTCTGCCAGCTGGCAGGCCAGTACGCGGTGGATATGTTTATCGGCTCGACGCTCCAGGTGGATGGCTACGCCAACTCCTCAACCGTCACCCGTGGGCGTCTTTCCGGCTTCGGCGGCGCGCCGAATATGGGCCATGACCCGCACGGTCGTCGTCACGCCACCCCGGCCTGGCTGAATATGATTACCGAACCGGACCCAATGCAGCGCGGCAAAAAGCTGGTGGTGCAGATGGTGGAAACCTTCCAGGCGGGCGTTAAAC
Source organism: Klebsiella sp. RHBSTW-00215 (assembly GCF_014103785.1). Taxonomy (NCBI): domain Bacteria; kingdom Pseudomonadati; phylum Pseudomonadota; class Gammaproteobacteria; order Enterobacterales; family Enterobacteriaceae; genus Klebsiella; species Klebsiella sp. RHBSTW-00215. The sequence goes on from NZ_JABXQS010000001.1 coordinate 4,877,647, forward strand.
CCACCTTCGTAGAAAAACTGGATGCCATTGAAGTGGCGAAAACCTCCGGAATGCCGCTGGCGCCAGTAATGATTTACGGCGATGACGTCACCCATGTGCTGACCGAAGAAGGCATCGCTTATCTCTATCGCGCGGAAAGCCTTGAGGAGCGCCGGGCGATGGTCGCAGCGGTGGCCGGGATCACCGATATCGGCCTCGGCGTTGACGCTAAACGCGTAGCCGACCTACGCCGTAGCGGAAAAGTCGTTTACCCGGAAGATATCGGTATTCGCCGTAGCGACGCCACCCGTTCGTTGCTGGCCGCTGGCAGCGTCGCCGACCTGGTGGAATGGTCCGACGGCCTGTACAACCCACCGGCAAAATTCCGGAGCTGGTAATGAAAAACCTCTCTCCCCAACTCGCAGAAACCCGGGCCCAGCGTCTGGCGCAAATCGCCAGCGACTGCCTGATCGACGAAGCGCGCCTTAGCCCAAAACCGGGCCTGGTCGATAGCCGTGGCAACGGCGCGCATCAGGACCTGAATCTGGCGCTAATGGAACGCTCAGCCCACAGCCTGACACCGACTTTTCACGCGCTGGCGCAGCAAAGCTGGCTGCGCCCGGTTGATATCGCCCTGCGCGAGACCGTGGGTCGTCTGGGCCGTGAAGGCGAAGCGCAGATGATGCAGGCGACGGCGGGGGTCAACACCCATCGCGGCGCTATCTGGGCCCTTGGCCTGCTGGTCAGCGCAACGGCCATGCTGGGGGGGAAAGGTCATTCACAGAGAATCGCGGAAACTGCCGCCGCCCTCGCCCGTTTGCCGGACGCTTGCGCACCGAAGACCTTCAGTAAAGGTCTGCGCGCCAGCCGCCGCTGGCAGGTGCCGGGTGCGCGTGAAGAGGCACAGTGCGCTTTTCCGCACATCACCACCCTGGCGCTGCCGCAGCTACTGCGCAGCCGGGCGCAGGGGGCCAGCGAAGAGCAAGCCCGCCTCGACGCGCTGATAGCGATTATGACTTCGCTCAGCGATACCTGCGTGCTCTCCCGCGCCGGAATGGCGGGACTTGACGCCATGCAGCAAGGCGCAGCCGGGGTGCTGACCGCCGGGGGATGTGCGACAGCTGCGGGCCGAACCGCTCTGGCGCGACTTGATGCCCAGATGCTGGCGCAGAACGCCTCGCCGGGTGGCGCTGCAGACCTGCTTGCCGCCACCCTGTTTCTCGACCGGGTTTCCGCCTAACGCATTCAGAGGATGTTATGGAACAGATCAAATTGTCATTTCCTGCCAACCGCGCCCTCAGCGGCAAAGCGCTGGCAGGCGTTGTAGGCTCCGGGGATATGGAAGTGCTCTATACCGCCGGACAGAGCGACACGCTCAACGTAGAAATCACCACCTCGGTGGACAATAGCCAGGCGCGCTGGAACGCGCTGTTCGACCGCCTGAACCTGGTTAACGGCCTGCCCGGCGGGCTGCTGGTTATCCACGATTTCGGCGCCACGCCAGGCGTGGCGCGTATCCGTATTGAACAGGTTTTTGAGGAGGTGGCTCATGCGTAACGATCGCAGCTTTATCGAATTACGTGCCCGCGAACGCGCCCGCATCCTGCTGGACGACGGTAGCTATCGCGAGCTGCTCGACCCGTTCGAAGGCGTCATGTCGCCGTGGCTGGGCGCGCAGGGTATCGTCCCGCAGTCCGATGACGGCATGGTGGTAGCGAAAGGTACCATTAACGGTCAACCCGCGGTGGTGATCGCCATCGAAGGCACCTTCCAGGGCGGCAGCATGGGCGAAGTCTCCGGCGCGAAAATGGCCGCCGCGCTTGAACTGGCGGCGGAAGATAACCGCAACGGTATCCCCACCCAGGCGGTGCTGTGTCTGGAAACCGGCGGCGTGCGTCTGCAGGAGGCCAACCTGGGCCTTGCCGCTATCGCCGATATTCATGCCGCGATTGTCGACCTGCGTCGCTACACCCCGGTGGTCGGTATTATCACCGGCACCGTCGGCTGCTTCGGTGGGATGTCCATCGCCGCAGCGCTGTGCAGCTACCTGATTGTCACTCGCGAAGCGCGCCTGGGGCTCAACGGGCCACAGGTTATCGAACAGGAAGCAGGCATTGAAGAGTATGACTCCCGCGACCGTCCGTTTATCTGGAGCATGACCGGCGGCGAAATTCGCTACGCCAGCGGCCTGGTGGATGCGCTGGTGGGTGACGGCGTCAACGCGGTGAAAACGGCAATGAACGAGGCGATTGCCCAGGGCGTACCGGCCCAGCATCGCAGCGACAAATATGATGATTTCCTGACCCGTTTGACCCACTTCGATACCCGCCAGCAGGCGGATACCGCGCAGATCAAACAGCTATTCGCCCGGGAGGAGAAATAATGAGTCAGTTCACTAATCGCGCCGCGCTGTGGCTAAACCAGCTGGCACCGAATGCCCCACTGATGAGCGGTCTGTGCCCGTCAGTACAGGTTGCCGATGCCGATTTTAACGGCGAGTCCGTGCGTTTTATCGCCGTGGTGCCGGATGCTAATAACCACTACCCGCGCGCCGCTCAGGGCGAAGTTGGCCTGCTTGAAGGCTGGACTCTGGCGAAAGTGGTTAACGAAACGATCGACGCCGATGCGGATAACCCGGTGAAGCGCCCAATCATTGCGGTTATCGATGTGCCCAGCCAGGCCTATGGTCGCCGCGAAGAGGCCTTCGGTATTCATCAGGCACTGGCCGGTGCGGCAGGCGCTTATGCCAAAGCGCGTCTTGCTGGTCATCCGGTGATTGGCCTGATTGTCGGCAAAGCGATGTCCGGGGCGTTTCTGGCCCACGGCTACCAGGCCAACCGCCTGATCGCCTTTAACGACAGCGGCGTGCTGGTTCATGCAATGGGCAAAGAGTCTGCCGCGCGGATCACCCTGCGTACCGTTGAGGCGCTGGAGAAACTGGCGGCAACTATTCCGCCGATGGCCTATGACGTCAGCAACTACGCAACGCTCGGCCTGCTCTCCGCCCTGCTCGATATCAGTAATCCGGATGCCCCAGACGCTCGCGATCTGGCTTTGGTCACCGCCACCCTGCGCGACGCCATCGCTGACGCTCGCCAGGATGTCACCCTGAAGTGCCGCCTGGGCGCGAAGAACCGTCGTAGTTCCCAACAGGTGCGCGATCGCATGCGCGCCAGCTGGTAGTCAGTCCCAAGTAAAAGAAAACCTGCCGGAAGCGGCCACCCAAGGCACTCATTGAGTGTCTTTGGGGAGAGACTGCTTTTAGAAATTATAACAATCGCGCCAGTACTCTATTCTATTTACAGGTGATTTATGACTTATGTGATTATTCATGCTCTTGCGCCGATTTTTGTCATCATGCTGCTGGGCTTCTGGGCCGGTAAGGCCAAAATGGTCGATAACAAAAACGTCTCGCTGCTCAACATTTTCGTGATGGATTTCGCCCTGCCCGCGACGCTGTTCAGCGCCACGGTACAGACGCCGTGGGGCGGCATCGTCGCCCAATCACCGCTGGTGCTGGTGCTCACCGGCGCGATGTGGATTACCTACGCGGCCATCTACTTCCTCGCCACCCGCGTCTTTAAGCGCTCACCGCAGGATGCCGCCGTGCTGACCCTGACCGTGGCGCTGCCTAACTACGCCGCGCTCGGCCTGCCGATTCTTGGCAGCGTGCTCGGCGAAGGTGCGTCAACCTCGCTCTCGGTCGCCGTGTCTATTGCCTGCGGTTCGGTATTGATGACGCCGTTCTGTCTGCTGATTCTGGAACGTGAAAAAGCGCTGGCAGCCGGAGAAAACAGCGGTTCAACGCTGGCGATGCTGCCGGTATTGATGTGGCGCTCGGTGAAAAAACCGATTGTCTGGGGCCCGCTGCTGGGGGTGGTACTTTCCGCCATCGGTATCAAAATGCCGGACCTGCTGCTCTCCTCCATTAAACCGCTGGGCCTGGCGGCGACCGCCGCAGCGCTGTTCCTGACCGGGGTGATTCTGTCGGCGCGTAAACTGCAGCTCAACGCGCTGATCGCGACCTCCACCATCGTCAAACTGCTGGTGCAGCCGTTTATCGCCTGGGGTCTGGTGATGCTGCTCGGTCTGCATGGCTCCATCGCCATCACCGCGATTCTGATGATTGCCCTGGCGGCCGGTTTCTTCGGCGTGGTGTTCGGTAACCGCTTTGGCGTGCAGTCGCCGGATGCGGAAGCGGTGCTGCTGTTAAGCTCGGTTCTGTGTATCCTGTCGCTGCCGCTGTTTATCACTTTAACTTCAGGGATCTAACGATGTCATCAACGCCGCGTCCTCACGATTTAGTCTGGTTGAATCATGCCTGTGCGCTGGAGGCTACCGAGGAACTCTGGGTCGCCCAGCACTGGCGAGTCAGCCTGCCGGTGGTGGTCCGACGCGACGTTGATGCCGATGCCCGCATTCCAGTGGGCGTGCGGGGCATGAAGCGCGAACAGCGGGCGGCGGGCTGGGTACGGATGGAGAATATCGTTTGCACCATCAGCCCGGAAACGCTCGCCGACCGCCAGCTGCTTCTGCGCTCGCCGTTTGTCTCTCAGCCGCCGCTACAGGCGGCTATTTCACTGACTCTGCACGACTGGCCGTGGCGTTGGGGCATTACCGGCAGCACCGGCTACGCGCTGGCCACCGAAATTCCCGTTCTCCACGCCACCAGCGATCTGGATCTACTCATTCGCGCCCCGCAGCCTGTGGCCCGCGAGGCATTGCTCGAATGGCAAGCCCGCGTCGCCCAGTTGCCCTGCCGGGCGGATACCCAGATAGAAACGCCAGCCGGAGCTTTCGCACTTAACGAGTGGCTGCGCGATGGCCGCGCCCTGCTGAAGACGTCCCACGGCGCGCGTCTTACCGAGACGCCGTGGAACAGGGAGGAAGCATGAAAATTCTCTTTACCTTTCCCGGTCAGGGAAACCAGCATCCAGGTATGCTCGCCGCTATCCCCGACCGTCAGAATATTATGGCTGAAGCGCGCGCCGTGCTTGGCGATGAAGTCGATATTTTGGATAGCGCCGCCGCGTTACAACATACCCGCGCGGTGCAGCTGTGCCTGTTAATTACCGGTGTTGCCTGGGCGCGGGAGCTTCAGCGCCAGGGCGTAAACCCGGACATGGTCAGCGGCCTGTCGATCGGCGCTTTCCCGGCAGCGGTGATTGCCGATGCGCTGGACTTCGCCGACGCCCTGCGTCTGGTGGCGCTACGCGGCGATTTAATGGAGCAAGCTTATCCTCACGGCTACGGGCTTACCGCCATTATGGGCCTGACGCTCGACAGCGTAGAAAAGCTGATTGCCGACAGCGAGCTTTATATCGCCAACCTTAACGCCGAAACGCAGATAGTGATTGCCGGGCGCGACGAAGAGATGGCGCGAGTGGCACAGCTGGCGCTGAAGGCGGGGGCCAGCAAAGCGCAGCGGCTGGCGGTCAGCGTACCGTCGCACTGCGCGCTACTGGATAAACCGGCGGCTGAGCTGGCGAAGGCCTTTTCTGCCATCACGCTCAAGCGCCCACGCTGCGCGTATTTGAGCGGCTCCACGGCGCGCGTGCTCTGGGACCCGCTGAAAATCGCCGACGATCTGGCGCTGAATATGGCGCGCACCGTGCGCTGGCAGGAGGCGATGGTTGCCGCCGATGAACGCGAGGCGCGGCTGGCAATTGAGATGCCGCCGGGCGGCGTTCTGACCTGTCTCACCCGCCAGGCGGGCTGGCAGGGAGAGAGCATTTCGCTGGAGCGCAGCGGCATGGAAGTCGCTCGTCACCTGGCTGTCCGGCTTAATGGTTAAGGCTGCGGGCGTACATGCGCCCTTCTGCCGCCAGCGCCAGCAGGTCGGCGTCGCGTTCGCGATGATGTGAATAGACAATCGAAATCAGCTGGCGCATCTGATATGGCTCCGCCAGCTTCAACAGCTGTACGTCGTTTTCATAGACTTTTTTCATGCGTCCCGGCAGCAGCGCAAACCCCACCCCCGCCTGCACCAGGCTAATCATTGAAAAGATGTCGTTAACCCGGGTGACAATTTCCGGCTCAAATCCGGCTACCTGAAACGCATCCTGAAAGCCCGCATAGGTGGCAAACCCTTCCGCCAGCGAGACAAACTTACGCTCAGCGTAATCGCGCAGCTCGGCAGGTTGGCTGGTATCCAGTTGCTCCGTTGCCGGGGCAGCGAGGAAAATATCATCCTCGAACAGCGGGACCACATCAAAAGCGGAATTGCTGAACTCACCTTCGTTGGTGGCAATCAGAATCGCATCCAGCGCATCATCTTCCAGCATATCCAGCAGCATCTGATTAGAGCCCATAGTGAGATCCAGCTCCAGCTCAGGACGGCGCAGCTTCATGCCCATAATAATGCGCGGCACGGTTTCCAGCGTCAGGGAGTAAAGCGTACCGATGCGCAGCCGGCCCTGTCCAACGCCCGCCACTTTGCGCGCTGCTTCCAGTCCCCGAGTCATCAGGCTCATCACGTCCTGGCAGTATTCAAGCAGCGTCCACGCCGCCGGGAGCGGTAACAGATTCCGTCCTTTATGGATAAAAAGCGGACAGCCCACCCCCTCTTCCAGGGTGTGCAGCGCCCGATGAACGCTGACGCCGCTCAGCTGCATCGCCTCTGCGGTTCTGGCGATATTGCCCTTCACCATAAACATCATAAAAACCGACAGCTTGCGGAAGGTGATCTCCTGATTAATGTCGTCTTTCATTGCATTGCGCCCCGCATTTCGGTCTTCATTAGCATTTTCTTGTGTGATTTCAAGACAGTATAAACGCAATTACCGATTGAGGTATTAGCCGGAAGAGGGATATACCCGCATTGCAATTTATCGGTTTCGCCAGGCCAGCAGCAGGCTGGCAAGGGTAAAAGCAGCCATGATCCACGCCATCGTCCATGGCGTACCGTCACGCAGCCACGCCAGCAGTAACGAAGAAATAATCCCGCTACCGTACTGCAATGAGCCAATCAGCGCGGAGGCTGAACCAGCAAACGCCCCTGCCTCATCCAGCGCCGCGGCGGTCGAGGTGGCGGCAATCACCCCGTTCATTGAGAAAAAGAGGAACACGCTGGCCGCTATCAGACCAATGCCGCCAATTTGCAGCCTGACGCCCGTCGCCAGTATCACGACGGCTAGCGCGGCAACCGCCAGCGATATTTTCAGCAGCGAGCTCAGGGCGTGGCTCTGAACCAGACGGCGGTTTACCACGCTCATCGCCATAACCCCAATAATATTCACCGCGAACAGCCAGCCGTAATGTTGCGGCGCAACGCCGTAGTAACGAATATAGACATCCGGCGAACCGGTAATAAAGGCATAGGCGGCGACGTAGAAAAAGGTCAGGCTCAGGGTGTAGCGCATAAAAGTCGCGTTTTTCAACAGTAGACCATAATTGCGAAATGCCCCCAGCATTGAGCCCTGCTGACGACGTTCCGGCGGCAGGGTTTCCGGCAGCCAGCGCAGCGCGACAAACATCAGCGCGCCAATCACTGCCAACAGCCAGAAGATAGCGTGCCAACTGGTGACTTTAATCATCTGCCCGCCGATTAGCGGCCCGGCAATCGGCGCAATAGCCATCACGATAGTTAAGGTTGAAAGCATCTGCGCCGCCCGGCTGCGGGCAAAGAGATCGCGCACCATCGCCCGCGCCAGCATTGGTCCAGTGCAGGCTCCCAGCGCCTGGAAGACACGCCAGAAGACAATTTGATCGATAGTGGTCGACAGCGCACAGCCAGCAGAACCGATAATAAACAGTACCATGCCGATAAACAGCGGCGTTCGCCGTCCGAGGCGGTCGCTAATTGGGCCCCAAACCAGCTGCGCCAGGGCAAAGCCAATCAGAAAACCGGTGATAGTCAGTTCAGCGTCGCCCTGTAATTCGGCAGCCATTACCGGCATCGCCGGCAGGTAGATATCCGTTGAGAGCGAGGTGAACGCCATCAGCCCGCTGAGAATCAGAATAAACAGCGGCCCGCTGGCTGCACGCGTTTGCGGTGAAGTCATTATTGTTTCCGTTGAGGAGAGGGATTGCGATGAGGAGAGCGGCAAGTTTAGCGGGAAAGGCGCGCGGGATAATCCCTGCGAGGGGGATTGAGGTTATGAGTGAGATTCATTAATCGTGGGAGTCGAGTGGTCGACTTGTTTGGGTTACCGTGCCCGCCTTTCTGTCGGGCGGCGGCTAGCGCCTTGCCCGACCTACAAAACCCAAACTCATCCCGTAGGCCCGGTAAGGCGCTAGCCGCCACCGGGCAATTTCACAGGCGTGGGCTTAGAGTGCCATATCGTGCTGCGGCGACGCTTCCGCCTTCGGCTCTGCCGGTTTTGCGGTCATGACCGGTGCGGCGGTATTCATCTCGATCACCGGCGGTTTGGTCAACTGCAATGCAGCAGCAGTGTCATTCCAAACCTGCTGAGTCAGCGCAACGTTGCCGTTCAGCTTCTGACCGTAGCTTGGGACGATATCGCGAATGCGGCTCTGCCATTCCGGGGAGTTAAACTGCTCCGGGAACATCTGCTTAATCACATTCAGGGTGATTGGCGCGGCGGTTGAAGCGCCCGGCGATGCACCCAGCAGCGCGGAGATGGTTTTCTGCTGATCGACCACTACTTCCGTACCCAACTTCAGCACGCCGCCCTTTTCTGCATCTTTCTTGATGATCTGCACGCGCTGGCCGGCCTGAATCAGCTTCCAGTCCTCTTTACGTGCGCTTGGGTAATACTCTCTCAACGCCGCAAAGCGGTCATCATCACTCAACATAACCTGGCTAATCAGGTATTTCACCAGGTCGAAGTTGTCCAGACCAACGTGAGTCATCGGCAGCACGTTATCGGTAGTGGTGGTGCTCAGCAGATCCAGGAAAGAGCCGTTTTTAAGGAACTTGGTTGAGAAGGTGGCGAATGGCCCAAACAGCACCACGCGCTTGCCGTCGAGGAAACGGGCATCAAGATGCGGTACTGACATCGGCGGTGCGCCCACCGAGGCCTGACCATAGACTTTTTGCTGATGCTCTTTGGTCACTGCCGGATTTTCGGTCATCAGGAAGGAGCCACCCACCGGGAAACCGGCGTAGTTATCCGCTTCCGGAATACCGGTTTTTTGCAGTAATTTCAGCGCGCCGCCGCCAGCGCCGATAAAGATGTATTTAGCATCGATCGCCTGCTCTTCGCCGCTATTCACGTTTTTAATCGTCACGTGCCATGAATTATCGGCATTACGTTTAAAATCGGTCACTTCAGACGAAGTTTGCAGCGTGAAGTTGTTATTTTTCTTCAGGCTTCCGATCAGCTGGCGGGTTATTTCCCCATAGTTAACGTCGGTACCCACCGGCGTCCATGTCGCCGCGACTCTTTGCTGCGGATCGCGACCTTCCATAACCAGCGGCGCCCATTGCTTTATTTGTTCGTGATCGGTGGAGAATTTCATCCCCTGGAATAAAGTGGTTTGCTGCAAGGCGGTATAACGTTTTTGCAGATAATCCACATTATCCCCCCAGACGAAACTCATATGCGGGGTGGAATTAATAAATGCATGCGGATCGTGCAAAATGCCGCGTTTGACCTGCGCCGTCCAGAACTGACGGGAGATCATAAACTGCTCGTTAATATCCAGCGCTTTGCTGACGTCGATAGAGCCATCCGGTCGTTCCGGCGTGTAGTTCAGCTCCATGTTAGCGGAGTGCCCGGTCCCGGCGTTGTTCCAGCCGTTCGAGGACTCCAGCGCAACGCCATCTAACTTCTCAACCATCACCTGTTTCCACTCCGGCTGTAATTCGTGCAGCCAGGTCCCCAGCGACGCGCTCATAATGCCGCCGCCAATCAACAGGAAATCGGTTTTTTTCGAGGTATCGCCATTTGCATATGTCGCCGAACTGACGAACATCGCTAATGCGGTCATAGATATAATCGTATTTTTAATTGCAGGCATAATAGAAATATCACATAGCACAAGTGTAATAAGAGAGTGCATATTAACGCACTTTTACTTTATTTTAAAATATCATTTACACTTTCGCACACATAGCCAATTATTATTAACCTGGTTTTTTAACTTAAAAAAGTAAATCAGAGATTAGGCGAAGGGATATTTAACAGCAAAAACCGTCATCACGGAGAAATATATTGCTTTATATACCCCAAATAATTCGAGTTGCAGAAAGGCGGCGACGCAGGGACAAATGAAGACTCAGTACATCGCCAGTCCACCATCGACAAAATATTGGCTTCCGGTGACAAACGATGCCGCATCAGAGAGAAGAAATAGCGCCACTTCTGCCGCTTCTTCCGCCGTGCCCTGGCGGTTAAGCGCCAGCCGACTCACCACCGATGTTTCAAATTCGCGGCGAAAATCCTGGCTCATAAAATGGCGAAAGTCAGTATCGATCGGCCCGGGAACCAGGGTATTGACGCGGATGTTTTGTGACCCCAGCGCCGATGCCCAGCAGCGAGTCAGCGAAATTAGCGCCCCTTTCGTCGCTGAATAGAGACTTGCCGCTGCCGCCCCCTCATAAGCCGACGTCGATGCTGTCACGATAACCGAGGCCCCCGCGTTAAGCGCTCCGGCAAGCGCCGCAAATTGCAGTACCGGCCCGCGCACGTTGGCCGCCATCATGCTGTCAAAGTTGTGCGCATTAACCTGCGCGGGTTCGCCGACGCCAGCATAGCCGGCATTCAACCACAAGCCATCCAGTCTGCCAAAATCCTCAACCTCGCGAGCCAGCACCTCGCCTGTCGTCGGGTCGCTGGCGTCGTTATAGACCACCCGCGCCCGGTCGGAAAGCTGCCTGCACAGTGCCTCCAGCCGTTGCGGATCGCGCCCCGTCGCCAGAACATATCCCCCTTCACTATCAATCATCTTTGCCCCGGCAAGCCCGATACCGCTTGTCGCTCCGGTGACTAAAATTCGTTTCGCCGTAAATCTCGCCATTGCTGATCGCTCCTGATGGTTAATGACACTCAACGGGATGGTAACCAACAGGGGTATGTTTGATAATAGAACAATTATCAACAGGACTATTTGGGAAAACCGACATAATGCGAGGAAGTGATTTTGCTGAATTAAGAGCCTTCGCGATGGTCGTTGAGCAAGGCAGCTTCACCCGAGCCGCCGCACATCTTGGCGTCACGACCTCTACCTTAAGCGCTACAATACGGCGACTCGAAGAGCGTATCGGCGTGCGCTTGCTGCACCGGACCACGCGCAGCGTCGCGCCAAGCGAGGCGGGTAAACGCATGATGCAGCGGCTCGCTCCGGCGCTAGCGGGCCTCCAGGAAGCGGTTACCGATGCGCAAACTATCGATAATCCCGCAGGCCGTTTGCGGCTCAATGTTTCACGGGTCGCCGCCATTCATTATCTGTCCCCGCTGCTCGGCGGCTTTATTCAGCGCTATCCCAATATTGAGCTGGATATTGTCACCGACGATTGCCTGATTGATATCGTCTCAGCCGGGTTCGATGCCGGAATTCGTCTGGGCGAGAAGCTCCATCAGGATATGATTGCCGTCAGGCTAAGCGGCGACCTTGAGATGAAAGTGGTCGCCTCGCCGCACTATCTGGCGCAGGCTCCACGGCCCCACAAACCGCAGGATTTATTGCAACATCGGTGTTTGACTTATCGGCGGCCCAGCGATGGCAGCGTTTATCGCTGGGAGTTTCAACGTGACAATGAAAGCTGTGAAATCGCGGTCAAAGGGCCAATTGTGGTCGATGAGCCGGAGATGCTCACCCCCATCGCACTGGCGGGAGTGGGAATCGCTTACCAGTTTGCTCATCAGGTTGACGGCTGGTTAGCGACAGGGCAGCTGGTTCAGCTCCTGCCTGAATGGACGCCCGCCTTCCCCGGCTTTTACGTTTACTATCCGAGCCGTAAGCAAATGGCGTCGCCGCTGCGGGCATTTGTCGATTATCTGCGGGTTGAATGCGGCAAATAAGCCATAGTGGATTTGCCCGATATGCACCAACTGCTCGCTCGCAATATATTTTGCTTTTATTACACAGTTTTATGAAAGCCTTTCGTTCAGCGATAATACCACTCTATGAGTTTTACCCTGAGGTCGGAATGAACAAACTAGCTCAGCAGGCTTCGCCCGCGCGTAAACGCCCAATGAATATGAAGCTGAGCACCGCCGTGACCTTAATGATTGGCAGCGTGATTGGCTCGGTGCTGATTCTGGTTTATGCCCTGTGGTTTATGCAGATCAGCGGCGCGACGCGCGACGGTGTGAAAGATACGGCGCTGGCGGTGGCGCGAACGCTGGCCGATACCCCCGAAGTCAAACGTGGTTTGGCCTTATCGCCGCAAAATAATATCATCCAGCCGCTGGCGCTGGCGGCCACCAAACGCAATGGGCTGCTGTTTGCCGTAGTCACCAATATGGACCGCATCCGCTATTCGCACCCCAATAGCCAGATTATCGGTCAACCTTTTATTGGCGATGACATTCTGCCAACGCTAAAAGGTCGAGAGAACGTTGCCGTTAACCACGGCGTACTAGCCCCGGCGCTGCGGGTTTTTACGCCTGTTTTTGACGATAACCACCGGCAAATTGGCGTGGTGGCGATTGGCATTTCGCTGAGCAAAGTTGATCAGCAAATCGCTACCAGCCGCCGGGATGTGATATTGACCGTGCTGTTCAGTGCGCTGGTTTGCGCCATTGGTACCTGGAGTCTGGTTCGCGGTCTGAAGCGCGTTCTGTTGGGCCTGGAGCCGCAGGAGATATCCAACCAGTTTCAGCAGCGCCAGGCGATGCTGCACTCGTTAAAAGAGGGCGTCGTGGCGGTAGATGCTGACGGCCAGGTCACGCTGATTAACCCCGCCGCGCGCGATATCCTGTTTAACGGCCCTAATAATGACATCACCGATACGCCGCTGCTGGCGGACTTGCAGGAGGTGCTGCAAACCGGAGAACCCATTTACGATCGGGAGCTGGGCTGTAACGGTCTTCTGCTGATCAGCAACACCGTTGCGGTGCGCAGCCAGGATGACGTAGTGGGCGCAATCAGCACCTTCCGTGATAAAACCGAAGTCAGCCAACTGCTTCAGCGCCTCGATGGGATGGTGAATTACGTTGACGCCCTGCGCACCACCTCACATGAATTCATGAACAAGCTGCATGTGATTCTCGGCCTGCTGAATATGAAAAGCTACGACAAGCTGGAAGAGTACGTGCTGCACACCGCCCACACTTATCAGGCGGATATTGGTGAAATCCAGAACCGCATTAAATCGCCGGTCGTCGCGGGATTTTTAATCGGCAAAATTCAGCATGCCAGGGAGCGCGGTTTTACCCTCACGCTTGCCGAAGAGAGCCTGGTGCCGGACTGTCCGAATGAAAAACAGGTAACCGTGCTGATCACCGTGCTGGGCAATTTAATCGAGAACGCGCTGGATGCTATGAGCGGCCAGGCCGAGGGCGAAGTCAGCCTGCTGTTACACTATCAGAACGGCTGGTTGAGCGGCGAAGTCAGCGATGATGGCCCCGGTATTCCACAGGCGATTATTGATGATATTTTTAATAAAGGATTCTCCACCAAAGGCGAGAATCGCGGCGTCGGGCTGTTTCTTACCAGCCAGCAGCTTCACGAACTGGGCGGCACGCTGGCCGTCGAGTCCGAACCCGGCGTGTTTACCCAATTTTTTGTTCATCTTCCCTGGGATAGTAAGAGGAAAAGTGCGTGATAAATGTATTAATTGTTGACGATGATGCCATGGTAGCCGAACTGAACCGCCTGTACGTAGCGCGCGTCAGCGGCTTTCGCTGCAGCGGCACGGCGTCAACGCTGAGTAAAGCCAGGGAGATGATTGACGATAAGGATCTGGAGATAGACCTGGTCCTGCTGGATGTGTATATGCAGCAGGATAGCGGCCTGGATCTGCTGCCCACCATTCGCGCCTCGGGCCGCGCCATCGATGTGATTATGATTACTTCCGCCGCCGACGCCACAACGGTGCAGACGTCTATGCACTATGGCGTAGTCGACTATCTGATCAAACCCTTTCAGTTCCCGCGTTTTGAAGAAGCACTGACCGCGTGGCGCGAAAAGCGCAAGCTGATGACCGGCCAACCCTGGTACGAACAAGCAGATGTCGATCGGCTGCTGCACGGCAGCGCGCCGGAAGCCACCGATGCGCGTAAGCTGCCAAAAGGCTTAACCTCCCAGACGCTGCGCACCCTTTGCCAGTGGATTGATGCGCACCCGGACATTGAGTTTTCCACCGACGAACTGGCGGCAGCGGTGAGTATTTCTCGGGTATCTTGCCGTAAGTATCTGATTTGGCTAGCGCAGATTAACATTCTGTATACCAGCATTCACTACGGCGCCACCGGGCGTCCGGTGTATCGCTATCATCTGATCGCCGAACAATACGGCCTGCTTAAGCAATACTGTCAGTAAGCTGGTAGTTGTCATCCAGCAGATGGAAGCGAAAATGGCGCGGCGAGGGTCGCCGAATAGCGGCCTTTTAAGTATTACCGCTGGCTCGATTTCCGTGTTTTCAGCCGCCCGGCAAGCGTCACGTGGGTTGCGGCATCTTCCTCGTTGCACAAATACTCAACGGCCAGACGTCCCAGTTCACTGTAGGGCAACTGAATACTGGTCAGAGGTGGGGTGAGCTGTTCAGAAATTTTCTGGTCGTCATAACCCGCCACCAGAATATCCTCAGGGATCGCGATGCCCTGCATTGCCAGCGCCTGATAGCAACCAATCGTCAGCCAGTCGCTGGCACAAAAAATAGCATCGGGACGCGTTTCCAGCGCCAGCAGCTTTAGCGTGGCCTGGTGCGACTCGCTGAACTGCCAGTTGGTTTCACAAATCCACTCATTCTGCACGGCGATCCCCGCCTGCTCCAGCGCCGCACGCCATCCAGCCAGACGCTGTTTTGTCGCTTCCATCCATCCTTCGCCAGTAATATGCGCCACCCGCTGCGCCCCCTGGCTAATCAGATGGCGCGTCACCTGAAACGCGTTGGCATAGTCGTCCGGAACAAAGGACGGCAGCAGTGGGGAATCCGGATCGCGCTGGTTAAGCAGCACCAGCGGCAGTTCAGTACAATCGCGAAACTGCGACATATCGCTAACTGTGGTCACCGGAGAGGCGAGAATAATGCCCACGCAGTTGCGCTTTTCCAGCTGGCGAATAATGTTGATTGCCAGTTCGGCATCATCACCATATTCATACACCGTCAGAAGAATTTCGTTGCGCCACGCCGCCTCGCGAGCCTGACTTATGGCATCAATGAACGGATCGTAGCTCTGCAATGAGCTGATGAGCAGGGCAATCTCTTGTTGATTACGCGGAGAGTGAATCGCCGGTAGGCGGTCGTAACCCAGCGATGTCGCCACCTCAATCACCCGCTGACGGGTCTCTTCGCTAAGTTTAATATTGCGCGACTGATTGAGCACCAGCGACACCGTTGCCTGGGAAACCCCGGCGGCTCTGGCGATGTCGTTCATCGTCACTTTGGTTTTGCGTTTCATCATCCCTTCCCTTCGCATACAGAACCAACATCATAACCGCAGTTTGCGCCAGCTGCGCTCTCTCTCACGTTTCTTTGCCTTGATCCCACCAGGATTGTGACTCACTTCGCTTTTTTTTACTTCACTATTTGCTCATTTATACGCCAACTAATATTTATTAGCTAATTATTATCAGTAAGCGAGGCGATGATGAAACAACAATGGACACCTGAACAGGCACAGACGTGGTATCAGCAACAGGGTTGGCTATGTGGCTTTAACTACCTGCCATCAACAGCGGTGAACTGGACGGATATCTGGCAGGCGGAAACCTTTGACGCACCAACAATTGACCGCGAGCTTGGCTGGGCGGCGCAGGCGGGTTACAACTCCCTGCGCATCAACCTGCCGTTTATCGTCTGGCAGCACGATCGTGACGGGCTCATAGCGCGTATCGACCAGTTTCTGACACTGGCCGATGAGCGCGGGTTTAGCACCATGCTGACATTAATGGATGACTGCGGTTTCTCCGGCGATGAGCCTTACCTTGGGCCGCAGAAAGCGCCGGAGCCGGGGAAACACAACAGTCAGGCGGCCGCCAGTCCCGGGCGGGAAATCGTCTGTAACCGCGATGCCTGGCCTGAAGTCGAATGCTACGTACGTGATATCGTGCGCCAGTTCCGCGACGACCGCCGCGTGCTGCTTTGGGATCTGTATAACGAGCCGGGCAACCGGGGGATTTTTTCCACTGGCACCGTCGAAGTGTTGTATGACGAAAAACTGGAACATTACGCCCTCGAACTCATGCAGGCGGCGTTTCGCTGGGTGCGGGAAGAAGATCCGACGCAGCCACTCACCGTCTGCGCATGGAAACTGCCGGACGAAGTCGAAGGCGAGGTGTTCTATCAACATCCTTTAGACCAGACTGCGCTGGCATTATCTGATGTGATCAGCTTTCACGCCTATACCAATACCGCACGCATGGTGGCCATCATCCACCAGCTCGAACAGCACGGACGGCCGCTGTTCTGCACCGAGTGGCTGGCGCGCCATGTCGGCAGCCTGATTGAAGAGCAGCTCCCGTTAATGCATGCCGCTAATATCGCCCCCTATCAGTGGGGGCTGGTGCGCGGAAAAACCCAGACCTGGCTGCCGTGGCCGGTGGTGATGAAAAACTCACCGGACTACTGTCGCCTGTGGTTCCATGACGTTTTTGACGAAAACGGCATTCCGTTTGCCAAAGCCGAAATGGCGCTGGTGCGTAAACTCAGCCGGATTGGCCTGCATTCGAATAAAGCATAAAAAATATTATCTCTACAGACGCCCTGACCCAATGCGGCCGGGGCGTGAGGGAACACACGATGGCAAGCACCATGAAAATACCTTCTCGCGAGTTATGGTCCTATTTTGGCTATGGTTTAGGTCAGTGTTTTAGCTTTGGTTTAGTGGGTTCGTTTATTAACTATTTTTATACTGACGTGCTGGGGATCTCAGCCCTCGCGGCGAGCACTATCTTTTTGATCGCCCGCGCCTGGGATGCAGTTCACGACCCGCTGTTCGCCAGTATCATGGATACGTTAAACAGTCGCTTCGGTAAGTTTCGCCACTTCCTGCTGATCGCACCGCTGTTAATCACCGGCGTCACCCTGCTGGCGTTTTACAAAATAGAAGCCGATCTCACCACTAAGATCCTGTATGCCGGGGTGACCTACATACTGTGGGGCACGCTGTACGCCATTTCCGATATTCCGTTCTGGTCGATGTCTTCGGTGATGACTAACGATTCCGGTCAGCGTACCCGCGCGGTGACCGCCGCTATGCTCGGGGTTAACGCCGGTATCGCCTGTGCTAATATTTTCTTCCCCAAACTGGCGGCCTTCTTCGCCCAGTACAGCAATGACAAAGGCTATTTTATGGCTGCGCTGGTGGTGATGCTGGTGGGTCTGCCGCTGATGTTAAACGGATTCTTTCAGATCAAAGAGCGCGTGCCGCCAAGCCCGGAAAAGGTCACCATTCGCGATACCTTCCGCAATTTGCGTCACAATAAGCCACTGTTTATTATTCTGCTGTCGTTTTTCTTTTGCGTCTTTCATAACGTCGCGAACGGCATTTATATCTACTTTTTTATCTACAATCTGGGCGATGGCAGCCTGCAAATGGCGATAGGCGTGATGGGGATTGCCGCCGCCGTCATCTGCCTGATTGCCCCGCTTCTCACCCGTCATATGCAAAAACGTCAGCTGTTTATGATCCTTTGCGCGCTGGATATTGTGGTTCGCGTGGTGATGTGGTTTATCGGCTATCAGCACGTGGCGATGCTGTTCTTATTGCTTGGCCTGAGCACGCTGTTTGTCATGATGAGCAACATTCTGACTTCATCGATGATTGCCGACACCATCGAATACGCTGAATATCATACCCATCGACGCTGCGCGGCGATCACCTTCTCCGGCCAGACGTTCACCGGAAAAATGTCCGTCGCGGTGGGTGGCGGCCTGATTGGCATCTGGCTGACGATGATAGGTTATATTCCGCAAGCGCAAAGCCAGAGCGAGAGCGTGCTGAATGGCCTGTTCTTCGGGATTTGCCTGCTCCCGGCAATCGGGTCGTTGATTCGCCTGCTGTGCATGTCCCGCTTTACCTTCACGGAAGAAAAGCACGCGGAGATTTGCCGCCTGCTGGCGCTGCGCCGCCAGAGTGCGGAGGTGGATGACGCGGAGCAAACTGTTGAAACATATCCGGCATCAGTAAACTAAGGCTCTTTCCCCGCCAGGCGTGGTGTAATTCATCACGCCTGGCGGGGATTGTTATCAGGACCCGCTATCCATCTCATCAAACACCTGCTGCGCCAGGTGCATCGTGGCGTTAGCTGCGGGCAGGCCGCAGTAGAGCGCGGAGTGCATAATCAGCTCTTTTAACTCATCGCGGGTGACACCGTTATTAAACGCCGCGCGCAGATGCATTTTCAGTTCAGCTTCACGGTTCAGGGCAATCAGCATCGCGATGGTAATCATGCTGCGGGTGTGGTGATCGAGGCCCGGACGGGTCCAGGTCTCACCCCAGGCGTAGCGGGTGATAAAATCCTGAAACTCCTCATTGAGCGGCGTCAGTTTTTGCAGGGTTTTATCAACATGGGTATCGCCAAGTACCTTGCGGCGCACTGCCATTCCCTGCTGATAACGCTGTTTATCTTCCATGCTGTTCTCCCTGGAAAAAGCCCAGCAACGCGGCGCTGAACGCCTTCGGTGCTTCGATATTCGATAAATGAGAAGCTGCCAGCACCACCACCTGTGAGGCGGGGATCTGCTGATGCAGGAAGTTGGCGTCCGCCACTGTGGTGACAGGGTCACTTTCCCCGGCAATAATCAAAACGGGTAGTGGAATTTGCGCCACTTCAGCGCGAAGGTCGGCCGCCGCCAGCGCCTCGCAGCAGTCCGCATAACCTTCTGCATTGCTATGGGTCAGTTGATGGCACAGGGCTTCCACCACTTCCGGCGTCTTCTGGCGAAATTCGTGGGTAAACCAGCGATCCGCCGATCCGGCAGCCACAACGTCCATCCCCTCCTGACGAACCGCGCGGGCACGCGACAGCCAGCCCGACTGATCGCCAATTCGTGCTGCGGTATTGGCGACGACCAGGCCATAAAAGCGTTCAGGCGCAAAACGTCCCAGCCACAGTCCGGTCAGCCCACCCATAGAAATACCGCAGAACCAGGCTTTGTTGATATTAAGATGATCGAGCAGCGCTATTACATCTTCACCAAGCTGCGCCAGCGTCACTTTGCCGCTTTTACGGGTTGCGCCATGACCGTGGGTGTCGTAGCGCAGGACGCGAAAATGCTGAGTTAGCGCCGCGAGCTGCGGCTGCCACATCGCCCGGGTGGTCCCCAGCGAATTGGAGAGTACGATGACCGGCGCACCGTCCGGCCCGTCAATCTGATAATCAACCTTCATTACGTTGCTCCTTATAGCGCGCCATCACCTGACGCACGAAGAGTTCAGCGCTGCCGGTCGCCGTTGCCGGGTCCAGCAGTTGGGTTAAACGGCTGGTGGAAAGATGCTCACCGACCAAGGGATCGTTATCCAGCACGCTCAGCAGCGAACGAGATTCATCCATCGCCTGACGACACAAGGCCTCAACCCGATGATGGGCCTCGGCTTTACCGATAAACTCCACCAGCGCCAGGGTGACCGCTTCCGCCATAATCAGGCCATGGGTGATATCAAGGTTGGCGCGCATCTTATGCGCAAACACCTGCATTTCACGCACCAGTGCTTCGCTTTGCGCCATCGCGCCGCCGACGAGGGTGATCAGATCCGGCAGCGTTTCCCACTCCGCCTGCCATCCGCCCAGCGCGCGCTCATGCTGCTGAATCTGTCCGGCATACAGCGTTGCCACCAGTCCGGGCGTGCGTTGAGCGGCTGTCAAGATAGCCGCGCAGGAGATGGGATTACGTTTGTGCGGCATGGTCGATGAACCGCCGCGACCTTCGGCGACCGGTTCAGAGACTTCGGCAACTTCGGTTTGCATCAGCAGGGAAAAATCATTGGCGAATTTACCAAGAGTGCCGCAAACACCCGCGTACCACGCCCCCACTTCTAACAATCGATCGCGCTGGCTGTGCCACGGGGTATCGGGAAGGTTCAGGTCGAGCGTTTTTGCCAGCGCAGCGGCAACCTGTGGCGCTTGCGTTTTGAGCGAGTCCAGCGTGCCAGCGGCACCGCCAAATTGCAGCACCAGCACCCTTGATCGCATTTCACGCAGACGTATCTGCCAGCGCAGCAGCGCGTCGAGCGTTCCCGCTAGCTTCAGACCAAAGGTCACCGGCAGCGCATGCTGCATCCAGGTACGCCCGGGCATCACCGTATGCTGATGTCGCTCGGACTGGCTGGCCAGCGCATCAAGCAGGCGTTGTAAGAGCGCGTCCGTTTCCGCCAGCGCGCCGCGCAGTTGCAGGATCAAGCCGGTATCAATTGCGTCCTGACTGGTTGCTCCCCAATGGACATAGCGCGCAGCCGATTCGTCCTGAGCTTTTACCCGCGCGGTGAGCTGTTTTACCAGCGGGATGGCGAGGTTGCCCGCGCTGGCGGCGGCCTGTCCCAAAGCCGCAAAGTCAATTTGCTGATGCTGGCATGATTCGATAATCGGGTTAAGCGCCGCCTGCGGCACCAGCCCGCACTCGGCCTGAGCATGGGCCAGCGCGGCTTCAAAATCCAGCATACCCTGCACCCGCTGCGCATCGCTGAACCAGGCGGTCAGCGGACTGGTGCGCATCATCGGGGTCAACAAACTCATTATGGCTCCTTAAACGCGTTCAATAATCAGCGCGATCCCCTGACCGACGCCGATACACATGGTGCACAGCGCATAGCGCCCGCCGGTTCGCCGCAGCTGATACGCCGCAGTCATCGCCAGACGCCCACCTGAAGCCCCGAGCGGATGGCCCAGCGCAATGGCGCCGCCGTTTGGGTTTACGTGCGCAGCATCGTCAGGCAACCCCAGATCGCGCGTCACCGCCAGCGCCTGGGCGGCGAAGGCTTCATTCAGCTCAATGACGTCCATTTGCCCAAGGGTCAGGCCGGTTTGTGCCAGAACCTTACGCACCGCCGGTGCCGGGCCAAACCCCATAATGCGCGGCGCAACCCCCGCCGTCGCCACGCCGACCACACGGGCCAGCGGCTGTAAATCATTCGCCGTAAGCGCCTGCTCGCTGGCGAGCAATAGCGCACAGGCACCGTCGTTAACCCCGGAGGCGTTACCCGCCGTGACCGAGCCATCAGCACGCACGACGCCGCGTAGTTTCGCCAGCGCCTCTGCACTAGTGCCGCGCGGGTGTTCATCCTGGGTAAATAGCAGCGCTTCACCCTTTCGCTGCGGGACCGAAACGGCGATCAGCTCATCGGCAAAGCGTCCAGCTGCTTGCGCAGCCACAGTGCGCAGCTGGCTACGCAGCGCAAACGCATCCTGATCGGCACGCGAAATGGCAAAATCACCCGCCACGTTTTCGGCAGTTTCTGGCATTGAATCAACGCCATACAGCGCTTTCATCTGCAGGTTGATAAAGCGCCAGCCGATGGTGGTGTCTTCCATCTGCATCGTTCGGCTAAAGGCGCTTTCCGCCTTGCCCATCACAAACGGTGCCCGCGACATGCTTTCGACGCCACCGGCAATCATCAGTTGAGTTTCGCCGCTTTTAATCGCGCGCGCTGCGATGCCGATCGCATCAAGGCTGGAACCACACAAGCGATTAACGGTACTGCCCGGCACGCTTTCTGGCAGCCCGGCCAGCAGCAGCGCCATGCGGGCAACGTTGCGGTTATCTTCCCCGGCCTGGTTGGCGCAGCCGTAAATCACATCATCAATACGCGCCGGGTCAAGGCCTGGGTTACGTTCCAGCAGCGCTTTTAGCGGCAGCGCCGCCAGATCGTCGGCACGCATTGTCGCCAGCGTACCACCAAAACGACCGAACGGTGTACGCACCGCATCGCAGATAAATGCCTGATTCATCATAGGTTCCTTACGCGCTTTCCGCCAGTTGCTCGAAAGTCAGCGTCACCGGAGTGATGCGCTGCAGTTCTTCAAAAGAGAGGCCATTAAAGATTTCCCGCACCACCGGGCCGTTCTCACTGATATCGATCACCGCCAGATCGGTATAGATGCGGCTGACGCAGCCAACGCCGGTCAGCGGATAAGTGCAGTGTTCGACAAGTTTGCATTCGCCATCGCGGGTCAGGTGATCCATCATCACGAACACCTGACGCGCGCCGATAGCCAGATCCATCGCGCCACCGACGGCGGGAATGGCATCGGGCGCCCCGGTGCTCCAGTTCGCCAGATCGCCGCGGGCGGAGACCTGATAGGCTCCAAGGACGCAGATATCCAGATGGCCTCCGCGCATCATGGCGAAGGAGTCACCATGGTGGAAATAGCAACCGCCCTGAAGCAGAGTCACATACTCTTTCCCGGCGTTAATCAACTCCGGGTCCTCTTCCCCCGGCTGCGGTTTCGGCCCCATCCCGAGCAGACCGTTTTCGCTGTGCAGGAACACTTCTTTATCCACCGGAAGATAGTTAGCGATACGGGTCGGCAGGCCGATGCCCAGATTGACATAAGCGCCTTCAGGAATATCGCGGGCCACGCGCTGGGCCATCTCATCGCGAGTCAGTTTTTGCATAATGGGTTCCTCAGGCGCTTTTGGCAGCAATCAGGTGTTCCAGGGAATAGACACGCTGGACGAAAATTCCCGGCGTGATAACGCTTTCCGGGTCGAGATCCCCCAGGGCGACCAGTTGCGAGACTTCCACAATGGTGGTTTGCGCGGCGGTCGCCATAATCGGACCGAAGTTACGCGCCGCTTTGCGATAAATCAGGTTGCCCCAGCGATCGCCCTGATGGGCTTTAATCAACGCGAAATCTGCTTTGATGGGATATTCAAGAACGTAATGACGGCCGTCGATCTCGCGGGTCTCTTTACCCTCAGCCAACGGCGTACCGTAACCCGTAGGAGTAAATACTGCACCGAGACCGGCACCTGCCGCCTGAATGCGTGCCGCCAGATTTCCCTGCGGTACCAGCTCCAGCTCCACTTTGCCGCGGCGATAGAGATCATCAAAAATCTGTGAATCAACCTGGCGCGGGAACGAGCAAATCATCTTGCGCACCCGCCCGGCTTTCAGTAACGCCGCCAGGCCTACTTCGCCGTTACCCGCGTTATTGTTAATGATGGTTAAATCACGGGCCCCCTGTTCTATCAGAGCATCTATCAGGTACGTCGGCTGACCGGCGGGGCCAAAACCGCCAATCATAATGGTCGCCCCGTCGTGGATCCCAGCGATGGCATCACTTAGCGTCGACACGCTTTTATCAATCATCAGGTCGCTCCTGTATGTGCGGTATCGCACTTTTATTCGTTGTTCGCACAAAATGTGACCCGCTTAACGATGTTGGTCAAGGGCGATAATCGAAATATGGTGCGATAATCGAACATCGTATATCTTTAGCGAAAGAATGTGATCGATGGCAAATACGGAGACGAAAATGGAGAAACATCCAGACGATTTACTGACGGGCGATAGCGATCCGTTTAAGGGCG
Organism: Klebsiella sp. RHBSTW-00215; assembly: GCF_014103785.1. Lineage (NCBI taxonomy): Bacteria > Pseudomonadati > Pseudomonadota > Gammaproteobacteria > Enterobacterales > Enterobacteriaceae > Klebsiella > Klebsiella sp. RHBSTW-00215. Next base: position 4,901,171 of record NZ_JABXQS010000001.1, read on the forward strand.
ATCCGAACTTTATGGCTTCGTTGGCGCGCGGGCTGGAAGTGATTCAGGCCTTCACCCCACAGCGCCCACTGCTGTCCATCTCGCAAATCAGCCAGAAGACCGGTATTCCGCGTGCGGCGGTGCGTCGCTGCCTGTATACCCTGAGCAAATTAGGTTTTGTTTACGCCGAGGATGGCAAAAATTTCCAGCTGCGCCCGAGGATTCTGGCTCTGGGGCACGCCTGGCTGGCCTCCACGCCGCTGGCGCGATCCGCGCAGCCGGTGCTGAAGCATTTAAGCGAAATGCTTAATGAGTCCTGCTCTATCGCGACGCTTGATGGCGACGACATTCTCTATATTGCCCGCGCTTCCAGTTCGCGAATTATGACCATTGATTTGGATATCGGTAGCCGCCTTCCCGCGTGGGCGACTTCGATGGGACGGGTACTGTTGAGTCATCAACCGGAAGAGAAGCTCAACGATATGCTGGGCCGGGTAACGATGATTCGCTATACCCCGCAAACCGTCGATTCGGTAGCGAAACTGCGTGCTGAACTTAAACGCGTTCATCAACAAGGCTACGCGCTTAACGATCAGGAGCTGGAAATGGGGCTACGCTCGCTGGCGGTGCCGCTGTTTAACCCGCAGGGGCAAATTCAGGCGGCGCTTAACGTCGGCGTTCATGCCGGGCAGGTTTCAACGCGTGAGATGCTGGAAAGAGATTTGCCCGAGCTGCAAAAAGCGGCCCGGGAGCTGACGTTACTGATGCGCTAGCGGCTGCGTTTGGCGTGGCGCTCCCAGTTTTCCTGTTTTGCCTCGGCAGATTTGCGCAGAGCAACGTAGCACGCGCCGCTGCCGCCGTGGTGCCCTAACGCGGTACAAAAGGCCTGAACCTCCGGGAGTTCCACCAGCCAGCGCGCCAGGTAACTACGAATGATATTGGCGTGAGCATTATCATCGCGCCCTTTGCCATGAACGATCAGCAAATTGCGCAGTCCCTCCTTCTGCGCCTGAATCACAAAGGCGAACAGCAGTTGTCGACACTGTTCAACCGGCTGACGCAGTAGATTCAGGCTTGCCTGTTGGCTATATTTGCCGCGTCGCAGTTTATCCAGCACCCCGGATTGCAGCCCTTCGCGCTTAAACTCCAGCGCGGTGGCTAACGGTACAATATCGAGATAGCCGGTGGTGAGACAGTTATCGAGCTGTAGGGTGTCTACCCGTTGTACGGGACGAGCGTTACGCTCGGGATGCCAGTGAACGTCGTTATTGCGCTTCAGAGGCTGTACGTCCTCCATAGCGCCAAGAAATAGGGATTTGTCGTCAAGATTCATGCGCGTTCCTCCAGCTACCACCGGGGATTACTATAGCGGCGACGCCCTGCGCCCTCAATCCGTTTACGTTGTTTTACCGCCAGAGATGTTTATCTTTTGGAGGTATAGTTGCCCGCGCGGGCCGCGTGATATCTTGTTGGCCTAATACAAGGGAAGAGGAATAACGATGCTGACGCTGCTGCAGGACAAAATCGATACCCCAATGGGGCCGCTGTGGATCATTTGCGACGAGCAATATCAACTACGCGCAGTGGAGTGGGAAGAGCATAGCGATCGCATGGAGCAACTGCTGGAACTGCACTATCGCCGCGAAGGTTACCAGCGCGTTGCCGCCACAAATCCGGGTGATTTAAGCCGTAAGCTCGCCGACTATTTTGCAGGCGATCTGAGCATTATCGACACCCTTCCTACCGCTACCGCAGGCACGCCGTTTCAACGTGAAGTCTGGAAAGCGCTGCGCACCATACCCTGCGGGCAGGTCATGCACTACGGCCAGCTCGCGGAAACGCTGGGTCGGTCTGGTGCTGCGCGCGCGGTCGGTGCCGCGAACGGATCTAACCCAGTCAGTATTGTGGTACCCTGCCATCGCGTTATCGGGCGCAACGGCACCATGACCGGATACGCTGGCGGCGTACAACGAAAAGAGTGGTTATTGCGCCACGAGGGGTATTTGCTTCTTTGACCGTATGTGCCTTTTCTGGAATCTTCCGGTAATTTTACAATCCCATACGTTCCAACAACTCATTCGTAATCAAGCAGATAAGAGGGATAATTGATTTACCCTCTTAATATTACGTGTTTCAGAGGTTCGAGGCTTACCTGCTCACCAAAAAGATGTTAAAATTGACCAATATCAATTAAAAGCCTGAGCAGACCTATGATCCCGGAAAAGCGAATTATACGACGCATTCAGTCTGGCGGTTGTGCAATCCATTGCCAGGATTGCAGCATCAGCCAGCTTTGCATCCCTTTTACTCTGAACGAGCATGAGCTTGATCAGCTTGATAACATCATCGAGCGGAAAAAGCCTATCCAGAAAGGACAGACCTTGTTCAAAGCCGGTGATGAACTGAAATCGCTGTATGCAATTCGTTCTGGCACAATCAAGAGTTACACCATCACTGAACAGGGTGATGAACAAATTACTGGTTTTCACCTGGCGGGCGATCTGGTGGGTTTTGACGCCATCGGCACCGGCCACCACCCGAGCTTTGCTCAGGCGCTGGAAACCTCAATGGTCTGCGAAATTCCTTTCGAAACCCTGGACGATCTTTCCGGTAAAATGCCGAATCTGCGCCAGCAGATGATGCGTCTGATGAGCGGCGAGATCAAAGGCGATCAGGACATGATCCTGCTGCTTTCCAAAAAGAACGCAGAAGAGCGCCTGGCGGCCTTTATCTATAATCTCTCCCGTCGCTTCGCTCAACGTGGTTTCTCCCCGCGTGAGTTCCGTCTGACCATGACCCGTGGCGATATCGGTAACTATCTGGGTCTGACGGTGGAAACCATTAGCCGCCTGCTGGGGCGTTTCCAGAAAAGCGGTATGCTGGCGGTTAAAGGCAAATATATCACCATCGAAAATAGCGACCTGCTGGCACAACTTGCCGGTCAGGCCCGCAACGTCGCCTGATAACACTTCTGTTACTGGGCCAGATCGCGAATTTTTTTCTAATTTGTTGATCTGGCCAGGCACATCCCCTGTTTCATTTCATCCATATAGGTTATCTTTTTAATTACGAACTGTGGTTACAGTTGTAAGGAGACCCTGTATGGCAAAGTATCAGAACATGCTGGTAGTAATTGACCCCAATCAGGACGACCAGCCTGCATTGCGGCGTGCGGTGTATCTGCACCAAAGGATTGGTGGACGCATCAAAGCCTTTTTGCCGATCTATGATTTTTCCTATGAGATGACCACCCTGCTGTCCCCTGATGAACGCACGGCCATGCGCCAGGGCGTTATCAGCCAGCGTAGCGCCTGGATCCGCGAGCAGGCCAAATTTTATATTGATTCCGGTATTCCCATCGACATCAAAGTGGTGTGGCACAACCGTCCCTTTGAGGCCATTATTCAGGAAATCATCAGCGATAAGCATGATTTAGTCCTGAAGATGGCGCACCAGCACGACCGGCTGGAAGCGGTTATTTTCACCCCGACAGACTGGCATCTGCTGCGCAAATGTCCATGTCCGGTGTGGATGGTTAAAGATCAGCCATGGCCGGAAGGGGGTAAAGCGCTGGTGGCGGTCAACCTCGCCAGCGAAGAGAATTACCACAACGCGCTCAATGAGAAGCTGGTAAGAGAAACAATTGAACTGGCGGAACAGGTTAACCATACCGAGGTTCATCTGGTGGGCGCTTATCCGGTAACGCCAATCAATATCGCGATTGAACTGCCTGATTTTGACCCCAGTATCTATAACGACGCCATTCGCGGTCAGCATCTGCTGGCGATGAAAGCGTTACGGCAGAAATTCAGCATTGATGAAAGCCGCACCCACGTTGAGAAAGGTCTACCTGAAGAAGTGATTCCCGACCTGTCTGAGCATCTGCAGGCAGGGATTGTGGTGCTGGGTACCATCGGGCGCACCGGGTTATCGGCGGCCTTCCTCGGCAATACTGCCGAACAGGTTATCGATCACCTGCGCTGCGACCTGCTGGCGCTGAAACCGGATCAGTACCAGACGCCGGTTGAACTGGATGACGACGAAGACGATTAGCCAGCGCTTAAATAGACTGTAATAAAAACTATCCCCTGCCTACGCGGGGGATTTTTTATGTTCAAGGCAAAAATAAAGGGCCCTTTATGGCCCCTGTCATCAACAGCAAATGCCGGTAACGAAACGTTAGTGGATACCTAAACGCCAGGCGTGATCGATCTCTTCTTTAAGCTCCATGGATGAGAGCGCCATTAAGTCGGCAAACTCCAGCTCCAGCAGTTTTAGCTTTTTCAGGTACTGCGCAGGGGTTAAAACGGTGGGGTCACGACGCAGAAATTCGATGGCCAATTGCGTGGGGGTTAACTCGGTATCCATAATATCCTCAGTTTGGTGGGAAAACGAACTGAGTATAACACTGCGGGCTGACTATTTTATGAGCAATTAATGGCTTCATCATGCATATGAAAAAGCCGTCTCAGAAGAGACGGCTTAAGAAGTAAACGTTTTAAATTAAACGCTTTACATTACAAAGATTTGAGAATTGCATCGACGCTGGCTTTGGCATCGCCAAACAGCATGTGGGTGTTTTCTTTAAAGAATAGCGGGTTCTGTACGCCAGCGTAGCCGGTGTTCATCGAACGCTTAAAGACAATCACATTCTGCGCTTTCCACACTTCCAGCACCGGCATACCGGCGATCGGGCTGTTCGGATCGTCCAGCGCGGCCGGGTTAACGGTGTCGTTCGCGCCGATAACCAGCACGGTGTCGGTATCGGAGAAGTCATCATTGATTTCATCCATCTCCAGCACCACGTCGTAAGGCACTTTCGCTTCAGCCAGCAGCACGTTCATGTGACCAGGCAAACGCCCGGCTACCGGGTGAATACCAAAGCGCACTTTGATCCCGCGCGCGCGCAGTCTCTCAGTGATTTCCGCGACCGGATACTGTGCCTGCGCTACCGCCATGCCGTAGCCTGGGGTGATGATCACCGAGTGCGACTCTTTCAGCATCTCTGCCGTTTCTTCAGCACTGATTTCGCGATGTTCGCCCACTTCTTCATCACCGCTGGCAGCCGTACCATCGGTACCGAAACCACCTGCGATCACGCTGAAGAACGAACGGTTCATCGCCTTACACATGATGTAAGACAGAATCGCACCGGAAGAACCGACCAGCGCACCGGTCACAATCAGCAGGTCGTTGCTGAGCATAAAGCCCGCCGCCGCTGCCGCCCAACCGGAGTAGGAGTTCAGCATTGAAACCACGACCGGCATATCTGCACCGCCGATAGAGGCCACCAGATGCCAGCCAAATGCCAGCGCGATAACGGTCATCACCAGCAGGCACAGAACCTGCATGCCTACGCTGTCGGTACGAACAAACACCACCAGCAGCAGGAAAGAAACCACCAGCGCCGCCAGGTTCAGCTTGTGGCGATTCGGCAGCATCAGCGGCTTGGAGGACATCTTGCCGCACAGCTTGCCAAACGCGACAACGGAACCGGTAAAGGTCACCGCACCGATGAAGATGCCGAGGAACACTTCGGTCAGATGAATATTGACCAGAATCTGTTCCATGCCGGTTTCATGCTGCAGGTAGCTGTTAAAGCCTACCAGCACCGCCGCCAGACCTACGAAGCTGTGCAGAATCGCCACCAGCTCCGGCATTTCGGTCATTTCAACTTTCTTCGCCAGACGAATACCAATAGCGCCACCGATAACCATCGCCAGCAGGATCCACGCGACGTTGCTGCTGTCCGGCCCCAAAATGGTCGCCACCAGCGCAATCGCCATCCCGGCCACACCGTAGTAGTTGCCCTGCTGAGAGGTTTCGTGTTTAGACAGCCCTGCCAGGCTAAAAATAAACAGGATCGCGGCAACAATGTATGCAGCTGTAACTAATCCACCAGACATTTGTTACCCCTTATCCTTTGCGGAACATTTTCAGCATGCGCTGAGTGACGGTGAAACCACCAAAAATATTAATGCTGGCGATCAGCACCGCGATAAAGCTCAGGAAGCTAACCCAGCCGCCGTGGCCTATCTGTAGTAATGCTCCCACGACGATGATGCCTGAAATAGCATTTGTCACCGACATCAGCGGCGTGTGCAGCGCATGAGAAACGTTCCACACGACGTAGTAACCCACCACGCAGGAGAGAGCAAAAACGGTAAAGTGGCCGAGGAACTCTTTCGGCGCCACGCTTGCCAGCCAGCCAAACAGGATAATCGCCAGCGCCATCAACGCGTACTTGCGCCACGGCGAGCTCGGTTTCGCCTCAGCTTTTGGTGCTTCAACCTTCTTCGCTGCCGCCTGCGGTTGAGCAGAAACCTGAATGGGCGGTGCGGGCCAGGTGACTTCACCCTCGCGAACCACGGTAACGCCGCGGATAACGACATCATCAAAATCGATAACGACATTGCCGTCTTTCTCTTTGCATAGCAGTTTAAGCAGGTTGACGAGGTTGGTGCCGTACAGCTGTGAGGACTGAGTCGGTAAACGGCCCGGCAGGTCGGTATAGCCGATGATCTTCACGCCGTTAGCGGTCGTTACCACTTGACCCGATACGGTGTATTCACAGTTACCGCCGTTTTGCGACGCCAAATCGACCACCACGCTGCCAGGTTTCATGGAGTCAACCATTTCGCGGGTAATCAGCTTCGGTGCGGGTTTACCCGGAATCAACGCAGTGGTCACGATGATATCAACGTCTTTCGCCTGGGCGGCAAACAACGCCATCTCAGCTTTGATAAAGGCTTCAGACATGACTTTGGCATAGCCATCGCCGCTGCCCGCTTCCTCTTTAAAATCCAGTTCCAGGAACTCGGCGCCCATACTCTGCACCTGTTCTTTGACTTCCGGACGGGTATCGAACGCGCGGACGATCGCGCCGAGGCTGTTCGCAGCACCAATGGCCGCCAGGCCCGCAACCCCTGCCCCGATAACCATCACCTTGGCGGGAGGAACTTTACCGGCGGCGGTGATCTGCCCGGTAAAGAAGCGACCAAACTGATGAGCGGCTTCGACAATCGCACGATAACCGGCGATGTTAGCCATTGAACTTAACGCATCCAGCGACTGGGCGCGGGAAATACGCGGCACCGAATCCATTGCCATCACGTTAATGTTACGTGCCGCCAGTTTTTCCATCAGCTGCGGGTTTTGCGCAGGCCAGATGAAACTGATCAGCGTCGTGCCGGGGTTAAGCAACTGGATCTCATCGTCATCCGGCGCGTTAACTTTCAGAATGACGTCTGACTGCCACACGTCATTACCGCTAACAATCTCTGCCCCGGCCTCGACAAAAGCCTCGTCGTCGAAACTGGCCAGTTTACCGGCGCCGCTTTCTACCGCGACGTTAAACCCGAGTTTCAGCAGTTGCTCCACCGTTTTCGGCGTGGCGGCTGCCCGGGTTTCCTGGGCTAGTCTCTCTTTTGGTACACCAATACGCATAGTTTTCCCTTCCATCGGTTTTTGATGATGGTTTACTTTTCTCACAAACGACCGTCCGGTGGCGAAAGAAAGCGCAACCTGACATATGTCTGAAAAAATGAAACAGTAACAAACTTTTTATAACCTACTGAAAATACCGATTGTGATCTACAGCGATAAAACAGAAATTTTGATTTTATTGGTAAAACTCACGGCTAACCGTGTCAGGCAGCAATATTTACCTCATTTTTACGCCAACACCTGATATTTCGCCTGGATGATGGGTTAATTCGCCATTTATTACCATCCGGAACATCACATTAACATTACGTTAACTTATGAAAGTGATATGGATTATCGATTTTGCTGGTCAAGCGGCTGTTTTTTCCACATATCGAAAAATGTTATATTTCTGCACTATACGTTTCGGGCGACAACTGAAAATTGACGCAGACAGTCACTTACGATAAATGCAATAATCAAACGTTTTCAGTCAACAACAATACCAGTACATGGTTTGCGCAAGGCAAAGGATTATTTTTATGAAGCTTAAGAACTCACTCCTGGCGTCTGCTCTTCTGGCTACGACCGCGTTGTCTGCGCATGCAGCGACCGAGCTGACTCCAGAGCAGGCGGCAGCGCTGAAGCCCTACGACCGCGTAGTGGTCACAGGCCGTTTTAACGCCATCGGCGACGCGGTGCAGGCCGTTTCCCGTAAAGCGGACAAAGAAGGCGCAGCTTCCTTTTATGTTGTCGACACGTCTGATTTCGGCAGCGGCGGCAATTTGCGCGTAACGGCAGATTTCTATAAAGAAAACGCCCCGCAGGCCGACGCGCCAAAAAATCGCATTATCAACGGCGTTATGGAATTGCCTAAAGACCAGGCCGTTGAGCTGGAACCGTTTGATACCGTCACCGTCCAGGGCTTCTACCGCAGCCAGCCGGAAGTCAACGACGCGATCACCAAAGCGGCGAAAGCCAAAGGCGCAGCCTCATTCTTTATCGTGCGCCAGGTTGATGCTAACCAGGGCGGCAACCAGCGCATTACCGCTTACGTCTATAAAGCGGATGCGAAAAAACGCGTCCTGCAAAGCCCGGACGCGATCCCGGCTGATTCAGAAGCCGGTCGCGCCGCGCTGGCTGAAGGCGGCGACGCAGCCAAAAAAGTTGAAATCCCAGGCGTTGCTACCACCGCCGCCGTGGGTTCAGGTACCGGCGTAGGTCGCTTCTTTGAAACGCAATCCTCTAAAGGTGGGCGTTACACTGTCACGCTGCCGGATGGCACTAAAGTTGAAGAAGTGAACAAAATCACCGCCGCACAGATGGTTCCTTATGACAGCATCAAGTTCACCGGCAACTACGGTAACATGACTGAAATCTCTTATCAGACGGCAAAACGCGCAGCGAAGAAAGGCGCGAAGTACTATCACATCACCCGTCAGTGGCAGGAACGTGGTGGCAACATCACCATCAGCGCCGACCTGTACAAATAACAGTTCCCCGACTGAACAAAAAGGCGACGCTTTGTCGCCTTTTTGCTTTTTTTCATTTCTCTCCATTGCATGCATACAAAACACTCCGTAAAATCCCGCGCCTTAGCGCAATCCTCCATTTTTATGCGATTTCGCAAAATAAATATTCTTAGCTTTATGGTTATCACCTCGGGAATGCAATGGATAAGAAACTGGGCCTTAGCGCCCTGACCGCGTTGGTACTCAGCTCGATGCTGGGTGCAGGTGTATTCAGTTTGCCGCAGAACATGGCGGCCGTCGCCAGCCCTTCCGCTCTGCTTATCGGCTGGGCGATTACTGGTGTGGGAATTCTGTTTCTCGCCTTCGCCATGCTGCTGCTGACCCGAATTCGCCCCGAACTCGACGGCGGCATTTTTACCTACGCCCGCGAAGGTTTTGGTGAGCTGATTGGCTTCTGTTCTGCATGGGGCTACTGGCTGTGCGCGGTTATCGCTAATGTTTCCTACCTGGTTATCGTTTTCTCCGCCCTAAGCTTCTTTACCGATACCCCAGAACTGCGCCTGTTTGGCGATGGCAACACCTGGCAGTCAATCGTGGGGGCATCCGTACTGCTGTGGGTGGTGCATTTCCTCGTTCTGCGCGGGGTGCAGACGGCAGCGGGTATCAACCTGGCCGCAACGCTCGCTAAGCTATTGCCGCTGGGCGCGTTTGTCGCGTTGGCCGCCATCGCGTTTCGCCTGGAGACTTTCCGCCTCGATTTTAGCGGCCTGGCGCTAGGCGTACCGGTGTGGGAGCAGGTGAAAAATACCATGCTGATCACCTTGTGGGTGTTTATCGGCGTTGAAGGCGCGGTGGTGGTTTCCGCCCGCGCTCGCAATAAACAGGACGTAGGACGCGCCACGCTACTGGCGGTGCTGTCGGCACTGGCAGTATATTTGCTGGTGACGCTGCTCTCTTTGGGCGTGGTTCCGCGCGCTGAGCTGGCGGAAATTCGTAATCCCTCGATGGCCGGGTTGATGGTCAAAATGATGGGGTCATGGGGCGAGATTGTTATCGCCGCAGGGCTGATTATCTCAGTTTGCGGGGCGTATCTGAGCTGGACAATTATGGCAGCGGAAGTCCCATTTCTGGCGGCAACGCATAAAGCGTTCCCGCGCCTCTTCGCGCGACAGAATAAAAATAACGCACCGTCGGCTTCGTTGTGGCTCACCAATATCAGCGTGCAGGTTTCACTGGTGTTGATCTGGCTCACCGGATCGGATTACAACACGCTACTGACTATCGCTTCCGAGATGATTCTGGTCCCCTATTTCCTCGTTGGCGCATTTCTGCTGAAGATTGCGGTCCGCCCGCTGCATAAGGCTGTGGGTGTCGGAGCCTGCATTTATGGCTTATGGTTATTATATGCGTCCGGCCCTGTGCATTTGCTGATGTCGGTGATACTTTACGCCCCGGGTCTTCTGGTTTTCCTGTATGCCCGTCGTACACACCAGCACGATCGCTCGCTCAAACGCCGTGAATTGGCATTAATTGGTTTTTTGCTGGTTGCCGCCGTGCCGGCAACGTGGATGCTGGTGGGGTAAGCGGTTGCCCTGCCGCTGAACTCAAAGGAGATACCCATGGCTGAAATCCAGCCTCGCCCGATTCTGATAACAGGCGGAGGTCGTCGTATTGGCCTCGCCCTGGCCCACCATTTTTTGACACAACAACAGCCCGTTATCATCAGCTACCGCACGTACTATCCGGCTATCGACGCTCTGCGTGAAGCCGGGGCTATCTGTTTGCATGCGGATTTCAGCACCGACGAAAGCATTCTGGCTTTCGCTGAAGAGGTGAAAGCGCACGCCAGCAGCGGTCTGCGAGCCATCATTCATAACGCCAGCGGCTGGATGGCGGAAAAGCAGGGAATTGCGTTAACCACGGTGCTTGCCAGCATGATGCAAATTCACGTCAACGCGCCCTACCTGCTTAACCATGTGCTGGAATGCCTGCTGAGCGGTCACGGCCATGCTGCCAGCGATATTATTCACATCACTGATTACGTCGTGGAACGCGGCAGCGATAAACATATTGCCTACGCCGCCAGTAAGGCCGCGCTGGATAACATGAGCCGCTCGTTTGCTCGCAAGCTGGCCCCGGAAATTAAAGTCAACGCCATTGCCCCATCGCTTATCCTGTTTAATGAAGGCGACGATGCAGAGTACCGTCGACAGGCGCTGGACAAATCGCTGATGAAAATTGCCCCAGGCGAAAAAGAGATTATCGACCTTATAGAATATCTATTCAGTAGTAGCTATGTGACTGGCCGCTCATTCGCCGTCGACGGCGGCCGTCATCTGCGTTAGTGGAAGCGGCTCCAGCCGATAATTAACAGCCACGCGCAAAGACTCCAGCACACGACAGCGCCTGCCAGAGCAAACGGCAGGCGCATCACCCCGGTGAAATACCACAGCGAAAGCAGATAGATAAAGTACGGAATGATTGACCACATGCCGAACACAATGGTAGTCCGCAGCGCTTCAATACCCCGTTCGCTGGCGACGATATAGTGTGCAATCAGCGCGAAGGTAGGAAAGAGTGGAATTAATCCGGCGATATAGTAATTTTTCGTTTTGGACAGTACGCCGATCAGGACAACCACCAGCGCCCCGAGCAGCGCTTTAATCAACAACCCCATTCCTTTTGCCTTAACATTTAAACAACAAGTACCCGCAGCATAACGGAAGAACATTTGTTTATAAAAGAGTAATGGCAGGTAAATTAATCGCAGTGTATGTTAGCCCTTTTACATATACACATAAAATATGAATAAAATCGTTTATGTTGAGGATGAGCCGGAAGTTGGTGCCCTCATCGCCGCTTATCTGGGAAAACACGATATGGATGTCATCGTGGAGCCGCGTGGAGACCGGGCGGAAGAAGTCATCGCTCGAGAAAAGCCGGATCTGGTGCTGCTGGATATCATGTTACCCGGTAAAGATGGCATGACGCTGTGCCGGGATTTACGCGGCCAGTGGCAGGGACCAATCGTGCTGCTGACCTCTCTAGATAGCGATATGAACCATATTTTATCGCTCGAAATGGGTGCCAGCGATTATATTCTGAAAACCACTCCACCCGCTGTACTGTTGGCTCGTTTGCGCCTGCATCTGCGTCAACATATCACCACACCAGCAGGCGGAGTGCCCTCCTCGCTCACGCCGCATAAAGCCATCACATTTGGGTCCCTGAGCATTGACCCAGTCAATCGCCAGGTGATGTTGAGCGGCGAAAGTATCGCGCTGTCCACGGCAGACTTCGATCTACTGTGGGAGCTGGCAACCCATGCTGGACAAATTATGGACCGCGACGCTCTGCTGAAAAACCTGCGCGGCGTGACCTACGACGGAATGGACCGCAGCGTTGATGTTGCTATCTCGCGGTTGCGCAAAAAGCTTCTCGATAACGCGACTGAGCCGTATCGCATCAAGACGGTACGCAATAAAGGCTATCTGTTCGCCCCGCACGCCTGGGATAATTAATTTACGGGTCTGGCTATGAAGAAACTGTTTGTGCAGTTTTACCTGCTGCTGTTCGTCTGTTTCCTGGTGATGACCATGATGGTCGGTCTGGTGTATAAATTCACCGCCGAGCGCGCAGGCCGTCAGTCGCTGGACGACCTGATGAAAAGCTCGCTGTATCTGATGCGTAGCGAGCTGCGGGAGATCCCACCTCGCGACTGGAGCAAAACCCTCAAAGAACTGGACCTGAATCTTTCCTTCGACCTGCATATCGAACCGATCAGCAAATTTAAGCTCTCGGAAAATTCGATGCAGCATCTGCGCGCTGGGGATATTGTCGCCCTCGATGACCAGTACACTTTTATCCAGCGAATTCCGCGCAGCCACTATGTCCTTTCTGTTGGCCCGGTGCCCTATCTCTATTTTCTGCACGAGATGCGGCTACTGGATATCGCGCTGATGGCTTTTATCGCTATCTCGCTGGCCTTCCCGGTATTTATCTGGATGCGCCCCCACTGGCAGGACATGCTACGTATCGAAACCGCAGCCCAGCGCTTTGGTGAAGGACATCTGACCGAGCGAATTCATTTTGACAGCATGTCCAGCTTTGAGCGTCTGGGCGTGGCGTTTAACCAGATGGCCGATAACATCAATGCGCTCATTGCCAGCAAGAAACAGCTGATTGACGGTATCGCTCATGAACTGCGTACACCGCTGGTTCGTCTGCGCTATCGCCTGGAGATGAGCGAGAATCTGACTGAAGCGGAATCGCTGGCGCTAAACCGCGATATTGGCCAACTGGAAGCCTTGATTGAGGAGCTATTGACCTACGCCCGTCTTGACCGCCCGCAAAACGAACTGAAGCTCACCACCCCCAACTTCCCGGCGTGGATCAGCGCTCACATTGAAGACATTCAGATGGTTAACCCACAGCGCGAGGTGGCGTTAAGCAAGGTCATCCCCGGAAATTATGGCGCGCTGGATATGCGCCTGATGGAACGCGTGCTGGATAATCTGGTCAACAATGCCCTGCGCTACAGTCACCAACGGATTCAAGTGAGCCTAACGCTAGAAGGCTCGCGTGCGACGTTGTGGGTAGAAGACGATGGTCCGGGAATTGCGCCTGATGAACGGGAGCGGGTTTTTGAGCCGTTTGTCCGCCTCGACCCCAGCCGAGACCGCGCCACCGGCGGCTGCGGTCTCGGCCTGGCTATCGTGCACAGTATCGCCCAGGCGATGGCCGGAGAGGTTCATTGCGACGCCAGTCCATTGGGCGGAGCAAGTTTCTGTTTTAGCTGGCCTATCTACCACCAGTTGCCTGATTTTACCTCTACCTGATTAGCCCTTGCGCAGATGCCGAGGCCTGCGTATAGTTAAAAAAACATCTAGTATGTTGTAACTAAGGTGGAAAATATGGCTAGCTATGACCTTGTTGACCGTTTGAACGACACCTTTCGTCAGTTGGAGCGAGAACTCCTGGCGCTGCGGCAGTCCCTGAATGCTTGCCGCCTGCTGGCCGCCCGGGTATTTGAGCTACCGCCGGTGAGCAAAGATGCCGAACACCAGCCGCTGGACGCGATCAATGTGGTTCAGCATACCGGCAAAACTGCGCTGGAGATGGCGCTCAGCCACTATAGCCACCTGTTTATCCAGCAGCAGTCGGAAAGTCGCAGCAGTAAGGCTGCCGTGCGTTTGCCAGGGGCAATTTGTCTGCAAACCGATATCAATGAGCAGGCTGAATTATTGCGCCAAATCGCCCATATCAACGCCCTCAAAGCGACCTTCGAGAAGATTGTCACCATTGATTCCGGACTCCCCAGCGCCGCGCGCTTCGAGTGGGTCCATCGCCATCTTCCGGGCCTGATTACCCTCAGCGCCTACCGCACGCTGACGCCGTTGCGTGACCCGAGCACCATCCGTTTCGGCTGGGCCAATAAGCATATGATTAAAAACCTGACCCGCGATCAGGTGCTGATGCAACTGGAGAAAAGCCTGCAATCGCCGCGCGCGGTTCCACCGTGGACTCGCGAACAGTGGCAAAGCAAGCTGGAACGGGAGTATCAGGATATTGCCGCCCTGCCGCAGCGGGCAAAGCTTAAGATCAAACGGCCGGTGAAAGTGCAGCCCATCGCCCGGGTCTGGTATACCGGGGAGCAAAAGCAGGTGCAATACGCCTGCCCCGGGCCACTGATTACGCTGATATCCGGCACCAAAGGCGTGAGCGTGCCGGACCTGGGGGAGTTGCTGAACTATGATGCCGATAACGTGCAGTACCGCTATAAACCGCAGGCGCAGTCGCTCAGGTTAATGATCCCGAGGCTGCACCTGTGGCTGGCTAGCGAGTAGCCATGCTGCCGACCATCTCTTCAGGGCGTACCCAGCTATCGAACTCGGCTTCCGTCAGGTAGCCGAGCGCCAGCGCGGAAGCCTTCAGGGTTAGCCCCTCTTTATGCGCCTTCTTGGCAATTTCCGCCGCTTTATCGTAGCCGATATGGGTATTCAGCGCGGTCACCAGCATTAGCGACTCATTCAGCAGTTGGCTGATGCGTTCCCTATTAGGTTCAATCCCCACCGCGCAATGCTCGTTAAAGCTCTCTATGCCGTCGGCCAGCAGGCGTACGGATTGCAGGAAGTTATGGACAACCATCGGGCGATAAACGTTAAGCTCGAAGTTACCCGACGCGCCGCCGATATTCACCGCCACATCGTTACCCATCACCTGACAGCACAGCATGGTCAGGGCTTCACACTGGGTCGGGTTGACCTTACCTGGCATAATCGACGATCCCGGTTCATTTTCCGGGATGGAGATTTCCCCAATCCCGCAGCGAGGACCGGATGCCAGCCAACGCACATCGTTGGCGATTTTCATCAGCGAGGCGGCCAGACCTTTTAGCGCCCCATGAGCATGCACCAGCGCATCAACGGTCGCCAGCGCTTCAAATTTATTCGGCGCGGTAACAAACGGTTGACCGCTGATGCTCGCCAGTTCCGCCGCGACCCGCACCGCATATTCCGGATGCGTGTTCAGTCCAGTTCCGACCGCTGTCCCGCCCAGCGCCAGTTCCGCCAGATGCGGCAGGCCATAGTCGATGTGTTTGAGGCTGTGTTCAAGCATCGCCACCCAACCTGAAATCTCCTGGCCGAGGGTCAGCGGCGTGGCGTCCTGTAGATGAGTACGGCCAATTTTGACAATATCGTTGAAGGCAACGGATTTATCGTGGAGGGTCTTTTTCAGCACATTAAGTTGGGGGATCAGCTTTACGCGTAGGGCAATAACCGCCGCCACGTGCATCGCCGTCGGGAAAACGTCGTTGGAACTTTGGCTTTTATTGACGTCATCGTTAGGGTGAACTTTACGCTCCATCCCCCGCACGCCGCCGAGCAGTTCACTGGCACGGTTAGCCAGCACCTCGTTCATATTCATATTACTCTGGGTGCCAGAACCCGTTTGCCAGATGGCCAGCGGAAACTCGTCGGGATGCTTACCCGCCAGCACTTCATCAGCGGCCCGAATAATGGCATCAGCTTTCTCTGCCGCCAGCAGGCCGAGGTCGTGGTTCACTTTCGCCGCCGCGCGCTTGGTCAGCGCCAGCGCATAGATAAGCTCGCCCGGCATTTTTTCCGTCGAAATGCGGAAATGTTCCAGCGAGCGCTGGGTTTGCGCGCCCCATAGTTTATCTGCGGGCACGTCAATGGCGCCCATCGAGTCTTTTTCACTGCGATGCGTTGTCATTACTTTCTCCTTGAATTCAAAGTGTGTAATAGCGACAAAGCTCACTTGCTTGAAGCGTTAAGTATGGGTCAGTTTTATAAGAGCCTATCCCATTAGGGCTATTTTATTTGCCATTTTGAACCTGGGCAGTGCTCAAAATCCTCACGTACTCCGTGTACGCTCCGGTTTTTCCGCGCTGTCCGTGTTCAAACTGGCTGCAACAATAACGCCTACTGAGATAGGCTCTAAGTTGTTTTGGTGGTTCGTGCCGCAAAGCGGCATAAAAAAACCGCCCCGGAGGGCGGCTGAGATCATTTCACACAGCGGGTGCATTGCGAACTCTGGATCTGCTGGAAGAAGTCATTGCCTTTGTCATCCACCAGGATAAACGCCGGGAAGTCTTCCACTTCAATTTTCCAGATAGCTTCCATCCCCAGCTCCGGGTAGGCCACGCACTCCAGGCTGCGGATGCTCTGCTGCGCCAGCACCGCCGCCGGGCCGCCGATGCTGCCAAGATAGAACCCACCGTGCTTGTGACAGGCCTCGGTGACTTGCTGACTACGGTTGCCTTTCGCCAGCATGATCTTACTCGCACCATGCGCTTGCAGCAGGTCAACGTAAGAGTCCATACGGCCTGCGGTGGTTGGACCGAGGGAGCCGGAAGCATAACCGTCCGGTGTTTTTGCCGGTCCCGCATAGTAAATCGGGTGATCTTTCACGTACTGCGGCAGCTCATCGCCGTTATCGATAATCTCTTTCAGCTTCGCGTGGGCGATATCGCGCGCCACGATAATGGTGCCGCTCAGCGACAGGCGGGTCGACACCGGATACTGCGACAGCAGTGCCAGAATATCGCTCATCGGCTGGTTCAGGTTGACCTTAACCGCTTCGCCCTCACCGGCCTGGCGCAGATGCTCGGGAATGAATTTCCCCGGATTGCTCTCCAGTTTCTCCAGCCAGATCCCCTCGCGGTTAATCTTCGCTTTGATATTGCGATCCGCCGAGCAGGAAACACCCATGCCCACCGGGCAGGATGCGCCGTGACGCGGCAGACGTACAACGCGGATATCGTGAGCGAAGTATTTGCCGCCGAACTGCGCACCGAGGCCGAGGTTCTGCGCTTCCAGCAGCAACTCGTGCTCCAGCTGAATATCGCGGAAAGCCTGACCGTGCTCGTTGCCCTCAGTCGGCAAACCATCGTAGTACTTGGTTGAGGCCAGCTTTACGGTTTTCAGCGTAGATTCCGCCGAGGTGCCGCCAATGACAAAGGCAATATGGTACGGCGGACAGGCAGCGGTTCCCAGGGTACGCATCTTCTCGACGAGATAGTTTTTCAACTTCGCCGGGGTGATCAGCGCCTTGGTTTCCTGATACAGATAGGTTTTGTTCGCCGAGCCGCCGCCTTTAGCAATGCAGAGGAATTTGTACTCCTCGCCGTCGGTGGCGTAGAGGTCAATTTGCGCAGGCAGGTTAGTGCCGGTGTTCACTTCTTTATACATATCCAGCGCGGCGTTCTGCGAATAGCGCAGGTTATCCTGGATATAGGTGTTATAGACCCCCTGCGCCAGCGCCGCTTCATCGCCGCCGCCGGTCCAC
Source organism: Klebsiella sp. RHBSTW-00215 (assembly GCF_014103785.1). Lineage (NCBI taxonomy): Bacteria > Pseudomonadati > Pseudomonadota > Gammaproteobacteria > Enterobacterales > Enterobacteriaceae > Klebsiella > Klebsiella sp. RHBSTW-00215. The sequence goes on from NZ_JABXQS010000001.1 coordinate 4,918,858, forward strand.
ACGCGTTGACCTTTTTTGCCGGTGATAATCGCGGTGCCGGTATCCTGGCAGGTCGGCAGCACGCCTTTAGCGGCGATGTCCGAGTTGCGCAGGAACTGTAGCGCCACGTATTTATCGTTTTCGCTGGCTTCAGGGTCGTTGAGGATATCGGCGACCTGCTGCTGATGAGCCGGGCGAAGCATAAAGGAGGCGTCGTGGAAAGCGTGTTGTGCCAGTAGCGTTAGCGCCTGAGGTTCAACTTTCAGGACTTCCTGGCCGGCGAATTCGGCGACGGAGACGTAATCACTGCTGAGGAGGTAGTACTCGGTATCGTCCTTTTTCAGTGGAAAAGGATCCTGATATACAAACGGTTTATTCGACATTGTGCTCTCACTTACTGCTTGGCTGATTATATTTCAGGCAGACACTCCATTTGCCCGTAGAAAAGCGAGTCGATCGATTTTACACAATTTCTTAACAAAAACTGAGACCAGGACGACTTTTTCTTCGCGCCGGTTGCTTATCGGGCGTTTGCTGGTTTAATAGAGCCATTACTATCAAGTGGAAACAGGGATTGAGAATGCAAAAGCTCATCAACTCAGTGCAAAACTACGCCTGGGGAAGTCATACCGCCTTAACCGAACTTTATGGGATCGCCAACCCGAACAACCTGCCGATGGCAGAACTGTGGATGGGTGCGCATCCGAAGAGCAGCTCGCAGATTCTGGATGACGCCGGTACTCCGCGCTCGCTGCGTGAAGTGATTGAAGGCGATAAAACCGCCCTGCTCGGGGCGAAAGTGGCAGAGCGTTTCGGCGAGCTACCGTTCCTGTTTAAAGTCTTGTGTGCCGCACAGCCGCTATCTATTCAGGTTCATCCGAACAAACAGGCCTCCGAAATTGGTTTCGCCAAAGAGAACGCTGCCGGGATCCCGCTTGATGCCGCCGAGCGTAACTATAAAGATCCAAACCACAAGCCGGAGCTGGTTTTTGCTCTGACGCCGTTCCTCGCCATGAACGCCTTCCGCGAATTTGCCGATATCGTCAATCTGCTGCAGCCGGTAGCCGATGCCCATCCGGCCATTGCCCAGTTTCTTGCACAGCCGGACGGTGAACATCTGAGCCAGCTGTTTGCCAGCCTGCTGAATATGAAAGGTGATGAGAAAGCGCACGCCTTAAGCGTCTTGCAGGCCGCGCTGGACAGCGAGCAGGGAGAACCGTGGCAGACGATTCGCCTGATCGCCGAGTTCTACCCGGACGATAGCGGCCTCTTCTCTCCGCTGCTGCTCAACGTAGTGAAGCTGAACCCAGGCGAGGCGATGTTCCTGTTTGCGGAAACCCCGCACGCCTACCTGCAGGGCGTGGCGCTGGAGGTGATGGCTAACTCGGACAACGTTCTGCGCGCGGGCCTGACGCCGAAGTACATTGATATTCCAGAGTTGGTCGCTAACGTTAAATTTACAGCCAAACCTGCGGGTGAGCTGCTGACTCAGCCAGTGACCCACGGTGCGGAGCTGGATTTCCCGATCCCGGTCGATGATTTCGCCTTCTCTCTGCACGACCTGTCTGCGCAGGCGTCAACCATCGCCCAGGATAGCGCGGCGATTCTGTTCTGCGTTGAGGGTGAAGCCGTTATCACTAAAGGCGAGCAGAGCCTGACGCTGACCGCGGGTGAATCGGCGTTTGTTGCCTGTAACGAATCGCCAGTACAGGTTAGCGGCACCGGTCGCGTAGCGCGCGTGTTCAATAAGCTCTAGTAAGTTACTGAACTTTTTGACCACAATTGCTAGACTTTCACCCATCATGACAACACAACCAGGCGGCCCGATCCGCCTGGTTTCATTTATGGACAAATGCTATGAAAAAATCGCTGATCGCAGCAGGAGTTATCATCGCGTTGGCCGTCGTCTGGACCGGCGGCTCCTGGTACACCGGAAAGCAATTGGAGAGCCGTATTGCCGATATGGTGCAACAGGCCAATGCTCAGTTACAAAGCAGCGCACCGCAGGCAGGCGTTGAGCTGACTTATCAGGACTACCAACGCGGTCTGTTCAGCAGCCATTTACAGCTGGTGGTTAAACCGATTGCCGGTAAAGAGACCCGCTGGCTTGCTGCCGGACAATCGTTGGTCTTTGACGAAGTCGTCGATCACGGCCCCTTCCCGCTGGCCTCACTGAAAAACTTTAACCTCGCGCCATCGATGGCCTCCGTCAAAACCACGTTAGTCAATAACGACGCCAGCAAGGCGCTGTTCGACATCGCGAAAGGCGAAACGCCGTTTACCATCGATACCCGCATCGCCTACAGCGGCGATAATCAGTCCGCGATTGTGCTCAATCCACTGGATTACGCGAAAGGCGATGAGAAGGTGACTTTCAGCGGCGGGCAGTTCCAACTGGATTCTGACCGCGAAGGTAAAACCATCAATCTGAGCGGTGAAGCGGGCAGCGGGCAGATCAACGCGGTTAACGAGTACAATCAGAAGATTCAGGTCATCTTTAATAACCTGAAAACCGATGGCACCACCGAGATGGCCAGCTTCAACGAGCGCATTGGCAAACAAGCCATCTCGCTGGAAAAACTGTCAATTGGCGTTGAAGGCAAAGAGCTGGCGCTGTTTGAAGGGATGAAGGTCGACGGCAATTCCACGCTGACCGCCGACGGGAAAGGCATTAATAGCCAGCTGGATTACACCGTCAACAGCCTGAAGCTGCAAAATCAGGATATCGGTAGCGGCAGGCTAACCCTGAAGCTGGATAATATTGATGGCCAGGCTTTCCACGAGTTCAGCCAAAAATATAACGCCGAAGCGCAGGCGCTGATGGCAAACCCGCAGTTGGCGCAGAACCCGGAGCTGTACCAGCAGGCGCTGACGCAAACCTTCTTTAGCACGCTGCCGATGATGCTCAAAGGTAATCCTTCGCTGACCATCGCACCGCTGAGCTGGCGTAATGCGAAAGGCGAAACGACGCTCAATTTCTCCATTCTGTTGCAAGACCCGTCGCAAAACACAACACCGCCGCAGACCCTGGCCGATGAAGTGGATCGTAGCGTCAAGTCTCTCGACGGCAAGCTGGTGATCCCTGTGGATATGGCAACCGCCTTTATGACCCAAATTGCCGGGCTTGAAGGCTATCAGCCCGCAGACGCCGCCAAACTGGCTGACCAGCAGGTGAAAGGCCTGGCGGCGATGGGCCAGATGTTCCGCATCACCACCATGGAAGATAACGCCATCACCTCCAGCCTGCAGTACGCTGACGGTCAGGTGACGCTCAACGGTCAGAAAATGCCGCTGGATGAGTTTGCCGGCATGTTTGGCTTAGAGCTTCCTGCTGTGTCGGAACCTGCACCGCAGGAAACCCTGCCACAAGAAACCACTCCGCAAGAGGTGGTTCCGCCCGCCGCCCCGCAGCAGTAAACAACAACAAATAGCCCCTTACGAGGGGCTATTTCACATTACTGACACTGTCGCATTTGAGAAATCCGTCACCTGCATCACCGGTAAATCAGCGTAAAATGCTGCGGCGATTCCGTCAGCTCTGAAAGCGAATCCAGAGGGCTATTTGATAAATGCCGTTGAGGCTTAAGTTCCGCTCCCCCTTCGTTACCGAAGGGAGACTCTGATTAAGGAAGTTCAGATGTTTGATTTTTCAACGCCGGTTGACCGTCACGGCACCTGGTGTACGCAATGGGATTACGTTGCCGACCGCTTCGGTACCGCCGACTTGCTACCATTTACTATCTCGGATATGGATTTTGCCACCGCCCCCTGCATTCTGGATGCCGTTAGCAAGCGTCTGGCGCACGGCGTTTTTGGCTATAGTCGCTGGAAAAATGATGAATTCCTTAGCGCGGTGAGCTACTGGTTCGCCAGCCGTTTTCATAGTCCAATCAACCGTGAAGCCATTGTTTACGGGCCGTCAGTTATCTATATGGTGGCGGAGATGATTCGCCAATGGTCCGAGCCTGGCGACGGTATCGTGGTGCATACGCCAGCTTATGACGCGTTTTATAAGACTATTGAAGGCAACCAGCGGAGCATTGCCCCGGCTCCGCTAACGCTCGACAACGGCCAATGGCGTTGTGATATGGCCGAATTTGAGCAGATACTGGCTCAACCACGTAATAAGGTCCTGCTACTGTGCAGTCCCCAAAACCCAACCGGCAAAGTCTGGACCCGCGAAGAGCTGGAAACCATGGCGCATTTGTGCGAAAAGCATGGCGTGAAGGTGATCAGCGACGAGATCCATATGGATATGGTGTGGGCTGAACATCAGCATACCCCATGGTGCGATGTCGCTCGCGGCCCGTGGGCGCTGTTCACTTCCGGATCAAAAAGCTTCAATATTCCGGCTTTTACCGGTGCATACGGGTTAATTGACGATAGCACCACACGTGAAAGCTATTTACAGGCGCTCAAGAACCGCGACGGTCTCTCTTCCCCTTCCGTTCCGGCGCTGATCGCCCATGTTGCCGCCTATCGTGAAGGGGCTGCCTGGCTTGACGCTCTGCGCGAGTATCTGCAAGAAAACCTGCGCTACATCGCCCATGAACTCAATCTCGCTTTCCCCGAGCTAAGCTGGCAGCCGCCGCAGGCAACCTATCTGGCGTGGATTGACCTGCGTCCGCTGGGCGTTGATGATCAGGCTTTGCAAAAAGCGTTAATTGAAGAGCAGAAAGTGGCCATTATGCCCGGCTACACTTACGGTGATGAAGGAAAGGGTTTTGTCCGCCTGAATGCGGGTTGCCCACGCGAGAAGCTAGAAAAAGGCGTTCAGGGGCTGATTGCCGCCCTGCGCTCGCTGCGCTGACCGCGCGTTAAACGACGAAAACGGTAGCGGTCAACCCGCTACCGCTGTCGTTAAAGCTCATCCCGCCGCCGAAAAGCCAAATATCCAGCTCCAATCGTAAATACGGCGACAATCACCACCAGCCAAATAAAACCATGATGGTTGGTCGATAGCGGTATTCCACCGACGTTCATTCCAAAAAAGCCCGCGACGATATTAATTGGCAACGCAAGCACGGTAATCACCGTCAGGGTGTAGAGCGTGCGGTTGCTTTGTTCGAGCTGTCTGGCGCTGATCTCCTCCTGTAGCAAGCTGATCCGCTCAATCAATCCGGAAAGATCGTTCAGCACCACGGTAAACTCTTCGGTGAACTGGCGAAATTCCTGCACCACTGAGCGGTCGATCCACGCCGGGGGACGGTTAAGTAAGCGGAACATCGCCGCCGGTTCGGGCGCTAACAGACGCTGAAAGCGCAGCAGCATTCGCCGCAGACGCGCCAGATCGGCGCGATTACGCTGGACATGATTACTTAGCAAGCGCTCTTCAATCACATCCACATGCTGGCTGGCCTGACGAACCACCTGCTCGAGAACTTCTTCTTGCTCTTCCAGCAAAAAAGCAAGCAGTTCGGTCGATGAATTCACTTTGAGGGTTTGCAAGCGCGGGAGCATCCATTCAATAAAGCGCAGCGGCTTATAGCGGGCGGTCACCACCAGCTTCTGGCTGCAATATAACCACAGCGTCGAGGTTTCCGAGCCGGTATCCTTGGGATGAAAAATGACATCGTTCAGAACGGCATACAAATTTTCGCCCTGCCGTTCAATCCTCGTGGTGTGGGAACCGCCACGGATCTCTTCAAAGAAAAAGTCAGCCACGGTAAACTGACTTTTGAGCCACTTCTCAGCGGTTGCATGATTGAGATTCAGATGCAGCCAGACAAAATCATTTTCCTTATCCAGTTGTTGATATTGGGTACAAACCTCATTTGAGGTGATCCGCAGGGGTAAACTCCCTTCACGAAAGACATATCCGTGCACTAAGCCGGATACTTCCATATCAAAATCAGGCTTTAACATCTTACTGGTGACGTCTTGACTCATATATCCCTCAGGATCCTCAGTGAGCGCTAATTAAGCCCGAAGAAGGTTATCTTTCGCTATTATCCCGCCCCTGACAAGTGTAATAATCCGTTCATAAAACGGTAACCTGAATGAAATGCTCCTTTATTGCTCAGCGCCATACCCCCTAGGAATAATCAGACTTTAAATTTAACCAATCTACCCTATTATATTTTTAGCGAAAAACCGTTCATTATTTTGACAAAACTCAAAAAAAATTCTTCCCCATAGGTGTATTAAAATGCCGTTTTAACCATCCCGTCAAAATAGACTTAGAAAGGAGGAAACCATGAAAACTTACGATCGTAACCGTAACGCTATCTCGACAGGCAGTATGGTTATGGTAGCCGACAATGGCGCGACGGGCGTTATTAAGGCCATTCACGGGAGCGGCAAAACGGCAGAGCAGCTCCGTCGCTCAGATTGCGTGGAAATTGAAGGCCGTGAGGGATTATATTGCCCGCTAGGCCTCGTTCGCCTCGGATTCAATTAATATAAGAATAAGCTGACAATCCATCATCACCTCGATAAAGCAGTGGATAGCCGCTTGTAAAAGGCCACAACGCGTGGCCTTTTACCTTCATATCATCGCCTCACTTTGATCCCGTCGAGAGTTTTAACTGCTCAAACGGCGTATTATTGCGCCTCTCCAACCCGATACGGGTAATATACCCGTCATACTTCAAGTTGCATGTTCGTTGGCTACGTTCGTTCACCCCTGTCACTTACTTAAGTAAGCTCCCGGGGATTCACTTACTTGCCGCCTGCCTGCAACTCGAATTATTTAGAGTATAAACCTTCTGAGTTCAGAGGCATTTTCATGACATGGCAACAATTCAAACAAGCGTGGCTGATTAAGTTCTGGTCACCCGTTCCCGCAGTTATCGCCGCCGGCATTCTCTCTACCTACTACTTCGGTATTACCGGTACCTTCTGGGCAGTCACTGGCGAATTTACTCGCTGGGGCGGACAGTTATTGCAACTGGTCGGCGTACACAGCGAACAGTGGGGCTACTACAAACTGATTCATCTTGAGGGAACACCGCTAACCCGCATCGACGGCATGATGATTATCGGCATGTTCGGCGGCTGCTTCGCCGCAGCACTGTGGGCCAACAACGTTAAGCTACGCTTTCCGCGCAGCCGGGTTCGTATTCTCCAGGCTATCGCCGGGGGGATAATCGCCGGTTTCGGCGCGCGTCTGGCGATGGGTTGTAATCTGGCAGCATTCTTCACCGGCATTCCGCAGTTTTCTCTGCATGCCTGGTTCTTTGCCATCGCTACCGCCATCGGCACCTGGTTCGGCGCGCGCTTTACCTTGCTACCTATTTTTCGCATTCCGGTGAAGATGCAAAAGGTCTCTAGCGCGTCGCCTTTAACGCAAAAGCCAGATCAGGCGCGACGTCGTTTCCGCCTTGGAATGCTGGTTTTTTTCGCCATGATCGCCTGGGGACTGCTGACGGCTGCGAATCAACCTAAGCTCGGTCTGGCCATGCTGTTCGGCGTTGGATTTGGCCTGCTGATTGAACGAGCGCAGATCTGCTTTACTTCCGCTTTCCGCGATATGTGGATCACCGGGCGTACCAATATGGCGAAGGCGATTATTTTCGGTATGGCCGCCAGCGCTATTGGGATTTTTAGCTACGTGCAGCTTGGCATGGAGCCGAAAATTATGTGGGCGGGCCCTAATGCGGTCATCGGCGGCCTGCTGTTTGGCTTCGGCATCGTGCTGGCGGGCGGCTGTGAAACCGGCTGGATGTACCGTGCAGTTGAGGGACAGGTGCATTTCTGGTGGGTCGGATTGGGAAACGTTATTGGCTCAACTATCCTTGCTTATTACTGGGATGGGCTATCACCGGTGCTGGCAACCAACTGGGATAAAATCAATCTGTTAGCGACATTTGGCCCCTTCGGCGGCCTGCTGGTAACCTATCTTCTGCTGCTTATCGCGCTAATTTTGGTCATCGCCTGGGAGAAACACTTTTTCCGGCGCAAGTCCCTCACCGCCGCGTCCATTAAGGAGACAGCATGAAAACTATCGTTCCTGATTATCGCCTCGATATGGTTGGCGAACCCTGCCCCTATCCGGCAATCGCCACTCTGGAAGCTCTGCCTTCGTTAAAGAAAGGCGAAATTCTGGAAGTGGTCAGCGACTGTCCGCAGTCGATTAACAATATCCCGCTGGATGCGAAAAATCATGGCTACACCGTGCTTGATATCCAGCAGGACGGGCCAACTATTCGTTATTTAATTCAAAAATAGGCGCGAGCCAACAGGCCCGGCGGCGTCTAACGCCTTACCGGGCCGGGTATTTCACAGGATTACCAGCCTTTCACCGCATCACCTTTATAAAGCTCCTCCGCCGCAGCGGCGACTTCATCGCTTTGATAGGCTTTTACCAGGTTTTTCACCTTTTCACTGTCTTTGTTTTCGATGCGACTGGCGAAGATGTTGACGTAAGGCGAGTCTTTGCTTTCGACAAACAGGCCATTGCGCGACGGTGACAGCCCCACCTGACTTGAGAAGGTGGTATTGATGATCGCCATCGTTATCTGCTGGTCGTCCAGCGCGCGGGTTAGCTGCGGGGCCTCAATTTCAACAATCTTCAGATTTTTCGGGTTGCTGATAATATCCAGCGAGGTCGGCAACAGCCCGACGCCATCTTTAAGCGTAATGAGCCCCTGTTTTTGCAGCAGAAGCAGCGCACGTCCAAGGTTGGTCGGGTCATTCGGCACCGCGACCTGCGCGCCATCTTGCAGCTGGGCGACTGAATTGATTTTCTTCGAGTAGGCGGCTATCGGATAAACAAACGTCGTCCCCACTTCAACCAGTTTGTAACCGCGCTCCTGAATCTGTTTATCCAGATAGGGCTTGTGCTGGAAAGCATTAGCATCCAGGTCACCGTTGTTGAGCGCCTCGTTGGGAAGAACGAAATCATTAAACGTCACGACTTCAACATCGAGATTGTATTTCTCTTTTGCGACTTTTTGCGCCACCGCCCACACTTCCTGGTCAACGCCCGCGCTAATCCCCACTTTGACGTGATTGGGGTCCTGCTCAGAAGGTTTGCAGCCGCTCAGCAACAGTGCGCTTGCCACAGCCAGAGATACCGTGATTTTTTTTAACATGAAAACCATATCCCCAGGGTCCTTTTTAAAATAGCCTGCCACTCATTGCAGGAAAACTAGTACCGGAGACTATAAAAAATCTCACTGACAAAATTAAAGACTGTTTCACTATGATTAATAGCGTTTTGCTATGAACGCTACCGTCGCCCATGCACTGAAAAGGGTAATCCTCCCTGCTTTTTCTCTTTTCCATTGATTTATTCGGTATTTTTCAGAGCTTTTAACCGTTTATCGCTCTGATGTACAATAGTGCGCACTTTAACTAAAAAAAGAGTGCGACCATGATTGATTCAACTTTGCCACTAACCGACATTCACCGCCACCTTGATGGCAATATCCGGGCCCAAACCATCCTCGATCTTGGCCGTCAGTTCAATCTTTCTCTTCCAGCAAACACTCTTGATACCCTGCGCCCGCACGTACAGGTCACCAGCAATGAACCTGACCTGGTGAGTTTTCTCTCTAAGCTGGATTGGGGCGTAAAAGTGCTGGCCTCGCTGGAAGCCTGCCGCCGCGTTGCTTACGAAAACCTTGAGGATGCGGCGCGAAATGGCCTGCACTATGTTGAACTGCGCTTCTCCCCGCGCTATATGGCAATGACGCACCAGCTGCCGGTTGCAGGCGTGGTAGAAGCGGTCATCGCCGGCGTAAAAGAAGGTAGCCGCGATTTTAACGTTGAAGCGCGTCTGATCGGTATTCTGAGCCGCACCTTCGGTGAAGCTGCGTGTCAGGAAGAGCTGGAAGCCCTGCTTGCCCACCGCGATGGCATTACTGCCCTCGACCTCGCCGGAGATGAACTCGGTTTTCCTGGCAATCTGTTTATGGAACACTTCAGCCGCGCCCGCGATGCGGGTTGGCGCATTACCGTGCACGCGGGAGAAGCCGCAGGCCCGGAAAGCATCTGGCAGGCGATTCGTGAGCTGGGCGCGGAACGTATCGGTCACGGCGTAAAAGCGGTACAAGATCTGGCGCTGATGGATTATCTCGCCGCGCAGCGTATCGGTATTGAGTCCTGCCTGACGTCAAATATCCAGACCAGTACCGTGCCCTCACTGGCCCAGCATCCGCTGAAAACGTTCCTGGAACATGGCGTGCTGGCCTGCATTAACACTGACGACCCGGCCGTACAGGGCGTTGATATTATCCACGAATATACCGTCGCGGCCCCTGCTGCAGGCCTGAGCCGCGAGCAAATTCGTCAGGCGCAGGTGAATGGTCTGGAACTCGCTTTTTTAAGCCCACAGGAAAAAGCAGCACTGATTGCGCGCGTACAGCAGGCATAATCTTTGGCCCGGTCTGGGCTGCCGGGCTTTTTTATCAAGACAGAGTTAGGGTCGCCCGATGTCTGGCCGACTCCAGACCCAGTTCGATCAACTCCATAATATGGATAGCCTGGCCCGCCGGGACCGGGTTGTCGCCGCTCCCGTTAAGAGCATCGCGAATCGCCGCATAGTAAGCCGGATAATTGCCCGGCAGCGTTAACCACGACTCTTCGCTCCGCTCTTCACCTTCCACTCGCGTCAGTAAACCATCGCGCATATCGTATCCCCAGTCTTCCTGTGGCAAACGATCGCCGCCCTTCAACCGCTCTTCCTGCGGATCGAGGCCGTATTTCACATAGCTCCCACGCGAACCGTGAATGATATAGCGCGCCGTTTCCGCCGCAGCCAGCAGCGTACCGTGCAGCACTACACGACGCTGCGGGTAGGCCAGAACAGCATGGAAATAGTCGGTGGACTGCGAGCCCGGGCGTAATTGCGCCAGATCGACATTCATACTAACGGGAAGGCCAAACAGGTTGACCACCTGATCAAGAAGATGTGGACCCAGATCGTACCAGATGCCGCTGCCCGGACCGCCTTGCTCGCGCCAGCGATTGCGTACCTGCGGCCGGTAGCGGTCAAAATGGGATTCGAAATAACCTACCTCGCCGAGCAGACCTTCGTTAATCAGCGCTTTAACGGTAAGAAAATCGCTGTCCCAGCGGCGATTGTGAAACACCGATAGCAAGCGTCCTTCTCTTTTCGCAACCGCATCCAGCTCGCGAGCTTGTGACAACGTCACGGTAAAGGGCTTATCAACGACCACATGCTTACCCGCCTCCAGCGCAGCCTTCGCCAGCGGGAAATGGGTATCGTTTGGCGTCGGGATCACAATCAGATCGAGGGTTGGGTCACTAAAGAGTTGTCCCGGTTCGGAAACCACCTTTACTACGGGCCAATCGGCAAGCACTTTGCTTTCGTCGCTGCTGGATACCGCCGCCAGCGTCATTCCCGGCGTGCCGCTAATTAATGGCGCATGAAAGGTTTTGCTCGCATAACCGTAACCGATTAATCCAACCCGGATAGCGTCACTCATCTTGCAACTCCTTTAATGAGAAATAACGTCGTTATACTCACTATAGGTCTCAGGCCATTATTTATGGGAATAATTGATCGTTTTTACGCCAGTTGCGCAACTGAAGCCAGGTAACGCTTGCGTTGCTTCAGTCATTTAGTAACATTTCAGCCTGGTTTGATTATTTGCTTTAGAGTTATGGAAAACGTTTTTAATCGTATTGTTGAACTTATTGGCTGGATTGTTTTGGGCGTTTCGGCCCTGCTTTTAGTTATCGCCCATCATATTGATAACTACCAGTCTCCACCGTCTATTGATGTTGTTCAGACGAAGCCGCTGTCTAAATAAACAGTGACCCGCTTCGCAACTGTGCAACCGGTTTCAGAAACCGGTTGCACAGTTGCACATGCTTTCATTACACTCACCTTATCATTCGATAAGGAGTTTCTTCATGGCCGGATTTCCGCAACACTTTTTATGGGGCGCCGCTACCGCAGCTTATCAGGTTGAAGGCGGACACGATGCCGATGGCAAAGGCCCTTCTATTTGGGATATTTATTCCCACCTCCCGGGCACCACTTTTCAGGGCACAACCGGTGATATCGCCGTCGATCATTACCATCGCTTTCGCGAAGACGTCGCTCTCATGGCGGAAATGGGCTTACAGAGCTATCGCTTCTCTATTTCATGGCCTCGCCTGCTGCCCAACGGCCGCGGTGAAGTTAACGAAGCGGGTATTCAATTTTATAGCGATCTGATTGATGAACTGCTGGCGCATAATATTGAACCGATGATAACCCTCTATCACTGGGATTTGCCGCAGGCATTGCAGGATGAAGGCGGCTGGGAAGCGCGCAGCACGGCAGAGGCTTTCGCTGAGTATGCCCGTCTCTGTTACGAACGTTTTGGCTCCCGCGTGAAACTGTGGGCCACCTTTAACGAAACCATCGTCTTTATCGGCCACGGCTACATTAACGGCCTCCACCCACCCGCCGTCCGTGATCCGGCGCGCGCCATTCAGGCCTGTCATCACGTCTTTATTGCCCATGCGCTGGCTATCAAAGCTTTTCGTGAAATGGGCGTTGAAGGCGAGATTGGCTTCGTTAACGTCCTGCAACCTCACACCTCGCTAACCGACAGCGAAGAAGATAAGCGTGCGACCGAGATGGCAGACGCTATCCACACCCACTGGCTTTACGATCCGGTCTTAAAAGGCTGCTACCCCGAAGCGCTGCTGCAACAAACCCAAGCGCTCTGGGGCGTCCCGGCGTTTGCGGCTGGCGACGATGCCCTGCTGCGAGAGAACCGTTGTGACTTTATCGGCCTTAACTACTATCGCCGTGAAACCGTATCGGCGCAGCCTCCTGAAGAGCCGACCGGCGGCGAGCCTGGGGTTGATGGGCTCTTTTACTTCGTGCGCAACCCGCAAAGCACCTATACCGAATGGGGCTGGGAGATTTGGCCGCAGGGGTTAACCGACGGTATCATGATGGTTAAAGAGCGCTATGGTGATATTCCGATTTATATTACTGAGAACGGACTGGGCGCAATAGACCCGATTATTGATGGCGAGGTCGTTGACGATCCGCGCATTGACTATCTCAGCAGCCATATTAATGCGCTGGAAAATGCGCTGGCGCTCGGTGCTGACGTGCGCGGCTACTACCCCTGGTCCTTTATCGACCTTTTAAGCTGGCTTAACGGCTATAAAAAGCAGTACGGGTTCGTCTATGTCGATCACCAGCAAAACCTGGCGCGTAAACGAAAAAAGAGTTTTTTCTGGTACCAAAACGTTATTGCCAGCCGAGGCGAACAGCGTTAATCTTCTCTCCCAGGCGCCTTCCGGCGCCTGATTCAGTTCTGGAATATTCTTAAATTTTCTTTGTATTACGCCGGGAACGCCGTCTGTTCTTGTCATAAGTATTTACAACCGAAATAATTCCTTACAGCCTGAGAAAGTAAAGGCTTGTTGGTTGAGAACAGGTTTACTGAAAGCTGGTAATATTCGACTTATTTATTCCGATTATAAAATGGATACGCAAATGACCGTTCAGGACTACTTATTAAAATTCCGTAAAATCAGTTCGCTGGAAAGTCTGGAAAAACTTTTTGACCACCTTAACTATTCCCTGACCGATAACGAAGAGATCGTCAACATGTATCGCGCTGCCGACCATCGCCGGGCGGAGCTGGTTTCCGGCGGTAAATTGTTCAACATCGGCGAAGTCCCTAAGTCCGTCTGGCGCTACGTGCAATAAAGACTGTAATCATTCACGCCAGTTGCTTATACTTCCAGCCCTGCTTTTATTTATATACCCTAAATAATTCGAGTTGCTTAAAGGCGGCAAGGGAGTAAGTCCCCAGGAGCATAGATAACTATGTGACTGGGGTGAGCGAGCGTAGCCAACACATAAGCAACTTGAAGTATAACGGGTATGACTGGCTTTGAATTCGGGAGTAATAATGTCCTCTGACTCTGTGGAACGTATTGGCGGATGGCTTCTGGCGCCGTTGGCATGGCTGCTGGTTGCTCTACTTAGCGCCTCATTGTCGCTACTTCTTTTTACTCATGCCCTGATGTCTTCCCAGACTTATACATTGCTGAGTAATATGAGTCCTGAGCACCTTGCCCTGTGGATTGCGTCCTTAGCGTTCTCGATTGCTATGTGGTACTACACGCTTTGGCTGACCATCGCCTTTTTCAAGCGGCGCAAAGGTGTACCAAAACATTACATTATCTGGCTATTGATAACGCTACTGTTGGCGATAAAAGCCTTTGCCTTTTCTCCGATTTCGGACGTCCTGGCACTGCGCCAGCTGCTGTTCCCTCTTCTCGCGGCTGCGCTGCTGGCGCCTTACTTCAGGCGTTCTGAGCGGGTTAAACGAACCTTTGTGAATCCGTAATAACCACACAGTTAACCTGTTGTCGCGTGTATCGATTTATTCGATAATAGACGGCTTTTTCTATTTCAGGTCGAATAATGGCTGATTATTTACTGCTCTTTGTGGGTACTGTCCTCGTTAACAACTTCGTGCTGGTGAAGTTCCTTGGATTGTGCCCGTTTATGGGGGTTTCCAAAAAACTGGAAGCCGCTATGGGGATGGGGCTCGCCACCACCTTTGTGATGACGCTGGCCTCCATTTGCGCCTGGCTAATTGATACCTGGATCCTCATCCCGCTGAACCTGGTCTACCTGCGCACGCTGGCCTTTATCCTGGTCATCGCTGTTGTCGTGCAATTCACCGAGATGGTGGTGCGTAAGACCAGTCCGGCGTTGTATCGCCTGTTAGGTATTTTCTTACCGCTGATCACCACCAACTGCGCGGTGCTCGGCGTGGCGCTGCTGAACATTAACCTTGGGCATAACTTCCTGCAGTCGGCACTGTACGGCTTTGCTGCCGCAGTTGGCTTTTCACTGGTTATGGTCCTTTTCGCCTCCATTCGCGAGCGTCTGGTGGTTGCGGATGTCCCCGCGCCGTTTCGCGGTAACGCCATTGCGTTAGTCACCGCAGGTTTAATGTCGCTGGCATTTATGGGCTTTAGTGGTTTGGTGAAGTTGTAATGAACGCTGTCTGGATAGCCGTTGTCGCCATCAGCCTGCTTGGGCTGATTTTCGGCTTAATTCTGGGCTACGCCTCCCGCCGCTTTGAGGTGGAAGATGACCCGGTAGTTGAAAAAATTGACGCCCTGCTCCCGCAGAGCCAGTGTGGCCAGTGTGGCTACCCCGGTTGTCGTCCCTATGCGGAAGCAGTGGGCACGCAAGGTGAGAAAATCAACTGCTGCGCCCCTGGCGGCGAAGCGGTGATGCTCAAAATTGCCGCGCTGTTGAACGTCGACCCGCAGCCCACTGACGGCGATGTGCAAGAGCTGGAGCCGGTACGGATGCTGGCGGTGATCGATGAAGCAAATTGCATCGGCTGCACGAAATGCATCCAGGCCTGCCCTGTCGATGCCATCGTCGGTGCCACCCGTGCCATGCATACGGTGATGAGCGACCTCTGTACCGGCTGTAATCTTTGCGTCGCGCCATGTCCGACACAATGTATTGAACTGCGTCCGGTCGCCGCGACGACTGAAACCTGGAAATGGGATCTTCAAACCATTCCGGTACGCATTATTCCTGTGGAACAACATGTTTAAGTTATTTTCCGCTTTTCGAAAAGACAAAGTCTGGGATTTCAACGGCGGTATTCATCCGCCGGAAATGAAAACCCAGTCCAACGGTACCCCGCTGCGACAGGTCCCACTGCCGCAGCGGTTGGTTATTCCGCTGAAGCAGCATATTGGCGCCGAAGGGGAGTTGTGCGTTCAGCCGGGCGATCGCGTCCTGCGCGGCCAGCCGTTGACGCGCGGCTGGGGCAGAATGCTGCCGGTTCACGCGCCGACCTCCGGCACCGTAACGGCCATCGCTCCGCACTCCACCGCTCATCCGTCCGCACTGGCGGAAATGAGCGTCATTATTGATGCCGACGGTGAAGACCGCTGGATTGAGCGCGACGGCTGGAACGACTACCAGAATAAATCGCGTGAAGACCTCATTGAGCGCATTCACCAGTTTGGCGTAGCCGGACTGGGCGGTGCCGGTTTCCCGACCGGGACGAAATTGCGCGGCGGCGGCGACAAAATCGACACCTTAATCATTAACGCTGCCGAGTGTGAACCCTATATTACCGCCGACGATCGCCTGATGCAGGATTGCGCAGCACAGATCGTTGACGGTATTCGTATCCTTGCCCATATCCTGCAACCGAGCCAGGTGCTGATCGGCATCGAAGATAATAAACCGCAGGCAATTTCAATGCTGCGCGCGGTATTAGCCGATACCCACGGTATTGCGCTGCGTGTGATCCCAACGAAATATCCGTCTGGCGGCGCTAAGCAACTGACGCAAATCCTGACCGGGAAACAGGTTCCCCACGGCGGACGTTCATCTGATATCGGCGTTTTGATGCAAAACGTGGGTACCGCCTATGCGGTAAAACGCGCGGTGATCGACGGCGAGCCGTTGACAGAGCGTGTGGTCACGCTAACCGGTGAAGCAGTTTCGCGTCCGGGTAACGTCTGGGCGCGACTGGGTACCCCGGTCAGCCATCTGCTTAAAGACGCCGGTTTCTGCCCGAGCGCTGAGCCAATGGTGATTATGGGCGGCCCGCTAATGGGCTTCACCCTGCCGTGGCTTGATGTGCCGGTGGTAAAAATCACCAACTGTCTGCTGGCCCCGTCGGCAACGGAAATGGGCGAGCCGGAAGAGGAAAAAGGCTGCATTCGCTGTAGCGCCTGCGCCGACGCCTGTCCTGCCGATCTGCTGCCACAACAGTTGTACTGGTTTAGTAAAGGTCAGCAGCACGACAAAGCAACCGGTCACAACCTCGCAGATTGTATCGAATGTGGTGCCTGCGCCTGGGTTTGCCCGAGTAACATCCCACTGGTGCAGTATTTCCGTCAGGAAAAAGCCGAGATCTACGCAATTGCCCAAGAAGAGAAGCGTGCCGTGGAAGCAAAAGCGCGCTTCGAAGCACGTCAGACTCGCCTGGAGCGGGATAAGGCCGCGCGTCAGGAGCGTCATAAACAAGCTGCGGTACAACCGGCGGTGCAAGATCAGGATGCCATTAACGCCGCCCTGGCACGCGTTCGTGAAAAACAACGTGATGCCGCACAGCCGATTATCGTGC
This sequence comes from Klebsiella sp. RHBSTW-00215, assembly GCF_014103785.1. Lineage (NCBI taxonomy): Bacteria > Pseudomonadati > Pseudomonadota > Gammaproteobacteria > Enterobacterales > Enterobacteriaceae > Klebsiella > Klebsiella sp. RHBSTW-00215. The sequence continues at coordinate 4,935,882 of NZ_JABXQS010000001.1, forward strand.
TGGCTGGCGCCAAACCGGATAATAGCGAGGCTATCGCCGCTCGCGAAGCTCGCAAGGCCGAGGCGCGCGCCCGAAAAGCTGAACAGAATAGCGCTGCGGTTGAATCCGCCGTTGAGCAACCAGCCGCCGCCGATCCACGTAAAGCCGCCGTCGAAGCCGCTATCGCACGTGCTAAAGCCCGCAAAGCTGAACAGCAGGCAGTTCCGGATGAGCCTGTCGTCGCAGAGCAGCCAACAACCACAGCCGTTGACCCACGCAAAGCAGCGGTTGAAGCCGCTATCGCCCGTGCTAAGGCCCGCAAAGCTGAACAGCAGGCGGTTCCGGCTGAGCCTGTCGTCGCAGAGCAGCCAACAGCCGCAGCGGTTGACCCACGCAAAGCTGCGGTTGAGGCCGCTATCGCCCGCGCCAAAGCCCGCAAAGCTGAACAGCAGGCAGTTCCGGCTGAGCCTGTCGTCGCAGAGCAGCCAACAGCCGCAGCGGTTGACCCACGCAAAGCTGCGGTTGAGGCCGCTATCGCCCGCGCTAAGGCCCGCAAAGCCGAACAACAACAAGCAGTTCCCCCGTCGGCAGCCAATGACGATGCCCGTAAAGCGGCCGTCGCTGAAGCAATCGCCCGCGTTCAGGCCCGGAAAGCATCCCGGCAGGCAGTTAACGAGGATTAAATGGTTTTCAGAATCGCAAGTTCCCCTTATACCCACAACCAGCGCCAGACCTCGCGGATTATGCTGCTGGTGCTGCTCGCCGCCGTTCCCGGCATTGTGGTTCAAACCTGGTTTTTCGGCTGGGGCACCGTGCTGCAAATTATTCTTGCATCCTTGACGGCATGGGGAGCGGAAGCCGCCATCCTTAAGCTGCGTAAACAAAATATTCCCGCGATCCTCGCCGATAACTCGGCGCTACTGACCGGTCTGCTGCTGGCCGTCAGCATTCCGCCATTTGCCCCGTGGTGGATGGTCGTGCTGGGCACCGCTTTCGCGGTGATTATCGCCAAACAGCTGTACGGTGGTTTGGGGCATAACCCTTTTAACCCGGCGATGATTGGCTACGTGGTGCTGCTTATCTCCTTCCCGGTGCAGATGACCTCCTGGCTTCCACCGCATGAGATTGCGGCTAACGTCCCTGGATTTAGCGATGCGCTGCGGGTGATTTTTACCGGCCAAACCGCGGCTGGCGGCGATATGAACAGCCTGCGCATAGGGATCGACGGTATCAGCCAGGCAACGCCGCTGGACACGTTCAAAACGTCACTGCATGCCGGCCATGGAGTGAACGAGATCCTGCAATACCCTATCTACGGTGGCGCACTGGCTGGTCTCGGCTGGCAGTGGGTTAACATAGCTTATCTGGCGGGCGGTCTGTTCCTGTTGTGGCAAAAAGCCATTCGCTGGCATATCCCGGTCAGTTTCCTGCTGAGCCTGGCCGTTTGCGCCGCTTTGGGATGGATATTCTCACCAGAGAGCCTCGCCTCGCCGCAGATCCATCTGCTGTCCGGCGCGACGATGCTCGGCGCATTCTTTATTCTGACCGACCCGGTGACCGCCTCCACCACCAACCGCGGACGCCTGATCTTCGGCGCGCTGGCGGGCCTGCTGGTCTGGCTGATTCGCAGCTTCGGTGGCTATCCGGATGGCGTCGCCTTTGCCGTCCTGCTGGCAAATATTACCGTTCCACTGATCGACTATTACACGCGTCCGCGCGCGTATGGCCACCGCTGAGGACCCGAACATGTTACAAAGCATGCGCAAACACGGCATTACGCTGGCACTCTTTGCTGCGGGCTCCACCGGACTGACGGCGGCCATCAATGAGCTAACCAAAAGTACCATTGAGGACCAGGCCGCCCTGCAGCAAAAAGCCCTATTCGACCAGGTTATGCCGGCCAATCTTTATAACAATGATTTGCTGAAAAGCTGTTATCTGGTTACCGCGCCAGAGTTGGGCAAAGGTCAGCATAAAGTGTGGATTGCTGAAAACAACGAGCAGCCGATTGCCGCAGTGATGGAAGCTACCGCGCCGGACGGTTATTCCGGGGTCATTCAGCTACTAGTCGCCGCCGATTTTAAAGGTACCGTGCTGGGTACCCGCGTCACAGAGCACCACGAGACGCCAGGCCTGGGCGATAAAATTGAGCTCAGAATTTCTGACTGGATCACCCTCTTTGCCGGTAAAGTTATTCACGGGCAAAGCGATAGTCACTGGGCCGTGAAAAAAGACGGTGGTGATTTCGATCAGTTTACCGGGGCCACGATTACCCCGCGAGCTGTGGTTAACGCCGTTAAGCGTGCGGGTTTATACGCACAAACGCTGCCTGCGCAGATTCCCACATTCACCGCCTGTGGAGACTAGACCATGAGCGAAGTAAAAGACGTTATTGTTCAGGGGTTGTGGAAAAACAACTCCGCACTGGTTCAACTGCTGGGGATGTGTCCCCTGCTGGCCGTGACCTCTACCGCCACCAACGCCCTGGGACTTGGGCTGGCGACGACCCTGGTGCTCACGCTGACCAACCTGACGATTTCCAGCCTGCGCCGCTGGACGCCTGCGGAGATCCGTATTCCGATTTACGTGATGATCATTGCCTCGGTAGTGAGCGTCGTGCAGATGCTGATCAACGCCTACGCCTTTGGCCTGTATCAGTCGCTGGGGATCTTTATCCCGCTTATCGTGACCAACTGTATCGTCGTTGGACGTGCGGAAGCCTTTGCCGCCCGAAAAGGCCCGGCGCTGTCGGCGTTGGATGGGTTTTCCATCGGCATGGGCGCAACATGCGCCATGTTTGTCCTCGGCTCGATGCGCGAAATTATCGGTAACGGTACCTTATTTGACGGTGCAGATAGCCTGCTGGGTAGCTGGGCTAAAGTGCTGCGCATCGAAGTATTTCATACTGATACACCGTTTCTGCTGGCGATGCTGCCGCCGGGCGCATTTATTGGCCTTGGGATGATGCTGGCGCTAAAATACCTCATCGATGAACGTAGCAAACAGCGCAAAGCAAAAGCGGCAGAAGCCGAAATTATTGTGCCGTCTGATGTGACGGGAAAGGCTTAGGATGAATAAAAGTAAACGCCTGGAGATCCTCACCAGGCTCAGGGATAACGACCCGCACCCTACCACGGAGCTGAACTTCAATTCTCCGTTCGAATTATTAATCGCCGTGTTGCTCTCAGCACAGGCTACCGACGTCAGCGTCAACAAAGCGACGGCAAAGCTTTATCCAGTAGCCAACACGCCAGCCGCGATGCTGGAGCTGGGCGTTGACGGCGTTAAGTCGTATATCAAAACAATCGGTTTGTTTAACAGCAAAGCGGAAAACGTCATTAAAACCTGTCGGCTACTGCTTGAACTGCATAACGGCGAAGTACCGGAAGACCGAGCAGCGCTGGAAGCTCTGCCCGGCGTTGGGCGTAAAACCGCCAACGTCGTGCTTAATACCGCCTTTGGCTGGCCGACAATCGCCGTTGATACGCATATCTTCCGCGTTTGCAATCGGACACAATTTGCCCCCGGTAAAAACGTTGAACAAGTCGAAGAAAAGTTGTTGAAGGTGGTTCCTGCCGAATTCAAAGTAGACTGTCACCACTGGTTTATTCTGCACGGTCGCTACACCTGCATCGCTCGCAAACCGCGCTGCGGTTCTTGCCTGATCGAAGACCTTTGCGAGTTCAAAGAGAAGGTCTATCCTTAACGAAATTCAGGGCCATAACCCAACCTGTGGTTATAGCCCTGTTTAATCACTCATTTCCCCGTCATTAACGCCATAGTTTCGCCTATGTACTGGCTGATTATTCGGCGATATAACCATCAGCCAGGTTATTCATTTTTTTCAGAGTCAAAATTTCTATACATTTGTGATCCAGATCACTTACCAATGCTTTTGTTAATTTACTGTTAATGTATTAATGCGTAAATCTGCTTATTCAAATACCCTTCCCTTAAATGCCAACACAATACCCCATCAATTTTTAGGATTATGGGCTATATGACTGGATGCAAGCGTTAACAGCAGAACATATTGCCATTATGCGATAAATTTCGGTTCCCAGCAGATAAAAACGCTTTCATTGGTCAAACGATGAAATTTAACTCTGCATAACATTTGAATAGGCGGTGTATTATAACGCACAGGATATGTGTAACAGATTATTGCAAAGCTATTGCCTGAAGGGGCAGGATAGTGAACATTACCTGCCGTTTTCCCTCCAGAATAACTATAAAGGCGGCGGTCTTCTAAGATTGCGCCCCGAACACCCCCCGTTAATATGGGATGTAAAAAAAGAGGTATTTGTGTCTACTGCAAACAATAAACCAACAGAAAGCGTCAGTTTGAACGCTTTCAAACAACCACGCGCGTTCTATCTCATCTTCTCTATTGAGTTATGGGAGCGTTTTGGTTTCTACGGCCTACAAGGGATCATGGCCGTTTACCTGGTAAAACAGCTGGGTATGTCAGAAGCGGACTCTATCACTCTGTTCTCCTCCTTTAGCGCCCTGGTATACGGTCTGGTGGCTATCGGCGGCTGGTTGGGCGACAAAGTACTGGGCACTAAACGCGTCATTATGCTCGGTGCCATCGTTCTGGCTATCGGTTACGCTCTCGTCGCCTGGTCCGGGCACGATGCTTCTATCGTTTATATGGGTATGGCGACTATCGCCGTCGGTAACGGCCTGTTTAAAGCCAACCCGTCCTCCCTGCTCTCTACCTGCTATGACAAGAACGACCCACGTCTGGACGGTGCATTTACCATGTACTATATGTCCGTCAATATCGGTTCCTTCTTCTCTATGCTGGCCACGCCATGGCTGGCGGCAAAATTTGGCTGGAGCGTGGCGTTCGCGCTGAGTTTCGTAGGCCTGGTGATCACCATCATCAACTTTGCTTTCTGCCAGCGTTGGGTGAAACAGTACGGCTCTAAACCTGACTTCGAACCGGTAAATGTTGGCAAACTGCTGGCGACTATCGTCGGTGTAGTGGTTCTGGTAGCGATCGCCACTTGGCTGCTGCACAACCAGGGTATTGCACGTATGGCGCTGGGCGTCGTCGCTCTGGGTATCATCTTTATCTTCGCTAAAGAAGCCTTTGCAATGCAGGGTGCCGCGCGGCGTAAAATGGTGGTGGCATTCATTCTGATGCTGCAGGCAATTATCTTCTTCGTCCTGTATAGCCAGATGCCAACTTCTCTGAACTTCTTTGCGATTCGTAACGTTGAACACTCGCTGCTGGGCATCGCGTTCGAGCCTGAACAGTATCAGGCGCTGAACCCATTCTGGATCATTATCGGTAGTCCGATTCTGGCCGCTATTTATAACAAAATGGGCGATACCTTACCGATGCCGATGAAGTTCGCTATTGGTATGGTTCTGTGCTCTGGCGCGTTCCTCGTGCTGCCGCTGGGCGCTAAGTTCGCCAGCGATGCTGGTATCGTTAACGTCAGCTGGCTGGTTATCAGCTACGGCCTGCAGAGTATTGGTGAACTGATGATTTCCGGTCTCGGCCTGGCCATGGTTGCACAGCTGGTTCCACAGCGTCTGATGGGCTTCATCATGGGTAGTTGGTTCCTGACAACCGCTGGCGCTAACCTCATCGGCGGCTATGTCGCGAATATGATGGCAGTACCAGAAAACGTGACTGACCCGCTGATGTCTCTGGAAGTGTACGGTCGCGTGTTCCTGCATATTGGTGTAGCAACCGGCGTTATCGCTATCCTGATGCTGCTGACGGCACCGAAGCTGAACCGCATGACCCTGGATGACGACAAAACAGCGAAAGCCAGCGATACCGCTACTGCTTAAGCTATCCGGGAAAACCCAAAAATTTAAACCGCTAACGCTCTGTTAGCGGTTTTTTTTTACCCCTGAGCGGACTAACATACAGAAAACCGTAGCCACGAGGAGATATCGATGAAACTGTTCTACAAATCCGGCGCTTGTTCTCTTGCTTCGCATATCGCGCTGCGCGAAAGCGGGCTGGATTTCACCTTGCAGGGCGTTGACGTCATGAAAAAACGCCTCGAAAACGGGGATGATTATCTGCAGATCAACCCGAAGGGGCAGGTTCCGGCGCTGCTGCTGGATGATGATGTGCTGCTGACTGAAGGCGTGGCTATCATGCAATATATCGCGGATCGCGTGCCTGACCGCCAGCTACTGGCCCCGGTGGGTTCCATTGCCCGTTATCAGACGCTGGAATGGTTAAACTATGTGGCGACAGAGCTGCATAAGGGCTTTACCCCGCTATTCCGCCCGGATACGCCGGAGGATTTCAAACCCATCGCTCGCGCGCAGCTAGATAAAAAAATGCAGTATGTTGATGAGTGCCTGCAGGATAAAGAGTGGCTTAACGGGCACCGCTTCAGCATCGCCGACGGCTATCTGTTCACCGTGCTTCGCTGGGCGTATGCCGTGAAGCTGGATATGGAAGGTTATAGCAACATTTCGGCCTGGATGAAGCATGTTGCCGCGCGCCCTGCCGTCGCCGCGGCGTTGGAAGCCGAAGGCCTGAAGTAAGGCAAATACTTGCCCGACGCTCGTCGGGCAAGCTCTTCAGGCTTAAAGCTGCGTGGCGCTAAAGTAATGCTCCGGCTGAGCGATACGATCCTGCGCCGCCACCACCTGAAGTTCATACTCCTGCATATTTTTTGTCGCCAGCATGATTTCATAGACTGCCGCGGTAACATGCTCCAGCGCATCGCGCAGATTAGCCACTTGCAGCAGTTTAACCAGCAGCAGACCGCTGGTGACATCGCCTACGCCCACCGGCTGGCGCATGCCAAAATCCACCAACGGACGGCTGATGTGCCATGCTTCATCTGCAGTGACCAGCAGCATTTCAAAACGATCCATGCTCAAACCAGCACGCGAGAGGTGCTTGACCAGCACCACTTCCGGCCCCTGAACAATCAGCTCGCGCGCGGCAGCAACCGCTTCGCTGACGTTAGCCACTGGATGCCCGCAAAGGATCTCCAGTTCAACCAGGTTTGGCGCAATAATATCGCTCGCCGGTAGCGCATAACGCACGTGAAACTCCGCTACGCCAGGTGCTACGATACACCCCTTTTCAGGATGTCCCATGACCGGGTCGCAAAAATACTTTGCTGCCGGATTGGCAGCTTTGACCTGACGCACAATACCGAGAATGTGCTCGCCCTGTTCGGCAGACCCCAGATAACCGCTCAGCACAGCGTCACAGCGCTGCAGTTGGTTAATATCGGCGATACCCTGAACAATTTCCGTTAGGTGCGCTGGCGGCATCACGCATCCGGTCCATTTTCCGTACTGAGTATGGTTGGAGAATTGGACGGTATTAAGCGGCCAGACGTTAACGCCAAGACGACGCATCGGAAATTCAGCGGCGCTATTGCCGGCATGGCCAAACACAACGTGAGACTGGATGGCGAGGATATTCTTCATCTTGATTACCTGACAGCAAAAAATAAGGGGCGTGGTTTCCCACGCCCCTGCCTTTACGCAATTACTTCCAGCAGACCAGACAGTAATTTTTCTTACCGCGGCGCAGCAAGGTGTAGCGACCAAACAAAATATCACTGTCCTGGAAGAAATATTCCGGGTCAGACTGTTTTTCACCGTTGATAGTTACCGCATTTGAGGCGATGGTTTTACGCGCCTGACCACGAGACGGCTGCAGGTCAGAATCCACCAGCGCCTGCATCAGGTCAGCACCTTTTTCCATTTCGATCATCGGCACGCCATCCTGCGCCAGCTGTTCGAAATCAGCTTCGCTCAGGTCACTCAAATTACCGTTAAACAGGCTTTCAGTGATGCGTTTTGCCGCCACCAGACCTTCTTCACCGTGAACCAAACGCGTGACAAGCTCAGCCAGCACATACTGGGCACGAGGCGCTTTACCGCTATTTTTGTCTTCTTCTTCAAGGGCATTGATCTCGGCAATGTCCATAAAGGTGAAGAACTTCAGGAAGCGATAAACGTCTGCATCCGCAGTGTTGATCCAGAACTGGTAGAACTTGTACGGACTGGTTTTCTTCGGATCCAGCCATACTGCACCACCCTCGGTTTTACCGAATTTAGTGCCGTCAGCTTTGGTGATCAGCGGAACGGTCAGACCGAAAACCTGGTTCTGGTGCAGACGGCGGGTCAGGTCGATACCAGAGGTAATGTTACCCCACTGGTCGGAACCGCCGATCTGCAGCGCCACGCCGTGCAGTTCGTTCAGGCAGGCAAAATCATAACCCTGCAGCAGGTTGTAGGAGAACTCGGTAAAAGAGATACCCTGATCGTCACGGTTCAAACGCTGCTTGACCGCTTCTTTGTTGATCATCTGATTAACAGAGAAGTGCTTGCCGATATCACGCAGGAAAGTCAGCACGTTCATGCCGCCAAACCAGTCGTAGTTATTCGCGGCAATGGCGGAGTTATCGCCACAATCAAAATCGAGGAAAGGCGCGACCTGTTTGCGGATTTTATCGACCCACTCCTGCACGGTGTCTGCGGTGTTCAGTTTACGCTCGGCGGCTTTAAAGCTCGGGTCGCCAATCAGACCCGTTGCACCACCAACCAGCGCAACAGGCTTGTGGCCTGCCTGCTGAAAGCGTTTCAGGCATAACAATGGAACAAGATGCCCCAAGTGCAAGCTGTCGGCGGTTGGGTCGAAGCCGCAATAGAGCGCGATCGGGCCTTGCGCCAGTCGCTCTGCTAACGCTTCCTCGTCCGTCACCTGGGCTACCAGCCCCCGCTCTTGCAATTGTTTAATCAAGTTACTGCTTGCCATCAAATTCTCCATGTATAAAACGACTGCACCTTTGCCGGTACACGACTTTTCGCCAGACGCGAAAAGTACATAGAATAAAGCGCCGGGCCACGTAGCACCAGCGCTTAACACAACATTTTGCGTCCTTTATGGCGCCAGGCGGTCGATTTGCCAGCTGCTGTTTTGTCGTTGGTAGAGAAAACGGTCGTGCAGGCGATGTTCACCACCCTGCCAGAACTCCATCTGCTCAATGCTGACGCGGAATCCACCCCAGAAGCTCGGCAACGGCACTTCGCCCTGCTGGAACTTTTGCTTCAGTTCAAGGAATTTGCTCTCGAGGATACCGCGAGCCGAAATGCGGCTAGATTGCTGTGACACCCAGGCACCAATCTGGCTATCGCGTGGCCGGCTGTGGAAATACTTCACCACTTCCAGCGTCGAGAGACGCTCAGCTTTGCCAATAACCATCACCTGGCGCTCCAGCATGTGCCATGGAAAAAGCAGGCTGATACGGGGATTTTTTTCAATCTGGTGCGCTTTGCGGCTGCCAAGGTTGGTGTAGAACACCAGACCTCGTTCATCGTAATGCTTCAGCAAAACGATGCGCTGGTAAGGCTGCAAGTTTTCATCAACGGTCGCGACAACCATTGCCGTAGGATCGGCAAGTTTCGCGTCACAAGCCTGACGCAACCAACGTTCAAATAGCGCCAAAGGTTCGGCGGGAAGGTCGTGGCGACGCAGGCCACCACGGATATACTCACGGCGCAGATGCGCGATTTGCTGCAATTCGTCGTTATCAGACATGGCAATCGAGAAAGTAGTCAAAGGGTGGCGTCATTGTGCGCCCCCAGGACTGAAATCTCAACGTTTGGCGGCCTGTAGCTGGCAGTTTTCCAGCACAACGCTGTCGCGTTTATAGACGGTTGCGCTATCGCCTTTAGACCAGAAAACGTAAACGCCATCGGTATAGCGAGCGCCGGATGCTGATAACCCCTGCGGCAAATTCAACTGCTGGTTATCGTAAATAAAGCTGACCTGCTGGCGGGTGTTATTCAGATGGACGGTCAACGGCTTCTGGTCACATTGATACTCCAGCGTATCCGTATTCATCCGCTCGACAAACTGGTTGTAGTAGCTACAGCCCGCGAGCATAAAAGGTACAGCAAGGATAAGAATTTTTTTCATCAGTTTGCCTTCGACTTTCCCGGTCCAGGAGAGCATTACGCCCTCCTTCAACGATATCCAGTTTACAAATAAATACCGGCGGGTGATTTCAGTTAACTCCGATTCTGCGGTGGATTTGCCGGAAAAATAGCGCCCAGCACAGAGGCTTGCGAAGCACCGGTCACGGAAGGCAGGTTTCCCGGTAATCCGGCGAGGGTGCGCCATGCCAGCCACGCGAAAGCTAATGCCTCCATATCATCGCCGCTGATCCCCGCCTCATCGGTGGTCGACACTTCGGTTCCCGGCAGCAGCGCCGCCAGACGCGCCATCAACAGCGGGTTACGCGCTCCGCCACCGCATACCAACAGGCGCTCACAACCGCCGCTGAGCAGCACCTGTTCACTGATGCTCACGGCGGTCAGTTCCGTCAGCGTAGTCTGCACATCCTGAGCACGCAGTCCCGGATACCGCGCTAAATGCTGCGCCAGCCAGCCGTAGTTAAAGTATTCACGCCCGGTACTCTTCGGTGCGGGCAACGCAAACCACGGATCGCTTAACATGTCCTGCAGCAGCGGCAGCAAAACTCTACCCTCGCTGGCCCATTGCGCGTCTTTATCATAGGGCTTGCCGCACTGACGCCAAATCCAGGCATCCATGAGCATATTGCCAGGGCCTGTATCGTAGCCGCGTACCGGTTGTCCCGGCACCAGCAAAGAGAGGTTGGCGATGCCGCCAATGTTGAGAATCATGCGTCGCTCAACCGGGTGCGCCAGCAACGCATGGTGGAATGCAGGAACCAACGGCGCCCCCTGCCCGCCAAGCGCCATATCGCGGCGGCGAAAATCCCCTACCACCGTCACCCCGGTGTGCGCGGCAATCTGGTTATTATCACCAATTTGCATAGTATGCGGCGCATCACCGCCAGGCTCATGCCACACCGTCTGACCGTGACAGCCAATGGCGATGATTTCCGATGCCTGCAAATTCTCCTGACGCATCAGCGCCAGAACCGCATCGGCAAACAGCCGCCCGAGGCGCGTATCAAGCCGACCCAGTTGCGACAGCGTCAACTGCTGTCCCTGACAGATAGCCAGAATCTCTTCTTTAATAGCAATGGGGATGGGATACGTCAGGCTGGCCTGCTGAGCGACCAGGTTTTCATTAATTGCTGCGAGAACAACATCAACACCATCAAGACTGGTGCCGGACATTACGCCGATAAAGCGACCTGATTTCATACGCTTTCCTTCATTCCATGACTCTCGTATATCCACACTCCACCATAAACGGGGGGGCAATGCTATGCTGCTATAATATTTTTTAACAATACAAGCAGTGCGATTGTCCTTAACGTAAAGAACTTATGTTTAGTTTAGGTTGAGACGACTCTGATTATTATTTTTTGTATAGTCCACGCATCTGCTATGCCAGCAGACGCTTAAATGCCATATAATTGGCTACAAGGAAGTTCAATAGAACGCTTCTTGGTGAACAGGAGATTCATAAATGATTTTACGTGTTTTGGCTGTCTCGATGATTGGTTTTACACTTGCAGGTTGTGTCAGCAGCAGCGGCCTGTCCGGTGACGTTTACTCCGCATCTGAAGCCAAACAGGTCCAAAGCGTGACCTACGGCACCATTGTGCACACCCGCGCAGTTCAGATTCAGGGCGGTGATGAGAGCAATGCGATCGGTGCAATCGGCGGTGCGGTATTGGGCGGCTTCCTGGGTAACACCATCGGTGGCGGTACGGGTCGTTCGCTGGCAACGGCGGCAGGCGCGGTCGCAGGTGGCGTTGCAGGCCAGGGTGTGCAGGGTGCGATGAACAAAACCCAGGGCGTTGAGCTGGAAATTCGCAAAGATGACGGCAACACCATCATGGTGGTACAGAAACAGGGCAGCACCCCGTTCTCTGTCGGTCAGCGCGTAGCCATTGCCGGCAGCGGCAGCCAGGTTACTGTTTCCCCGCGCTAAAAGTGCTTATGCGGTCCTCCCGGACCGCATTTTTATATAAAAAAAGTATTACTTACCAAAATATATAAATCCAGAAAATACATTTAGATTTTATCCTTATATTCCTTCTACTGTTTGCGCCCGCTCAATAAATCAAACTCGCCAATCCGTTATTTTCCCCTAACCATTTGCGACAACCTGTCGTTTTACATTGCCCTTTATTGAGGGATGCAGCCTATGCCTTTTCATCTGAAGCGTTTATCTCATCGTATATTTCTTTATGTCCTTGCTTGCATTATTTCTATTGCTGCGATTAATTTCCTGGCTGGCTCATTAATTCATCGTATCTCTACAACATCGCCAACGCTGTTTCCTGTCCTGACTATTTCATTGATGAGTTTCCATATTACCATTGCCTGTTTTATGGCAATGAAATATCTCTGCGATAAAAAAAGATTGTACCTGGCTCCCATCGCCTTCGCTTTCTGCTGCTCGGCCCTGTTGATGTTGGGAACGCTGAGCAGCTACCCAGACTGGCTGCTTTGCGGTCAGGGGCGTGCCGTTAATCAAAATGATGCGCTGATTTTTTATTTTTTTCGTAACGTCATGATGGCAGTATTATTTACCACCTCAACCATCTTATATTATTTCCGTCATAGAACAATCAACTCATGGAAAGCTCATGTTATAGTGCTCATCGGTTGCATTTTTTTCATCAGCGTAATACTGACGCTATCCTGGGTTCACTCCAGCCATTCACCGTGGTTGAATATAGACTTTATTGATAATTTAGCCTTTACCTTTACACCGCTGTGGCATAGCCGAATTGGTTTGGTGTTAATTATCACCTGGTCATTAACGCTGATCTTACTTATTTACGTGACGCAACTGCGTAATATATTCTGGTACAGCGGTGCATTCTTCTGTAGCGCCTATATCTTTACGTTAATGATGCTACTTTCCTCAGCGAGTAGTAGTGACCACTCCTGGAACCAGGCTCGTTTCTTTGAAACCCTGAGCACCCTGTTTCTGATTCTGGTTCTACTTTGTGACGTTTTTATGCTCTACCGCGAATCAAACAATAAATACATTCACTCTTACCAAAACTCCATCCGCGACCCTCTGACCAGGTTGTATAACCGCAGCTACTTTTACGACACGCTGAACGGACTGCTGCCGAAGGTTTCTGCCTCACAGCCATTATCAGTTATCGTCAGCGATCTTGACCACTTCAAGCGTATTAACGACAACTACGGGCACGTACAAGGAGATAAAGTGATCCAGTTTGCCGCCAGCGTCCTACAAAACAGCGTGCGGCAGCACGACGCAGCTGCACGAATCGGCGGCGAGGAGTTTGCTCTACTTCTGGTGAATACAGGTGTCAAAGAGGCGCTGGCCATTGCTGAACGCATCCGCCTGACCGTCAGTGAAGAACGAGCTGAGCTACCGGAAAGAATGACCATCAGTATGGGGGTCTTCACCACGCAGAACACTGACATTTCAGCAGAGGAGTGCGTTCGACGCGCAGATGAAGCGATGTATGAAGCCAAAAATAACGGCCGCAATCGCGTTGTCGTTTGGCATGAATAATGTGAATAAAAAGGAGGCCTTGAAACTACTCAAGGCCTCACAAGGTCAATCTTTTGCCTGGAGATCGAGGATATTGTGTTCAAGTTTACGAATCAAATTGAGCAACGTTTCCACTTCTTGTGCGGAAACACCTGCCAGAATTTCATCACGCGTTTTGCCGATCACCTCTTCCATTTCGTTGATCAGCGGCTCGGCTTTTTCCGTAAGCTTGATACGTTTTGCCCGCCGATCGTTTGCGCAAGTCTGGCGAGAAATAAGGCCTTTCTCCTCCAGTTGGTCAAGCGTGCGTACCAGCGATGGCTGTTCGATACCAATGGCTTTCGCCAGCTGAATCTGCGACTGTTCAGGCGGCAGCTGATGAATGTTATGCAGAGTGACCCAGTGTGTCTGCGTTAACTCCAGAGGTTTCAGGCGATGGTCGATTAGCGCGCGCCAAACGCGTACCAAACGTGCCAGATCAGAACCAAGTGGCGATTCCAATTTCATCTCCTTATAATTAGCTTGCTAAGTTATTATACTGATTTTAGAATAGTGTGCAGCATTTAAATTATCAAAACAAATGAATTACCTGATTCACTAAAATCAAGACAATGATTTACAATGTGAATAATCGCATAACCTGAACATTTCTCCTGCAACGGCAAGGATTTTTGCTTGTGAAACTGAGTCTCAACACTGCCGGATTGTCGCTCCAGGACCTGATATTTGGCGCTTCCGTCTACTTCCCCCCTATCTTTAAAGCTGTCCTGTTGGGCTTCTTTATCTGGTTGATGATTCACCGTCAGCTTCGCGACTGGATGTACGCAGGTGAGATTTGGCATCCCCTGCTAATGGACCTGTCCCTGTTTGCGCTCTCTGTCTGTCTGGCGCTGGTTTTACTGACTGCCTGGTAATATTCATTCCATGAAGAAACTAAAATACCTATCCACTTTACTGGTCGTCGCGCTGGCCATCATTGCCGCCTGGCTGGTCTGGAATTACTACACCCAATCCCCCTGGACCCGCGACGGAAAGGTTCGCGCCGAACAGGTGGGGGTCACCCCACAGGTTTCCGGTAGTATCCTGCAGTTAAACGTTCGCGACAACCAGCTGGTTAAAGCCGGGGATGTCCTGTTCAGAATTGACGATACGCCCTATAAAATTGCCGTTCTCAACGCCCAGGCACAGTTAGCCAAAGCAAAAGCTGAAGTGGCGAAAGCCAAAGCTGAACAGAAGAAAGCGGCGAGCGATGCCAACCGTCGGCGTAATTTGTCGCAGAATTTTATCTCGGCGGAAGATCTGGAAAATGCCAATACCGCCCTTAATACCGCAAATACCAATCTTGAGGCTATAAAAGCCGTGGTTGACGTCGCGCAGGCCAGCCTTGATCACGCTCAGTGGCAACTCACACAAACTGAAATTAAAGCCCCGGTGGATGGCTGGGTGACCAACCTGTCAACTCGCGTTGGCGACTACGCCTCCGTGGGTCATCCGGTTTTCGCTCTCGTTGATAGTCACTCTTTCTACGTGGTGGGCTATTTTGAAGAAACCAAGCTGCGCAATATCCGTCCGGGCGATAGTGCACAAATCATTCTCTATAGCAGCAAACAAAAGTTACAGGGTCACGTCGGCAGTATCGGTCGTGCGATTGTCGATCAAAGCGTTGCAAGCGGAGGCGGTCTGGTAGCGGACATTAAACCAAATATTCCATGGGTCCGCCTGGCCCAGCGCGTCCCGGTGCGCATTGAGTTTGACAGCTTACCATCGGATACCACGCTGGTTTCCGGTACCACCTGTACCGTCGCCATTGGCCCACAGTAATGAAGCTGCAGGCCCTGACGTGGCGCTCGCTCCCGTGGATTAAGGCCAGCCGTCCTCAGTGGCGCTATGCTCTGCGTAACGGGATCGCGATGTGCCTGGCGCTCAGCATCGCCTATTGGTTGAATCTCGATGAGCCCTACTGGGCAATGACTTCTGCCGCCGTTGTGAGCTTTCCTACCGTCGGCGGCGTGATCAGTAAAAGCTTCGGGCGCATTGCGGGCAGTCTGCTCGGCGCCTGCGCGGCGTTGCTGCTGGCCGGACATACCCTAAACGATCCCTGGCTGTTTCTGTTTAGCATTTCGGCGTGGATAGCGCTCTGTACCTGGGCCTGCGCAATGTATACCAACAACGTTGCCTACGCCTTCCAGCTCGCCGGTTATACCTGCGCCATCATCGCCTTTCCGGTTATCAATATCACTGATGCTAACGAACTGTGGACCATCGCCCAGTCGCGGGTCTGTGAAGTGATCGTCGGTATTCTTTGCGGCGGTTTGATGATGATGATTTTACCCAGTACCTCGGATGGTACGACGCTACTGACCGCCCTGAAGAACATGCATGCCCGGCTGTTAGAGCACGCCAGCATGTTGTGGGTTCCGGAAACCACTGATGCGATCCGCACCGCGCATGAAAGTGTGATTGGGCAAATTCTGACCATGAATCTGCTGCGTATTCAGGCGTTCTGGAGCCACTATCGCTTTCGTCGGCAAAATCCACTGCTCAACTACCTGCTGCATCAGCAATTGCGAATGACCAGCGTGATTTCAAGCCTGCGGCGAATGCTGCTCAACTGGCCTGCGGCACCCGCTAACACCCGGGAGGTTCTGGAGGCGTTGCTGAACGAGTTGACCCATTCAGGGACCGACAGCTATAGCATCGCGAAGCTCATCGCCCCCCTGGCGCCCCCAGCGGAAGCGGACTATCGACATATCGCCTTCTGGAAACGTCTGCGCTATTTTTGCCGCCTCTATCTGGAGAGTAGCAGATGGATTAAGCGCATCGAAAACGCCTCTGTGGTGACCGAATTTAACGTACCCTCAGCACCTGCGCTGACTCGCCATACCGATCAAGCTGAAGCGCTGTGGAACGGTGTACGTACGTTTTTCGCGCTGGTGATGGTGGGTGCCTGGGGAATTAGCACCCAATGGCAGGCCTGTGCCGCCGCCCTGACCCTGGCGGCCATCTGCTGCGTGCTCTACTCAGTGTCACCTTCGCCGTTTAAGTCATTAACGCTTTTAATGCGCACGCTGGTCCTGCTCTCGCTGTTCAGCTTCGTGGTTAAATTCGGTTTGATGGTGCAGATAACCGATTTATGGCAATTTCTGCTGTTTCTTTTCCCGCTCCTGACGACCATGCAACTGCTTAAATTACAGATGCCCAAATTCGCCGGACTCTGGGGACAACTGATTGTCTTTATGGGGTCATTTATCGCGGTGACCAATCCACCGGTCTATGATTACGCTTCATTTCTCAACGATAATTTGGGCAAAATCATCGGAGTAGGTCTTGCCTGGCTGGCCTTCGCAATCATCAGTCCGGGTTCAGACGCGCGTAAAAGCCGCCGGCACATTCGGGCGTTACGGCGTCACTTCGTCGACCAATTAAGCCGCCGCCCGCAGCACAGCGAACACGAATTTGAATCGCTGGTTTATCATCACATCAGCCAGCTCAGCAACAGCCAGGATGCGCTGGCACGCCGCTGGCTGCTGCGTTGGGGCGTAGTGTTGCTCAACTGCTCCCATGTGGTCTGGCAGCTTCGCGAATGGGAAACACGCTCCGACCCGCTCTCGCAGGTACGCGATTTGTGTATTAGCCTGCTGCGCGACGTGATGAGCGAACGCGGTGTGCAGCAGCGACCACTCGCTTCAACGCTTCAGGAATTGCAGCGAATTTGCGACGCGCTCAATCACCACCACCAGCCCGCGGCAAGAGAGCTGGCGGCAGTTATCTGGCGACTGTGGTGCGCGCTATCGCAACTGGAACAGGCGCCGATTGCCGGAACGATTACCGAAAGAGCTACTTGATTACGCCGCAGGCAAAACGCTCGCCACCTCCGCCGAGGGGCTGCGGGCTGTCAGACATGTTATCGCCGCCCACGTGAATCATCAGCGCCTTTCCTTTCACCTCATCAAGCGTTTTTAACCGCGGAGCCACGACGGATTGTGTTGCTTTGCCATCGCTATTGACTACCAGGAAAGGCAGGTCGCCAAGATGACCTGCGCCATCCGGGCCCTCATGTTTCCCAGTATTATGTGGATCAAAATGTCCCCCGGCAGCACCGGCGGCGACAGCTTTGCCATCTTTGATTGCGGGCTGACAACTGGCGTTGGCATGAAGATGAAAGCCATGCTCACCGGGAGGCAGCGCTTTAAGATCGGGCGTAAACTCCAGCCCTTTATCCGTTTCGCTGATTTTGATGTTGCCAATAGCCTGTCCCACGCTCTGGCTGGTCACAAGATTGATATCGACATTTTCACTTGCCGCCTGCACGCCCATACTGGCGGCAAGGGTAAAGAGTGCGAGAATACATCGTTGCATAACACCTCCGAAATGGCTGTATCACTGACAAGTGTAGGCCATTACGGAGGCGAGCGAGGTTTAAGGAACGTCGTAGCCTAACGCCGCTTTACGGATGCGGAACCACTGCTGGCGAGTCATATTGAGCTTCTCAGCCACCAGCGCAGAGCGCACGCGCTCAATCTTTCCAGACCCAATAATCGGCAGCGGCTGCGAAGGCAAGCGCAGGATCCAGGCATATACCACCTGCTCAATGCTTTCGGCATTCAGTTCCTGGGCCACACGGGCCAGTTCATCCCGCAGCGGTTGGAAGCTTTCTTCGTTAAACAAGCGACCGCCGCCGAGGCAGGACCAGGCCATCGGTCGGATGCGCAGTTGCTGCAGCTGATCCAGCGTACCATCAAGCAACAGCGGCTGATGCACCGGAGAAATTTCCACCTGATTGGTCGCCAGGGTAAACGGCAGGCGCGACTGTAGCAGAGTAAACTGAGCTGGCGTGAAGTTAGAGACGCCAAAGTGGCGTACTTTACCGCTGTGATGCAGCGCCAGGAAGGCTTCCGCAACCTCGTCAGCATTCATCAACGGGTCCGGGCGATGAATCAGCAGCAGGTCGAGATGATCGGTGGCCAGATTACGCAGCGATTGTTCCGCGCTCTGCACAATATGGTCGCGGTCGGTAATATAGTGGCCGATGGTGTTTTCTGCCCGCGCCCGGGTGGCGATCCCGCATTTAGTGACGATTTCCATCCGGTTACGCAGATGCGGGGCCAGCTTCAACGCCTCGCCAAACGCCGCCTCACACCGGTAATCACCATAAATATCGGCGTGATCAATGGTCGTGATACCCAGATCCAGGTGTTGCTCAACAAAGCCAACCAGCTCTTTAGCGGACATATTCCAGTCCATCAGACGCCAGTAGCCCATCACAAAACGAGAGAATTCCGGCCCCTGCGGAGCCATAGCAATACGCTGAACCATAACAGCTTCCTCAACAAAAAAGTGTTCTGAGTATACGCAGTTTCGTGCTTAAAACAGTGAGGGTTGCTGCGGTTCTTCCGCACTATCCTGTTTGGTTGCGCGTAATTTGCGCAGCCAGCGTTGCCGACATAGACGCAATACGTCCTGCTTTTGCACATCGCTCATTTTTTGCCAGTTAAAACGCTCATCACGGCTGCGCAGGCAACCCCGACAGTAGCCGCGTTCATCTGACTGACAAATCCCCCGGCACGGACTTTGTACCGGAAAGAACTCCAGTTGTTCAGCCACTTCGCCTCTCCTGCCATCTTTCTCTTTCTTTATTGAAGACGTTTCACTCATCATTCGCAAATTTTGTTCACCAGCCTCTGCGCCAGGCGGCATTTTTAATAATCGCTTGCATTAGACCAATCGGTCTATTACAGTGAGCCCCATGAACAAGCACAGTGAATGCACTACCCGCGAACATATCCTGGTCACCGGCGAGCAGCTCTGCATGCAGCGGGGCTTTACCGGTATGGGCCTGAGCGAATTATTGAAAACAGCAGAAGTGCCGAAAGGTTCTTTCTACCACTACTTCCGCTCAAAAGAAGCGTATGGCGTGGCCCTGCTTGAATATCATTACGCCGGATATCTTCAGCGCCTGGTCGAGCATTTCGACCACGGCGAGGGCAACTATCGCGACCGTCTGCTGGCCTACTACCAGCATACGCTGACCCAGTTTTGCCAACAGGGTATTATCAGCGGTTGTCTGACGGTGAAGCTGTCGGCAGAAGTGTGCGATCTGTCGGAAGACATGCGTACTGCGATGGATAAAGGCGCCAGCCAGATTATCGTTCTGCTGGGTGATGCCCTGGAGAAAGGCCGTCAGGAAGGCAGTCTGATGTTCGCTGGCGATGCGTTGACTCTGTCCCAGGTGCTTTACTCTCTGTGGCTGGGGGCCAATTTGCAGGCCAAGATTACCCGTAGCGCAACGCCGCTGGAAAGCGCCCTTGCCCACGCTAAAAATATTATTGCTGCGCCTGCCGTTTAACAGGCGTTTTTATTTAACCAGTTTCAAGACGACCGGTCTACTCAGGAGTCATTATGTCAGAATCTAAGTTGTTTACCCCATTGAAAGTCGGTGCGGTCACCGTACCTAACCGCGTATTCATGGCTCCGCTGACGCGTCTGCGTAGCATTGAACCAGGCGATATTCCGACCCCTCTGATGGGCGAATACTACCGTCAACGCGCCAGCTCCGGCTTGATTATTTCCGAAGCTACGCAGATCTCCGCTCAGGCGAAAGGCTATGCTGGCGCCCCTGGCCTGCACAGTCCGGAACAGATTGCGGCGTGGACGAAAATCACCGCTGGTGTACATGCCGAAAACGGTCACATTGCCGTTCAGTTGTGGCACACCGGACGCATTTCTCATAACAGCATCCAGCCTGGCGGCCAGGCACCGGTTGCGCCATCAGCGATTAGCGCCGGTACCCGTACTTCGCTGCGCGATGAGCACGGCCACGCGATTCGCGTTGATACCTCTATGCCACGCGCACTTGAAATCGATGAGATCCCCGGGATCGTTGATGATTTCCGTCAGGCGGTCGGTAACGCTCGCGATGCCGGTTTTGACCTTGTCGAACTGCACTCCGCGCACGGTTACCTGCTGCACCAGTTCCTTTCCCCGACCTCTAACCATCGTACCGACCAGTACGGCGGCAGCGTTGAAAATCGCGCGCGTCTGGTTCTGGAAGTTGTTGATGCGGTGAGCAAAGAGTGGAGCGCCGACCGTATCGGTATTCGCGTCTCGCCAATCGGTAGCTTCCAGAACGTCGACAACGGGCCGGATGAAGAAGCCGATGCGCTGTATCTGATTGAAGAGCTGGCTAAACGCGGTATTGCCTACCTGCATATGTCCGAACCGGACTGGGCAGGCGGCCAACCGTATAGCGATGAATTCCGCCAGAAAGTGCGCGACCGTTTCCCTGGCGCAATTATCGGTGCAGGCGCGTATACGGTAGAAAAAGCCAATGACCTGATCGGCAAAGGCCTGATTGATGCCGTCGCTTTTGGTCGGGACTATATCGCCAACCCGGATCTGGTTACGCGTTTACAGAAAAAAGTCGCACTGAATGAACAGCGCCCGGAAAGCTTCTACGGCGGCGGCGCGGAAGGCTATACCGATTATCCTACTCTGTAATCCCTCCATTGCATTGATAGCGGCGGGTTATCGCCGCTATACTTAACGCTCTGATGTATCAAAATAAACTGCATAGGGGACATTATGCGCTTACTTCACACCATGCTGCGCGTTGGCGATCTGCAACGTTCGATTGAGTTTTACACCAACGTGCTGGGCATGAAGTTGCTGCGTACCAGCGAAAACACTGAGTACAAATACTCACTGGCATTCGTGGGTTACGGCGAAGAAAGCGATACCGCCGTTATCGAGCTGACCTACAACTGGGGCGTTGATAAATACGATCTCGGCAGCGCCTACGGCCACATCGCGCTAAGCGTTGATAACGCGGCGCAAGCCTGTGAACGTATTCGCCAGAACGGCGGCAACGTGACGCGTGAAGCGGGTCCGGTCAAAGGCGGCACCACGGTTATCGCTTTTGTCGAAGATCCGGATGGTTACAAAATTGAACTGATTGAAGAGAAAGATGCCGGCAAAGGCCTCGGCAACTAATCTGCTTCGGGCGTCCATCGGCGGCGCCCGCTGTTTTATCCCCCTTCCTGCTGCAAGCGGTGGCAAAATTTGCCATAATGCGCGCTACTTTTTTCCAGCTAAGAGAATCTGATGTCCGAGAACGCTCAACTTAATGGTCTGTGCGACCGTTTTCGCGGTTTCTATCCTGTGGTAATTGATGTTGAAACTGCGGGATTTAATGCCAAAACCGACGCCCTGCTGGAGATCGCCGCTATTACGTTGAAAATGGATGAGCAAGGCTGGCTGATGCCGGACGAAACGCTGCATTTTCATGTTGAACCTTTCGAGGGTGCCAACCTGCAGCCTGAAGCTCTGGCCTTTAACGGGATTAACCCGAACGATCCTGAGCGCGGCGCGGTGAGCGAATATGACGCCCTGCACGCGATTTTCAAAATGATCCGCAAAGGGATGAAAGAGAGCGATTGTAGCCGTGCCATTATGGTCGCCCATAACGCCACATTCGATCATGGTTTTACCATGGCGGCTGCCGAGCGGGCGGGCCTGAAGCGTAACCCTTTCCACCCGTTCGTGACATTCGATACGGCGGCACTAAGCGGGCTTGCGCTCGGTCAGACGGTGTTGTCGAAGGCCTGCATCGCCGCGGGTATGGCATTTGATGGCACCCAGGCGCACTCGGCGCTTTACGATACCGAACAAACCGCGCAGCTGTTTTGCGAAATCGTCAATCGTTGGAAACGACTTGGCGGCTGGCCGTTACCAGTAGCCGAAGAATAGTAGAGACAAAAAAAGCGACTCCACCAGAAGTCGCTTTTTTATTGGCAGCAAAAATTACTCTGCTTTCGGCTCGTCAGTCTTGTACTTAGCGGCCGTTTCTTTGATCAACGTTTGCAGTTCGCCGCGCTGATACATCTCAATAATGATGTCGCAACCGCCAACCAGTTCGCCATCAACCCACAGTTGCGGGAAAGTCGGCCAGTTTGCGTATTTCGGCAGCTCTGCGCGGATGTCCGGGTTCTGCAGAATGTCGACGTAAGCAAAACGTTCGCCACAGGCAGACAGCGCCTGCACGGCCTGGGCGGAGAAGCCGCAGCTTGGCAGTTTCGGGGATCCTTTCATGTACAGCAGGATTGGGTTTTCAGCGATTTGATGTTGGATTTTTTCTAAAGTCGTGCTCATTGTCTTGCTTCCTTAAACTTCTCTACGGCAGTAATTTGTCATTGTAGCGTCCTGAACGCAGGACCGATAATAACATTTTTGTCACTCTTCACATTTTATCTTCTGTGCCCAGAAGTTGCCTCAAAAATATCATTTTATCGTCTGACGCAAGAGTGCGTTGCTCATTTTTCATGCGACATGGTTATTGTCTGACGTATTTTTTTGCAATCGTTAACCAAACGACACTTTAGATACAAAAGAATATTAACTCTCAGGGTTTTTATGCTTTAGAATCGATGCGGTTTGTCATTCATCGTCAGGCATCTGTATATGTCTGTAATTTAATCAGGGGATTGCTCAGTGGCGCGTCTTAACAAAATCGCGATTTCGCTCTGTGCATTACTTATTACGTCGATCTCATTTACGCCGCTGGCGCATGCTTCCGGGCATACGCACGCTTCGGCTACGCCAAAAGCGCACCCGGCCAAAGGCACTACCGCAGAGCGTAAGAAAAAAGCAGCCAGTTCCAAAAGTAAGACCACCGCTAAAACCTCCAGCAAGAAAACATCGACCGCCAGCCGCGCAAAAGCCCCTACCCGCACAACCGCCTCAAGCCAAACCGCGCTTAACCGTCAGGTTGGCGGTGCAAGCAAAAAATGCGTATTGCGCAAAGGCTACAAAAAGCAGTGCGCTAGCTCGACAAAATCGGTAGCAGAAAGCAAAGTCGCCAGAGCAAGCGTGCAGAAAAAGTGCGTCGTGCGCAAAGGCTATAAAACCCGCTGTAAACCTGTTGCTGATGAGCCTCAGTTGACCATCGCCGATGCGCATAAAGCTCGAGTACAAAAGGCGCAAAGCACCGCCATGTCGAAGTTAATGGATCAGATTGGCAAACCTTATCGCTGGGGCGGTACTTCGCCGCGAACCGGGTTTGATTGCAGCGGTCTGGTCTATTATGCCTATAAAGATCTGGTAAAAATTCACATCCCGCGTACCGCTAATGAAATGTATCATCTGCGCGATGCCCGCCCGGTCGATCGCGGTGAGCTGCAAAGCGGTGATTTAGTCTTCTTCCGCACCCGTGGGCGCGGTACCGCCGATCACGTTGGTGTCTATGTCGGCAACGGTAAATTTATCCAGTCTCCGCGCACCGGTCGCGATATTCAGATAACCTCGCTGAGTGAAGATTACTGGGAACGCCATTACGTTGGCGCACGCCGCGTCATGACGCCAAAAACCATTCGCTAATTCTGCCTCGTCGCTTCTGCGGCGGGGTAACACTCTCTTTTGCCACATCTTTTAATTTGCTACTATTACCTTGCGTAATACATGGTTATTGCGCGTACTAACTATAAAAAGGAGAGTAGCAATGTCGTTCGAATTACCTGCATTACCATATGCAAAAGACGCCCTCGCGCCGCACATTTCCGCAGAAACCCTGGAATACCATTACGGTAAACACCACCAGGCCTATGTCACCAATCTCAACAACCTGATCAAAGGCACCGCGTTTGAAGGCAAGACCTTAGAAGAGATCGTTCGCTCTTCCGATGGCGGCGTTTTTAACAACGCAGCTCAGGTCTGGAACCACACCTTCTACTGGAACTGCCTGGCACCAAACGCTGGCGGCGAACCTGAAGGTGAACTGGCGGCCGCTATCGCTAAATCCTTCGGCAGCTTTGCTGATTTCAAAGCAAAATTCACCGACGCGGCAGCGAAAAACTTTGGTGCTGGCTGGACCTGGCTTGTGAAAAATGCTGATGGTAGCCTGGCGATTGTTTCCACCAGCAACGCCGGTACGCCGCTGACCAGCGACGCAACCCCGCTGCTGACCGTGGATGTCTGGGAACACGCTTACTACATCGACTACCGTAATGCGCGTCCGAACTATCTGGAACACTTCTGGGCGCTGGTGAACTGGAAATTTGTGGCGGCCAATCTGGCGGCATAAAAGCAAACCGCAGAAGGATTGCGCCTTCTGCGGTTATTTTTCACTTCACTCACAATTCACATACTATTCATAAACGATTAGTGGTTAGCAAAAGCCTCTTCCGGCTGCGACCGACCGCTGAAAAACACCAGCAGTAGCGCAACACCCGCAATGATCGCCCCCATCACTGGGACGAATGCATAGCCCAGCCCACCAGATATCACCGCACCACCGGCGGCTGCGCCTAACGCGTTACCGAGGTTGAAAGCGCCGATATTAACCGATGATGACAGCCCGGGAGCTTCGTGAGCCACGCGCATCACGCGCATCTGCAATGGCGGAACTACCGCAAAAGTCGCGGCACCCCAGACAACCATACTTATAGCCGCACCAATTTGTGACTGGGCCAGCAGTGGGATCGCCAGCATGATCACCATCAACAGCAGCAGAAAGCCCTTCAACGTCCCGGAAACCGAGCGGTCGGCAAACTTACCGCCAAGGTAGTTACCCAGCGAGAAGCCTACGCCAATCAGTACCAGCATCGCGGTCACAAACAGTGGCGATGCGTTAGTGATGCTGTGCAGGACCGGTGATATATAGGTATAAAGCGTAAACATCGCCCCTGCCCCCAGAACGGTGGTCAGCAGCGCTGACAGCACCTGCGGGCGCATCAGTACTGAAAGTTCCTGCTTAACATCAGGCCGCTCACCCGCGCTTCCTTTTGGCAGGGAAAACCACAGGCTGACCATCGCCACCACGCCGAGACCCGCCGTTGCAAGGAACGACATTCGCCAGCCGATAGTTTCCCCCAACCAGGTCGCCGCCGGAACGCCGCCAATGTTGGCAATTGTCAGCCCCATAAACATGGTCGCCACGGCGCTGGCCTGCTTATGCTTCGGCACTACGCTCGCCGCCACCACCGAGCCGAGCCCAAAAAAAGCGCCGTGATTGAGGCTGGTGATAATGCGCGACAGCAGTAGCGTGGTGTAATCCGGTGCAATTGAAGAGAGCACGTTACCAAGAGTAAAAATCGCCATCAGGAAAATCAGCGCATTTCTGCGCGCGCGGTGCGAAAGCAACAGAGTCATCAGCGGCGCGCCAACCATCACCCCAATGGCATAGGCACTAATAAGCATTCCCGCAGCCGGAATAGAGACATCCACGCCTTTGGCGATAACCGGTAATAGCCCCATCGGGGAGAACTCGGTAGTACCGATACCGAAGGCACCGATCGCCAGAGCGAGCAGGGGAAAGTTGATTTTCATTCAATGACTCCATCGGGCCGTCTTCAGCGACGGCATCTCATCAGAAGCCAAAAGCATGACATCAATCACAGAAAAACAAAAGTAAACGAAATGGCAAAAGATTTTTGCGAAATTGATAATAATGGCGGAAAAAGAAAAGGGAGAACGATGTCTCCCTCATATTGGAATTAGTGCAGTATGGCGGTCAGCCCTGCGGCGACAATCAAACCCAGAACAATAATCGTCGTTGTCAGCGAAAACTTTAAATCTGTATCCATCAATTTTTCCCCTTGATTATCCCCACATGAAAAGTGAGCTTGCTCATTTTTACATAGATTAGCGCAAATATCTTCCGAGATTTAGAGGGATGCACATTTTTGTTCTTCCCCTTTGCCCCAAGATCGGACAAAATCCCACGCTAATTTGAAAGCGTATCGGCCATTGACCCCTTCCTGTCGTTCTGTGTCGTTTTCCCGACGTGATGCAATGTTCAATTTTGGCATCAGGGTGTGTACAGGCAAACGTTTACGTACCGATTAACGGGCGATCAGGTCAAGGTCTGGAGTGAGAAGTAATGGCAACTATTAAAGATGTAGCGAAGCGCGCAAACGTTTCCACTACAACAGTATCACATGTAATTAACAAAACGCGTTTCGTTGCGGAAGAGACGCGCAACGCTGTGTGGGCTGCGATTAAAGAACTGCACTACTCCCCCAGCGCCGTTGCTCGCAGCCTGAAGGTTAATCACACCAAGTCTATCGGATTGCTGGCGACCAGCAGCGAAGCGGCCTATTTTGCCGAAATTATCGAATCCGTTGAGAAAAGTTGCTTCCAGAAGGGCTATACCCTGATTCTCGGCAACGCATGGAACGATCCGGAGAAACAGCGCGCCTACCTGTCAATGATGGCGCAGAAGCGCGTGGACGGCCTGCTGGTGATGTGTTCTGAGTATCCTGAGTCGGTACTGAGCATGCTGGAAGAATATCGCCATATTCCGATGGTCGTGATGGACTGGGGTGAAGCAAAAGCCGACTTCACCGACTCGGTTATCGATAACGCCTTCGAAGGGGGTTATATCGCCGGGCGCTATCTGGTGGAACGCGGTCATCGCGAAATTGGCGTGATCCCCGGCCCGCTTGAGCGGAACACCGGTGCCGGCCGCCTGGCCGGCTTTATGAAAGCGATGGAAGAAGCGCAGATCAACGTTCCTGAAAACTGGGTCGTGCAAGGTGATTTCGAGCCGGAATCCGGCTACCGCGCGATGCAGCAAATCCTCAGCCAACACCATCGCCCGACGGCGATTTTCTGCGGCGGGGATATCATGGCGATGGGCGCTATTTGTGCAGCAGATGAAATGGGTCTGCGCGTGCCGCAGGATATTTCGCTGATCGGTTATGACAATGTGCGCAACGCCCGCTACTTCAGCCCAGCGCTGACCACCATCCATCAGCCAAAAGATTCTCTGGGCGAAGCGGCCTTCAACATGCTGCTGGACCGCATCGTCAACAAGCGCGAAATATCCCAGTCTATTGAAGTACATCCGCGTCTGGTCGAACGTCGATCCGTGGCTGACGGCCCGTTTGTCGATTATCGCCGTTAATTCTCCTCGCGGCGCCGGCTATTCCGGCGCCCGCAGCCACTCCCTGTTCAGCGTTTCACTGTCGCCAAGGTAATCCAGCAGCCACATCAGCGCCGGTGAAGCATCGCTTTGTTGCCACGTCAGGCAGCAGGCCGCATCAGGGAATGGGTTTTTCAGTGCCAGCGCCGTCCATTCTCCGCTATCAATTCGCGGCTGTGCAAAATGCTTTGGCACCATGCCAACACACAACCCTGCGCTGAGGCAGGTCGCGGAAGCGTCCCAGTCCGGCACCACCACCCTCTTCTGATTATCCAGCAGCCACGTCGTGCGTTTCGGTAGCGAGCGCGAAGTATCTTCCCGTACCAGCGACGGCCAGTTGCGCAACACATCGTCGCTTAACGGGCCGTCTATTTTCGCCAAAGGATGATCGCTGGCCACCACGCAATCCCAACTCAGCATCCCCATATCGCGAAACGCATAGCGCCCACCGACGGGAATAGAGCGCGTCGCGCCGATAGCTAATTCCACGCGGCCATCAGCTAACGCATCCCAGACGCCGTTGAATACCTCCTGAAAGACAATCAGTTCAACGTCATCAAAATGCCGATAAAAATCAACGATCATTTGCCGCATGCGCGCCGGTTTGACAATGTCATCAACGGCAATGGATAGCTGACCGCGCCAACCGTTGGCTATCTGCTGGCACTGCTGACGAGTGATCTGCATTTTTTTGATAACAGAGCGCCCTTCCTGCAAAAACCAGACCCCAGCCGGGGTTAATTCGACATCGCGGTGACGACGTTCAAAGAGCGGAACCGCCAGCCACTCTTCCAACTGACGCACGGTATAACTCACCGCTGAAGGTACGCGGTGTAGCTCCTGCGCCGCTGCGCTAAAACTGCCGTTACGCGCCACAGCATCAACCACCTCAAGTGAGTATTCTGACCACATATTCTGCCTACAAAATTTTTGAATCCACCTGACAAATATTAGCGTTTCACAAGCCCGAATGCACTCCCTACACTCTGCCGCACCGTACCTGCATTAATAACAAGAGAATTTTATGCAACAATTGCAACAACCTGGGAAAGGATTTTTAGTCTGGCTGGCCGGGCTCAGCGTGCTCGGCTTTCTGGCCACCGATATGTATCTGCCGGCTTTCGCCGCGATCCAACAAGATCTCAACACTTCAGCGGCTTCAGTCAGCGCCAGCCTGAGCTTGTTCCTGGCAGGCTTTGCCATTGGACAGCTTTTTTGGGGGCCGCTCTCCGACCGTTACGGACGCAAGCCGGTACTGCTAAGCGGCCTGGCCATTTTCGCTATCGGCTGTCTGGGGATGCTTTGGGTGCAAGATGCCACGCTGATGCTGGCGCTGCGCTTCATTCAGGCGATTGGCGTTTGCGCCGCCGCCGTGACCTGGCAAGCGATGGTGACCGATTACTACCCAGCCCATCGCACAAACCGTATTTTTGCCGCCATTATGCCGCTGGTGGGCTTGTCTCCAGCATTGGCGCCGCTGCTCGGCAGCTGGCTGCTGGTTCATTTCGAATGGCAGGCTATTTTCGCCGTTCTGTTCGCGATAACCCTGTTGCTCATGCTGCCGGCCTTGCGCCTGAAAGCGGCGAAAAAGACGGTTGTCGGCACCCAGCAGAAGCTGACTTTCCTTGCCCTGCTACGCTCGCGCGAATACAGCGGCAACGTGCTGATTTATGCCGCCTGCTCCGCCAGCTTTTTCGCATGGTTGACCGGCTCGCCATTTATTCTTCACGAGATGGGGTACAGCCCGACCGTTATCGGCCTGAGCTACGTTCCGCAAACTATCGCGTTTCTGGTTGGCGGTTACGGCTGCCGTGCGGCTTTACAAAAATGGTCAGGGCAGCAGATCCTGCCGTGGCTGCTGGTGATTTTCTCCATCAGCGTTGCCGCTACCTGGCTGGTAGGTTTGCAGGCTAACGCCACGCTTGTCGGATTAATGATTCCGTTCTGTGCAATGGCGGTGGTAAATGGCGGTATTTATCCTATCGTCGTTGCTCAGGCGCTGAAGCCGTTCCCGCAGGCGACCGGTCGCGCCGCAGCTTTGCAAAATACCTTACAGTTGGGTCTTTGCTTTATCGCCAGCTTGCTGGTTTCTACGCTGATAGCGACACCGCTGCAAACCACCACCAGCGTGATGCTTATCTCCATTGTGCTGGCCGGTATCGGTTACCGTATGCAGTACAAGGCCACCGCGCTGGCAACAGAATCGTCACATGCTTAAGGTAATCTTCAGATAGTGTTAAGGTCCAGTAATTAGCTTGCTAACATATTTTTATTGAAAGCCTGTTTTTAGCGGCCTATACTGGATCCGGCATCACATAAATAGAAAGATTAATTGATTTAACGGGAGCAGGATGCGTCCCGTTTCTCCATGGAAGGCCTTTCGGCAAGGGTTATCTCCCTTCCTCTGTTCTACGTCGGATAGCAGCCTCACGGATTGTCCGTGAGATTTCTCACAAAGCCAGAAAAGCGTCTACGCTGTTTTAAGGTTCTGATCACTTGGGCGTGATGGAGAAGCTATGAGTTCATCGTGTATAGAAGAAGTAAGCGTACCAAATGATGATTGGTACCGGATTGTCGCTGAATTATTAGGCCGTGCGGGCATCGAAATTAACGGTCCTGCACCCTCCGATCTGCGGATTAAAAACCCCCTCTTTTTTAAGCGCGTTTTACAAGAAGGGTCGCTGGGATTGGGAGAGAGCTATATGGACGGCTGGTGGGATTGCGAGCGGCTGGATTTATTTTTCCACAAGGTCTTACGCGCCGGACTGGAAAATCAACTTCCCCACCATTTTAAAGATACCCTCCGCATCGCGGGCGCTCGCTTATTCAATCTGCAAAGTAAAAAAAGGTCCTGGATAGTCGGCAAAGAACATTACGACTTAGGTAACGATCTTTTTAGCCGCATGCTCGACCCTTTTATGCAATATTCCTGCGGATACTGGAAAGATGCGCAGAATCTGGAAGATGCACAGCAGGCAAAATTAGATCTGATCTGTCAAAAGCTGCAGCTTGAACCCGGAATGCGGGTACTGGATATTGGCTGCGGCTG
The DNA here is from genome assembly GCF_014103785.1 of Klebsiella sp. RHBSTW-00215. Lineage (NCBI taxonomy): Bacteria > Pseudomonadati > Pseudomonadota > Gammaproteobacteria > Enterobacterales > Enterobacteriaceae > Klebsiella > Klebsiella sp. RHBSTW-00215. Next base: position 4,966,254 of record NZ_JABXQS010000001.1, read on the forward strand.
GGGTGGTCTGGCTTACTATATGGCTAAAAACTACCAGGTCAGCGTTGTTGGCGTCACTATTTCAGCCGAACAGCAAAAGATGGCCCAGCAGCGTTGTGAAGGGCTGGACGTAACAATTCTGCTTCAGGACTATCGAGATTTGCATGATAGTTTTGACCGCATTGTTTCCGTTGGTATGTTTGAACACGTCGGGCCTAAAAATTACGACACCTATTTTGACGTGGTGGATCGTAATTTAAAAGCTGACGGTCGTTTCCTGCTGCACACAATCGGCTCGAAAAAAACCGACCATAGCGTCGACCCGTGGATTAATAAATATATCTTCCCCAACGGTTGTCTGCCGTCGGTACGCCACATCGCACAGGCCAGTGAAACGCATTTCGTGATGGAAGATTGGCATAATTTCGGTGCCGATTATGACACCACGCTAATGGCATGGTATGAGCGTTTCCTCAATAGCTGGCCGGAAATCGCTGACAACTATTCGGAAAGATTCAAACGTATGTTTAGCTATTACCTGAATGCCTGTGCAGGTGCTTTTCGCGCCCGCGATATTCAGCTTTGGCAAGTGGTTTTTTCTCGCGGTGTCGAACACGGCCTGCGCGTGGCTCGCTAATCGCTGTCCCTCCTGCGCCGCTGGCGCAGGGATTTCTTTTTTACTCACCGCGACGGCAGTAAAAATTTGATTTCAATGATCTAAAACGACAGCCGGCCACGTCAACCGGGCTGTCGAATAAATTACTCCGCCGCCGCTTTCAGCGCGGCGTCTTTTGCTGCCAACACGCGCTCAACGGTATCAATGACCGCCTGAGTCTGCGGATCAATCTCAATATTGACCCGGTCGCCCAGTTTTTTCGCGCCAAGCGTTGTACGTTGTAGCGTCTCGGGAATCAAATGCACGCAAAAACGTGTTGGCGTCACTTCACCCACGGTGAGGCTAATCCCATCAACACCGATATATCCTTTATAGAGGATATATTTCATCAGCGTTGGGTCCTGGACCTTAAACCAAATCTGGCGATTATTTTCCGATGTTAGAATTTTCACCACTTCCGCAGTAGTCATAATATGACCGGACATCAGGTGACCGCCAATTTCATCGCTGAATTTTGCCGCCCGCTCAACGTTCACACAATCGCCTTCACGGATCGCGCCCAGGTTAGTTATACGCAGCGTCTCTTTCATCAGGTCAAAACTCACCCGCGGGCCGTTAATTTCGGTGACGGTCAAACAACAGCCATTGTGCGCCACTGACGCCCCGGTTTCGAGCCCCGCAAGCATATGCTCAGGCAACTCCACCACATGGGTACGAAAATTGGGTTTTTCGTCTATGGACACCACCTTCGCGGTCCCCTGCACAATACCGGTAAACATATTTTGCTCCTGTATAAATTCGTGACGGTATCATTACCGTTTTAGGCTATGCGGAACAATAACAGGTGGCAAAACAGGTTGCCAGCGCACAACGTGCACTGGGATTTTTTCACTGGCTAAATGGCTAATCCTCGTTACAATAGTCTGGCAAATCCCTCTGCTTTTTTCTTCTTGCTGCCATATTGGGCGGCTTTTTTAGTCTTAAAATAACAACAAGATAAAGGTGTTCACGTGCAGAAGTACTTTATTGAAGCGCGTCAGTTATTAGCACTGGCTATACCCGTTATTCTGGCTCAGGTTGCCCAGACCTCTATGGGCTTCGTCGATACCGTTATGGCAGGCGGCTATAGCGCCACAGATATGGCGGCGGTCGCCATTGGTACCTCGATTTGGTTACCGGCGATCCTCTTCGGCCACGGTCTGCTGCTGGCCCTGACTCCGGTCATTGCCCAATTGAATGGTTCTGGTCGTCGCGACCGCATTGCCCATCAGGTACGCCAGGGATTCTGGCTGGCGGGCTTCGTCTCTGTTCTGGTGATGGTTGTGCTGTGGAACGCCGGTTACATCATCAGTTCGATGCATAACATCGACCCGGCGCTGGCAGATAAAGCCGTTGGCTATCTGCGCGCGCTGCTGTGGGGCACTCCGGGCTATCTCTTCTTCCAGGTCGCACGTAACCAGTGCGAAGGCCTGGCAAAAACCAAACCTGGAATGGTCATGGGGTTTATCGGCCTGCTGGTCAACATTCCGGTTAACTACATCTTTATCTACGGTCACTTCGGGATGCCGGAGCTTGGCGGCGTTGGCTGCGGCGTCGCAACAGCTTCGGTTTACTGGGTGATGTTTTTCAGCATGATCTCCTGGGTTCGCCGGGCACGCTCAATGCGTGATATTCGCAGCCCAGAGCCGTTCAGCAAACCAGATTTCGAAGTCATCAAGCGACTGGTACAACTGGGTCTGCCGATTGCGCTGGCGCTGTTTTTTGAAGTGACCCTGTTCGCCGTCGTCGCGCTGCTGGTATCCCCTCTGGGCATTGTCGACGTGGCCGGACACCAGATAGCCCTTAACTTCAGCTCGCTGATGTTCGTTCTGCCTCTGTCTCTCGCGGCGGCAGTGACCATTCGCGTAGGCTTCCGCCTTGGTCAGGGCTCAACCCTGGAAGCGCAAACGTCAGCCAGAACCGGCGTTGGCGTCGGGGTGTGCATGGCGGTCATCACGGCAGTTTTTACTGTCCTGATGCGTAAGCAAATCGCGCTGTTGTATAACGACAACCCTGAGGTCATCACGCTGGCTTCCCAGTTGATGCTATTAGCCGCGATCTACCAGATTTCCGACTCGATTCAGGTCATTGGCAGCGGGATCCTGCGTGGCTATAAAGACACGCGTTCCATCTTCTTTATCACCTTTACCGCATACTGGGTGCTGGGGCTGCCAAGCGGCTATCTGCTGGCATTAACCGATATTGTGGTTCCGCGCATGGGCCCTGCAGGCTTCTGGTGCGGATTTATTATCGGTTTAACCTCTGCGGCCATCATGATGATGCTGCGTATGCGCTTTTTGCAACGTCAGCCTTCCAGCGTGATTTTGCAGCGCGCAGCGCGCTAATCCGATCTATACCCAAAATAATTCAAGTTGCTTAAAGGCGGCAAGAGAGTGAGTCCCCAGGAGCATAGATAACTATGCGACTGGGGCGAGCGACAAATCTGCCGGGAGCAGATTTGAACGTCGCGTGCGACGGCCAGTCAGGGCGAGGCCCATGGATGGGCCGAGTAATCCGTAGCCAACACATAAGCAGCTTGAAGTATGACGGGTATATGACAACGGCGCTGATTGAGCGCCATTGTCCGTAATCGACGAAGAAATCTTCTTTTGCATCAGTAAAATATAAGCAACATGGATAAAACTTCTGCGATCGCGTGAAATCTGGAAGAAAAGTGACGTTTGCCTCTTGCCACAACCCCTCCCTGTCGCTAATATGCGTCCCCGTTGCCACTGCAACATTGCGTTCATAGCTCAGTTGGTTAGAGCACCACCTTGACATGGTGGGGGTCGTTGGTTCGAGTCCAATTGAACGCACCATAATGCGTTTATAGCTCAGTTGGTTAGAGCACCACCTTGACATGGTGGGGGTCGTTGGTTCGAGTCCAATTAAACGCACCATAATGCGTCTGTAGCTCAGTTGGTTAGAGCACCACCTTGACATGGTGGGGGTCGATGGTTCGAGTCCATTCAGACGCACCATTTTATTTTCCGGTTGTTCCCTCTCTTCTTCATCCCGATTTTACTTCAGTATTCTCATCATCGTGCCTGACAAAACCGATTGATTCGTCAGTTTGCCTCTACATTCGGCAAAAGCCTATCAAGCCAAACGGCTATTGCCGTCCGGCGATAAGCAATAAGTCAGAGGCCGAATACAGTCTCAATTTCTATCTTAAGATCGGGTGAAAAAAGGCGGCTAACTTCAACCAGAGAACTGGCAGGCAAGTTGGCGCCGTAATGTCGGTACAGCACTTCACGCAACTCGTCGATCTCTTCAAAAGAAGTAATGAATATGGTCACCTTAATCAGGGCTGAAAAATCCGTGCCTTCGGCGCTGGCGATTTTTCCGATCTGGCTGAAGATCTCTTCAGCCTGTCCGGCAATGCCTGAACGCTGCGCAACCGTGCCAAACGCGGTCAGCCCTGAAATATAGAGCGTGTTACCATGCCTTACTGAGTGGACATAGGGAGCCTTAACCTCACCCAATTGCGGATAATTCTTCCGTTCTATCATACCCATACTGACTTCCTTATTGAGGGGAACCAGCCCCCCTGTTGCGGCTTAACGTCTGCGTAGTTTCTTTTACAGCTCCATCATCATCTCATGCCAGGCCATGCCGCCATGATCGGACTCAGAAGGTTTGATATAGCGGTAGCCAAAATGCGCGTAAAGATCGACATGCCGGTCTTTGCACATTAAATGGATAGTTTGCTTGTTCATGGCTTTCATGCGAGAGACAAATTCGCGCATCATGAGCGATGAATAGCCTTGCCCCTGAAAATCTGGATCTAACACCACCGACATAATGACCACATTTGGTGCCGCGGGGTCGTGCCCAATAAGCTCTTTGAACTCTTCATCCGACATCACCACGTCCCAGGCGCAGCCCGCATTGATAAATCCAATCACTTCGCCGTCCAGTTCCATGCACATAAAACCTTCCGGGTAACGATTAATACGGGTGGCGATTTTTTCCCGGGTCGCGGCCTCATCGCCTTCATAGGCGGTGATTTCTATCGTATAGCAGCGATCAACATCGGCGGGCGTCGCCTGGCGAAAGATGGGTGTAGACATCGTTTTTCCTTTTCATCATCCATTTTGTGACCCACATAATACACCTTTTAAGTCGCCCTCACGCACGCGGATAAGCTTCTTGCACCCTGCAATTTTATTGTGAATCAGATCATATTTTCTAAAAATACGGTTGACTTAGATGACGTCCAAAAATATTTTACACCCATGTGATATCGATTTCATAAAAACCATGGCAACCATAAAAGACGTAGCGGAAAAAGCAGGCTTATCAGTAACGACGGTTTCTCGTTTCCTGAACAATCATCCTTATATCTCTGAAGATAAAAAGGAAAAAATCCTCGCGGCGATGAAGGCGTTGGATTATGAGCCGAGCACCGTCGCACAGCAGATGCGCGGCGTGAAAACCCACCGGATTGGCATACTGATCTCACGGATAACCAACCCCTATTTTGCCAGCCTGGTCGATGCCCTTGAGGTGACCGCACGCAAGCATGGCTATTCAGTACTGATCGTGCAAAACCATGACAGCGCAGGGGAAGAGGAAAGCTGTCTCGATCTGCTGAAGAAAAAGATTATTGATGGTCTTATTTTATGTGCCGTTGAGAACGATAAAAACGTCATCGAGCAATATCAGAAATATGGCCCTATTCTGCTGTGCAACACCAGCATTGATGACACCAGCCTGCCGGTTGTTAAGGTGGATGATGAACTGGCAACCTACAATGCGGTCAGCTGGCTGCTCAACAAAGGTTATCAAAAAATCGCCTACTCTACGGGCGGGAGCTTTGAGCAAAAAGGGCACGGTAGCAGACGCAACCGTGGCTTTATTACCGCTATGCAAAGCGCACATCAGCCAATTCACGATCATCTTATTTTCCGCCATCTTCATACTTACCGCGACGGGCGGCATCTGGCTGAGCAAATCCTGAAAATGGATAAATGCGAGCGCCCTGATGCTATTTTTACTGGTAGCGATGAAGTTGCCTGCGGATTGATTTCCGCGCTTTCAGCCAAAGGGGTCAGCATTCCCGGTGAACTGGCGGTTATGGGCTTTGATAATTTACCCATTGCCGAGATGATCCCTATTCCGCTAACCACCATCAGCCAGCCCATTGAACAGCTAGGCCGAATTTCCGTAGAGCGCCTGCTGGCAATGATTAACCACGCTCAATATCGCTATGACGAAGAAGATTTGCAGTCTGAATTAATCATCAGGACATCCGCTTAATTTTTTTATCGCAATATGGTATCGATATCATACCAAGGAGAAGCTATGAACCAGCCGCAACAGACCGAATGGTGGAAAGAATCCGTTATTTATCAGGTTTACCCAAAAAGCTTTTATGACAGTAATAACGACGGTATCGGCGATATCAAAGGTATTATTGCCAAACTGCCTTATCTCAAGAAATTAGGTATTACCATGATTTGGGTCTCGCCCTTTTATCAGTCACCGATGGCGGACAATGGTTATGATATTGCCGACTACTATGCGGTGAACCCTGATTTGGGCCAAATGCAGGATGTTGACGACCTGATCAAGCAGGCGTCAGAAATGGGAATACAGGTAATGATCGACCTGGTGGTCAACCACACCAGCGACGAACATCCCTGGTTCCAGGCGGCCCTTGCTGACCCTCAATCAAAATATCGTGATTACTACATTTTCAAACCCGCCGTTGCGGGGGGCGCGCCGAATAACTGGCGCTCCATCTTCGGCGGCAGCGCATGGGAAAAAGTTGCGGGCGAAGAGATCTGGTATCTTCACGTTTTCCATAAAAAACAGCCGGACCTGAACTGGGAAAATCCTCAACTGCGTGAGGAAATCTACTCCATGGTCAACTGGTGGCTGGATAAAGGCATTGCCGGGTTTCGTATTGACGCAATTACGTTTATTAAAAAAGATCAGGACTACGGTTCTTTGCCTGCCGATGGCGTTGATGGCCTGGCGTCCATCAAAAGTAAATCACGTAATCGACCCGGGATTGAGCAATTTCTCAATGAGCTGAAAGAAAAAACGTTCAACCGCCACCGCTGCGTAACCGTGGGCGAAGCGCCGGGCGTCCCTCTGGATGAGTACGACAGCTATATTGGCCCCAATGGCTACTTCAATATGATCTTTGATTTCCACGCTGCGGATATCGATGTCGAAAACGGTTCAGAGTGGTTTAAACAGCGCGACTGGCGTATTGGCGAATTCAGAGAAGCGCTGTTTGCCAGCCAGCGGGCATTTTGCCAGACCGGCTGGGGAACGACGTTTATTGAAAACCATGACCAGCCGCGCGCGTTGTCAAAACTCATCCGCGACGTTGAGTATCAAAACTCGATCGGCGCCAAGGCGCTGGCCGGTATGTACTTTTTCATGCAGGGAACGCCGTTTATTTACCAGGGCCAGGAGCTGGGGATGAAAAACTTCCAGCGCACGAGCATTGATGAATTTGATGATATTTCAAGCCTGGATAACTACCATCGTTCTCTGGCGGAAGGTTTTACCTGCGAACAGGCTTTAGGCTTTATCAACCAGCGCTCAAGGGATAACTCACGAACCCCCTTCCCGTGGTCCGATGGCGTTAATGCTGGCTTTAACCTGGGCGCGAAGCCCTGGCTGCCTTTCTCCGCACCTGACTTTAGCGTCAATGCGCAAAGCCAGGCTGCTGATGAACATTCCGTTTTCTCTTTTTATCAAACGATGATCGACTTAAGAAATAAGCGCTACCCGCAAGCGCTTATCTACGGTTCATTCGCGGCGATTGAAAACGTAGACGACAGCATCGTGGCCTATGAACGGAAAACGGACACCCAACGCTTTGTCTCTATCACTAATTTAAGTGCCCAACACCTGCCTTTTACGCTTCCGGCGGGCGAAGTGATCCTCAATAATTACGCCAATATTGGCGCAACCCTGCAACCCTATCAGACCATTCTCGTGAAGGAATGAGTTAAAGATGAACAAATATAAAAATATTGCCATCGAAATTGTTAATACCATTGGCAAGGAAAACATTGCCTCCGCGACGCACTGCGCCACTCGCTTACGTTTGCAGGTGAAAGATCGGCAAAAAATTGATGATGAAAAAATCCGCAACATCAGCGAAGTGAAAGGCGTTTTTTATAATTCGGGTCAGTATCAGATAATCCTTGGTACCGGCATTGTGAATAAAGTCTACCAGGAGTTCGTTAACGAATATCAGGTCGCCGAAGTCAGCAAAGATGAGATGACGAAGCAAAGCACGGGGCGCTTACAGCGAGGGATACGCAATTTATCCGACGTCTTTGTGCCGATAGTACCGGTGCTCGGGGCAACCGGTCTGTTCCTTGGCCTGAAGGGCGTTATCTTTAATGACACGGTGCAGGCCTGGTTTGGCGGCAGCGTCGCGGATATTCCCGTGGCCCTGCAAACGCTGACCACGGTGCTTTGCGATACCGCCTTTGCCTTTCTTGCGGCATTTATCTGCTGGTCGGCGTTTAAGAAGTTTGGCGGAACGCCGATTATCGGCTTTTTGATCGGCCTGATGCTGGTCTCCCCCGCACTACCGAACGCCTACGACGTAGCGTATGGCAACAGCAGCCCTATTTATGTTTTTGGCTTTATTCCGCTGGTGGGTTATCAGGGGTCGATTCTGACCGCGCTCATCACCGGTATTATTGGCGCGAAACTGGAAATATTTTTCCGCCGGGTGATGCCTAATTCTATGGATCTTATTTTTACACCCTTTATTGTCATTCTGATCGCGGTCGCCATCGCCTTATTAATTCTAGGGCCGCTGGTACATGGTTTTGAACATTATGCGATAATGGCCATCCAGCAATTTTTGACATTACCGGCGGGTATTGGCGGATTGTTAATTGGTTTTATCTATCCGATTGCGGTGATGACCGGGATGCATCATATGTTCATTATGATTGAAACTTCGCTGATTGCGGGTACTGGCTTCAATCCATTAATTACCGTTTGCGCGATGTACGGTTTTGCCAACGCCGCCGTGTGTCTGGCTATTTCGTTAAAATCCAAAAATGTCGCGTTTAAAACCGCGGGTATTTCTGCCACTATTACCCAGCTACTCGGCGTTTCTGAACCCGCGTTGTTCGGGATTGTAATGCAGTCCGGACTCCGCGCAATTATCGTAATGTTAACCAGCTCTGCGCTGGGTGGAATGGTCCTCTCTTTACTGTCGATAAAAGCCAACTCTTACGGCCTGGCGGTTCTGCTGTCGCCATTAATGTATTTGTATGACCGTTATCAGTTTATTTCCTATATTAGCGTCGGAGTCGCCGTATTTATCTTCGCCTTCATAATGACGTCCGTTTTTGTCAATGCGAATAAAACCACGAAAAAGTCTTAGGGGATAACAAAGCCCAATTATTAATTTAACAAGCAGTTAAATAATCCATTTTCAATGGCACAGTAATATGTGCTCTGCACCCCTGTGTTCAGAGCACCGCTTCCTCCTGTACAGGTATTAATAATGAAAGCCTATATGCTTACGCTCTGTGCACTGGCTTTGCCAGCGCCTGCCCTTGCGACGGATACAACCTTAAGTGAAATTAACGCCCGACTGGAAAAGCTTGAGGCGGAATTAAAGCAGTCGCGAATACAATTACAAGATGCCAGCAGAAAAATTGATAATGCGGAAAAAAGAGCCGCCAGAGCCGAGCAAAATGCCGCTCGCGCAGAAGGGCGATTGCAAGCCGTTGAACAAAAAACCGATGCAGACCTTACGTTAATCAAAAGTCAGTCAGCCGCTAGCACAGAAAAAAAAGACGATCGCTCGGAAATAATATTTGGCGGCTATGCGAGAACGGGGATATTGACCAGCAAAGGTACCACCAGCACCGTCGGCCCTTCTCTGACGCCAGCGGGAAGCACCGGGGGAAGCGTTGGTCGCCTTGGCAACGAATCCGACACCTACGTCACTGCTGACATCAACTATCGGCGTCAATATGACAATAATAGCCAGCTGCGTTATTACATGAAAATTGCCGAATGGGATAAAACCTATAATACCGACAGTTCATTTAATGGTCAGATGAACGTGCGTCAGGCGTTTGTGGAAATGAGCGATATGCCCTCGTTCAGCGGCGCATTCAAAAATGCCACGCTATGGGCCGGGAAACGTGAAGACCGGGATAATTTCGATATTCACTGGCTCGACTCCGACATGATGAATTTAATCGGTACCGGGGCCGGCATTTATGATGTGAACTTCTGGGGCGATATTAAGACCAACCTGGCGGTTTACGGACGTAACTTCAATGATATTGATACGATGGAGAACGTTGAATATAACAACATGACCGGGGCTGATAACACCTATATTCAGAATTATACCTTCTCGCTCAATAACCGCCTGGATAACTGGCAGTGGATGGTCAACGGTCTTTACTCGCGGGATAACGATAAGCGGATTAACGACGGACTGGCCACAGATAAAGCCGCCTCGCGTGGCTTTAACACCATGCTGGCTTATCATGGCGACAGTTTCTATGGCCTGCGCCCCGGCCTGACTAAAACGGTGCTGCTTTATGGCCGCGCGCTAGGTGCGGAAGTGCGCGGGCCGGGTTCCGACGGTTACCTGATTGATCCGGCCTGGACGGTGAAATTTGCCTCTTACGGCATTACTTCGCTCACCGATAGCCTGAGCCTCGCGCCCCTGGTCGTCGCTCAGAGCAGTAATAATCGCTATATCGATTCCGACCATTACGACTGGGTGACGCTTAATGCCAGAGTGATCCAGCAAATTAACCAAAACTTCGCGCTGCAATATGAGACCAGCTATCAATATATGGATATCGATCCGAAAGGCTTTAACGGCAATAAAGCCGCCAGCGGCAGTTATTACAAGCTCACCTTTGCCCCGACCTTTAAAATGCAGAACGTGACGGACTTTTTTGAACGCCCGGAAATTCGCTTCTTTGCGACATGGATGGCCTGGGATAAATCGCTGGATAATTACTCTTCCACCGATACCTTCGGCAGCGCCGGTTACCATGGCGCCGGGACGCTCTTCTTCGGCGCTCAGCTCGAAACGTGGTTCTAAAATCGGCTCCTCTTCTGACTAAACTTCGGAAGAGGAGTCTCTGAATTGGCCTCTATCACCATTTTCGACCACACTAAATCTGCGTAAGGACAGCGAATCTATGTAACATCAACACAACAGCGGGTCATTCCAGATGAAAAAAATTGCCATCATCGGCGCGGGGCCTACCGGAATTTATACCCTGTTTGCACTCCTTAAACACCACGAACCGCTGGACGTATCGATTTATGAGCAAGCCCATGAAGCGGGCGTGGGCATGCCCTACAGTGATGAAGAAAATTCACGCATGATGCTGGCGAATATCGCCAGCATTGAGATCCCGCCTATTCTGTGCACCTACATCGAGTGGCTAAAAGCCCAGGACAAGGCGCACCTTGCGCGCTATGGTGTAGATTATGACGCTTTGCATGATCGTCAATTTTTGCCGCGTATCCTGCTAGGCGAATACTTTCGCGACCAGTTTATTGGGCTGGTTGCGCAAGCTAAAGAACGAGGCTTTCGGGTGCAGGTTCATGAATCCTGCGCTGTCACCGACCTGCAGGCCACCGCGCAAGGTGTCAGGCTGTGGGCCGAAGGCGAGCAAACAGCAGACGTTTTCAGTCTCGCAGTAATCGCCACCGGCCACGTGTGGCCTGCGCAAGAGGAGTCGACCCGAACTTATTTTCCCAGCCCGTGGTCTGGCCTGATGGAAGCCAACATTCCGCCCTGTCGGGTGGGGATTATGGGCACCTCGCTCAGCGGGATTGATGCAGCAATGGCCGTCGTCGTTCAGCATGGCAGATTTACTGATTCGGACGATGGAGCGCTGACCTTCAGGCTGGATGATGACAGCAAGGCGCTCAATATTGTGTTGATGTCCCGCTCCGGCATTCTGCCCGAAGCCGATTTTTACTGCCCTATTCCCTGGGAGCCACTGCATATCGTCAGCGAAAGTGCGATCGAAAAAGAGATCGCAGCGGGTGCCGACGGCTTACTCGACCGGGTATTTCAGTTGATGGCGCAGGAAATCAAACTGGCCGACCCGTGCTGGAGCGAGAACATCGCCCTTAACGCGCTGGACGCCGACAGCTTCAGCGAGGCGTGGTTTCAAAAACGCCAGCAGCGCAATCCATTTCACTGGGCACGGGCGAATCTCGACGAAGTTGAACGTCATAAGCGAGAGCGTTACACCGTGCCCTGGCGCTACGTTATTTTGCGGCTACACGAAGCCGTTCAGGAGATGGTTCCGCATCTCAACGATCGGGACCGCGAGCGCTTCAGCCGGGGCCTCGCCCGGGTGTTTATTGACTGTTACGCCGCCATTCCCTCCGAGTCTATTCGCCGGCTACTGGCGCTGCGCGAAGCCGGCATCATCAGCATTCTCGCTCTGGGGGCGGATTATGAGTTATCAGTTGAGCAAGATAAAACGCAGATTATTAGCCACGATAACCGCTATATCTATGATGTGTTTATCGATGCGCGGGGGCAGAAACCGCTCAAAACTACCGATCTCCCCTTTCCACATTTAAGAAAGCAATTACTGGCGACCGGCGATGATATTCCCGACGTCGGGGACGACTACACCTTGCAGGAACCGGCTGAGGTGCGTGGGCGCATTGCGTTTGGCGCAATCCCCTGGTTGATGCATGACCAGCCGTTTGTCCAGGGCATCACCGCCTGTGCAGAAATCGGCACGGCGATAGCAAAAGCAATATCGCAACCGGCGAGCCGCTCACGCAGGCGTTTGCCGTTGATTGACCTTTAATTTATCCGCCGTCGGAGGACGGCGGCTTTTGGTTAGGGTAATAGAGGTAGCAACCCGGAAACAACTGGCACCAGGCTTGTAAAACACAAATCAAACCTGCTGATATTTGTGCTTTACAGGCCGGGCAAGGGGCAGCCACCTGACAACAATAGGCACACTATCTCAAACAAGTGAGTTCATCAGCCTCGGCGGATTAGCGCTTTTCAGGCCGGGGATGATAAGGATCTTTTTTATGATCTTCGCTGTCGTCTCTTTTGCGTGGGATTTCCCCCTGCTCGCGCGGGTCTTCTTTCGCCGGATGCCGCCCCTGCTTATCGGGATCGGCTGGATTGTGAACAGACATAGGTTTCTCCTGTATGCGCTATCGCCTCGGGACCACTTTTATTTCCCGCAGTCCCCCGATTAATATTCAGTTTGTCTCATAAAGTCTGATCGCTAATATCTATTTTCACAACTGCAATAATTCGCGAATCGTCCGAGAATAATATTATTCATTTCACTCTTAGCGGCTTAAATATATCCAACCCCTGATAAAACCCGACCTGACTATTCCATGCAGCTTCGATAGAATAGTCCTAAAATTCACAACACCTCTGCGCCGTCACAATTCAAAAAAATTTCCCGGCAATCAGTGAATTACCGTCAATCATTCAGTGAATTAACAAAATGAAAGCGTTCATTTATTCACCACTTGAGTTTTATGCGCTGCCTGAGGGCCTATCCTTAACCCTTTACCACGAGGAGGTCAGTATGAGCGACGACGCTAAAAATACCGCGAAGTATCCCCGTCCCCCCTTTATTGAGCAGCCACAATCGCCGCCGGGTTTAGCCGAAGAGATGAAACCAGCGCCGGACCACGGCGAATTGAGCTATGTCGGATCCGAACGCCTGGCGGGTAAACGAGCGCTAATTACCGGCGGTGATTCCGGGATTGGCCGGGCGGTGGCTATCGCCTTTGCCCGAGAAGGCGCGGATGTCGCGATAAACTACCTGCCGGAGGAAGAATCTGACGCTGAAACCGTCATCGCCCTGATTCAGGCTGAAGGACGCAAAGCCGTGCCCATTCCTGGTGATATTCGCAGCGAATCTTTCTGTGAAGCCCTAGTGGAGCAAGCCGCCAGCGAACTCGGTGGGCTGGATATTCTGGTCAATAACGCCGGACGCCAGCAGTATTGTGAATCGCTGGAAGATCTCTCAACTGAGGATTTTGACGCCACCTTTAAAACCAACGTCTATGCGGCCTTCTGGATAACCAAAGCAGCCCTGCGTCACCTTAAAAAACACAGCGCCATTATTAATACCTCATCAGTGCAGGCCTTTAAGCCAAGCCCCATTCTGCTGGATTATGCGCAAACTAAAGCCAGCCTGGTGGCATTTACCAAATCTCTCGCTAAGCAACTGGGTCCGAAAGGGATTCGGGTCAATGCCGTTGCACCCGGTCCTTACTGGACGGTGCTGCAATCCAGCGGCGGGCAGCCTGATGAGAAGGTGCGCCAGTTTGGTGCCGATACCCCTCTGGGTCGCCCTGGCCAGCCGGTGGAGATTGCCCCGTTGTACGTCACCCTCGCCTCTGACGCCTGTTCCTTCACTTCCGGCCAGGTCTGGTGCTCGGACGGCGGCGACGGCGTGCTATAAGCCGGATGCAATGGAGCGCTCACGAAGCAGCGCTCCATTATGGATACGCAGAAAAAATGAAGTTTGATAGGCAAGGGATACCGAACAGGAAGGCGTGACTCACAGGGCCTCCGTGCCCTGAAAAGAGAGATTTACTCGAAGAAAACGTCCGGATTTTCCGACAGCGAAACGAAGTTTTTGCTGTTTTTATCCAGCGCACGAATATCACCGCTTTCAATATCGTAGAACCAGCCGTGCAGACGCAGGGTATTGTCGCGCAGGCCAACGGCGACCGACGGATGGGTTTTGATATTATTCAACTGGGCGATGACGTTTTCCTGCACCATCCCATTCACCTTATCGGTCTCATTCGCCCAGGTCTTTTTATCAACCACCGCTTTGGCCGCATCGGAATAATGCAACCAATGGGAAACTGCGGGCATCGTATCCAGACACTGACAGGTCGCGATCGCTTTCATCGCTCCGCAGTTGGAGTGGCCGCAAATTACAATATCGGTCACGCCCAGGGCGACGACAGCGTACTCGATAGTGGCGGAAACCCCACCCGGCTCCGGTCCGAAAGAGGGAACGATATTACCGGCATTACGAATAACAAACAGCTGACCCGGATCCTGCTGAGTCACCAGCTCCGGCACCAGGCGGCTATCCGAACAGGAGATGAACAGCGCTTTGGGATTCTGGCTGGACGCCAGGCTACGGAAGAGCTCTTTACGTTGTGGGAAGATCTCTTTTTGGAAGTTGAGGAAGCCCTCAATGATATGTTGCATAGCAGTGTCTCTTTTCTCTGTTTTAATGACGATATGACAAAGATCACATTTAGCCAGTGTATCACTGAAGAGCAGAATGGGAATCGTTATTCGAAAATGGCCTTAAGAACGCACTCAAATTGCCGATACAAAGCGTGGTGACATTGCGGCAAAGATTGTTTATTTTTTCACTAGAAAACAATTATGAGCGAAGGTCATTGATGACTTCAGCACTAAACATTAATCGGGAGCGTTTATGTTTTTATCCAGCCTGATGGCCATTGCCGCGGTCCTTATCGTGGGCGTGATAAGCCCGGGACCGAGCTTTATTTACGTCGCCCGCAATGCGGTGGCCCGTTCACGCCTTCATGGCCTGGTCACCGCGCTGGGGACCGGTACCGGCGCAGCTATCTTTTCGATTATGGCAATGATGGGTCTACAGAAGTTTTTGACGGCGGTACCAGAGATGTTTATCGGCCTGAAGGTTGCCGGAGGCCTGTATCTGTTGTGGTTAGGCTATAAAATCTATCGCGGTGCAGCGCAGCCGATGGATTTCGCCGCCGGGGGCATGGCAGCAGAACATTCGCTGTTGAAAACCTTCCGCGACGGTCTTTATACCCAGCTTAGCAACCCGAAAACGGCGCTGGTCTTCGCCTCTATTTTTACCGCCCTGCTGCCAGAGCGAATCCCGGTAGCCTTTTACTATATCGTACCGCTAATGAGCTTTCTGATTGATGTCAGCTGGTATTCACTGGTGGCCCTGGTACTCTCTTCCGCCCGGCCGCGCAGCGTCTATCTGCGTCTGAAGCACAAAATCGATATCGTCACCGCCACGGTACTGGGTGCGCTGGGATTGCGCCTGATAGCGACCTCGCTGTCGAAATAACCTCATGGCCCGAGCGCACTCGCCGCTCGGGCTAGCGCTTCCCGCTTAAACGGTATAAATACGAATATCGTGCTCGCGGAACGCATCGCTATATTCACGACTGACATTCTCTTCCACCACCAGCACATCAATGTCGCCGCTTTCGACCACCACAAAGCGCGCCACCGCGGGGATCTTATCCGAAGTCAGGCCCACGATGATTTCGCTGCACTGTTTAATAACCGCTTTTTTAAACTCACAGTCGGGAAAATCAAATCCCGTAAGACCAGACTCCGGAGCCATAGCGCAGCCGCCGATAAAGCCCTGATCAAACAACATCCCCTGGATCTGCGCCACGGCGGATGCCCCCACGCAGCCGCCGGTAGCCCGTTGGATCTGGCCGCCCAGCATTACCACGTCATACAACGGTTTCTTGAGCAGCACCGCGGCGATCTCCGGAGAATTGGTCACTACCGTTAGCGCCAGCTCAACAGGCAGCGCCTCCGCCATCGCCAGATTAGTGGTGCCGGTGTCGATAAAAATGCAGCCGCCGGGCTTAACCAGCCTTGCGCACTTCTGCGCGATCCTGCTTTTTATCGCCGTATTCTTATCCTTGCGCTCGCTGTAGTCTCCCGACTCAGGCAGAGTCATAACCGCCCCACCGTAAACCTTCTTGCAAAAACCCTCTTTGCTAAGTTCATGTAAATCACGGCGAATTGTGTGTTCTGATACGCTCAGGCGGCTGGCCAGCTCAGCGCAAACCACCCTACCGTTTTCTTGCAGGATCTGGCAAATCAACGCTTGTCGTTGTTTAGGGAAAGCAGCATAATCGAGCACAATAACTCCTGGTAAATCTTTATCGAGCAACAAAGTGCATGATCGTGCATTCTGTCCCTGACTGTCAACACACCGTATGAAGAGGTTTGAAATGAAAATTGCCCATATCGCCCTATGGACCCGCCAGCTTGAGCAACAGGCCCGCTTTTGGGTGTCGTTTTTTGAAGGCGAAATAAATGAAAAGTATTGCAGCCAGACTAACCTCGGGTTTGAATCTTACTTTGTCAAAATCGGTGATGATATTGCCATTGAACTGATGACCAAACCGGGTCTGAGCGAGCTGAAACCGGATAATAACCACACCGGTTGGGTTCATCTGGCGATAAGCGTTGACGGTGCGCAGAGAGTCGATGCGCTGGCTAAACGCGCCGAGGCGCAAGGTATCCTGGCCTCTGCTCCGCGTACTACCGGCGACGGTTATTACGAAGCGGTTATCAAAGACCCTGATGGCAACCTGATTGAAATCGTCGCATAGTGTCGGACAAATGCTAAAAAGGAGATGCCCGTGGCCAACTATCGCGTGATCGATAAACAAAGCTGGCCGCGAAAAGATCATTTTGATTTTTATCGCGGTTTTGCCAATCCCAGTTTTAACCTCTGCGTACCCTTGGAAGCACAGCGGTTATATGAGTGCGCAAAAGACCGCGACGTCTCTTTCTTCCAACTGGCACTCTATGCGCTGGTTCGCGCGGCAAACGGGGTACCACAGCTTAAACAGCGCCTGCTGGGCGACGATATTATCGAATATGATGAACTGGCGGTGATGACGCCGGTGATGACCGCTCAGGAAGGGTTCCGCCAGGTATGGTGTGACAACGCCGCCGATTTTAGCACCTTCAGCCGGGCAGCGACGCCGAGCATTAATGCCGCCAAACACACCGCTCCGGCTCCGCTCATTGTCAAAGGCGAGAACTTTTTCTGCGCCAGCTGCCTGCCGTGGCTGCATTTCAGCGCGATTACCCACGCTGAATACTATGTTGGCGCGGCGGTTCCCGCCCTCACCTGGGGTAAGCTAAAAAACGGCATCATCCCGGTAGCAGGCAAGTTTAATCATGCTTTTGTCGACGGCCTGCACGCCAGCCGCTTCTTCGCACGAGTAGAAGAAGGCTTTGCTGACCCCGACACGCTGTGGCAGCCACAATAGAGGGATATGATGAGCAAAACGCTAACCGGCGGCTGCCTGTGCGGCTATATTCGCTTCAGCGCCGTTAACCCAGTCAGCCCGCACAGCTGTTCTTGCGATATGTGTCAGAAACATACCGGTGCTCAGACGGCAGTGTGGCTGGAGTTCACAGCCAAAGACGTCAACTGGACCGGCGATGGCGGCGCGCCAGCAACATGGCGCTCGTCACAGAACACCTGCCGCGCCTTTTGCCCGCGTTGCGGCAGTTCACTGGGGGCCATTGATGACGGCCCGGTTATCGCCCTGCTGACCGGCGCGTTCGACCAGCCTGATAATAAAACCTTTGCCCCTGAGTTCCACTCATTTGAGGACATGAAGCCGTCATGGTGGCGGCAGATATGCCCTGATGCCGAATAATGATTAACCGGCTACCAGGCCAATCGGCTGGTAGCCCTGCCATTCTGGTTTCGGAGCCACACCTTTGGCGTTGGGCGTGAGATGGAGATACCAGTCGCCAACCTTTTCCAACAGTAGGCAATCATCCACTTCTTTAAGATTGTCTTTATGCTGCTGATCGACACCACAAAGCAGCTTTTGCAACGCTTTGTGCTTCGCGTCTTTCACATCATGTGCGACAAAAAGATCGAATTCATGTAACTCCGCCAGCGTGTCCGGGCGATAGCCACCAGCATTCACAAAAAATAACTTCACATCACTGGATGACGGTTCTTTTGCCAGCGTCACGTCATAACCATCAGCCCAGCTAATACGGCTGTAGCCATCAACATGAATTTTATCCGCATCACCAAACCACGCCTGACGTAACGCAGGCCAAGCCGCCTCCGGCGTCTCTGCCACCACAAACTGAATATCATGCACTTCAATATTCGATTTCCCTGCATTGCCGCCAACATAAAACATAAACAAGTTCACATTACGCTCCCTGGGCCATTCACCTTCGTTATGTACAATACTATATAGCGTTTTCTACGCGTATCCTACTTGTATCACTGGTTTCAGGGGAGAAGTAAAAAGTAACTTAGTGCCTTATAAGGGACAACATGATGAATAAAACGCTAACAGAAGGTCTGTGCTGTGCGGTTCAGCCCGCTCCCCGGCTCAGCATTGCCTGAGCCGGGATTTATAATTTAAACCTGCGCCTCTTCACACTGGCTCTCTTCGTGAAGGTATTGTTTATCCAGCACCTTGATGAACGGTAAATAGATAGCAGTGGCGATAACCAGATTAACCGCTTGTAACACTACGCCTGAAATACCGGTGGTCAGAAAGCCGGAAATAAATATTGGCGTAGTCCAGGGAATAGAAATACCGGAAGTCGGCGGCACCCAACCTATCGCGATAACAATATACGTCAGCGTACAAAGTACAATCGGCGTGACCAGGAACGGAATCAGCATCAGCGGATTCAGTACTATCGGCAAACCGAAAATAATCGGTTCATTGATGTTAAATATCGCTGCCGGAGCCGCAAGTTTCGACAGCTGCTCTAATCGCGTACTTTTGGCAACCAGCCAAATAGCGATCAGCAATGCGCCGGTAAACCCCGTCCCCCCAGCAATTAAATATACATCCCTGAACTGCTGAGTGATGATATTGGTGGCCGCTAATCCTCCCTGCGTCTGCGCCAGATTTTGTGCGCTGAGCGTTTGCCAAATCGGCCCCATCACCGAGGTCACAATCGAATCACCATGAATCCCGAAGAACCAAAACAGGCTAATCAACATCTCGGCAATCAATTGAGAAAAAATCGAGTTGCCCAGATATAACAGCGGTTCTTGCAGCATCACGCTGATAAATTTGCCCGGTGTGCCAAAATGCGTAGCCTCAAACAGTACCTTGACGATTATCCAGAACAGCAGAACAATCAGAATAGGCACCAGCGATTTAAACGACTTAGCAATTTCAGACGGTACGCTCGCGGGCATCTTAATAGTAAAAGTTCTGTTTTCAAGAAACTCGATCATCTTGATGGTGACCACCGTGACGATAATCCCTAAAAACATCGACTCAGAGCTAAAATCGACCAGCGCATACGCAGCTGAAACAATTTCACCTGAATCGGTGGTAATACTCCCTGGCGACATTAAGAAAAAGATAGCGATTGGCAAAATAGCGGTGCTTTGGCTCAGCTTGAGCTTTTCAACCAGTTCTTTTGAAAACGTCACAATCACTAATAGCGTCATCAATCCATAGCTGGCATTAATACCGTAATTGAGTTTATCTAACGTCCCCTTCCCTAATAGCGAAGTCATAAATTCGCTATAACCCGGGACAGGGAAATTGGTCAGTAAAAGAAAAAAGGAACCGACAATCAAAAAAGGTATCAGAGCAATGAATGCACTTTTTAGTGCCGACAAATAGATGTTTGACGATATTTTCTCAGCTAATGGCAACATCCTTTTTTCGAGTAAAGAGGTTATGCTCATAGGCAGTTATCCTTGCAGATCTTTTGTAATATAGTAATGAACCTGAGGGAATTTTTTAATATAAACGGCGGGTATATTGGTATTGAGTGCATCACCATTGACAATATCCTGATAGACGCCTTTTTTGTTTTCGTTGTTAATAATCACAATCACTTTTTTAGCTTTAACGATCTTATTCAGGCCCACGGTGATGCCTTCGGTCAGGGACACATCGCCAGAAAAATATTTGCTACTGGCGACCTTAATGGTGATGTCATCCAGTTCGGTCTGCAGATAGTCTGCATCAAACGTCACGCCGGGTTCGTTCAAGCCAATGTGCCCGTTCATTCCCACACCCAGAATGACATAATCAAATTCCTGCTCCTCCAGAGCCGCGTTATACATGGCGATATTCTGTTCCATCGCGGCAAAAGGATCGAAATGCACCAACTTCACCGGATGCTGGCACTTATGTACAAAATCCGCGTTAATCATGCTCAGACAACTACCGTCCAGATCGCTTGGGACGTTGACCCACTCGTCGAGAGCAAAAAAAGTATGGTCTTTGGCAATAGTGGTTGCTGCCAGGGCATCATATATCCAACGCGGCGTACTTCCTGACGGAATCAAGATACGTGAATTCGGCTTAAGCTCGGCTAACTCGCTAACCACCTGCGCGGCAAGCGCAGGGTTATTGCTAAAGGTTGTCGTTTTCATCAGAAAGCTCCCGCGATTAAAGTGATTCAATTTTTTTGGCGAACAGCGGTAAATACTTTTTATTGGCCAGCAGCATCTCTTTGACTAATTCAATGCCGCGGTTATCGCTTGAGCATAAGGGGTTAAATACAAACGCAGATATGAGTGTGGAGTAATCGCCAGTCGCCGCGGCCTTAACCACCTGAGCCTCATAATCTTTCATCATTGAAACAATCCCTTTGGCTGGCGAAGGAATTTCGCCGGTACAAATCGGTATTGGTCCGTTGCGGGTCAGCACGCAATTCACTTCAACCACCGCATCGAACGGTAAATTGGTGATGGCGCCATTATTACGCACGTTGACCGCCTGGATGCTTTTATCATCCAGATAAATAGCCCGAATGACATTTAATGCGGCAGTGGAATAGAGCGCCCCACCTCTGGCCTCCAGCTCTTTAGGTTTCTCCTGCAAGGATTCGTCACTGTATTTTTTAAACAGTTCAGCTTCAATATTTTTAACCACTTCTCCACGCGACAGTTCAGCCGCATTCTGCTCAGCAAGCAGCTCTTCCGTTTTGATGTAATACTTCAAATATGAAGAGGGAATAAGATTAGTGGCGGATAACAACTCGTGATTAAACTGCTCGTTATTCACGTTTTTGAAGCCAAGTTCGTCAACATCAGAAGCGTTCATAATATCAATCACTTTATCAATGCACTCTTCGCCTTTATGAAGAATTTTGGTGATAAAGTTCATGTGATTGGAACCTTTAAACTCAACGTATAGATCATCCACATTGACGTTCAGCAGCTCGGCGACTTTATGCGTCATATTGATAGGGCCATTACACAGCCCGATAACCCGATGATTGTTACTGTATTTCAGGACGGCTTCCGTGACCATTGAGGCAGGATTGGTGAAGTTAATCAGCCAGGCGTCAGGGCAGATTTCCTTCATCTCGTTAGCAATCTCGATGATCACCGGGATGGTGCGTAAGGCTTTAAACATACCGCCCGCGCCGTTCGTTTCCTGACCGATGAAACCGTATGACTTTGGTAGCGCTTCATCAATGATTCTGGCGTCGATGCCCCCTACGCGTAGCTGCGTAATGACGAAATCAGCGCCCTGCAGCGCCGCTTTACGATCGAATGTCTGGGTGATTTCAATCGCTAAACCGACTTTCGCCAGCATCCGTTGGGTCAGTTGGAAAATAATATTCATTTTCTCTTGCCCCATATCCACATCAACGAAATCAATGTGCGAAATAGGCAGTTGAGCATGATTTTTTATCACCCCTTCAATTAATTCCGGTGTATAGCTACTCCCTGCCCCGATCACCACCAGCTTAACTTTTTTCATGAGTCTTCTACCTTAGAATTGAATTTTAGCGACACTTTCCTGACGTTTGATAAATGGAAAAGCATGATATCGACGATCGCTACCTGAATCGGGTAGCTAATATTTTCAAATACGCTGTCTTTTATAATCGCGTTTTTATAGATCAATACGGCATCGGCCTGACGAGCCAGCGTCGAATTTTGCCGACTGGTGATCGCTGCTACCTTGACCCCATGTTTTCTGGCGTTAGACATTATCTCGTCTAACATCTCCGACTCACCGCTATTTGACACAATTAACACGCAGTCGTCAGGGGTAAGAAAGCGGCTACGCACGTTGCAATTGGTATAATCCGTTTCGTTAAGAATATTAAAACCGAGCACCATCAGGTTATAGCTGACGTAGCGGGCAACGCTGTCCGACGTCCCGTACCCCCAGGTAATAATCGTATTGCAGCCGCATAAAAAATCACAAAATGCTTGTACTTTTTTCTCTGAGACCCGGGTTAAGGCATCCTGTACTTCCTGCATATACTGACTAACAAATGCATGATGCTGCTGGGAGCTATTGGACATCGAGAAAGCATCACGAATATCAACCTTAAACTCCTGATAGTTGTTGAAGCCTAATTTTTTCACCAGTTTTGAAATTGACGGCGCGGTGGTATATACGCGCTCCGCCAGCTCATGAATTCGCATTTCATAAACGTCTGCGGGGTTCTCCTGACAGAATTTGTAAATTCTAAGCTCATTGCTGGTTAAATCTTTGCGCATGAGGTGTACCTCTACGTAAATGCTGAGCGTGCACAGCATTGGCTTTCGAAAAAAATCTTAACAAGTTAATGTCGGAAATAGATTTTATGTTTTAGAAATTAATTTCCGTGATCTAGGTTATAAATTTCCTTAAGAAGACTTTTCCTGTCACCGTTTTACAGGCAGGGAGATCGCTGAAATTGCGTTCAGTAGCCAGTGCAACAAGCACAAAAAATCCGCAAACGGGTTAACGTTTGCGGATTCTGACTTCACCATGAGGTGGTTCAGTGATTTATAACCGGTAAGCGCTACTCTTCCAGCGCGTAAGCGATGATATCATCACCAACGTCCGGCGAGTGGCTGGCGCCGCCTGCGGAGATCACCACATACTCTTTCCCGGTCTTCGGTGACTTATAGATAAGCGGAGCCGCCACGGCACCTACCGGCAGACGAGCGCGCCACAGCTCTTTACCGGTCGAGGAATCCAGCGCGCGCAGGTAGTTATCCTGAGTCCCGGCAAAGAACACCAGCCCGGAAGCGGTTGAAGTCGGGCCACCCAGCGTTGGCATACCCAATGGGATATGCAGATGCGTTTTCAGGCCCAGAGGACCAGTATCCTCAACCGACCCCATCGGCACCTGCCACATCAACTGACGGGTGTTGAGGTCAATCGCGCTCATGGTGCCAAACGGCGGCGTATTGCACGGCACGCCCAGCGCCGATTGCAGAATGTCAATCCGCACGCCGCCGTAAGGCCCGGCAACCTGCGGACGCACGGTGCCCATAAACCCCGGAACTTCGTCGGTGGAGACTTTATATTTCGCCATATCCTCCTGACGCACCAGCGACATTCTCAGAGGCATCCGCATGTCGTTGACGAACAGCGTACCGGTGCGCTCATCGATGGTGATACCACCCCAGTTCATACCGCCCAGCAGACTGGGCCATTCAATATAGGGCTTCTCTGACGGCGGAGTATACATCCCCAGATACGTCGATTCTTTGAAGTCGATACGGCACATCAACTGATCAAACGGCGTGACGCCCCACATTGATTTCTCGGTCAGCGGCTCAACGCCCAACTGCGGCATTTCGGTGGAGAACGGCTGAGTCGCCGAGAGATGCTCACCTTCTGCGCCATCGTGAGCAACAGGCAGCTCTTCCACGCGGGTCACCGGCTTGCCAGTCCGACGATCAAGGACGTAAATCTGCCCGGTTTTGGTCGTCTGGATCAAAACCGGAATCTCTTCGCCCTTGTCATTTTTCATATGGAACAGCACCGGCTGCGATGGCAGGTCATAGTCCCAGATATCGTGATGCACGGTCTGGAAGACCCACTTTGTCTCCCCGGTGCTGGCATCCACCGCCACGACGGATGAGCCGTATTTCTCTTTAGCCTCGTTGCGATCGCCGCCCCAGTAATCCGGCGGACCGTTACCGGTTGGTAGATAAATCAGGTTCAGCTCTTTATCAAAACCCGGTACCGTCCAGACGTTCGGCGTTTCGAGGGTGTAGACACGACCTTTTTCCGGGTCGGTAATGTTTTCCGGCTGGCCCACGTCCCAGGCCCAGACCACTTTACCGGTACGCACGTCAAATGCGCGCACCACGCCAGACGGCTCGCCGTGAACAATATCGCGCACCCAGCCGCCAAGCACCGCAATGTGCCCCATGATCACCGGCGTTGAGGTCGGGTGATAGCGCTTGCTGTTTTCGGTATTGTCCATGCCCTGTTTCAGATCAACGCTGCCGTGGTCGCCAAAGTCATCGCACAGTTCGCCGGTTTTGGCGTTCAGCGCGATCAAGCGTGCATCAACGGTAGAGATCAGAATACGTTGCGGGCACTGTTGCAACGCCGGACTGGACTTCTCTTCCACACTCAGCGAATCGTCGCTCTGCACATCGTAATAACCCACGCCGCGGCAGGTCACGTGTTCAGCGGTCTGCGCCTGCGGGTCAAAACGCCAGCGCGGTTTGCCGGTATCCGCATCCAGCGCGGTGACAACGTTTAGCGGCGTGCAAGAGTACAGCGTGTCGCCAATTTGCAGCGGAGTATTTTCATCGACGCCAATCCCGGCACCGGTAAGACGCCGTCCGGTATGCGCGGTCCAGGCCACCTTCAGGTTTTTGACGTTCTCCGGGGTGATGTCATCATACGGCGCGAAGCGGGTACCGGACGCATCGCGACCAAAGAATTCCCAGTTATCGCTTTTCGACGCCAGCGTTGGCGTTTTGTCATTGCTCGCTTTTACCACCCCGTTATGAATGCCACCGTGCGGGTAAAACGCCGACACCAGCGTCGCCAGCAGTACGAGGAAAATCGCCGACGCGCTCCAGTTGGCGTAGCGCACCCGAGCGCGTTTCACCGGCAGCGTGGTCGCTAGCCACAGCGCCAACATCAGCATCAGCGCCGGAACCACCAGGCGTGGGATCAGGCCCCAGTAGCTGAACTGCACTTCATACAGTGCCCAGCACAGGGTTAACAGGAAAGTCAGAATAGCGAAAGGGAGAACATATTTACTGCGGGTGATAAAGCCGACGGCGATAAGCAGATAAGCCACACCGGCTAGCAGATACCAGGCGCTACCGCCAAGAGAGAGGAGTTTGCCGCCCCAGATAGTGAAAAAAAGCCCTATGCCAAAGCTTAGGAGTACAAAGAGTAACCGGTAGACGGTGAAGAAAATCCCTCTCCCGCTACCTTGTCGTTCGTCCATATTTCATCCCATACGACGTCAGTCGAAAAAACCAAAACATTTATTTTAAACAGTGCCTTATCGAGATGATAAAAGCACAGACCGCATATCATGTTGGTTGGACGCTCCAGACCAGAGCGAAGAACGTAAGAAATCATATGCATTTGTAAATGTTATGTAAAATTATACAGCATTAAATGTTTAAAATTTTTTAATTTATAAAAGTAAGTTGATAGTCAAAACCGTTTTAAGCGCTATGAGGGAGTATCGAAATGAAGAGGAGACGGCGATGATGAAAGACTTGCCGACCAGCAGCCCCCTGCTGGCCGGCAATTGAGCCTCGACGTTTAACTCGCGTGCTGACTCACGCCAATCTCGCGTAGTGAAGTGGCAAGATCCATCTGCGCCAGCTCTTTCAAGCCTTCTCGCTTGATAAACTGACTACGATGCTTGCTCTTGACCTCTTCCAGGCTTTTCTTTATCTCAGTCGGCGGTAATTTATACCAGCCGCGATGATGCTTCACGCCGCCTATTTCCAGCCACAGCTCAGAATAGCTGGTTTTTACTCTGTCACACTTAACATGGTAATGGCTGTCGATAGCATAAATGTCGTTGATATTATAATGTGCTAAAAAACCGTACAGCAGAGTGATAATTAAATTTTTCGGTCGAGTACCATAAAGTTCTTTGGTCAGTACTTTGACCTCTTCATTATCAATATCTTTCCCTCCCTGGATACCGCCGATATAGGCGCGGCCATCTTCGGTACAGGAAAAACAGATGCTGTAAACGCGTTTATCGTCCAGGAACATTAATAGCATCAGTTCCCCTTCTTCCTGAAAAGGCGACGCCAGCAGCTTCACTTCAATACTGGCTCCGTTTTTCAGGGGAATGGCGATCATCGAACGACCAAACGCCGCCACATCATACAGCTGCGGCAATACCTCAGGGCGGAAGGTTTTCTCTATAAAATTCAAAGCGCCATAAGCGATGTCGAGCTTCGCCCTTTTTGACATTTTCTTGTTTAGATAAGCTTTAAAAGGTTTATCCTCAAAGCTAACCAGCCCCTGCGTTGCACCGGTTAATTTAGAACAAGCGTATTTTTCACATAGAGCCTGATATTCCTTGTATTTACCTCCGGTTAAAGGTATCTCTCTGCATTTACGTAATACCTTTTTATATTTGAGTTTAACATGACAAATGACTTTATTATTTTTCCGCCATTCTTTGATGGCGGCTACTGCTGTTGTCGATACCATTGACTAAGATCCATAGATACATCCATAACCGCAGCGATATTAACATAATCCCTGCAAGTCAATGTTTAAACCAACATTCGTTGTCGTTTCGTTTAATAAAAATACCCGTCATACTTCAAGCTGCATGTGCGTTGGCTGCGCTCACTCACCCCAGTCACTTACTTTAGTAAGCTCCTGGGGATTCGTTCTCTTGCCGCCTTCCTGCAACTCGAATTATTTAGGGTACAGTGTTCTAATAATTGATATCTGGTTATCAATTATCATTGGCGATCGTCCTGCTATTTTTATCCGTTTAAACCGCATCAAATAGCGCCAGCGCTTACCGGTATGTGCTGTCCACGCTCATGCCGGGTGCATCCGCTGACCGATTTACCTATACTTGCTTACGGTCAAAACTGAACTTAAATGGGTAACTCATGGAAATTGATCTCGACAACCTGGTTTTTAGCGGCCTGGAAGAAGCGCAAGAACGTAACGCTGAACGCCTTGAAGATGCTGACAAAAAAGCCCAGGCAATCGTTGCCGACGACGACTGCGGCGACGCCTGCAAAATCTAATTGCAAAACCGGCAGCTCTGCCGGTTTTTTTATCTCCCCTATCGCCGATCGGACACGGTAAAAAAACTTCTATTGTTCGCCAATAAGAAGAAAAATTTCCTCCGAATCCTCTGTTTTACAGACTTAACTAGCAACTTTTTTCTCTGCCGAGTGCGCTAATATTCCCACTATCGTTCCTGCCGGTCGCATTGACAAACGCGGCCCACAGGCGCACATCAACGTCGAGAAATCACGCCATCGCTCGACTCACACTTTTCTGTACCGACCCAGAGGCTCAGTCATGTCACACCGGGAAAGCCGCGTTAAATGGAATATCTTCATTAATGCTCTGAAACAGGAAGTTAAACCCGCTTTAGGCTGCACCGAACCGGTCTCGGTCGCCCTCGCATGCGCCGTCGCGGCGCAGCACCTGTCCGGCGCGATTGTGCGTATCGAAGCTGCGGTATCACCGAATTTAATGAAAAATGGTATGGGCGTGACTATCCCAGGTACCGGAATGACCGGTCTGCCCATTGCGGCCGCCCTGGGCGCTATCGCCGGCGATCCTCAGGCGAAGCTCGAAGTGCTGAAAAGAGCCACCCAACGGGAAATTGATGCCGCCAGAGCGTTATTAGAAGTCGGAGCCGTGCGCGTGGTATTGCAGGATCCCTGTGATGAAATACTCTACGTTCGCGCCAGGGTCTACGCCGGGGATCAGCACGCCACGGTCACCATTGTTGGCGACCATACCAACGTAGTTTCGATTGAAAAAATGGGTCAGCCTTTGTTTATCAAAGACGAAAGCCAGGTCAGTGACGACATCATCAATCCGCTGGAACAGCTCGCCCACAGTTCACTGCGCGACATTTATGACTTCATTAGCGTCGTTCCTTGCGAAGAGCTCGACTTTATTCTCGACGCCGGCTCAATGAACAACGCCCTGTCGAAGAAAGGTCTGTCTAAAGACTGGGGCTTGCACATCGGCCCAACGCTCAAACGCCAGGTCGATAAGGGCCTCGTTTCCGACGACATTTTTACCGAGATCCTCTACCGAACCAGCGCCGCTTCAGATGCAAGAATGGGCGGCGCGACGCTACCAGCAATGACAAATTCCGGCTCCGGCAACCAGGGGATCACCGCCACCATGCCGGTGGTGGTGGCAGCAGAGCGTCTCAATGCCAGCCCGCAGCAGTTGGCCCGCGCGCTGGCGCTTTCACATCTGGTGGCTATCTATATCCATTGCAAACTCCCGAGGCTGTCGGCGCTGTGCGCGACCACCACCGCCGGGATGGGTGCTGCGGCGGGGATTATCTGGTTAATGGACGGTAACTTTGACAACATCGCCATGGCAGTGAATAACATGATTGGCGACGTCAGCGGCATGATTTGCGATGGCGCTTCCAGCAGTTGTTCAATGAAAGTATCGACCAGTATCTCTTCTGCCTGGAAAGCCATTTTGCTGGCGCTGGATAACTCGGTGGTCTCGGGGAATGACGGAATTGTTGAGCGCGACGTGGAAAATTCCATCCGCAATCTTTGTGATATCGCCGGACGCGCCATGCAGCATACCGACCGGCAAATCATCGAAATCATGGCGCATAAGCGTTATTAGTCCCCCCACACAGACCAACGGTAACGTATAAGATTTTGTAGGCCGGGCAAGGCGTCAGCCGCCGCCCGGCAAAAAAGCCCCCTCTGCCGTTATATCTCCCCAGGCTCTAACGTAAAAAAACCACCCTGGCCCGTAGGCATCAGGGTGGTTCGAACTCATGTTTAAAATGCTGGCTAAACGTGAGGATGATAGGCAAACAGCGCCGGGGCACCGCCGGTATGAATAAACATCACCGGCCCGTTACCGGCGAACCGCGACCTTTTCACGCCATCAATCAAACCAGCCATTGCCTTGCCGGTATAAACAGGATCTAACATGATCCCTTCCAGCCGCGCCAGCAACTCCACCGCGTGCATCCCCTCAGTATTTGGCATCCCGTAACGCGGTGCGAAATACTCATCCCATAGCGTCAACGGCGACAGTGACTCGATCTTCAACATAGCGGATAACTCGCGCTGCAGCTTCTCAACCTTAGGCTGCTGATCGCCAACCAGGCGAGAAACCGTGACCCCTACGACCTCCATATCAGGCTGGCTGTGAGCAAAACCCACCGCCAGCCCGGCATGCGTCCCCGCACTCCCTGATGGCACCACGACGGATTGAACATTGAGGCTCAGCTGGTCGCACTGTTCAACGATTTCTAAAGCGCAATCAACGTAGCCCAATGAACCCAGCGCATTCGAGCCGCCAACGGGAACGATATAGGGTTTCGCACCTTTTGCTGAAAGCTGGTCGCTAAGCGCCTGCAATTGCGCATCCGGGTCATTAAGCTCATCAACCATTTCAACCTGGCAGCCCATCAGACTAAACAACAGATGGTTACCGTTGTAGAGATAGTTGGATTCTGTGGTTTGAATCGGGTTTTCGAGCAGCGCCACGCATTTTAGCCCCAGATGCGCCGCCACTGCTGCGGTCTGGCGTACATGATTGGATTGAATCGCCCCGGCAGTCACCAACATGTCGCAACCTTTGCTAATGGCATCTGCCGCCAGAAACTCCAGTTTTCTGAGCTTGTTGCCGCCCATGCCAAGGTGCGAAACATCATCGCGTTTAATATAGATATCGCGCTGCAAATATTCCGACAGGCGCTTCAGATGCTGAACAGGCGTAACGCCACCGACCAACTCTACGCGCGGTAACGTATTCAAAAACTCTTTTACGGACATAGACGCTTTCCTTTCTCAAAAAAACGGCGGCCATCAGCCGCCGTAGAGTCTTATTGATGCTCGATTAGCTCTGAGAGGCCACGGCCTCAATTTCTACTTTGACGTCTTTTGGCAACCGGGCGACTTCCACGCAAGAACGCGCCGGGAAAGAGGCATTGCGCTGAGTGAAAAATTCAGCATAGGCATTATTAATCGCGGCAAACTCGTTCAGGTCTTTGACAAAAATAGTGACCTTGCAAATATCACCAACCGTAAGCCCACCGGCCTCGATAATCGCCTGAACATTCTCTAGGCTCTGGCGGGTTTGACCTTCAGCGCACTCAGGAATATTTCCGGTTTGCGGATTAATCGGCAACTGACCCGAAGTAAAAATGAAATTACCGGTTCGCGCCCCCTGAATATAAGGGCCAATCGCTTCCGGAGCCTGTTCAGTCGTAATAATCTTAGTCATCGTCAATCCTTAAATCATGTTTAGTGTTAGAGGGTAAACCCAACAATTAAATAGACAATTAGCGCCAGACCTCCCGTCACCAGCGCATAAGGCATCTGGGTACGGATATGTTCAATGTGGTCGCAGTTGGTCGCCATCGATGCGACGATAGCGTCACTGGAGATAGGTGAAGTCATGTCGCCGAAAATTGAACCGGAAATAGCCGCGCCGATCATAAAGTGCGGATCAATACCTAATGACACGCCCAGTTGAACGCCAATCGGGATCATAATCGCGAAGGTTCCCCAGGAGGTGCCCGTCGCCAGCGACATTACCGCTGCAATCAGGAAGATAAAGCCAATCGAGAAACCGGATGGAATAACGCCGGAGGTAATCGAGGCAATATACTGCCCGGTGTTCAGCTCCGCCGAAATATGCCCCATCAGGAAGGCCAGAATCATAATTGAGCTAATTTTGACCATGCTGGCATAGCCGATATACAGCTCTTTGAAAAAGTTCTCAACGTTGAGAATGCCGCGCACTCTGAACCAGACAAAAGAGACCACGGTACCGAACATCACGCCGGAATAGACCGACATGGAACCACTGCCTTTGGAAAATTGTCCATCACCGGTGATATACAGCACCACTGGCACCATTAATACGGTGGATAGAATCGGAATAAAGAAGTTAAGCATTGAATTACATGCCGGGTGATCAATAACCGGGTCCGCTTCATCTTCACCCTGATCCTGCTCTATTTCCGTCAGGGTGGTTTCAAACTTCACTTCCGCCTTTTTCATGGGTCCCCAGCTACAGCCGGAGAGGATGTAAAAGAGTACCGAGGCTAATGAAAACCAGGCCATCGTATTCCAGACCATTGAGCTGGCCAGCACTTCAAAAGGCTCACCGGTCAGATAGCCCTGCGCAATCTGTACGCCGATAACCCCCATCATTGCCGCCCCCCAGCCATTGATCATCACCGATGAACAGACCGAGACGCAGGACGTCTGGATAATATAGGACATCTTTTCCGGCGAGACTTTATAGCGCCGGGCCAGGTTTTTAGTCGAGGCACCGGCAATAAGCTGGTTAATCGAACTTTCGATAAAAATTAACGATGTGACCACCATCGCCAGCAGCTGAACCGACTTCTTATTGGTGACAAAATCGTTTTTCTCCGAGAGAAATTGCACCAGTTTGCGCACGCCGCCGGTGACGACGATCAGCCGCATAATGCCGCCGATCATCACCATAAAAATAATCGTTCGCGCATTACCTGCGGACGCAAAGGTTTCGATAATCCCGTTCAGGGTACCGCCAACGCCTTGAATAATACTGTGGTTAATCACCGCATAGCCGACAAAAATACCGGTCAGCAGCGAGAGGATCACCTGGCGGGTCAGGATTGCCAGAATAATGGTGACCAGCGGAGTAATGATCGTCCAGATGCCATAGTCATGCATGATGGTTATCCTGTTTGATGTCCATACCGGCGAAGGCGATGTCCAGGTCCTGAATTAAGTCATCAACATGTTCAATGCCGACGGAAAAACGCAGCGTGGTGTCATAAACGCCAATAGCCTCGCGCTCTTCTTTTGACATCGCCCCATGCGACATGGAGGCCGAATGATTAATCATGCTCTCCACGCCGCCCAGCGACTCCGCCAGCACAAAATAATGCAGACCACTGATAAATTGCTTCAGGCTCTGAATGTCGCCTTTTAAGGTCGCCGTCACTACCGCGCCGCCTGAACGCATTTGCTTCTTACATAGCGGGTATTGCGGGTGTGACGGCAGGCCTGGGTAATAAACACTGGCAATCGCCGGGTGGTTTTCGAGATATTCTGCAATTCGCAACGCGTTACTGCACTGACGTTCCATGCGTAGATCCAGCGTTTTCATACCACGCAGTGCGAGATAGGCATCAAAAGGCGAAGCAATTGAGCCGATAGTGGTTTTGATAAAGTCGAGCCGTCCTGCTAATGCTTCATTATTGGTGATCACCGCACCGCCAATTAAATCTGAGTGTCCCCCGATATATTTACTGGTGGAGAGCATTACCATATCCGCCCCCATCTCGAGCGGTTTATGATTCCAGGCGCTGGCAAAAGTATTGTCGACACAGGTGAGGATTGCGTGTTCTTTGGCAATGCGACAAACCTTATCAATATCAACCAACTCAAGTAGTGGATTGGTCGGCGTTTCGATCCAGATTAAAGCCGTATTCTCTTGAATACTATTAACCAGGCTCACCTCATCATTAAGGTCGACATAGGAAATAGTCGCCCCAGTAGTTAATGTTTTCAGTTTTTCAAACAGTCGCCAGGTGCCGCCATATACGCCTTTCATCGCGATAATATGCGCATCCTTCGGCAGTAACTCCATAACAATGTTCGTTGCCGCCATTCCAGACGCGGTGGCGGTAGCATAAATGCCTGCTTCCAGTTCCGCGAGCGCTGACTCATAAGCTGTGCGTGTTGGGTTAGAAACGCGGGAATAGCAAAAATCGCCGCCTTCATAAAGATTAGGTTGAATAAAAGAGCTGGCGGTCACAATCGGGGTAAATATAGCGTTGTTTACCGGATCGGATTGATTTCCAGCATGAACAGCCAGGGTTGCAATATCTATAGTTCTATTTTTCATAGGGTACACTCAAACTATTATTAGTCATAAAATATCGTGAGCTTATATTTTTTTGGTTAGCAAAGTCGGCGTATAAAACAGCAGCCAAAACTTCGTTTAATGGCCAGATAATAGATGGCCATTTCATCATCAACATAGTGATTTGCATCCTTCAACCACAGTTAAAATGTATATTAGGCGGGGAAGAAAATCTTACCTATTTTCCCTCTAATCAGACGAATATGGAGAAAATTGTTCTCTGATCGCAAACACATGATATCACTAACACCCTGATAAATAACACGTCTATTTTAAATGGTGATATAAATCACAAAAAATTGGGGGAAATTTTACTCTTTCGCAACGTCCTGTACGTAAAAACTATTTCTGTCATCAATTGATCACAGCGCAAGCCGCACAATCGAATGAAATCACCTTTGCGTCAGAGAATCAGTTAGAGCTATCTATGTGCAAATGAGGTATGGTCTTAACCCCATAGATCAGGAAATATCATATGTCAGAACGCAAAGACTCTAAAACTCGCCGTAATTATCTCGTAAAATGCAACTGCCCTAACTGCTCCCAGGATTCAGAACACAGCTTCAGCCGAGTACAAAAAGGTGCTCAACTCATTTGCCCCTACTGCCATAAACTTTTCCAGTCTTCAGCAAGAACCGCCGCTTAATTTATCCCTTGCCAACTACCGTTCAAGACGCGTGATTGAGCAATAGTCAGAC
The DNA here is from genome assembly GCF_014103785.1 of Klebsiella sp. RHBSTW-00215. Classification (NCBI taxonomy): domain Bacteria; kingdom Pseudomonadati; phylum Pseudomonadota; class Gammaproteobacteria; order Enterobacterales; family Enterobacteriaceae; genus Klebsiella; species Klebsiella sp. RHBSTW-00215. The sequence goes on from NZ_JABXQS010000001.1 coordinate 5,000,181, forward strand.
AACACAGATGACGCTTTTTACGCTATTTTGGCAAAGAGAAAACCCGCAAGCACGCGGGTTTTATTTCGGTTTGATAAGGGTTAGCAGGAAACATCTCTGTCCCTCCTGAGATCAGCATTTAAGCCTCTCAGCCCTTAGGGAAAATCCATAAATCATTTACGGGCAGCGAGAGATGACAATGATCGGCATCGCGCAGGGCGCTGCCGTAGGCGCGAATGGCAAAATCATCGCCTTTAGTGCGGAACAGATACTCCCAACGATCGCCGAGATACATGCTGGTCAGCAGCGGCAGCGCCAGCATATTGTCATCGGGCGATGACGCCAGGCGTAAGCGTTCAACACGGATCACCGCCGTCGCCTCCTCACCCACCCTGACGCCCTCTCCCGCCATCCCCCACAGCGCCCAGCTGGCCCCTTCAATTCGTGCCCGACCGTTCTCAAGATCGGTAATTTTGCCATGCAGACGGTTGTTGCTGCCCATAAACTCAGCGGCGAATAACGTTGTCGGGTTACCGTACATCTCCTGCGGAGTCCCCTGCTGCTCAATCACCCCGTTATTAAGCAGCAAAATGCGATCGGAAATCGCCATCGCCTCATTCTGATCGTGAGTGACCATCAGCGCCGACAGCCCCAGCTTCACAATCAGTTCGCGCAGGAAAACCCGCGCCTCTTCACGCAGCTTGGCGTCGAGATTCGACAGAGGTTCATCCAGCAGGATCACCGGCGGGTTGTACACCAGCGCCCGGCCTATCGCCACGCGCTGCTGCTGACCACCGGAGAGCTGATGCGGATGGCGATTGCCGAGATGGCCGAGCCCCAACTGATCAAGCACCGCCTGCACCCGCTGTTTTATCTCTTCATTCGCCACCTTGCGCAGCTTCAGCGGATAGGCAACATTTTCAAACACCGTCTTATGCGGCCACAGCGCGTAGGACTGAAACACCAGCCCCAGATTGCGCTCCTCCGCCGGGATTTCGCTGCGTGGATTGCCGTCATACACCCGGGTTTTGCCAATGGTAATCATCCCACTGGTCGGCTTCTCCAGGCCGGCGACCGCCCGCAGCAGCGTGGTTTTACCACTACCCGATGGCCCGAGCAACGAGACCACCTCTCCCCGCTTAAGCTCCATTGACACACCTTTCAGCACCGGATTATCGCCGTAGGTCAAGTGCAGATTTTCTACCGATAATTCAATCATGTAATTTCACTCCAAAGCGCAGGGCGATACCCAGACCGACGACCACCAGCAGGATATTAATAAAAGAGAGTGCGGCAACGATATCGATAGCCCCCGCCGCCCACAGCGACACCAGCATTGAGCCGATGGTTTCAGTTCCCGGCGAGAGCAGATAGACCCCGGTAGAATATTCTCGCTCGAAGATCAGAAACATCAGCAGCCAGGAGCCGATCAGGCCGTAACGCGAGAGCGGTACCGTAACATGACGGGTAATCTGCCCGCGCGATGCACCAGTACTGCGCGCGGCCTCCTCCAGCTCCGGAGCCACCTGCAGCAACGTCGAGGAGATCAGGCGCAGCCCGTAGGCCATCCACACCACGGTATAGGCCAGCCAGACGCTGAAAATGGTATTACGCAACGCGCGCAATTGGACAATCAGATGTTCGCGCAGCCAGTCGGCGACCGGCAGCACGGAGAGCCAACCGTTTTTCAGCGACTGATCCAACCACATCGGCAGAAACAAAAATACCCACAGAAACGCCAGTCCGGCCAGCAGGCCCGGCACCGCGCGTGGCACCAGCACGCTGTAGTCGAGAAAGCGCGTCACGTTGTCCGGCTTACGGTGCATCGCAATACCAACGAACAGGTAGCAGACCACCGCCAGCGCCCCGCCAATCACGCCAATCGCCATTGAGTTAACGATGGCGCGCAGCAGGTTCGGCTGCTGCCAGATATTACGGAACGTCGCCAGCGACAGCTCGTCCCACAGCGAAACGCCCAGACCCCAGTTCGAAATAAACGCCCGTAGCGCAACGCCAATCAGCGGCACGCCGATGGTCACCGTCAACCACGCCACCACCACAATCCCGGCGACCCAACGCCATTTTCCCAGCGGAAGCGCGCGGGCCTGCGAGGCTTTCCCCTTCATGGTGACGAAGCGGTTAGCGGTTCGCATCAGGCGGCGCTGCAGCATCACCAGCGGAATGGTGATGCAAATGAGCACCACCGCCACCGCTGCCATCAGGTGGTAAGAAGGCGTTCCCAGCTTGTTGGTGAGCTTATAAAGATAGGTCGCCAGCACCATGTTGCCTTCCGGATCGCCCAACACCAGCATCAGGCCGAACACTTCCAGACCGAGGAAAAATAGCAGTACGCAGGCGTAGAGAATTGACGGACGCACCATCGGCAGGCTCACCGAGGTCATCACCTGTAACGGCGATGCGCCAACCGTCCGCGCGGCCTCCTCCACATCCGACCCAACGCTGCGCAGCGCCGAAGAGATATAGAGATAAGCATGGGGAACGTGAGTCAGCCCGGCGATCACGACGATGCTGAACATGGAGTAGATATTCCACGGCACGAAGCCTATCAGTCGTTCGGCCCACTGTGAGAAGAAGCCCACCGGCCCGGCCGCCACCACGTAACCAAAGCCCAGCACCATCGGTGAAACGAAAATAGGCACCAGAATCAGCGGTTCAATAAGCCGTCGTCCGGGCAAATCGGTGCGCACCATTAAAAAAGCCAGGATCCCGCCAAGCGGGATCGCGATGATCACCAGGCCAAAGGCGAGAATAAAACCGGACTTCAGCGCCAGATAAAAATCCGGGTCGGTGAAGATAAATTCAAAAGCTTCGAGGCTGAATTCTTTCGAGCGTGCAAAAAATGGGGCTGAAAGAAAACTCTGTACCACGATAAATAACAGCGGGACATAAATCGCCAGTGCCGTAATCAATACGACGATGCCGCGCGGCAGCCCCTGCCATTTTCGGCGCAATATATTCATGTGCGATCCCTTAGACCTGCCGGGCATTAAACGGGCTGCACAAAAAAGAAATACAGCCCTGGAGGGTTATTTCGCCGCGGCGGTACGCCATTGTTTGATAAATTCCAGACGTTGTTTCGGCTCAAGGTATTCCAGTAACGTTTCATCTACCGGAATCGGCTTCAGCGCGCTGCCGAGCATTTTGGTCATGCCATCAATATCATTTTTACCTTCGATATCATTGCGCAGAGACGGAATATCCGCCTGATTTGCCAGGATACTTTGTCCTTTTTCCGACAGCACATAATCGAACCACAATTTCGCCGCATTAGGATGGCCGGCTTCAGCGGTAATAAACGATACCCGGGAGAGCACCAGCACATAATCTTTCGGGTATGAGATACCGAGTGAAGGGTCGGTTTTCGCGCGCGCCTCTGCGTACGAGCCAAGTATGTTGTAGCCAATCAGGTTCTCACCAGAGGAGACGCGCTCCATCATCGTACCGGTGGATGACTGTACGGTCAGCCCACCCTTAGCGATCCCGGCCAAGTCGTTAAAGTAGTTAGCGTCAGCCTTGCTGTCCTGGACCGCCAGCATAAAACCCAGTCCCGATTTTTCGATATCGTAAGTGGTGACTTTGCCTTTGAATTTATCGGCCTGACCGGCGATAAGCTTCGCCAGCGCGGTATGCGAGTCCGGCGCATCAGCTTCTGGGATCAGGCGTTTGTTATAGATAAACACCACCGGTTCGTAAGTAGTCCCGTAAGCTTTCTGTTGCCACACCGCCCATTTCGGCAGCTTAGCCTGCTCGGGCGAGGCGTACTCTTCGGCGTAATCGGTGGCGAGTTTCAACGCCGTATCCATTGAGGAGCTCCAGACCACGTCGCCGCTGCCGCCGCCCGCTGCCTGTTCGCTGATATAACGGTTGTATAGTTCGGTACTGTTCATATCGTTATATTCAACTTTAATACCGGGATATTGCGCTTCAAATCCTTTAATAAGCGGGCCTGCAGCCTTAGTATCCGTCGTTGAATAGATGACAACTTTGCCTTCTTTGATCCCTGCATCCACCACTTTTTGATAATCTGTCGGGTAGCCCTGCGGGAGTTCCGCCAGCGCCGGGCAGGACAATATTGTCGTCAGTGAAATCACTAATCCACCAATTTTCATATACATAAATTTAACCTTTAGCGAATATTATTAAACACAAATTTAACATATAGCGGGACACCAGGAGCCTGCAACGCCGGGGGTTGTTTTTTTATGACTTTTGTGACGCTGGCGTAATTTAAATAAAGATTCGTGAGATATCGCAGATTAGATAAAGGCTACCGCGCGGGAATATTAAGAAAAGATTAAGTTTGTTGAGTTTCAATCACAATATTTAGGCTGACCAAAGGGGTAATACGTAATATTTTATTTTTCTGCCGTGATGAAATAGCCGGCCATCGAGGACAAACAAAACCCCGCCCCCTCTTACTACCGGGTGCGCAAGCTCATCCCTGAACTGCAAATTTGTGACTCATCTCGCAAACTCATCGTAAAAAAGAGAAACAAAAAAACAACATAAATCAATGAAATAAAAGAACCGATCGCCGAGCATAAATATGACAAAAGTCACAAAATCACAATCAGGTCACTATTTTTAAGTAAAGGTGACTTTTTTACTATGTCATCACCAGTACGAACAGGGAAAGATAGCGGGATCCAGCAGTTCATTGTCGTGCACGAAAGCGCTCAGGAGTCGAAATGGCGGTGGTCCTAACTTATATATGCGAGCTAAGTGAAGGTATACACGCCAGGCCTGCTGGATACATCGCGCGATTATGTCATTTATTCCAGGCCACTATCGACTGGGAGAACACCCGCACCGGCCTCCAGGCCAACGCAAAAAGCGCCCTTTCGCTGATAGCTACCGACACGCTGTTAAATGACGAATGTCGTATCTCACTGAGCGGCAATGATGAACAGAACGCCGCCGCACAGCTTCACGCTCTGCTTTGCGACCTGCCGACATTTAGCCTTGCACCTGAACCGGTGACCAGCCTGGGCTATCTGCCCCGCTGCCTGCGGGAGCTGAACCCGCAGGTTATTCAGGGAACCCGCATAAATAAAGGCGCGGCGATCGCCAAACCAAGGGTAGTGCAAAGCCTCACTTTCGCCGACATCATCGCGCGAAATCCGGGCCACGTTGATCGCCTTGAAGATGAAACGACTCGACTTATCGCTGGGTTAGACGCTTTGCGCGCAGAGAAAGAGGCGGCTCTTGGACAAACCCACGGCGTTGAACGCGAGCTTATCGAAGCCCATCTCTCGCTAATTACCGACATGACCTTTCGGGATAAGGCGATCGGTTATCTTAATAACAATATCAATGCCTGGTCCGCCATCGCCCAGGCGGCTCTCGATTTTTGCCACATGCTTGAGCGCTCATCCAGCCATTATATTCAGGAGCGAACGCTGGATATCCTCGACATCGCTACGCAGCTTATTTGCACGTTGTATGGCGAACAGGCGCTGGCACACTCGCCCCTCACGCTCAACGAACCGGTGGTTGTGTTCGCCAACCACCTGACTCCCAGCCAGTTTCTGGCTCTCGACAGAAACCGGATCGTCGGTCTGGTGTTATCGTCCACGGGAAAAACATCGCACACGGCAATCCTGGCGCGCGCATTAAGTATTCCAACCCTGACCGATATCGATATGTCGTCGCTCAAGCTTGAGCCTGAGCGGCAGATAATTATTGATGGCGAGCCCGGAATTCTGATTACCCATCCGGATGAGAAGACGCTGCGCTATTACCGCCAGGAAATTGCCGTACAGCAGGCCATGCAGCAGTTATTACGGGCAAACGCTTCAACACCGGCACAGACTGGCGACGGGCAGCACATTGAGATCGCGGCAAACATTGCCAGCCTCGCCGAAGCGCAGGCCGCCTTTGATAATGGCGCACAAAGCATCGGGCTGTTTCGCACTGAGATAACCTTTATGGGCCGCGATACGCCCCCCACCGGCAAGGAGCTGGCCGACCTTTACACACAGGTGGTGATTCTGGCTGCGGGTAAAACGGTTATCTTTCGCACTTTTGACATCGGCGGTGATAAGCCCGTCGACTACCTTAGCAGCGACAAAGAAAAGAACCCGTTTCTCGGCTTCCGGGCAGTGCGTACCTATCCGCACTATCGCGACCTTTTCGCCGCCCAATTGAAGGCGATTCTTATCGCATCGGCGGCAGGTCAGGCCAAAATCATGTTGCCGATGATTACGCGAGTTGAAGAACTTCTCTGGTGCCGGGAGGTACTGGAGTCGGTCAAGCAGGAGATGCGCGGTGAAGGGCTGGCATTCGATGAAGCGATTGCGCTCGGTATCATGCTGGAAGTTCCCTCGGTGCTGTTCGCCATGGCGGAAATGGCCGAACACGCCGATTTTTTCAGCGTTGGCAGTAACGACCTGACGCAGTACTTTTTCGCCGCCGACCGGGGAAATGCTCAGGTAAAGAGCCTCTACGACAGCTACGCGCCGCCTTTTTTACGCGCCCTGCAGTTTGCGGTCAGTGAAGCTCATCGCGCCGGTAAACCGATTGGGCTTTGCGGCGAACTGGCCGCCGACGCCCCCATTCTCCCCCTGCTCATCGGCATCGGTTTTGATGAATTGAGTATGAACTGCGCCGCAATCCCAGGGGTTAAAAATGCGCTCAGAAAGCTTAACGTTGCCGATTGTCAGACGCTAACGCAAACCCTGCTCGCGAGCCAACGCGCAGACCAGGTCAAAGCCATACTGCAACGCCCGGGCGGTGGAGCGGCGAAAAAACCGCTTCTGTCACCGGAGATGATCCTGTGGAATATTGACGCCGCCGATAAAAACGAAGCGATCAAAATGATGGTCGATAACCTGTGGCTGCGTGAGCGTACCGATGAGCGGGACAGACTATGTGACGACATCTGGGCCCGGGAAGTGCCTTTTCCTACCGTTGTCGGCTCGGGGTTTGCCATTCCCCACGCCCAAACGGACTACATCCACGACTCTGCTATTAGCGTCGCAACGCTTAAGCAGCCGATAGCCTGGGGCGGCGTGATGGTAGACACCCTGTTTATGCTGACGATCAGCAATTCCGCGCAGGATAATGAGCATATGAAATATTTCTCCACCCTGGCGCGCATGCTGATGAATGATGAATTTGTCAGTCTGGTCAAAGAAATGAAAAACCCAAAAGCACTCTACAACCTGATATCCAGAACTCTGGCCTTCTGATCACCAAACGTTATGAGGCTGACATGTTAAAACTATTAAAAAATACCAAACGGCATTTCATGACCGGCGTGTCGTACATGATCCCATTCGTGGTGGCCGGAGGCGTGCTGCTGGCGCTGGCGGTAATGTTTAACGGTGAAGCCGCCGTGCCGGATCGCGGATTTTTGAAAGCGATGTCGCAAATTGGGATGGCGGGATTAACTCTGTTCATCCCCATTCTGTCGGGTTTTATCGCTTATTCAATGGTCGATAAACCGGGCATCGCGCCGGGCGCCATCGGCGGGCTAATGGCGTATCAAATGGGTGCTGGATTTTTAGGCGGCATGCTTTCCGGGATTATTGCCGGACTGGTGGTCTACCTCCTGCTTAATCTGATTGCCCGGCTCAATATTCCCCATTTCCTGCGCATGATATTGCCGATTTTTATTATTCCACTGATCGGCACGTTCGTGACCGGAATGGCGGTTTATTACATTATCGGCGACCCGATTGCCGGGGTCATGAAGTGGCTTAGCGTCTGGCTTGGCAATATGCAGGGGGCCTCGTTCATTATTCTCGGTACCATTCTGGGCTGTATGATTGCCGTCGATATGGGCAGGCCAATGAACAAAACCGCCTTTTTCTTTGCCGTCGCCCTGATCTCGACCAATCCGCAGCTGATGGCCGCGGTGGCCGCCGCCGACTGCACGCCGCCGCTGGGGCTGGCGCTGGCGACCTTTCTGTTTAAAGACATTTTTAATGATGTAGAGCGGGAAGCCGGGAAGCCCGCAGTGATTATGGGTTTTGTCGGCATCACCGAAGGTGCGATCCCGTTTGCGGCAGCGGATCCGGTACGGGTGATCCCGGCGATTATGCTCGGCAGCGCGGTCGCCGCCGTCCTTTCTTTATGGTTTGGGGCAACCAACGCCGCCCCGTGGGGCGGGCTGATTGTATTACCGGTGGTCAGTAACCATTTTGGCTATATCGTTTCGGTGATCGCCGGGACCATCACGACCGCAGTTGCGGTCAAGGTCTTAAAGACCGTTATTAAACCACGGGTATAATATGGCTACGTTTATTCAATCGATCCTCAGTGAATTCAGTAACCTGTGCGCCACTAACGAGAGCGTGCTGGTGGCCAACGGCAACGCGCAGGCCCCGGCGATGGCCTATCATCTGCACGTGCCGCGTATCGAACTGACGGTAAAAGGGGCGCTCAGCATGCTGCTGCCGAAAGGGGCGGACAGAATCGTTAAATATGAACGCCCGGTTGGTACGATTACCTATATTCCCGCCAACAGCTGGAACTCACCGCAGTGGGAAAGCCCGGTTATTTGCATGTCGATTGTTTTCTGGAAGCAGGATGTCGGTTTTAGCATCAGCAACTGGGACGGTACGCAGTTTAAAGAAGTGGAGAAATATAACCTGCAAAACTCCAGCAGTTCGGTTCGCGACCGCCTGCTTGAGCTGGCCGAATCCCTGGCGTGGGCACAGGACAATACCGGCGAGACCTTTTCCCATATCGTCTATGCGCTGCTTAACGACCTGCTATACCAAATTACCGATGGCCTGAATAATCCGCGAGGACCCTTTTCGCTACTGGATGAAATTAAAGGCCATATTGATATCCACTACCATACGGACATTAGTCGGGAGAGCGTCGCCGAGACCTTTAATATCTCCCCCGGCTATCTGTCGCGTCTGTTTTCGAAGGAGTCAGACGTGAAATTTAATGAATATCTCAAGTTAGCCCGCATCTCGCGTTCAAAAGCACTGCTAACCAATACCAATCTGAAAATAAACGAGGTTTCAGAGAAGTGCGGTTTTACTGACACCAACTATTTCTGCAAGGTATTTCGCGATATTAACGACTGTACGCCGCTTGAGTACCGGCGCAAAAATAAGGGAGCAAGCATATGACCACTCGTGCAGGAAGAGATGAGATTCAGCCCTTCTCCAGCGAACGGAATCTGCATATTGTGGCGGTGACCGCATGCGCGACCGGCGTGGCGCACACCTATATGGCCGCGGAGCAACTGGAGAAACTCGCGAAGCAGTATCGCTTTGCAATCAAAATAGAGACTCAGGGCGTGCTGGGGCTCAAGAATCCAATTACCGATAAAGATATTTTCGAATCAGAACTCGCAATTATTGCCTCCGACATTACGATCGATAACCCCTCACGTTTTGACGGCTGTCGTATTCTGAACGTCTGCATTAACTCATTGCTGCTCAAACCGGCGGAGGTTATCGCCGCCATTCGCAAGTCTTTAAATCTGCCGCGAGGCAACGTTATTGACCTGTAGAAGGTGTTCCCGGAGGCGGTGCCGCGGACCTGTTCAGGCTACAACCGCCCAGCTTCAAAGCCGCACAGCACGCCGTACTCCCTCTCCCTTTTTAAGGGTGAGGGTTTAACCCACAAGGCTTTTCAGCCCGGCAGCGCATAAAGTGCATCAATCCGCTCCCCACCGCGCTGTTCAAGAAACGCCAGCACCTGACGCACGGAGGTGTTCAGCACTCTTGATAGCGGAAAATCCACCTCCGCCAGCAGATGCTGACAGGCGCTGAAGTCCCCCAGCGAAAATGCGCTGTGTGAATCGCTACCCAACGAGAGAAGTCCACCGCTGTCGCGCACGGCGGCGACAATTTTGCGACAGTTCCCCTCACTGCCCTGACGCGACAGGACAAAAGAGGCGTTATTCACCTCCAGAGCCACATCGCAGGCTTTGGCGGCAGCCACCACTGCCGGGATATCAATCGGATACTCCGGGTTACCAGGATGGCTGATGATGTGCACCTTCCCGCTCGCTATCACGGCAATCAGCGCATCGGTATTGGTGCTGATATCCGCAGGCGCAAACACCTGCTTGTGGAATCCGGCAATAACTAAATCCAGCGACGCGCGCATTTTGTCGCTGCAATCGGTCTCGCCGCCGGATTTAATATTGGCCTCGATACCGCGCAGGATCCCGACCCCATCAACCACCCGCGGCAGTACGCGCAAATTATTGAAGTGGAACGGATGCGGCGCATCAACCATTTCCGGGCCATGGTCGGTGATGGCGATCAGGCGAATATGGTTACGCACCGCGGCGGCGATATAGTCATGCACCGTGCTGTAGGCGTGAGTGCTGGCCAGGGTATGCATATGAAGATCGACGGGATACATTTTATCTCTCCCTTAATGAAAAGCGGCCCCTTAGCGTATATCCCCGTCATACTTCAAGTTGCTTGTGCGTTGGCTTTCCTCGCTCACCCCAGTCACTTACTAGAGTAAGCTCCTGGGGATTCACTGCGTCGCCGCCTTCCTGCAACTCGAATTATTTAGGGTATAAGGGGCCGTTAAAGGTTAAGCCAGAAGCGCTTTTGCCTGCTGCAACACCACCTCAACGGTAATACCGAACGCCTGATAAAGCTGTTCCGCCGGGGCGGACTCGCCATAGCTCTGCATACCGATAATCGCGCCGTTCAGCCCGACATATTTAAACCAGTAGTCAGCGATACCGGCTTCCACTGCCACGCGAGCGGTAACCGCTTTCGGCAACACCGCTTCACGATACGCCGCATCCTGTGTATCGAAGACATCGGTGGACGGCATCGAGACCACCCGCGCCTTCACGCCTTCTGCCGTCAGTTGTTGATATGCAGCCATTGCCAGCTCAACTTCGGAACCGGTCGCGATAAGAATCAGCTGTGGTTGCCCGTCACAATCCTTCAGTATATAGCCACCGCGCGCGATATCCTGCACCTGCTGCCAGGTCCGTTCCTGCTGGGTCAGGTTTTGCCGGGAGAAAATCAGCGCGGTCGGGCCATCCTGCCGCTCAACGCCATATTTCCACGCCACCGCCGATTCTACCTGGTCGCAGGGACGCCAGGTGCTGAGGTTCGGCGTCAGGCGCAATGAAGCAATCTGTTCGACTGGCTGATGAGTCGGGCCATCTTCACCCAGACCAATAGAGTCGTGGGTATAAACCATCACCTGGCGCTGCTTCATCAGCGCCGCCATGCGCACCGCGTTGCGTGCGTATTCGACAAACATCAGGAACGTCGAGGTGTACGGCAGGAAGCCGCCGTGCAGCGCAATACCGTTGGCGATGGCGGTCATACCGAACTCGCGCACGCCGTAGTGGATGTAGTTCCCGGCGCTGTCTTCGTTAATCGCTTTAGAGCCGGACCACAAGGTCAGGTTCGACGGTGCCAGATCCGCAGATCCGCCGAGAAACTCAGGCAGCCAGGGACCGAAGGCTTCAATTGCATTCTGCGAGGCTTTGCGGCTGGCGATTTTCGCCGGTTTGGCCTGTAATTTTTCAATAAACGCCTGCGCCTTGCTGGCAAAGTCTGCTGGCAGTTGCCCCTTTATTCTGCGGGTATAGTCGCCAGCCAGCTCGGGGAAGGCTTGAGCGTAGGCGGCAAACTTCTCGTTCCATGCAGCCTCCTTCGCCTGCCCTAATTTGCGAGCATCCCACTGAGCGGCTATCTCAGAAGGAATAACAAACGGCGGATGCGGCCAGCCCAGCGCCTCACGCGTCGCCGCCACCTCGGCCTCGCCCAGCGGCGCGCCGTGAACCTCATGGGTACCCGCTTTCTGCGGCGAGCCAAAACCAATCACCGTCTTGCAGATAATTAACGTTGGCATGGAGGTAATCGACTTTGCGACATCAATCGCGGCGCGGATGGATTCAGGGTCGTGCCCATCGACTCCGCGCACCACGTGCCAACCGTAGGCCTCGAAGCGTTTAGCGGTATCATCGGTGAACCATCCCTCAACATGGCCATCGATAGAGATGCCGTTATCGTCGTAGAACGCCACCAGCTTACCGAGCTTCAGCGTCCCCGCCAGAGAGCACACTTCATGTGAAATGCCCTCCATCATGCAGCCGTCACCCATAAAGGCATATGTGAAGTGATCGACGATTTCATGGCCCGGACGGTTAAATTGCGCCGCGAGGGTTTTCTCGGCAATCGCCATGCCGACCGCGTTGGCGATCCCCTGGCCCAGCGGCCCGGTGGTGGTTTCCACGCCGGGGGTATGGCCCACTTCCGGGTGGCCCGGCGTTTTCGAATGCAGCTGACGGAAGTTTTTTAGCTCATCCATTGGCAGGTCGTAGCCGGTCAGGTGTAGCAGGCTGTAGATCAGCATCGAACCGTGGCCGTTGGAGAGCACAAAACGGTCGCGGTTGGCCCATGCGGGGTTATTCGGGTTATGGTTGAGAAAATCTTGCCACAGCACTTCGGCAATATCCGCCATTCCCATCGGAGCGCCCGGATGGCCGGAGTTCGCCCGCTGCACGGCATCAACGCTCAGCATACGGATGGCATTGGCCAGGGTTTTTCGTGATGACATTTAAAACTCCCTCTAAATCTTAAGGAAAAAATCCGCCTCACCCTTGTGCATTACGCGCAGGTCAAGGTAGTTATCAATGGTTTGCCAGGTATCGATATCGTGAACCACCGACTGACGGGTCAACACTTCAACCACTACGCATCCCGCCTGGGTAGCAGAAAGCAGACCGGCAGTGGAATCTTCAAAAGCGAGGCAGTTAGCGGGAGAAAGACCGAGTCGGGCTGCACCCGTCAGGAACGGCTCGGGATGCGGCTTGCCGTGATGAATATCTTCGCTGGTCACCAGAACCGGCGGAAACGGAAACCCGGCCTGGCGGATCCGTGCCGAGGCCACCTTCATCGACCCGGAAGTCACAATGGCCCAGGGAGCCTGCAACTGCTCCAGCTGGCGGAGAAAATCAACCGCACCGTTCACTGCGGTAATGCCTTCAGTATTGCGCGCTTCAAACTCTTCCAACGCGAGAAATTCATCAATGATGGTTTGTTCGCTGGCATCGGGCATAAAGTGGTGCAGCGTGCTCAGGGCGGGTTTACCGTGGAGATAATGGCATACCGCCCTCGGCTCCAGGCCTTTTTTAGTCGCCCATAAACTCCAGGAAGCCTCAACGAAATCCAGCGAGTTCACCAGCGTTCCGTCTAAATCCAGTAATACTCCACGAAAATGCATCGTATCTACCACGGCAAAATAAATGAGTGTGTTTTATTTTTACTCCATTACCCCACAACCATTAAATAGAAAGAAAAGCACTTTAATAGCAAATACGTTACCGACCTTCGATCGTTAATAAGAGTGTGATAACTATCACAAGAGATTTTACACGCTAAATTTATGACTGCGATCACAAAATAACAACCGAGCTTTTTTATTCGAGCAAAGGTCACTTTTTTTCTATTCAAAGCAGAGCGAGAACGATAAAGGATATAAAACATGAAACGCAGGCATTAATACCTGCTCAAAAAATTAATTAGCTTTCGCTTAAAGATTCTCGGGAGTGACAATGTCAGAGATAATAACGTATCAATGTAATCTGAAGGATGGTATTCACGCCCGACCGGCGGGGCATATCGAACGACTGTGTAATACTTTTCAATCTGCGGTGTGCTGGAATAATATTCGCAGCGGAATGTCAGGCAATGGCAAAAGCGCGCTTTCTATTGTCGCCACCGATACCTTACTCAGCGACGCCTGTGAAATTACCATCAGCGGAAAAGATGCTGCAAACGCTGCCCAACAGCTGAGTACGCTGCTCAAAAAACTCCCATCTTTCGAAGTCAGCCAGGTGGAAGAAACAACAGCGCCAGCAGGCTATCTCCCACGCTCTCTACGGGAAACCCAGCTCAGTTTTATTCAGGGTTCACGCATCAGCGGCGGTGTGGCCATTGCCAGACCCGTTCGTATTCAGAGCCTGTCACTGGATGAAATGCTGGCGCGTAACCCCGGCGGTGAATATTCCACTGAGCACCAGCAGCGTATTTTTATGGCAGGTTTAGAAACGCTCAAACATGATAAACAGACCGCGCTGGAAACCCAAAAAGGCGTTGAGCATGATATCCTGCAAGCGCATTTATCAATAATTACCGATGCAACCTTCCAGCACCATATTTCCACCGCGATTGTGGGCGGAGAAAATGCCTGGAATGCGATCATTAAGGCTGCCATAGCGTTCTGTGAAATTCTTAATCGTTCATCAAGCAAATATATTAAAGAGCGCACTCTGGACGTTCTCGATATTACCGGGCAATTACTTACTTCGGTTTATGGCGCTGGCGTATTACCACAAAACAGCCTTAAATTAACACAGCCATCGATTATTCTGGCCAATAGCCTGACGCCGAGTCAGTTCCTCGGCATCAATAAAGAGTATCTTGCCGGAATGGTGTTATCCGCCACCGGTAAAACATCTCACACCGCTATTCTGGCCCGTTCACTTGGTATCCCAACCCTGACGGATATCGATTTTTCAGCTCTGGCGTTGAATGCAGAGAATGACATCATCATCGATGGTAACCCGGCCATTTTGATTACCGCACCGGATGAAAAAGTCCTGCGCTATTACCGCAACGAAATCACCGTGCAGCAGACCATGCAACAGCAGATGCTGGCTAACGTCCGTCAACCCGCGATGACCCGCGATAACCATAGCATCGAAATCGCCGCCAACATTGCCAGCCTGGCGGAAGCCGAAGCCGCGTTCAACAACGGCGCTGAAGGTATTGGGCTGTTCCGTACCGAAATGTCCTTTATGGATCGTGAAACCGCACCGGACTACTGCGAGCTGGCTGAGCTCTACGGCCAGGTGATGCAGCTCGCCGAAGGGAAGCCGGTGATATTTCGCACCTTCGATATCGGCGGCGACAAACCCGTCGACTATATGAACCTCGGTGAAGAGGAAAATCCGTTTCTCGGCTTCCGGGCGGTACGCACCTATCCGCACTATCGCAACCTTTTTGCCATGCAGCTCAAGGCCATCCTCAGCGCCTCGGCATTTGGCAATGCCAAAATCATGATCCCAATGATCGCTAACGTTGATGAAGTTATCTGGTGCCGTGAAGTGCTGGAGGAGGTGAAAAGCGCGATGCGCAGCGAGGGATTGGCGTTCAACGATGAGATTTCGCTCGGCGTGATGCTGGAAGTGCCCTCAGTCATCTTCGCAATTCGTGAGATAGCCGAATACGCGGACTTCTTCAGCGTCGGCAGTAACGACCTGACGCAGTACTTTTTTGCCGCCGACCGCGGAAATACGCAGGTTGAGGCGGTGTACGACAACTATGCCCCGGCATTTCTTCGCGCTATGCAGTTTGCCGCCGATGAGGTCCATCGTGCTGGCAAGTGGATTGGCATCTGCGGGGAGCTGGGCGCCAGCAAAGATTTTCTGCCGCTATTCGTGGGCATGGGCTTTGACGAGCTCAGCATGAGCGGCACCTCGATTCCAGGCGTTAAACATGCGCTGCGGGAGCTGAGTTTCGCTAAATGCCAGCGGCTAGCGCAGGATATCGTGGCGTTAAAACGCTCTGCTGAGGTCAAAACCGCGCTGCGTTCACCGGACGTAAAAGCGGTTAGCAAAATGCCGATCCTCGCCCCGGATTTCATTCTCTGTGATCTGGAAGCCAGTGATAAAAACGAAGTTATCAAAAAGATGACCGACAATCTGTGGCTGCACCATCGCACCGATAATCGGGATCAACTCAGCGACGACATCTGGGCGCGCGAGGACTCATTCTCCACCGCCGTAGGCTATGGCTTCGCCATTCCGCACACCAAGTCGGACCATATTCACTACTCCACTATCAGTATGGCGACCCTGGCGACGCCCATTATGTGGGGCGATCAGGAGGTCGAAACCGTGTTTATGCTGACGGTGAGTAAATCCGCCGACCCGAACGAACATATGAAATATTTCTCTACGCTTGCCAGAAAGCTAATGAAAGAGGATTTCCGCAATGAAATAAAACAGGCCGAAAACGTCACCGTACTCTACAACCTGATGGCCAATACTCTGGCCGTATGAAATCAGGAAATTATTAAGCCATCTTTAAAATTACAGCCAAATAAAAATCAGGAGTCACTCATGAAAATTGTCGGAGTCGCAGCATGTATTACCGGAGTCGCCCACACCTATATGGCCCAGGAAGCGATTGAGCAGGAGTGTAAAAAAAGAGGTTATGACGTCAAAGTCGAAACCCAGGGCGGAATGGGAATTGAAAACGAATTAAGCGAAGACGAAATCGCCGAAGCCGACGTGGTTATTCTGGCAATTGCCATCGGTATTGAAGGCGTCGAACGCTTTGAAGAAAAAGAAGACGCTGGCCTGATTATTTCGCTCAATCCGGCGGAAGTAGTTCGCGATCCGGCGGCGATTATTGACAGAGCCGAGAAGCTGGTTAAATAAATCAAACCACCGATGCGAATTTATTTCGGCATTCGCCATCGGTGAATAAAAACGTTAATTAAATTTCTGCGAACGCTGTATTTCAATTATGACGCAAAAGCGCCCGGGGATGACTACGCCCGTAAATCGTATGTCATCCCATAAAAATACAGGGTATCGGGAGGATAAAAAATGTCGGAAAAAGCAAAAGCCATTAAGGATGATTTAGTTAAAGCGTTTAGCACCGGCGTGTCATATATGATGCCGGTGGTGGTGGTCGGCGGCATCTGTCTGGCGCTGTCGCTGATTGGCGGCGAGCCGGTTGCGGGCAAAGGCATGGTCGTCACCAATCCATTCTTATTAAACCTTGGCGCTATCGGCAGCGCCGGGCTGGGAATGATGATCCCGGTGCTGGCGGCCTATATTTCCTACTCTATCGCCGGTAAGCCGGGGCTGACGCCGGGCTTAATCACTGGTTTTATGGCCAGCACGCCGCTAGGCGCGGACCACGTGGTAACCGGTTTTCTCGGCGCAATGCTGCTCGGTATTCTCAGCGGCTACGTCGCTAAATGGGTAAAAACCTGGAAGGTCGGCAAAGTGCTGATGCCGGTCATGCCGATCATGATTATTCCCATCGTCTCAAGCGTTATTGTCGGCATGCTCTATCTGTACGTACTGATTGGGCCCATCGGTTTTGCCATGAAATGGCTGGTTTCCATGCTCTCTAATATGCAGGGAAGCAGCGGCGTCGTATTAGGTTTAATTCTCGGCGCCATGGCGGCCTTTGATATGGGTGGACCGGTCAATAAAACCGCCACGGCATTTACCCTCGCATTAATGGCAGAAGGTATTTATGGCCCGAACGGCGCTTACCGTATTGCCTGCGCTATCCCACCGCTCGGCATTGCCCTCTCGACTTTTATTTCCCAGCGTAAATGGGCTGAAGATGAAAGAAGAATGGGGACCTCTGCTGCCTTTATGGGATTAATTGGCATTACCGAAGGAGCGATTCCTTTCGCCGTTAAAAATCTGAAGACCGTGCTGCCGTCAATTATTATCGGTAGCGCCGTCGGTGCCGGTCTGGCTATGGTTCACGGCGTCGAATCTATGGTTCCCCACGGTGGATTAATTGCCATTGCTGGCGTCAATAAAGCGCCAATGTGGTACGTCATCGATATGCTTATCGGCGTTATTGTCACCGCCATCTGTCTGCATATTCTGCGCCCCAATATTAGCGAGCCGGTAAAAAAAGAGTCGGCTAAAAAAACAATCACTTCTGATATGAATAAAGTCTGAGGAGTTATCATGAAAAACACAATGAAACAGTACGTCGATTATATTGTTAACGGTGGCAAGTCTACGATGCTGGGAATTGGCCCAATGTCTCCGGCGTTAATTCAGGCCTGCTTTGAACTGGGTAAAGAAAAAGATCTGCCGTTGATGTTTATTGCCAGCCGCAACCAGGTTGATGCCGATGAGTTTGGCGCGGGTTACGTTAATAACTGGGATCAGTTCCGCTTTGCTGCCGACCTGAAAGCGATGGCGGAAAAAGTCGGCTTCGATGGCGATTACTTCCTCTGCCGCGACCACGGCGGCCCATGGCAGCGTGATAAAGAGCGTAAAGATCATATTCCGGAAGCCGAAGCGATGAAGCTGGCCCGCCGCTCTTATCAGATTGATATGGATGCCGGTTTCGACCTGTTGCATATTGACCCGACGAAAGACCCGTACGTTGTTGGTAAAGTCATTGATATCGAACTGGTTCTGAGCCGTACCGTTGAGCTGATTCGCTTCTGCGAAGAGTACCGCAAGGCCAATAACCTGAAAGAGTTCTTCTATGAAGTCGGTACCGAAGAGACCAACGGTGGCCTGACCGACGTCAGCGCCTATGAAGGGTTTATTATCGAGCTGAATAAGCGTCTGGCCGCTGAATCGCTGCCGCAGCCGCTGTTTATCGTCGGTCAAACCGGCACTCTGACCCGCCTGACCAAGAACGTTGGCCACTTTAATGATAAGCAGTCCGCAGAGCTTTCGGCTATCAGCACCCGCCACGGCGTGGGCCTGAAAGAGCATAACGGCGACTACCTGCCGGATGAAATTCTACTGAAGCATCCGGGTCTGGGCATCACCGCGATGAACGTCGCCCCGGCCTACGGCACCATTGAAACCCGCGCTTATCTGAAGCTGGCGGAAGTCGAGAAAGATCTGGCGGCGAAAGGCTTTATCAAGTCAGCGTCTGATTTAAAAACCGTCCTGACCCGCGAGTGCGTGCTGAGCCACAAATGGGAAAAATGGATGACCGATGAGCACAAAAACAAGTCCGAAGAGCAAATCTTTAACGAGCCAGAATTGTTGAAAGAGATTCTTGAACTCAGCGGCCACTACAACTACGAAAAACCGGATGTTGTCAAAGAGATGCAAACCATGTTTGCCAATCTGAAGTCGTTTGGCGTC
Source organism: Klebsiella sp. RHBSTW-00215 (assembly GCF_014103785.1). Lineage (NCBI taxonomy): Bacteria > Pseudomonadati > Pseudomonadota > Gammaproteobacteria > Enterobacterales > Enterobacteriaceae > Klebsiella > Klebsiella sp. RHBSTW-00215. The sequence continues at coordinate 5,019,016 of NZ_JABXQS010000001.1, forward strand.
GAGCCTGAGCGTTACGTGGTCAATAAAATTAAAGATATGATCCAGAACGAAGCCGAATGCTTCAATATGCCAGGCCTGACCTCCCGCGTCGCGCAGGCAAAATAATCCCCCACCCAGTCAACAATAAGGAGCGGGCCTTGCCTTCTCCTTGTTGTTTCCAGCCCTATTATTGAAAAACAGGTCATAGCGATGAATCAGCTTGAACAACTAAAGCAGCGGACAACCATTGTTGCCGACAGCGGGGACATTGACAGCATTATGGCTTATCAGCCTGAAGATGCGACCACCAACCCTTCGCTTATTTATAAAGCGGCGCAGCTTCCGCAGTACCAAAAACTGGTGAAAGATGCCGTCGCAGCGGTGAAGTCCCGCCAGAGTGGAAAAACGGTAAAGCCTGCGGATATTGCCGATTATCTGGCGGTAAGTATCGGAGCGTTGATCCTGAAAAGCGTTCCCGGGCGTATTTCAACCGAAGTGGATGCCCGCCTCTCATTTGATACTCAGGCCAGCATAGCTAAAGCGCGGAAAATCATTGCGCTGTATGAAGAGAAAGGAATTGGTAAAGAGCGGGTTTTAATTAAGCTCGCTGCCACCTGGCAAGGGATCCGCGCGGCAGAAACGCTGGAAAAAGAGGGTATCCAGTGCAACCTGACGCTACTGTTCTCCTTTGCCCAGGCCAGAGCCTGCGCCGATGCCGGGGTTTTTCTGATTTCTCCATTTGTCGGTCGCATCTACGACTGGTACAAGAAAAACAACCCTGATACCACCTTCACCGTCGATAACGATCCGGGCGTCGAATCGGTACAGAAGATCTATCGCTTTTATAAAATGCACGGTTACCGGACGGTGGTGATGGGGGCCAGCTTCCGCACGCCGGAACAGGTACTGGCGCTTAACGGCTGCGACCGTCTGACCGTTTCTCCGGCACTGCTGGCGCAATTGCAGCAAACTCAGGGGCCGGTACCCGCACCGTTGACATATGAAGGTGAGGTTCAGGCGAAGCCCGCCGCAATGAGTGAAGCGGAGTTTTATTGGGCGCATCATCAGGATGCGATGGCGGTGGAGAAGCTCGCCGAAGGTATTCGCCTGTTTGCCGTGGACCAGAACAGCCTTGAGGCGCTACTGAGCCAGTATCTGTAAGTGAGACATCCCGGGTGGCGGCTGACGCCTTACCCGGGCTACCACTATTTTCCCGGAGGCGGCGCTAACGCGCCTGTCCGGGCTACAAGACTGCTCGCGCGGGGGAAACTATTTTTGCGCCAGCTGGCTAAACACCATCTGTAACTCCTCGGGCTTGCGCAGGCCCTGATGCAAATCCAGCACCGTGCCATGGCTATCAATCAATATTGACGTTGGGGTGCCGATAACCTGATAGCGCTCCTGGGTCATTTTGAGCTGGTCGCGCAGCACCGGATAGCTGATGCCATGTTTAGCTAACAGCGGCGCGATATCGACTGATTCCGGGTCGGTATTGACGCCCACCACCACCAGTTTATCCGGCCAGCGCTGGCTGAGCGCCTGTAAGGAATCCATCTCCGCCAGACAGCCGCCGCAGCTTGATGACCAGAAATTGAGATACACCGCCTTGCCCTGCCAGCGCTCAAGGCTGGCCGATTCCCCCTGCAAATCAAACGCCGCCAGCGCGGGTGCCGCCTCGCCGCGCGCCAGCTTTTCCTCTTTGCAGCCGCCGAGCAGCACCAGCAGCAGGACAAGCATCACTTTAGGCATGCGCATGATGATTCACCTCCTCTCCCAGATACTTTCCGTGCTGCAAACGCACGATGCGATCGGCGAACTGCCCCAGCGCCGGGTTGTGGGTCACCATCACAATGGTGCGCCCCTGGCGGTGCAAATCGGTCAGCAGATCCAGCACCCGCTGTTCGTTCTCTTCATCGAGGTTACCGGTTGGCTCATCGGCAAAAATAACCGGTGGCTCGTTAACCAGCGCCCGGGCAATGCAGACGCGCTGCTGCTCACCGCCGGAAAGCTGGCTCGGTAGATGGGTAACACGATGCTCAAGGCCGACCTGAGCCAGCACCGCTCTGGCGGCAGCTTCATCCACCACGCTGTGGTAATGCTGCGCCAGCATGATATTTTCCAGCGCCGTCAGAAACGGGATCAGGTGGAACTGCTGGAACACAAGGCCAATTTTCTGCGCGCGAAAGCGCCTGCGCCCCTCTTCATCCAGCGCCGCCGCGTCGGTTCCGTCGAGGATCACCTGCCCTTCGCTGGCGGTATCCAGACAGGTGAGAATATTCATCAGCGTCGTTTTACCGGAACCAGACGCCCCCATAATAGCGACAAACTCGCCGCGGGCGATGCGCAGGTTGATATCTTCCAGCGCGGTTACTTCCCCGAACCGCTTATATAAATGACGCGTTTCAATCGCCATCTGACGCAAAGACGTGACGGTCATGGCGTTACTCTCCTTTCAGCACTTTCGCAGGTTCGACGCTCACCGCGCGCCGCACCGGAACAATGGCCGCCAGCAGGGCGACCAGTAAAGACAGAATCAGGGTAATCGGCAGCACCGGCAGGCGCAGCGAGATACTGGCGTTAAACACCGTTAATCCCAGCAGCTGCGCCAGCAGATAGCCCAGCACCCAACCGCAAACCACCGCCGCAAGGGTGATGATGCTGGTTTCCAGCAGCATTTGACGGGTGATATCGCCGTTGCTGGCGCCCAGGGCTTTTTGCAGGGCAAACTCGCGGGAGCGTTCACCGACAATCGCCATTAGGGTGGTGTTAACGCACAGGGACGAGAGCGCAAGGATAACTATCGATACCAGTCCCATCAGCCCCTTAATTTTCTCCAACACCTGCCCTTCAGATGCCGATACTTTACGCACCGGACGAATCTCAAGGTCAGGGTATTGCCGCTGTAACTGGCTGGCGTAGCTCTCCACCTGACCGAGGTCATTGCTGACGCTAAGCAGCCCGTGGCTGATAACACCGGGCTTTTGCAGCCATGACTGCGCCACGTCGAGGCTGACGATCAGCATATTGTCGGTCGCGTCCCCTGCTTCAACGATGCCCTTAATCAGCAGTTTCTTGCGCCGACTATGGTCCACCAGCGTCACGCTATCGCCAATATTCAGCGCCAGACGCTGCGCCAGCTTCACGCCAATCATCGCGTTGCGATCGTCAAAGCTAACGCCGATCCAGCTGCCGTTGACCTGCCAATAGGGCACCAGTTTTTGCAGCGACTCAAACCACACGCCGACCATCACCACTTTTTCCAGCTCGGTGCGCGCGGTACCGTAGAGCCAAGGGCTGGCGCCGTGAATCAGTCCACCCGGTGCGCCGTCAAGAATCGCCTGCAGTTCCGGCTGCGGCATGCTGGTACCATGGCCCGGACCAATGTAGAAGTTCGCGCCAAAGGTGCGCAGTTCCTCGCTCATTTTGCTATTAATGTCGAACCACACGGCGGAAAGCGCCGTGACGATGGTCGCACCGACCGCCAGCGCGGCAAATACCACGCTGACCCGCTGCATACGCAGCCGCAGCGCCCGCCACACTAATAACCACAGCATGTCGCGCTTAACGGCCATACAGCACCTCCACAGGATAAAGACGGGCAATACGCCGCGCCGGGAACCAGGTGCCGATTAACGCAACCAGCACCGCAATCACCAGCACGCAGGGCACCACCACCCAGGCAAAATTAAGCGGCGTATCAAACAGCATCAGGCCGATAGCCTTCGCCAGCCCCCATCCGGCGATGCAGCCAAATGCTCCACCGGCCAGGCCGCCCAGCGCCGCCTCAAGATAGAACAGCAGCAGAATTTGCCACTGCCGCGCGCCCAGCGCTTTCATCAGGCCAATCTCCTTGGCGCGTTCCATAATGGTGCTGGTCATCAATGAGGCGATGCCCATCGCGGCGGCGGCCAGCGCGGCTAACGTTACCACGCCCATTAACAGCTGAATTTTATCGATAACCACGCCTTCCGAAGCGGCAACCTGCCAGACCGGACGCACTTCCGCCCCGGAAATCGCCTCCTCAAGCTGGTGGGCGATAGACGACACATAGGCGGTGCAGTACCACAGATCGTACTCTTCGGCATTCAGCGCTTCGAGATCCTCACGCGCCCGACGCGACAGTTCGTTTTCCGGCACCGTCAGCGCCGACACGCGGATCGCCTGTACTTTCCCCGGTAGCCCCAGCAGTTGCTGCACCACGCTAAGCGGCATGACCAGCTGGTTATCTTCATCGCCGCCGCTGGATAAAATACCGCTCACCTGCACGTTTACCACGTTATCCGCGACCTTTAACGCCAGGCGATCGCCGGGCTTCCAGCCGTAGTTTCGCGCCAACGCGTGGCCGACCAGGGTTTGCGGTGTCTCACCGACCGGCTCCTGCGGCCATTCGCCACTCACCTGCCAGAACGGGCTGACCGTTCGCTGCCCGGTTTCGTATCCCTCTTCATCCGGGATAGCGACCGGCTGGCTGAAAAAGGTCCCCAGCACGCGGATATCATGGCCATCCACGCTCACTTCGCCGCCGAGCATCGGGGCGAAGCCAACAATGTTGTTGCGCCAGAAGATATCTTTGATATTCGGCAGCTCGGATTCATCCAGAAAATCGTCGCTGGCCAGCGGGTTACTTTGCTCGCTAAACAGCGCGGGCAGCGCCGCCTGCCCTGCAGGCTCAATCAGAATATTGGCACCGTAGGATTTCAGCTCGCGGGACATCTTGTCGCCGATGTCGATAGAGACCGCCAGCAGCGCCGAGATTAGGCTGGTCGCCAGAAACACGGTCAATACCGCCAGCGCTTTGCGCCGCAGATTGCGCCCCCATGACTGGTAGATCATTCGCCACAGCATCGCTACTCCTCCTTCACTGCGTCAGGAACAAACTGCTCTGGCGCATTGCGGAAACGGTCATAGTTCGCTTCTGATGAGAAGAACCAGGTTTTACCACCATAGCTATATTTGAAGTCGGCGCTGGTGTTGGTCAGCGTTGAACCATCCACCGGGTCGGTCACTTTAATTGTCAGGACGGTAGAGAAATAGTTTCCCCCCACGGCCAGGGCCGCGCCGGGTATCGTCAGCTCTTTGTCATCGTTGCGCCAGTCGTCGATCGGCACCGGGTTGCATCCACCGGGTTTGCCAATGGAAGGAATAAAGATGTGCACGCCGCAGGCAACACAAATCACCTGATTGCCTTCCATCACATACCCCTGATCGCCGCACAGCAGGCAGGCGTCGAACACCACGCCGAAACGCAGTTTGTCGGGATAGCGGTTGATGATAAAAAAGCGGATCGCTTTGCCGTCATCCGCCACCCAGACAAAGCGATGCAGTTTGCCATCGCGCACCTGTTCGACCGGAATATGCACTTGACCGTCAGCGGCCAGCGTGACCGGCTGCGCCTCGGATAAGCGCGGCGGCTGCGAAGCCACCAGATCCCACCACAGCTGTCCGCCGATAATCGCCAGCGCGCAGCAAATAGTCGTGAGCCACAGCCGGGTTGCTCCACGGCGTTCGGCCAGCGCCAGACGGCGGGAGATTGGCTCTTCCGTCGCTTTTACCTTGCGGCAATAGCGGCGCAGCGCCGGGATCCAGAACAGGCACATTAACAGCAGTACCGCGGCGGCGGCCCAGTTATACATCGCCGCATTGTTAGTCACTTTGGCGACGAAGCTCAGCAGCGGTTTCAGCAGCGGCACCACCTGTAGCTTCATCAACAGCAGCAGCAAATTCCCGCTCAGCGGCAGCCACAACAGGACCATCAGCAGCAGGGTCAGCGGCCAGTAGAACCCGCGCATCCGGCGCAGCAGCATGGCGCAGAGCGCACACGCCAGGCACAAAAGCGCGAACGCCAGCACCAGCGCGGTCAGATTCAGCAGTAGATCGGTATTCAGCACGTGCGTGGAGGTCAGGCCGCCGAGGTTCGGGTCCAGCGCCCAATGGCGGGCCGCGCCGAAGGTCAGAACCCATTGCCACAGATAGCGAACCCGCGGCGTTGACCACCAGAAGCTCAGCAAAAATAGTAAAGAAACGAGGATCTCCGCGCCAACCAGCAGAAGCTCCAGCGACTGGCTCGGGCGAATAAACAGCCCGGCGAACAGTCCGCCAGCCAGCGCGGTGAGCAGCGTCCAGACCAGCGGACGCAGTGCAGGAGGGTTGCCGCGGCCCCAGAGTACGGCGGAGAGCAGCGCAATGCAGAAAAAGACCTGTAGCGTCGTGACGAAAAAATAGCTCATGACTTCAACTCAGTACGGCGGATGAAAAATACGCCGCAGGATGACCCGTCGACCATCCTGCGTAATAGCGCTCGCGTCTGATGATGCTGAGACTGATGACAAACCTGCTTTAACTATGGTGTTCGCATTTCTGCCGGGTGGCTGCTGACGCCTTACCCGGCCTACAAAACCCATAACATCATCAGGTTATGAGCTTTCCGTAGGCCCGCGCAAGCAAAGCGCCGCCGGGCAATTCCTGAAGAGCGCACGTTGTCAACTATCTGAGCGTCTGGAGACAATTAGTTCAGGCCGACATACTTAAACTCATAGCTCACATCAAACGGCTTCCACCAGCGGCCGACGCCGGTTTCGCTATCGGTATGACGGTGCATCCCGGCTTTTGACGGCGGGTCAATGTGGTAGGTCACTTTGTAGTTACCAACGCCCATCATCTTGATATTCGCACCGTAGTGCGGGCCATCGCTCGCCACCATCGGCATAAAGGTGCCTTCTTGTTTTTCGCCGGTGTCGCTATTGACCAGGGTATAGGCGATGGTCAGATAAGGGATCCATTCACCTGCGCCAAAACCATTTTTACCGCCTTCAACAGCATGGATATCGGCTTCCAGATGGATATCCGATTTCGCTGCCGGCAAACCCATACCGCGCGGTTCCATATCGATCGGCTGCAGGTAAACCGCAGCGATCTCCATCTCATTCATGGTGACGGGCTCACCAGCCGGATACTCTTTAAAAGCCAGCGCCGCAGGTGCGGTGAAAATGCTGGCTACGGTTGCGCTGATAATCAGGGTCTTCTTAATGGTCATCTGACTCATCCTCTCGTCTTAAAATAGTTAGAAACTTGTTTTAATGGTCTCATCGGGTGCCCGGCGGCGGCGCATGATCCATAACGCCACCAGCGCCGCGAGCAGCAATACAATCTGTGGTAACAGCGTTTCCACGTAGGGGTAAATCCCCAGCCAGCTGATTTCGGGCATCCCGTTAATCAACGTTGGCTGGAATAGTTTGCCCTCCACCAGTTCCAGTACCCCTTTACCGGCGAAAACAAACGCCATCAGGTACATAAAACCGCCGGTGAACATGAAGAAGGGTTTAAGCGGTAGTCGAACCACCGAGTAGCGCATGATGAGCCAGGCAATGAGCAGTACCACGCAGCCGATAACAAACCCGGCACCGATGGCAAGATGACCCGGCAGCCCCTGGGCATCGCCAATCAGGGCGTAGTAGAACAGTACCGTTTCGGCACCTTCGCGGTAGACCGCGAGGAAGCTGGTTAGCCACAGCCCTACCAGCGATCCGCGCGACAGCGAATGGGAGAGTTTGCCCTCAAGCCAGGCTTTCCAGTGGCGGGCTTCGACCTTCGACAGCAGCCAGTAGCTCATAAAGAACAGCATCACCACGGCAATCAGCATGGTGATCCCCTCCAGCAGCTCCCGGCTGGCGCCGGAGTTGGTAAACAGCAGTTGGAAGATAAACGCCGTCGCCACGCTGGCCACCAGCGCGACAATCACCGACTGGCGAATCAGCGGCAGCTTGTCGTGATGGTTGTTTTTAACCAGATAGGCCACGATAGCCGCCACAATCAGCAACGCTTCCAGCCCTTCGCGCACGATGATCATCAGGCTGTAGAGCAGCAGGCTCCATTGGGTCTCTTCGCCCTCGCCCAGCATAGCCACCGCTTTTTGCAGGTCCTGCTCCAGCGCAGCGGCTTCGGCAACCAGCTTTTCCTGCGGCTGGTTGGCCTTCATCAGGCTAACCATGCGGGTAAAGTGCGCTTCAAGGGAGGTTTTAAACGCCGAGTCGCGGGAGCCGATTTTGTTCTCCATTCCGGTGGCTTCGAAACGGTCAAAATAGGTGTCCTGGACATCGAGAATCGCATCCTGCCCTTCCCCGTTCTGATAGCGCACCAGAGCAGCATTGATGCTTTGGTTAATCCCGGCAGCGACGCTCACCCAATCCGCCCGGGCTCCCGTATCCTCGATCTGTGTGGCGTTGTCTGCGCTAGCCGGAGCGCTTACCGGCTGATCGTCACGGGTGGTTGGCAGGCCTGGCAGAATATCTTCCAGATCCTGCAATAACGTGGTGACCTGATACGAAACATCGTTCAGGCGGTCCGGCTGGGAGGCCAGGGTAATCAGCGCGGTAAACTGCTGGTTGATGGCGGCGGCCTCTTTCGCCGAGCGATTCTGACGTACCGAGGTTTCCATTTCGGAGTTTTTGAAGCCTTGATAGTGCGCCTGCTGCACCTGCTGGCTGGCCTGCGCATAGTTACCTGCCTGATACTCCGTTACCGCCTGCGCCAGCATATCGTCAATGGTGCGAAAACTATCTTGCCAGTGCAGCGCAATGTCATCGCGCGACAGCGCGGTATGCTGCTCTTCCGCCACCAGTCGATGCCCGCCGTCCAGTATCGGCTCCACCTCACGCAGCGCCTGCTTCAGCCCGTCGATCCGCGCCTGAACTTCGCTCTGCGGTTTGCCCTCGCCAATCATGCGCCGGATCTCACCGAAGGTACTCTCCATTTCGTAGCTTTTCCGCGCCGAAATGTTAATGCGGATTGGCCCTTCGAGGTTTTCAAACACTTCAAAGTAGGCCATTTGCACCTCGCGGCGCGCTTCGGTATTTTTTTGCTGCTGATAGAATTCGGCTGTTTTATCAAGACGTTGCTCGATATCCTCGATATACGGCGCATAGTGGGTCTGCGCCATCGCGCACGCGCTGCCGAACACGAGGCTAAACAACATCAGCAGCAGGAAAGAACGAGGAACAGCCATGACGCATCCCATTAGAGTTAATGATAATGATTATCGTTGTCATTTTTACTCGTAATGTACATGACCTGGATCATGAAAATGTCAAACTGTGACAATTTGTGTAAAATGTTGCAAAGAAATAAATATTTATAACTCTGGGTTATTAGGCGTGCGTTGAGGTTTTCCTATCGCGGAATAATGGGATCAGATGCATAAAAAACCGGTGCTGTATTCACACCGGTTGTTTGAGGGATATTTTGCGGAATTTATTTTTAACGATTTAATATTTCAGGATTTTGCTGTAGCCGCTGAAGGAACTTACCGTACCCCTGCTCACCCACCCAGTAATTAATACTCTTCTCGACGCCGGTTGAAGTCAGGGTCGCGCCGCTAATTCCATCCACCGTATAGTCATCATGCTGGCCGGGATTATTCTGAATAACCTTTAGCGCCGGCTGGCCGTTATTATCGCGTATTTTTTTGCCTGGCCATTGGCTACGCCAGTCCGGGTCTTCGACTCTTGCCCCCAGCAGCGGTGTTTCATTCTGCTGGTAATACATCAGGTCTTTTACCGTTCGGCCATCGGTCTCAAGGGCGATTAAGGCATACATCATCGACTTCGCGCCTTTGCCGTAAACCGGAAGTATAACCTGCTGAATTTCACCATTATTATCTCGAACAACATAAACCTCACCCAGTGAACAGCGCTGGCGGATTTGCGCCGGATCACGTGACGCTGCCAGTTCGACACAGCGTTTTTTCACGTTGCTCTCTGCTCCCATAGCCAACAACTGACCGTTATCAAGATTTACCTGACGCACCGCCACGCGTTGTTGATAGAGTGATATCAGCGCCTGCGGATCGCGTTGCCCATTACGCGTTAAACCAGCAACCTGGAGAACCGCGGCTTCTGTTTCCGCGTTTTCCGGTACGGCAAAATTGTCTTTGGACAGTAAAAACCAGGCGGCAACAATTGCAAAAATAAGAATACAAAAAACCATCAAAACTAAAACAATAATTTTACCTTTACGCATGCGCTCATCTTTCCCATCAGTTGGCATCTGTAATATAGAGTGCAACCATTCCCATTCTTTTGTCTAGCCCTCCAGACAATACGCATTTGCTTGATTTGATATTTCGTGACAATCAAAATTATGCTTAAAAATATTAACCCTATTTTTTACATATATAAAAACAATCTTTCTTGCAGGCAATTTATTAGAAAAAATAATAGTCATAAAACTCGTTGCATACCGGGCACCTGAGAAATGTAAAAAAACGCCTGACCTCTGGTTTTTTTTAAGATTAATCTTATAATCGACAGGTAAAAACAACCCACCTGCAACCGTCACCTTGGGATAAGAGACAACTATGTCCAGACCTACGGCGCTGTACGTTCCACATGTTTTAAGCGCAGCGGATATCGCCCCCGAAGAGCGCTATAAGAGATTGTCGCAGAACATTAACTGCTACGGTATTGAAGTAGTTAATAACCGGCGGCCGGAAGAGATTATTGCCACTCATAAAACTATCTCCGGCGTTAACGGAGATTATTGTAGTGCGATGGGTTCAAAAAACGAAACGATATTCGACCCGCACCAGACAACGGAATCTTCGATTTATATTTCACTGATCGTTCAGGGCAACCAAATTATTCGCGGTCGTAAAGAGTCCGCCAGCTCACAGGTGAATCAAGGAACGTTAATTGTTCACCAACGCAACGACTATTATCATTATCAATGTAATGATGTAAAACAGCTCTACGTTATTCCGCGCAGCGATAAAATAAACGAAGTATTCAGTGGAAAATTAAACAGCCCAATGATCTCTTTAGAAAATCATCATCTGGCAGGATTTTTGAAATCACATATGCAGTTACTGGATGCGCAGTCTGCCATTCTGTCAACAAAAGAGACGGCGACCGTCGTTGATGGATTGCATAATATGGCTTTAATCATGCTTGCCGACGTCGCTAAAGAGAGAGGCTTATTTTCCCCAGGCAAGCTAAGCCATCTATTCAATGGTGCTAAGTATTTCATTATGCAGAACTATCATCAACATAGCTTATCGCCAGATATGCTGACGCAAACGCTACGCTGCTCGCGCGCCAGTCTCGACAGAGCCTTTAATGAACAGAAAACATCGGTGATGGCATTAATAAGAGACATACGTTTAGAGGCTGCGCGAGAGATGCTGGAAAATAACCTGCAGCTTCGAATTGAGCAGATTTCCTGGGTTTGCGGTTTTGTCAGCCATCCATTATTTGGCAAGCAGTTCCGCGAAAAATATCACGTATCACCGAAGGTCTGGCGAGACAATTATAACAAGGCGAGTTAACTCGCCTCTCGATATCAAACTTATCGCTGGCGGAAAGGCCGAAAGCGTTTGGCCCGGCGCTCTTTAATATAGCTTAGCAAGCTATATACCGATATTCCCAGCAGTAAAATAGCGATGGTCATCAGAAATAATGCACTGATATTCATTGTTGCGCTCTCTTTTATATCCCCATCATGTTCGACAGGTAAGATTTATTATGAGATTTTTATAATAATGATTCTTAACAGCACAACCAGACTTCCGGGCCTCAACTCTGTTCTCTGCCCCTCAGCAACTCTCTTTACATACCAGGTTCAAACCTTGATCTTCTCCGACGTACAGAGCAGCATGGAAGCGCAAACATCATAAAACAACAATACCGCAACCCAAAAACAGGAGAAAATCAGTGCAGACAGGACATCGCTTCCAGGCTACGGACCTGCATCAATTTGTTAAAACGCTGTTCACTCATATGGGCAGTACTCCCACCGAAGCCTCCCTCGTTGCCGACCATCTGATTGCTGCTAACCTTGCCGGTCATGATTCCCACGGCGTAGGCATGATCCCGAGCTATGTACGTTCCCACGCGCTGGGTTGTCTACAGCTCAACCGCCATGCCAGCGTGATGAAGGATGCAGGCGCGGTCGTCACCCTTGATGGTAATGGCGGGTTCGGTCAGGTAGTGGCTCACGAAGCCATGCAGATGGGCATCGAAAAAGCGAAACAGCACGGCATGGCCGCCGTCGCACTACGTAACGCGCACCACATAGGCCGCATCGGCTACTGGGCAGAACAGTGCGCCGCCGCCGGAATGATCTCTATTCACTTCGTGAACGTTGTCGGCAATATTATGGTCGCGCCGTTCCGTGGCAAAGACAGCCGCTTCGGTACCAACCCGCTGTGCGTGGTGTTCCCGCGCGAAGGCCATCCCCCGCTGTTGCTGGATTACGCCACCAGCGCTATCGCCTTTGGTAAGACCCGCGTCGCATGGCACAAAGGCGTTCCGGTACCGCCAGGTTCATTGATTGACGCTCAGGGCGTACCCACCACCGACCCGGCGGTTATGCAGACCTCTCCGCTCGGCGCGCTGTTGACCTTTGCCGAGCATAAAGGCTACGCGCTGGCGACGTTGTGTGAAGTGATCGGCGGCGCGGTATCCGGTGGCAAAACCTCGCATAAGGAGAATCTACAAGCCAGCGTAGACGCTATTTTCAACTGTATGACCACCATCATTCTCAGCCCGGAAGCATTCGACGCGCCAGATATGCAGCGTGAGACCGAGGCGTTTATCGACTGGTGCAAACAGTCACCGCATGATGAAAATACACCGATTCTGGCACCGGGCGAGTGGGAAGAAGCCAACCGTCAGGAGCGTCTGGCGCAGGGTATTCCAGTGGATGCCGGGAGCTGGCAGGCGATTTGCGCCGCCGCCGAGGAAGTCGGGTTACCCGCAGAGACTCTCGCGCAGCTACGGCTTAAGCTGGCCTGACCCAGCCCTTCATGACGCCCAACGGGCGTCATGTCATCGTCATTAGTGTCGACATCATGATCACCCTCGCCTGCCCAGCCCCCTATTCCCTATAAAATCATAACGTTAAATTTTGGCACAGCGTATGCATAACGCTCCCGTCCTCTGCCGATGCGCTGGCAGAGGACGCCCTGACAAAGGCGGGCCGGGCCCGGTCTGTCCGTTGTTGTTTATTCTCTGTTAACAGGTCTGTTACTGATGAAAAAAATCACGAGCGTTTGCCCTTACTGCGGGGCCGGTTGCAAACTTAAGCTGGTCGTCGATAACAATAAAATTATCCGCGCCGAAGCGGCCGATGGTGTGACTAACCAAAATCAGCTATGCCTCAAAGGCTACTACGGCTGGGATTTCCTCAACGATACGCAACTGCTGACGCCACGCCTGCAGCAACCGATGATTCGCTACCAGAAAGGCGGTAAATTCACCCCGGTCAGCTGGGATGAAGCTATCCGCTACACGGCGAAAAAACTGCGTGAAATAAAAGAAAAACATGGCCCGCGCGCCATTATGACCACCGGCTCATCCCGTGGTACCGGCAATGAAACCAACTATGTGATGCAAAAATTCGCCCGTGGGGTGCTTAACACCAATAACGTCGACTGCTGCGCCCGCGTCTGCCACGGCCCGTCGGTAGCCGGTCTTCAGTTGGCGCTCGGCAACGGCGCGATGAGCAACTCAATTAGCGATATTGAAAACTCAAAATGCCTGCTGGTATTTGGCTATAACTGCGCCGATTCCCACCCTATCGTTGCCCGTCGGGTGATTAAAGCGCGCGAAAACGGCGCGAAAATCATCGTCTGCGACCCGCGCCGTATCGAAACCGCCCGCATCGCCGACCGCCACCTCCAGCTCAACAATGGCAGTAATATGGCGCTGGTTAACGCCTTCGCCCACGTGCTGTTGGAAGAGAATCTGTATAACCATGATTATGTCGAGCGTTATACCGAAGGGCTGGATGCCTATCGTGAAATGGTCAAAGACTACTCCCCCGAGGCTGTCGAAGAGATAGTCGGCGTTTCGGCGCTTGAGATTCGTCAGGCAATGCGCATGTTTGCCGCCGCACCTTCCGCCACCATTATGTGGGGCATGGGCGTGACCCAGTTTGGTCAGGCGGTGGATGTGGTCAGAGGGCTGGCGAGCCTCGCGCTGTTAACCGGCAACCTCGGACGCGCTAACGTCGGCGTGGGACCAGTGCGCGGGCAAAACAACGTCCAGGGCGCCTGTGATATGGGCGTGTTGCCGAATATGTTCCCTGGCTATCAGGATGTCACCGATGCCGATGCCCGCGCTAAATTCGCCAAAGCCTGGGGTATTGATCCCGCGCTGATGGACGACAAAGTTGGGACCCGCATCACCGAGGTGCCGCATAAAGCGCTGACCGGCGAGATCAAAGCCTACTACATCATGGGCGAAGACCCGCTACAGACCGAGGCCGATCTGGGCCTGGTGCGCAAAGGTATCGAAGCGCTCGATTTTGTGGTGGTGCAGGATATCTTTATGACCAAAACCGCAGAAATCGCCGATGTGCTGCTGCCCGCCACCTCCTGGGGCGAACATGGCGGCGTCTTTACCTGCGCCGACCGCGGTTTTCAGCGCTTCGAACAGGCGATTATTGCCACCGGTAACGTTAAGCGCGACTGGGAAATAATTAGTCTGTTGGCCAGCGAAATGGGCTACCCGATGCATTACGACAATAACCAGCAGATCTGGGACGAAATGCGCGAGCTGTGCCCGCTGTTCTATGGCGTCACTTATGAAAAAATGGGCGATATGAACCACGTACAGTGGCCATGCCCAACGCTGGATCACCCCGGCACGCCGTGGCTGTATAAGGGCAATCAGTTCGATACGCCAACCGGAAAGGGTCAGCTGTTTGCCGCACCGTGGCGAGCGCCCGCGGAGATACCGGATGCAGAGTATCCGCTGGTGCTGTGCACCGTACGCGAAGTCGGGCATTACTCCTGTCGTTCGATGACCGGTAACTGTGCGGCGTTGCAGTCGCTCGCTGATGAACCGGGCCGGGTGCAAATCAACCGCGCCGACGCACAGCGTCTGGGGATTGCCGATCAACAGCTGGTGTGGGTCAGTTCCCGACGCGGCAAGGTAATTACCCGCGCCGACATCAGCGATCGCATAAATCTCGGGGCCGTGTATATGACCTATCAGTGGTGGGTGGGCGCCTGTAATGAATTAACTCAGGATAATCTCGACCCAATCTCGAAGACGCCGGAAACCAAATATTGTGCGGTGAAGGTGGAAGCGATTGAGGATCAGCGCTGGGCCGAGCAGTACGCCTGGACCAGCTACAGCGAGATGAAAGCCCGCCTGAAAGCGGCAGTTAACGTGTAAAACGGTGCAGGGAGGAGGACGCTTCTCCCTGCGTATTTCGCCCTGGTGCCGGGCGGCGGCTAACGCCTTGCCCGGCCTACTGGATCGCAGACGGCTAAGGACGTGTAGCCCGGACAGGTGCGCAGCACCGCCTCCGGGATCGGCATCTTACGCCAGCAGCTTTTCCACCAGCGCCGTCCACAGCGCTACGCCGTGCGGAATCAGTTCATCATTAAAATCATACCCGGCATTGTGCAGCGGCTTCGAGGCCGTCTCGCCGTCGGTCCCTATCCAAAAATAGGCTCCTGGACAGGCTTCCAGCATGCAGGCAAAATCCTCCGACGCCATGGATGGGTTTCCGTTCCAGCTCACCGCCGATTCCCCCAGCAGCGCGGTCGCCACATCGCGAACTTTTTGCGCTTGGGCAGGATCGTTAGTCGTCACCGGATAACCCGGATACCAGGAGATCTCCCCTTCAACGTCAGAGACCTGCGGCTGAGCGGCGACATAGCTCTCAATCAGCCCCCTCACCCGCTCGCGCACCTGGTTGTTCAGGCAGCGAAAGGTCCCGCGCAGCACAACTTTATCCGGCAGAACGTTAATCGCCTCACCGCCGGCAATCTGGGTGATGCTTACCACCGTAGATTCCTGCGGTGAAAGGCGGCGCGAAGGAATCGTTTGCAGCGCCATAATCAACTGCGCTGCGGCGACAATCGGGTCCGCCCCACGCTCCGGCATCGCCGCATGACAGCTTTTACCCGTCAGGGTGATTTCAAACGCATCGAGCGAGGCCATCATCGCCCCGCTGTTAATCGCCACCTGACCCAACGCAATACCCGGCCAGTTATGCAGCGCGTAGATGCCGTCCATCGGGAACAGGTCGAACAACCCTTCTTCCACCATTTTACGCGCGCCACCCAGATTCTCCTCGGCGGGCTGAAACACAAAGTGGACGGTGCCGCGAAAGCGGCGGGTTTGCGCCAGATGCGCGGCTGCCGCCAGCAGCATTGCGCTATGTCCATCGTGCCCACAGGCGTGCATCACGCCTGGATTGCGCGATTTATAGCTAACGTCGCCCAGTTCGGTTATCGGTAGCGCGTCCATATCCGCCCGCAGTCCAATTACCGGACCAGGGCCATTCTCCAGCGTCGCCACCACGCCGGTACCCGCCAGCCCGGTATGAACCTGAAGTCCAAATGAAGTGAGTAATTCAGCAATACGCCGCGAGGTTTCCTGCTCCTGGTATCCCAGTTCAGGGCAAGCATGAAAATCACGTCGCCAGCGGATGGCCTCGGCGATCAGTGAAGGGGATACTGCCATGTCTTACTCCTTTCCTGCACAGCATCAGCGCTGAACCAGTGTTTTATTCAATAATTTGCGGTTATATACCCTAAATAATTCGAGTTGCAGGACAAGGCACTCGTGCCTTGAACAGCGCTTGCGCTGGCCCCGAAGGGGCGAGGCCGCAGGCCGAGTAACGCGGCAAGAGAACGAATCCCCAGGAGCTTACTAAAGTAAGTGACTGGGGTGAGTGAGTGCAGCCAACGCACATGCAGCGTGAAGTATGACGGGTATAGGTTACCGACGATCCTATTGGTTATATCCTTTCGCCCGCGCGCTGACAACATTCAGCAGACCCTGAGCCCATGCGCATTAGCGAGGCATCCCGTCAGAGCCGCCTTTTTTGGCAGTCATATCAACGGTGACAGAAGGCGTGCGATTAATTATTATGCAGCTATACTGGCCTTTCGCCGAATAATTCACTCTTCAGACTTCCGTTATCGGGAATAAAATGTTCAACCCAGACCAGAGTCGCCTTGCCCCCACGCTGGCGATGATCATGGCCGCTTCACTAGTGGGATTTATCACCGGCTATACGGTGCCTTTAATCAGCCTTGAGCTGGCGCAGCAGCAGATTGATACCGTCTACGTTGGCCTGCTGGCCGCGCTACCGCCAGCGGGGATGATGATATCCTCCTTCCTCTCACCTGCGCTGTGCCGACGCTTTGAGATGGGGATGCTGCTGGCCGCAAGCTTGGTGGTGCTCGCAGTCTCCACAGTAGCCTCCTGCCTGAGCTTTGATATTGCACATCTTCTGCTGCCGCGACTGCTGACCGGTATGGCTTCTGGGGTGATTATCGTCCTCGGGGAGAGCTGGATAACCGGCGGCGCGGCGGGCAAAAATCGGGCAACCTTAACCGGGATTTACGCCTCTGCCTTCACCGGCTGTCAGCTGGCTGGGCCATTATTGATTTCCGCCGGGCCAGACTATCAGCCGTGGGCGCTGTTGGTCATTGGCGGCATCACCGTGGCCTGCCTGCTGATGCTGCGTCACTTGCCAACAGGTAGCCGCGAACGACTCGCCGAACACGCCAGCTGGCGCAGCCTTGGCGCTTTTTTACCGGTACTGGCTTCCGGCGTGTTCTGCTTTGCGTTCTTTGATGCCAGCATTCTGGCGCTGCTGCCGCTGTACGGTATGGATAAAGGGCTAAATGAAGTGATGGCGGTGCTGCTGGTCACGGTAGTCCTGACCGGCGACGCCCTGTTCCAGGCACCATTAGGCTGGATTGCCGACCGCTTCGGCATCCGCCGCGTACATCTAACCTGCGCGGTAGTCTTCTGCCTCGCACTGCTGGCCTTACCGTTCCTGCTGGCATCAAATATTCAGCTTATTGTTGGCTGTATGATTCTGGGAGCCGCGGCGGGCGCACTCTACACGCTATCGCTGGTTCGCGCCGGGAAAACCTTCTCCGGACAGAAGCTGATAATGATCAACGCTCTGCTGGGGTTTTTCTGGTCTGCGGGCAGCGTCGCGGGTCCGGTGGTCAGCAGCCTGCTGATTAGCGTCGCGGGCTATGATGGCCTGGTGATAACACTGTTTGCCAGCGGCGCGCTGTTCCTGCTGATTCAGTGCTTCGGCAAAAGCGAAAAAACGCTGCTGGCAGATGCG
This sequence comes from Klebsiella sp. RHBSTW-00215, assembly GCF_014103785.1. Classification (NCBI taxonomy): domain Bacteria; kingdom Pseudomonadati; phylum Pseudomonadota; class Gammaproteobacteria; order Enterobacterales; family Enterobacteriaceae; genus Klebsiella; species Klebsiella sp. RHBSTW-00215. Next base: position 5,037,097 of record NZ_JABXQS010000001.1, read on the forward strand.
CGTGAACGCGAAGAAGAGATGGATGATATTAGCGAAGTCGCACGGTAGTTTTTATCTCCGGGCTTCGAAAATCAGCGACTTTCGGAGCTGGTAATCCTACAACCAGCGCCGCACTTTACGCGCATACTCCGGCCACTGGCGAGGAAAGAGACGAGCCATTTCCGCTTCTTCCGGGTGGATATGCAGCACGGTCAGCAAATAGATCAACAACGGTAGCGTCAGCAGCAGTAGCGGTTTGCCGCTGAGAATAATCAGGGCCAGCTGTACGCCAGTCATCGCCAGATAGATTGGATTGCGCGAATAGCGAAACCAGCCGTCGGTCATCAGGGTCGTGGTCTCTTGCGCTCGAAGCGGATTCAGGGTGGTACGGTGGGTGCGAAACTGGCGCAGCGTCCCGAGAACGATAACTGCGCTAATGATAAGAGGGATTAGCGCAAGGCCGAAATAGAGTGGCCGCCACGCCCAGAACTCGCGCCCGGCAATCAACAGATCGAAAAGCACAAACAGCAGCAGTAAAACCGGCGGGACGAACACCTTCCTTAACATCAGCGCACTCCATGGAATGAGCAACAAAATCATTCGGATTGTTCCCCGGCGGCATAGCGCACGCCGGGGCTGAAAACCATTACAGCACTTTACTCAAAAACTCAGCGGTGCGCGGGTTTACTGGCGCACTAAAGATCTGCGCCGGTTTGCCCTCTTCCTGAATAATACCCTGGTCGATAAAGATAACCCGGTCGGCCACTTCGCGGGCAAAGCCCATTTCGTGAGTCACAATAACCATGGTCATCCCTTCGCTGGCGAGATTTTTCATCACCTCCAGCACGTCGCCCACCAGCTCCGGATCCAGCGCCGAGGTCGGTTCATCGAACAGCATGATCGACGGCTTCATCGCCAGCGCGCGGGCAATCGCCACGCGCTGCTGCTGACCACCGGAAAGGCTGGAAGGCCAGGCGTCGCGCTTGTCGCTCAGCCCTACCTTCGCCAGCAGCTCTTCCGCCAGATGTACCGCCTCGGCCCGCGCCATACCGCGCAGGTTCATCGGCGCCATAATCAGGTTTTCCAGCACCGTTTTATGCGGGAACAGATTGAAACGCTGAAACACCATACCGACGCTTTCGCGCATCTTATTAATGTCAGTGGCGCGATCGTGGGCGGCAAAACCGTTCACCTCAACCTCACCTTCGCTGACGGTTTCCAGCGCGTTCATGCAGCGCAGAAAGGTACTTTTTCCCGAACCCGACGGACCAATAATGCAGACCACTTCCTGCGGTTTGATATCACAGCTGATGCCGCGCAGAACGTGGCTGTCGCCGAAGCGCTTGTGTAAATTATGAATGCGAATCACTTTTGCCAAACCTCTTTTCCAGACGGTTAACCAGCTGCGCCAGCAGGAAAGTAATAACCCAGTAGACCAGTGAGATGGTCAGGTAGGGTTCCCAGTAGGTGGCGTAAGCGCCGGAAACGGTACGCGCGGCGTAGGCCAGGTCCGCCAGGCCGATGGCTGAAGCCAGCGAGGAGTCTTTAACAATGGCGATGGCGTTGTTACCGAGCGGCGGCAGAATGCGGCGAAACGCCTGCGGCAGAATGACCTGACGCATGGTTTTCCACCACGGCATTCCCAGCGCGCGGGAGGCTTCCATCTGTCCTTTATCGATAGACTGGATACCGGCGCGGAAGATTTCGGAGACATAGGCCCCGGCGTTGAGCGTTATCGCCACGACGCAGGAGAGAAACGCGCCGTAGTTGGAGCGCAGCTCGCGGGCAAAATCGGCGCTCATCATGCCGCTGGTGACCAGCAGCCCATCGCGCGGATTGATAAACAGCGGCACCAGTGCGAAGTGAACCACCATGATTTGCACAAACAGCGGCGTGCCGCGAAACGCGCTGACGTAAAAGCGTACCGGAAACTGCACCAGGTAACGCAGAACGTATTTCCATACCCCGTGCTCGGCTTTCGCCATTCGCCCCAGCCCGAGGGTCAGCCCCCACAGGGTGCCGAGGATCACGCAGATAATGGTACATTTAATGGTCATCAAGGCACCGTCCATAAACAGCGGACCGTACTCCTCAATGATCTCCCAACGGAATCCCGTCATAACCCTTCCCTAAAAAATACGGCTATCGTTAATGTCGATAGCCGTGATGAAAACAAAAATACAGATTATTGTGCTGGCAGCGTCGGTACGTTCTCGTCGAACCAGGTTTTATAGATTTTGGCGTAGGTGCCATCAGCAACGATTTTCTGTAAACCGGCGTTGATTTTCGCCTGCAGTTCGCTGTTGCCTTTCGCTACCGCAATGCCGAAATACTGACGTTCAAATTTGGCGTCCGGCACCAGTTTGAACTGCTTCTCCGGGTGCTGCTTAATGTAGTATTTCACCACGCCGACATCGCCTACCGCCGCGCTCACGCCGTCTTCAAACAGCTCCTGCAGCATCAGCGGGGTGTTATCAAAGCGCTTGATCGAAGTGCTGTTTTTACCCAGTACGTCGGAAACGACAATATCGCCGGTACTGGAGTTCACCACCCCGACTTTCTCGCTTTTCAGCGCTTCCAGTGAAGTGACTTTAGAGTCTGCAGGAACCACGATGGACTGTTCAGCCGGGAAATACGGGGCGGAGAAATCGACCATCTGCTTGCGCTTATCGGTGATGGTGATCCCGGAGATAATAATGTCGCGGTCGCCGGTGCCCAGGGTGGCGAAGATCCCTTCCCACGGGGTGTTAATCAGTTTGATATCAAAACCTTCCGCTTTCGCAATCGCTTTGATGATGTCGATATCAAAACCTTCCAGCTGTTTCTGGCTGTTTTCAAACTCAAACGGACGATAGGTCCCGCCGGAGCCGACCACGTAAGTTTGCTGGGCCGCCTGAGCGGTACCGATCAGCGCTGCCATCAGGCAGCACGCTTTCATCCAATTCTTAACCATAACAACTCCGTTTTATGCATTTATTTTGCATAAAAATACACAGAGTCAGCAGGGCATGCAACCGGAAACCTTCCCGGCGGTGAATTATCTTTTGATTAGCCTCGTTTACCGCCGGATTTACCAATAGCCCGATGCAATTCATTGATCCGCTTCATCGATTTTACCGTCTTTTGCGGCGCGGTAGAGGCCACCGACAGCACGATCATCTCCAGGCACACCAGCACCGTACCATGTAGCGGCACTCGGCCATTGTCGTCGCCGCGCGGCACGTCGATCACCACCTGCGCCTCCTGGCTAAAGCGGGAGTCCACCGCCTGGGTGAGCAGAATCGTCGGGATCCCCAGCCGCCGCGCTTCACGCAGGGTGGTCATTCCCTCCCGATGCGGCGATTTTTGCCCCATCATAATCAGCACATCGCCGCGTTGCAGGCTAATGAGTTGCTCGGCGAGGCTAAATCCGGTACGGTTCATCACATACGAAGGCAGGCCAATGCGGCTCAGCAGCCTGGCGGTATATTCGGCGAGAATGCCCGACGCACCGATACCGAAGATGCCCACCTGACGCGCATCACTCAGCAGCGCCACCGCCTGAGCCACCGCTGCGCGGTTATCAGGACGCGACAGCACCGCACAGGCCCGCTGGTGCCCTTCGAGCACGAAATCGATACTCGAATTCACATCGCTGGACAGCGCGCCCACCGTCGAGATCATTTTTTCTGACGAGGTCGCCGACGGACCAAACCAGCGCTCCATGGTCTGTTTAAGCTCACGCAGCCCGGCAAAACCCAGCGCCTGAATCGCCCGCACCACCGTGGCATCCGAGGTATTCGTCGCGGTAGCGATCTCCATGGCCGTGCGCTCCAGCACCACTTCACGGTTGTCATTGATATAGCTGACCACCGCCAGCAGGCGTGGCGACAGCTGATGCGCGCGGGCGCGAAAACGCTCGCCAAACAGATCAACCCGCCCTTTCTCTCTCTTCACCGGCGTTTTCATTTCAGTCCTTCGGGCAAAGGGCGTCCGGCAATATGCGACTGAACCTGGGCGACCATCAGCGTCAGTGCGGCAAACGAGTTCGAAATAACATCTTCACGCGGCAGCAGAATATAGCGCCCGGTACGACAAGCGCGCATAAAATCACACCAGCCCGGCATCACGCCTTCCATCGCCTGTAGCTCATCCTGCGGCTTTCCGCCGGTATCCGAGCGCCAGGTGGCGAATACGAAATCGGCATCCAGCTCCGGTAGCTGTTCGGCACTCACGTCAATGCGCTGGCTATCGGGGATCTTGTCAATCAGCGGCGGGAAGCGGAACCCGGCATCGCGCAGCACGCGTCCCAGGGCATGATAAGAGTGATGCACGGTAACCTTGCCGTTATTGGCCTGAATCACCGACACGACAATCTTTTGCGTATCCACCGTCGCCTTCAACTGCGTAATCTGCTCCTGATAGCGACGTTCGAGGATCAATAACCGCGGCTGGGTGCCGGTCAACTGTGCCAGCTTGCTGTAAATGCGCGGCGCGCTGCCCTGCAGATGGTCAATGCTCACCGTCGGAGCAATCTTCTCCAGTTGTTCAACCGAAACGTGGCGGCTGTTCTCGGTGATAATCAAATCCGGCTTTGCGGCGGCGACGGCTTCAAGGTCGATATCCGCCGTGCCGATAAACTGAATCGCGCTGTTATCGAAATCAATCCCGGTTAACTGCGCGCTGGAGCGGAGAAAATGGCTGCCGTCAGGACGAGTCCGTCCGTGGCTGGCGACCGGCGGCACCCCAAGCTCGATCAGCGGAATGGTGATATCCAGATCGTGCATCGACACAATGCGCTGCGGGTGCAGCGGGACGGTCACCGTCCGGCCTAAGTCATCAGTAAATGTTTGCGTATCGGCCGCCGTGGCGACCCCCGCCATTAAGACCAGCAGAGAAATGAACCAGCGCATAGCAATCCTTTTGATTTACAAGGCGTCACGACGACGCCAAAGCAGCACAATAAAAAACGGGCAGCCGACCAGGGCAATAACAATTCCCGCCGGAATTTGTAGCGGAGCAAAAGCCAGGCGCCCCAGGGTATCGGTCACTAACACCAGCAGTGCGCCAATCAACGCGCTGCCGCTGAGCAGCGCTACCTGGCCGCCGCGCAGTAAAAAACGCGCCATATGCGGTGCCATCAGGCCCACAAAACCCAGGCTGCCGACGCAGGAGACGCTGGCGGAAGTCAGCAGTACCGGCGCGAAAAAGCGCAGCAGCGTCAGTTGTTGCAAACGCACGCCGAGGCCGATGGCGGTCCGGTCGCCCAGCAGCGCCGCATCAGCGGCCCGGGTGGTAAGAAACAGAATCAGCGCCCCCGGCAGCGCCCAGCAAAAAGCCACAACCAGCAGCGGCCAGGTCGCCGCGTGCAGGCTGCCCGCCAGCCAGATCATCGCCGTCTGCACGTCACGCACATCGGCGGTGGTCATGAAAATGCCAACCGCCGCCGCCAGCGTCCACGACACGCCGATACCGATCAGAATAAATCGCGGCCGCGAGCAGTCGCGGGCCAGCAGCAGAACCAGCAGCGCCACCAGCACACCGCCGAGCATCCCCGCCAGCGGCCGCCAGACGAGTCCCACCGCCGGGAAGAACAGCACCAGCGCCAGCACCACGATGCTGGCCCCCTCTTTCACCCCAATAAGCCCGGGATCCGCCAGGCCGTTGCGGGTAATACTCTGCATCGCCGCCCCGGCCAGGCCGAGCATCGCCCCGCACAACAACGCCATAAATACCCTCGGCAGGCGGATATCAAACAAAATAAAGCGTTGCTGCTCCGCCACGTTTTCCGGAGCCAGCAGCGCCTGGAGCAACGTCCCGGAGGGCATAGGGAAGCTGCCGCGCGTCAGACCGAATAGTGCCAACAGCAGGATCGCCAGCAACAACCCGCCAGCGATTCTCAGCGCCACCGGGCGCAGCAGCAACCGATAAGAACCCGCAGCAAATGGACGAAACCCGGCGCGATGGGCGGCGTTTTTCATTTAAAAAACCTCGCGGCGATAAAAATAAACACCGGCGCGCCGACCAGCGCGGTCATCGCACCGGTGGCCAACTCCTGAGGAGCCACCAGCGTGCGGGCGGCGATGTCCGCCAGCACCAGCACCAACGCACCGACCGGAGCGGCCAGCGGCAGCGCCAGGCGAATATCTTCAGTCACCAGACGACGCACCACGTGCGGCACCACCAGGCCAACAAAACCAATCGGCCCAGCTACCGCCACCGCCGAGCCGCAAAGCAACGCGATGGCAGCAAGCCCCAGCAGACGGGTTTGCACTATCTTCACCCCCAGCCCCAGCGCAACCTTATCGCCCAGCGCCAACACGTTCAGCCGCGGCGCCAGCACCAGCGCAATGCTCAGCCCCGCCAGCGCCGGAACAAAAGCGGACCGCAACGTTTGCCAGCTAAGACCGGCAAGATCGCCCGCCAGCCAGGTGCGCATCGCCAGCAGCGTTTGTTCATCGAGGATCAGAATCGCCGCCGTCACCGCCGAGGCAAACGCCGACAGCGCCACCCCGCACAGGGTAATGCGTAGCGGCGTCGCCCCACCTCGCCCTGACGACGACAGCAGCATCACGCCGCCAAACAGCAGCGCTGCCCCGCAGGCGGCGGTCAGCGGCCTGGCTAACGCCACGCCGCCGAGGCTAATTCCCAGCGCCGAAGTTACCACTACCGCCAGCGAGGCCCCGGCGTTCAGGCCGAGAATATGCGGCTCGCCAAGCGGGTTGCGGATCACGGTTTGCAGCAGCAGCCCCGCCACGCCAAGCGCCGCGCCGGTCAGCAGCGCTGCCGCCAGGCGCACCAGGCGTAAATCAACAATAATGCGGTGATCGAAGTTGCGCGGATCGTAATGAAAAAGCGCCTGAATCACCGTTTGCGGTGCAATCCAGCGCGCGCCCAGCCCGAGATGCACCAGCGAACTGCCAAGCAGCAACAGACTCAGCAGTACCAGCGCCAGCCGGGGCCGGGATTGTCGGCGATGCAGGGACAGCGCGGAGGCGCTCATAAATCCCTCTCCTCGCGAACGCGAAACGGCATAAAAAAAGGCTTACCGGTCTGCGGATTGACTGACATCTGCACGTCAACGTCAAAGACGGTTTTAATCAGCCCCGGCGTACAGGTTTCTCCTTCGTCGATAACCCCAGCGATCTGCCCTTTTTTGAGAAACACCAGCATGTCGGCGTAGTTCACCGCAAAGTTCAGATCGTGCAGGACGGTCACTACGGTGCGACCATGTTCGCGGGTTAAGGTTTGCAGCAGTTCGAGGATATCGACCTGATAGCGCAGGTCGAGCCAGGTGGTGGGTTCATCCAGCAGGATGGTCGACGTTTGCTGCGCCAGCGCCATCGCAATCCAGCAGCGCTGACGCTGGCCGCCGGAGAGGCTGTCGACCGGTAAATGGGCAAATTCGGTGGTGCCGGTAAGTCGGAGCGCCTCTTCAACCGCCCGTTCATCGGCATCGGACCACTGACGCATCAGCCCCTGCCAGGGATAGCGTCCGCGCGAAACCAACTCAAAGACCGTTAGCCCTTCGGGCGTCAGCGGCGATTGCGGCAAAATACCCAACCGGCGGGAAACCTCCCGGGTCGGCATCTGGTGAATCACCTCACCGTCCAGGCGCACGCAGCCGCCCAGCGGCTTGAGCATCCGGGCGATAGTCGACAGCAGCGTCGATTTACCGGAGCCGTTGGCCCCGGCCAGTACCGTCATTTTCCCGTGGGGGATGGTCAGATGAATATTATCGACAATTAACGTCTGGCCATATCCGGCCGACAGGGAATCGAGAACGATCCCCTGCTCTGCAGGTAACACCCGCTGTGGCATAACTCACTCCTGCGCCGCAACGGCGTGGCGCTAACCCGCACGTTCCGCACTCAAACAAAAATAAATCTCATTCTCTTTTGATCATGCGGGGGATGAATGTAGTAGTCAATACCCCATCGTTACGGAAGAAACGCCAGGTTACTACCAAAAACCACACGCGAACAAAGAGATTTAATAATCAATAAAAACAAACAATTAATTCAAAATCACTTTCTTAACTCAGCGCTAAAATATTGATTGTTGCTGCTGGCGATTTTTTATCTTACATAACATTTACTACTACATTTCTTCGTGATTGAATGATTCTCAATTACATGTCTGGACGCAGAATAGCGTGAAAAACAGATAGATTTATTTTTCAGGGCAATGATTTTATTGACTTTACCTCTCCGCAAAGGCGAGGTTCGTTCACGAGAAACAGAAAATGATTCCATTAAATGTCCCTTTTTCGGCATTAAAAGGGCGTGCGCTTTTTTCACTGATTTTTTTGACCTCACCGGGATTATTGGCGGCAGAAAATAGCGCCGATAAAACAAAGAAAACCGCCGACGAGACGATTACGGTGGTAGCTGACGGCGCGCAGCAGAACGCCACTAGCGGCTATCAGCCGGTCAGTACCTCAACCGCCACGCTGACCTCGATGCCGATGCTGGATATTCCGCAGGTGGTCAATACCGTGAGCGATAAAGTGCTGGAAGATCAGCACGTCACCAATCTTGATGAGGCGTTGTATAACGTCGCTAACGTCGTACAAACCAATACGTTAGGCGGCACCCAGGACGCCTTTAGCCGCCGCGGTTTCGGTTCTAACCGCGATGGTTCAATCATGACTAACGGACTGCGCACCGTGCTGCCGCGCAGCTTTACCGCCGCCACCGAGCGAGTTGAAGTGCTGAAAGGCCCGGCCTCAACGCTGTACGGTATTCTCGACCCCGGCGGCTTGATAAACGTCGTCACCAAACGCCCGGAGCGCACCTTCGGCGGCTCCGTTTCCGCCACTTCCACCAGCTTTGGCGGCGGCACCGGTCAGTTTGACGTTACCGGCCCCATTGAAGGGACGCAGCTGGCGTACCGGGTGATTGGCGAATATCAGAATGAAGATTACTGGCGCAATTTCGGTAAAGAGAAGAGCAGCTTTATTAACCCTTCCCTGACCTGGTTCGGCGAGCGGGCGACGGTAAACGTTTCCTATTCACACCGTAACTACAGCACCCCGTTCGATCGCGGCACCATCTTCGATCTGAACACCGGTCATGCGGTTAACGTCGATCGAAAAACGCGTTTTGATGAACCGTTTAACATCACCGACGGTTATTCCGATCTCGCGCAGCTGAATGCGGAATATCGTCTTAATGACGCCTGGACCGCGCGCTTTGACTACAGCTACAGCCAGGATCACTACAACGATAACCAGGCCCGCGTGATGGCTTATGATTCAGCGACCGGAGACCTGACCCGCCGCGTCGACGCCACCCATGGTTCAACCCAGAAAATGCACTCCACGCGGGCGGATTTGCAGGGTAACGTGGTGATAGGCGGTTTCTACAACGAGATCCTCACCGGCCTGGCGTACGAGAATTACGATCTGCTGCGTACCGATATGATCCGCTGTAAGAACGTGAAAGGGTTCAATATCTATAACCCGGTCTACGGCACGGTCGACAAGTGCTCCAGCGTTTCGGCATCCGATAGCGACCAGCGTATTCAGCAGGAGAGCTATGCGGGCTACGTTCAGGATGCGCTCTATCTGACCGATAAGTGGATAGCCGTCGCCGGGGTGCGCTATCAGTATTACACCCAGTACGCGGGTAAAGGCCGTCCGTTTAACGTCAACACCGACAGCAGCGACCAGAAATGGACGCCGAAAGTTGGCCTGGTGTATAAGCTGACGCCGACAATCTCGCTGTTCGGTAACGTGGCGCAGTCGTTTATGCCGCAGTCCTCTATCGCCAGCTATATCGGTAACCTGCCGCCGGAAGAGTCCACTTCCTACGAATTAGGCGCGAAGTTTGAACTGTTCAGCGGCGTTACTGCCAATATCGCGCTGTTCGATATTGATAAGCGTAACGTCCTCTATACCGAAGCGGTGGGCGATGAAACCATTGCGAAAACCGCCGGTAAAGTCCGCTCACGCGGCGTGGAAGTGGATGTGGCCGGGTCGTTGACCGATAACCTTAGCGTCATCGCCAGCTACGGTTATACCGACGCGAAAGTTACCGATGACCCGGATTACCAGGGCAAACCGCTGCCGAACGTGCCCAAGCACACCGGTTCGCTGTTCCTGAGCTATGACATTCATAACGTCTACGACAGCAATACCCTGACGGTCGGCGGCGGCGGTCGGGCGGTCAGCAAGCGTTCCGGCACCAACGGCGCGGATTATTATCTGCAGGGCTATGCGGTAGCGGATGTGTTCGCGGCCTATAAGATGAAGCTGCAATACCCGGTCACTCTGCAGGTTAACGTGAAGAACCTGTTCGATAAGACCTATTACACGTCATCTATCGGCACCAATAACCTCGGTAACCAGATTGGCGACCCGCGCGAAGTGCAGTTTACGGTGAAAATGGATTTTTAAGTTGATAGCGTTCCCCGGTAGTCCAATTAGGCTACCGGGGAAAATCAAGGTTACAGATTGTTGACACCGAGTGAACTTCTGGAATCGCCCGGTGGCGGCTAACGCCTTACCGGGCCTACAAAAGCCGGGCTATATAAGCCCGGCATTAGGGACTTACCAATCCTCTTCCTGTCCGAGAATACGCAAAATATCCTGGCGATACTGCAACAGCTGCGAATTATCGCGATGGCGCGGAAACTCAAGCGGGAGCGAGAACTCAGCGATAATTCTGCCCGGACGCGGCGACATCACCAGTACCCGCTCACACAGCAGCAGCGCCTCTTCGATATCGTGGGTCACCAGCAGGCTGGTATAGCCCCGCTGCTGCCATAGGGCGATCAGCTCCCGCTGCATGCTGATACGGGTGAGCGAATCGAGTTTGCCCAGCGGCTCGTCTAATAACAGAAGGCGCGGTTCATTTAACAACGCGCGCGCCAGCGCCGCACGCTGCGCCATCCCGCCGGAAAGCTGGCGCGGCCAGGCCTCGCTAAACGCCTCAAGCCCCATCCGTGAAATCAGCGCGTCGGCCTTCGGCTCAAGCCCCTTCTTGCCCTGCGCCTGCGGCCCCAGCAGCACGTTTTGCCGTACCGTCAGCCAAGGGTAGAGCGTCGGGTCCTGAAACACCAGAATTCGCTCGGGCCCTGGTCCGTCCATTGCCGCCTCATCAATCTGAATGTGCCCACTCTGCTGCGCCTCCAGACCCGCCAGCAGCCGCAGCAGGGTCGATTTACCGCAGCCTGACGGCCCAAGCAGCGCGACGCTCTCTCCGGGCCGCAGCTGCAGGCTGATATTCTCCAGCACCGGAACCGCCTGTTTGCCAAGCGTAAAAGCATGATGTAGATGGCTAATCGATACCGTTGCGCCGGTAGATATCGCCTGAGAATTTAGCGTCGCGGTTACCATTTCATCCCTCCCCGCTGCCAGCTCAGCAGCCTGTCGCGGACCATAAACAGCCCGCTAATCAGACCCGAGCATAAAAACGCCATCACCAGCAGCGCCGCGTACATATTGGGATACGCCGCCCAGCCCTGCGCCCATTGCAAATAAAAGCCAATCCCGGATTTAACCCCTACCATTTCAGCAACGATCAGCACCGAAAACGACGCGCCGAGGCCCATAAACAGGCCGACAAACACGTTTGGCAACGCAGCGGGGATCGCCACCCGCAGGATCAGAAAGCGCTGGCTGGCCCCCAGGGTCCGCGCCACGTCATACCATGCCCTATCGATACCGATCACCCCGGACCAGGTCAGCACGGTCACCGGAAACCAGGTGCTGAGCGCAATCAGAAACACGCTGGCGCCGAAGCTCGAAGGGAAAATAAACAGGCACAGCGGCAGCAGCGCGGTGGACGGTACCGGCCCCAGCAGGCGCAAAACCGGATGCATCCAGTAGCCGATACGCTGAGACCAGCCGATCGCCAGACCGCTGATAAAACCGCAGCTGGTGCCGAGCAGCACGCCAAGCCCAAGCAGCCCCAGCGAATGCAGAAGGCTGTCAAGCAGGCGCGGCCAGTCATCGTGCAGTACTTCAATCAGCGCCTGCGGCGGCGCGAAAAACGGTACCGGCAGAAACGCCGTCTTCGCTGTCAGCCCTTCCCATATAGCAAACAGCACCGGCAGCAGCGCCAGCCATTTCCCGGCATATTGCAACCGCGCGCCCCGCTGCCGCCAGTAGCGGTAGCTCAGCGCCAGCAGCAGTAATCCCCCGCCGACGGTGAGCTGAGCCAGCGCCCAACCTTCGCTAAACGGCCAGCGCCGCCCGACATCCGGCCAGGCGAGAGTAAAAAAACCACCCAGCAGCCACAATACGCCAGCCAGCAGGCCTTCATTCCACAGCGGCCTGCCGCGGGTCGGGCGCAACCGCACCCGTTCAGGCGAAAACGTTGACATAAATACTCTCCGCAAACTGATGAGGATCGGTCCCCGGCTTGATCACCTGCACGCGCTGAAGATCCACCGCATACTGCGTCAGCTCTTTGACAAACGCCTCGCCCACCGCATGATGACCGTGCCCCTGCCCGTGAAGGATCCCGCTAACCTCCGCTTCATTGGTATTGAGCGCATGGGCCAGGAAGGATTGCGCCACGCTTTCCGGGTGTTCAGCGGCGTAGCTGTGCGCTTCAAGAATCGCCTGAGTGAGCGCGGCGGCGGCAGGTTTGTGATCTCGCGCCAGAGTACCGCTGACGCCCAGCACGCAGCAGCTCAGGTTGGCGTAATCGCCGGTCATATTGCTGGCGATAAGCTGATATTTACCGGTTTCCAGCAGGCGATAGCTAAATGGTTCGCTACCGCTAATGGCGGCGATTTCGCGTTTATCCAGCGCGACGCTGAGCAGATCGGCGGGATAGACTTTCCACTGCACGTCGCTTATTGGGTCGATGCCGTGGCGCTTGAGTAAAATGGCGAAGAAGTTTTTGTCCGGCCCGGCCATATCGGTAACGCCGATAGTTTGCCCTTTCAGGCTCTCCAGGCCGCCAAACGGCGAGTTTTTCGCCGTCAGCAGGTTCAGACAGCCGCCGTGAGTTCCGGCGGTCAACTTGACGTCGAAGCCCTGTTCCAGCGCCTTCAGCCAGCGCAGCGCCATGCCAACCCCGGCATCGGCCTTGCCGGTGGCAATCGCCTCCAGCAGCACGTCCGTTGAGTTACCGAAGTTAACGAACTCAACGTCGAGATTATATTTACTGAAAATCTTCTGCTGCTCCGCGACGGCAACCGGGGCAAGGCACACCGCGCTTTTGTTTATCGCCAGCTTGATTTTGTACGGCTGTGCCAGACGCAGTGCCGGATGCTCGTCGCTGCTCGCCATCGCCGCCATATCGTGAGCCCATAACGGCAGGGATGCCCCCGCCAGCGCCACGCCACCGCTTAATTGTAAGAAGCGACGGCGGGAAAAACCGGAATGCATCATGGCGCGACCTCCGCATGAGCCTGCGCGGCAGGCACGCTAAAACCGTTATCAAATGTCGGCGTGACGTCGAGCTTTGCGCGGATCAGGCCGTTAGCGAGGTAGAAATCCGCCGTTGATTGCTGCTGGGCGACCGTTTGCGAATCCAGGCGCAGCCACTGCGACTGACGATTGGCAAACTGCGCGCGGGCGATATCCGCCGGGAAGCGGATAATTTCCCCCAGCGTTTTACCGTAGCTATCAAGGTTGGCGTAGGCCCAGCGCTCAGCACCGGCCAGGCGATTGAGATAATCTTGTAGTGCCGCGCGTTTTTGCGGATCGTTCAGCGCATCATCGGTGGCGGCGAGGAAAGTGTTGCCCGGCAGCAGCCCTTTGCCGCTCACCAGAATCTGCCCCTCGGCGGTCTTGACCAGTTGAGTGGTATACGGCTCCCAGGTCGCCCAGGCATCTACCGAGCCGTTAAGCAGCGCCACTTTGGCGTCCACCGGCCCGAGAAACACCCACTGCACCTCTTTGGGCGAAATACCCGCCTGCTCCAGCGCTTTCAGCGCCACGAAATGACCAATCGACCCTTTACCGGTGGCAATACGCTTGCCTTTTAAATCCGCCGCGCTTTTCAGCGGGCTGCCGGGAGAGACCAGCACCGCGGTCCCCGCTGGGTTACTTTTATCGACGGCGATGGCTTTGACCGGCGCGCCGTTAGCCAGCGCAAACAGCAGCGGTGCATCGCCGATAATCCCCACGTCCACCGCACCGGCGTTCAACGCTTCCGCCAGCGGCGCAGCGGCCGGAAACTCGGCCCACTTAATGTCGTACGAGAGATTTTGCAGCGCGTTGGCGGCTTCCAGCTGCGAACGCATGCCGCCTTTTTGGTCGGCGATGCGTAGAGTGATTCGCTCCTGAGCCGCCGCATAGCCGCTCAGGGCCAACAGCATCGCCGCCCCGGCTAAACGGGTGAATTTGGGTATGCGCATATGAATTATCCTTATTTTTGAAAAGCGTATTTGCCTGCCGCCAGCCACGCGCTGTCGCTCTGCGGGGTATGTACCCGCCCGCACAGCACGTTGCGATAGTGGCGTTCCAGAGGGTTTTGCCGACTCAGACCATGATTGCCGGTCAGCTCCAGCGCCAGATTCACCGCCTGAATGGCGTTGTCGGTAATGGTGACTTTTGCCAGATTCGCCTCGATGGCGGAAAAGCCCAGCTCCGCGGCCTTCTCCAGCAGGTTGCGATTCACCAGCAATAAGCCGTCAATCTGCCCGACCTTTTCCTGCACTCGCGGCAGGCTGGAAAGCGGCTGCCCGAGGTTTCCGGGGATTCGTGTGTGGAGCCACGCCACCAGCCAGTCGCGAGCGGCGCGGGCGACGCTGTCGTAAATCGCCGTCAGCAGCGCCGTGTGGCGGTTGGCAAACAGGCGAAACTGCTCGGCATCCGGCGCGGGCGGCGCATCGACAGACCATACGTCCACCGCATTCTCTGCGGACACCAGCACATTTTTCAGAATGACTTCATGACTGCCGGTAGCCCGCATTCCGGCGTGATCCCAGCTTTTCACCACGGTGATGCCGTCACTATCGCGAGGTACCAGCCAGGTACCAACCAGCGGCGTACTGTCGTCACTGCGACCCCAGAGTGCCAGCCAGCTCAGGCCTTCGATGCCGGTGGTATAGATTTTGTGGCCGCTAATTCGCCAGCCCTCCGCGCTGCGGCTCGCCACGGTTTTCGGCAGGCCGCCGCGTGCCGGAGATCCCAGCTCCGGCTCCACGCGCAGGCTATTAATCAATCCGCCCCGCTCAACGGCATCCTGAAAAACCTGCTGGCGCAGCGGCTCGGCCCAGTTTTCATTTTCCGCCAGCCGCAGGTGATGCAGGTATTGCATACAGACGATCAGCGCCGTCGCCGGTTCACCCCAGGCAATCGCGGCGATAGCCTGCTGAAGACGCGCTAAATCGGCTCCCACCCCGCCATATTGTCGCGGCACGGCAAGGCTTAAAAAGCCGCGCTGGCGCAAACGTTCGATATTGTGATGAGGAAATTCACCGCTGGCGTCGAGGCTGGCCGCCTGCTCTGCCATTAGCTGGCGGATCTCCGTCAGCCGCCGCGACCAATCATCGAATGCGGAATCGGTCACGATGCGCGCTCCGCCACGGAGCGCAAGGCGGCTTTTTCACGGGTTATCGGCAGCAGCGCTTTCCCGTACTCCTGCGCATCGTTGAGCGGATCGAATCCGCGGATCAGGAAATTGCGCACGCCAAGGTCGTAGTAGTCGAGCAGCGCGTCGGCAACCTGTTCTGGCGTGCCCACCAGCGCGGTGGAGTTGTGACCGCCGCCGACCAGTTGGGCGATCCCGGTCCACAGGCGCTTATCCACCACCTTGCCCTGCGCCGCTGTCGCCCGCAGGCGCTGCGCGCCGACGCTATCGGGCTTGGCTTTGAAACCGCCTTCAGTCTGCGCCGCGCGTTCAGTGGCGACGTGCAGAATATGCTCGGCCTTTTCCCAGGCTTCGGCTTCGGTGTCGGCGATAATCGGGCGGAAAGAGACGCTGAAGTCGATCTCACGCTGATGTTTCGCCGCCTCGGCCCGCACGCGCCGGATGGTTTCATCGGTTTGCGCCAGCGACTCTCCCCACAGGGCGAAAACGTTGGCGTGCTTTCCGGCCACGGCAATAGCCGCTTCCGACGAGCCGCCGAAATACAAGGGAATATGCGGCTTTTGCAGCGGGCGGATCGCCGACCAGGCCTGTTCCGCCTGATAAAAATCGTTGGCGATATCCACCGGTTGTTCGGCGGTCCAGACCTTGCGGAGGGTGTCGAGGAAGGCATCGGTACGGGCATAGCGCTGGTCATGATCGAGATAGTCACCGTCGCGGCGCTGCTCGGCATCATTACCGCCGCTGATGATATGCACCGCCAGGCGTCCACCCAGCAGGTGTTCAAGGGTAGCGAATTTACGCGCCGCAAGAGTTGGCGAGACAAAACCAGGGCGATGCGCCAGCAGGAAGCTGATGTTTTGCGTCGACAGCCCGGCCAGCGCGGTCACCAGAAATCCATCAGGTTGATCGGACCAGTGGCCCACCAGCAGGCGGTCGAACCCGGCAGCCTCGTGGGTTTGCGCAAAGCGCACGATGTAATCGCGGTCAAAAATCGGGCCAACCGGGGCGATGGTTTCCGACGACAGGCGATGACCGATCATGCCGAGAAACTGAATGCTCATACAGAACTCCTTGTATCAGGATAACGAATGGGCCGCAGCGGCGGCGCGTTTTCATTACCCTATACACAGGCTCTTAATGAACAAAATGCATTTTTATCATATCTTAATATGCGATATAAGCATTTAAAAAATTATATATATCTTTCATGCAGATACATTAAGTTGCTGAACGACCTTAGCGGCAAAAAAAGTCAGCGGCTGGCTCAGGTTAGCCAGATTTTGCGCATTAACCAACCACAGATGTACCTCGGGCTGAAAATCCTCAAGCGTCAGCACCGTCACTTCATCGCGCCACGGGCTGGCGGCCAGCGCGGCGCGTGGCACCAGGCCCAGTCCCAACCCCTGAGCCACCAGGCTTATTTGTAACTGGGCACCGGCGGTTTCCACATTCAGCGCTAAACGTAGCCCTTGCGATTGCAGCTCACGGATCAGCCCCGCCCGCAGGCCGCAGCCGTCGGGATTCAGCACCCAGCCTTTCTCCGCGCAGTCCCGCAGCGCTCCGGCGTGCAAACGCCAGCTTTTCGCCGCAATCACCACGATATCCAGCGGGCAAAGCAGCCGCCCGCTGTAGCCCTCAGCAAAGCTCAGTTGCTCAGGCCCCATCGCCAGCACCCCATCCAGTTCGACGCTCTCCAGCCGCCTTTGCAACAGCCCGCTCCAGCCGCAGGTGACCTGTGGTTGCAGGGCGGGAAACTGCTGGCGCAGCGCGGCCAGCGCCGGTTGCAGCGCAATTTCCGCCACGCTTTGCGGCACCCCGAGACGCAGGATGCCGTGCGGCTCAGCCTCAGGGTCGAGCAGGCCATACAGTTTTTTAGTTTCCCGCTTGATGCTCAGACATTGCTCGTAAACCCGGTGCCCGGCGGCGGTCAGGGTAAGCGGTCGGGTCTGGCGCTCCAGCAGCGTCACGTTCAGGGTTTGCTCCAGACGCTGGAGGCGGCGGGTAATCGCCGATTGGGTAATACCAAGATATTCTGCGGCCTGATTCAGGGAGGAAAACTGCACGGTGGCCAGCAGAGCGTCAATGTCGTCGATGCGCATAGCGTCCTTAATGTTAATTTTGCATATTAATATATGCGGAAATTGCATTTTAATTATATTAACGCCTTTGCTAGCGTAAAGACCAGTCCCGACAACAGGAAGCGACCATGACCGCACCGCGAGTGGAAAAATTACGCCAGTTTATTCAAGACGTTGATGCCCTGCATCGCGATTTTACCGATGAACCCGCCCTGCTGGATGCCGTAGCCCGTCGTCTGGCGAAGCTGGTGAAAAAAGATGACTGGCTGCCGGAAGAGTACACGCTGCCGCATCCCCACCACTATCAGCAGTATCTGCTGCACGCCGACTCCGGGCAGCGTTTTTCCATTGTGAGTTTCGTCTGGGGGCCGGGGCAATCGACGCCGATTCACGATCACCGGGTGTGGGGAGCCATCGGTATGCTGCGCGGCGCGGAGGAGAATCAGCGCTACCGCCTGGACCTGCACGGTCAGCCGGTGGCCAGCGGCCTTGCCGAGCGCCTCTCACCCGGCGAGGTGGAAAAGGTCTCTTCCCGCGACGGCGACATTCACCGGGTAAGCAATGCGCTGACGGACAGTGTCTCTATCAGCATTCACGTCTACGGCGGCAATATCGGCGGCGTCAGGCGCGCAGTTTATACCGAGGAAGGCCTCGTTAAACCGTTTGTTTCCGGCTACTCCAATCGCCACTTACCCAATATCTGGGATCTCTCTAAGGATAATTAATATGCCTGATTACTCTTATCGCCCGGCGGCACAGTTGCGCCAGGCGCTGCTTGACGGCGCGGAGCTGGCGCTGATCGACCTTCGCGAAGAGGCGGAGTTCGCCCGCAATCATCCGCTGTTTGCCGCTAACCTGCCGCTGAGCAAGCTGGAGCTGGACATTTTCCGTCGCGTACCGCGCCTGACGACGCCGATTATCGTGTATGACAACGGCGAAGGCCTGGCGGAACTGGCCGTTGAGCGTCTGCATAGCTGGGGATATCAGGATGTTAGCCTGCTGGAGGGCGGTCTACAGGGCTGGCAGCGCAGCGGCGGAGAGCTGTTTCAGGATGTCAATTCACCGAGCAAAGCCTTCGGCGAACTGGTGGAAAGCAAGCGGCATACGCCCTCGCTGAGCGCCGAAGAAGTGAAAGACCTAATCAACGGTCAGCAGGAGGTGGTTATCGTCGACGCGCGCCGCTTCGATGAGTATCAAACTATGAATATTCCCGGCAGCATCAGCGTGCCCGGCGCAGAGCTGGCGCGGCGTATTGAGGGGCTGCTCCCTTCGCCGCAGACCACGGTTATCGTCAACTGCGCGGGACGCACCCGGAGCATTATCGGTACGCAGTCGTTACGTAACGCCGGTTTGCCCAATCCGGTCTACGCGCTGCGTAACGGCACCATCGGCTGGACCTTAGCCGGGCTTGAACTCGAACACGGTCAGCAGCGGCGCTACGATACAGATTTTCACGCCTCAGCCGAACGCGTGGCGCAGGTGAAACAGCTAGCCGAGCGCGCGGGTGTGATTTTTATCGATAGTGACACCGTTAAGCGCTGGCAGCGGCAGCCCGAACGTACCACGTATCTATTCGATGTACGCAGCCCGGAAGAGTACGCGGCGGGCCATCTGCCGCAGAGCGTGAGTGCTCCCGGCGGGCAACTGGTGCAGGAAACCGATCATTTCGCCAGCGTGCGCGGGGCGCGGATTGTACTCATTGCCGATGATGAGATTCGCGCACCGATAACCGCCTCCTGGCTGGCGCAGATGGGCTGGGAGGTTGCAGTATTAAACGATGTGCGGCGGGATGATTTTAACGAGCGCGGAACCCCAGCCATCAGCGTCCCTCCGGGACCGCAGGTGGAGGAGATTTCGCCGCAGCAGCTGGCGGAACAGCTACGGGAGCCAGGTACCGTGGTGCTGGATTTTACCACCAGCGCCAACTATGTCGCCCGACATATTCCCAGCGCGTACTGGCTGGTGCGTTCACAGCTGCGCCAGGCGCTGGAGACAATCCCCTCAGCTGAACGTTACGTTGTCACCTGCGGCAGCAGCCTGCTGGCAAGATACGCGGTGCCGGAAGTGGCGGCATTAACCGGTAAACCGGTACAGCTATTGAGCGGCGGAACGCTGGCATGGATTAGCGCCGGGCTCGAGCTGGAGCATGGTGAGACGCATCTGGCGACGCCGCGTAGCGATCGCTATCGCCGCCCGTATGAAGGAACCGATAACTCCCCTGCGGCAATGCAGTCCTACCTCGACTGGGAGTTCGGCCTGGTTGAACAGCTGGCACGCGATGGCACGCACGGGTTTAAGGTATTGTAAGTCGCGAATAAACACTTCCCCGGAGGCGGTGCTGCGCACCTGTCCGGGCTACAAAACCGCACGAGTCCGTAGCCCGGGCAAGGCGCTTCTTTTCCGCGCCGCCCCCGGGAATGCCTCGGTGCTCGCTCGTTATCAGATCTCCGGCGTGGTTTTAAAACCGGTCAGCATCAGCATTGGCTCCTGCTGCGCGAAAGCCGGGTCGAAATGGTAGCTGTTGCCCTGACGGTCGCCGCCAATATACCAGGAGATCTCGGTTTTTCCTTCCGCCAGCGCCTTACGCACCGCTTTATCAACGTTCACCATCCGGTATTCTCGCGATGAATTGAGATATAACGAGGCATCAGAGCTGTAGTTGCAGGACGGACGATGGTTCCAGGTCACGCTATCTGCGCTCCAGTCGTTGCTCGCCGGATAGAAGAAGATCTGATCCGCACCGTTGGTTTCCACTTTACCGCCGTAAATCCGCACCTGATATTTAAACAGTGAGGCGTCCTGACCCTGCGGCAGCGGCGGGATCTGGAATTTCACCAGCGTCATGGTTTCCGGATTATGCGTGCGACCACCGTTCTTCCAGTTATCGCTCACCACCAGATTTTCTGGCGCAGCATGCGTAGCGGTCGGTTCAGTGCTGTCTACCAGCGCGTTCTCTTCCACCGTCGTGAAACCATAAGGTACCGCGCTCCCGCAATCGATCCCCTTATTCATGCAGCGCTCGGTCATATAGTGCGCCCCTTCCACCGTCCAGCCGTTCATAAAATCAGCATGGGCGGAGTAAATGCTGCCCCAATGTTCTTCACGTACATCACCGTTCATTACCGGGTCCATCGACAGTTCAACTTTCGCCGTGTCGAGGGATTTGATCTGCGGCAAGACGTAGGCAATGTTCATATTCACCGTCGGCATTTTGACCGGATAAGCGGTCGGACAGGCGCCATTTACATCGTACGCCGCATTGCTGTGCCCATGGGTTGGTTTCAGGTTGACGCCATCCCAGCAGTTAGGGAACTGAATACCGATATTAAACTGTACCGCATCGCCGCCCTTACGCAGCCCGCAAACCTCTCCGGCTTTGTTGCTGTAGCCTTTGCCGTTAGCGCACAGAAAAGTGATGCGCGAACTGGGTGCCGAACCATGATGATCGCCCGCCAGCAGTTCGAGGCCCGCCGGGAACGGATGCAGCGGATGTTGTTCCACTTTGGTGGTCTGGTAATAGGTTTTCTGGTAGGCCGGGGTGACGATTTGGCCATCCGGTAGCTTCATCGACGGTGCCCAGTAGGCAGAGCTGTCGGCTTTGTTATCGCAGGTGGTTTCCGGCTGGTCGCGCAGCGTCTGGTAAGTAGACACCGCATCGGTATGGGTGTTGCCGAAAAAGTCATGCCACATGGCCTGGTTCGGCTTACCGAACATCATAATGGCGTCATCGCCGAGCGTATGGTGATACGCACAGACCACGTGAGCCTGTGGGCCGGCATGAGCGGAAAAAGCGCTGGCGGCCAGCAGCGGGGCGAGACTTAAAGCGAACGAGTTCAATTTCATTTTGCAATCCTCCTTGTTTGAAGGAGTGCAGAGATAGCAAACGCCCGCCGATGTTACACATCATCAATCATCATTTCGTCTCATCAACTCATCATCGCCCGGCTCGCGCATGATCCAGGAATACTGGAACGACTTCTCTGCCGGCGTATGGGTGCGGCGGCGAAACGACCCCAACGACTGCGGCGTACAGTAAGTGCAGCTTCCCAGCCACTCCATATTTTCATCAGGCACGCCCGCATTGCTCAGCAGCAGTTCGGCAAAAGCCCGTAGGTCAAACCATAAATTATCGCTGCTGGTCGCTTTCGCCCGAGCCCCCTCAGACGAGGCCTGATGAGGCTGAAAAATACGTTCATGATGGCGTTTTGCCAGTTCGCCCGCAGGCATTGCCAGCAGCGCCTGATAAAAATCTGACGAAACTTCGTAGCAGCAGGGATGAATATGCGGCCCGCTCACCACCACCAGCTCTTCGGGAGAAACCTGATAACGCCGAAACAACGCGAGGCTATTTTCGATGATCCCGCTGGCCGCGCCGCGCCAACCTGCGTGGACGCTACAGATATAGCGCCCGTCTCGCGAAGCCATCAGCAGCGGCAGGCAATCGGCGGTCACCACCCCCATCTTCTGCCCTTTGACGGCGGTAAACATCGCGTCGGCATGGGGTCGCTCCGCCTGCGGCGCCTGATAGTGATGTACAACGTTGCCGTGAACCAGCTTGACCGGTGCCATTTCGCCGTAGGGAAAGGCGGCAGTTTCATGAACATCGAGAAAGGCGTAGCGGATGCCGGGGATATCGCTCAATAAGCGGGATGTAAAAGACATGATGCCCGAAAGAATCAATGGATGATGATTTAACGTATGCCAAAGTGGGTGGATGCGCAAGGGACCGGCGAGCTATGATGAACAGGTTCGCCCGGAATAATGACCAGTCCCTCCGGCATACCGGGATCGGCTAGAATTCGCTGTCCGGCTCTTCCCGGCAATGCAGCATATCCAAAACTTGCTGATATCCATAAATATCGAATACCGACTCTCCCTCACGAATTCGTTGCATAACAAGAGCCTCTTTTTCTCGTCTTTCTTTCGATGCAGCTAATACCTCTGTAGCCTCATCACTAGGAATAACCACCACGCCATCGTCATCACCAACAATGACATCTCCGGGGTTAATAATCACACCGCCAACGGTAATTGGATAGTTAATAAACCCGAGAGTGGCTTTAGAGGTGCCCTCTACGCAAATACCCGCGGAAAAAACCGGCAGCGCGAGTTTTTTTATAGCCGCGCTATCTCTTATCGTACAGGAAAAAACCAGGCCCGCGATATTCTTAACGACACATTCAACCGCCAGAACTTCGCCAAAAGGACCTGAATTGAGCAAATCCCCCATATCGATAACAATAACATCATTCTCTGTTGCCATACTGATAGCTTTAATTAGCATCAAGTTGTCAGCGGGATGGCATTTAACCGTAATAGCTCGCCCACACAGTTTAAGTCCTTCTTTAATCGGGCGAATTGTACCAGACATTGCCCCCCGCTGCCCCATTGCCTCATGAACTGTTGCAACATCTTCTTTTTCCAACTGGTCAATAATAGACTGCGCCACAATAGGTCTACGATACACAATATTAACTTTCATATTATTTATACCCTATGCAACGCCCATGATTCGTCATGGGCGTTCTGGTGAAATTATTTATTAAACTTCGACTACATCATCAAAACCAACAATATATGTCACTACAAACGAGACGATTATTGCCGTACATATACCAGAAACAATGGCGAAAATAGTCTGCTGGAAAATAGGTATCGATAATAAGTTTGAGTATCCCATGACAAATGCTTTAGCACCCAATAGACCAGCAACCAACCCTCCGCAAAAACCACCGGCCATGACTCCGTAGAGCGGTCGTTTAAGACGTAAATTTATACCATAGATTGCGGGTTCAGTAACGCCAGCCAAAATACAGCCAACTCCGGAGCTGAATGCCTGCGAGCGTAAAGTCTTATTTTTAGTGCGTACAGCAACGCCAAGGCAGGCTCCACCCTCAGCCATATTATGTACAATCAATGCAGGTTTAAAGAGGCTGTCGCTTCCTGTCGACGCAAGACTTTGAATAATAATCGGGCTAAATAAATGATGAATCCCAGCCATAATAATAAATGGCATAAAACCTGCCAAAAGAGCTATTGACAACCCACCAAGCGTACCTTGTAAAAACATCAAAAATTCAATGATATATTTACCTATATAGGTACCAATAGGCCCTAAGATAATAAACCCCAACCCTCCCGCAATGATGACTGTAAACATCCCGACAAACACTGCTTTAAAAATCCCAGGGACTATTTTATTTAATACAAATTCAAGTTTAGCGGCAGTGAATGCAATCATCAGCGCCGGCAAAAAAGAACTCGCATAGCTATCAAGTAATACTGGCACCCCCCAAAGTGTAACTGGACTCCCCAGTGCCACAACCTTAATAAAACCGGGGTGAATTAATGATACTGAGGCAATCATCGAATAAATAGGCGTACTGCCTAACTTCATTGCCGCGCCATAAGCAATATAGACGGGCATAAAATAAAAAGCACTCTGTGAAATAAACACTAACAGTGTATAGCTCGACGAGTCTTTAAATTGTGGAAAAATCAATGTCACAATTAACAGAAGAACCAACGTCATCCCACCAGCAATAAACCCGGGTACTGCCGGAGTCACTGAACTTGCGACAAAACCAATCAGGTTATTAACCACTGAAAATAATCGATTATTTTTTGTTTTCTCATTATGTGTTTTTTCTTGTTTCTGCGCAGAATCATCACTATGAAATGATTTCTCCACTTCAGTATAAACCGGGATAAGATTTTTCCCCAGAATAATCTGTAATTGCCCCGACGCATCCACTGCGCCCAGGACACCTGAAACTTTTCTTATACCTTCCAGATCAACGAGACCTTTATCATTTATAACAAAACGAAGCCTGGTCATGCAATGGGTAACGGATGTTATATTAACTCTTCCGCCAGCCAGTGTTAGTATCTCATGGGCAGTTAATGTAGGGTTCATCGGTTAAATCCTCAGAGCTCAGCGCCGTTCGTCATAATTATATTTTGATGCCAAGCGAAAGAATCTTTCTTAATTCGCTGTAATGTGCCATGTCCTTCATTATCCTTATCTACATAAATAAAACCATAGCGCTTCTTCATTTCACCAGTGCCTGCGCTGACGATGTCGATGGGCCCCCACCAGGTATACCCCATCACATTAACCCCATCGCGAATCGCTTCTTTAAGCGCCATCAGATGCTGGCGCAGATAATCGACGCGATAGGCGTCATGAATTTTTCCATCCTCAACCACATCAACCGCGCCAAGGCCGTTTTCTACCGGGAAGAGCGGTTTCTGATAACGGTCCCACAACTCATTAAGCGTATAACGGAAACCCACCGAGTCTATCTGCCATCCCCAGGCAGTCGTCTCCAGATAAGGATTTGGTGTACCGATATCGCCACCCGTATCGCCAAAAAATGGCTGGCCCGCCTCATGGGTTGTTGTCTTATAGTAACTGAACGCCAAAAAATCATTGGTATAGTTTTTAATCAATGCTAAATCTTCATCCGTTATTATAAGTTTGCAGTTATGCTCATTCCACAGACGATAGATGTAGGCTGGATAATATCCACGAAGCATAACATCTGAATAAAATAGCGAACGACGGCGTAGCTCCTGAGTCTCCAGTACGGCGATTGGATCACAGTTATTCGGATATACATTGCTGGAACCAAGCATACAACCTATCTGGGCATCAGGTATGATTTCACGGCACAGTTTAATAGCTTTAGCGTTTGCCACAAACATATGGTGATTCGCCTGAAAAACGACCTCTTGTTTATTCAACTCTTCATGATTAAAAATAATTCCTGCGACATAATCAGGATTGCGTCGCATATTGTTTATTTCATTAAATGTAATCCAATACTTAACTTTATGCTTATAGCGTGTAAATACAACCTCGCAATAACGCGCATAAAAATCAATAAGTTTTCTGTTACGCCAACTACCATATTTTTCCACTAATCCCATTGGGGTTTCATAGTGCGATAAGGTAATGAGTGGCTTAATACCATTTTTTAACAACTCATCAAATAAATCATCATAAAACTTCAGACCAGCCTCATTCGGCGTTGCTTCATCGCCTTGTGGAAAGATACGCGTCCAGTTTATTGATGTTCTGAATATTTTCAACCCAAGTTCTTTGAATAGTTGTATATCTTCTTTATATCGGTTATAAAAATCAATGCCATCGCGAAGGGCATAATATTTATCTGATTGTGGATGACCAACAAAATGATGATGAATACCATTTGGAAAACAACTGGCCAAATCTAAACCTTTCCCATCAGACAGCCATGCACCTTCGCACTGATTTGCCGCTACCGCTCCGCCCCAAAGAAAGTCTTCAGGAAATGAATTGTTATAGCCTATTGGTGTAGAACCTACAATCTTGGTCAACGTAATTACCTTCAAATATTAGTTAAAAAACCACAGCAACCTACAAGCAACTAGAAAGCGTATGTAAATCCCAAAGCCAAAATATCGGCAGTGTTAATTCCTGTTTTACGCGTAAAATCATTTTCATCAAGTAGGTTGAGCCTGTAATCAACGATGGCAGAAACGTTTTTTGTAAAATAATAGAAAGCGCCTAAACTAACGTATTCATTTATATTTTCACTACCGTACCCGCTGATATCATTGGCCTTAGATCTTAAATATGCAATGGAAGGTCTGAATCCATTATCAAACTGATACTGAAGCACAGCTTCCATATTTTGTGTTTCGTTTGAAATATACTTGCCGAAAGTCGTCATATTGTATGTTTGAGAGTAAACCATAGCAGCATAAACATGACCGTTATCATATTTAATCCCAGTCCCCCATGCTTCAGCCCTATCGCCTTTAGCATTAAGCGGTTCGCTGCTCTCTTTTTGCGCCGTCGTCCGCGCGGATGTCGCATAGGTAAAACCGGTAGAAATATCACCATAGCTATAAGTTAGTGCAGCCCCAACACCATCGCCGTTTTGTTTTCTAATTTCATCACGATTGGCTTCATTTTTCCCCTGGTATTGCAGCGTTAGGTTCAGCCCATCGATATAATTAAAGAAATCGGTATTTCGCCATGTTAATAGCCCTGTCGTTCTTTTTGCCATAAATACATCATTCTGAGTCCAGGTATCGGAACCAAACTCAGGTAACATATCAGTCCAGGCGCCAATATCATACAGTACACCCAGATTTCGCCCATAGTCCAACGAACCAAAACGTTGACTCCTTAATCCGGCAAAAGCATATCGAGTTTTATCGCCTTGATTACTGCCCTCTGGGTTATTACCTTTTAATTCCCGTTCCCACCACGAATACCCGACAAGCTCATCAGATATCGTGGTTTCGGCTTTTACTCCGATTCGGACATAGGTTTTATCACCATTCTGACCTTCATTATCGCTGGAGTACCAGCGTGGTGATATTTTTCCATACAGATCCAGTTTATTTCCATCTTTGTTATAAATAACCGCAGCATCTGCGACAGAGAAAACCAAAAGCAGAGGGACAGCAAGATATGATGCTTTATTCATTGAAGCATTCCTTGTTATAAAAAATATTTTCTTTTTATCTACATACTTTTAACTGTAAGTATTAGCCTGCATTTGCATTCTATTTAATCAATAATATTGTATAAAATGATATTTATAGATATCATATATCAAAATTATTGATATTTAAGAATGCCAAATGAAACTTGAGCTGGTTGAAACCTTCCTTACGGTGGCAGAATGCCGCAGTATTTCACTCGCCGCGCAGAAGTTGTACCTCGGCCAAAGCACCATCAGTCACCGGCTGCAGCTACTCGAAACGGAGCTCGGGGGGCGTTTATTCCACCGCCAAAGAGGGATAAAAAACCTTTATCTGACCGCCTTTGGCGAATCATTCCTACCTGTTGCTCATCGTTGGCTTTCACTTTGGCGAGACACGCAACTCCTGAAGAGCAGCAGGAGTTACACTGCGCTCACGATCGGTGGGGCTGACATTATTAACAACTACACATTTGTTCCTTTGTACCAACAATATATCGAAAAAAATCCCGATATCCGGTTAGATATCAGAACCCATCACTCCAGTGAGTTGTATAGCTTACTTGAAAGTAGAACCATTGATATCGGCTATGCATTTGGCATCAAACGCTTTCCGGATGTCGTCGCAACGCCCATGTACAGTGAGGAGATGTTTTTACTTTGCCATACAGATAGCAACTATCATGATGAAATGACGTCAGAGGAGCTATCCCCGGCAAAAGAAATATTCATCAGATGGGGGAGTGATTTTGAAATGTGGCACCATCGGTTTTGGGCCAATCAGAGACCATTGTTGCGGGTTAACACCGGGTCGATGCTTCAGCACTATCTCGATAAGCCCGGGTACTGGAGTATTGTACCAATGAGCTGTATTCGTTTATTGCAGAACAACCAGAACCTTGCCTGGTATTCTCTCAAGAATCCGCCGCCACCGTTTATCTGCTATCAGTTAACGCACCGTTACCCTAAGGAAGGTGCGAATAAGCGGGGAAATTCTTCTCGGCTGACTCAGTCATTTCATTTCTTCATGTTTGAGCCGATTTTTTCTCCCGTAAATGCCTTGAATCAGCCTATTTAGACCGTTTCTTCGCCATTTAAGGCGTTATCCCCAGTTTTTAGTGAGATCTCTCCCACTGACGTATCATTTGGTCCGCCCGAAACAGGTTGGCCAGCGTGAATAACATCGCCAGTTGGTTATCGTTTTTCAGCAACCCCTTGTATCTGGCTTTCACGAAGCCGAACTGTCGCTTGATGATGCGAAATGGGTGCTCCACCTTGGCCCGGATGCTGGCTTTCATGTATTCGATGTTGATGGCCGTTTTGTTCTTGCGTGGATGCTGTTTCAAGGTTCTTACCTTGCCGGGGCGCTCGGCGATCAGCCAGTCCACATCCACCTCGGCCAGCTCCTCGCGCTGTGGCGCCCCTTGGTAGCCGGCATCGGCTGAGACAAATTGCTCCTCTCCATGCAGCAGATTACCCAGCTGATTGAGGTCATGCTCGTTGGCCGCGGTGGTGACTAGGCTGTGGGTCAGGCCACTCTTGGCATCGACACCAATGTGGGCCTTCATGCCAAAGTGCCACTGATTGCCTTTCTTGGTCTGATGCATCTCCGGATCGCGTTGCTGCTCTTTGTTCTTGGTCGAGCTGGGTGCCTCAATGATGGTGGCATCGACCAAGGTGCCTTGAGTCATCATGACGCCTGCTTCGGCCAGCCAGCGATTGATGGTCTTGAACAATTGGCGGGCCAGTTGATGCTGCTCCAGCAGGTGGCGGAAATTCATGATGGTGGTGCGGTCAGGCAAGGCGCTATCCAGGGATAACCGGGCAAACCGACGCATGGAGGCGATTTCGTACAGAGCATCTTCCATCGCGCCATCGCTCAGGTTGTACCAATGCTGCATGCAGTGAATGCGTAGCATGGTTTCCAGCGGATAAGGTCGCCGGCCATTACCAGCCTTGGGGTAAAACGGCTCGATGACTTCCACCATGTTTTGCCATGGCAGAATCTGCTCCATACGGGACAAGAAAATCTCTTTTCTGGTCTGACGGCGCTTACTGCTGAATTCACTGTCGGCGAAGGTAAGTTGATGACTCATGATGAACCCTGTTCCATGGCTCCAGATGACAAACATGATCTCATATCAGGGACTTGTTCGCACCTTCCCTAAGCCCGACTCGCTGGAAACGATTAACACATTTGCCAACAACGCAATAGCGTTTATTCAGAAGACGTTAACCGATTCTGTTAAACCATTATTTCAGCCCGTTTGATGCCACACTCAATTTCACGGTGTTGGATGTCATAACACATTCAATGACACCATGAATAAAAAGATCCCAGGTCAGGTACGATTTCCCTCCCTGGGAATTCCTCAGGCCAGCGCCGCGCGCTTTTGTCGGCTCATCAGCCAGAACACCGCCGCACCCGCCAGCAGAATACCGGGAGCAGAGGCCGCCATCACGCCGAGGGTACCGGTGCCCAGCGCGAGCATTTTTCCCGCCAGCAGCGGGCCGCTCATTGCCCCTAAACGCCCTATCGCCACCGCAGTCCCTACGCCGGTCGCGCGGATTTCGGTGCGATAAAACAGCGGCGCCAGGGCATACAGCACACTCTGCCCGCCTGTGGCGAACAGTCCGGCAACAAATCCCGAGAATAGCATCGCGCCAAGAGACGATGCGGTGCCCAGCGCCAGCAGCGACGCCAGCATGCCGGTGTAAATCAGCAGCGACATCCACAGCGGGCTGAGCTTATCCATCAGCGCCCCCAGCAGCAGCGTGCCGCTGGCGGCACCGAACTGGAGAACAAACATCACGCCCGCCGCCTCGCTGGCGCTGAAACCCTGACCGACTAACAGCATCGGCAGCCAGTTAATCAGCATATACACCACCAGCAGCGTGAAGAAATAACACAGCCACAGCAGCAACGTGGCGGCGGCGTTACCCGGCGCGAGCAGCGTACGCAACGGCACGCCTTCCACGCTGCGCCGAAAGACCGGCGATTCCGGCAGCCAGCGCATCAGTAATGGCACCAGCAGCAGCGGAACGACACCGCCCACCCAGAATACCGTTTGCCAGGCCGAAGCGAGGCCGAAAAAACCCAGCGCCGCCGCCAGCGCTGCGCCAATCGGCACGCCGCAGTACATCAGGCTCACCGCCCTGCCGCGAAAGCGCGGACCGGCGGCCTCGGAAGTTAAAGCAATCAGATTGGGTAGGGCCGCGCCCAGCCCAACACCGGTCAACAGCCGGGCCAGCAGCAGCGTCGGGTAATTCCACGCCAGAGCGGTGGCGATGGAGAACAGGCCAAAGAGCAGAACCGAGCCCAGCAGAATACGCTTGCGCCCATAACGATCCGCCAGAATGCCGCCCACCAGCGCGCCGGGCAGCAGGCCGAGGATCCCGGCGCTAAAAATCCAGCCCATCTGCATTTTATCCAGCGCGAACGCTTGCGCCATGCCGCCGGCGGCAATGCCCGCCGCCTGCAGATCCAGCCCTTCCATCAGGGCCACCATAAAACAGAGCCCGACGGTTAACATCAGGCGTGAATTGCTTGCAGTCGTGGTTTGGGTCATAGGGTACCTTTGCGATATCCGGATAATCGGAGCAGGTGAATGGCGGCTGATACGTTGCCAGCCACGCATTTCTTCTATTTGTTACGATTAAGCAGGTCCAGCGCGACGTCGACGATCATATCTTCCTGACCGCCTACCATCCGCCGCTTGCCGAGTTCGACGAGAATATCCACCGCGCTCAGGCCGTAGCGCGCCGCCGCCACTTCGCTATGGCGCAGGAAGCTCGAGTACACCCCGGCATAGCCCAGCGCCAGCGTTTCGCGGTCAACGCGCACCGGACGGTCCTGTAGCGGGCGCACCAGCTCATCGGCGGCGTTCATTAAGGCGTAGAGATCGGTACCGTGGTTCCAGCCGAGTTTGTCGGCCGCGGCGATAAACACCTCCAGCGGCGCGTTGCCCGCTCCGGCCCCCATTCCCGCGAGGCTGGCATCGATGCGGTCGCAACCTTCTTCCACCGCGGCGATGGAGTTGGCAACGCCGAGGCTCAGGTTATGGTGCGCGTGCATCCCGGTAGCAGTTTCCGGTTTCAGCACCGCCTTCAGGGCGCGAAAACGATCGCGAATGTCGTTCATATTCATCGCCCCGCCGGAATCGACCACGTAGATACAGGTCGCGCCGTAGGATTCCATCTTCAGCGCCTGCTGTGCCAACTGCTCCGGAGTGGTCATATGGCTCATCATCAGGAAACCAACGGTGTCCATGCCCAGCTCGCGAGCGAAGGCGATATGCTGTGCCGAGACATCCGCTTCGGTGCAGTGAGTGGCTACGCGCACCACCCGCGCCCCGGCCTGATACGCGTTTTTCAGGTCGTGCAGGGTGCCGATACCGGGTAGCAGCAAAGTGGCAATTTTCGCCTGGCTGACCGACTCCGCCGCCGCTTCAATCCACTCGAGGTCGCTGTACGCGCCGAATCCGTAGTTAAAGCTGGAGCCTTGCAGGCCGTCGCCGTGCGCCACTTCTATTGAATCGACCCCCGCGCTATCCAGCGCCCGGGCAATCTGGCGGACATTATCCAGTGAATACTGATGGCGAATAGCATGCATCCCGTCGCGCAGGGTCACGTCTGAGATATAGAGTTTTTTACCGTTCATACGACTTCTCCCGCTGCGCCGTTCATTGCCTGGGCCATTTTCTCCGCCGTTGCCAGCGCCGCCGAGGTCATAATATCGAGGTTACCCGCGTAGGCTGGCAGGTAGTGCGCTGCCCCTTCGACTTCGAGATAAACCGATGTTTTCAGGCCGGAGAAGCGGCCAACGCCCGGCAGGTTCACCGGCTTATCTTCCGGGATCACTTCAAACTGCACCTGCTGTTTCAGGCGGTAGCCCGGCACATAGGCCTGCACCGCCGCCGCCATCGCCTCGATTGAGGCGGCGATCTCCTGCTGCGACGCCATTTCGCTTAACACATAAACGGTGTCGCGCATCATCAGCGGCGGCTCCGCCGGGTTCAGCACGATAATCGCTTTGCCCTTCGCCGCGCCGCCGACTTTTTCAATGGCCTGTGAGGTGGTTTCGGTAAATTCATCAATATTGGCTCGCGTCCCCGGACCGGCGGATTTGCTGGCAATAGAGGCAATGATTTCCGCGTAGTGCACTTTCGCTACCCGTGAAACCGCCGCCACCATCGGGATGGTCGCCTGGCCGCCGCAGGTCACCATATTGACGTTGCCCTGTTGCAGATTGGCATCAAGGTTGACCACCGGTACGCAGTACGGACCGATAGCCGCCGGGGTCAGGTCGATAACGCGAATTCCCGGTTTGGCTTCGCGCAGCGCGGCGTCGTTTTTCACGTGCGCCCCGGCGCTGGTGGCGTCGAAAACAAAATCAATGTCGGCAAATTCCGCCATCTGCATCAGACCGCCGACACCTTTATGGGTGGTGGCGACGCCCATGCGCCGGGCGCGGGCCAGGCCGTCGGATTCCGGGTCGATGCCAACCATCACCGCCATCTCCAGATGCTGCCCGTGGCGCAGAATTTTAATCATCAAATCGGTACCGATATTGCCGGAGCCGATAATCGCGACTTTACGTTTACGCATGACTGCCTTCCTCTCCGGCGACAAAACTAGCCGCCACTGAACCTAAACCCTCAATATGGGCTTCAAAACGATCGCCGGCGTTAATCGCCACCATCGGCCCCAGCGCACCCGTCAGCACGATATCGCCCGCCCGCAGCGGCTCGCCAAGGCTGGCCATTTTGCGCGCCAGCCATACCGCCGCGTTCAGTGGATGACCGAGGCACTCGCTACCGCGTCCGCTGGAGACTTCCTCCTGATTGCGGGTCATGCGCATGGTGCAGTTTTTCAGATCCAGCCCCTCCGGTTGGCGCGCCGGGCTGCCGATCACGTAGACGCCGCAGGAAGCGTTGTCAGCTACCGTATCAACGAAACCAATCGACCAGTCGCGAATGCGGCTGCCGACCACTTCCAGCGCGGGCAGCACCCAGTCGATAGCGGCGTACAGCTCATCAAAGGTGGTGTCGGCATGCGGCAGATCGTGTTTAAGTACGAGAGCGATTTCGGCCTCCACTTTCGGCTGCAAAACACGGGAGAACGGCACATTGGCGTTATCGCCGTAGCACATGTCGGCAAACAGGGTGCCGAAGTCCGGCTGGTCAACGCCCAGTTGTTGTTGCACTTTGGGATGGGTCAGTCCGACCTTACGCCCCACTACCCGGCGCCCCATGACGACGTGGTGCTGGACGTTGAGCCGCTGAATGGCGTAGGCGGCTTCGGCGTTGTCGACGCCGAGAATATCGCGCAGCGGTTCAATGGCCTGCCCTTGGGTTTCGGCCTCTCGCAGCCGCTGCGCCAGTTGTTCAAGAGATAACGTGGTCATGATGATTCCTTAGGTCCGCGCCAGAAAATCGAGCACCAGTTGGTTGAAGCTCTCCGCGTGTTCCCACTGCGCCCAGTGGCCGCAGTCACGATAGATGTGCAGTTCAGAGTCGTTAATGCCTGCCAGCAGACGCAGCCCGGCGTCCATCGGTACAAAGCGGTCGTTACGCCCCCAAACGATCAAGGTCCGGGCGCTGATTTCGCCAAGGCGCGGGCTGAAGTCCGGGAACTGCTTCGGATTGGCCTCCAGGCTTTTGACAAAGTTGTCCAGATGATCCTGCCGCGACAGCATATTGTTGAGGCGCGCTTCAAACAGCGCTTCGGTCAGATCGCGGGTATCGAAAACAAAGATATTCATCATCTTTTTCAGGTTTTCGATGGTCGGTTCGCGGTACAGGCCGTTAAGCAGCTTGATCCCTTCCGTCGGCATCGGCGTAAACAGGCTCATGCCGCCGGTTCCGCCGCCCATCAGCACCAGTTTGCCAACGCGTTCCGGCCAGCTCAGGGTAAAGGCCACCGCGCTGTGACCGCCCATGGAGTTGCCCAGCAGATGCACTTTGCTGATATCCAGTTGGTCAACGACGCTTTTCAGCACCCGAGCGTTGAGATCAGAACGGGAACCACCGTTGATGATAGAGTCGCTTTTCCCCCAGCCGGGGCAGTCCAGCAGAATCACCCGGTAGCCCGCCTCGACCAGCGGATCGATATTGCGGCTGAAGTTAGCCCAGCCGGTAGCGCCGGGGCCGGAGCCGTGCAGCAGGACCACGGTTTCATCGCCCTGACCGCAGTCGTTAAAGTGAATGCGTAAGGTTTTTCCGTCCTCTTCAACGTTGAGGAAACGACTGGTAGCGGCTTCGGTTTGTGGTTGATAGCTCATATGTTCTCCCTTTTATTCAGTTCTGCGTGGCGGCACTCAGCGAGCCAAATCCGGCAATCCACTCGGGGATGGGTCGGTAATAGCGGCCTTCGCTGCGCCAGTTGCCAAAAGCGGATAGCGCAGCAAAGGCGGCTACCCAAGTTTTAATTTCGTGCGTCGATTTACCCGCCATCGCCGACAGCTCTTCGTTACTCACGGCGTCCAGCTCCGCCAGCCGCCCCTGCTCCAGCAGGCTCATAAAGCGGTTGTCCCAAATAGGATTGAGCGGATAAAGCGAATTCTGGTCATCAATAAACTGCTTCGCTGCGCTGATCACCCGCTGCTGGCGCAGTTCACGCTCGTCCGGCGGCAGCTGTTTGCCGCTGCCCAGCAGCCGGTCACGCATATGCGCATCAGCCTTCGCCAGCTCCGGGACCGGCGGCTGGTGCGAAAGCCCGCCGGAACCGAGGATAAGTACGCGTTTATTGAGAGTGGTGAGAAAGCGGCCGATGGCTTCGCCCAGCATCCGGGTGCGCTGAAACCCCGGTAGCGGCGTCGCCACGCCGTTGATAAACACCGGCAGAACCGGCAGCTTATCCAGCCCGCCGAGCAGAAACTCCAGCGGTTGCGCAAAGCCATGATCCACCTGCATACAGTAAGAGACCGCCAGGTCGATACCGTCTTTCATCACCGCGTGAGCGCAGGCCTCTGCCAGCGCCGTCGGCACAGGTAGCTCGCCGCTGGCGCTAGCGAAATCGCCAATAGAGGTTGCGCCAATGCCTAAGCAGAACGGCGGCATCACGTCGTAGAAAAAGCCGTTGTAGTGATCGGGGGCAAACAGCACCACCAGTTCCGGGTCGAAGGCGGCAATTCGCGCCCTGGCGTCAGCAATCACGCCGTTGACCTCGTCCAGCACCGCCTGCTCCGGGTCAACATAGCCCACCAGCGGGGTATGCGAGAGACAGTGAAGATAAGCATTCATATCAGGCCACCTGTTCAATCGTTGTTGCGGGTTGCGCGGATGCCAGCTGCATTTTGCTCGCCAGCGCATCAAGCTTATTGCCCAGGGTTTGCGGTATCGCCACGGTGGCGACGAAGCGGTCCGGACGCACAACGGCGATGGCGGTATCGTGCTGCGCAAACCAGCTTTTCAGCCGGTTTTGCGTGTCGCCGAGGCGAATGACGCCGGGCACGTTGTCCTGGTCGCAATGAATCTGTACCTCCGGCACCACCTGGATAAAACGCACTCCGGCGGCGCGCCAGCGGGAAATCTGCTTATCGCTCAGCCCCCATTGCGGGTTACAGCCCCAGCCGATGATGGCGAAGTTCGCGCCAATCACCTCATCCAGCAGCGTGACGTCACCGTTTTCAAGCGTGACCTTCGGCTGGATAAACATCTTGCCGACCGGGGAATTTTTGCCTTCGCCTTCCGCCAGCAGCGCGCCATCTTGATACTGCGGCATCGGCTTGAAGCGCATTTCGAGGAAGTAGCGTTTGACCGGCGGCAGGTAGTTGAGCAGCCAGGTAACGCCATCGCGTACCGCACCATGCCAGCGTTTCGGCGGCGCCAGGACGTTACCGGCGGTGACCGACAGGTCGATCATCGCTTTCGCGTGGTCCCGGCGCTCCTGCTGGTAACTATCGAGCAGCGACTCTCCGGCCTGGCCGTTCACCACCAGCGCCAGCTTCCACGCCAGATTGAAGGCATCGCGCATTCCGCTGTTGTAACCCTGTCCCTGCCAGACCGGCATGATGTGCGCGGCGTCGCCCGCCAGCAGTATGCGATCCACGCGAAAGCGTTCGGCGATGCGCGCGTTATGGGTATAGACGCGCTGGCGGATCAACTCGACGTTATCGGGGTCCGGCAGCACCTTGCTCAGCAGCTTGCGCATATTGTCCGGCTCGCTCAACTGGGCCTCGGTTTCACCTGGCATCACCATAAATTCAAAACGGCGTACCCCGTGCGGCAGCGCGGCGGAGACGTACGGGCGCACCGGGTCGCAGCACAGATAGACATGCGGAGTGGCAAGCGGGTCGTTAGCGATATCGATAACAATCCACTGATTCGGCGCGGTTTTCCCTTCAAAGGGAATATTCAGCGCGCGGCGAATAATGCTGGCACCGCCGTCGCAGGCTACCAGCCAGTCGGCGCGTACGGTTTCGTGCTCACCATTGCTGCCGTGTAGGTTTAACGTGACACCGTCACTATCCTGACTGAAGGCTTCAACTTCGCGGGAAAACAAGCAGCGCACGTGGGGGAAGCGGCTCAGGCCGTCATACATCACCCCATCCACCTGCGGCTGAATAAAAGCGTTACGCCGCGACCAGCCAAACTCGTCGGTCATCGGCTGAATATCGGCGAAGCAGCGCCCTTTCGGAGTCAGAAAGCGCATGGCGTGCCACGGCGTGGTGTGCGGCAGTACGTTGTCCACCAGTCCGACGGCCTGCATCGCCCGCAGCGCCTCATCGTCGATACCAATGGCGCGGGGGTAATCGATCAGTGAATCCAGCTTCTCAATCAGCAGCACGCTGACGCCCATTTGCCCCAGGTAGTTGGCGATCATCAGACCAACAGGGCCAGCACCGGCAATCGCCACCTGGGCGGTATGCTGCACGACCGGTTGGATATCAGGATTAGATGTTGTCATTTCAAAACCTCACGCTTCGGTCAAATTGCCGCTATCGGGAAAACATCAACAACGCGGTAATTTGTTAATTAAATGTGAATATATTTTTATAGTGAGGTCAGTATAGAGTTGCTAAATTGCGCTACAATCAAAACATCATTAGATGTGCACCAGGTGCACATGATTGTTTAAAATGATTTTTATCGAGGCGATATGAGCGAAAATTCGTCAGCGGATTACAAGACGGTACGCGGATTAAGCCGCGGGTTATTGTTATTAAATTTGTTAAATAAATTCGACGGAGGCGCGACGGTCGGCACCCTGGCTGAGTTTAGCGGCCTGCATCGCACCACCGTCAGACGACTACTGGAAACGTTACAAGATGAGGGATATGTTCGCCGCAGCCGCTCGGATGACAGCTTTCGATTGACGATCAAAGTTCGGCAATTAAGTGAGGGATTTCGTGACGAGCATTGGATTTCTGCCCTCGCCACGCCGCTGCTTGGTGAGCTTTTGCGGGAGGTTTTATGGCCCACCGACATCACGACTCTTGATGTGGATGCCATGGTGGTACGCGAAACCACCCACCGCTTCAGCCGCCTCTCCTTCCATCGGGCGATGGTAGGCCGCCGCCTGCCGCTGCTGCTGACCGCCTCCGGATTAACCTGGCTGGCCTTCGCGCCGGAACACGAACGAAGCCCAATCATCGAGATGCTGGCCGCACGCCCGGAAGCGGAGTACCAGCTGGCGCGGGAGCCGGAAAAGCTGGCCGCCATTCTCGAACGCACCCGGCACAACGGTTATGGCGAAAACTTTCGCGGCTGGCAGCAGGAGGAGAAAATTGCCTCGATTGCGCTGCCCGTCCGCCGCCAGCAGCGGGTTGTCGGCTGCCTGAACCTGGTATATATGGCCCAGGCAATGACCATTGAACAGGCAGCACAAAAGTATCTCGCCTCGTTGCAAAAAGTGGTTAGCCAGCTCGAAGAACGCATGGCCGATGAAGAAGTTTTTTACGAATAACCCTGTCCTGAAGGGGTAAATGGCCTGCTAGCAATTGCGATCGGCGTCGCTATGTACTCTAATACATAGCGATTCCCTTTACGCAACTGAGCCATTCCATGTCAAAACAACCGCGTTTTTTATTGGCGCTGACGCTGCTAAGCGCCAGTCTGTTCGCCGGTCAGGCCTTTGCTGACCGCATCGTCACCGACCAGTTGGGCCGCGAGGTCACCCTCCCCGACCACGTCACCCGCGCCGTGGTGCTTCAGCACCAGACCTTAAACCTGCTGGTGCAGCTTAACGCTGCTGACGATATCGTCGGCGTGATGAGCAGTTGGAAAAAGCAGCTCGGCCCGCAGTTTGCCCGCTTCATGCCGGGCATTGAGAAACTGCCGATGCCGGGCGATCTGACTCAGGTCAATATCGAAAGCCTGCTGGCTCTGCATCCGCAGGTAGTGTTTGTCGCCAACTATGCGCCGCAGGCGATGATCCAGCAGATTCAAAACGCCGGGATCCCGGTGGTGGCCGTCTCGCTGCGCCAGGATGCCGCTGGTGAGAAAAACAAAATGAACCCGACGATGGCCGATGAAGAGCAGGCCTACAACGAGGGCCTGAAACAGGGCATCCGCCTGATTGGCGATGTGGTTGATCGCAAAACTCAGGCTGAAGACCTGATTAACTACACCTTTAGCGCACGGGAAAAAGCCAACGCGCCGGTTGCCGATATCCCGGAAAATCAGCGGGTACGGGTATATATGGCCAATCCGGATCTTAATACCTACGGTTCGGGTAAATATACCGGCCTGATGATGACGCACGCCGGGGCGCTGAACGTGGCTGCCGCCAGCGTGAAAGGCGCACGTCAGGTGTCGCTGGAGCAGGTGCTGCAGTGGAACCCGGAGGTGATTTTTGTCCAGGACCGCTACCCGGAGGTGGTCAAACAGATCCAGAACGACCCGCAGTGGCAAAGCATTGACGCGGTGAAGAACCACCGCGTGTGGCTGATGCCGGAATACGCCAAAGCCTGGGGCTACCCGATGCCGGAAGCGCTGGCTATTGGCGAACTGTGGATAGCGAAAAAGCTCTACCCGTCCCGCTATAACAACGTCGATGTTGATGCGAAAGCGCAGGATTACTATCAGCGTTTCTATCGCGTGAAGTGGACACCGGATGCTCAGTAATCGCCACCCGGCCCTGGTACAATGCACCCTCGCGCTGGTTACGCTGTTAATTGCCGTCGCTTCAATCTGTTTTGGTCAATACCCGTTAAGCCTGGCGGAAGTTTTCCGCCAGCTGGCGCATCTTTCGCCCGTTGACGGCGTGGCCGGACAGGTGGTCTGGTCGGTGAGGCTGCCAAGGATCGTGATGGCGCTGCTGGCCGGCGGCGCGCTGGGGCTGTGCGGAGCCACGTTGCAAGGCGTGTTCCAGAATCCGCTGGTGGATCCGCATATTATCGGCGTCACCTCCGGGTCGGCTTTTGGCGGTACGCTGGCGATTCTGCTGGGGCTCAATACCCTGCTGATGATGACCTCAACCTTTTTCTTCGGTCTTGCCGCGCTGATTCTGGTGTACCTGATTGCCGCGCTTCAGGGGCGGGAAAGCACGCTGGTGCTGATCCTCTCAGGGATTATTCTCAGCGGCTTTTTTGCCGCGCTGGTGAGCCTGATGCAGTACCTGGCCGATACCGAAGAAACGCTGCCAAACATTGTTTTCTGGCTGCTGGGTAGTTTTGCCACTGCCAACTGGCACAAAGTGCTGATGATGGCAATTCCTGTGGGCTGCGCGGCGGCGGTGCTCTTTAAGCTGCGCTGGCGGATTAATCTGCTGGCGCTGGAGGACAAAGACGCTCGCGGGCTGGGGGTTTCCGTTACCGCTCTGCGCCGTGGCGTGCTGGTGTGCTGCGCGGTGCTGGTGGCTTCCCAGGTGGCGGTGAGCGGCAGCATTGCGTGGGTCGGACTGGTTATTCCGCATCTGGCGCGGCTGCTGGTGGGGGCCGATCATCGGCGTTTACTGCCGACCGCCTTCTGGCTTGGCGGCGGTTTTATGATTGTCGTCGATGACCTTGCCCGCACGTTAACCCAGGCCGAGATCCCCATTGGTATTATTACCGCTCTGCTTGGCGCGCCGCTGTTCACTTATCTGCTAGTACATTCGCGGCGCAGAGGGGCATTCTGATGACGCTTTCCTTGCGTTTAACCGACCTGTTATATGGTCATAGCCAGCCGCTGTTTGCTCCATTGAGTTTACAGTGCCGTTCCGGCGATATCTGGGCGGTGCTCGGCGCAAACGGGCGCGGTAAAAGCACCCTGCTTGATACTCTGACCGGAGTACTGACGCCGCTCGGCGGTCAGTTTACCTGTGAGGGCGGTATCGGCATTGTGCCACAATCTTTTCGCCCGGCCTTTAGCTGGCAGGTGCGCGATGTAGTGCTGATGGGGCGAGCCCGCCACGTCAATCTGTTCGCTCAGCCGTCAGCGGAAGATGAGCGCCAGGTGCAGGAGGCGCTGATGCAGCTCGGCATCGCGTCGCTGGCCGGTAAGGTGTTTCGTTCGCTGTCCGGCGGCCAGCAGCAGCTGGTGCTGATCGCCAGGGCGCTGGTGGGAGCCAGCCAGAATATCCTGCTGGATGAGCCCTGCTCGGCGTTGGATCTGGCCAACCAGCAGGTGGTACTGCAATTAATCAGCGACCTCGCCCATCGCCAGCGGCGCACCGTGGTGTTTACCACTCACGACCCGACCCATGCTCTGCAGGTGGCAAGCCATACCTTGCTTCTGTTGCCGGATGGGCAATGGCTGGCAGGCGAATCCACCAACGTGCTGACGGAAGAGAACCTTCAGCGCGCCTATGGTTTGCCGGTGCGCAAAATCAATCATCCCGGATCGGCGGTTCCGCTGCTGGCCCCGCAGTTTACCATTCATCGTTGATAGCTAAAAAACCAGCGTTTTTCAGGAAGCGCTGGCCCTCCACGCCGAGGATAAAGCGGCACAGTTGCTGCGCTCCGGGGCTCTGTTCAATCTGCGCCAGCTGATAGTCGCAGCGAATATTCCACGACGGCGGTATGGCCAGGGTACGCAGGTCATCGCACGCCGTCATCTGCGTAGCGTAATGCGCATAGCCAATAAATAGATCGGTTAAATTTTCGCGAATCAGCCACGCTCCGGCGGTTTCACCGGCAGGTATGGTCAGAGAGTCTCGTCCCCCTACCAGTTGCTGCGCGCGAGCCATAATGGCGCCACCTACGCCGGGGCAACGTTGTTCAATCAGGGAAAAAAGCTGCCAAGTATAGTCACCCGACGGATCGCAGCCCGGTGTTGACGTCGCCAGGTGCAAGACCGGGTCGCTGAGAAGCGCCAGCCAGTCCCGCTCGTCGGTTTCCACGCTGCGCCTGGCGGTCAGCATAAGCTGATTACGGGCAAATAAGTGGCACTCTCCGGCCAGCCCGGCCTGACGCAGCGCCTGCGGATGTTGAGTGTTGGCGGAAGCGAAAACGGAGCAGGGTTCCCCGGCCTCAATGCGCTCGCGCAGCAGGCCTGCAGGTCCAAAATGAACATCGACCGGGATGCCGGTTTGCTGCTGAAAGCTTGCCAGCAGCGGGATAAAAGCCCTTTTCAGGCTTCCCGCCGCCAGCAGCGTTAAAGAGGTGGTAATCATAACAATCGCTATATATTAATAAATATAGCGACATATTAACTGGATCCATCCCGTTTCAGTAACGAATTTCCGCCAGCTCTCGCAGCTGTTCCGGAGTTGCCACCGGCAGGTTGAAGAAGCGCAAATAGGCCGGGATCATCTCGAACAGCATATCGGTACCGCGCTGGATTGGGCATCCCGCCGCCTGTGCCGCCAGCAATAATGGCGTGAACTCCTGGGCCATCACCACTTCGCCGACAAAGGTTCCCGGCGTCAGACGTTGTGGATCCAGCGGCAGCGGATCGCCCTCTTTCATTCCCAGCGGCGTCGCGTTAACCACCAGATCGTGCCCCTGCGGGTCGCGCTGCATCAGGGTAATATCCAACTGAGGATAGTGCGCAAGCAGACGCTCAGCCAGCGCTTCAGCGGTCTGCGAACGAGCGTCGTACAGCGTCAGCGCGCTAACGCCCGCCGCCGCCAGCGAAGCGGCAATGGCCGAGCCTACGCCGCCGCTGCCAACCACCAGCGCTCGCGCTCCTTGTGTCACGAAACCTTTACGCTGAATGCCAAGAACAAACCCCTCACCATCAAACATATCACCGCTCAGGCTGCCGTCGGCTTCAAGGCGAATCGCGTTACAGGCTCCGGCAATCGCCGCCGTCGGGCTAATATGCTGGACCAGCTCGCAGGTGGCGATTTTGTGCGGCATAGTGACCAGCGCGCCGATAATATTGGTCATCTTAAATAGCATCGGCACAAAGGCGGCATAATCCTCTGGCTTCACGCCCATCGGCACCACTTTGGCGTCAACCTGCTGATGGGCAAACCACGGGTTATAAATCATCGGCGCTTTAAATTTGGCGGTTGGGTAGCCAAGATGCGCTATCAGTCGCGTATTACCACTAATCACCATCCCCTGCTCCTTTAGTTACTGCAAAATGTTA
Source organism: Klebsiella sp. RHBSTW-00215 (assembly GCF_014103785.1). Taxonomy (NCBI): domain Bacteria; kingdom Pseudomonadati; phylum Pseudomonadota; class Gammaproteobacteria; order Enterobacterales; family Enterobacteriaceae; genus Klebsiella; species Klebsiella sp. RHBSTW-00215. The sequence continues at coordinate 5,079,570 of NZ_JABXQS010000001.1, forward strand.
CTGCGAAAGTTCGATACGTTTAACGTCGCCCAAAATAAACAGATAGGCCGCTACGCCCAGCAGCGCCGCGCCGCCAACGTAGATAAGCGCGTAAAAGAAGTTACCCGAGGCGGCCACAATGAAACCGATGACCAGCGGCGTCAGGATCCCGGCAAGGTTGGCGCAGAAGTTAAATAAGCCGCCGGTCAGGCCACCGAGCCCTTTTGGCGCGATATCAGAAATTAACGTCCAGCCCAGACCGACCATTCCCTGACCAAAGAAGGCGAACGACATCACCAGGATGACCGCCAGATCGCTGGTCAGCCAGTTGGCGGAAATAATGGTACTCGCCATCAGCAGACCGGCAACGATAGGCAGCTTGCGTCCAAGGTTTGCCGAGCCGGTAGCTTTCAGCAATTTGTCCGAAACCCAACCGCCGAACATCACGCCGCCCGCCGCCGCGAGAAACGGCATAATGGCGAAGAAGCCAACTTTGATCCACGGCATATGGCGTTCGGTCGCCAGATAGGTCGGGAACCAGGTGAGGAAGAACACCAGCACCGTATTACCGGCGAACTGCCCGATGCTGGCGCCAAGAATCTGCCGTTTAGCCAGCAGCTGGCGAATCAGCGGCCAGCTAAACGCGGTGTGTTGTTCCGCTCCGGTCGTCATTCCGCCGCCGTTGACGATATGCTCGCGCTCCTGCTGATTAAGATGCTTATCCTCATGCGGCTCGCGGTAATTACGCCACCACACCAGGGCAAACAGCACACCAACCGCGCCGACGCTAATAAACAGCGCCCGCCAGCCGAAGCTGCCCATAATCCAGAACAGCAGCGGTGAAAAGCAGGCCAGCCCGAGATATTCGCCGACGGTATAAACCGCCGTCGCTTTTGCACGCTCCTGCTGCGGGAACCAGGCGCTCACCACCCGACTGTTCACCGGGAAACAGGGCGCTTCGCTGACGCCAAGACCAAAGCGGCACAGCAGCAGCGTTTTCAGGCCCACCGCCATACCGTGGAACATGGTAAATAGCGACCACAGGGTCAACGCCAGAAAATAGGTAATTTTGTTGCCAAAGCGGTCCAGAAAGATCCCGCCGGGGATCTGCGCCAGCGCGTAGGTCCAGGCAAAAGCGGAGAAGACGATCCCCATCACCGCGGCATCGATACCCAGTTCGGCGGTCAGCTGCGGTGCGGCAATCCCCAACACCGTACGGTCGAGATAATTGATCATTGTGCCGACGGCCAGCAGCACAAGAATGCCGATACGCCGCCGGGAAGGTCGCACGCCGTTGGCTGCGCCCGCCGTCGCCTGATTTTGGCTATAAGAGTTCATAGTCGTTTCCTGTCATAGAGTACAGATACGTGTTGTTATTGTGTTTGTGCTGTTGCGTTGTGAACCATCTGCTACATTACTCGGTGTACTGCATTGCTGACAAGCGTACCGCTGCGTTTACAGCACCATAAAGTGCGTAACCCTCGCGTCGCTCAGTCAATTCGAAGAAAAAACGTCCTGCGGAGAAGGGACGGGTATAGAGATGCAGAAATTCGCCGCCGCTGCCATCGCGGTCATAGAGAATTTGCAGGCGCTTTAGCATGTTAACGCGGTCGCTCTCACCAAAACGGGCCAGCAGATCCTCGTAGTAGTTCGCTGGGATAGGTAGCGCGTTGACGGAGACCTGCGGCAGGCTTTCAAGCGTGGAGGGTAAATCACGACAGGCAAAGGCCGCGTGCTGAAGGCCAGCGCCCTGATAGCAGGCTACCGAGCGGGCAATCTGCGTGGCGCGACTTTGCGAGATATTTAATGCGAGACGAATATCGCCCTGCGGACTGCGCACCGCCAGGCTGCGCACCAGCCCGTACGGGTCCGGCAGAGTTTGTTCGTGCTCAAGGCTGAAGCCAAATACGGTGCGGAAAAAGATAATCCAGTTATCTCGGCTGTCCGCCTCCATACCCAGCGCCAGATGATCGATTCCGAGGTAATCGTCGCGCAGAGGCAGGTCGGCGCACAGATGGAAATCGCGGGTGTAAATATCATCACCCATCTCAATCAGATAAATCAGGCTGCCGTCCGGGGCACAAATCGCCGGGATCGGGCTTTCATTCGGCCCTGCGTCTCCCTGCCAGGTGGCATACCCGTATGCGCGGGCGCGCTCGACAATCGCCTCACTCTGGCTGACGCGCAGCGCCATCGCGCACAATGACACCCCATGGCGCTGGTGAAAATGATCGGCCCAGCTGTGCGGTTGCGCGTTGACGACCACCCGAGCCCCACCGTTGCGCCAGAGGGAGACGCGTTTTGAGCGATGCGTTCCCTCTTCGGCAAAGCCAAGCTGCGCCAACCGCTGTCCCAGCCCTTTAGCCTCCGCCGGATTCGCGGCGAACTCGATAAACTCCAGCCCGGCGTACTCAGGAAGTTCAGGAGGCACGAACAACGGCACGCTGCTCTGCGGTAACCGCTGGCGGGTCTGCTCTTCCAGCCACAGCAAAGAACGATAGCCATCTTTCGCCGTCACATTGTTGGGTGAGGCGCGGAAGCTATCATTGAAAATCTCCAGCGACCACGGGCCGCGATAGCCACAGCGGGTTAGCGCGCAGGCGAAATCCACCAGCGGCAACTGCCCCTGACCGGGGAAGCAGCGGAAATGGCGGCTCCATTCCAGAATATCCATCTTCATCAGCGGCGCGTCGGCCATCTGCACAAAGGTGATTTTCTCTGCCGGGACTTCCGGCAGACGCTGGAGCGTATCGCCGCGCGCCAGAACATGGAAGCTGTCGAGCACAATGCCCAGCGCCGGGCTGTCAACGCTTTTGACCCGCTCCCAGGCCTGATGCCAGCGGTTGACGTGCGTACCCCAGGCCAGCGCCTCATAGCCAATAGCTATGCCCTCTTGCTCCGCCAGTTCAGCCAGCGCACGCAGGTCCGCGACCTGTAGCTCAACGTCGGCGGAACAATCCGGCTGGACGTTGCTGCACAGCAACATAGTGTCGCAGCCCAGTTCATGCATTAGCGCGAATTTGCGCTTTGCACGTTCCAGATTCGCTTCGAACTGACTGCGGCTGGCGCCTTCAAAATCACGAAAGGGTTGAAAAAGCGTGATTTTTAGCCCTAAATCAGCTGCCAGATGACGGATATCGCTCGGCGTACCCGTATAATAGAGCAGATCGTTTTCGAAGATTTCGACGCCCTGATAACCCGCCGCGGCAATCGCGTGCAGCTTTTCGGGTAAGGTGCCGGAGATGGAGACGGTAGCGATTGAGCGCAGCATAGAGTCCTCGTGTCATTAGCTGACCTAAGACCTGAATATGTATCATTTGGTTCAATCGCGCCATGATAGGTTGCTAAATTGTGATCGATATGTGTATTTTTTGCATCTTATTAAAAAGGAGCCGTTATGTCCGCCGTTGCTCACGATGAAGCACAATCCCTCAAAGAGCGGATCTTTGCCGCTGCCATTACCGTTTTCGCCGAACATGGATTGTCAGGTGCGCGAATGGAACAGATCGCCACCGAAGCGCAGACCACGAAAAGGATGGTGGTTTATTACTTCAAGACCAAAGAGCAGCTCTATCAGGCGGTGCTCCAGCACATCTATGCACGTATTCGCGAAACCGAGCAGCAGCTTGGGCTGGAAAACGTGCCGCCGGTCGAGGCGCTGGTGCAACTGGTGAAGTGGAGCGTACGCTATCACGCTACGCACGCCGACTATATGCGGGTGATCTGTATGGAAAATATGCAGCGCGGGAAATGGCTAAAAAATTCCGGTCAGTTAAAACCGCTAAACCGCACCGCCCTGTCGATTCTTGAAGACATTCTTCAGCGTGGCCAGCAGCAAGGGGTGTTTCAGGCAGGACTGGAAGCGCGCGATGTGCATCGGCTGATCAGCAGCTTTAGCTTTTATCAGGTATCAAACTTTTATACCTTCAGCAGCCTGTATCTCGACGATCCGTTGCCGGAAATTGATGATGAAGCGATGGTCACACATCACTGCGATATTGCCGTCAAAGCGGTGGTTCGCTTCGTGATTTCCTGAAGCGAAAAGGCAGCGCGCAGGAACGGCTAGTTTCCTGAAAGAGCATGGACAACTTTCGCCATCGCTTCCTGCGTCAGTTCGGAACGCTGAACATGAGAGTTAGCCAGAGCGGTGCGCAGGACGCCGGCGATAACGATATGTTTCGGCTCCTGGCCCAAATCGCGCATTTCAAGCACGACTTTGCCGACTACACGACACATTTCCTGGTACAGTTCGTCGTCTTTCGCTTTATTTCCCATTGTATTTGGCTCACAAATTTTCATTATCAATCAAATCATTATTGATATATTTTCTGGATAAATCAAACCAGTGCCGCTTTTGCTGACCAGCAGATGATTTTCTCTGCAAAACTTGTGAATAAATCCGCGTTTTCGCGCTATTTATCTTGTCACCAGGTGAAAAAATGTGTTGCGCAAAATCATAGGATTAGTTTGCTTTTTGTTAAGTACATGACTATAGAAATGAAACATGGTTTTCATTTTCTTTTTTGGATTTGGCAACGTATAATGCCCAACAAATTCGTATTGAATGGTTTCAGCGCATTGGATTGCATGACTAAACGCATAACACATTGCCTCTTTTCATGGGCTGAACCGCCAGCACACTTTCTTCTGCACGCTCTATTGTTGTCACCTATCCTTAGAGCGTGGCATAGCAACTTTCGTAATACAGGTTTAACTCCATGGCAGTGCGCCCACGGAGTGAGAATCCCCTATCCTTATCCTTCACAACTTAAAGACTAAAACTGTCATGAAAAAGACCAAAATTGTTTGCACCATCGGTCCGAAAACCGAATCTGAAGAGATGTTAACCAAAATGCTGGACGCGGGCATGAACGTCATGCGTCTGAACTTCTCTCACGGTGACTATGCGGAACACGGTCAGCGCATCCAGAACCTGCGCAATGTGATGAGTAAAACCGGTAAGAAAGCGGCTATCCTGCTGGATACCAAAGGTCCGGAAATTCGTACCATTAAGCTGGAAGGCGGTAACGACGTTTCCCTGAAAGCCGGTCAGACTTTCACCTTCACCACCGATAAATCCGTTGTCGGTAATAACGATATCGTTGCTGTGACCTATGAAGGTTTCACCAGCGACCTGAGCGTTGGCAACACCGTGCTGGTAGACGATGGTCTGATTGGTATGGAAGTCACCGCAATCGAAGGTAACAAAGTTGTCTGTAAAGTACTGAACAACGGCGACCTCGGCGAGAACAAAGGCGTTAACCTGCCGGGCGTTTCCATCGCCCTGCCGGCCCTGGCTGAAAAAGACAAACAAGATCTGATCTTCGGTTGCGAGCAAGGCGTTGACTTTGTTGCTGCTTCCTTTATCCGTAAACGTTCTGACGTCGTTGAAATCCGTGAGCACCTGAAAGCCCACGGCGGCGAGAAGATCCAGATCATCTCCAAGATCGAAAACCAGGAAGGCCTGAACAACTTCGACGAAATCCTTGAAGCGTCTGATGGCATCATGGTTGCACGTGGCGACCTGGGCGTAGAGATCCCGGTAGAAGAAGTTATCTTCGCTCAGAAGATGATGATCGAGAAATGTATCCGCGCGCGTAAAGTGGTTATCACCGCGACTCAGATGCTGGATTCCATGATCAAAAACCCGCGTCCGACCCGTGCAGAAGCAGGCGACGTGGCTAACGCCATCCTGGACGGTACCGATGCAGTGATGCTGTCCGGTGAATCCGCAAAAGGTAAATACCCGCTGGAAGCAGTCACCATCATGGCGACCATCTGCGAACGTACCGACCGCGTGATGACCAGCCGTCTGGAGTTCAACAACGACAACCGTAAGCTGCGCATCACCGAAGCGGTTTGCCGCGGTGCGGTTGAAACAGCTGAAAAACTGGAAGCGCCGCTGATTGTTGTCGCAACCCAGGGCGGTAAATCTGCACGTGCCGTACGTAAATACTTCCCGGATGCGACCATCCTGGCGCTGACCACCAACGAAACGACTGCGCGTCAGCTGGTGCTGACCAAAGGTGTTGTGGCGCAGCTGGTAGAAGATATTTCTTCTACTGATGCTTTCTATATCCAGGGTAAAGAGCTGGCGCTGCAAAGCGGCCTGGCACGCAAAGGTGACGTAGTTGTTATGGTTTCCGGCGCGTTAGTCCCAAGCGGAACCACCAATACCGCTTCTGTGCACGTGCTGTAATAATTTACAGGTTAATTAGTATTTCCTTTAAAAGCGCCTCTTCGGGGCGCTTTTTTTTATTTTAGTACTAGCTACTATTAATAAAAATGCAAATCGGAATTTACTATTTAACCAGAGATTATCTAAGATGAATCCGATGGAAGCGTGCTGTTTTCACACACGTTTTTAAACTAAAGCGACGATTTCGATGCTTCTTTGAGCGAACGATCAAAAATAAGTGCATTCAAGTAAAAAAATATTCTCATCACAAAAAAGTTTGTGTAATACTTGTAACGCTACATGGAGATTAACTCAATCTAGAGGGTATTAATAATGAATCGTACTAAACTGGTACTGGGCGCGGTAATCCTGGGTTCTACTCTGCTGGCTGGTTGCTCCAGCAATGCTAAAATCGATCAGCTGTCTTCTGACGTTCAGACTCTGAACGCTAAAGTTGACCAGCTGAGCAACGACGTGAACGCAATGCGTTCCGACGTTCAGGCTGCTAAAGATGACGCAGCACGCGCTAACCAGCGTCTGGACAACGCAGCTACTAAATACCGTAAGTAATAGTATCTGTGTAATAAAAATGGCGCACATTGTGCGCCATTTTTTTTGCTTTGCTTTTCGCCCCGCCTACTGCGTTCTTTTCGCTTCATCCACCGGCGCATTTTGTACCGACAACGTTGAGGTCGCGTTCTCACTACCTGATACCGCCACCGGATACCCTGCTCGTCTGGTCAGCGCGCGCTTAAGTAACGCCTCATCTACCGCTTTATCGCCAGCAAACTGATGAAATTCCGCAGGGTGCGTATAGGCCATCGTCTGCGTATTGCTACCTTCATCAGATGTTAACGGACGATGAACTTCAACATAGCGTTTGCCGTCAGGCTCTACGGCGAACTTCACTGGCTGATTGATAATGCGTACCGGCGTGCCGCTTTTCACCTGACTGAATAAAGACTGAATATCCGCGGCATTCATTCGCATACATCCTGAGCTGACGCGTAACCCCACGCTGTCCGGCGCATTAGTGCCATGAATAAGATACTCGCCGTTACCGTACGCCAGACGCAGCGCATAGCGTCCTAACGGGTTATACGGCCCTGCAGGCACTACCGGCGGCAATTTAATTCCTTTCTCCAGCGAGCGTGCTCGTATGCCCGCCGTCGGCGTCCAGGTCGGATTAGGGATTTTCTGTCCAATACGGGTAGTCATCTCCGGCGTTTCCAGCCCCTGTTGGCCAATTCCCAGCGGATAAACCTGCACCTGATTCACGCCCGGCGGGAAGTAGTAAAGGCGCAGTTCAGCCAGGTTGACGACAATCCCCTCTCGCGGTACGTCAGGCAGCAGCATTTGCGAGGGGATCAGCACCTGAGTGCCCGGCTTAGGCTGCACCGGCGCGATAGTATCGTTCGCTTCAAGGATCAGCATCGCCGCCGTGTCAAAACGACGGGCTATCGCCTGTAGATTGCGGTCGTCCTCCTGCACTGTCCAGGACTGGTTTTCACCAATCAGGCGGCTATTGGCTGGGGGAAGTGGGTAATCAACGGCCCAGGCAGCGTGTGACGCGCTGAGGGCGCTCAGAAGGGCTATGGTAATGAGGGACGCGCGTTTCATACTGAGATTCCTTCTTTCGCTGATAAAACGCCAGGCCTGTATGCCGACGGGAAGCAAACTCCCGTCGCGCATAACAGAATGAAATCTACCTGTTTTATTCTAGCTAAGAATTGCCGCTTTCGCGCGAATTGCGCGGATCATGGCTTCCAGTCCTTGCGACCGGGATGGAGTGAGGTGCTGCGTCAGGGCCATTTTTTCGAACCACGGACGCACGTCAAAAGCGGTGATATCTTTGGCGGTCATCTGATCATAAAGAATAAACACCACTGCGATAAGCCCTTTCACGATCGCCGCGTCGCTGTCGCCACGCAGGGTAATCGCGCCGGTCTCATCCTGCGCCATCACGATCCACACCTGGCTTTGACAGCCCTGAATGATGTTCTGCGCGATGTGCTCTTCCGGGCTCATTGGTGCCAGGCGCTGGCCCAGTTCAATAATGTAGAGATACTTCTCTTCCCAGTTTGCGCAACGGTTAAAGTTGCGCAGCAGTTTGTCTTTGTCCGGTAAAGCCGCCATGGTTGCTTCCTTTAGCTCAATAATTTGTGGACTCGCTGCAGCCCAGCCACCAGCCTGTCCACTTCTTCCGTAGTATTGTACATCGCCAGCGACGCACGACACATGGCCGGAACACCGTAGAACGCCATTAACGGCATCGCGCAGTGATGACCGGTCCGCACCGCAATCCCATAGTTATCGAGGAAACTGCCGACGTCGTAGGCGTGATGCTTACCGAGATTAAAGGCAATCACCCCCAGACGGCTTTCCGGGCCGTAAAGTGTTAAATCCGGCACGCTCTTCAGCGCCTGTAGCGCATAGCGCATCAGGGTTTGTTCATATTCAGCGATATGCTCCAACCCGAGCGCGCTAACATAATCCAGCGCCGCGCCAAGGCCGATAATACCGCCAGTATTCGGCGTTCCCGCCTCGAAGCGCCATGGCGCTTTTGCCCAGGTGGTGCCTTCCGTCAGGCTCACGGTGGCAATCATCGACCCGCCGCCTTCCCACGGCGGCATCTCCTGCAATATTTCCTGCTTAACATAGAGCACGCCTATTCCGGTTGGACCGTACAGCTTGTGCGCGGAAAAGGCGTAAAAATCACAATCCAAGGCCTGCATATCTACCGGATGATGCATCACCGCCTGTGCGCCATCGACCAGCACTTTAGCCCCATGCTGATGCGCCAAAGCAATCAGAGCCGAAATGGGGTTTTCGGTGCCCAGCACATTCGAAACCTGGGTGATAGCCAGCAGGCGGGTCCGTTCGTCAAACAGACCTGGGATAGCGTCCAGTTGCAGAGTACCGTCCTGATTGAGCGGGATCACCCGCAGCTGCGCCCCAACTCTGGCGCACAGCATCTGCCACGGCACAATGTTGGCGTGATGCTCCATTGCGCTGACGATAATATTGTCGCCTGCGCCGACGTTGGCACTCCCCCAGCTGTTCGCCACCAGATTAATCGCCTCGGTGGTACCGCGAACAAACACCAGTTCTTCCGCTGAGCGGGCGTTCAGGAAAGTTGCCGCCTGCTGGCGAACCTGTTCCATTCGCGCCGTCGCTTCCGCGCTGAGCGTATGAATACCGCGATGCACCGCCGCGTAGCCGTGGCGGTAAAACTCTGCTTCGGCATTAATCACCGCTTCCGGCTTCTGCGCGCTGGCGGCGCTATCGAGATAGGCCAGCGGTTGGCCGTTAACCTCACGATTGAGCAGCGGGAAATCCGCACGCACCCGTTCCACTGAAAATGTCATGCCATACCTCCCGGCAAACGCTGGCCAATACGCGCCAGGATCTGTTGCCTGAGCGCCTCATCGCCGATAGCTTCCGTTAGCTCTGCGGCAAAGGCGTAAAGAATCATCTGCTGCGCCGCCTGCTGGGTGATACCGCGCGAGCGCAGGTAAAACAGCTGCTCATCGTCTATGCGGCCGATGGTCGCGCCGTGGCTACATTTAACGTCATCGGCGTAAATCTCCAGCTGCGGTTTAGTGTCCACTTCGGACAAACGCCCCAGCAGCAGGTTATTGTTGGTCATCTGACCATCGGTTTTAACTGCATGCTGGGCGACGTTGATAAGGCCATTAAACACCGCCCGACCTTTGTCGTTGACGATAGTTTTATGCAACTGGCGGCTGTTGCAATATCCCACCTTGTGGTCAAGCCAGGTACGGCTGTCACACACTTCGTTGTTGACCGGCATCACCAGTGAGTTAATGCGCAGGTTGCTGTTTTCACCATTGAGCTGCGAACTGGTGTGGTGGCGCAGCACCGAAGCGCCTAGCAGAAAGCTGCTGCTGAAAGCCGAGGCATCGCGCCCGAGCGCCATGTCGTTATGCGCAAAGTGGTAGCTCTGTGCGTTCTCAAAGGCCAGCTTGATGTGCTGGAGATGAGCGTTATCTGCCACCGACATAGTCAGCCTCGCGCCGGTAAAGTGGCGTTCGTCGTTCAGGCTCAGGTAGTGTTCGATGATCGTCGCTTGCGCGCCGCTCTCCAGCTCCAGATGATGCCGATAGTGAGCGGTGTTCATCTCATCGTTCGCCAGTCCGTGGGTCAGATGCATGATTATCAGCGGCTTTTGCGGACGCTGGTTACGCTTGACGCGGATGTGAGTGACGGTTGACGCCAGGCTTTCGGTGAGGTGCAGAAACACCTCTGGCTGCACGGCATCGGGTAGCGCCTGGCGCTGGTTATCCACGCTGACATCGTAGCCGCTGGCGGCCAGATCATCGCTTAAGCTTGCGCTAAACTGGCCGTCGACAAACACCAGACGCCAGACATCGATGGGCAGTGCCAGAGTATCCCGTTGCGCAGGAGTCAGCGCCTCCGGCTGAGCCGTCACAAAGGTCTGGTTGAGCAATGCGTCCAGCGGCGTATATTTCCAGTTTTCATGCTTACGCGTCGGCAAGCCCAGACGCAGCAGTTGCTGCAGGTGCTGGTGCGCCTGCGGGCTGCGCTGCTCGCTCTGCGCTTCAAACAGATGATGCCACTGTTGCAGCGCGTTACTGCTGTTCGGTAAGCCAGCCATAGCCCTGCTCCTCCAGTTGTTTGACCAGAGTAAAATCGCCGGATTTCACAATCCGTCCCTGGTACAGCACGTGGACGTAATCAGGCTTGATGTAGTCGAGAATACGCTGATAGTGGGTGACGATAATAAATGAACGTTTGCCGTCGCGCAGAGAGTTGACGCCGTCAGAGACTATCTTCAGGGCGTCGATGTCCAACCCGGAATCCGACTCATCCAGAATGCACAGTTCAGGTTCCAGCACCGCCATCTGCAGGATATCGTTGCGCTTTTTCTCGCCGCCGGAGAAGCCGACGTTGACCGAGCGGGTCAGCAGATCTTCCGGCATCTTCAGCAGCTTAATTTTCTCTTCCATCAGATCCTGGAAGTCAAAACGGTCGAGCTGCTCCTGGCCGCGGTAGCTGCGCACAGCGTTAAGCGCGGTTTGCAGGAAAAACTGATTGCTGACGCCAGGGATCTCTACCGGGTACTGGAAGGCCATAAAGATGCCTTCACCCGCGCGATCTTCAGGGGCCAGTTCCAGCAGATCTTTGCCTTTAAACTCCACGCTGCCGCCGGTGACTTCATAGTCTTCACGCCCGGCGAGCGTTGCCGAGAGCGTACTTTTGCCGGAACCATTTGGCCCCATAATCGCATGCACTTCGCCAGGGCGAACGTCCAGATTCAGTCCGCGCAGGATCTCTTTATCTTCAACGGCGACCTGCAAATTTTTAATACTTAACATCTTATTTCCTTTGTTATCAGCCGACGCTGTGTTCAAGACTAATCGCCAGCAATTTCTGCGCTTCAACGGCAAATTCCAGCGGTAGCTCTGAGAAGACGTCCTTACAGAAACCATTGACGATCATTGAAATCGCATCGTCTTCGCTGATCCCGCGCTGTAGACAGTAGAACAGCTGGTCTTCACCAATACGCGACGTGGTGGCTTCATGCTCTAACTGAGCGCTGTTGTTGCGACATTCCACATACGGGAAGGTATGCGCCCCGCTATCCGGGCCAATCAGCATGGAGTCGCATTGGGTAAAGTTGCGCGCGTTGGTCGCCGTCGGCATGATTTTCACCAGGCCGCGATAACTATTCTGACTATGACCGGCGGAAATCCCCTTCGAGATAATCGTCGAACGCGTGTTTTTGCCGATATGGATCATTTTGGTGCCGGTATCCGCTTGCTGGTGACCGCTGGTCAGCGCCACCGAGAAGAATTCACCGATGGAGTTGTCACCGCGCAGAATGCAGCTTGGGTACTTCCAGGTGATCGCCGAGCCGGTTTCCGACTGGGTCCAGGACATTTTGCTGTTTTCGCCTTCGCACAGGGCACGCTTGGTGACGAAGTTAAGGATCCCGCCAGTGTTGTTGTCGCCGGGGAACCAGTTTTGCACCGTGGAGTACTTCACCTCGGCGTCTTTATGAATGATGACTTCGACCACCGCCGCGTGCAGTTGGTAGCTATCGCGTACCGGCGCCGAGCAGCCTTCAATATAGCTGACGTAGCTACCTTCATCGGCCACCAGAATCGTGCGTTCGAACTGGCCGGTTTTCTCGGCATTAATGCGGAAGTAGGTCGAGAGCTCCATCGGGCAGCGCACGGCTTTCGGCACGTAGATAAAGGTGCCATCGGATGCGACCGCCGCGTTCAGGGCGGCAAAGAAGTTGTCATTGCCGGGTACCACGGTGCCGAGATATTTTTTCACCAGCTCCGGGTGATCGTGGATAGCCTCGCCGAAGGAACAGAAAATAATCCCCTGCTCCGCCAGCTTTTCGCGGTAGGTGGTCGCCACCGAGACTGAGTCAAAAATGGCATCGACGGCCACTTCTCGCCCTTCGCGTACCGGTACGCCGAGCAGGTTAAACGCCTCTTCCACTTCACTGGTCAGAAACGCGCTGGAGCCTGTTTGCTGTGTGGCTCCAGGCTCGGAGGCGCAGGTATCATCGCAGTTGCCGCAGGAGGGCGCTGAGTAATAGCTGTAATCCTGATAGTTCAGCTTGTCGTAGTGCGCTTTCAGCCAATGCGGTTCTTCCATCTCCTGCCAGGCTTTAAACGCATTAAGACGAAACTCCAGCATCCATTCTGGCTCATTGCGGCGTGCAGAAATCGCCCGAACCACCTCTTCATTTATGCCTTTTGCCAGCTCATCAGTTTGTAGCTGGGTGAAAAAGCCTTCTTTATAGTTGAGTGGCCCGCCGCTCCAGGTTTTGACATCGTCAGTTGCTTCAGTATTACGAGACATAGTTACTCCGCCTGAACGCCAAAACTTTCACCACAGCCACATTCGTGCTGGGCTTTTGGATTATGAAATTTAAAGATCTGATTTAAGCCTTCGCGAACGTAATCGAGCTCGGTACCATCGATAAACGGCATGGCCTGCAGCGGCGCCCACAGCTTTGCACCGTCAAGCTCAAACAGCAGATCGTCTTTCGCCGGTTCGGCGATAAGTTCGAGAACGTAACCAAAACCAGCGCAACCGCTGGTTTTTACGCCTAAACGCAGCCCCTGCATTTCGGGCTGCTTACGGACCAGATCGCGAATATGAGCAGCGGCGGCTGGGGTCATCACCAGCCCGCGCCAGCTAAAATCGTCGGGATTAAATGTTCCTGCATGTGATTCCATCGCTCTACCTCATAGGTTGACGCCATCAGGGCATATCGCTATGTTAGTGATAATGATTATCACTTCAACCCATCTGGAGAAGGGGTATTCCTTCATCAGGCTCTTTTTTTGTACTTTTTATAAGCATAGACCCTGTTCCCCGCGTTTTCAGCCCATCATTTTTTGTTTTAATAGATTGAAAAATAATAAGTTATTTTATTAGCAGGCGGAGTGCTGAGGCGCAATGGAAAAGATGTATCGAAAATACCGATTTTTGAAATAGAAAAAGAGTCGTTCTGCTGATTACCCCGATGAGTCAAATCAGCTGCTTAGCCCCCAGTGCTCGACTCGCAGTGAGTGAGCGAAAAACGAACAATTCTCATACTAGTTCAAAGCAAATACATTCATGCAATAGATTCTATTCATTTTCATTATAAGTACTCCTGTTTCACAGAAATAAAGATTTATTTGCCAAAAGCTAGCTCGTGTAAAATGAGCTGCTAAATTTTCTTCATCTTTAAACGCAATGTCACAATGCTGACTTATCAGGAACGTATGTAGTACTGGATTATGGATATAGAAACAGATGTAATGTCGATGTGTATGGTCGTATTGTTAATTATAAGCGTTTTGCTCGATTAACCTCTTCCCCCTATAAATCCGTGAGCCTCGCCGTCATCGGCAAGGCCTTCACATTCGTTAAGAAATAAGGAGATTCATAGGATTCGCCCGCCGTGGGATTGTTTGCCAAAAGCGTAGCCTCTATGCTTTTATCCACAAACTCACGAGGTGATAAAAATGAAAAAAGCAATCATTGCACTTTTCGCAATTGTTTCGATTACAGCCGCCAGCGCTTTTGCAGCAGATAAAGCAGAGGCTCCCGTACCGCCAGCCAATAATGCAGGCCATCCGCCGTTTGAACTCACTCAGGGCCACGGTCCGATGCCGTTTCCCCCTTTACCACCGCAAAAGCCGGTATTATTCTCCGCAACAGTAGCAACCGATAACCCGGTTGAAACCATTAATAAACTCACACCGCTTATTCCTGCCAGCAAAGCTAAACATTATGAAGTTCGCGTGGAAGTCGTGCCAGTGCCTGATATGCAGGGCCTGTAAGCCCATACCTTCACCATGTATTTATCAGCCAGGCAGGTGATTTAAAACGATTAAAAAAGGCTGCCGACAATGGCGGCAGCCTCTTCATTTTATGACTCAGTTCGTGCGACGGAAAAATTAGCTCTTAATCTTCCTGTAGATAAACAGTACAACCAGCGCACCGATTACCGCCACGATAAAGCTACCAAAATTAAACCCGTCCACCTTGCCAAAACCGAAGAAGGTGCTGATCCAGCCACCGACTACAGCACCGATGACACCGAGAATTACGGTAACGATAAAACCGCCGCCGTCTTTCCCCGGCATAATCCACTTGGCTAAAATACCGGCAATAAGCCCAAAAATAATCCAGGAAATGATACCCATAGCTAACTCCGTCCTCTTTGTTACCTTGTAAATCTTTGGTATCTAAAATATTAGCATATATATTACGAAGTTTTTATGATTTTATATTTATCATGTGAATGCTTGTCATATGAGAGATGATGGTCTACAGATTATGGCGTGGGTAACTCATATAAGGAGTGAAGAATGGGCTATTACGTCATTAAAAAATCGGAAAAGAACGTCTCTCAACCCTGGTATTTTGTGCTAAAAGCGGACAATCACGAAACGATCGCCTCCAGTGAAATGTACTCATCTAAGGAGGCTGCGAAAAAGGGGATTGCTTCAGTACAGAAGAATGGCGCAAGTGAAATCATTAAAGACGAGACGCAGTAAAGTTCAGGGGGGAAATGCTCCCCCCTGATTACCTTATATCACTGCCGTGGTGAGCCGCGATGAGCAGCAAAGACGCCCCTGCTCATCAGAGATTTCAATTTGCCAGACCTGGTGGCGAGAGCCAACGTGCAGCGCCCGGCACACGCCGCGAACTCTGCCGCTGCGCACCGAACGAATATGGTTGGCATTGACCTCCAGCCCCACCACTTTCTGCTCTCCTTCGCTACACAAATAGCCGGCCACCGAGCCTAACGTTTCGGCTAATACCACCGACGCGCCGCCGTGCAGTAGCCCAAATGGCTGATGGGTGCGACCGTCTACCGGCATCGTCGCCTCGAGCGAGTCATCGGTAATTGCTTCAAACTGAATATCCAGCAGGCCGACCATATTGCCGTCACCCATCGCGTTCAGCTGTTCCAGCGTGCTTTGACGTTTCCAAATCATCCAATAATCTCCAGTAACGCCTGCAGCGGGTGACGGACACCGCTACCTTCAATACGCTTCACCTGGCTACGGCACGAATAGCCGGTAACCAGGCAGCGGTTACGCGGTAGACGCTGCATTGCCTGCTGCCAGGAAAGCGCGTAGATAGCCAACGAGTTGGCGTGATTCTTCACTTCATGGCCGTAAGTCCCGGCCATGCCGCAGCAGCCGACATTAACGTTTTCCAGCTTCGCACCGAAGCGCGCGAAAATATCCGCCCACTGTTTGGTCGACGCGGGAAGCGCCGTCACCTCGGTACAGTGGCCAAACAGATACCACGACTCGCCGCCCTGATCCTGCACGGCAGTCGCCGACAGCGCCTGCGGCAGCCACTCATGCACCAGCATCACGCGAAAATCACCGCGTTTATCGCCCAGCACCTGGTTGTATTCATCGCGATAGCAGAGCACCAGCGCCGGATCGACACCGACCATTGGCATGCCTAGCTGAGCCACGCGGTTGAGGAAATCGGCAGTTTTCTGCGCGGTACGCGCGAAGCGCGTCAGGAAACCTTTAATATGCTGCGCCTTGCCGTTTGGCGAGAACGGCAACAGTACCGGCTGATAACCGACCTTTTCGACCAGACGGACAAAATCGGCCACCACCTGCGCATCGTAATAACTGGTAAACGGATCCTGGACCACCAGCACCATCTTCGCTTTCTGCTCGGCGCTCAGTCCTTCCAGCTGTTCCAGCGTCGTATTTACCGAGCGATGGCCGACCATCTGCTGTTTCAGCGAGGGCGTCGAGAGCAGCGGTAAATCCACCATGCCGATATGCTTTTCCGACAGCTTGCGTATCCACGGCTGGTTAATAAAGAAGTTGAAGGTCTTCGGCGCATGCGCCATCAGCGGCGCATAGGATTCAACGGTTGCCACCAGATGATCGCGAACCGGGCGCAGGTAACGGCTGTGATAGAGCTGCAGGAAGCGCGAACGGAACTCCGGGACGTCAATTTTTATCGGACACTGGGTTGAGCAGGCTTTACAGGCCAGACAGCCGGACATTGCCTCTTTTACCTCATGCGAGAAATCGTACTCTCCTTTGCGCGCATGCCAGCTATTACGGGTGCGTTCGACCAGGGTCCGCAGGCTGGCACGTTTTTCCGGCAGATCGTTTTCCAGTTGGTTAGGATCGATACCGCGATCCGCCAGCAGACGTAGCCACTCGCGCACCAGCGTCGCCCGACCTTTCGGCGAATGGATACGATGGTTGCTGACCTTCATCGAAGGACACATCGGACTTTTGGCATCGAAGTTGAAGCACAGGCCGTTGCCGTTGCACTCCATCGCACCGCGCCACGAGCTGCGCACCGCGATAGGGATCTGCCTGTCGAAAGTACCGCGCTTAACCGCATCCACTTTCATCATCGGCGCATCAACGCCCTCCGGTGGGCAGATTTTCCCGGGATTAAGGCGGTTGTCCGGGTCAAACGCGGCTTTAATCTTGCGCAATTCGTTAAACAGCTCTTCACCAAAGAATGCCGGACTGTACTCGGCGCGGAACCCCTTGCCGTGTTCCCCCCACAGCAGGCCGCCGTACCTGGCGGTTAACGCCACCACCTCGTCAGAGATGCGCTTCATCAGCATCTCTTGCTGCGGGTCGCACATATCCAGCGCCGGGCGCACGTGCAGCACGCCAGCATCGACATGACCAAACATGCCGTAGCTCAGGCCATGACCGTCAAGCAGCGCGCGGAATTCAACAATATAGTCCGCCAGATGTTCCGGTGGCACGCAGGTATCTTCGGCGAAAGGTATCGGTTTAGCTGCCCCTTTGGCGTTCCCCAGCAGCCCGACCGCTTTTTTACGCATCGCATAGATGCGCTCCACGCCGTCGAGTTCATTACAAACCTGCCAGCCGATGACGCCCGCTTCGTTACGCGACATCAGCTTATCCAGACGCTGACACAACGTCGTCACCTGGCGGTCAATCATCTCGGCGTCATCACCGGCAAATTCGACGATATTCAATCCCAGCATCTCTTTATCCGGGACATCGGTGATCAGTTCGCTAACCGAGTGCCAGACAATATCTTCCCGCGCCAGATTGAGCACTTTCGAATCGACGGTTTCGACCGATAGCGCCTTCGCCTCAACCATAAACGGCGCGTTGCGCAGCGCTGAGTTAAACGAATCGTATTTAATATTAACCAGACGGCGCACTTTCGGCAGACGGGTGATATCCAGCCGCGCCTCGGTGATAAACGCCAGCGTCCCTTCTGAACCCGTCAGAATGCGGGTTAGATCGAATTCGCTCATCTCGTCATTAAAGACGTGGCGCAAATCGTAGCCCGTCAGGAATCGGTTAAGTTTGGGGAATTTATCGATAACCAGCTGCCGCTGCGCTTTACAGCGCTGATAAACCGTACGGTAAATATGCCCGATTGCCGACTGTTCAGCGCTCAGGGTTTCCGCCAGCGCCACGGGAATCTGCTGGGTATCAAGAATATCACCGCCGATCAGCACCGATCGCACGCCGAGAACGTGATCGGAGGTTTTGCCATAGACCAGCGAGCCCTGCCCGGAGGCATCGGTATTGATCATCCCGCCAAGCGTCGCGCGGTTGCTGGTCGACAGCTCCGGCGCAAAAAAGTAGCCGTAGGGTTTAAGATATTGATTAAGTTGGTCTTTAATGACCCCGGCTTCCACCCGCACCCAGCCCTCTTCAGGATTGATTTCGATAATGCGGTTCATGTAGCGGGACATATCGACGATGATGCCCGCGTTTAGCGCCTGGCCGTTAGTGCCGGTGCCGCCGCCGCGTGGCGTAAAGATCAGTGTTTTAAAACGCTCTTCCGCCGCCACTCTTGCCAGCAGAGCAACGTCTGCCGTGGAGCGGGGGAATAAAATCGCATCCGGCAACAGTTGATATACACTGTTATCAGTCGCCATTGTTAGCCTGTCGGCATAACTTGTGGCGGTATCACCGGTAAAACCTTGTTGCTCCAGTACCTGCAAAAAATTCAGCACCAGTTGAACGACACCTGGCGCTTGAGAAATTTGTGGGATCATGACGCTCGACCCTGCCTGACTATGTTGTGTTGTAAGTGATTAAACGTTTGCGTTGTGCACTCAACTTTTTATCACATTTTTTTCATATGCGCCCGCCAGAATTAAGCGCAAAATCAGGCGCGCGAACTTATTGATATTATTATCAGTATATGGAATTACGCTGCGTCAGCCTTTTGACGCGACTGCAAAGGTAAAATTTCACTATGATTAACCCCAACCAGCCCCGGGACATACCGCAAGTTCTGCTGTCGGTGCTGTTTTTGTCCCTGATAATTATTTCCTGCCTGTGGGTTGTGCAGCCATTTATCCTGTCATTTGCCTGGGCCGGCACTGTGGTTATCGCCACCTGGCCAGTACTTTTGCGCCTGCAGCGCCTGCTTTTTGGCAAACGCTCTCTGGCCGTGCTGGTCATGACGCTGCTGCTCTTTTTACTGTTCGTTATCCCTATCGCACTGCTGGTCAACAGCCTGGTGGATAACAGCACGCCGCTTATTAAGGTGGTCACCAGCGGCAACTTTACCCCGCCCGATCTGGCGTGGCTGAACAGTATTCCCCTGATTGGCGATAAGCTGTACACCGGCTGGCATAATTTGCTGGAGATGGGGGGGACGGCAATTATGACCAAAATTCGCCCCTACCTTGGCACCACCACCACCTGGTTTGTCGGCCAGGCGGCGCATATCGGCAAGCTGTTGGTTTATTGCGGCCTGATGCTGCTGTTTAGCGCCCTGTTGTACTGGCGCGGCGAACAGGTGGCCTATGGATTCCGCCACTTTGCTACTCGTCTGGCGGCAAAACGCGGCGATGCGGCAGTGATCCTCGCAGGTCAGGCGATTCGCGCCGTGGCGCTGGGAGTGGTGGTGACCGCGCTGGTTCAGGCGGTACTGGGCGGTATCGGTCTTGCCATCAGCGGCGTGCCCTACGCCGCGCTGCTCACCGTAGTGATGATTTTTACTTGTCTGGTACAACTGGGGCCGTTGCTGGTTCTGGTGCCGTCAATTATCTGGCTGTACTGGACCGGGGATACCACCTGGGGCACCGTGCTGCTGGTGTGGAGCTGCGTGGTGGGCACGATGGATAACTTTATCCGCCCAATGCTGATTCGGATGGGCGCAGACCTGCCGATGATTCTCATCCTGTCCGGCGTTATCGGTGGTCTGGTGGCGTTTGGTATGATTGGCCTGTTTATTGGCCCGGTGCTGCTGGCCGTCTCCTGGCGTCTGTACGATGCATGGGTCAACGAAGCGCCACCGCCGCCGAAAGATCCTGACCTGGTGCTGGAAGAACTCAGCGAGCTGAATACGCGAGCCCCTCTGGATAAATAGAGTGAAAAGGCGGGGAAACTCGCCTTTAAGACTGATGACAAACCTGGTTTAGATATTGTGCTCGTATTCTTGCCGGACGGCGGCTGACGCCTTGTCCGGCCTACAAAACCCATAATATCAACAAAATTACGCATTTTTCGTAGGCCCGGTAAGGCGCTAGCCGCCACCGGGCAATGCCGCTTAAACTTAAATAAAACTGATACATCGCACACAGCAATCCCCTTCCCTCAAGCCAATTGACACATTTACTTCGCAGATTCTTTACCTCAATTTAACTATTGAGAGGAATCTGATCGACGCAAAAAATCTCTGTGCCTACTATTAGCTCACGGTTATGAATCAACACATTGATTTATAAGCATGGAAATCCCCTGAGTGAAACAACGAATTGCTGTGTGTAGTCTTTGCCCATCTCCCACGATGGGCATTTTTTTGTCAGCTCACTTCGCAACGGCTCATCATGCGCCAGTCCCGTGGTAGCTCGCGAACCTCACCATTCACCGTTACGGTTGCCGTTCCGCGAATGTCTGCGGAGGATGCGCCAATCTGCAGTTCAAACTCTCCCGGTTCGACAATTCGCTGACCGTCACGACGGGTGAAGTTGAGCATATCTACCGGCAAATAGAAGCTCAGCGTTGCCGTTTCGCCAGGATCGAGCGTCACACGCTGGAAGGCTTTTAGCTCCTGGAGCGGGCGCACCATCGAGGCGACTTTATCGCGAACGTAGAGCTGAACCACCTCGCTACCGCGGCGTTCTCCGCTGTTGAGCACGGCAACCTGCACGGCGATTTCACCGTCCACGTTAACCTCCTGCGCCAGCAAATGTGGTTCGGCGTAATCGAACGTCGTCCAGCTTTGCCCGTAGCCGAACGGGTAACGTGAGCCAAAGTGAAACGCAAACGGCGTACCGCCGCTTTTCAGCTTATGGTTGTAGTAATAGGGCATCGCACCGGCGCTTTTCGGTACGCTGACCACTAAGCGTCCCTGCGGTTCGGCGCGACCGGTTAACACATCGGCAATCGCCCAGCCACCTTCCTGACCAGGCGCCCATGCCATAAGCAAGCCAGCGATGCTGTCCTCCAGCCCCTGTAGGTTATAAGGTCGCCCGCCGGTCATCACCACAATAACCGGTTTACCGGTGGCAACCAGCGCTTCCAGAAGCTGCTGCTGAACGCCCGGCAGATTCAGACTGTCGGTATCGGAACCTTCACCCACTGTGCCGCTCTGGAACAGACCCGCCAGGTCACCCACGCAGGCCACGACGACATCACTTTCCCGGGCGACGCTTACCGCATCTGGGATCAGGCTGACGTCCAGCGAGACCGGTGATTGCTGCATCGGTTTGCCGCCGCTATCGCCAGGGAATACCGGCGCACCGGCCATCCGCTGTTCAATAATATGACAGCCCTTAGCGTAGCTGACCTGCTCCTCGCCAAGATACTGCCGCAAAGCAGCTAGCGGCGTAGTCACCTGCGAGACCTCATCCACCATATCGCTGATGATCAGGTGTACCGGGAAGCTGTAACCGCTCAGCAGCGCCAGCGGATCGTCGGCGGTGGGACCCACCACCGCCACCTTCGGCTTACCCGACAATGGTATCGCGCCCCGGTTTTCCAGTAGCGTCAGCGAGCGTGTCGCAACATCGCGAGCCGCCTGACGGGCGCTTGCCGATTGCAGCACAATACCCGTCACGTCGGTATAGGGGTGTTCAAAGAGCCCAAGACGGAATTTCTCGGTCAGAGTGCGGGCAACAATCTCATCAATTTTCGCCAGAGTGATTAATCCACGATCCAGCGCCTCGCGCAGGTGACGTGCGCAATCATCTTTCGGCAATTCCACATCAAGACCGGCATTGAATGCCAGCGCTGCGGACTCTGCTGCATCGTGTGAGATACCGTGATGCTGGTGCAGCAGACTGACACCGCCGTAGTCGGCAACGATAATGCCGTCAAAGCCCCACTGCTCGCGCAGAACGGTGGTCAGCAGGAAGCTATCGCTGTGGCCCGGCTGGTTATCGATATCGTGATAGGCTGGCATCACCGAACCGGCATTGGCCAGCTTTACCGCCATCTCGAACGGCAGCAGGAAGGTATCATTCAGTTCGCAAAAACCAAGGTGTACCGGAGCATGGTTGCGCGCGCCCTCGCTAAACGAGTGCCCGACGTAATGTTTGAGCGTCGCCAGCAGATCGCGTTTTTCACTTTGTAAGCCATTGACGTAGGCGCAGGCCATGACCCCAACCAGCCACGGATCTTCGCCAAAGGTCTCTTCGGTCCGTCCCCAGCGCACATCTCGAGAGACGTCCAGCACCGGAGCCAGCCCCTGTTTACAGCCGGTCGAACGGGCTTCAGCGCCAATTTCCCGCGCCGCGCGCTCGACTAACTCAGGGTCCCAGGTTGAACCGTAGTTTAGCGATGAGGGAAACAGCGTCGCATCTTTGCACAGCAGCCCAACCAGACACTCTTCATGAAACAGCGCCGGAATACCCAGCCGGGTCTCTTCAATCAGCATTTTTTGCAGGCGATTCGCCGCCCGCACGCCGCTCTGCGCATCCACAATATGTGTCCCCAAGGGACGAGTGATTTGCCCGACGCCAAGTTTCAGCCTTTCCGCCAATGAAGTCTGCTCACTGACGCCAGCGAATTCATCGCTCATATCGCTGCGCTCACGGTGATCGCCATTTTCCGCCAACACCAGCCAGTACGCGTGCATCTGGGCAAATTTTTCTTCGGTCGTCATTCGCGACAATAAATCCGCAACGCGTTCCGCGATAGGGCGATGAGCATCCTTATAAATCACAGTCATGTTATTACTCCTGTAGGGCTGAATTCAGCGTCGGCTGCGCTGTTTCTTGCGCGCGCGCTTCACGTTTATGGGCCAGTTCACGAGCGATGCTGTCTGCCGTACGGCTGTTGAGTTTGTAGAGCATCAGCAGAAGCGCCATGGCGATAAACAGTACCGATGGCACCAGAGTGAAAAGCGCATTGATGGTGTTTAACACCGTGGTGGATTGATTCAGCGCATTGGGGGCATAGTTCACCATTCCCAGCACCCAGCCGACGACGGCGCCGCCAAGCGCGAGGCCGAATTTAATGGCGAATAGCGCGGTAGAAAACACCAGACCATCGAGACGTCGTCCACTGCGATGTTCTTCGTAATCCACCACATCAGAGAACATAGTCCATTGCAGCGGCGTGGTGAGATTTTGAATAAAGCCAAAGATGACGTTGAGGCTTAATATTAACCACAATTGATTGGCGGGAATAAAAAAAATAGCCGCTGCAAAAACAACGTAAGTAATAATTGTCCACTGATAGGAACGTACGCGGTCAAATTTCCCGAGCAGGCGCGCAGATAATAATGCGCCGAGCAGCGCCGCAATCATCCCGGTAACGATAAATGTGAAGACCATATCCGGGCGCTGCATCACATATTTGACGTAATACATGGTTGCCGAGCCGCGCGTCACCACCGCGGTAAGTAATAAAATATTGAAGATAAAAACGATGCGCCACTGACTATTTCCCGCTAACAGCTTAAGGTCTTTTAATAACGAACCTGAGCTGTCGCCCTGCGGGGTATATCGCTCCCGGGTCAGGAAAAAACAGCTAAAGAAAAGCACAATGCCGAGGATACCCATCAGGCTCATGGCATAAAAATAGCCTTTTTGCGCATCACCCTGTCCCAGATGGGCGACCAGCGGCAGCGCAATCACGGTGACAATCAGCCCGCCAATAAACGACAGCGCAAAGCGCCACGACTGGAGCGAGTGACGCTCGTGCGGGTCCATCGTTAACGCGCCGGGCATAGCGCAATAAGGCACGTTAATCGCCGAATAGATAAAGCTTAAAATAGCGTAAGTGACACAGGCGTAAACGATTTTTGCTGTTGGTCCAACATCAGGAACGTAGAAAGTAATAATACAACTTACGCCAAACGGAATGGCGAACCACAATAGCCAGGGGCGAAACCGCCCGTGCCGGGTACGGGTTCTGTCGACCAGGGCGCCAATACAAGGATCGACCACCGCATCAATAACCCTGACGACCAAAAACATCGTCCCCATGATTGCGGCAGGTAAACCAAAAACATCAGTGTAGAAATAAGCCAGAAAAAGCGTGGCCGTTTGCCACACCAGCGCGCTGGCCATATCGCCAAGACCATAACCTATTTTATCTTTTGTAGTGAGTACCGAGGAAAGTGTCATTATTATTATCCTGTACACAATAGAAGAGGTATTTCAGGAAGTGGTTATCATGATTTTTGATAACGTTGTGTCAGTATTAGTAATAAACAGAGAAGGGACAATTGTAGAAATTAACTGTCGGATTACGGTATTTTGTTTTTTTCGTTTTATGTGACTGAGCGCAAATAAGCGGTGCGGGTGAGCGAAAACAAAAAAAATCCCCGCCATTACTGACGGGGATGACATATTTTAGCGAAAATTTACTTATTCAGTTCAGCCAGGCCAAGCCAGGTTTGCACCACGGTATCCGGGTTCAGAGACAGGCTATCAATCCCCTCTTCCATCAGCCACGCGGCAAAGTCTTCGTGGTCAGACGGGCCCTGCCCGCAGATACCCACGTATTTACCCTGTTTCTTCGCCGCGCGAATCGCCATCGACAGCAGCGCTTTCACCGCTTCGTTACGCTCATCGAACAGCTCAGAGACCACACCGGAGTCACGGTCCAGACCCAGCGCCAGCTGCGTCATATCGTTGGAACCGATAGAAAAACCGTCGAAGTATTCGAGGAACTGGTCAGCCAGCAGCGCATTTGATGGGATTTCACACATCATAATCAGCTTCAGGCCATTTTCGCCGCGCTTGAGGCCCTGGCGTTCCAGCTCTTCAACCACTGCTTTCGCCTGCGCCACGGTGCGGACAAACGGCACCATGATTTCGACGTTAGTCAGGCCCATATCGTTACGAACGCGTTTTACCGCGTCACACTCCAGCGCAAAGCAGTCGCGGAAACTTTCGGAAACGTAACGACCGGCTCCACGGAAGCCCAGCATCGGGTTCTCTTCTTCCGGCTCATAACGCTCACCGCCGACCAGGTTGGCGTATTCGTTAGATTTAAAGTCGGAGAGACGCACAATCACTCGTTTCGGGTAGAATGCCGCGCCAAGCGTCGAGATCCCCTCAGTCAGACGACCAACGTAGAACTCTTTCGGCGAGTCGTAGCCTTTCATTAGCTCGCGGATTTCGTTCTGCAAAGCTGGTTCCTGATCGTCAAACTCCAGCAACGCACGCGGGTGCACACCAATCATACGGTTGATGATGAATTCCAGACGCGCCAAGCCCACGCCTTCATTCGGCAAGCAAGCGAAGTCGAAGGCCCTGTCCGGGTTGCCGACGTTCATCATGATCTTCAGCGGCAGATCCGGCATTTCGCCAACGCTGGAGCTCTTAATGCTGAAGTCGAGGATTTCGGCATAGACGTAGCCAGTATCGCCTTCCGCACAGGAAACAGTGACGTTCTGGTTTTCCTCAATGCGATCGGTCGCATCGCCGCAGCCCACTACCGCCGGGATCCCCAGCTCACGGGCGATAATCGCCGCGTGACAAGTACGCCCGCCACGGTTGGTGACGATCGCCGCCGCTTTCTTCATGATCGGCTCCCAATCCGGGTCGGTCATGTCGGTGACCAGCACGTCACCAGGCTCAATGCGGTTCATTTCACTGATATCGTGAATAACTTTTACTGGACCCGCACCAATACGGTGGCCGATGGCACGCCCTTCGGAAACAATCTGCCCCTGTGCATGGAGGGTATAACGCTCCATCACCTGGCCGCGTGAACGCACGGTTTCCGGTCGGGCCTGCACGATAAACAGCTTACCGGTGTGGCCATCTTTCGCCCATTCGATATCCATCGGACGGTTGTAGTGTTTCTCGATCTGCACCGCTTGTTTCGCCAGCTCCTGCACTTCCTCGTCGGTTAACGAGAAAACGTCGCGCTGCGCCTGCGGAACATCTTCAATACGCACCTGTTTCCCGTGTTCCTGGGTCGGGGCGTAAATCATGCGGATCTTTTTCGACCCCATGGTGCGACGCACAATGGCCGGGCGACCCGCTTCCAGCGTCGGCTTATGCACATAGAATTCATCCGGGTTCACCGCGCCCTGCACGACCATTTCGCCGAGGCCCCAGGCGGAGGTGATAAACACCACCTGATCAAAGCCGGACTCGGTATCAATGGAGAACATCACGCCGGATGAGGCGAGATCGGAGCGCACCATTCTCTGCACCCCGGCGGAGAGCGCCACGCCGCGGTGATCGTAACCCTGATGTACGCGGTAGGAGATTGCGCGATCGTTAAACAGCGAAGCAAAGACGTGCTTCACCGCGACGAGCACGGCGTCAAAGCCCTGCACGTTGAGGAATGTCTCTTGCTGCCCGGCGAAGGAGGCATCCGGCATATCTTCAGCGGTCGCGGAGGAGCGAACGGCAAAAGAAGCCTCAGCGTCATCAGCGGACAGCTGGGTATAGGCATCGCGAATCGCATTTTCCAGTTCACTCTGGAACGGCGTATCAATGATCCATTGACGGATCTGTGCGCCCGCTTTCGCTAATGCGGAAACGTCGTCAATGTCGGTTTCATCCAGCAGTGCGTAAATGCGCTGGTTAACACCGCTTTGGTCCAGGAACTGATCAAAAGCATCAGCGGTGGTGGCAAACCCGTTCGGTACGGAAACACCCATACCAGAAAGATTCGTAATCATTTCACCCAGGGAGGCATTTTTGCCTCCAACCCTGTCTACATCATTCATGCCGAGTTGGTTATACCAAAGCACCAGCGGTGACGAGCCATTGTTGGACATCGAGACAATCCTTTTGTGATTTAATACCAGTGATAAATAATTCACGATCGACTACGGGATTTATCCT
The DNA here is from genome assembly GCF_014103785.1 of Klebsiella sp. RHBSTW-00215. NCBI lineage: Bacteria > Pseudomonadati > Pseudomonadota > Gammaproteobacteria > Enterobacterales > Enterobacteriaceae > Klebsiella > Klebsiella sp. RHBSTW-00215. Next base: position 5,106,500 of record NZ_JABXQS010000001.1, read on the forward strand.
GACATATTTATGCGGCTTAAAAAAACGGTGAATCGTTCAAGCAAATTATTTTTTCGTTTTTAGGATTCTTTTCCGGATATAGCTAACCTAATGATTCTTCAATAATCTGGTGGATTTTGATACAAAAGATACGCAGTTGCGAAAAATGAACAGGGCTTTTCATTAAAAATAAAAATAGTGTTTCACTTTTTAAATATGAGACAAAGCCTGGAGCGATATGCTTAAATTTAATATCAGCTTTCAGGTAATTAAACTCTTTATACCGGATGGTCAAAATGGAAAGTGCTGTAGATCGCCACGTGTTTTATATTTCCGACGGTACCGCCATTACGGCAGAAGTGCTGGGTCATGCGGTCATGTCACAATTCCCGGTCGCCATTAGCAGCGTGACCCTGCCGTTTGTCGAAAATATCAGCCGCGCGCGCGCCGTGAAGGAGCAAATTGACGCGATTTTTCAACAAACCGGTATTCGTCCGCTGGTGTTCTACTCCATCGTTATTCCGGAAATTCGCGACATCATCATGCAAAGTGAAGGATTCTGTCAGGACATCGTTCAGGCACTGGTGGCCCCGCTGCAGCAGGAATTACGTCTCGACCCGTCGCCGATCGCTCATCGCACCCATGGTTTAACGCCGGGTAATCTGAATAAGTACGATGCGCGTATCGCCGCTATCGATTACACCCTCGCGCACGATGACGGGATTTCACTGCGCAACCTCGACCAGGCTCAGGTGATCCTTCTTGGCGTTTCGCGCTGTGGGAAAACGCCCACCAGCTTATATCTGGCGATGCAATACGGTATTCGCGCCGCCAACTACCCGTTTATCGCCGATGATATGGACAATCTGATTCTTCCCGCATCGTTAAAACCGCTACAGCACAAACTATTCGGGCTAACTATCAATCCAGAACGTCTGGCGGCTATCCGTGAAGAGCGACGGGAAAATAGCCGCTATGCTTCCATGCGCCAGTGTCGGATGGAAGTAACCGAAGTTGAAGCGCTGTATCGCAAAAACAAGATACCTTGCCTGAACAGTACCAATTACTCCGTGGAAGAAATCGCCACTAAAATCATGGATATTATGGGGCTAAGCCGCAGAATGTACTAGCGAGCTAGTACGATATCAAAAATTTGTTTATGCTATCACCCGTGGCTCATACAGGATCATGCCCTGCTCTTGCAATAAGCAGGGATTGGTTTATCGTGATGCGCATCACTTCCCGGCATTTTCGCCGCGGAAGAAACAGATTTTTGAGACCCCAATGAATAAAACAGACGAATTGCGTACCGCGCGCATTGAAAGCCTGGTAACGCCCGCGGAACTGGCGCAACGGCACCCTGTGTCTGCCGATCTTGCAGCACACGTCTCCGCTTCACGCCGCCGAATCGAGAGGATCCTCAACGGTGAAGATCGCCGCCTGCTGGTGGTGATTGGCCCATGTTCCATTCACGATACTGATGCGGCGATGGAGTATGCGCACCGCCTGCAAGGAATGCGCGAACGTTACCAGCCACAGCTGGAAATCGTGATGCGCACCTACTTTGAAAAACCGCGCACAGTGGTTGGCTGGAAGGGATTGATTTCCGATCCTGACCTGAACGGCAGCTATCGGGTCAATCATGGCCTTGAGCTGGCCCGCAGCCTGCTGTTGCAGGTGAACGAGCTGGGCGTGCCGACCGCCACCGAATTTCTCGATATGGTGACCGGGCAGTTTATTGCCGACCTGATTAGCTGGGGCGCTATCGGCGCGCGCACCACCGAGAGCCAAATTCACCGCGAAATGGCCTCGGCGCTCTCCTGCCCGGTAGGATTTAAGAACGGTACCGATGGCAATACGCGTATTGCCGTTGACGCCATTCGCGCTTCCCGCGCCAGTCATATGTTCCTGTCGCCAGATAAACAGGGGCAGATGACCATCTACCAGACCAGCGGCAATCCTTATGGTCATATCATTATGCGTGGCGGGAAACAGCCTAACTACCACGCCGCCGATATCGCCGCTGCCGGGGATGTGCTGGCGGAATTCAACCTGCCGCAGCAGTTGGTGGTTGATTTTAGCCACGGGAATTGCCAGAAACAGCATCGCCGTCAGCTGGACGTCTGCGCCGACATCTGCCAGCAGATCCGTGCAGGATCAACCGCCATCGCCGGGATCATGGCCGAAAGCTTCCTTCAGGAAGGCACGCAGAAGGTTATCCCCGGGCAGCCTCTGACCAGGGGACAATCGATTACCGACCCTTGCCTGAGCTGGGAAGATAGCGAACGTCTGCTTGCGGAACTAGCCGCAGCAACCGCAACCCGCCTTTAGCCCTTCTCCCTACCACATTCGTGGTGGGGATATTTTCTCAGTCCCCGACAACAAACCTGCCAAATATGGTATTCCTGTAAAAAATACTTGCCGTGAAAATCAACATTATTGATAATGATAATCATTGTTGCTTTGATTTTTATTTTTGAGTGCTATGACGCGTATGGATAACACTGCCACAGCAGAAAAAACAAAAGACAATGCCCCTTACCCCGTTTCCACGGACAGGCAGATAAACAGCCGCACGTTATTAGGTAGCGAAGGACGGGTAGTTATCGAACACGACGGTCAGCGTTATTTACTGCGCCAGACCAATGCGGGCAAGCTGATCCTGACCAAATAATTATCCCCGCCGATAATGGCAGGGATAACGATTTACTAGCTGGAACAGCTCACTTCAAGACGCCTCCCCCAGTCTGGCGGACGGTTAATATAATCATCCGTTCGATCAGCAAAGGGCTGAGATAATGCGTTATGCAGACGTTCCAGCTCGCTCATATCACCTTGCTCCGCTTGTTCTATCGCGCGCTGTGCCAGCCAGTTACGCAGTACAATTGCCGGGTTTACGCTGTGCATATGCGCCTGCCGCTGTGCATCCTCAATCTGCTCATCGCGCAGACGCGCGCGATAGTCGGCAAACCAGCTATCAAAAGCGATACGGTCGATAAACTCATCGCGTAGCGGCGAGGCAGCGCTAGCCTGTTCGCTCACACTCAGCATACGGAAAGTTCGGGTATAGTCGCTACCCTCACGATCCATTAGCGCAAACAGTCCATCAAGCAGCTCGTTATCGCCTTTTTGCTGGGTAAACAGCCCCAGCTTATCGCGCATACGGCGACCGTACGCCGTCAGCAGTGCGTGCTGGTAACCATCCAGCACGGTATTTAATGCCTCAGCGCTGATAAAAGGTGACAGCGTTTGCGCCAGCCGTTGCAGATTCCATAGCCCCACCGCTGGCTGATTATCAAAGCTATAACGCCCCTGATAATCAGAATGATTGCAGATGAAGCCCGGCTGGAAGTCATCAAGAAAACCGTATGGCCCGTAGTCCATCGTCAGCCCCAGAATCGACATATTATCGGTATTCATCACCCCGTGGGCGAAGCCGATAGTTTGCCAGTTAGCGATCATTTCCGCTGTTCGTGTGACAACGTCACTAACCCATAAAACATACTTATCGGCTTCGTCTTGCAGGTGCGGCCAATAATGGCGAATCGCAAAGTCTGCAAGTAGCTGAACTTTTTGCGGCTCACGGCGATAGTAAAAGTGCTCAAAATGGCCAAAACGCAGATGGCTTTCCGCGATGCGCATCAGCATCGCACCCTGTTCAACGGTTTCCCGATACACCGGCGTGTCGCTGGTCACTATCGCCAGCGCACGTGTGGTGGGAATGCCCAGCGCATGCATCGCTTCCGAGGCCAGGCCTTCGCGAATCGTCGAGCGCAATACCGCTCGCCCGTCGCCCATTCGCGAATAGGGAGTGAGTCCGGCACCTTTCAAATGCCAGTCAAAGCGTCGACCATCGGGTAGCTGCTGTTCGCCAAGCAAAATCCCGCGCCCATCACCAAGCTGTCCGGCCCAGGAACCGAACTGATGACCGCTGTAAACCTGCGCCAGCGGCGACATCCCCGGCAGCAGGGTTTCGCCACCCCATACGCCAGCGCCCCGATCTGGTTTGAATAACGAATCAGGAATGCCCAGCGTTCGCGCCAGTGACGCGTTGTGCCAGACAAGCCGCGCATTCTCCAGCGGAGTTGGTGTTAATGCAGTATAAAAATCCGGCAGTTCATCACGCCAGTGGGTAGTAAAAGACAGGGCCATAGTACCTCCTGTCTCCAGTGTAGTGCTTTCAACAAATTATTAACACGGAGGGATTTCAGGGGTATTGCGATGAATAAGGGAAACTGGCGCTTCCCTTTGGCTAATTGACCAACGCTAAATTCTTCGCGCCTGCCAGAATTTCTTATGCCAGTACACGTTATCCAGTGATGAACGCGTCACGCCCTGGCTGGTTGAAGCGTGGATAAACTGATTATCCGTGTCATAAATACCGACGTGCAAGCCGCTCTCTCCGGAGCCCGTCTTGAAAAAGACCAGATCGCCGGGTAGCAATTCGCTCTTATCAATCTTAGTGCCTATTTCCGCCTGTTCGCGGGTTTCGCGCGGCAACTGCAACGCGAATTTATCGCGAAAAGTCATCAGCACAAAACCGGAGCAATCAACACCGCGCGGCGACATTCCGCCATAACGATACGGCGCTCCCCGCCAGTTTCTTAACTGCTCATTGAGGTTGGCGACAACGGTAATAGAATCTGCAAGCTGCGGATTTGGCGGCGGCGCCCGATGGCTACTACAACCCGCCAGAAATAGCGCTACAAACAACACGAACCAGAAACGCATCTCAGACGATTCCTCTGTTCCCTATCTTATTGTCAGAATAATTTAGCTTGTTTAGCAATTCGCTGGCAAGGCTACTGCGTGCTACTGTGACGCAACGAGCATAAGATGACCCGCCACCTCCACTCTTTGAAACGCCATCGCATAAGCGGCGGTTAAATTCTCTTCGCTCAGCACCTCGGATGTACTGCCGCAGGCGATAGTTTCCCCCTGACGGATAAGCCAGGAGCTCTGGGCATGGCGGAGGGTGTGATTGAGATCGTGACTGCTCATGACGATCGCAATACCTGAGGCACAAAGTTCACTTAATACCCGATCGAGCGCGGCCTGCTGCGCCACGTCGAGGCTATTCATCGGTTCATCCAACAGTAACAGCTGTCCTGCCGGATTAGCCTGGCGATGGATTTGCAATATTACCGCCGCCAGACGCACACGCTGCCACTCTCCACCCGAAATATGATTCACCTGGCGTCCGAGCTTATCGCTCAGACCCAGTTTTTCTGCGATGGTCTTCAGGAGCGCGTTTTGCGTCTCGTTTTGCAGATGCAGCGACAGATAGTGCCAGACCGGCATCGCGAAGGGCGGCATCTGGTGCTGGCTGAGATAGGCACGATGACGCGCCAGTTCCTGCGCTGGCCAGTCGTTCAGCGGGCGCTCATTGAGCGTCACCTGCCCGGGGCCAGTGGTGAGACCCGCCATTCGCGCCAGCAGCGTGCTTTTCCCCGCGCCGTTTGGCCCCACCAGGTGAATAATCTCTCCGGGTCGGACATCCGCGGTAAATGGCGCCAGACGTCCCGCCTCTTCTACATCCTGTAGCTGCATCAAAAACGGCATTATTTGGCTAAAGCTCCTTTAATCGCGGCCACCAGCTGCGGGGAGTCCGGCGTCATATCTGGTGAGAAACGACCGATAACCTGACCGTCGCGACCAATCAGGAATTTTTCAAAGTTCCACAGGATGTCGTCTACATACAGCGGCGCCCGGCCTTTACTGGCCATTCGCTCATAGAAACCACTACCTTCCGGCGCGATGGCTTGTGGAGCGGCATCGACCAGCTTCTGATACAAAGGCGCACGATGTTCGCCGTTGACGTCAATCTTGCTGAACATCGGGAAAGTGACGCCGTAAGTGGTGCTGCAGAACGTTTTAATCTCTTCTTCGCTGCCCGGCTCTTGCCCCAGGAATTGGTTACATGGAAAGCCCAGCACGCTAAAACCTTCGCTTTCGAGATCTTTTTGCAAAGTTTCCAGCTGCTCATATTGCGGCGTCAGGCCACATTTTGACGCAACGTTGACGATCAGCAGCACTTTGCCTGCATAAGGCGCAAGCGTTGTTTTCTCACCATCAATGGTGGTGACTTCAGTATTGAGAATATCGTGTTGCATAGCCTTCCCTCAGTGAATTAAACCGGTTTCTGCGTGGTGATCCCTATCTACTGTAGCGGATTCAGACCGCGTCATTCTACTTTGAATCGCCCTGGAGTGTCTCTTGATGTAACAGCCCTGACAACATGAATTCATCCCAACAAGGAGACAGAGCAATTCAGTGTACAGTGATAAATGGATGTAATAGTATTTCGTTAATTGTTAATTTGAGAGAGTTTTATTGATGAAAAAGATGTTTAGCACGGCGTTAATTGCCGCCTCCGTGGCGCTACTCTCGGCCTGTTCGCCAGATGAAGATAATAAAGTTAAAGTGGCGATTAACACCGGTCCGGATGAGGCTATCTGGAAAGTGGTTGAACAAGTCGCAAAAGACAAATACAACCTTGATGTTGAGGTTATCTCGTTTAATGATTACGTCCTGCCTAACGAAGCCTTAAACAATAAAGATGTCGATGCTAACGCTTTCCAGACGCTGCCTTATCTGGAGGCGCAGTCAAAAGAGCGCGGCTACAAGTTTGCGATTGTCGGTAAAACTTTTGTCTTCCCAATTGCCGCTTACTCAAAGAAAATCAAGAACATCAACGAACTGCCTAACGGCGCAACGGTGTCTATTTCTAACGAAACCACCACTCTGGGCCGCAGCCTGCTGCTGCTCCAGGCGCAAGGCTTAATCAAGCTGAAAGACGGTGTCGGTTACCTGCCAACGGCTCTGGATATTATCGACAATCCAAAACAGCTGAAAATTGTCGAGGTTGATACGCCGCAACTAACCCGTACGTTGGATGACCCGAACGTTGCGCTGTCGATTATTAATACCAACTTCTCTGCGCAGGCTGGTTTATCCGCCGCCCGCGATGGTTTATTTATGGAAGGTCCGGACTCTCCGTACGTCAACGCCATTGTTTCGCGCGAAGATAATAAAGACAGCAAAAAGGTTCAGGAGCTGAAAGAAGCCTTCCAGACCAAAGAAGTCGCAGATAAGGCAGCCGAAGTCTACAAGGGCGATGCCATTAAAGGCTGGTAATATTCCCGACTTATTGCAGGCGCTGTGGTAATACAGCGCCTGTATTGCCCTACTGCGGACGGCCTGATTTTAACAATAACCAGATAAACACCGGCGCACCCAGCGTCGCGGTGACCACGCCGATGGGCAGTTCCGCCGCCGACAGCGCCAGACGTGCGACAATATCCGCCCCCAGTAATGCGCTGGCTCCGGCTAACATACAGGCCGGAAGTAAAACACGATGATCGCTTAAACCGCATAAACGCAGAATGTGCGGAATGACCAGGCCAATAAAACCAATCGCCCCGGCCAGCGCCACGCTAACCCCCACCAGCCAACCGGTAGCCACCACCAACACTTTGCGCCATAGCCACAGCGGTAAGCCCAACTGTCGCGCGGACACTTCGCCCAGCGCCAGCAGATTGAGTGGCTGCGATTGCAAACACACCCAGCCCAACACCGGCAACAGCGCCAGCATTAGCCACAACTGCTGCCAGTCAACGCCGCCAAATCCCCCCATCATCCAGTACATCAACTGACGAAGATCGAAAGAGGTAGAAAAATAGACAGCCCAGGTCATCAGTGCACTACAGATGATACCTAGCGCGACACCCGCCAACAGCAACCGGCTGGTGGACAAGTGCCGTCTGGCGAAACGCAGCAAAATAAAGGTGATGACCAGCGCGCCAAGAATCGCGCATAGCCCTAACGCCCAACCAGGAAGCAACCCTTTTCCCAGCAGCACGGCGGCAATCAGGCCAACACCAGCCCCATTGGATACGCCCAGCAGCCCCGGCTCCGCTAGCGGGTTTTCAAACAGCGCCTGCATTATCGCCCCCGAAAGCGCCAGCGCAGCCCCTACCAGCAGGACGGCAAGGGTTCGCGGCAGGCGAATTTGCCAGATAAACAACTCACCTTTGGCGCTGAACCATTCGGCAGGACCGATCCATTGATCGCCAGCACATAGACTAACGGACGACGTCACCAGCAGCAGCAAGGTTAATGCGATAAGCCAACGCCGACTGCGGCGCTGTTGAATTTGAGCAAAGGTCAGCATAGGTTCCGTAACACAGGAGAGAGATGTGGTTGATTTTACGGTATTCAGAGAAGAAAAGAAAAAAGGCCGCATAGCGGCCTTTTTAGTTAGTTCAGATTATTTGTCTCTGGGTGACGCATTTTCGACACGGCTTTTAAGTTTCTGACCGGGTCTGAAAGTCACCACTCGCCGGGCTGTAATAGGAATATCTTCACCCGTTTTCGGGTTACGGCCCGGGCGTTGGTTCTTATCACGCAAATCGAAGTTGCCAAACCCGGAGAGTTTTACCTGCTCTCCGTTTTCCAGAGCACGGCGAACCTCTTCGAAAAACAACTCTACCAGCTCTTTGGCATCCCGCTTGCTAAGCCCAAGCTTATCAAACAGATATTCTGACATTTCAGCTTTTGTAAGCGCCATAGGTTCAATCCCTCAATGATGCCTGGAATCGCTCTTTCAATGCCTCTACACATTTGGCGACGGTAGCGGCAATCTCCTCTTCTTCGAGTGTACGGCTGGTATCCTGAAGGATTAGACTAATCGCAAGGCTCTTAAAGCCTTCCGACACGCCTTTACCGCGGTACACGTCAAATAAGTTTACGCCAACTACCTGATTTACGCCAACTTTCTTACATTCGGCTAAAACATCGGCTGCTGGTACGTTTTCCGCAACAACAACAGCGATATCACGACGGTTAGCCGGGAAGCGAGAAATTTCGCGCGCCTGAGGCACCACGCGGTCTGCGAGCTTGTTCCACTCCAGTTCGAAGACCAAAGTGCGACCGTTCAGATCCAGTTTACGTTCCAGCTCCGGGTGAACAACCCCAATGAAACCAATACGTTCACCTTTCAGATAAATCGCTGCGGACTGTCCCGGATGAAGCGCTGTATTGGCTTCGATACGGAATTCGATGTCAGATAATTTACCAGTCAGGTCAAGAACTGACTCAAGGTCGCCTTTTAAATCATAGAAGTCGACGCTTTCTTTTGCCTGGTTCCAGTGCTCTTCATAACGGTTGCCGCAAATAACACCTGCCAGCATTACGTCTTGACGAATCCCCAACGGAGCCTGAGTATCAGGTACAAAACGTAAACCGCTTTCAAAGATACGTACACGGCTCTGTTGGCGGTTTTGGTTGTACACCACCGTACCCAGAAGGCCAGTCCACAATGACAGACGCATCGCCGACATTTCACTGGAGATCGGGCTCGGCAGAATCAGCGCCTCTTCACCAGCGTGAATCAATTGCTGCACTTTTGGGTCGACGAAGCTATAGGTAATGACTTCCTGGTAGCCCTTATCATTGAGCAACATTTTCACGCGCTTAAGCGACAGATCCGCCTCGCGGTGGGTGCCCATGATCAGGCCTGCCTGGACCGGCTCATCAGGAATATTGTTATAGCCATAAACGCGAGCGACCTCTTCGACCAGGTCCTCTTCGATCTCCATGTCGAAACGCCAGCTCGGTGCAACGGCTTTCCACTCGTCCTGACCTTCTGTCACTTCGCAGCCCAGACGACGCAGAATATCGCTCACCTGCGCATCATCAACGTGATGGCCAATCAGACGATCCAGTTTGCTGCGACGAAGCGTAATAGTGGCAGGTTTCGGCAGCGTCGCTTCATTGGTAACATCAATAATCGGACCCGCTTCACCACCGCAGATATCCATCAGCAGACGGGTCGCACGTTCTATTGCCTTATACTGCAGCGCTGAATCCACACCACGCTCATAGCGGTGAGATGCATCGGTATGCAGGCCATGGCGACGTGCGCGACCGGTAATAGAGAGCGGGCTGAAGAAGGCACACTCCAGCAAAACGTTTTGCGTTTCGTCATTCACGCCAGAGTGTTCACCACCGAAAATGCCGCCCATTGCCAGCGCTTTCTGATGGTCAGCGATAACCAGAGTATCGGTATCAAGCTTCGCTTCAGAGCCATCCAGAAGAACCAGCGTCTCCCCTTCATGCGCCATACGTACGACAATCCCGCCTTCAATGCGGTCTTTGTCGAATGCATGCATCGGCTGACCCAGTTCAAGCAGCACGTAGTTGGTAACGTCAACCACAGCGTCGATAGAGCGGATACCGCAGCGGCGCAGCTTTTCCTTCATCCACAGCGGAGTCGGTGCTTTAACATTGATGCCTTTCACTACGCGGCCCAGATAGCGCGGGCATGCATCCGGCGCATCAACCTGAATGGGCAAAACATCATCAACAGTCGCCGCAACCGGAGTGATTTCCGGAGCATTCAGCGGAGCTTTGTTGAGCACGGCCACATCGCGAGCAACACCAATAATACCCAGGCAGTCGGCACGGTTCGGCGTGACGCTGATTTCAATGGTGTTATCGTCCAGCTTCAGGTATTCACGGATGTCGGTACCCAGCGGCGCATCAGCAGGCAATTCGATAATGCCGCTATGATCGTCGGAAATACCCAGCTCGGAGAAAGAACACAGCATACCTTCAGAAGGCTCGCCACGCAGTTTCGCCGCTTTAATTTTAAAATCACCCGGCAGTACGGCGCCGATGGTTGCAACCGCAACCTTCAGACCCTGACGACAGTTCGGCGCACCGCAGACGATGTCCAGCAGACGTTCGCCGCCAACGTTGATTTTCGTTACGCGCAGTTTGTCAGCATTAGGGTGCTGAGCGCATTCAACCACTTCACCCACGACAACGCCGTTGAAGCTTCCCGCGACCGGCTCAACACCGTCAACTTCGAGGCCTGCCATGGTTATCTGGTCCGACAGCGCTTCGCTGTCGATGGCCGGGTTAACCCACTCGCGTAACCACAGTTCACTGAATTTCATTGTTCTGTCCTGCCCTTATTTAAACTGTTTGAGGAAACGCAGATCGTTTTCGAAGAATGCGCGTAAGTCGGTTACGCCGTAGCGCAGCATAGTCAGACGCTCCATACCCATACCGAAGGCAAAGCCGGAATAGATTTCCGGATCAATGCCAACGTTGCGCAGTACGTTCGGATGCACCATGCCGCAGCCGAGCACTTCCAGCCATTTACCATTTTTCCCCATGACGTCAACTTCAGCAGAAGGCTCTGTGAACGGGAAGTAGGACGGACGAAAACGAATCTGCAAATCTTCTTCAAAGAAGTTACGCAGGAAATCGTGGAGTGTTCCCTTCAGGTTGGTGAAGCTGATGTTAGTGTCAACAATCAGGCCTTCCATCTGGTGGAACATTGGGGTGTGAGTCTGATCGTAGTCGTTACGATATACGCGCCCCGGCGCAATGATGCGGATTGGCGGTTGCTGATTCGCCATGGTGCGGATCTGCACGCCTGAAGTTTGAGTACGCAGGAGGCGCGTGGCATCAAACCAGAAAGTGTCGTGGTCAGCACGCGCCGGATGGTGACCAGGAATATTCAGCGCATCGAAGTTATGGTAGTCATCTTCGATTTCCGGACCGGTCGCGACGGTAAAGCCGAGCTCACCGAAGAAACTTTCAATACGGTCGATAGTACGGGTAACCGGGTGCAGGCCACCGTTCTCAATACGACGCCCCGGCAGAGAGACATCAATGGTCTCCGCAGCCAGACGCGCGTTAAGCGCAGCGCCTTCGAGGTCAGCTTTACGCGCGTTAAGCGCCTGCTGGACCTGCTCTTTAGCTTCGTTGATAACCGCACCGGCTGCCGGGCGCTCTTCAGCAGGCAGCTCACGCAGGGTCGTCATCTGAAGGGTCAATTGCCCTTTCTTACCCAAATATTCCACGCGGACGTTGTCCAGCGCAGCAACATCTGATGCCTCGTTAATGGCTGCCTTCGCACTGGCAACCAGCTCTGCGAGATGTGACATGGTTTTCCTCATTATGTCGGTGCAGACACCGGTTATGGTTATTATTTTGCTCTCACTATTTCGAGTGACAGGTAGTGGGTAAATCCGTATCTACCGCAGATTGCTCCGGGCTTGATCGCACGAGTTAATTAACCTACCTGCAGCTTGAAATAGAATGAGCCAGTTCATATACGAAAAAAGCCTCCACAGTGGGAGGCTTTCTGGCGCTGTTTTCCGTTTCTTCTTTCACGCGCTAGCCTCCTGAGTTCAGGTGCTAAAGTAAAAAAAGAAGCGGAAAATAGCAGCATTCATGCTTGCATTACCTTGTCTGGTACGAAATGGAAGACCTGTATTGAAAAGCTTACGACAATAAAAGTCAATGTATTGATAGTGTTGAAACGAAAAGAGGGAGACAAGCTCCCTCTTTCAACTGGCTTATGCCAGAGCTGCTTTCGCTTTTTCGACCAGAGCGGTGAACGCTAATTTGTCGAATACTGCGATGTCAGCCAGGATCTTACGGTCGATTTCAACAGAGGCTTTTTTCAAGCCGTTGATGAATTTGCTGTAAGAAATACCGTTCTGACGTGCTGCTGCGTTGATACGCGCAATCCACAGTTGACGGAACTGACGCTTTTTCTGACGACGGTCACGATAAGCGTACTGACCAGCTTTGATAACAGCCTGGAAGGCAACGCGGTATACGCGAGAACGCGCACCGTAGTAGCCTTTAGCTTGTTTCAAAATTTTCTTGTGACGTGCACGGGCAACTACACCACGTTTTACGCGAGCCATATGTGCTCTCCTGTATCTATTCTAATTAAAAAGTTAAAAGGGTTAACGACTTATGCGTACGGCAGGCACGCGATTACCAGGCCCAGATCGCCTTTGGAAACCATGGCTTTCGGACGCAGGTGACGTTTACGCTTGGTAGCTTTTTTGGTCAGAATGTGACGCAGGTTAGCGTGCTTGTGCTTAAAACCACCTTTACCGGTTTTTTTGAAGCGCTTAGCAGCACCGCGTACGGTCTTAATTTTTGGCATTTTAATAACTTCCACTTCGCATTGTTAATAAACGAAACGTAGGCGAACAATACCTGCGGAACCCGTGGGCTCCACTGGCATTGCTACTTGAAGGCCTTACTGTTTCTTCTTAGGAGCGAGCACCATGATCATCTGGCGGCCTTCGATCTTCGTTGGGAAGGATTCGACTACTGCCAGTTCACTCAGATCGTCACGGACGCGCGTAAGCACTTCCATACCGATCTGCTGGTGAGCCATCTCACGGCCGCGGAAACGCAGCGTGATCTTAGCTTTATCACCCTCTTCCAGAAAGCGAACCAGGCTGCGGAGTTTTACCTGGTAGTCGCCATCATCGGTACCAGGTCGGAATTTAATTTCCTTAACCTGGATAACTTTTTGTTTTTTCTTCTGTTCCTTAGAAGACTTACTCTTTTCATAAAGGAACTTGCCGTAGTCCATAATACGACAAACTGGCGGTTCGGCGTTAGGGCTGATTTCAACTAAATCTACTCCAGCTTCTTCAGCTTTTTCGATAGCTTCTCTCAGACTCACAATACCCAAAGCTTCGCCTTCCAGACCTGTCAAGCGAACTTCCAGGGCGCGAATCTCGCCATTGATACGATTCGGACGTGCCGTTTGAACTCGTTTTCCGCCTTTAATACCTTATTCCTCCAGTTGTTTTAGACTGCGGCTGCGAATCTCTTGTTGCAGCTTCTCGATAACTTCATTTACGTCCAGGCTGCCCAAGTCTTTGCCACGACGGGTACGCACGGCAACTTTGCCTGCTTCTACCTCTTTGTCGCCACAGACCAACATGTAAGGGACACGACGTAAAGTGTGCTCGCGGATTTTAAAGCCAATCTTCTCATTTCTCAAGTCTGCTTTTACGCGAATGCCCGCATTTTGTAGTTTACGAGTCAATTCGTTGACATATTCAGCCTGAGAATCGGTGATATTCATCACCACAACCTGCACAGGTGCAATCCAGGTTGGGAAGAAACCAGCGAACTCTTCGGTCAGGATGCCAATAAAGCGCTCCAGCGACCCCAGAATTGCGCGGTGAATCATCACAGGTACCTGACGTTCGTTGCTTTCGCCTACATAGGAGGCGCTCAGACGAGCCGGCAGGGAGAAGTCTAACTGTATAGTACCGCACTGCCATGCACGATCGAGGCAGTCATAAAGGGTAAATTCAATTTTCGGGCCGTAGAATGCCCCTTCACCCAGTTGATACTCAAACGGGATGTTATTCTCTTCCAGCGCAACGGCCAGATCCGCTTCCGCACGATCCCACGTTTCATCACTGCCGATACGTTTTTCCGGACGCGTTGAAAGTTTGACGACAATTTTGTCGAAGCCGAAAGTGCTGTACATATCATAGACTAAACGAATGCAAGCATTGACTTCATCACGCACCTGATCTTCGGTACAGAAGATATGGGCATCATCTTGAGTAAAGCCGCGTACGCGCATTAAGCCATGCAGCGCGCCTGACGGTTCGTTACGGTGACAGCTACCGAATTCTGCCATACGCAGCGGCAGATCGCGGTAAGACTTCAACCCCTGGTTGAAGATCTGCACGTGACCTGGGCAGTTCATCGGCTTAATGCAGTATTCACGGTTCTCAGAAGAAGTTGTGAACATCGCATCTTTGTAGTTGTCCCAGTGGCCGGTTTTTTCCCACAGCACACGGTCCATCATGAACGGACCTTTAACTTCCTGATACTGGTACTCTTTCAGTTTGGAGCGCACGAAAGTTTCCAGTTCACGGAAGATAGTCCAGCCGTCGTTGTGCCAGAACACCATACCCGGTGCTTCTTCCTGCATATGATACAGGTCGAGCTGCTTACCAATTTTACGGTGATCACGCTTGGCGGCTTCTTCCAGACGTTGCAGATAAGCATTCAGCGCCTTTTTATCTGCCCATGCGGTTCCGTAGATACGTTGCAACATCTTATTGTTGCTATCACCACGCCAGTAGGCACCAGCAGTCTTCATCAGCTTGAAGTGATGGCAGAAACGCATGTTCGGCACGTGCGGGCCACGACACATGTCGACATATTCTTCGTGATGGTATAAGCCAGGCTTATCATCATGAGCAATGTTTTCATCAAGAATCGAAACTTTGTAGTTTTCGCCACGCTTCACGAAGGTTTCACGCGCTTCATGCCAGCTGACTTTTTTCTTGATGACGTCGTAGTTTTTCTCGGCGAGCTCGTGCATACGTTTTTCGAGCGCGTCGATATCTTCCTGGGTCAGGGTATGGTCCAGATCGACATCATAGTAGAAACCATTGTCGACAACCGGGCCGATCGCCATCTTGGTATTTGGCCACAGCTGTTTAATTGCGTGCCCTAAAAGGTGCGCACAGGAGTGACGAATAATCTCAATACCATCTTCATCTTTCGCGGTGATAATAGACAGGGTTGCATCGTTTTCGATTGGGTCACAAGCATCAACCAGCTCGCCGTTTACACGACCAGCTATAGTGGCTTTCGCCAGACCCGGACCGATATCCAGAGCAACATCCATCGGACTCACAGCATGATCAAAATGGCGTTGGCTGCCATCAGGAAGCGTAATTACAGGCATTTCATGTCCTTATTTGCAGTGGTGCCCCGCACGAAAGAGCACATACAAAACAATATAATCATAATTATCAACAAGTTCAGACCCGGTTCCCGCTTCACTCTGCGAAATATGCGCACGACCGTTTACCGAATCGTACCCACCCGCAGTCGCCTGTTGATAACACCGACTGTTAGTTTACACATCATTACTGTGTGATTAAAGTCGCATGAGACTAAATGGTTATTGTTGATGGAAAAACAAGAGGTGGCAGCCCAAAAAAACGCACCCTATTTGATTTGATGATATGCGAAAAAAGAAACGGTATTGGTATGATAAAAACCAAGTGTGATAATGAGAATTTAACACAACAAATGGATGTTTAACAAAAAATGCGGAAAGCAAAACCGGTACATCATTACCCGGCTTGCTGCTTTACGAAATAATGAAATATAAATGATGTGTTAGATGAAATATCAGGACCACTCACCGGCAACAAGCTTGTGCACATCAAAAGCATCATTCATTGATTGACCCGTTGATTGGGAACCTGGAGCAATATTGGAGCCTGCTTCAACATCAGTCGCTTTAGCAATGCCAACTTGAGTATGGTCGTTGTTGGCTGGCTGTGGAGCCGTGTTAGCAGCAAATGTGCCAAAGGATAGCGTGCACAGCATCACAGCCGCGATTGCGATTTTGTTATTTTTCATGATAGTGATTCTCTTATTTGTTTCAGCTAATTGAACGGAGGCATTATCTCCGTCAGTGCTAAACAGTATAGATCCAGATCACATTCTTGTCCGACTAAATATTTATCTTTTCGTGTCAAATTAACTGCATATTTGTCAACAAAAAGACAATTATGAGGAAATTATGAAGGCAATTTCTTTTTATAAAAAATAAAACGAAAGGCCAAAAATAATAATGTCACTTATTGCTAAATTTAAAACAATCAGGCCGGAATACCCGGCCTGAAATATTACATTTTATAACCAAGCGACAGAGTAGTACGTCTATCGGTGTGCGCTGGCGCTGAGGACGGCGGTTCAGAGTTCCAGGTCAGGTTATAGGCTACTTTAAGAGCAAAATGTGCATTGATAGCAACATTTAACGCGCTTTCCGTGTTGAGTGTCGTATCTTCAGAGCCGAAAACTGAAACACCCTGTGTAAATTTGGTGGTATCGGTCATCTGCCACGCATAGGTACCAGAAGCATAGCCCAGCGGCTGAGTGTCGTTGTCACCATCGGTATACTCGTCATAACGTACGCCAGGACCAAATTCAAAACGCAGGCTGTGTACCGGGCCATTGAGGATTTGCCGACCATAACCCGCAGTGAGCACATCACGCTGCTGATAACCGTTATAACGATCCGTCAACCAGCTCGCCTGGCCAAAAATATAATTCTGATCGGTCAGGTTATAACGACTACGCCCGCCTACCGCGTACTTTTCCGAAGAGCGTTGATCGTTTGACGATGTGTTGCTGGCATTCCCCCAAAGTGACCACGCTGTAGTATTACCATACCAGGTCAAAGTAGAGTCCGCAGTCATCGAGGAACTTTTCGTATTGCCGGACTGCGCCAGATAACCAGCGTTAACAGTACCTTCGAAAGGTTTTTTGGCAGTGGAAGGGTCATCCATGACAGTAAAAACGGAATCATCGGCCATTGCGCATGTAGATGCAAAGAGCCCCCCCGCCAGCATTGCCGCTGCGGGTACTGTCTTCAAAAGCTTCATTTAATTTAAAGTCCGTACAACATAAAAGGAGACCTGGATGGTCCCGGGAGCTTTCGCGAGGATCGCTGATTGCCGCTCCTGGAAAGGGGCTAAATTATAAAAAAGCACGATTAACTTAGCAATCAATTACTATTTCATTTTTTGTATAAGAGGCTTCTCAAAACAATTTTTATTTCATAAAGATAAAAAGAGATGCTGGTGCAAATGTCACTCGTTACTTTCCCTGCCCTCCTTTAAGTGCCATGCTTAAAAACAGAGCAGCTAAATTCGTATTATGGAGGAAATTGGATGACCAAAATCTATACGCTCACATTAGCCCCTTCGCTCGACAGCGCAACGCAGACCCCGCAAATCTACCCGGAAGGCAAACTACGCTGTAGTGCTCCCGTTTTCGAACCTGGCGGCGGCGGGATAAATGTTGCGCGAGCCATTACTTTTCTTGGCGGCAGCGCTAGCGCAATATTCCCCGTCGGCGGCGCGACGGGAGAACATCTCACCGCCCTGCTGACCGCTGAACATGTTCCGGTAGAGACAGTTGAAACGTATGACTGGACGCGACAAAATCTTCATGTGCATGTGAATACCAGCGGTGAACAGTATCGTTTCGTCATGCCAGGAGCCGCGTTAACCCAGGAAGAGTTCCATCGTCTGGAAGAAAAAGTTCTCGCCATCTCACCCGGGTCCCTGCTGGTTATCAGCGGCAGTCTGCCACCAGGCATCAGCGTCGAAAGCCTGACAAAGCTGGTCAAAAACGCTCAAAAACATGGGCTGCGCTGTATTATCGATAGCTCCGGCGAAGCCCTCACCGCCGCACTCGATGTTGGCAACATTGAATTGGTTAAGCCGAACCAGAAAGAATTGAGCGCCCTCGTCCAACGAGATCTCAACCAACCAGATGATGTACGTAAGGCGGCCCAGGAGTTAATTCGCACCGGCAAGGCTCTTCGCGTTGTGGTCTCTTTGGGGCCGCAGGGTGCGTTAGGTGTAGATTCCAGCGGCAGCGTGCAGGTCGTACCGCCGCCGATGAAAAGCCAGAGCACCGTCGGCGCCGGAGACAGTATGGTCGGCGCAATGACCCTGCGACTGGCGGAAAATGCCACTCTTGAAGATATGGTGCGTTTTGGCGTTGCTGCCGGTAGCGCCGCAACGATTAACCAGGGAACTCGTCTTTGCTCGCTGGAGAATACGCAAAAAATCTACGACTATTTGCGCGGTCAGTAAATGCCTGCACTCCCTCTGAGTCTCCAGAGGGAGTCGCCAAATTATCATGATGGTCTATGCTAAAAATTTCATGAATAACAATAGGGTGAAAAATGAGTAGCGAAATTATTGCCTGGGTCATCACAGCACGCTTTCACGAACAGACGTTAACTGAAATTAACGAACTGAGTAATCACCTCACCCGAGCCGGATTTAGCCTTGTTCTGAACGATGATGAAGGCGCTCCACATGAACTTGGGACCAATACTTTTGGCCTTCTTTCACCGCAGAACGCAGAAGAGGTCAAAGCTTTAAGCGCCGGTTTAGCCGAAACCGCCCTGGGAAGACCTATCGAAATAACCGTCACCACATTTGATCAGTGGTTGAAAGCTCAATAAGTGCGATTAGCGCAGTAGAAACCGTCAGTTGTGCGTCAGTTCGAATTTTACACCGGGGTTATGCGCTAACCTTATGAAATGGTGGAAAACATAGGGGAGAGACAGCATGTGGCAAGCTATCAGCAATTTGTTAAGCGATTGGCACACTGAAGCAGCTGAAATCGAACTGCGAAACGAACTACCTGGTGGAGAAATCCATGCAGCCTGGCATTTACGCTTTGGTGGGCGAGATTACTTCGTAAAATGTGATGAACGAGAGCTTTTGCCCATCTTCACCGCCGAAGCAGATCAGCTTGAGCTGCTGTCACGAAGTAAAACCGTTAACGTACCGCAGGTTTTTGCTGTCGGCAGCGACCGGGATTACAGTTTCCTGGTGATGGAATATCTCCCTCCCCGGCCACTGGATGCGCATAATGCTTTCCTGTTAGGTCAACAAATCGCGCATTTACATCAATGGAGCGATCAGCCGCAGTTTGGTCTCGATTTTGATAACGATCTTTCTACCACCCCACAGCCAAACGCGTGGCAGCGCCGCTGGTCTACTTTCTTTGCTGAGCAGCGCATTGGCTGGCAGTTGGAGTTAGCCGCCGAAAAAGGTCTGCATTTTGGCGATATTGATACTCTCGTCGACACTGTACAACAGCGGCTGAGCAATCATCAGCCACAGCCATCATTACTTCACGGTGATTTATGGTCTGGTAATTGTGCGCTAGGGCCGAATGGACCTTATATTTTCGACCCGGCCTGCTATTGGGGCGACAGAGAGTGCGATCTGGCTATGCTGCCGTTACATGTTGAACAACCACCGCAAATTTACGACGGCTATCAATCCGTTTCACCGCTGCCGTCCGGCTTTCTCGAACGTCAACCCATCTACCAGCTATATACATTGCTGAACCGGGCGATTCTGTTTGGTGGACAACATTTGGTCACGGCGCAGAAAGCGCTTGATGATGTATTAATGGAAAAGGCCCCTTAAGGGGCCTCACTCTTAGCTAATCTTCACGCCTTTCAGACGGAACTGAATGGTCATGGTGATGCCAGTACCCGGTTTACCTGCTTCATAGCGCCATTTACGTAAAGCGCTCTTCACTTCACGCTCAAACATATTAGCTGGCTGAGCGGAGAGGATCTGCACGTTATCCACACGACCGTCCGGCGTAACATCAAATTTAACGCGAACATCACCCTCAATGCGCAGCGCCTGGGCACGAGCTGGATAGGTCGGTTCTCCGCGGCTTAACGCTCGTGGACCGGTCGGGGCCGTAACGGTTGGTTTAGCGGTTGCGGTCGATGTACTTGGTGCCGTGCGCGCTGGTGCCGTATTTGAGTTTTCAAACGGCGATGCAGGGCGCGTTTCCGCTGGTTTCACATCACGCTTTGGCTGCTCAACCTTTTTTTCCGGCTTCGGTTTTGGTTTTGGCTTCGGCTTGGGTTTATGGATCACAACCGGTGCCTCTTTTGGCGGTTCAGGCACCACTTCCGGTTCAGGCTCCGGCTCAACTACGGGTTCAACCACCGGCTGCGCCGCCTGAGGCGGTTCCAGATCGGCCGGGGCCACCATTGTAATTTCGATAGGCTGCGAAGGCGAAGGTCGTTCAATAACCTGATGTACCGAAGTATACAGCAACGCCGCTACAACACCTCCGTGGATAACCACGGACAGTAGCGTAGGCCACGGAAAGCGGCGAGGTAAATCAAGGGTCATTGCGCTCATAGTCGTTTCTGTTGAAAAATGATGCCCCGATTTTAAATGCAAATAGCAATCATATTCAACTAGGGTTGTTATCTTGCATCAAAATTTGCCCCCTTTTCTGACAAAAAGGCGCCAGAGCATGGCAATCTAAGGGTCGTGCGCATCTTTGCATTGCAGTCAACGACGGTTTCACTTAACGTGATTCGCCAATTTATTAATAAGGAGCCATGCCGTGCTTTACGTTATCTACGCTGAAGATATCGCCGACTCTCTGGAAAAACGATCGTCGGTACGTCCCGCGCACCTGGCGCGTTTACAACTATTACATGATGAAGGTCGTTTGCTGACCGCTGGCCCAATGCCTGCTGTAGACAGTAATGAACCTGGCGTGGCTGGCTTTACCGGTTCAACGGTTATTGCAGAATTTGAATCACTGGAAGCGGCGCAATCATGGGCCAATGATGACCCATATATCGCTGCCGGGGTTTATCAGAAAGTGTCCGTTAAGCCTTTCAAAAAGGTATTCTGAAACAAGACCCTGACCAAAAACAGAGGCACCGCAAGCGGTGCCTTTTGTTTCGACTCTCAAAACTCAGAGAAAGTGAACAGCAGGGAATGACGTTGCCGTTTCACCAGCTCTTTTCTGATGGAGAGGATGCGCATATTGCGACGCGATTGGCCTTCCAGCCAGCGTGTTTTACGGCGACTCACCTGTCTTAGCATGCGCCAGCGCCCTACTTCCGTTCTACTACGCTTCATTGCTACTACTCTACGAGTGAAAACAGCCAGCATTATAGACCGATGAATCTGGGTGACCAACGCTTTCGCTGCGTTTTTATTTGCCAGATTGATGTTGATGCGTAAACTCATGACATAAAGTCATTCAAAAGGATTTTTCATCTATGACAACCTTTTACACAGTGGTTAACTGGCTGGTCATACTCGGTTACTGGCTGCTGATCGCTGGTGTAACATTACGCATACTAATGAAAAGACGTGCAGTTCCGTCAGCAATGGCGTGGTTGCTGATCATCTACATCCTTCCGCTTGTGGGAATCATTGCCTATCTCTCGTTTGGCGAGCTGCATCTGGGTAAACGCCGCGCTGAGCGCGCTCGCGCAATGTGGCCTTCGACGGCCAAATGGTTAAAAGATCTCAAAGCCTGCAAACATATCTTTGCCGATGATAATAGCCCGGTCGCCGAATCGTTATTCCAACTCTGCGAGCGCCGCCAGGGCATCGCTGGCGTTAAAGGCAACCAGCTTCAGCTACTCACCGAATCAGATGACGTTATGCAGGCGCTTATCCGCGACATTCAGCTTGCTCGTCACAATATTGAGATGGTGTTCTATATCTGGCAGCCCGGTGGTATGGCCGATAAAGTCGCGGAATCGTTAATGGCAGCGGCTCGACGCGGCGTACACTGCCGTTTAATGCTCGACTCCGCGGGTAGCGTGGCTTTTTTCCGCAGCCCGTGGGCCGCCATGATGCGCAATGCGGGGATTGAGGTTGTCGAAGCGCTGAAGGTAAACCTGATGCGCGTCTTTCTACGTCGTATGGACCTGCGTCAACATCGCAAAATGGTCATGATCGATAACTATATTGCTTATACCGGCAGTATGAATCTGGTTGACCCTCGTTTCTTTAAACAAGACTCCGGCGTGGGTCAATGGATTGACCTGATGGCGAGAATGGAAGGCCCGGTGGCAACAGCCATGGGCATCGTCTATTCCTGCGACTGGGAAATTGAGACCGGAAAACGGATTTTACCACCGCCGCCAGACGTGAATATCATGCCGTTCGAAGAGGCCAGTGGGCATACAATTCATACCATCGCTTCCGGCCCGGGTTTCCCGGAGGACTTGATTCATCAGGCTCTGTTGACCGCCGCCTATGCGGCCAAAGAGCATTTGATCATGACCACTCCCTACTTTGTGCCCAGTGACGATCTGCTGCATGCTATCTGTACTGCCGCCCAACGCGGTGTCGATGTCAGCATCATTTTGCCACGCAAGAACGATTCGCTGCTGGTCGGCTGGGCCAGCCGCGCTTTCTTTAGTGAACTGCTGGCGGCAGGGGTGAAGATTTACCAATTTGAAGGCGGACTGCTGCATACCAAAAGCGTATTAGTTGACGGCGAACTCAGTCTGGTCGGTACCGTGAATCTCGACATGCGCAGCCTGTGGCTTAACTTCGAAATTACGCTGGTGATCGACGATGCCGGATTTGGTAGCGATCTGGCGGCAGTTCAGGACGACTATATCTCCCGCTCGCGCCTGCTGGACGCCCGGTTGTGGTTAAAACGTCCGCTGTGGCAACGAATCGCCGAGCGACTGTTTTACTTCTTCAGTCCGTTGCTGTAAAACGTGCCAATCAGATGTTTAATGGGTAGCAATCATGGATATGGATTTAAACAATCGCCTGACCGAAGACGAAACGCTTGAACAAGCTTACGATATCTTCCTGGAACTGGCTGTCGACAACCTCGACCCGGCAGATGTCATTCTGTTCAACCTACAATTTGAAGAACGCGGCGGTGCCGAGCTGTTTGACCCGGCTCCTGATTGGGAAGAACACGTCGATTTTGACCTCAACCCGGATTTTTTTGCCGAAGTGGTGATTGGCCTGGCCGATACCGATGGCGGTGATATTAACGATATCTTTGCCCGCGTGCTGCTGTGTCGCGAAAAAGACCACAAGATTTGCCATATTCTGTGGCGTGAATAAGCATCATCTCAAACACGTAGCAATATATACCCGTCATACTTCAAGTTGCATGTGTGTTGGCTGCGTCAGCTCACCCCAGTCACTTACCACAGTAAGCTCCTGGGGATTCTCTTCCTTGCCGCCTTCCTGCAACTCGAATTATTTAGGGTATAGAAGAAACCTGCCCGTTTCACCGCGGCAGGTTTTTTTATTTAATCAGGTAACTCACTTCCGCAGGCATTGCAATAACGGGCATTTTTATCATGCGTATTGTGCCGACATTTCGGACACACGCGCTGAGTGCGGCGGTTCTGAAATGCGGTAGTCATATGGGTGGTAATCAAACCAGTTGGAATCGCAATAATAGAGTAGCCGATTAAGATAAGTATCGATGCCAGAATGCGCCCCACCGGCGTATGCGGGGTGATATCGCCATACCCCACCGTCGTTATCGTCACAATCGCCCAGTAGACCGACGCATTCAGCGTGGTAAAGCCATATTTTGGCCCTTCAATCAGATACATCAGCGAGCCAAAAATAACCATCACGATGGCGATAAACGAATAAAAAAGAATCAATTGATGGCGAGCGCTAACGATAGCGGCCCAGAAAATATTCAGCGACGGCATAAATCGCAGCAGTTTAAGAATACGCAACGCGCGGATAGCGCGCATCGCCCGCCAGGCAAACACATATTCAATGCTGATTTCAGGCCACAGCCACATAACGTAGAGCGGCAAGATCGTCGCCAGATCGATAATTCCCCAAAAGCTGAAAATATACTTTATTGGGTTGGGCCAACTGACGATACGCAGAAAATATTCGAGGGTAAAAACAGCCGTCACAAAAAACTCGAGCCAGACGAAAATATGCCATTCGTCTAAAGTCAGGTGATATTGCGTACCCAATCCGGACTCAATAAAAATCACCAGCACGCTGAGCAGCGCAAAAACGCCGCAAAGGCCTTCAAAATGGCGACCAGTGCGTCGGTTTTGATCGAAAAGTAAATGGTACAGCCGCAAACGTGCGGCATGAATATTGACAGCCACGTTAACCTCACAAAAAAAGGCTGACCTGCGTCAGCCCCAGAGATTATAACGGGTCTACCTTCAGGCAGGAAACTGCATGTCGAAAACTGCCTTCCAGCACCGGTCGCGTTTTCGCGCATTCCGGCCCGGCAAGCGGACAGCGCGTACGAAATACGCAGCCCGAGGGCGGGTTAATCGGCGACGGTAATTCCCCTTCCAGCAGTTGGATAGTCTTGTTTCTTTCCAAATCAGGATCAGGAACCGGCACCGCCGACATCAGCGCTTTGGTATAAGGATGCAGCGGATTATGGTACACCTCATCGTAAGTGCCCAACTCCACGGCATGCCCCAGATACATCACCAGCACGCGGTCAGAAATATGCTTGACTACCGCCAGATCGTGAGCGATAAAAATCAGCGAAAGACCCATTTCACGCTGCAACTGCTGAAGAAGATTCACCACCTGCGCCTGAATTGACACGTCCAGTGCCGAAACCGGCTCATCACAGATAATTAACTTAGGCTCAAGGATCAGCGCGCGCGCAATGCCGATACGTTGGCACTGGCCACCGGAGAATTCGTGCGGATAGCGGTTAATCAGGTTTGGCAGCAGCCCCACTTTCATCATCATCGCTTTAACCCGGTCGCGAACTTCCTGACGCGGCATTTTAGGATGATAAGTACGCAACGGCTCGGCAATGATTTCCCCGATAGTCATTCGCGGGTTCAGCGACGCCAGCGGATCCTGGAAGATCATCTGAATATCGCTACGCACATCGCGCCACTCATCAGATTTCATTCCCAGCAGATCTTTGCCCAGCCAGGCAACCTTACCGTCAGTCGCTTTCACCAGGCCAATAATGGCTCGCGCAAAGGTTGATTTTCCACAACCTGACTCTCCGACCACGCCCAGCGTTTCACCTTCGTACAGGCGCAAAGTTACGCCATCTACCGCCTTGAGCGTTTTTGACGGCTGCCAGAACCACTGTTTACCGTCTTTAATATCAAAGTGCACTTTCAGGTCGGCAATTTCGAGCAGGACTTTTCTTTGTTCCGTTACGGCGTTCATAGCAAATCCCCCACCGGTTGAAAGCAGGCACGCAGGCGGCCTGGCGCGAACTCCTCAAGAGGCGGAGCGCTATTACAAATCTCCATTGCATGCGGGCAACGCGGCTGGAACGGACAGCCCTTTGGCAAACGCAGCAGGTTCGGCGGGTTGCCCGGAATGGTCAACAAGGCGTCACCTTCGGCATCCAGACGCGGAACCGCATTCAACAGACCAATTGAATAAGGGTGCGACGGATGATAAAAGACGTCGCGCGCCTGACCATATTCCATGGTGCGGCCAGCATACATCACCAGCACCTTATCGCAGATCCCCGCCACTACGCCGAGATCGTGGGTAATCATAATGATCGCGGTATTGAACTCGCGCTTGAGTTCATTCAGCAACGTCATAATTTGTGCCTGCACGGTCACATCCAGCGCCGTTGTCGGCTCATCGGCAATCAACAGCTTAGGCCGACACAGCAGCGCCATCGCTATCATGACGCGCTGGCGCATCCCGCCGGAAAACTCGTGTGGATACATTTTCATCCGTTTACGCGCTTCCGGCATTTTGACCGCATCCAGCATTTTAACCGACTCTTCAAACGCTTCGGCTTTACTCAACGCTTTATGCAGCATCAGGACTTCCATCAGCTGTTCGCCTACCCGCATATACGGATTGAGCGACGTCATCGGGTCCTGAAAAATCATTGAGATCTGCTCGGCGCGTAGCTTATTCAACTCACGTTCCGGAAGGTTCAGGATTTGCTTGCCGTTAAAGGTCGCTGAACCGCCAATGCGACCATTTGCCGCCAGCAGGCCCATCAGCGCAAAAGCGGTTTGCGACTTACCAGAACCGGACTCACCCACGATGCCTAAGGTTTCCCCTGCCCGTAGATTAAAGTTGAGATCGTTGACCGCAGTAACATCGCCATCGGGAGTGCCAAAGGTGACGCGAAGGTCTTTAACATCCAGAAGCAGGCTGGATTGTTGTGCTACCTGCGGCGCTTTTGCCGTTTCAATCGTACTCATGACGGCGCTCCTTAGCGGTCTTTCGGGTCGAGGGCATCACGCAAGCCATCGCCGATAAAGTTAAAACAAAATAGCGTTACCACCAGGAAACCGGCAGGGAACAGCAGCAGCCATGGCGATACTTCCATCGAGTTCGCGCCATCGCTGAGCAACGCGCCCCAGCTGCTTAGCGGCTCCTGGGTACCAAGACCAAGGAAGCTCAGGAAGGATTCGAACAGGATCATGCTCGGGACCAGCAACGAGGCATACACCACCACTACACCAAGCACGTTCGGCACAATATGGCGGATAACAATGTTACCTGTTGAGACTCCACCGACCTGCGCTGCTTCAATAAACTCTTTGCGCTTCAGGCTCAGGGTCTGGCCGCGAACGATACGCGCCATATCCAGCCAGGAGACCATCCCAATAGCGACGAAAATGAGCAAAATATTCTGGCCAAAGAAGGTCACCAGCAGAATGACGAAGAACATAAACGGGAAAGAGTTGAGGATTTCCAGCAGACGCATCATCACCGAGTCCACTTTGCCGCCCAAATAACCGGAAAGCGAGCCGTAAAGCGTGCCAAGAATCACCGCCACCAGCGCCGCAGCGACGCCGACCATTAATGAAATACGCCCGCCGATCGCCACACGCACCAACAGGTCGCGGCCAGACGAGTCGGTACCGAAGTAGTGAGCAGACTCCATATCAGGTGCGCTGGACATCATGCCCCAATCGGTATCGTAGTAGGAGAACTGCGACACCATCGGGGCGATGGTGACAAACAGCGCGATAATTACCAACACGATCAAGCTGGCAACAGCAGCACGGTTATGCATAAAGCGGCGGCGGGCGTCCTGCCAGAGGCTGCGCCCTTCGACTTCCAGCTTTTCACTGAAGTTTTCCAGCGCCTCGTTGTTTTTCTTACTTAACATCATGGCGAACCCCAGCGTTAATAACGAATCTTCGGATCGATAACGGCATAAAGCACGTCAACAACCGCGTTAAACAGAATGGTCAATGCGCCAACCAGAATGGTCAGGCTGAGCACTAGCGAATAATCGCGGTTCAGCGCGCCGTTGACGAACAGTTGGCCAATACCCGGCAGACCATAAATGGTTTCGATAACCATCGAGCCAGTAATAATGCCGACGAAGGCAGGTCCCATATAGGAAAGTACTGGTAACAGTGCGGGTTTTAAGGCGTGACGTAGAATGATGCGGCGCATCGGTAAGCCTTTTGCCCGCGCGGTACGGATGAAATTAGAGTGCAGGACTTCAATCATCGAGCCGCGAGTGATACGCGCAATACTGGCGATATAGGCCAGCGACAGTGCGACCATAGGCAAAATCATGTATTGCAGCGCCCCGCCGTTCCAACCACCACCCGGCAGCCAATGCAGAGTAATAGCAAATATCATCACCAGTAAGGGCGCGACTACGAAACTGGGTATCACGACCCCGGTCATTGCCACCCCCATCACGGCGAAGTCCCATTTCGTATTCTGTTTTAGCGCCGCAATAACTCCGGCAGTGACGCCAAGAATTACCGCCAGGAAAAACGCGGCAAAACCTAATTTGGCAGACACCGGGAAGCTGGAAGCCACCAGATCGTTTACCGAATAATCTTTATATTTAAAGGAAGGACCGAAATCACCATGCGCCAGTTGCTTCAGGTAATTGAAATACTGGGTCATGATGGGGTCGTTTAAATGGTATTTTGCTTCAATATTCGCCATGACTTCCGGCGGCAGCGTACGTTCACCGGTAAAAGGACTACCCGGCGCAAGACGCATCATAAAGAAGGAGATTGTAATTAGAATAAATAGCGTCGGAATCGCTTCCAGACAGCGACGAAAGATAAATTTTAACATTGCCCGTACCTTCTGGCCTGTGCCTATCGAGTGCGATGAATTCAGACACGGTGGGGCAAGCGCTGCCTGCCCCACGATTTGCCATTAATGTTTGATAATATAAAGGTTCTTAACGTAGATATTATCTAACGGGTCTTTACCTGTGTAGCCGCCGACCCAAGGTTTAACCAGGCGGGCGTTGACATAATAGAAGACCGGGACGATGACGGAGTCTTTGTCCAGCTGCTGCTCAGATTGTGCATAGAGGTCTGCACGCTTCGCTTCATCACTGGTTTTCAGCGTTTCAGCAATAATCTTGTCAAAAGCCGGGCTCTTATAATGCGAGGTGTTGTTTGAGCTGTCGCTCAGCATGGTGTTCAGGAAGGATGTCGGTTCGTTATAGTCCGCACACCATCCGGCGCGCGCAATATCAAAGGTGCCCTGATGGCGATTATCGAGGAATGTTTTCCACTCCTGATTCTCCAGCTTCACGTTCGCGCCCAGATTTTTCTTCCAGATAGACGCGACGGCGATAGCCAGCTTTTTATGCAGATCGGAAGTGTTATAGAGCAGGTTAAAGGTCAGCGGTTTATCAGCGGTATAACCTGCTTCGGCGAGTAATTTTTTCGCTTCTTCGTTACGTTTTTCCTGCGACCACTTGAACCACTCAGGTTCAACCAGTTTCATACCATCGGTATATGGCGGGGTGTAGCTATAGGCTGGCAGATCGCCCTGATTTTTTACTTTATTGACAATAATGTCGCGATCCAAAGCCATTTTCAGTGCGGTTCGTACACGAACATCGGTAAACGGTGCTTTCTGGTTATTGATTTCGTAGTAATAGGTGCACAGATACGGATCGACGTGAACTTCTTGCGGGATCTCTTTTTTCAGCTTCTGGAACAGTTCGATCGGCATGTTGTTATAGGTCATGTCGATTTCACCGCTACGGTAGCGGTTTACGTCTGTAACTTCAGAAGAGATCGGCAGATAGGTGACCTGATTAATCACGGTTTTGGCGTTATCCCAATAATTGGTATTACGCTCCAGCACAATACGCTCGTTGACGACCCAATCTTTTAATTTATATGCGCCGTTGCTAACGATATTGGCAGGTTGGGTCCATTTCTCACCAAACTTCTCAATCGCGGCTTTAGGTACTGGGGAGACGGATGGGTGAACGAGAAGTTTATAAAAGTATGGTACGGGTTCGCTGAGTGTAACTTCGAAAGTATGATCATCCAGCGCTTTTACGCCCAGATCGGTCGCTGGTTTTTTGCCGCCGATAATTTCGTCAACGTTGGCCACATGACCATATTGTAGGTAGCTTGCATAAGGAGATGCTGTTTTCGGGTCAGCCAGGCGCTGCCAGCTATAAACGAAATCTTGTGCCGTAACCGGCGTGCCGTCAGACCACTTTGCATCTTTTCGCAGATGGAAGGTCCAGACTTTAAAATCTTTGTTGTCCCATTTTTCCGCAGCGCCAGCAACCGGATGACCGTCAAGGTCGCTTACCAGCAGTCCCTCAAATAAATCCCGGCTGATATTAGATTCCGGCACACCTTCAATTTT
Organism: Klebsiella sp. RHBSTW-00215; assembly: GCF_014103785.1. NCBI lineage: Bacteria > Pseudomonadati > Pseudomonadota > Gammaproteobacteria > Enterobacterales > Enterobacteriaceae > Klebsiella > Klebsiella sp. RHBSTW-00215. Next base: position 5,136,256 of record NZ_JABXQS010000001.1, read on the forward strand.
GTGCGGATCAAGAGACTGGACTTCGGATCCATTGTTACGCACTAGCGTTTGTTTATCCGCCAACTGTACTCCTGCGGGTACATCTGCCGCTATGGCAGCGTTAACGGTAATTAGCGCAGATAATACGCCTGCGGCTACCAGGCTTTTTTTCGTGATGATGGTCATGTGTTTGTTACTCCACTCATTATAATTACTGGCTATATAACCAGCCTGCTTTTCTCTTTTAGGATTCTGTACAGTGCAGGAGTTTATGCTGCTGTCAGATTGTACTGCTTGCTATCACCGACTTATTTTATTACGACCGCTCAAACGGCAGTCTTGACGTCGATTCTTCCCCTCCCTGTCCGGAGGCGGTTTTAAATCGCAATGAGTTAGTTAATAAAAATTCTCATTTAAGTTTATATTCTGCTAAAGATCACGCCGGAAAGTACCAAAAGGCCTTCTCGTCCGCCAATGCAATTTGCAAATATGTTACCGGATTCTCTTTTATGATCTCCCGGAAGGCAGAGCATAAAATTCCCCCTGTAAAGAAAAAGTTATAAAACCATTATCTATCATGTGCATACAAAAAAATTACTGTTTTACATACCGAGCAATACTGAGAAGGTGCTTTTTTGTACGAAAAATTAACAATTGTTTATTATTTAGCACATTCATCTGCCTCATCGGTGAATTTACTAATATCATTTCAATTATCTGACGGCAAGCACCAGAGAATGATGTGACGAAAATAACAGTAACTAATGTGAGTGGATAGCGAGGGGAATGGCAGGATAAGTTCGTAACAGACTGATAAAAAACAAAAATGCGATTATATTAAAAAAAGTTATTTTACGTGTTCATATAACGTTTTTTGATATGCTTTGCTAATAATTAAGCAACCGCGGGGTTTTGCCCCGCGTGCAGAAGCGCAGATTAATTCACTAGTCCAGGGAAGAGTGCTTTTATCCCGGTGACAATAAACTCGATCCCGAGGGCCATAAGTAGCAGCCCCATAATACGGGTAATCACGTTAATTCCCGTTTGCCCCAACAGGCGAACCAGCCAGGGAGCCATACGGAAAATCCCCCAGCAGCATAAAGCGAAAAGCGCAATTGCGACCGAAAAGCCCAAAAAATGCGCAACGCTATGATAACGCGTACCCCAGACGATCGTTGAACTAATAGCCCCCGGTCCGGCCATCAGAGGCAATGCCAGCGGTACCACACCGATACTCTCGCGGATCGCCGTTTCTGACTTCTCTTGTTTGTTCTGCTTATCCTCACCGAGCTTGCCGCTAATCATCGACATCGCAATAGTGACAACCAGAATCCCACCAGCAATACGGAAAGAATCGATGGAAATACCAAAGACCTGCAGAATACCATCCCCCAGAAACAATGAGGTCAACAGGATAATGGCGACAGAGAGGTTAGCCGTCAGATTGGTCTTGTTACGTATCGCCGCCGTCTGATAACTGGTCATGCTAATAAAGACAGGGATGATGCCCACCGGGTTTACCAGCGCGAATAGCCCGATGAAAAATTTGAAATAAGCTGAAAAATCAAACAACGGTTGAATCACAGTGCGCTCCGCAGCATCATTAAAAATGGCTGTTGACAGTTGCCAGCATAAAATATCCGCGAAAAGATACGCTGTTTAATAGCATAATTCATCTCAATTATGCATAAGGTCACAATAAAGCTCGGATGTTATTTATTTGTTTTCATAATGCTATTTATTCATTCAATTAGCATACCGAATCATTACACATGCCCTGAAAGGTCAAAAAACGAGCAGCTGAAAGGTATCAGCTTCGTCGATTATTGATTTAGATCACATAATTTGTACTCAGAAGTGAGTAATCTTGTTTACACACAACAGGGAGGGAAAACAGCGGTACCTGAAAGAAAAAACCAGAGCTTTTTTAGTTAATCAATGAAGTCAGAAGCGAAAAATTCTTTACATTAACATTTAGATGCAAGCTGTTAACAGCCTGTCTATACTGTCGAATCGAGCTACTGATTTACTAAAAAAGTTTAACATTATCAGGAGAGCATTATGGCTGTTACTAATATCGCAGAGCTTAACGCACTTGTAGAGCGCGTAAAAAAGGCCCAGCGTGAATATGCCAGTTTCACTCAAGAACAAGTCGATAAAATCTTCCGCGCCGCCGCACTGGCCGCCGCAGACGCTCGAATCCCTCTCGCTAAGATGGCCGTCGCCGAATCCGGCATGGGTATCGTCGAAGACAAAGTGATTAAAAACCACTTCGCTTCTGAATACATCTATAACGCATACAAAGATGAAAAAACCTGCGGTGTGCTGTCTGAAGACGACACTTTCGGTACTATCACTATCGCTGAACCTATCGGCATTATCTGCGGCATCGTCCCGACAACTAACCCGACTTCAACCGCTATCTTTAAATCGCTGATTAGCCTGAAGACCCGTAACGCCATCATTTTCTCTCCGCATCCGCGTGCTAAAGAAGCCACTAACAAAGCGGCTGATATCGTTCTGCAGGCCGCAATCGCTGCCGGTGCGCCGAAAGACCTGATTGGTTGGATTGATCAACCTTCCGTTGAACTGTCCAACGCACTGATGCATCACCCTGACATTAACCTGATTCTCGCGACCGGCGGTCCGGGCATGGTTAAAGCGGCATACAGCTCCGGCAAACCGGCAATCGGCGTTGGCGCAGGTAACACCCCTGTTGTTATCGACGAAACCGCTGATGTTAAGCGTGCTGTCGCTTCTGTACTGATGTCTAAAACCTTCGACAACGGCGTAATTTGTGCTTCCGAGCAGTCCGTTGTTGTTGTTGATTCCGCATACGATGCAGTTCGTGAACGTTTCGCCAGCCACGGCGGCTACCTGCTGCAGGGCAAAGAGCTGAAAGCTGTTCAGGACATTATCCTGAAAAATGGCGCGCTGAACGCCGCTATCGTTGGTCAGCCGGCGTATAAAATCGCTGAACTGGCTGGTTTCACCGTACCGGTTGCCACCAAGATTCTGATTGGTGAAGTTACCGACGTTGATGAAAGCGAGCCGTTTGCACACGAAAAATTGTCTCCGACCCTGGCAATGTACCGTGCGAAGAATTTCGAAGACGCTGTTGTTAAAGCTGAAAAACTGGTGGCGATGGGCGGTATCGGTCATACCTCTTGCCTGTACACCGACCAGGACAACCAGCCAGAACGTGTTGCTTTCTTCGGCCAGATGATGAAAACCGCGCGTATCCTGATCAACACTCCGGCTTCTCAGGGTGGTATCGGCGACCTGTACAACTTTAAACTCGCACCTTCCCTGACTCTGGGTTGTGGTTCATGGGGTGGTAACTCCATCTCTGAAAACGTTGGTCCTAAGCACCTGATCAACAAGAAAACCGTTGCTAAGCGAGCTGAAAACATGTTGTGGCACAAACTTCCGAAATCTATCTACTTCCGTCGTGGCTCATTGCCAATCGCGCTGGATGAAGTGATTACTGATGGTCACAAACGCGCGCTGATCGTGACCGACCGCTTCCTGTTCAACAACGGCTATGCAGACCAGATCACTTCTGTACTGAAAGCGGCTGGCGTTGAAACTGACGTGTTCTTCGAAGTTGAAGCTGACCCGACTCTGACCATCGTTCGTAAAGGTGCAGAGCTGGCGAACTCGTTCAAGCCAGACGTGATCATTGCGCTGGGCGGCGGTTCCCCGATGGACGCAGCGAAAATCATGTGGGTCATGTACGAACATCCAGAAACCCACTTCGAAGAACTGGCGCTGCGCTTTATGGACATCCGTAAACGTATCTACAAGTTCCCGAAAATGGGCGTCAAAGCTAAAATGGTGGCGATCACCACCACTTCCGGTACTGGTTCTGAAGTCACTCCGTTTGCGGTTGTTACCGACGATGCCACAGGTCAGAAATATCCGCTGGCAGACTACGCGCTGACTCCTGACATGGCGATTGTTGATGCCAACCTGGTTATGGATATGCCGAAATCACTGTGTGCTTTCGGTGGTCTGGATGCGGTAACTCACGCCCTGGAAGCTTATGTTTCCGTACTGGCTTCTGAGTTCTCCGACGGTCAGGCTCTGCAGGCTCTGAAACTGCTGAAAGAAAACCTGCCAGCGTCCTACCATGAAGGTTCTAAGAACCCGGTAGCGCGTGAACGCGTTCACAGTGCAGCAACCATCGCGGGTATTGCGTTTGCTAACGCCTTCCTGGGCGTATGTCACTCCATGGCGCATAAACTGGGTTCACAGTTCCACATTCCTCACGGTCTGGCGAACGCCCTGCTGATCAGCAACGTTATTCGTTATAACGCGAACGACAATCCGACTAAACAGACTGCATTTAGCCAGTACGACCGCCCGCAGGCTCGTCGTCGCTACGCTGAAATCGCGGATCATCTGGGCCTGACAGCTCCGGGCGATCGCACCGCAGCGAAAATCGAAAAACTGCTTGGCTGGTTGGATGAAATTAAAGCTGACCTGGGTATTCCTAAGTCTATCCGTGAAGCTGGTGTGCAGGAAGCTGACTTCCTGGCCCACGTAGATAAGCTGTCTGAAGATGCATTCGATGACCAGTGCACCGGCGCTAACCCGCGTTACCCGCTGATCGCTGAGCTGAAACAGATTCTGCTGGATACTTTCTACGGTCGTAATTACGTCGAAGGCGAAACTGCAGAGAAGAAAGAAGCCGCACCAGCTAAAGCTGAGAAAAAAGCGAAGAAATCTTCTTAATCTGACAGCAGTTTAGAAAGCAATCATCAGCCCCATCCCTGGATGGGGCTTTTTTGTATCTGTCACTCAGCAGCGCACAAATCGCCTCAGGCAACAGGAGTGATTAGTCGAAGGTATGAGTAGCGCTGACATAAAAAAGGCGCCGAGAGAGCGCCTGAGAAGGATTAGCGGTGGGGTTTAGTAAGGGTGCTGTTTGTTCTGCACAAAGGTTAAAGAACCTTCACTTAACGCCTCTTTGTAATGCTTGCGGCAAACGGAAACATAGCGCTCATTACCGCCGATCACCACCTGTTCACCTTCATTGTATGGCCGCCCTTCTTGATCCAATCGCAGAACCATACTTGCCTTGCGGCCACAAAAGCAGATGGTTTTTAATTCAACCAATTTATCGGACCATGCCAGCAAATATTGACTGCCAATAAACAATTCGCCACGAAAATCCGTACGCAAGCCATAGCACAACACGGGAATATCAAGTTCGTCGACGACTTCTGACAACTCATGTACCTGCTCACGGGTCAAGAACTGGCTTTCATCTACTAATACGCAGTGAATAGGCTGACGCGCATGTTCACCTGCAATGTCAGAAAATAATGAAGTTTGAGTATTATACAATCGTGCTGGCGATGAGAGACCAATTCTTGAACTCACCTTCCCGGAACCAAAGCGATCGTCTATCTCCGCCGTATAAACCACGGTACGCATCCCTCGCTCCTGGTAATTGTAGGAAGACTGTAACAGAGCGGTAGACTTACCTGCATTCATTGCAGAATAGTAGAAATAAAGTTGTGCCATCGGCTGCGTGACCCCAATCAATGTGTTTTATCGCAGCCAAATTGTATCATATATTCTCCTTCTATCTGCCCTTTCAGGGCGGGTATTGCGATCAATGTTAAGCCTGCGGATACCTAAAAGATTAAGCATTTTAATAGAAGGACGTGTCTGCTATTCGTACGATCAGGGACACGACGACTTACGGTGCCATTGTCCTTTTGTGCTTATCCGTGTTCCTGCAGGGAGGCTATAACGGACCTGGACAAGTGTTTTATATTAAACATCACCGCAACCACTGAGCTAATACCAAAGATGATATTTATCCATGCGAAGTATAACTTTACTCGCTGAGAATCAGAAAAAGCATACTATCTCAGGGTTTTAGCTTATGGATGCAGCTTTGCTATAAGCAGTAAAGATGTGAACTCACCCGGAAAAATTAACTTAAATTAATTAATTCTCGAGACAAATAACAACTTATTTTGACTTCCTTACATTCTCCCCTATTGCACATCTGATTTTATCGCTCTATTATTAGTCCAACAAACCACCCCACAATATAAGTTTGAGATTACTACAATGAGCGAAGCACTTAAAATTTTGAACAACATCCGTACTCTTCGTGCGCAGGCAAGAGAATGCACACTTGAAACGCTCGAAGAAATGCTGGAAAAATTAGAAGTCGTCGTTAACGAACGTCGCGAAGAAGAAAGCGCTGCTGCTGCGGAAATTGAAGAACGCACCCGTAAACTGCAGCAATACCGTGAAATGCTGATTGCTGATGGTATTGATCCGAATGAACTGCTGAGCACCATGGCAGCTGTTAAAGCGGGTACTAAAGCCAAACGCGCAGCACGTCCGGCTAAATATAGCTACGTTGACGAAAACGGCGAAACTAAAACCTGGACTGGTCAGGGTCGTACTCCGGCAGTGATCAAGAAAGCGATGGATGAGCAGGGTAAATCTCTGGACGATTTCCTGCTGTAATAAGCTATCGTATCCGTTTAAAAATCCCGCTCCGGCGGGATTTTTTTTATCTCTTAATCCAACATACGCCGTACGGGCATAAAAAAACCGGGAAACGAAATCGCTCCCCGGCTTCTTGTAGTACTACAGATAACGATTACTTCGCGACTGCTTTTTCCAGCCAGGTTTTAAATTCTGCGCCCAGTGACTTATGGCGAACGCCATATTCAACAAAAGCTTGCATATAACCCAGTTTATTACCGCAGTCATGACTCACGCCTTTCATATGATAGGCTTCGACCGTTTCTTTTTCGATCAGCATATCAATGGCATCAGTCAGCTGAATTTCATCACCGGCTCCCGGAGGCGTTTTTGCCAGCAGCGGCCAAATATCCGCGCTCAGCACGTAACGACCAACAACGGCCAGATTGGACGGCGCAACGTCCGCTTTTGGCTTTTCGACTACGCCAACCATCGGAACGCTCTCGCCCGGCTGCAGAGGCTGGCCTTTGCAGTCAACAACGCCGTATGCAGTCACGTCCGCAACGGGTTCAACCATGATTTGACTGGCTCCAGTCTCATCAAAACGAGCAATCATTTCCGCCAGGTTATCGCAGGACAGATCGGATTCAAATTCGTCCAGAATAACGTCTGGCAAAATAACCGCGACTGGCTCATCGCCAACAACAGGATGGGCACACAGCACAGCATGACCCAAACCTTTAGCCAGCCCCTGACGAACCTGCATAATGGTAACGTGCGGCGGACAAATAGATTGAACTTCTTCCAACAGCTGGCGTTTTACACGTTTTTCCAGCATCGCTTCCAGTTCAAAACTGGTATCAAAATGGTTTTCGATAGAGTTTTTGGAGGAGTGCGTGACCAGAACAATTTCAGTAATCCCGGCAGCGATACATTCGTTAACAACATATTGAATTAAAGGCTTGTCTACCAACGGCAGCATTTCTTTAGGAATAGCCTTAGTTGCAGGCAACATCCGGGTACCTAATCCCGCAACCGGGATTACAGCTTTTCTTACTTTTGAATTAAGCGCAGCCATTGAAATCTCCTGGACTGTTCGTTTTTTAAACTTTTCGTTAATAAATATCGTCGAGTATATCAGCCTGCTCAGCTAAACCTGGTCTGAAAAGGATTGGATATCCCCGAATTAGGATTTTTACGCATTAAACCCGGCGATAGTACCACCGCAAAAGATCGTGCGGTAACCCTGGCAGAGTTAAAATAAACACAATTGCTCATTCCGCAGACAACATAAGGCGTAAACGTCCACCTGCCCCCCAAATTTGGCACTGCCATGATGTACAGCGTTGACTTATTTGGTTGAGATATGCATTACCTAACGTTCCTAACGGAACCCCGTTACTAATCTGAATTTGGTGCTCGCCTGTATTCAGTGTGCCATTCAAACCAGCAGAAACTAAAATCAAATTTTTCAATCCGCTGTGGTAATACCCTACTAATAATGGGAATTGTCCTGGCAAATTTGCCTGACGGAGCAATTGATTAACCTGTTTTAGCAGACTTCCCATCTCCGGTAAGCGCTGCCCCTGATGAGCTAACTGCTCTTGCAGCAGTCCATTAAACAGTGCTCGCAGCAATAAGGCTGCAAGAACCCCATTATCCCCCGCACGTGTGACATCCAGGCAATAAAACGCCAGATCGTTTTCTGATAACGGTGCAATATCGAGAACCAGTCCAGGCTTATCAGCCGACATAAGCTGGCGATAGTGAATACGGCAATGAGACATCTCCTGTTGAACAGGAGGCTGAAGCTCCTGCAGCAGCCTCGATGCCGCTTTCGGGTCACTGACTAACGCATCCCAGTCCTCAAATAACCGCTCTTCCTCTTCCACTCGTGAATTGAACATGTTGGGATAGAGGCAGGCATAGACCGTTTCCTTAAGACGCTCAAAATCTCTTACTGGCTTTAGCAGGATATCCTGTACGCCAAGGCGCAGCGCTTTAGCAATATCCGCCATATTTTCGGTGGCTGATATCATCAGAATTGGCAGCTGTTCACCCTGATTGCGCAGATGTTCAACTAGCTGCAGACCATTCATACGCGGCATCGAAATATCACAAATCATCAGATCAGGTTTTGAATCGGCCATTTTTTGAAGCGCATCCACCCCATCCTCCGCCTGTACGATAGTCGCACCAAGCGAAGTTAACCAGGTGTGCAAAAGAGAGCGGAAAACGGGTTCGTCTTCAACTATCAGAATCTGTTTACCCGCCAATGGCTGCGTCATGATCTCTCCTCTGGCTGACGATAATGTAATAGTGGCATGCTATTCACGCTATCGCCTGTCAGAATTTACTTAAGTCGGTGTTAAATGCGCTACGCGGGGGTACGCACCAAAGGTAATAGTTCATCCATTTTCTTTTCAACCGCCAGATGACCAGCTGCTATAGCTTCACCGGCTCGATGAAAATCAAGAGTGGAGATTTGCGGGCAAAAGGGTTGTATCAGAATATCCGGCGGATCGCCCGCCATGCGATTTCGCTTAAGGCGATTTTCCAGCACCTGAATAGAAGTGGACATGATCTCCATAGCCGTTGGCGTCACCGTCGCCCGGCGCGAAGTCATGCGCGTCAACCGAGAGCGTATACGAGAATGCCAGGAGAAGTCTTCCTCCTCTTCCGGGCGTCGCGCCTCCATGGATAACAAATCTTGCTGCATCAGATGCGCATCGTGCTGCAAATCAACAGCAATCACAATATCTGCGCCCATTGCGCGAGCCAGTGACACCGGCACGGGATTGACAACCGCGCCATCCACCAGCCAGTAACCATTATGCATCACTGGCGACATCAGGCCGGGCATACTGCAAGAGGCGCGTACCGCAAGATGCAGATCCCCCTCAGTAAACCACAATTCACGACCAGTGCTTAAATTGGTGGTGACGGCCGCAAATCGACGTTCGCAGCATTCAATGTCAGTGGTGGGCATTAGCTGCCGATATTGACTGAACACACGCTCGCCGCGCAGCAATCCGCCGCGTTGCCAGGAGAGATCCATTAACTTCAGAACGTCCCAATTACTAAAGGAGCATACCCATTTCTCCAGTGCAGGAAGTCGGTTGCAAGCGTAGGCTGCGCCTACCAGCGACCCAATAGAACATCCCGCGATGACATCAACGTCTATACCTGCACGCTGTAACGCGTTGATCACACCGATGTGCGACCACCCTCGTGCGGCTCCTGCCCCTAATGCCAGACCAACTTTAAGCTTTCTCATTATTACCGAAACATATCCTTCCACTCCGGGCATGGCATCATCGCCACCGCTCAGTTAACATAAGCACTTTAGCGTAACAACGCTGTTTTTCTCTTTTCCATGGAGGCCGTTTTGTCGCAATTATGCCCCTGTGGCAGCGCTCTGGAGTATAGCTCATGTTGTCAGCGTTATCTGGCTGGCACACAGCTTGCGCCGGATCCGTCACAGCTGATGCGATCCCGCTACAGCGCATTTGTCATGAAAGATGCCGACTATCTGATCAAAACATGGCACCCCTCCTGTCAGGCGCAACAGTTTCGCGCAGACCTGGAGAACGGATTTACCCGAACCCAATGGCAAGGTTTAACCCTCTTTGCCACCGATACTGGCCGCAGTCCTGATGAAGGCTTCGTCAGCTTTATCGCTCGTTTTACTGACGATAACCGCTCCGGGGCTATTATTGAACGATCCAGATTCTTAAAAGAAAACGGACAGTGGTATTATATTGACGGCACACGACCGCTCATTGGTCGAAATGACCCCTGCCCTTGCGGTTCAGGTAAAAAATTTAAAAAATGTTGCGGCCAATAAGCCAGCAGCAGAAATAGCAAACACTACAGGATTTTCCCCGCGATGCATTCACTACAACGTAAAGTACTACGCACTATTTGCCCTGATCAGAAAGGCCTCATCGCGCGTATCACTAATATCTGCTACAAGCACGAACTGAACATCGTGCAAAACAACGAATTCGTTGATCATCGGACCGGTCGTTTCTTTATGCGTACCGAGCTTGAAGGTATTTTCAATGATTCCATTCTGCTGGCAGACCTCGACAGCGCCCTGCCAGAAGGCTCGATTCGTGAGTTAAACCCAGCAGGCCGTCGCCGTGTCGTGATTTTGGTGACCAAAGAGGCGCATTGCCTTGGCGATCTGCTGATGAAAGCCAACTATGGCGGGCTGGACGTAGAAATTGCCGCCGTTATCGGCAACCATGAAACGCTGCGCACTTTGGTTGAACGATTTGATATCCCCTTCCAGTTGGTAAGCCATGAAGGTTTAACCCGCGAAGAGCACGATAAGCAAATGGGCGATGCCATTGCCGCTCTTGAGCCAGATTACGTCGTACTGGCAAAATATATGCGCGTGCTGACCCCGGAATTCGTCTCTCGCTTTCCAAATAAAATCATTAATATCCACCACTCGTTCCTTCCAGCCTTTATTGGCGCACGCCCTTACCATCAGGCATACGATCGCGGCGTGAAGATTATTGGCGCGACCGCGCACTACGTGAACGATAATCTCGATGAAGGTCCAATCATTATGCAGGACGTGATTCACGTGGATCACACCTACACCGCGGAAGATATGATGCGTGCAGGTCGTGACGTCGAGAAAAATGTGCTGAGCCGTGCTTTATATCAGGTTCTGGCGCAGCGGGTATTCGTTTACGGCAATCGGACGATTATTCTTTAATCGATAATGAAATTAGCTGGTTAGCTTTGCGGCTTTACGTGTAAAAATCAGGCAACCAGTTTGTTTTTATCAAAGGAATACTTTACAGCGGCGCGTCATTTGATATGATGCGCCCCGCTTCCCGCGAAGGAAGCAGGCCAGTATTATGCATTACCCCGTGGTGGGGTTCCCGAGCGGCCAAAGGGAGCAGACTGTAAATCTGCCGTCATCGACTTCGAAGGTTCGAATCCTTCCCCCACCACCATTATTCACTACAGCGATGTAGTTACCCCAATGAGTCATGCTGAAGTTTGCACTCACTGGGAAGGGTGAGAACCTTCGACCAAGGTTCGAGTCGAGCGAAAGCGAGACAACGTTGCCGCAGGCAACGGCCCGAAGGGTGAGGAGCGAAGCGACGAATAATCCTTCCCCCACCACCATCTCAAAGCTTTACCTCTACAATATGAATTACCCCTGGTGGGGTTCCCGAGCGGCCAAAGGGAGCAGACTGTAAATCTGCCGTCATCGACTTCGAAGGTTCGAATCCTTCCCCCACCACCATCTTCTCTCGGTAGTATCTCCTTCGATTAAAAATTCAAATCTCTATCAGCTATTTCTGTTATTCCTCTAGCGCTATCTTGCCTCTCTGCCGGGCCCCCCCAATGCGCAGGCATAAAAAAACCCCGCCGAAGCAGGGTTTAGTACGTTAAAGCGCTGTATCAGTGACGCGCACGAACAATCTGATACTTGCGGGTCAGATACTCAACCGGCACGCTCCAGATGTGAACCAAACGCGAGAACGGGAACAACAGGAACAGCGTCATCCCCAGCACCAGGTGCATACGGAAAATAAACGCCACGCCGTCCAGGTATTGAGAAGCGCCACCGTGGAAAGTCACTACGGACTGCGCCCAGTTCACCAGTTTCATCATCTCGCTACCGTCCATATGCTGGGCGGAGAACGGAATGGTCAACAGACCCAAAGCACACTGGATAACCAGAATCGACAGCACCAGAATATCTGCACCGGTGGTTGTCGCACGCACGCGCGGACTAAACAGACGGCGCTTCAGCAGCAGCACGCCGCCTACCAGGCACATGACGCCAGAAGCACCGCCGGCAAACATCGCCATCTTCTGTTTCACGTCCAGCGGCAGCCACGCTTCATACATCCAGTGTGGTGTCAGCATACCTAAGAAGTGGCCGGCAAAAATACCCAGAATCCCGATGTGGAACAGGTTAGACGCCAGGTTCATCCCCTTACGATCCAGCATCTGGCTGGATGCCGCGCGCCAGGTGTACTGACCGTAGTCGTAACGTAACCAGCTGCCAATCAGGAAGACAGCACCCGCGATATACGGATAGATGTCGAAGAAGAACATATTCAGGAAGTGCATTATTGCTGTCCTCCGTTAGAGATATTCAAATATTGCGGGGCTACGGCTCCGGCAAAACGACGCTGGTGATTCGAAATTTCCGACTCACCGCAGCCCTGGTCAGCAAAGAATTTGACCTGTTCTTCTTCCCAGACCGCATCCAGCGCCTGCGGCGTGTCATCACGGGCTTCGTCCGCAATTTTCTCCGCCACTTTTGCTTCGTCTACTGCGCTATTGGCCAGCTTCAACAACTGTTCGAACAGCACCGCATAACGACTTTCACGCTGTTGAAGACGGGCGCAGAGCAGCGCCAGAATCGGCGCGATATCCTGCAAGCCGCCAATCGCTTCGCTCTCTGGCAACTGCGCCAGATATTCCAGATACAGCGGCAGATGATCCGGCAGCTCGCGGCTGTCGAGCACCAAGCCGTGCTGTTCGTACTGGTTCAGCAGATCGACCATCGCCTGACCACGGTCACGCGACTCGCCGTGTACGTGTTCAAATAGCAGCAGCGACGTTGCGCGACCACGGTCGAACAGTTCGCTGTAGGCGGCCTGCGCATCCAGCGGATCCTGCGCGGTTAACTCACGCAGGAACATGCCCAGCATCTGGGCATCCCCTTTATCCAGTTTCTCTGAAGAGGCCAGAACGTCGAAGAGTTCGTCCTGATGCTGCCATAAGGCAGCATCCGGGTACTCAAGCAGACGAGACACAATCACGAGTTCAATCATGCGTGCGGCTCCGTTTTGCTGCTCACATCCACAGAATCAATACGGCGGCTGTTGAACAGATTAAACTTGGTGTCAGAACCGTGGCAGCCATCACCGAAGCTAAAGCCACAACCGTTTTTCTCCGGGAACGCATCACGAGCCTGTTCGCGGTGGCTGCTCGGCACTACGAAACGATCTTCGTAGTTGGCAATCGCCAGATAGCGATACATTTCCTGTGCCTGCGCTTCGGTCAGACCCACCTCTTCCAGCGCACGAGTATCGATAACGCCATCGACGGTTTCCGTACGTTTAAAGTGACGCATTGCCAGCATACGTTTCAGCGCCAGCAGTACCGGCTGAGTGTCACCCGCGGTCAGCAGGTTCGCCAGGTACTGAACCGGGATACGCAGGCTTTCAACGTCAGGCAGGATACCGTTGCTGCCCAGTTCACCCGCATCGGCTGCGGACTGAATTGGAGACAGCGGTGGCACGTACCAGACCATTGGCAACGTACGATATTCCGGGTGCAGCGGCAGTGCCAGCTTCCAGTCCATCGCCATTTTGTAGACCGGCGATTTCTGGGCGGCGTCAATCACGCTCAGCGGGATACCGTCTTTCTGCGCCTGCTCAATCACTTTCGGATCGTTTGGATCGAGGAACACGTCCAGCTGACGCTGATACAGATCTTTCTCGTTCTCGGTGCTTGCTGCGGTTTCAATCGCATCCGCGTCATACAGCAGCACGCCGAGGTAACGAATACGACCGACGCAGGTCTCGGAACACACAGTCGGCTGACCCGCTTCAATACGCGGATAGCAGAAGATGCATTTTTCAGACTTGCCGCTCTTCCAGTTGAAGTAGATTTTTTTGTACGGGCAACCGGTAATGCACATACGCCAGCCACGACATTTGTCCTGGTCGATCAGCACAATACCGTCTTCTTCGCGCTTGTAGATGGCACCGCTTGGGCACGTTGCAACACATGCCGGATTCAGACAGTGCTCGCAAAGGCGCGGCAGGTACATCATGAAGGTGTTCTCGAACTGGCCGTACATCGCCTTCTGCATGTTCTCGAAGTTTTTGTCTTTCGACAGCTTCTCGAACTCGCCGCCCAGGTCATCTTCCCAGTTCGGGCCCTTGGTGATTTTGTCCATGCGCTTGCCGGTAATCAGCGAACGGGGACGAGCAATCGGCTGCGCTTTGCTATCAGCCGGTGCGTTGTGCAGCGTCTGGTAGTCGAAATCAAAAGGCTCGTAATAATCATCCAGACCCGGCAGATGCGGGTTAGCGAAGATTTTACCTAGCAGCAGCGCTTTGTTACCCATGCGCGGCACCAGCTTGCCGTTGATTTTACGGATCCAACCGCCTTTGTATTTTTCCTGGTCTTCCCAGTCGGTCGGGAAACCGGTACCCGGCTTGGTTTCAACGTTGTTGAACCAGGCGTACTCGGTTCCTTCACGGCTGGTCCAGACGTTTTTACAGGTGACCGAGCAGGTGTGGCAACCGATGCATTTATCGAGATTCAGCACCATGCCGACTTGTGAACGAATTTTCATTTTACGCTCTCCTGTACCTGGTCATTGCCTTCGCCGTCCAACCAGTCAATGTTCTTCATCTTACGTACCACGACAAACTCATCACGGTTCGAGCCTACGGTACCGTAGTAGTTAAAGCTGTAGGCCAACTGCGCGTAGCCGCCGATCATATGGGTCGGTTTTGGCGTGATGCGGGTCACCGAGTTATGGATACCGCCGCGTTGACCGGTAATTTCTGAACCCGGCAGGTTAACAATACGTTCCTGCGCGTGGTACATCATGGTCATCCCGGCTGGTACACGCTGGCTCACAACCGCACGGGCGGTCAGCGCACCGTTGTTGTTGAAGACTTCAATCCAGTCGTTATCTTCAATACCAATGTCTTTAGCGTCTTCTTCACTCATCCACACCACCGGACCACCGCGACCTAAGGTCAGCATCAGCAGGTTGTCGCTGTAGGTTGAGTGAATGCCCCATTTCTGGTGCGGCGTCAGGAAGTTCAGCGCCTTCTCCGGGTTGCCGTTTGATTTCTTACCCATCACTTCTTTCACCGAACGGGTATCGATCGGCGGACGGTAGACCAGCAGGCTTTCACCAAAATCACGCATCCACTGGTGGTCCTGATACAAGGACTGACGACCAGACAGGGTACGCCATGGGATCAGCTCATGAACGTTGGTGTAACCGGCGTTGTAGGAGACGTGTTCATCTTCCAGACCTGACCAGGTTGGGCTGGAGATAATCTTGCGCGGCTGCGCCTGAATATCACGGAAGCGAATTTTCTCGTCTTCTTTATTGAGCGCCAGATGCGTGTGGTCGCGACCGGTAAACTCGCTGAGCGCCGCCCAGGCTTTCACCGCCACCTGACCGTTGGTTTCCGGCGCCAGAGTGAGGATCATTTCGGCTGCGTCAATCGCGGTATCCAGCATCGGCTGGCCTTTCGCCGGGCCTTCTGCTTTGGTGTAGTTGAGCTTACGCAGCAGATCCATTTCGCTCTGGGTGTTCCAGGCAATCCCTTTACCGCCGTTACCGATTTTTTCCATCAATGGCCCGATGGAGGTAAAGCGCTCGTAGGTTGCCGGATAATCACGTTGAACCGGGATAATGTGCGGTGCGGTTTTACCTGGGATCAGGTCACATTCGCCTTTTTTCCAATCCTTCACGTCTAACGGCTGTGCGAGTTCGGCCGCAGAGTCGTGCTGGATTGGCAGCGTAACAATATCCGTTTCCTGACCGAGGTGTCCCACGCAGACTTCAGAGAATTTCTTCGCGATGCCTTTGTAGATTTCCCAGTCGCTTTTCGATTCCCAGGCTGGATCAACAGCGGCAGACAGCGGGTGAATAAACGGATGCATATCCGAGGTATTCATGTCGTCTTTTTCATACCAGGTTGCCGTTGGCAGCACGATATCGGAATACAGACAGGTGCTCGACAGACGGAAGTCCAGCGTCACCACCAGATCCAATTTACCGTCGAGACCGTTATCCTGCCATTCCACTTCTTCTGGCTTCAGACCGCCCTGCTTGCCGAGATCCATCCCCTGAATACCGTGTTCGGTACCCAGCAGATATTTCAGCATGTATTCATGGCCTTTACCGGAAGAGCCCAGCAGGTTAGAACGCCAGATGAACAGGTTACGCGGGTGGTTTTTGCCGTTTTCCGGCTGTTCAGCCGCGAAACGAATGGAGCCTTCTTTCAGCGCCTTAACGGTGTAATCAACCGGATCCATCCCGGCTTTCTTCGCGTCATCAGCAATACGCAGTGGGTTGGTGCCTAACTGCGGTGCAGACGGCAGCCAGCCCATACGTTCTGCGCGAACGTTAAAGTCCAGCAAGTGACCGCTGTAGCGGGATTTATCCGCCAGCGGAGACAGCAACTCCTGCGCGGTAACCGACTCGTAACGCCATTGGCTGGAGTGGTTATAGAAGTAAGACGTACTATTCATGTGGCGCGCCGGACGCTGCCAGTCAAGGGCAAACGCCAGCGGCTGCCAGCCGGTCTGGGGACGCAGTTTTTCCTGGCCAACATAGTGGGCCCAACCGCCGCCGCTCTGACCGATACAACCGCAGAACACCAGCATATTGATCAGACCACGATAGTTCATATCGAGGTGATACCAGTGGTTCAGACCAGCGCCAACGATAATCATCGAACGACCGTGCGTCTTATCTGCGTTGTCGGCAAATTCACGCGCGGTGCGGATGATCTGCGCGCGCGGCACGCCGGTGATTTTCTCAGCCCAGGCCGGAGTGTAGGCTTTAATATCTTCGTAGCTGGTTGCACAGTTTTCATCGTTCAGACCGCGTTCCAGACCGTAGTTGGCCATGGTCAGGTCATAAACGGTGGTCACCAGCGCGGTGGTGCCGTCGGCAAGCTGCAGGCGTTTCACCGGCAGTTTGTGCAGCAGGATATTTTCCAGCTCGACGCTTGTGAAGTGCTCGGTGCCTTCGCCGCCAAAGTACGGGAAGCCCACCTGAGCTATCTCATCCTGGCTACCTAGCAGGCTCAACTGCAGTTCGGTTTCATCACCGGATTTACCGTCGCGTTGCTCAAGGTTCCATTTACCTTTTTCGCCCCAACGGAAACCGATAGAACCGTTCGGTGCCACCATATCGCCGTCGGTATTAACCGCGACGGTTTTCCATTCCGGATTATTTTCCTGACCCAGAGAGTCAACCAGGTCAGCAGCACGCAGCATACGGCCCGCAGCGTAATAACCTTCGCGCTCTTCAAGCATGACCAGCATCGGGAAGTCGGTGTAGCGACGCACGTAGTCGGTGAAGTACTGGCTTGGTTTGTCGAGGTGGAATTCACGCAGCATTACGTGACCCATTGCCAGCGCCATTGCTGCATCGGTACCCTGTTTCGGTGCCAACCACAGGTCGCACAGTTTGGCGATTTCGGCGTAGTCCGGGGTAATAGCAACGGTTTTGGTGCCTTTATAACGAACTTCAGTAAAGAAGTGCGCATCTGGCGTACGGGTTTGTGGAACGTTAGAGCCCCAGGCGATGATGTAGCTGGAGTTGTACCAGTCAGCGGATTCCGGAACATCGGTCTGCTCACCCCAAGTCTGCGGCGACGCAGGAGGTAAGTCACAATACCAGTCGTAGAAGCTCAGACAGGTGCCGCCTATCAGCGACAGATAACGTGCGCCGGAGGCGTAAGAAACCATCGACATGGCCGGAATTGGCGAGAAGCCAGCGACACGGTCAGGGCCGTAGGTTTTGACGGTATAGACGTTAGAGGCAGCAATCAGCTCATTCACTTCCTGCCAGGAGGAACGTACGAAACCACCGCGACCGCGCGCTTGTTTGAAGCTTTTGGCTTTATCGGCATCTTCAATAATAGAGGCCCAGGCATCAACCGGATCGCTGTGCAGTTTTTTCGCTTCGCGCCACATTTTCATCAGGCGTTTGCGCATCAGCGGATATTTCAGACGATTGGCGCTATAGAGATACCAGGAATAGCTCGCCCCGCGCGGGCAGCCGCGTGGTTCGTGGTTTGGCAGGTCCGGGCGTGTACGCGGATAGTCGGTCTGCTGGGTTTCCCAAGTGACGAGGCCGTTTTTGACATAAATCTTCCAGCTGCATGAGCCGGTGCAGTTTACACCGTGAGTGGAGCGCACAACTTTATCGTGCTGCCAACGTTGGCGGTATCCATCCTCCCAATCCCGGTTGGTGTTAAGAAGCTGGCCGTGCCCATCGGCAAAGGTCTCGCCCTTCTGTTTGAAGTAGCGAAACCGGTCCAGGAATTTACTCATCGGGTCTCTCCTGTGTGGAGCCTGACGGCTCTCTGATAAATCGACATTGCTGGATTTGCAGCGAAGGTAACGCTATGAAAGAGGGAGAGAATTGATAACGATCAACCACGGTATCCGTACGTTTTATATAGAAAATAAAAAATACCACTAAGGTGGTATATTTATCTATTTTTTATCTATCTGTTTTTATTGATTTTTATAATAAATTTTCTTTATTTACCTCTTCATGAACTCTTAACCAGTTATTAGGTGGTATCCGCTTTTACCCAAGCGTTAAAATATATCCTCACCATTGATTCCCGGCTGGCTACACTAAGGAAGGTGCGAATAAGCGGGGAAATTCTTCTCGGCTGACTCAGTCATTTCATTTCTTCATGTTTGAGCCGATTTTTTCTCCCGTAAATGCCTTGAATCAGCCTATTTAGACCGTTTCTTCGCCATTTAAGGCGTTATCCCCAGTTTTTAGTGAGATCTCTCCCACTGACGTATCATTTGGTCCGCCCGAAACAGGTTGGCCAGCGTGAATAACATCGCCAGTTGGTTATCGTTTTTCAGCAACCCCTTGTATCTGGCTTTCACGAAGCCGAACTGTCGCTTGATGATGCGAAATGGGTGCTCCACCTTGGCCCGGATGCTGGCTTTCATGTATTCGATGTTGATGGCCGTTTTGTTCTTGCGTGGATGCTGTTTCAAGGTTCTTACCTTGCCGGGGCGCTCGGCGATCAGCCAGTCCACATCCACCTCGGCCAGCTCCTCGCGCTGTGGCGCCCCTTGGTAGCCGGCATCGGCTGAGACAAATTGCTCCTCTCCATGCAGCAGATTACCCAGCTGATTGAGGTCATGCTCGTTGGCCGCGGTGGTGACTAGGCTGTGGGTCAGGCCACTCTTGGCATCGACACCAATGTGGGCCTTCATGCCAAAGTGCCACTGATTGCCTTTCTTGGTCTGATGCATCTCCGGATCGCGTTGCTGCTCTTTGTTCTTGGTCGAGCTGGGTGCCTCAATGATGGTGGCATCGACCAAGGTGCCTTGAGTCATCATGACGCCTGCTTCGGCCAGCCAGCGATTGATGGTCTTGAACAATTGGCGGGCCAGTTGATGCTGCTCCAGCAGGTGGCGGAAATTCATGATGGTGGTGCGGTCAGGCAAGGCGCTATCCAGGGATAACCGGGCAAACCGACGCATGGAGGCGATTTCGTACAGAGCATCTTCCATCGCGCCATCGCTCAGGTTGTACCAATGCTGCATGCAGTGAATGCGTAGCATGGTTTCCAGCGGATAAGGTCGCCGGCCATTACCAGCCTTGGGGTAAAACGGCTCGATGACTTCCACCATGTTTTGCCATGGCAGAATCTGCTCCATACGGGACAAGAAAATCTCTTTTCTGGTCTGACGGCGCTTACTGCTGAATTCACTGTCGGCGAAGGTAAGTTGATGACTCATGATGAACCCTGTTCCATGGCTCCAGATGACAAACATGATCTCATATCAGGGACTTGTTCGCACCTTCCCTAAAAATACCGTCTCGCTACCCCCCTCGATGGTATCCCCATGTGCAACGAAAATACTCGATTGAAATTCAATGCATTACCCGCTAATGAGCAAAAGGCGATTAATCTCCGCCGCAAATTACTCCGGCCAGAGAAGCAATCGGACACCGCCGCACCTCATGGTGACGAGCCAGAATTAAAACCGTGCGCCGGGATTTATGGTCTGGCGCTTTCCGGTGGCGGAATCCGCAGTGCGACGTTCAGCCTCGGGTTGCTAAGGGCACTGGCGAAAAACAAACTACTGCACAAGTTTGACTATCTCTCAACGGTCTCCGGCGGAGGATATACGGGGGGAATGCTGGGACGTTGCTATCAGAAAGGGATCTCTCCACTTGCTGTCGAAGCAGGTTTAGGAAAAGACAATTCACTGCTGTTGGGATGGCTACGCAATAACGGCCGCTATCTCACTCCTGCGGGAACACGAGATATTGCGCTTTCTTTCGGCCAGATTCTCCGCTCATTTTTCGCCTCGCTATTTTTTGTCACCTTACTCTGCATTATCTGCGCAGGCCTGGCCTTGCAATTACAGCTTCTGCTTCCTCCAGATCTTAAACATTTTCCCCTCCTGGTGGCGATCCCCGCAGCCCTTGCGGCCTGGTTGGCAATTTCCTATTGGTACTTTCGTCAACACCAGGACTGGCTTCTCCTTGGGCTGGGCATCAGCATTCTGCTGTGCCTGGTCTTTCTCTTTTGGAGCCCAGTCCCCTGGGGACTTTCACTGCTGATCTGGCTTATTTGTATGACTCCCTGGGTGCATATCTTTTGGCAGATAAAAGACTTAGCGGCATTTCGCCTGGCCTTAACTCAGGCTCTCACCTGGGATCTACTGATTATCACCCTCCTCGCCGCCTTATGGGGACTTAACCGAGCGGGATTTTTACTGTGGTTTTCGCTCTTTCATGGCCCAAATGCCAGCATAATGTTGATTTCCAGTCCGTTAAGCATAGCGGCAGTTCGCCTGCTAAAAGAAACCCAGCTTATCAACTGGCTCCTCTCGCGAATTTCAGCCGGTAGTAAGCGAATCTCGTTTAATCTTATGCTTGCCGGAAACATCGCAGGCTATCTACTGATGCTTTTTTGTCTGACAACGGTCTGCGCTGCGCTGATCGAGATTTCAACTGTTTTGAACGTTTCTCTGGCCGGGTTTAAATATTTACCTTTGATGACTGCACTGACGGCATTACTTATTCTGTGGCTGTTAGGTAAACAGCCTCGCTTTATTGAGTTTCTTAATCTCAGCTCACTACATAATCTGTATCGGGCGCGTATCGAACGCGCCTGGGTCTCAACAGGAAACTATCCCCATAAACAAAATAAAGCGACCAAACCGCGTTTCCCACAAAACCCATTGGATGACAAGTTACCTGGCGCGATGGATGCAATTGAAAAAATCACCACCACGGTGGCGGGCGATGATGTGGCAATGGAGAATTACGCGCCGCACAACTACGGCGGTCCGATTCATTTAATCACCAGCTGTATTAACCAGACCATCGACGATCGCAGCGACAACTATAATGCTGACCGAAAAGGCATTGCCCTGACGGTCAGTTCGTTTGGCGTTGAAACCGGTACCCAGTTTCCTGAGTCCCCGGAGAACCTCAATGACACCACGCTATCACAGTGGCTTGCTATTTCCGGCGCAGCGGTCTCAACGGGCATGGGTTCAAAGACATCGCCAGGCCTGGCATTTATGATCTATTTAGTGGGTGGTCGGCTGGGTTTTTGGTCAAAAAACCTCTCTCCCAGTCGACAGGCGAAGCGCACAAAAAGTGCACCTGGATTGCAATGGCCGCACACGCATTTAACCTATCTTTTTGCCGAAATGTTCGCCCGCTTCCCCGGGTTGAGCAATGAAAAATGGTATTTGACGGATGGCGGTCATTTTGAAAATACGGCCGTTTACCCATTGCTGAAACGCAGGTTAGATTCAATTGTCGTCGCGGATTGTGGTGCCGACCCTCATTTTTTATTCGACGATCTTGAGAACCTGGTACGTAAAGCCAAAATCGATATGGCAATTGATATTGTGTTTAAAAACCCTATTAACAGCGACTATACCTCGCAATCGGTATTAAAAGTAAAACAACCTTCTCCAGCCTTACTCCAGGCGATCGTTCATTATCCAGAGATCAATGGCTTTGCGAAAAAAACCGGACAATTACTCATTATTAAACCGCATTTATTGCCGGGGATGGATCTTGCCACTGCCAGCTACGCCGGACGAAATGACACGTTTCCACAGCAAACAACGGGCGATCAATTTTTCGATGAGGCCCAGTGGGAGGCCTACCACCAGTTGGGATTCCTCGCCGGAAGCGTTATTTCCGAGCAGCATTTATTCGTTATAAAAAAGGCGCAACTCTGTTGCGCCCTCTCCAGAAAGAAAAATTATTTTTGCTTGCGCCCGTAAACCGCCCAGGTAATTACCACGCAGGCGATATAGAACACCAGGAAGATTTTCATCGCTCCAGCCGGGGAACCGGTCAGATCCAGCGAGATACCGAACGCTTTCGGAATAAAGAACCCGCCGATAGCGCCAATCGCGGAGATAAAGCCCAGCGCCGCCGCCGTATCGGTGGCCGCTTCGCGCATTGCCTGCGCTTCGCTACCGCCCTGCGCCTTCACGCGTTCCATGGTCATTTTACGGAAGATCAGCGAGATCATCTGGAAGGTTGAAGCACTACCCAGACCGGCGGTCAGGAACAGCACCATAAACACCGCAAAGAAGGCGATAAAGTTACCCCCCACACCGTTCGTTGGCAGCGTCAGGAACAGCAGGCCGCAGAAGATAGCCATCACCACGAAGTTCACCAGAGTCACGCGAGTCCCGCCCAGACGGTCAGAGATCGCCCCGCCGGTAGAACGCGCCAGCGCACCAATAAACGGCCCAAAGAACGCGTAGTGCAGGATCTGTACATCTGGGAACTGGGTCTTCGACAGCATGGCGAAGCCCGCCGAGAAGCCGATGAACGAGCCGAAGGTGGCAAGATACAGCAGCGCCATAATCCACAGATGCGCGCGCTTAAGTACCGGCAGCTGCTCGCTCAGGGAAGCTTTCGATGCCGACAGGTCGTTCATAAAGAACCACGCGGCTAGGGTGAAGATGATCAGGAACGGTACCCAAACCCACGCCGCATTTTCCAGATACAGCATCGAACCGTCCGGCTGTTCGCTACCGGTTCCGCCAAAGACAGCGAAAATAGACAGAGATACCACCAGAGGAGCAACCAACTGCATCACGCTGACGCCCATATTGCCGAGGCCGCCGTTGATGCCCAGCGCGCCGCCCTGTTTCTGTTTCGGGAAGAAGAAGCTGATGTTCGCCATACTGGAAGCAAAGTTAGCCCCGGCGAAGCCGCACAGCAGCGAAATAATCACGAAAATGCTGAACGGAGTAGAGGTGTCCTGCACCGCGAAACCTAACCATACGCAGGGTACGATCATGATCCCGGTACTGAATGCAGTCCAGCGACGCCCGCCAAACAGCGGGACCATAAACGCATAAGGTACGCGCAAAAGCGCGCCGGACAGCGCCGGCAGTGCGGTCAGCATAAATAGCTGGTCGGTGGTGAACTGAAAGCCCACTTTATTCAGGTTGACGGCGACGGCGCTGAATAACATCCAGACGCAGAATGCCAGTAAAAGACATGGAACGGAGATCCACAGATTGCGGCTGGCGACGCGATGACCGCGCTGCTGCCAAAATTCAGGATCTTCAGGACGCCAGTCGGTAATGACTGAGCTGTTAGTCTTCTCCGGGATTGAAGAGTGACTCATAGACACCTCTGATTATTCGTATTAACCCTGGCTACCTTATGGGTTACAGCCTGCGGTAAGTTGATATAAATCAAAGGAAAAGTGGGCGTTAATTTGGCTAAAAAAAAATCATCACCCGAAGTGAGTAGCTATTTCTGCGCAAAAAAGTGTGGTTTTTCACGCGACTGCTGTCTTTACCCCTACCCCTGCCACCAGCTCATCAATGACTGACAATTAAGGGGTAATCCTTTAGGGGTATGGGTATACTCCAGGGGATGTCCGAGAATAAGCGCCACTCCCGGATGATTTGCCGGTCAGGAGCACATACCTCATGTTGAAACGTCTTTTTACGCCGCTAACGCTGGTTAATCAACTCGTGTTAATCGTTCTATTGGCCACAGTGATAGGTGTCGCCGGAATGGCTATCTCCTCTCGCCTGGTGCACGGCGTTCAGGGCAGCGCGCACGCTATTAATAAAGCCGGTTCGCTGCGCATGCAGAGCTATCGACTGCTGGCAGCCATCCCGTTGCGCGAAAGCGATCAAAAGCTGCTGGATGAAATGACCGCCACCGTATTTAGTCCGGAACTCCAGTACGCCGCTCGCCATGACGATCAGCAAGAACAGCTCCAGGCTCTGCAACATTACTGGCAACTGGAGCTCGCACCCGGTATGCGTAAGGCACAAAATCAGGCCACGGTAGCCACGGATGTCGCTGGCTTCGTTGACCGCATCGACCAGCTTGTCACCGCTTTCGATCACACCACCGAGGAGCGGATAAAACACGTCGTCTGGATCCAGCGAATCATGGCGGTCATTATGGCGCTGCTGCTGGTGTTTACCATTATTTGGCTACGCGCACGCTTGTTACGCCCCTGGAAACAGCTGCTGGATATGGCACGCGCGGTGAGCCAACGCGACTTTACCCAGCGTACCCAGATTAACGGACGCGATGAGATGGCGACGCTCGGTATGGCGCTAAACAACATGTCCGAAGAGCTCGCCGAGAGCTATTCGGTGCTCGAACGCCGGGTGCAGGAAAAAACCGCCGGGCTGGAGCAGAAAAATGAGATTCTCGCCTTCCTGTGGCAAGCCAATCGCCGCCTGCACTCCAACGCTCCGCTCTGTGAGCGCATCTCGCCGGTGCTCAACGGTTTGCAAGGGTTAACTCTGCTGCGTGATATTGAAGTTCGGGTTTATGATCTTGAAGATGAAGACAACCACCAGGAGTTTGCCTGCCACTCCGATATTCAGTGCGATGATAAAGGTTGCTACCTGTGTCCGCGCGATCTGCCGCCGCTGCCCGATGCCGGAACCACATTGAAGTGGCGACTGTCTGACGCCCATAATCAGTACGGAATTCTGCTGGCCACTCTGCCCGTTGGTCGGCATCTAAGCCACGATCAACAGCAACTGGTTGATACCCTTGTGGAACAGCTCACCGGCACCCTCGCGCTCGACCATCATCAGGAGCGCCAGCAGCAGCTTATCGTGATGGAAGAGCGAGCCACTATCGCCCGCGAGCTCCACGACTCCATTGCCCAGTCGCTCTCGTGCATGAAAATGCAGGTCAGCTGCCTGCAGATGCAGGGCGAAGACCTGCCGGATGCCAGCCGTCAGCTGCTGGGGCAAATTCGTAATGAACTCAATACCTCATGGGCGCAACTGCGCGAACTGCTAACAACCTTCCGTCTACAGTTAACCGAAACCGGTCTGCGCCCGGCGCTGGAAGCCAGCTGCCAGGAATACAGCGCTCATTTCGGCTTTACGGTACGCCTGGACTACCAGTTGCCGCCGCGTTTTGTTCCCTCGCACCAGGCAATCCACCTGCTGCAAATTGCCCGCGAGGCGCTGAGCAACGCCCTGAAGCATGCCAATGCGACGGACGTCAGCGTTACCGTAACGCTGCGGGATAATCAGGTCCGACTGGTGGTAGCCGATAACGGCCGCGGCGTGCCGGACCACGCGGAGCGCAGTAACCATTACGGCTTAATTATCATGCGCGATCGCGCCCAGAGCTTGCGCGGAGACTGCCAGGTGCGGCGTCGGGAAACCGGCGGCACGGAAGTGGTCGTCACTTTTATCCCTGAAAAATCGTTTTCAATCCAATAAGGAGAACCCTATGAGTCAACAGGAACGGGCAACCATCCTTCTCATTGACGATCACCCGATGTTGCGCACCGGCGTCAAACAGCTCGTCAGCATGGCCCCGGATATCCAGGTTATCGGCGAGGCCAGCAATGGCGAACAAGGTATTGCCCTGGCGGAGTCGCTGGATCCAGATTTGATTCTGCTGGATCTCAATATGCCGGGCATGAACGGCCTTGAAACCCTCGACAAGCTGCGCGAAAAATCGCTCTCTGGTCGGGTGGTGGTGTTTAGCGTGTCGAATCATGAAGAAGATGTGGTTACCGCCCTGAAACGCGGTGCCGATGGCTACCTGCTGAAAGATATGGAACCGGAAGATCTGCTGAAAGCGCTGCAACAGGCGGCGGCGGGCGAAATGGTGCTCAGCGAAGCATTAACCCCGGTGCTGGCAGCCAGCCTGCGTGCCAACCGCGCTACGTCCGATCGCGACATCAGCCAGCTTACCCCGCGCGAGCGCGACATTCTCAAGCTGATTGCCCAGGGCCTGCCGAACAAAATGATCGCCCGCCGTCTGGATATCACCGAAAGCACCGTAAAAGTGCACGTCAAGCATATGCTGAAGAAAATGAAGCTGAAATCACGCGTGGAAGCGGCGGTTTGGGTTCATCAGGAGCGCGTATTCTAGGGCATATGCTGCCAGGATTCGCCCCCGGCCGGTAAGCTCACCAGCGGCTCGGTCAGCGCCAGTGCGATCTCATTGGATGAGACGCGCTGACCCGTTTTATCCTCTACCACCAGCGAAAGATGCCAGCGATTGCTCGCCCCGGCGTCACTGCTCCAACGCGGCATAATGATGCTCCAACCATCCGGACCGTTTGCCTCTAGCGGCGGCGTCAGGCTTAGCGCCTGAGTATCGCCCTGCCAGCTCAGCGACTTTATCCCGTGCAGGCTGCGAATTTGCAGTTTCAACTGCACCGTTTCCCCCGGCTGAAGATCCCACGGCGGCGTCGCCAGATACACTGACAAGGTTTTGCGCTGACGATATTCAACCACCGGCAGATTATCGCGTTCCGGGCTATCGTAACGACTGCCGCGCAGCGAACGGCTTACCGCCACTTCATCGGCCGCCAGTTGCTGTTTTAACGGTACGCCAAAACGATAGTTGAGCTTCAATCCCACATCGTTTTGGCTGACGCCGCTCTCGCCTTGTTTATGTTTAACCGTCACCGTCACCAGCGGAACGGGGGTGTAATTCAGCCCCACCGACACCGCCACTGGATTATGATAACCGGTACCCGAGTGGAACAGGTCAACGTTATCGCCAAAATACTGCTCCACGCTGACGCTGGTATTAATATGCTGATAAAACGGCAGCCGCGCCTGGGCGGTCACATCGTAGCCGCTGGCCATACGCTGCTGCTGGGTCACGCTACTCCTTTGCTGCCAGCCGCTGAGCGGTTGATAGTAGTTCGCCGACAGGCGCATCGATTCCCCCCAGGCCTCAGCTCCAACGCTGCCGCGCGCCAGGCGATCATCCAGGACTTTGTCATAGAACGAGTTATAGCCCAGCAGCCAGGAGCCCATCCGCCAGCGCTGACCAAGGCCAATATTGCCCACCAGCCCGTTATCCCGCTGCGTGACCGAGTACTGGTTCCAGGTGAGATAGTCGCCGTTATCCTGTAACGGGACAAACCAGCTTCCTTTACTACCGGTAAATTGCCCCTCTTTATCGACCAGCAGATCGACATTGGCGTTGCCCCACGGCGAGAGCCAGTTTTCCAGCTGGTGGCTGACCTCATTCCCCAGCTTGCCGATGGCGAATACTCGCGCCTGTTCGCTGGTTGTCAGACCGTTATCGCTCATACTGGCTTCGCCAAATTTTTTCGCCATTTCGGCAAAATGCCTTGCGTCATCATCAACCTGAGGCGCCATACCGAGATCGGGTAACGTATCAGGAGGCCGGGAGAACGCCTGGTTATCCTGCAATGCGCGGGCGGGCATACCTGTCAGCAGCAGGAGAAGGGGCAAATACGGGGTTACGCGGAACGACAAAGAGCTCAAATCGGTTACGTCTACTCAGGAAGGATGGCAGTAAAACGTAAGTTTATCGTTTTTTGCCATCCCTCGCAGCCTTCAGCATGATTCCAGGAATATACTGAATCTCAGGCTTGCGTTAGATTTTCCGCCAGCAGCGCCTTAAGCTCCGGGATACAGGAGCCGCAGTTGGTGCCGCATTTTAGTTGTGCGCCCAGCGCTGCAGGCGTCCGGCAGCCGCTGGCGATGGCTTCATTTATCGCCCGCTCGCCCACGCTAAAGCAGCTACAGATAATACGCCCGCGCGGCACCGTATCGCCGCCCTTCCTGCCGCTCAACAGCGCGTGGCGCTGAGCAGCATCCTGCGGCGGAGTACGAAACGCGGCGTTAATCCACTCGGCGTCAATCACCGGTTCACGGACATCGCTCCACCAGCCAAGCATCAGCTCTCCGTCCTGCCACGCCAGCAGGTTCCAGACCTTGCCGCCCTCGGCGACCTGCATTTGCCATCCCTGCTGCTGACACCAGTCGGTCAGCCACCGGCGAGGGCTGATATCCCCGGCGAGGGAAAGATGGCTTATGCCCTGCGCGGCCCGCCGTCGCCAGTGCAACGAAGCGGGTATTGGAACCGGCTGGCGGGAAAAGAGTTCACCTTTCCAGGCTGGAAGCCAGGCGGCAATTGCTACCGCCACCTGTTTACTCTCCGGCTGCCCGGAGTGGGGGTCGGTGACCGCCATCAGCAGGTTATTCACCCTTCCCTGGCGAGCAAATTGATTATTCCAGTGCATTGGCACGAACAGCGAACCGGGGCGCTGCCCATCGCTGATAATCACTTTTGCTACCATCACCCCATTCGGTGAGCGGACCCGCGCTAATTCACCTTCCAGCAGGTGATAACGCAGCGCATCTTCTGCTGCCACCTCCACCACCGGTTCGGCGATATGCTGCATCAGCCTGGGCACCGAGCCGGTGCGGGTCATGGTGTGCCACTGATCGCGGATCCGCCCGCTGTTGAGGATCAGCGGATAAAACGCATCGGTCGCCGCCCGGGTCGGTTGCGGGGCGACGGGCACCATGCGCAGCTTGCCATCCCGGTGCCAGCCCTTATGCAAACTCCATGCTGCTGGGCTGCGACTCACTGGCCAACGCACAGGTTCCAGCGCATCCCAGGCTTCAAGGCTGAGGTTCGCCAGCCCGCCGATATCAAACGCCCGCTGGCCGTTATTTTCAAAACCCGACAGCGCGGCGTGCTCGTTGAATACGTCATGAGAATGCTGCCAGGCAAAGGCGGAGCCAAAGCCCAGCTCTTGCGCCACGCGAGCAACGATCCACCAGTCGGCTTTCGCCTCCCCAGGCGACGGCAGAAACGCGCGCTGGCGAGAGATCCGCCGCTCGGAGTTGGTCACGGTGCCGTTCTTCTCTCCCCACGCCAGCGCCGGAAAACGAATATGGGCGAAGCGTCCGGTATCGGTATCGGCAACCACATCCGAGACAATCACCAGCGGGCAGGCCGCCAGAGCTTCGCTCACCGCATGACTATCCGGCAGCGACACTACCGGATTGGTGCCCATAATCCACACCGCTTTAACTTCACCTCGACCAATGGCGGCAAACAGATCCACCGCCGTCAGCCCTGGCGTTTGCGCCAGCCGTTCAGTGCCCCAGAATCGCGCCAGGCGCTGTAAATCGTCGGCTTCAAAGTTCATATGCGCCGCCAGCATGGTCGCCAGCCCGCCCACCTCGCGCCCGCCCATCGCGTTGGGTTGACCGGTCAGCGAAAACGGCCCGCAGCCCGGACGCCCATATTTTCCGCTCGCCAGATGAGCGTTAATAATGGCGTTGCATTTATCGCTGCCGCTGGCGGATTGGTTAATGCCCATCGTATAGAGCGTGATGGCGCGCGGTGCGGCAATAAACTGACAATAGAAATCGGCGACCTGCTGCTGCGGCAAACCGCAGAACTGCGCCACTTTTTCGATGCTCCACTCCTGCGCGAGCGTCAGCGCCTGCTGCGCATCGCTGAAATCGTCGGCAATGTCGCCGCTGTCAGCAATCGCGTTAAGCAGGCCGACAAACAGCCCGCCGTCGCTGCCGGGGGCCAGCGCCAGATGTACATCGGCAATATCGCAGGTGGCGGTACGACGTGGGTCAATAACCACCACCCGCATCTGCGGATTATCACGCTTCGCCTGCACCAGCCGCTGATAAAGTACCGGATGCGCCCAGGCGGCGTTCGAGCCGACTAACACCACCAGATCGCTGTTTTCCACATCTTCATAACTGCACGGCACTACGTCCGCCCCCAGCGCACGTTTATAGCCAGTGACCGCCGAAGACATACACAGCCGTGAGTTAGTGTCGATATTCGCGCAGCCGATAAAGCCCTTCATTAGCTTGTTGGCGGCGTAGTAATCCTCGGTCAGCAACTGTCCGGAGGCATAGAACGCCACCGCCTGCGGCCCGTACTGGTCGATGATTTCCCGCAGGCGTGAACCCGCCGCCGCCAGCGCCTGCGGCCACGAGGCGCGTTCGCCATCGACTTCAGGGAACGACATTCTTCCCTGCAGACCGACGGTTTCCCCCAGCGCCGCGCCCTTAACGCACAGACGGCCAAAGTTCGCCGGGTGCCGTTCATCGCCGCGCACGGTCACCTGACCGTTCGTCTCCACGCTGGCGATAACACCGCAGCCGACCCCGCAATAGGGGCACGTGGTTCGGGTTTCGGCCATCAGGAGGCCTCCGCGCGAACAAGCAGTTGCTGGTTGCCAACCCACACCTTGCCGTTCTCAATTTTCACCGGCCAGGCGCGCACCGCCTGTTCACTGCCGTCACAGTGGCGACCGTCGCGCAGGCGGATACGCTGCTTGTACAACGGCGAAATCACAATCGGTTCACCGCCCGCATCGCCAAGCAGCCCGCGCGACAGCACGTTGGCCTCGCTACCCGGCTCCTGGTTATCGAGGGCGTAGACCTGATCGCCAAAGCGGAATAGCGCAATCTGCCGTTCGCCGAGCCGCGCGCCAATGCCCGCCTGCGGCGGAATGGCCTCAAGATCGCAAATGACCTGCCACGGACGGGACGGCAGCGTAGGTTCAGCCAGCGTAGCGAGCGGGGCCAGCTGCGGCTGACCGCGCAAGGTGTGTCGCTGTACCGCTTCGTCCGGCTCATCGCTATTAACGAACGAGCGGAACAGCGCCAGCCGCTGCGGATCGTTAAGGGTGGTTTGCCATTCGCACTGGTAGCTGTCCACCACCCGCGCCATCTCCTGCTCCAGCTCTTCGCCAATCCCGAGACTGTCTTCAAGGACAACTTCTCGCAGATAGTCGACTCCGCCCTCAAGGTTATCCATCCAGGTACTGGTGCGCTGCAGGCGGTCGGCGGTACGGATATAGAACATCAGCAGGCGATCAACGGTGCGAATAAGCGTGTCTTCATCAAGGTCGCTGGCGAACAGGTCGGCATGACGCGGCTTCATGCCGCCGTTGCCGCAAACGTATAGATTCCAGCCCTTTTCGGTGGCGATAACGCCGATATCTTTCCCCTGAGCTTCCGCGCATTCGCGGGTGCAGCCGGAGACCGCCATTTTAATTTTGTGCGGTGCGCGCAACCCTTTGTAGCGGTGTTCGAGGGTGACCGCCAGGCCGGTGGAGTCCTGCACGCCGTAACGGCACCAGGTCGATCCGACGCAGGATTTCACCGTGCGCAAGGATTTGCCGTAGGCGTGGCCGGTTTCAAAGCCCGCCTCCGCCAGCTCGCGCCAGATCGCCGGAAGCTGCTCCAGGCGCGCGCCGAACAGGTCGATACGCTGGCCGCCGGTCACTTTGCTATACAGCTGATAGCGTTTGGCAATCTGGCCGATCGCAATCAGCCCATCCGGCGTCACTTCCCCCGCCGCCATGCGCGGCACCACCGAATAGGTACCGTCTTTCTGGATATTGGCGAAGTAGCGATCGTTAGTGTCCTGAAGCGGCAGATGCGCTGGTTTCAACAGATATTCGTTCCAGCAGGAGGCCAGCACCGACGCCACCAGCGGTTTACAGATTTCGCAACCGTGACCCTGGCCATAGCGGCTAATCAGCTGTTCGAAGGTGCGAATATGGTTGACGCGCACCAGGTGGAAGATCTCCTGACGCGACCACGGAAAGTGCTCACAGATATCTTTTTTGACTTCAACACCCTGCTCGGCAAGCTGGTACTCCATCACCTGTTTCACCAGCGCGCTACAGCCGCCGCAGCCAGTTGCCGCTTTAGTGCAGCTCTTGATCGCCGCCATGTCGCCCGCACCGCCGCTCACCGCCTGGCAGATATCGCCCTTACTGACGTTGTGACAAGAGCAAATCTGTGCGCTGTCCGGCAATGCCGCTACGCCGAGCGCTTTCGGCGCGCTGCCCTCCAGCGCCGGAAGAATCAAACTTTCCGGGCGCGCGGGCAATGCCATGCCGTTGAGCATCATCTGAAGCAGCGTGGAATAATCGCCGGCATCGCCGACCAGTACGCCGCCGAGCAGGGTTTTACCATCCTGACTGACCACGATTTTTTTGTAGATTTGCTCCGGCCCGTGGGCCCACTGGTAGCTCTGGCAGCCCGGCGTGCGTCCCTGAGCGTCACCGAAAGAGGCCACATCGACGCCCAGCAGCTTCAGCTTGGTGCTCATATCGGCCCCAGTGAAGCTGGCCTCTTCGCCCGCCAGGGTCGCCGCGGCGGCGCGCGCCATCTGATAGCCGGGGGCCACCAGACCATAAATTTTGTTCTCCCACAGGGCGCATTCGCCAATTGCCAGCACATCCGGATCGGAGGTGCGGCACTGGTTGTCGATGCAAATCCCGCCGCGTTCGCCAATTTTCAGCTCGCTGCTGTGGGCTAGCGCGTCCTGCGGGCGGATACCGGCGGAGAACACCACCATATCGGTCTTCAACGAGCCGCCATCGGCGAAGTTCAGCATCAGTCCCTGCTCATGCTCGACAATTTCCGTCGTCGCCTTGCTGGTGTGCACCCCAACGCCCAGTTCGCTGATTTTCTCGCGCAGCATCGCCGCGCCGCCGTTATCCAGCTGCACCGCCATCAGATTTGGCGCAAATTCCACAACGTGCGTTTCCAGTCCCAGTTGCTTGAGCGCATTAGCCGCTTCCAGCCCGAGCAGGCCGCCGCCGATCACCACCCCACGGCTGGCGTTAGCGGCACGAGCGGCAATCTGGTCCAGATCGTCAAGCGTACGGTAAACAAAGCAGCCTTCGAGATCATTGCCAGAGACCGGCGGAACAAACGGATAAGAGCCCGTTGCCAGCACCAGCTTATCCCAATGAGTTTCGTGGCCCTGAGCATCGCGCACCACCCGCGCTTCACGGTCAATGCTGGCGACCGATTCACACAAACGCAGCTCAATGCCGTACTGTGCGAAGAAGTTTCCTTCCACCAACGACAGCGATTCGGCGCTGCGTCCGGCGAAATATTCCGACAGATGTACCCGATCGTAGGCGGCATAGCGCTCTTCGCAGAACACCACAATCCGGTATTGCTGATGAAGGTTACGGCTGACGCATTGCTCAAGAAAATGGTGGCCGACCATACCGTGTCCGACCAGCACTAAAGTAGGTTTTGTCATTGTAGTTTGTCCCGCAGCGCACGGCTGCATCGTTGAAGAAGGATCAAAGAGCCAGTCTGCCGGTGCGGGCGCATGCGCCCCCAGCAGGGCGGTGAGCGGCGCGGCGCTGGCGCAATCGCCCAGCAACACGACGCCGCGCAGCTTGCCGTCGCGCAGCAGCAGGCGACGGTAGTGGCGGTCCAGCGGATCCCAGCTGGTACAAATTTCATCCTGTTCATCAGCCCGCAGTTCACCGGCGCTGAATAACTCGATACCGGTAACTTTCAGGCGCGTGCCGCTATCCTGCCAGTGAAAATCTTCTCCGGGATGACCGCACAGACGATCGGCCAGCACCTCGGCCTCGCGCAGGCACGGCGCCACCAGTCCCCAGGTCTGACCGTCAATTTCGCAGCATTCACCAATGGCGCTGACGCCCGGCTGCGCGGTGGCCAGTTGGCGGTCAACAATAATTCCGCGGCCGCACGCCAGCCCGCTGCGCTCGGCCAGCAGTTTGTTGGGCTGCACGCCGGTCGCCAGTACCACTCGCGAGGCGGTAAAGGCGCGGCCATCTTCCAGCAGCACTTCGCGTTCATTAATGGCGGCGATGCGGCTCTCCATCACGCAGCGGATCCCACGCTCGGCGAGCTGTATTTGCAGCTGTTCACCGGCAAAAGCATCGGTCTGTTGCTCCATCAACCAGCGCCCGCGATGCAACAAAGTGACACCGTCACCATAACGTCGTAGCGCGGCGGCCGCTTCGACGCCGAGCACCCCGCCGCCAATCACCACCGCCGGACCGTTGATTGCCAGAATGCCCTCAACGTCCGCCAGAGTGCGAAAAGCAAAAACGTGCGGCAGCTCAATACCCGGTAGCGGCGGCATAAACGGCAACGATCCTGTGGCGAATACCAGCTCATCCCAGCAAAGTTTTCCGTCGGTGGTTTGTAGAGTGCGGGCCTGAATATCTACCGCCGTTACCGACTCACCTGCACGTACCGTAACGTCATGCTGCTG
The DNA here is from genome assembly GCF_014103785.1 of Klebsiella sp. RHBSTW-00215. NCBI lineage: Bacteria > Pseudomonadati > Pseudomonadota > Gammaproteobacteria > Enterobacterales > Enterobacteriaceae > Klebsiella > Klebsiella sp. RHBSTW-00215. The sequence goes on from NZ_JABXQS010000001.1 coordinate 5,170,811, forward strand.
GTACCACTCCTCTGACAGCAGTTGCGTCTCGAGTGCCGTTTTCTCCCCACCAAGCACCGGCGACAGCTGAATACGGTTGTAGGCCTGGCACGGTTCATCACCAATAATCGTGATGCTAAACCGATGCGCATCGCGCTCCACCAGCGCCTGCGCCAGGCGAGTCGCCGCCATGCCGTTGCCGATAATCACCAGTTGCCGCTTCATCGCCGCCTCCCTATGCCGCTTTCGGCTGTTTTTCATAGAGGAAATGCAGGATCTGCTGACGCAGATGGTGATAGCGGCTGTCGTCCGCCAACTGCACGCGGTTACGCGGGCGCGGCAGGTTCACATCAAGGATCTCCCCAACCGTCGCCGCCGGGCCGTTGGTCATCATCAGTACCCGGTCGGAAAGCAGCACCGCTTCATCAACGTCATGGGTAATCATCACGATAGTGGTGTTCAGCGACTGCTGGATCTGCATTACCGCGTCCTGTAAATGCGCCCGGGTCAGGGCATCGAGTGCGCCAAAGGGTTCATCCAGCAGCAGCACTTTCGGCTTCATTGCCAGCGCCCGGGCGATGCCGACGCGCTGCTTCATGCCGCCGGAAATTTCCCCCGGACGCTTATGCAGGGCGTGCCCCATCTGCACGCGCTCGAGGTTGTGCTCAATCCACTCTTTGCGCTCGGCTTTACTCATGCTGCGACGAAAGACCTGATCCACCGCCAGCGCCACGTTGTCAAAGCAGGTCAGCCACGGCAACAGGGAATGGTTCTGGAACACCACCGCGCGTTCCGGCCCCGGCCCGGCGATTTCACGGTTGTCGCACAGCAGGCCGCCTTCCGTCGGCAGGGTGATCCCGGCAATCAGATTGAGCAGGGTTGATTTGCCGCAGCCGGAGTGGCCAATCAGGCTAATGGTCTCCCCTTCATAGATGTCGAAGGAGACATTCTGCAATGCGAGGAATTCGCCGCTGGCGGTGTTAAAGCGCTGGCTGACGGCCTGGACCTGAATTAATGGTTTCATTTGCGGCTCCTTATTTTTCCTGCCAGCTAAAACGACGAGCAAGCAGCATCAGCCCTTGTTCCAGCAGTAACCCGACCACGCCGATGATGACGATGGCGATGATGATGTTTTCTACGTTGAGGTTGTTCCACTCGTTCCAGATCCAGAAACCGATCCCTAAGCCACCGGTGAGCATTTCAGCGGCGACGATCACCAGCCAGGCGATGCCGATGGAGAGACGAACCCCGGTCAGCACCGCGGGTAATACCGCCGGAAAGAGGATCTTGCGCATCACCGTCCATTCGGAAAGCTGCAGCACGCGGGCCACGTTGAGATAGTCTTCTGGGATGCGGCGCACGCCCTCGGCGGTGTTGATCACCATCGGCCAGATAGAGCAGATAAAAATGGTCCAGCTCGAGGCGGGTTCCGCCTTCTGGAACAGCAGCAGGCCAATAGGCAGCCAGGCCAGCGGGCTGACCGGACGCAGCAGCGCAATCAGCGGGTTAAACATGCGGGCGAAGAATACCGAGCGGCCAATCAGGAAGCCCAGCGGAATACCCGCCAGCGCGGCGAGGCCAAACCCCACCGCCACGCGCTGCAATGACGCCAGCACGTTCCAGCCAATACCCATGTCGTTCGGTCCGTCCTGGTAAAACGGATCGGCAAAAATGGTCAACGCCGAATCCAGGGTGCTGAGCGGGGTCGGGAAACCTTTGCTGTTCATCGCCGCCAGCTGCCAGCCCAGCAGTAATAACCCCAGCCCGAGCAGCGGCGGCAGCAGGCGCTGGGTCGTATCACGCAGCCAGCGGCTGACGGGAGGCGTATTTTTGCGCACCTGCACCGGCGGCAAAGTAATCACTTCGCCGGGCGCTTTTTCAGCGCTGGCCTGCGGTTGCGTTTTATATGCGTGCTTCATCTCATGCCCCCTTACGTTGAATCGCGAAACTACGGGCGTAACCTTCCGGGTCGACCCCATTCCAGACTTTGCCGTCCAGCAACGTGCTGCTGCGCATCAGTTGCGTTGGTGTGCTAATACCACCCACCGCCTGTGCGGCCTCTTTCCAGACGTCAATACGATTTATGCGCTGGGCCACCGCCAGGTAATCCGGCGCCGACTTCAGCAATCCCCAACGGCGAAACTGAGTCAAAAACCACATACCGTCCGAGAGCCACGGGAAGCTCACTTCACCCTGCGCGTAGAAGCGCATCGGGTGCGCATCCTGCCAGCGGCGACCGATACCGTTGTCGTATTCGCCGAGCATGCGTCCGGTGAGGTACTGCTCTTTAGTGTTCAGCCATGCGCGCTTAGCGAGGATCCGTGCCGTTTCACGGGTGTTATCCGCCGAGGCTTCAATCCAGCGCTGAGCCTCCATCACCGCCGCCACCAGCGCGCGCGCGGTGTTGGGATTGCGCTCAACCCATTCGCTGCGAGTACCGAGAATTTTTTCCGGATGTTCCGGCCAGATATCCTGCGAGGTAGCAGCGGTAAAGCCGATGCGATCGTTAATGGCGCGCGCGTTCCACGGCTCGCCGACGCAGAAACCGCTCATATTGCCGATGCGCATATTCATCACCATTTGCGGCGGCGGCACTACCACGGTGCGCACATCCTCAAAGGGATTAATTCCGCCGCTTGCCAGCCAGTAGTAGAGCCACATCGCGTGGGTGCCGGTGGGGAAGGTATGCGCGAAGGTGTAGCTGCCCGGCGCGCTATGGCCGATCAGTTTTTTTAGCCCGCTAAGGTCGGTGACGCCCTTCTCCTGTAGCTCGCTGGAGAGGGTAATGGCCTGGCCGTTGCGGTTAAGAGTCATCAGGTTAGCCATCGCCTGCGGTTTACTGGCGATACCCAGCTCGAGGCCGTAGAGCATGCCGTACAGAATGTGCGCCGCATCCAGCTCTCCGGCGACCAGCTTGTCGCGCACCGCCGCCCAACTGGCCTCTTTGCTCGGCACGAGGGTAATGCCGTGCTTTTTATCAAACCCCTTCAGGGAGGCAATGGCTAAGGGCGCGCAGTCGGTCAGCGGAATAAAACCCACCCGCACGGTGGTCTGTTCCGGCTTATCCGAACCTGCCGCCCACGCCGCCTGCATCATGCCGGGCAGCAGCATCGCGCCGCCCAGCGCGGCCCCTGCCTGTAATAAACGCCGCCGTGAAATCGAAAACTTATCGCCCATAACCGCTCCAGAAACGCGCAAAAAAAAGCGCCCGGCAGTGCTTACGCACTGCAGGACGCCTTTATCCATGGACACACGCACCACCATTGGCCCGTTGCCCAAAACTTTTATTCACTCGTTTTATTTAATGCAAAGCCGATGCCAGATTTGCACAGGGCCATTTTCCGCCCTTTTCACCACGTCAGCCGTTCGGCTCGCAGCAATATTGCACCGTCGGCTAGCAGTAAATGCCCACTGATTGTGCATCTACTCCTTTGGGGTTACTTGCCATAACGACTTCACCGTCAGCAGCGCTCGGGCTATCTCCACCATGCGCTGATTCTTGTCCATCGCCATTTTGCGCAGCGCCTGCCAGGCCTGCTCCTCCTGCATTCCCTGGTGTGCCATCAGCACGCTTTTGGCTTTTTCAATCAGCTTGCGCTCTTCCAGCGCATCCTTTAACGACGCCAGTTGCCCGGAGAGCTGTTGCAGCTCGTGGGCCTGCTGACGAACCAGCGGCAGCAGCTGCTTATCCAGCCGATGGGAGACGCTATCGCTGACATTCGCATCCTGCCAGTCAGTTGGCGGGGCCTGTTCTTCTCCCAGCAGGGCGTCGGTCGCGTTAAGCAGGTCAACAATCAGCAGCTCTTCCACTCCGCGCAACTGCTCCAGTCGCTGAGTCTGGGCGCAAAACCAGCGCAATGCCGTTTCGCCATCATCCGCAGGAGGTTGGCGAGTACAGGCAATACGCCGCAGCTGTTCGATTTCCAGGCTGGCCTGACACTGTTCAGCAAACAGGGTCGTTTGCGGGGGATGAGCCAGGGCCAGGAAGCTGTCAAAGCAGGGCTGCTGACCGTCAATACGGTCCACCAGCTGCTGGCGCAGTTCACCGCTAAACTGCCCGCGAGCAAAGCCCAGCGCGCCCAGCGCACGCTCCTGCCCGGCCAGCTCTTTCCCCTGCATAAAGCTGTAGAGCGCCACCATGCGCCCGGCGATTTGCGGATCGTCGATGCTGTCATTGAGCTGCGGGACAATATTCAACAGATGGCGGATGATAAGGCTAAATTGCCCCGTCGCCTCCTCGGCGGCAATTTTCTGACCGCGCACGCGCTCGCGTAGGACCGTGAGCTGCGTCAAGTACCAGACCGCGCTGGCGATACGCCAGCACAGCGCGCTGCTGGCTGAGCTGCGGGCTGGGTCGAGCGCCGCATAGAATAGCGTTAATTGTTCATCCACCAGCGCCGCACCCGCCCGGCACTCCGCGGCATAAAGTCGGCCTCCCGAGCACAACCAGATGTTTGACGCACCTCGCTCACACTGAAGCATATGCACCAGAGCACTGATTTGACTTGCCAGTTCCCCCTGCTGCGCCAGCTGATGCAACTGCTGTCTCTGCAATCGACGCGCACGTGCAAACCAGTCGCCCACCTCGGGCGCATTGCCAGCCATATTATTCATACCCTTCTCCCGGGTTAACGCTTTATACTTCAGCCAAGCAATAACCGTGCCTTATAGAAGGAGTCCTTATGCAACGTGTTGTGATTATCGCTAACGGTGCCGCCTACGGCAGCGAATCCCTGTTCAACAGCCTGCGTCTGGCTATCGCTCTGCGTGAGCAGCAATCCGACCTCGAACTCAAGCTATTTTTAATGTCTGATGCGGTCACCGCCGGTCTGCGCGGCCAGAAACCGGCGGAAGGCTACAACATTCAGCAGATGCTGGAGATCCTCACCGCGCAAAACGTGCCGGTGAAGCTGTGTAAGACCTGCGCCGATGGCCGGGGAATCAGCACGTTGCCGCTGATTGACGGCGTGGAGATTGGTACGCTTGTTGAACTGGCGCAGTGGACGCTGGCGGCGGATAAAGTCCTGACCTTCTGAAGAATCTCTTTTAAACGGGATTAAATATCAGGCTGGCGGCGTTTATTGATGGAAAAACAATGCCAGCTGAATGCTTTCAGGAACAACGTCATTTTTGTTTAATCTTTACTCCTTTTGTTGATCAAAATCAGCATCTGCATCCCTCCCCTTTGGTGTTATGCATAGACCAAAGTGTGAACCATATCACGCGTGGAAATGGGCAGGCAGGACGCTGTAGACAGAAACGGGGTTGAGATTAAATGGCAATGGTAAAAGCAAGTTTAACGTTGTTTGGTGGTGATACGTTGGTGGTGCGTTGTTCCGAACGCTGCCACATTCACCTGATGAGCGCCAAAGTTCCTGGCGATAGTCATGCGGATATTCTGAGTGTGCAGGACAGAGATAGCGCGTATCTGACCGTACCTTACAATGGTACCTGGAACGTTCTCATCGATAGCCACAGCCAGTCGCTGGAGCACTCAATCAGCTACGTTCCCGCCTGATAGCAAACGCCCGGTTTTCCCCGGGCGCTTCATTCTTAAGCCAGCCCCGGCTGGCTATTATCCCCAAGCAGATTACGCACCTTGCTGACCAGGTCATCAAGGCAGTCATCGTGCATGCCGAGCTTGCACAGCTCCTGCTCAAGGGAGAACAGATACTGGGCATTGGTGCCAAGCGGCCCGCTGGCGCGAGCTATCAGCGGCGCAATCACCTGGGCGCTGGTGTCCGCCTCAAACAGCGGATGGCGCGGGTCCATAATAAACACCAGCGCGTTCACGGTGCGCCCATCATCCAACTCCAGTTTGCACCAGGTTGGCAGATAGCAGCCGGTGATCATTTCCCGCTTCCACAGGAGCGTCAGCTCTTCTTCCAGGGTTTCATCAGGCAGGCGGTAGGCTACGCCAGTCGTGCGTCCACCCTCTTTCAGGGCCAACATACGACCCGGCTGATTTGCGCTACCGCGCCCGGCGGTGAGCCGCAGGCAAAACGCACGGTGCCAGCCAGGCAGCGTGCCGGTACAGGATTCACTGTATTCAAGCGCCGGGTTCCACATCAGGGAACCATAGCCAAAGATCCATACCGAGCCATCGTCCGGACGACAGGCCAGGGTCGCAGCCAAAGAGGCTGCCCGTTGCTCTGCCGACCAGAGAAGCGATTCCTCAATAGCGCCAAACGCTGTTTTACAATCCGCATTCAGTAAGAAATCACGAGTTAACACTTTCTACTACCTCCACCACTGCCCGCTTCCCGGCGATTATCTGATGCCATCCATGAAATATTGCCGAATTATTATCCAGCTTTATTTGACAATAAGCAATGAACGCCCGGTGGGCAAGGGCTCAGGCAGCAGATGACGCAGTAAAAGTGATTATTTCTTCTTATGCCACTTATCATCGTCGCCTTTTTCATAATCATTTTTTACCGCCGCCCAGGCGACTTTATGCGCCGTTTCTTCACGGCTGGCGTCATCTCGTCGGTCTTCTTTGTGTTTGTACTGATCCCAAGCGCTATTAAACGCTTCTTTATAGATCTCCTGGGCATGTGCGGGCAGGACGTGCTGAACGCTCTCGGGTAATTCACTTTTGCTGCGATAAGGCATCATAACCTCCAGATTGCGTATGAACATTAAGTCTGGAAGGTAATTTTCTGGTTGGCAAGGCGATAGATAAATGGGAAATATGTTTTAGTAATTATCTGAATAATAAATACAAAAAAACAGTAACCGCAGTTTATGGCAATCTATCAGTTTTATAAGGAAAGAGTGGTAAATTTAAGTAAAAAAACAAATTAATTTCATCAATGTCTGTTATTTTATTAACTTACGCTATCTATAATTATAACACCTGCACACCTGGAGATAATTCATGACCGAAGCACATGAGGCGGTAAAAACCCGCCACAAGGAGACCACCCTCGCCTTTCCGGTTCTGGCGCTGGCGGTGCTGTTTTTTCTGGGAAGCAGCCAGTCACTGCCAGTGGTCATTGCAATAAATATTCTGGCGCTGGTCGGGATTCTGAGCAGCGCATTTAGCGTAGTACGCCACGCCGACGTTCTGGCGCATCGCCTCGGCGAACCCTATGGCTCGTTAATTTTGAGCCTCTCGGTGGTTATTCTCGAAGTTAGCCTGATTTCCGCATTAATGGCCACCGGCGACGCCGCGCCAACCCTGATGCGCGACACGCTTTATTCGATCATTATGATCGTCACCGGCGGTCTGGTGGGCTTTTCACTACTTCTCGGTGGGCGTAAATTTGCCACCCAATATATGAATCTGTTCGGCATCAAACAGTACTTAATCGCCCTGTTCCCACTGGCAATTATCGTGCTGGTTTTCCCGATGGCGCTACCGGGGGCCAACTTCACCACTGGACAGGCGCTGCTGGTCGCGCTGATATCTGCTGGGATGTATGGTGTATTTCTGCTGATTCAGACCAAAACCCACCAGAGCCTGTTTATTTACGAGCACGAAGATGACAGCGACGACGACGACCCGCATCATGGCAAGCCGTCTGCGCATAGCAGCAAGTGGCATACCGCCTGGCTGCTGGTACATCTGGTTGCGGTTATCGCCGTCACCAAGATGAACGCCAATCCACTGGAGACTCTGCTGACCAGCATGAACGCGCCTGTGGCCTTTACCGGCTTCCTGGTCGCCCTGCTGATCCTCTCCCCGGAAGGCCTTGGCGCGCTAAAAGCGGTACTGAACAACCAGGTTCAGCGGGCGATGAACCTGTTCTTCGGTTCGGTGCTGGCAACGATTTCCCTGACGGTTCCGGTGGTGACGTTAATCGCTATACTCACCGGTAACGATCTACTCTTTGGCCTTGGCGCGCCGGAGATGGTGGTGATGGTCGCCTCGTTGGTGCTATGCCATATTTCCTTCTCTACCGGGCGCACCAATGTACTCAACGGCGCGGCGCACCTGGCGCTATTTGCCGCCTACCTGATGACTATTTTTGCCTGACTCTCCCCCGGCTGCGTAAGCTTGCTGGGGACATAAAAAAGCCTGCCGGTTTTGCAACGGGCAGGCTTTTGTCATATCAGGGGCAATTACTTGCTGGTATCCAGCTCATCAAAGCCTTTGACCAGATCGTCAATTGCTTTCATTTGCTTGAGGAACGGCTCCAGTTTATCCAGCGGCAGCGCGGACGGACCATCGCATTTCGCGTGTTCCGGATCCGGATGCGCTTCAATAAACAGGCCCGCAATACCAACCGCCATACCCGCACGCGCCAGTTCGGCAACCTGCGCGCGACGACCGCCGGAAGCTGCGCCAAACGGGTCACGACACTGTAGCGCGTGGGTCACATCGAAGATAACCGGTGAGTTGTTGGACGATTTTTTCATCACGCCAAAGCCCAGCATATCGACAACCAGGTTGTCGTAGCCGAAGTTAGCACCGCGATCGCACAGAATAATCTGGTCGTTACCGCCTTCGATAAATTTATCGACGATGTTACCCATCTGGCCCGGGCTCACGAACTGCGGTTTCTTAACGTTAATGACCGCACCGGTTTTCGCCATCGCTTCGACCAGGTCAGTCTGGCGCGCCAGGAACGCTGGCAGCTGGATAACGTCAACCACATCAGCAACCGGCTGCGCCTGGCTGGCTTCGTGAACATCGGTGATGATTTTCACACCAAAAGTCTGTTTCAGCTCCTGGAAAATCTTCATCCCTTCTTCCAGACCCGGCCCACGATAGGAGTGGATGGAAGAACGGTTAGCTTTATCAAAAGAGGCTTTGAACACATAGGGAATGCCCAGCTTCTGCGTGACGGTCACATAGTGTTCGCAGATACGCATCGCAAGATCGCGGGACTCCAGCACGTTCATCCCACCAAACAGAACGAATGGCAGGTCGTTTGCTACGTTGATATCACCAATGCTAACCACTTTTTGTTTCATAAGTTCGCCTTATCAGGGTGTAACCGGATTGGTTTCAGACTAATGCAATGTAATTTGTTTATGCGAAATGGTGTTGATCTGCGCGCGGATCATTTCGCTGATCGGGTCTTCCGGGCACTGCTCCACGAAGTAGTTGAGATCCTGCAATGCCACATGATCGCACTCAAGCTGGGCGTAAATCAGTCCACGATCGCGAATTTCATACGGGTCTTCTGGATTGAACTGCAAAAGCGCCTCGCTGGTGCCTAACGCCAGTTCCATCTGCCGCTCTTCCATCAGGGCTGATTTCAGAGTATCAAGCAGTTTGTGGATCACTTCCGCGTTATCAGCCTCATCGAGATCCTCATTAAACAGCTCGGCAAGCGGACTAATATTGCCCTTCAGCCAGACCTCCAGAGTGTGCTCGTTCAGGGTTTCGCCATTGAACGGGTTGATAAGCCACATCTCTTCGCTCTCTTCGGGATCGGCGCGAAGCAGCATCTGCGTTGGGAAAATCACCGGTACAACCGGCAGCGACAGACGCTGAGCTATCCACAACAGGACAGCACCTAACGACACCGCGCTGCCCTGTCGGTTGTTCAGAACCTTATCAATCCACAGAGCGTCGGACAGGCGGTAGACGCCGTGGGATGCGCTGAATCCCCAGTCCTTGTAAAAAAGTTCCAGCAAACGCTCGATCTGGCGTTCCTGATCCCAGGAAGAAGCAATCTCCTCCTGCGCCAGACCTAGCAACCGCTCCAGTTCATCCTGCACATAGTGCGTCGGAAAATCGTCGCGGATTAATTCGGAAATGAGGACCATGCCATCACATAATGGCGCTTTATTAAATTCGAAATCAGCTAACGACCTCATGACTTACCCCAGTAACGGTATTCTTGTGATGGCGAGTTGAATGATGATGAACAACACCACCAGGGCCAACAGAAAGGCGATAAACCGACTCTGCTGGCTGCGCGGGCGACGACGGCCCAACGCGATAAAACCCAATGCGATATAAATGATAACGCCAAACAGCTTTTCAGTCAGCCATGTACCGTCCTCGGTAAACGGCAGATAGTGCGTTATTGCCATTAATCCTGCGCCGCTGAGAAACAGCACGGTATCGCTACAGTGCGGCGCAATGCGTACCCAGCGCTGATTGAGCAGACGATTACCGCTCCAGCTCCACCAGTAGCGCAACACGAACAGGCTGACCGAGACCACCACGCTGGCAATATGCAGATACAGCACGGCGCTAAACAGATTCATGCGGCCCTCCCGGTATCAGCCCCAACGTCAGACGTTCGTTATCTCCGTAATCGCGGCAGGTGGAGACATCGAGGTACCCGGCCTCGCGAAATAACTCGCGCACCACTTCACCCTGCGTCCAGCCATGCTCCAGCAGCATAACGCCGCCAGGGACGAGGAAACGACGGCCTTCACGGATAATATGCGCCAAATCAGCCAGTCCACTGTCGGCAGCAACCAGCGCCGTTTTTGGCTCAAAGCGCACATCGCCCTGTTCAAGATGCGGGTCGGTTTCGTCGATATAGGGGGGATTGCTGACTATCATGTCGAATTGCTGCCCGGCGAGCGCGCTGAACCAGTTGCTTTGCCGCACGGTGACGTTATCGATAGCGAGATGAGCGACGTTGCGCTCGGCCAGCGCAACCGCATCAGGCATAAAGTCGACGGCTGTCAGCAGACAGTCCGGGCGTTCGCTGGCTAACGCCAGAGCGATAGCGCCAGTGCCGGTGCCGAGATCGAGGATCCGGCACGGTGCCCCAGGCAATCGCTCCAGGGCCTGCTCAACCAGACATTCGGTGTCCGGGCGCGGAATAAGCGTCGCCGGGGAGACAAACAGCGGCAGCGACCAGAACTCACGCTGACCGACCAGGTGAGCCACCGGCTCACCCTGCGTGCGACGGCTGAGTAGCGTTTCCAGCTCAGCTAACTGTTGCTCCGTCAGAGTCGTTTCGTCAAACGCGAGAATATAAGTCCGCGCTTTGCCGGTCACGTGGCCGAGCAAGATTTCGGCATCCCGGCGCGGACTTTCGCTTTGGCTCAGGCGGGTTATGGCCCGGGTCAACCACTGCTGAAATGTCATCATTCCTGCTCGGAAAGCGCTGCCAGCTGATCGGCTTGATATTCCTGCACGATCGGCTCAATGAGCATATCAAGTTTTCCTTCCATCACCTCATCCAGACGGTAAAGCGTCAGGTTGATGCGGTGGTCGGTGACGCGCCCCTGCGGATAGTTATAGGTGCGATTACGATCGCTGCGATCGCCGCTGCCCAACAGGTTACGGCGTTCAGAGGCTTCCGCCTGATGGCGTTTAGCCACTTCCGCAGCGCGAATACGCGCGCCCAGCACCGACAAGGCTTTGGCTTTGTTTTTGTGCTGTGAACGTTCGTCCTGGCACTCGACGACAATACCGGTCGGCAAGTGGGTAATACGAATAGCCGAATCGGTGGTGTTAACGTGCTGACCGCCAGCACCCGAAGAGCGGAAGGTATCAATACGCAGATCGCCCGCGTTAATTTCAGGCATTTCGGCTTCCGGCAGCTCCGGCATCACCGCCACGGTACAGGCAGAAGTATGGATACGCCCCTGAGACTCGGTTGCCGGTACGCGTTGAACGCGATGACCGCCAGATTCGAACTTCAGGCGACCATAGACGCCATCGCCGCTGATCTTGGCAATCACTTCTTTAAAACCACCATGTTCGCCTTCGTTAGCGCTCATGATTTCAACACGCCAGCGGCGGGCTTCGGCATAACGGCTGTACATACGGAACAGATCGCCTGCGAACAACGCTGCTTCATCACCGCCGGTACCGGCGCGCACTTCGACAAAAGCGTTACGTTCGTCATCCGGATCTTTTGGCAGCAGCAGAACCTGCAGCTGCTGTTCCATCTGCTCGCCTTTTTCTTTCGCTTCACGCAGCTCTTCCTGCGCCATTTCGCGCATTTCCGGGTCGTCGAGCATCATCTGCGCAGTTTCAATATCACCCTGCAGCTGACGCCAGTCGGTATAGCAACGAGCCACGTCGCTCAGCTGTGCGTACTCTCGCGATAATGCGCGAAATTTATCTTGATCGGCGATGGTCGCAGCGTCGCCGAGTAGCGCCTGAACTTCCTCGTGGCGCTCGTAAAGAGCTTCCAGTTTGGCAACAATAGAAGGCTTCATAGGCGTGAAATCACCCTGTCCTAAAAAAGAGAGAAAGGTGCGCTATTCCAGCCCGAGGCTGTTGCGCAGAATATGCAGGCGTTCATCATCCCCGTCACGGGCAGCCTGCTGAAGAGATTTGGTTGGCGAGTGGATCAGGCGGTTAGTCAACTTACGTGCCAGGTCCTGCATGATTTCCTGCGCATCGCCGCCCTGGCTCAGCGCAGCAAGCGCCTTCGCCGTCAGCTCGTCGCGGACCAGCTCAGCCTGGGAACGATATTCGCGGATAGTCTCGCTGGCGCTCTGGGCACGCAGCCAGGCCATAAATTCGCTGGTTTCCTGCTCGACAATGGTTTCAGCCTGCACCGCCGCGGCTTTTCGCTGCGCCAGATTATTCTGAATGATGTTTTGTAGATCGTCCACGCTGTAGAGATAAGCGTTCGCCAGCTTACCAACTTCGGGTTCAACATCACGCGGTACCGCGATATCTACCAGCAGCATCGGCTGATTACGGCGCGCCTTCAACGCGCGCTCCACCATCCCTTTGCCGATAATAGGCAGCGGGCTGGCGGTAGAGCTAATAATAATGTCGGCTTCTTTCAAACGTTCGTCGATATCACTCAGGGAGATGACCTCTGCGCCGACTTCTTCGGCCAGCGCCTGAGCACGCTCACGGGTACGGTTGGCAATCACCATCTTGCGCACCTTGTGCTCACGCAAATGGCGGGCCACCAGTTCGATGGTTTCCCCGGCGCCGACCAGCAGCACCGTGACGCTTGACAGTGATTCAAAGATTTGACGCGCCAGAGTACAGGCAGCAAACGCGACGGAGACCGCGCTGGCACCGATATCAGTTTCGGTACGCACGCGTTTGGCCACCGAGAACGACTTCTGGAACATGCGCTCCAGTTCGCTGACGTTCAGATGCCCGCGGCTGGAATCGGCAAAGGCTTTTTTCACTTGTCCGAGGATCTGTGGTTCGCCAAGCACCAGCGAGTCCAGTCCGCTGGCAACGCGCATCAAATGGCTGACCGCATCGTTATCCTGGTGCCAATAGAGGCTTTTACGCAGTTCGTCTTCATTCAGGCCATGATAGTCGCACAGCCAGCGAATCAGGACTTCCTGGAGGTTATCCTGCTCTTCAACGCTGAGGTAAAGTTCCGTACGGTTGCAGGTCGACAGCACCACCCCGCCCTGCACCATTGGCTGAGCCAGCAAGCTCTCCAGCGCCTGGTCGAGCGTATCCGGCGAAAACGTTACGCGTTCTCGCAGCGCTACCGGGGCTGTTTTGTGATTAATGCCAAGAGCTAAAAGGGTCATTGTGAGGGAGTAGTACCAGCGTTGCTAAGGTTAGTCTGGGGGCATCATACAGGATGCGCGTAATCAATAAAAGAGAGCCTCCCCTTTTGGAGTAATAGCTAATCAGTAATAGCCATTAACGGTAATTTTTTGATTTCAGACAACTTGAACGTAGACGCTACCGCCCGGCGACGCTAGCATTAAAGGTTATTATTGTAACCCGCTACACAAATCGGCCGCGACTTTATCCCATTCGCCGTATTTCACTGTAGACATCAAGGATTTGTCATCATTATGAATCGACTGTTCCGCCTGTTGCCGCTGGCAAGCCTCGTTCTGACCGCCTGTACGATTAACGCTCCGCAAGGACCAGGTAAAAGCCCTGACGCTCCGCAGTGGCGTCAGCATCAGCAAGATGTCCGCAATCTCAATCAGTTCCAGACACGCGGCGCTTTTGCTTACCTCTCAGATGAACAAAAAGTGTATGCCCGCTTCTTCTGGCAGCAGACTGGCCAGGACCGCTATCGTCTGCTGCTGACTAACCCGCTCGGCAGCACAGAACTGTCGTTGACCGCGCAGCCGGGCAGCGTGCAGATGATCGACAATAAAGGACAGACCTACACTGCGACCGATGCAGAAGAGATGATTGGCCGCCTGACCGGGATGCCGATTCCGCTCAACAGCCTGCGCCAGTGGATTATCGGCCTGCCGGGTGAGGCGACCGATTACGCTCTTGATGACCAGTATCGTCTACGCGAGCTGAACTACACGCAAAATGGCAAGACCTGGCATGTCACCTATAGCGGCTACACCACTGATACGAAACCCTCACTTCCTGCCAATATGGAACTCAACAACGGCAGTCAGCGCATCAAGCTGAAAATGGATAACTGGATTGTGAAATGATGACCCGCTGGCCCTCTCCTGCGAAGCTGAATCTGTTTTTGTACATTACCGGACAGCGCGCCGATGGTTATCACACGCTGCAGACGCTGTTTCAGTTCCTTGATTATGGCGACACGTTGACCATCGAAACGCGTGATGATGGTCAACTGCGCCTGCTGACGCCGGTGGACGGCGTGCCGGATGATGAGAACCTGATTATCCGCGCGGCAAGGTTATTAATGCAGGCAGCCTCTGAGCGCGGGACCCTGCCCGCAGGCAGCGGCGCCGACATCAGCATCGATAAGATTCTCCCCATGGGCGGCGGTCTCGGCGGCGGCTCGTCCAATGCCGCCACCGTGCTGGTGGCGCTTAATCATCTATGGGGCTGCCATCTTTCAGAGGATGAACTGGCCGCTTTAGGTTTGCAGCTAGGTGCTGACGTGCCGGTGTTCGTTCGCGGTCATGCGGCTTTTGCCGAAGGCGTGGGTGAAATCCTGACGCCGGTAGAGCCAGAAGAAAAGTGGTATCTGGTCGCCCATCCTGGGGTCAGTATTCCAACACCGATCATTTTTCGCGATCCGGAACTTCCTCGTGATACCCCAAGCAGGTCAATTAATACGTTATTAAAATGTAAATTCGGCAATGATTGCGAGGTTATCGCAAGAAAACGTTTTCGCGAGGTTGATGCGGCGCTTTCCTGGCTGCTAGAATATGCGCCGTCGCGCCTGACTGGTACCGGTGCATGTGTGTTTGCTGAATTTGACACTGAATCCGCCGCTCGTCAGGTGCTTAAAAAAGCCCCGGCATGGCTGCATGGCTTTGTAGCGCGAGGTGTTAACATCTCTCCGCTCAAGCAATCGCTGCTCTAAGTCCTGCTGAATTTAGCAAAAAACGGCGAGTACGCCGGGGATACTGAGTTACGGTGACAACGTCACCCTGTTCCAGACGTTGCATCGAGCTCTTTAAATACACCGCCTGGATGGAATCGTGCCGACCCGCACAGTTCTTGGCCCGTTTCATCCACCACTGGACGCATGCCTGAGGTTCTTCTCGTGCCTGATATGAAGCTTTTTGCTGGTAACGCTACCCCGGAACTAGCACAACGTATTGCCAACCGCCTGTACACTTCTCTTGGCGACGCCGCTGTAGGTCGTTTTAGCGACGGCGAAGTCAGCGTACAAATCAATGAAAACGTACGCGGTGGTGATATTTTCATCATCCAGTCCACTTGTGCTCCCACCAATGACAACCTGATGGAATTGGTTGTTATGGTTGATGCTCTGCGTCGTGCTTCGGCAGGTCGTATCACCGCTGTTATCCCTTACTTCGGTTATGCTCGCCAGGACCGTCGTGTTCGTTCTGCTCGCGTACCTATCACCGCAAAAGTGGTTGCCGACTTCCTGTCCAGCGTTGGCGTCGACCGTGTCCTGACCGTTGATCTGCATGCAGAACAAATTCAGGGCTTCTTTGATGTTCCGGTTGATAACGTATTCGGCAGCCCAATCCTGCTGGAAGACATGTTGCAGCTGAATCTGGATAACCCGATTGTGGTTTCTCCGGACATCGGCGGCGTCGTTCGTGCTCGTGCTATTGCCAAGCTGCTGCACGATACCGACATGGCTATTATCGACAAACGTCGCCCGCGCGCTAACGTCTCTCAGGTGATGCACATCATCGGTGACGTCGCTGGTCGTGACTGCGTGATGGTTGACGATATGATTGATACCGGCGGTACCCTGTGTAAAGCAGCAGAAGCACTGAAAGAACGTGGCGCTAAACGCGTATTCGCTTACGCAACGCACCCGATCTTCTCAGGTAATGCTATCCAGAATATCCAAAACTCTGTGATTGACGAATTCGTCGTCTGCGATACCATTCCACTGGCACCAGAAATCAAAGCGCTGGCAAAAGTTCGTACTCTGACGCTGTCTGGCATGCTGGCCGAAGCGATTCGTCGTATCAGCAACGAAGAATCCATCTCTGCCATGTTCGAACACTAATCGAGCCCGGCATAAAAACCCGCTGCGGCGGGTTTTTTTGTCTCTAAACCTAATTTGTATGATTAATGCCTCCTTCACCTGCCATTCAGTTGACAGATGATGCGCTCATGGATGAAACATTATTGTGAATAGATTATTTTCCTCACATGTGATGCCTTTCCGCGCCCTCATCGACGCTTGCTGGAAAGAAAAATATACCGCATCGCGATTTACCCGCGATGTCATTGCCGGGATTACCGTCGGGATCATCGCTATTCCGCTGGCGATGGCGCTGGCAATAGGCAGCGGCGTAGCGCCACAGTACGGACTTTATACCTCCGCTGTCGCCGGGATCGTCATCGCACTATCCGGTGGGTCGCGCTTCAGCGTCTCAGGACCAACCGCTGCCTTCGTGGTCATTTTGTACCCGGTTTCGCAGCAGTTTGGCCTTGCGGGGCTGCTGGTGGCGACGTTAATGTCGGGGGTGTTTTTAATTCTTTTCGGCCTGGCACGCTTTGGTCGCCTGATTGAGTACATCCCGCTGTCGGTCACGCTCGGTTTTACCTCCGGGATTGGTATCACCATTGGTACCATGCAGATTAAAGATTTCCTCGGCCTGCAGATGGCCCACGTGCCTGAACATTATTTGCAGAAAGTCGGCGCACTGTTTATGGCCCTGCCGACGATTAACCTCGGTGATGCGGCTATTGGCGTGGTCACGCTAGGGATCTTAATTTTCTGGCCACGCCTGGGGATCCGTCTTCCAGGACACCTTCCAGCTCTACTGGCAGGCTGTGCGGTGATGGGCGTAGTCAACCTGGTTGGCGGCCACGTCGCCACTATCGGCTCTCAATTCCACTATATTCTCGCCGACGGCAGCCAGGGCAACGGTATTCCGCAACTGCTGCCGCAGTTGGTTCTGCCGTGGGATATGCCCGGTTCGGACTTTACGCTCAGTTGGGCCTCGCTGCAGGCACTGCTCCCGGCGGCGTTTTCGATGGCTATGCTGGGGGCGATTGAATCGCTGCTCTGCGCCGTGGTACTGGATGGCATGACCGGCACCAAGCATAAAGCCAATAGTGAACTGATTGGCCAGGGCCTTGGCAACATCGTTGCACCGTTCTTCGGCGGTATTACCGCCACTGCCGCCATTGCCCGTTCAGCAGCAAACGTCCGTGCTGGCGCAACCTCACCGGTTTCCGCCGTGATCCACGCCCTGCTGGTGATCATGGCGCTACTGGTCCTCGCGCCGCTGCTTTCCTGGCTGCCGCTTTCCGCGATGGCGGCGCTGCTGCTGATGGTGGCATGGAATATGAGCGAGGCGCATAAGGTTGTGAACTTACTGCGTCACGGCCCGAAAGACGACATTATCGTGCTGCTGATGTGTATGTCGCTGACCGTGCTATTTGATATGGTTATCGCCATCAGCGTGGGCATCGTGCTGGCCTCACTGCTGTTTATGCGCCGGATTGCGCGCATGACTCGCCTCGCGCCGGTCAACGTTGAAGTGCCTGAAGATGTGTTGGTGCTACGCGTGATAGGGCCACTGTTCTTCGCTGCCGCTGAGGGGCTGTTTACCGATCTGGAAACGCGGGTTGAAGGTAAACGTATCGTTGTGCTGAAGTGGGATGCGGTGCCGGTGCTGGATGCCGGTGGACTTGATGCCTTCCAGCGCTTTGTCAGTAAGCTGCCGGAAGGCTGTGAGCTGCGCGTCTCTAACCTCGAGTTTCAACCGCTGCGCACTTTGGCGCGCGCGGGCGTTAAACCGATTGCGGGCCGCCTGAGCTTTTACCCGGATCGTAACGCCGCGCTGGCGGACATTTAATTACCTGGCGGCAGGCCCCTGCGCCTGCCGCATCATCACCCCTATAGCCTGCTGAAGCCAGGCAAGCACCTCCGGGGTCATCCACGTTCCCTTCATCAAATGCGGCTCCTGCTCCATCGCGTAGCGAAACTTCTGCTGAGTTTGCGGGTTATCCCCGGCGTAAGATTGAAACAACGCCAGCCAGCGTTGTGCAAGCTGCTGTCCTTGCGATGAAGCCGGTGTCAGCTGTTCGCGACACGCATAATGCAGTTCCGCCACTAACGCCGGCCATTCCAGCAGCCGATCGAAATAGTGCTGCCGGGTGAACGCCAACTCCTCGGCGTTCAGATAGCGCGCCCAGATTTCCAGTTTACTTTCCGCAAAAGCGTGAGTGATAAAGTCAATGATCTGCGGGGTAACGCCGGTTTGTTCGCACATCTGTGGTTCGGCGGCATGCATTTCATTCAGCCGGGTCAAAAATTCAGGCCGTCCAGCGGTATCCTGCTCTAACTGTTCCATCCAGCGGGTCGCCAGACTCATCGCCTGAGGGGCATCTGACGGGCATTGCTTGCGCATTAATCCCTGAACTTCATTAACCAGCGCCCGCCAGGCTTGATTACGTTGCTCATCCTGTTCCGCGAACGGCAGCACCTGTAGTTCCTGTTGACTAAACCAGCGATCGTACATTTTCATTAGCTCCAGCATCTGTAGCCAGGATTCCAGATCGGGGTCGCTTCCCCTGTCTAACTCATCGCGCAGCAGCGCCAGCCGTTCGCGTAGCGTTGAGATGGTTTGTAGCTGCCGATCAAGAGTGGTTATCTGCTTGACCAGCAGGTCAGACAGCGAGAAAGCATCCCTGGCGAGATAGTCCTTAATAGTGGCGAGTTCCAGCCCGGCCTGAGCCAACACCTTGATCGTATGCAGCCGCTGAACGGCCGCCAGATTGTATAGCCGGTAACCCGCCGCGCTTCTGGCTGAAGGGGTCAGCAATCCTGTTTGTTCATAGTGATGTAGCGTGCGAACGGTTATTCCGGCACGCTTCGCCAGTTCTCCCACCTGAATTAACATGACTGCTCCTTTCGTTTACCAGTGACGCCACACTGCTGTCTGACGTTACGTCAGGGTCAAGTGCTAAGTATACGAATTTGGATCACGCCGTAATATTCAAAAAGGGTAACGAAAGGGAAATTTAGACGACAATAGAGGGATAGCCTGCCCAGGCTATGATAGAACGCACCAGCCGTACTGAACGGCTGGTGGAATGGAATTCACTCAGCTGTGGCGATGCTGATCGCGGCGGCAGCGTTTGTCGTAATGACGAACCCACCAGTATCTGTCGCTGACCTGTTCATGGCCGCCGATACGCGCACCTGCCAGCCACAGAACCGCGCCGACAAAAATGCTTAAGATTGCGCCATGCGCAAAAAACTGCGGCAGGTCAAGCTGCGGAAGCTGGTTTAGAATAGAGTAACCAACGCCGACAACCATGACGACCAACCCCAACCCCATCAGCACATTACCGAGTAACGAAGCGTTTCTGCGTTTCATATGTCACCTCCGGAACCTTGGGTTGCATGGGAATATCCCCAAATCTTGTAGGTATAGTATAGACAATGACCAATAAAGCGATTGCGTGGACGATCACATAAGCGAACATCAAACCAACAAAAGTTTACAAATAACCTACTGAACTACATCAAATTCTAATTGTTCAAACCCGAAACCATCATGACATGCAGCGTTTCGCTGGCAGAATTTTGTCAACCGCGCGCGCAGACAGTACACTACGCGCCAGAGAACGACCCACTCAGGATAGAAAAGTGACCATAAAATTGATTGTCGGCCTGGCCAATCCCGGCGCTGAATACGCCGCGACCCGACATAACGCCGGTGCCTGGTATGTAGATTTATTAGCTGAGCGCAACCGCGCACCGCTGCGCGAAGAGAGCAAATTCTTCGGCTACACCTCACGGATTAACCTTGCTGGCGAAGATGTTCGTCTGCTGGTTCCCACCACCTTTATGAATCTTAGCGGTAAAGCCGTATCGGCAATGGCAACCTTCTTTCGCATCAATCCAGATGAAATTCTGGTGGCCCATGATGAGCTCGACCTGCCGCCCGGCGTAGCTAAATTCAAACTTGGCGGCGGCCATGGCGGCCATAATGGCCTGAAAGACATCATCAGCAAACTGGGTAATAACCCGAACTTTCACCGCTTACGTGTGGGAATCGGTCATCCGGGCGATAAAAATAAAGTTGTCGGTTTTGTTTTGGGGAAACCGCCCGTTAGCGAACAGAAGCTCATTGATGAAGCTGTTGACCAAGCGGTGCGTTGTACCGAAGTTTGGCTGAAAGAGGGTCTCACTAAAGCAACCAATCGATTGCACGCTTTTAAAGCGCAATAACCAGTCGACGTGCGGAATTTTTGCCGCGCACGGTGTATAATAGGCAAAGCTATTTACTTTTCTACAATCTGCTCACTGTAACAGGTTGATTATCCAAAGATTAAGGTGATTTAAATCATGGGATTCAAATGCGGTATCGTCGGTTTGCCCAACGTCGGCAAATCCACCCTGTTCAATGCGCTCACCAAAGCGGGTATTGAAGCGGCCAACTTCCCCTTCTGTACCATCGAGCCGAACACCGGTGTCGTTCCGATGCCCGATCCGCGTCTGGACAAACTGGCTGAAATCGTCAAACCGCAGCGTATTCTGCCAACCACCATGGAATTCGTCGATATCGCAGGTCTGGTAAAAGGCGCGTCTAAAGGCGAAGGTCTGGGTAACCAGTTTCTGACCAACATTCGTGAAACCGAAGCTATCGGTCACGTGGTGCGCTGCTTTGAAAACGACAACATTATTCACGTTAACAATAAAGTGGATCCGGCTGACGATATCGAAGTTATCAACACCGAACTGGCGCTGTCCGATCTGGACACCTGTGAGCGCGCCCTGCACCGCGTACAGAAAAAGGCCAAAGGCGGCGATAAAGACGCTAAAGCTGAACAGGCGGCTCTGGAAAAATGCCTGCCGCAGCTGGAAAACGCCGGTATGCTGCGTGCGCTGAAAAACCTGACCGAAGAAGACAAAGCAGCGATTAAATACCTGAGCTTCCTGACCCTGAAGCCAACCATGTATATCGCTAACGTCAACGAAGACGGTTTTGAGAATAACCCGTACCTCGATAAAGTGCGCGAAATCGCGGCTGCGGAAGGTTCTGTGGTGGTTGCCGTTTGCGCCGCTGTTGAATCCGATATCGCTGAACTCGACGATGCCGATCGCGAGGAGTTCATGGCAGAACTGGGAATTGAAGAACCGGGTCTGAACCGCGTTATCCGCGCTGGTTACGAACTGTTGAACCTGCAAACCTACTTCACCGCTGGCGTGAAAGAAGTTCGTGCGTGGACGATCCCAGTAGGCGCAACCGCACCGCAGGCGGCAGGTAAAATCCACACCGACTTCGAAAAAGGCTTTATCCGCGCCCAAACCATCGCCTTTGAAGACTTTATTACCTATAAAGGTGAGCAAGGTGCTAAAGAAGCCGGGAAAATGCGTGCTGAAGGTAAAGATTATATTGTGAAAGATGGCGATATCATGAACTTCCTGTTCAACGTCTAATCTCTTTTTATCACTAAAAAATCCACGCAGATGCGTGGATTTTTTATGCCCCGACTCATACAAGATACATTTGAATTAGCGGTCACAAGTCAAACAGTAAAGATCCGTGCCCCTACCCTTTACCACTTCTCTTGCCAACCCAGACTTACCATCCAGGTGCTGCCGGGAGTGGCTTTCAGCCCATCAAATTTCGAATAAAATATAAAATAAATACAAAAATAGAATTTTAATTTCATTAATGAGCTTTAATAACAAATGTGATACATATCATAAATTTAACATTAGATCCTAAAAAACCATAATCCACAATCTTTTAAATGTTAAAAAATAACATTTAATATCAATATGTTATAAAAAACACATTGTATCTGACGCCATGAGTACTCATTCGGACCTATCACAATCGAAATGAAATTTCCAAAATGTGATCTATTTGCATTTTCATTTCAAAATTAAATGCCATAATCTCACCTCACTAAACGCACTTTGATTACGCTAAGGTGCAGCAGAAATCCTAACCCCCCGGAGGATTCCATGAGAGAAGTGAGATCAGAATTTATTGGTACCGTCTATGTTTGCGGTTGCCATACCACCACCAGTTCACACGAAAATGCTACCGGGGACATTCTGTACGCCAACGATCCCGGAGGAAAAAACCCTACATATACTAATGATTCATCATTAATCAAAAGAAGCCTCTTTGACCGGATTTATTTAGCGAATAACCAAAAGAGCTAAGTAGCACAAAGAACAAAAATCATTTCATGCCCGTCATATGCCAGCGAACTAAAAGATCGGCCATGGCTGGGGGTGATTTATTTTTATCTTGTGCCGTTAATCAAAACAAAAGGTATAAAAATGTCTCTTATAATGAATCTGAACCTACAACAGAGAAAACGACTACACCAAATAACTTTAGTAGCAACATTTGGCGGCCTGCTATTCGGTTACGACACCGGAGTTATTAATGGTGCATTTTCCTCACTGAAACAATATATGGCTCTGACACCAACCACAGAAGGTCTGGTGATGAGCGTGTTGCTGATCGGTGCCGCCTTAGGTAGCGTTTTCGGAGGGAAGTTCGCCGATTTCTTTGGCAGAAGAAAGTACCTGCTCTTTTTATCATTTGTTTTTTTCATCGGCGCACTAATGTCCGCACTTGCTCCAGATATCACGGTTCTTCTTATTTCTCGTTTTATTCTGGGTTATGCTGTCGGTGGTGCCTCAGTAACCGCGCCAACATTTATTTCTGAAGTCGCACCAACGGAAATGCGCGGTAAACTGACTGGCTTAAACGAAGTGGCGATTGTTATCGGACAGTTGGCCGCATTTGCCATCAACGCTATTATAGGCATTGTCTGGGGCCACCTCCCCGAAGTCTGGCGATATATGCTAATGGTACAAACCATACCCGCCATCTGCCTGTTTATCGGTATGTTGCGCTCGCCTGAAAGCCCTCGCTGGCTGATCAGTAAAAACCGCCATGAAGAAGCCCTCGAAATATTAAAACAAATCCGCCCGCTCGAACGTGCGATGAAAGAATTCAATGACATCACAACGTTAATTAAAATCGAAGCAGATAAAAAACTGGCTAATAAAAACTCTTTTGTAACGATTCTTCAGACACCGTGGATTCTCAAATTACTCATCGTTGGCATCGTTTGGGCCGCCTTGCAGCAAACCACCGGCGTCAACGTCATTATGTACTACGGCACGGAAATCCTGAGTACTGCGGGGTTCTCGGAAAGAACTTCATTGATATGCAACGTGCTCAATGGCGTATTTTCAGTAGGTGGCATGATATTCGGCGTGATGTACCTCGTTGACCGTTTTAAACGCAAGACCATCATCATCTACGGCTTTGCTCTCATGGCGACCCTTCACCTGATTATCGCTGGCGTAGACTACACCCTCGTCGGTGATATTAAAGCCACAGCAATCTGGCTGCTGGGTGCGATGTTCGTTGGGGTCATGCAGGGGACAATGGGCTTTATTACATGGGTGGTTTTAGCCGAACTCTTCCCTCTGAAATTCCGCGGATTATCGATGGGTATCTCGGTATTTTTCATGTGGGTAATGAATGCGATAGTCAGCTATCTGTTCCCTTTATTACAGGCCAAGCTCGGGTTAGGCCCGGTGTTCCTTATCTTCGCTGCCATTAACTATTTAGCTATCATCTTTGTCATAACAGCGTTGCCAGAAACATCGAACAAATCGCTGGAACAGTTAGAAGAAGAACTTTCATCGAATAAATATGATGCACGACTCAACACAGCGACAAAGGAAAGCGGATTATGATTGATAATATTACGCTGGATAATTTGCACTTATCATGCCAGGCCAAAAATAAGGCCGAAGTTCTTTCCATGATTGGTGCTGACTTCAGAAAAAAGGGATATGTCAGCGAGGATTGCGTTGTTTTCCTCAACGAGAGAGAACGTCAGGTCTCTACTTTTTTAGGTAACGGCATTACGCTGCCGCATCTTCCTAAGTCAGCAACCAATATCATTGTTAAAAGCGGAGTGGAAATCTTTCAGTTTCCTGATGGCGTAATCTGGGATAGAAGCAATGTCATGTTCATTGCTATCGGCGTTATTGCTAAAGAGAGCGAGCATATCGATGTCCTGAGAGAGATCGCCTCTATTTTTAGCGATGAAATTATTGCCAGAGCGTTGTCACTCATCTCCAACAAACAAGATTTCCTGAAAATACTGCAGCAGCATCAATAGTCCTCGAATGACCAGGCCTGCTTACTCGCAGGTCTGGTCCTGGTCCTCATCACCTGCTGAGCATCCCTTCTTTTCAGCTATAGTAGCTCTCATCATACCTTCCATGATGCGGGACGATGAGCAAGAGTGCTTAACTCCCTTTGTAGGTAGAATAGCCGTACTGACTCAACAACAGAGGAATATGCAGTTTTTCATTAGTACGGGTAACGGTGAACAGTACCGGAATCTCCGGGAAGAATGACTCCAGCTTTTGGTTGCGGAATTGTTCGCCCGTTTTAAACGTCACTTTATAAATTCCCGGCTGCATATCCTCCTCTAAGGGATAAAGCGATTTAATGCGGCCATCGCTATCAGTTTTGCCATTTGCTAGCTGAGTCCAGTTATTCTGCTGCTGTTTTTCAAGCGTAACCGTAACCCCCGATGAAGGAAGACCGGTTTGCTGGTTAAGAATGTGCACACTCAGAGTTCCTGCAGGAGCACTAAGCGCAGCTGGAACAATTGACATGGTAGATAGCAGAATCAAGCTGGAGAGTTTTTTCACGATGTTTTCCTGTGGTTTAAATAACATGGAAACGTTAGCACCGTTACCCCGGAAATATATTCAACATTCTGTGATAACCAATTTACAAGCATCCGGCGAGTTCACAGCTGAAGTCAGGCAGCGTGCATCGGGGGAAATAGATTTTTCCTAATATACAGCGATTATTACCACAGCGAATGAAACGCCGAAAGCCTGGACTACACTTAATTTTCACCGAGTTGATAAAAGGACTTCCGATGAAAATATGGCCCGTTCTGACCGGCGTCGCTATTGCACTGACATTGGTTGCTTGTAAATCCCCAACCCCTCCGAAGGGGGTCCAGCCCATCACAGGGTTTGACGCTGGTCGCTACCTTGGCAAATGGTACGAAGTCGCGCGCCTGGAGAATCGTTTTGAACGCGGTCTTGAACGAGTAACCGCAACTTACGGTAAACGCGATGATGGCGGGATCAGCGTTCTCAACCGGGGTTTTGATCCGCAGAAACAAAAATGGAATGAGAGCCAAGGCAAAGCCTTTTTTACCGGCGCACCGACCACTGCAGCGCTTAAAGTTTCATTCTTTGGGCCGTTTTATGGTGGCTACAATGTGATCGCGCTGGATGATAAATATCAATACGCGTTAGTCAGCGGCCCAAATCGTGATTACCTGTGGATCCTGGCGCGCACGCCGACGATCCCCGATGCCATCAAGCAAGAGTATCTCGTCATTGCTCGCGAACTGGGTTTCCCGGTAGAAAAATTACTCTGGGTTAAGCACGGATAAAAAGCCGCCAGCAGGCTAACAACATTGATGCGATAATTTTTTGAGGATCCGAGCCTTCAGCAAGACAGGTGATACGGCTCCCGCCTGCTCAATTTTTGTAAAGTGCAAATCCTTGCTTATCACTAACCCACACCTGATTCCTCCCGGCTCCTTTGGCTTGATACATTGCCAGATCCGCCTGCCTCAGGAGTTGGCTGATATCATCACAATCAGCGAGTGCTGCCACCCCGGCCGAAAGAGTCACTTTGGCGCCGTTTGGAAACTGCGTCTCGGATACCGCAACCCTTATGCGTTCCACGGCAGAAGCCGCTGTCTCAAGAGTGCAATCCGGTAGGAAGAGGATAAATTCTTCCCCACCAAACCGGCAGACAATATCATTTTGCCGCGCCAGCGATCGAAGCAGTTTGCCAAAGCTAACCAGAACCGCATCCCCCCCATCATGACCCAGGCGATCGTTGATGTCCTTGAAGTGGTCAATATCAATAGCAATGACGCAGTGTTCACCGACCAAAAAACGATCTTCAACCAAAGAGCTGAACCCTTTACGGTTATAAAGACCCGTTAGCGGATCCGTCATTGCCTCATCGCTTAGTAAATTAACCTGTCGCGACATCGTTTCCAGATGATGGCTGACGGCTTCCCTCAGACGCTCCGCCTCCTGATAGCCAGGATTGAGCTGAGCCAGTTGCTTAAGCGCTTTATCGCTATCTTCAGTGCGGGTAAATTTGGCCAGTTTTTCCAGAGGCATAGAGATACGCCCGGCAAAAAATATCACTATAGCGATAGTCAGAATAATAATGCCCAGAGTGAACCAGAAAGCATTAATGATGGTTTTCATCAAAATACGAGAGACGTTTTCAGAGGTGCCTGAAATGAAAATCTTCCAGTCGGCCTGCTGCAGGCTTGCATAGCCGATAAGGTTGGCACCACTTTTTTGTTTATCCACGAAGTGACCGCTGCCCGCGTGCGCCAGTCTGGCTTTGATGGCCGAATCAGTACTTACGTCGGTACCAATCAACACAGGATCGTCGCTAAAAAGAATCCGCCCTTCTGCTGTGACAATACTGACATCTGCCTGGTTTGCATAAAAATGCTGACCCAGAATTTCACTCAGCATGCTGTGTTTTTTTAGATAGATAGTACCGCCAATAAAGCCAATGTAGTGGCCTTCGGGTGAGAATAACGGTTGCGAAATAAAGACAACATAGTTACCCGTCGCGGAGGTGAATGGCGGTGATATATAAGCTTTTTGGCTGCGGATGGCATGCTTGCTGGCTTCAGAGTGTAACGTTAATCCAACCAGATTGAGGCTCTCTGGGGAGGTTGCAGCAATCACCGCATCAGCCGTCACTATCACCACTGAATTGAAAAAACCGGACTGCATCCGCAGCCTGTCAGCCTCTTCTCTCAACTGCTTACGATCGTGAAGCCCGATGATCAGGCGGGCGCTGTATGCCAGTTCTTGCTGTGCAACGCCCAGATAGCGATCGGTGGTATCAGCAAGCTTGCGTGCGTAGGCAATATTGCCTTGCAGCAGGCTATTCTCAATATTTCCTTTCTGAAACACCGTCAATGCGCTCAGCAGAAGCACAGAGGTCAACACTATCCCGCCAACTGACAGAAATAGCATAAGGGTTCGTAACCGGTAACGTTTTTTGTTCATGAATAAAATAGGGCAGCAAATGCGTGAGGCTAGTGTAGCGAGTCTGCTCAATTTTGCGCACAACTATCAACACGACATAATCTTTTTTAACAGATGCACTGAACGGACGTGGTCAGGTATTTCCCTGCCATAAGCACGCCAACCGGTAAATCGCGACCCCAACGATTGCGGCGGCGACCATATTCGATCAACGCGTCCAGACCTGCTTTTGGTCTTTAGTTTGCGCCGTATTTTGCGCCATGATCCCCGAAAGAGCATGCGGTTGATAACACGCTTCCAGATAACGAATCTCATCGTCGCTAAGCTGTAAATTGACCGCATTTACCGCACCGTCAATATGATGTTTTTTCGTTGCGCCAACCACTGGCGCTGTGGTTTTGGTTAACAGCCAGGCAAGGGAGATTTCCGTCATCGAAACCTGATGGCGCGCCGCAAGCTCAGCCACCCGTTCAATGATAACCCGGTCCTGCTGCGCCGTTTTATCGTACTTCCCTTTGGCATAAGTATCTTCGCTGGCGCGTCGGGTTTGATTATCACCCAGGCGAGCAAGCCGACCGCTGGCCAGCGCACTATAAGGGGTCATCGCGATATTATCCTCGGCGCACAGCCCGGCCAACTCGCGTTCGTCCTCGCGCATAATCAGATTGTAGTGGCTTTGCACGCAAACAAAGGGCGTCAGGCCTTCACGTTCGGCCAGCGCATTGGCTTTGGCCAGTTGCCACGCATAGCAATTTGAAATACCAATGGCGCGTACTTTCCCCACTTTAACCGCGTGATGCAGCGCCTCAAGAACGTCAAGAATCGGCGTGTTGTAGTCCCAGATATGGTAGATGTAGAGATCGACGTAATCCATTCCCAGATTGCGCAGACTCTGGTCGAGAGATTGTGCGATAGCCTGCTGGCCGCTTACGCCATCTGCGATCTGCTGCGCCGTTCGCGGCAGAAATTTCGTCGCGACCACTACGTCATCGCGCTTTGCCATGTCGCGCAGCGCCCGTCCGACATAGCGTTCGCTGGAACCATTTTGGTAGGCAATCGCGGTGTCATAAAAATTAATCCCCTGCTCCAGCCCATAGCGGATAACTTCGCGGCTGGATGATTCATCAAGCGTCCAGCTGTGCTGGCCTGCGGTGGCGTCGCCAAATCCCATACATCCCATGCAAATACGCGATACCGTTAACTCACTGTTGCCCAACTGTCTGTATTGCATTTGGTCACCCCCGGTTTATCTGCTCAGGATAACGCGTTTAAGGCGGCAATCAGGCGACCAGCATGATCCTGAGCCATCGCTTCCTGCTGCGCTATTTTGGCCTCATCACGCTCGGCATAGCTGATCCCGCAGGTATAAATCGGCGCTTGCCACTCCAGATTGCACAACGCGGCGGTGGTCGCAAACTGAGACAGGTAATCCTCAACGGCATGACCGAAAAAACCATCAGCGGCATAAAGTGCTGAAGGAGCACCGGTGGTAAACGAGAGGAGAAGTTTTTTACCGCCGAGCTTAGCCTTTGAGCCGTGGGCAAAACCATGAACAAAGACCTGGTCGAGCCATAATTTCATCAACCCCGGCAGCGAATACCAGGAGAACGGAAATTGCCATACGATAACATCAGCTTTCAGCAGCGCTTCCTGCTCGGCTAAGACATCAATATTGAAATCAGGATAGAGCCTATCCAGACGACGGATTTCAACATCAGGCAGCGCTCGCGCCACCTCGTTAAGAATAGCGGCATTGCCGACGGACTCACTCAGATTGGGATGCCCTGAAACGATCAGTATATTTTGCATTTTTCTTTCTATTACAAGGTATTGTTGAACATGCAAACAGTATAAACAGCCGCTATTCTTTTTTTTAGAGTATTAATAGTTCAAAGACTTTTAGATAATGGCTAACAATACGCACCCAGGATGAAGTGATGAATAACGTGATTTACAATCAAATCCGAATCTTTCAAAGCATTGCCCGGGAGGGAAGCATCTCGGCGGCGGCACGCAAACTGGAAATCACCCCGCCTTCAGTCAGTAAAGCGCTAAAACTCCTTGAGCAGCACCTTGGTCATCCGCTGTTTATCCGCACCACCCGGCGCATTGAGCTCACCGATGCCGGGCAACAGCTTTTGCAGCAAACCTCTGCGGCGGTCGATTCGCTGGAAAAAGCCCTCGACAGTATTAAGGAGAGTAGCCAGCAGCCTTCCGGCCTGATTCGAATTACCCTCTCCCGCTTTGCTTACCTGCTGATACTTAAACCTTTTATGTCCGAGTTCTGCCAGCGTTACCCTGGCGTGCAACTGGAGATTTCGGTTTATGATGGAACCATCAATATCATTGAGGAGAGATTCGACCTGGGTATCCGCTTTGGCGATATTCTTGAGGGTGGCGTTGTCGCCCGTCAGTTGCTGAAGCCTTTTCGCGAAGGGCTTTACGCTTCGGCGGCCTATCTTGAAGAATTTGGCACCCCGGTTACGCCGGTTGACCTTCATCAGCACAGGCTGATCGGCTACCGGTTTATCACCAACAACCGTATCCTGCCCCTGATGCTGGAAGATAAAGGAGAACAGCTCACCGTAGAAATGCCGGGACAGCTCATCAGCAACGACATTGACGTTATGGCCGACGGGATCCGCAGCGGATTGGGCATTGGCCGATTGTTTGAGCCCATCCACTGGCTACAGCCGGATCGGGAAAGGTTTATTCCGGTCATGGAGCCTTACTGGAAAACCTATCCGCCGGTTTATCTTTACTATCCGAAAAGCGCCGGGAAAACGAAGCGGGTGAAAGCCTTAATCGATTTTTTGCTGACCAAAACGGCACAATAAAAAACCCGAGCGGGTGCCCGGGTTCACATTGCTGTCAAAAAGCCACTCAGGGAATTGCCAGGTGACGGATTTGGTTTTCGCAGGCCGGGTAAGGCGCTAGCCGCCACCCGGCAGAAATACGAGCACAATGTCTAATCCAGCTTTAGCTATCGGAATTAAGCCGTAACCGCTGATTTATCCAACGTCGGACCGGCTAAGGCTAAACGGGCTCCCGCCTCGGTATCGCTATACTGTTTAAAGTTATCCATAAACAGCTGCGCCAGGCTTTCCGCTTTCTCCTGCCACTTATCGGCAGATGACCAGCCGCTGCGCGGGTCGAGCAGCGCGCTCTCTACGCCAGGAACGCTTTCAGGGATCGACAGACCAAAGATCGGAACCGCCTCTTCACGCAGCTCGCCGATGGTGCCGTTTAAAATGGCGTTGATGATATTACGCGTATCGCGCAGCGACAGGCGTTTGCCTTCCCCGTTCCAGCCAGTATTCACCAGCCAGGCTTCGGCCCCCGATTCCGCCATTTTTGCCGCCAGAACGCTGGCGTACTGCGTCGGGTGCAGCAGCAGGAACGCCGCGCCGTAGCAGGCTGAGAAGGTTGGCGTGGGCTGAGTAATGCCGCGCTCGGTACCGGCCAGCTTCGAGGTAAAGCCGGACAGGAAGTGATATTGCATCTGTTCGGTCGTTAAACGAGAAACCGGCGGCAGTACGCCAAAAGCATCGGCGGCAAGGAAAATCACCTTCGACGGATGGCCCGCACGGGATACCGGCTTAACGATATTTTCGATATGCGCTAAAGGATACGAGACCCGGGTGTTTTCGGTCTTACTGCCATCGGCGTAATTGACGCTACCGTCAGCTCTGACCACCACGTTCTCCAGTAACGCATTGCGGCGAATCGCACGATAAATTTCCGGTTCAGCCTGCGGATCAAGATTGATAGTCTTGGCGTAACAACCGCCTTCAAAGTTGAACACGCCGTCGTCATCCCAGCCGTGCTCATCATCGCCGATGAGCTGGCGCAACGGGTCGGTGGAAAGCGTCGTTTTACCGGTACCAGAAAGGCCGAAGAACAGCGCGACGTCGCCCGCTTCCCCGCGGTTGGCCGAGCAGTGCATTGAGGCAATCCCCTGCTGAGGCAGCAGATAGTTCATTACCGAGAAGAGTCCTTTCTTCATCTCGCCGCCGTACCAGGTACCGCCGATCAGCTGAATGTTCTCGCTAAGATTAAAGGCGACAAAGTTCTCAGAGTTAAGCCCTTGTTCCTGCCACTTTTCGTTGGTGCATCCCGCACCGTTGAGCACCACGAAGTCCGGTGTAAATTCAGCCAGCTCTTCGGCGCTGGGAGCAATAAACATGTTTTTGACGAAATGCGCCTGCCACGCCACCTCGGTGACAAAGCGTACACCCAGGCGTGTCGCCGGACTGGCACCGCACCAGGCATCAACGACATACAATTTTTTGCCACTAAGCTGTCCGGCCACCAGCGCCTTCAGGTCAGCCCAGATTTCCGTTGTTAACGGTTTATTATCGTTACGACCGAGACCGGAGTCGGCCCACCAGACGGTATCGCGCGTTAGGGAATCTCTGACAATATATTTGTCGCGCGGAGAACGTCCGGTAAAAATGCCGGTATCCACGGCAACCGCGCCGGACTCGGTCATGACGCCACGCTCCGCGCCGGTTAATTCCGCGCTGGTTTCATGCGCAATCAGCAGATCGTAATCGGGGTTGTAAAACAGCTCGCTGCTTTCCTGAATACCAAGCTCAAGAAGAGCGTCTTTTACTGATTCAATACGTGACATGGAACTCCTGACAAACTATTGGCTGGATAAGATGCATCGGTTATTTCAGCCTGTTTAATCTGGCGGATTATTTTTAGCAGATAAATCCTGGCAGAAAATAAATAAACAGGATGAGCAGACCAGAGCTGCGATTTAAAATCGTGCTCGTGTAGGGTGTCGCCTGTACTTTTGAAAATGCTGCTTTTACTGCTAAGTAATAAGCTGAACTCCAGAAAATGTTAACACCTGTGATTGATTGTGTTAATTGCATAGTTTCTATGCGTTATGCTAAAATTG
Organism: Klebsiella sp. RHBSTW-00215; assembly: GCF_014103785.1. Lineage (NCBI taxonomy): Bacteria > Pseudomonadati > Pseudomonadota > Gammaproteobacteria > Enterobacterales > Enterobacteriaceae > Klebsiella > Klebsiella sp. RHBSTW-00215. The sequence goes on from NZ_JABXQS010000001.1 coordinate 5,203,028, forward strand.
CATAGCTATTAATGCAGTGTTGAGGATCGGGTCTGTGCTGGCGAATCTTGAAGTAAAATGGCTTTACGATGTGATTGCTCTGGAAGAGTCCAGAAGCTTCACGCTCGCGGCCAAAAGTAGAAATATTTCACAGTCTTCCTTTAGCCGCCGCATCCAGGCACTCGAGGCCTCGCTGGGTTTCAGCATCTTTGACCGCGCGGCAAACCCGCTACAGTTGACCAACCGTGGAAAAATTTTCATCGGCTACGCGCGAAATATGCTCGACGATATGGAATTTCAAATCAGTCGAATAAAAGGGCTGAATAACACCACCCAGAAAATAAGAATTGACGCCGCGCCTTCGCTTTCCGTTTTATTACTCCCCGAAATTATCGCCGGTTATACCGACCGCAAGAATAAGACTTTCCATGTTGAATCGATTAACGTCAACGACGCGGTATTCAATCTTAAAGAGGGAAAAAGCGATTTCATTCTGTCGTTTTATAATGAAGAGCTGATGAACTATCCGTTTATCAATCACAAAATTTTCGACTCGGCGCTGCATCTCGTCTCACCTTGCGATAAACACGGTAGACCGCTTTTTAATTTACATCGCGGCGTGCTGCCGCTGATGAAATACGCCAACGATAGCTATATGGGTCGCCAGGTGAATCAGGTTATCGACCGCAAACCGGAGATTACCTTTTCGCTGACCTTTGTTTCATCGATGAGCGAACTGCTCAAACGCATGATCCTCAACGGCGACGGCGTGGGCTGGCTGCCGCAGTACTCTATCAAGCGCGAGCTTGAGGAAGGCCGGCTGGCGATAATGGATGAGAGCCTGTCGTTGCCGATCGGCGCTTATATCTACCGCTCCGGTGCGCGGCTCAATCAATCCGCCGAGCGTTTCTGGCAGCACATTAAGGCCAGCAACACTGTTAGCGCGTAATTCGCCTGGCGGCAGAAAATTCGCTATTATCCGCATCCACCCTCTACCCGTGCAGCCTGATGTCTACGATTATCGATACCTTTGTCGCTCCGCCGTGCCACGCCGAAATCGACATCCTCTATCAGGATGAGCATCTGCTGCTGATCGATAAACCCTCGGGGCTGCTCAGCCTGTCCGGGAAAAACCCGCTTAATCTCGACTCGGTGCATCATCGCCTGGTGCAACAATTTCCCGGCTGCACGCTGGTCCATCGCCTTGATTTCGGTACATCGGGTCTGATGGTGATTGCCCGCAATAAGGCTATCAATGCGGCCCTTTGCCAGCAGTTTAGCCAGCGCGCGGTAACCAAGGTGTACAGCGCGCTGCTGTGCGGTCATCTGGCCAATGACGATGGGATAATTGACGCGCCCATTGCCAAAGATCCGGCGCTGTTTCCCCTGATGACGATTTGCGCGCTCAGTGGTAAACCTGCCCGCTCACGCTATCGGGTTATTGAGCGCTTCTACTCTGAAAGTGAATTACCGCTGACCCGGGTACAGCTGACTCCGGAAACCGGGCGCACCCATCAACTGCGCATCCACTGCCAGCAGTTGGGTCACCCCATTTTAGGCTGCGATCTTTACGGCGGTCTGGGCAGCGAAGGAGCAACGCGCCTGATGCTGCACGCCAGCGAACTGCATTTTGCGCATCCCATCAGCGGTGAGAGGATCGACGCACGTCATCCCAGCCCTTTTTAAAGTGAGGCCGCCGCGAAGAGACCCGGCGTGGTGCCAAAGTGCATGCGGAAAGATTTAATCAGATGGCTTTGATCGTAGAACCCGACCTCTGTCGCCACCTGCGCCGCCTCAGCGCCTTTTGCCAGTAGTCCTTTTGCCCTGACAAGCCTTAGCTGGGTGAGATACTGGTGAACAGATAAACCGGTCTGCGCCTGAAAAGTACGCATAAAATAGAACTCGCTCAGCCCGGCTACCGCCGCAATATCCTTAACCGACAGCGGCTGCTGATAGGCGCAGTGCAGAAACTCTATTGCCCGGCGAATATCGGCCCTGATGACTGGCCGTCGACCTCCGCGAACGCTGCGCTCGGCATAACGCCCCACCAGCAGATTAAGCACCTGATACATCAGACACTCTTTTTCCAGCGGATCGTGACTGGCGCCCAGCACGGCGGAAGCCTGGAGCATGCTTCGCGCTATCATGGGGTCATGGCGCATCCCCTCTCCACCGAAATTCACCTCACCTTTGCCGCCGAGCAGCGTTTCCGCCACTTCGTTAATCAGGCCAGCAGAAGGATAAAAAGCACAGTAATCCCAGCCTTCATCACGCTGCACCGCTTCGCCGGTATGCACCTCACCGGGCATGATCACCATCACTGTGCCTGCCGCTGCCACGCCCCGCTCGCGGCAAATACGCGTGCGCTGGGCACCACGGGCAAAAGCGGCTATCACATATTCGTCATGAAAATGCGGCGGATAGCTATGCTCGTAGCAGGATGCACGCAGGATCTCCATTCCACCGTGTAATTCACTATCCCGCCAGAGCTTGATGTCGTCGCGAACCTCTTTTCCCACTTTGATGCCCTTTAATCCCCGAAGCGGAATGTTTGCGTAAATGCGCAGGATTTTACTATAACGTTTCCAGCAATTTTTTAAGATTACCATTCAGCAACGCACTCTATGGGACTATTTGATGTTGATAAATAACAAGACCTCATCAAGAGATGAGGCTATGGCGGAATTTCGCGCCGGGGTCATCGCCTGTTTGCCCACTATTCCCGGCTACTGGAGCATTGGTTTCGCCGCCGGTGCTATCGGAACCTTATCCGGGTTTACCACGCTGCAAACGGCGCTACTGGCAGGCGCGCTGTACGCAGGCTCGGCGCAGTTTTTGTTTTATTCTCTGTGGGCAACCGGCGCGGAAATGGCCTCGGTGGTGCTCAGCGTGCTGCTGGTTAACCTGCGCTATCTGTTGATGAGTTCGGCCATGAGCGTGTTCTTTCGCCAATATAGTCCATTGCAAAAGATTGTTAGCGGGCTGCTGCTGACGGACGAAACTTTTGGCGTGGCGGTACAGCGCGGCAGCGTGCACAACGGTGTTCCTTACTCGTGGATGCTCGGGCTAAACCTTGCCGCCTGGCTGAATTGGATCCTCGCCTGTATCGTGGGCGCAGGGCTGGCCTCCGCGCTTCCGCCATCGCTGATGGAGGGGTTAAGTTTTAGCCTGGTATCGATGTTTATCGGGTTGGTTCTGGCGCTGTGGTTTGCCAGCCAGCGTAAGATGCTGGAAACCTTCAGCATTGCCGTGGCGGTGCTGATTACGCTGTTCACCGCCGGGCACACTGATATGAGCATCGTGGTCATCGTCGCGGCCTCAGTTGCGGCGACGCTGGCAACAACAGGATTACGTCTATTCTGCAAGGAGGCTAAATAAGATGGAACGCAATATCATTCTGGCCATTCTTGCCTCAGCGCTGGTCACTGCACTGATGCGCACGGTACCGATTTTACTGCTTTCGCGATTTCGCCTGGCTCCGGCCCTGCAGCAATGGCTCAGTTTTATTCCTTCCGCCATTATGGCGGCCATTATTGCCGCGGAGCTGTTGGGTAAACCGGCATTGACCAGCTCGGGTATCAGTATTTCTCTACTGGCCGCTCTTGCCGCCACCATTGCCGGCGTTGTGACGCGCAGTCTGTTCGCCACGGTGATTGTCGGCATGATCGCATTTTCCGCCCTTAACTATTTCCTGATATAACTCTCACGATAAAGGCCGTACACGAGTGCGGCCTTTAATTCAAATCACGGCATTGCAAATGCAAATATCATATTTGCTCGTTAATCACCGCCTCTGTAGCTTGTGCTCTATTCATGTTTTCCATGAAAAGAACATTCAGGGCGCGACGGCGATATGATTAAACTCGACAATATTCACAAGACCTACCCCGGAAGCGCGCATGCGGCCATTCGCGGCCTTAATCTGGTGATTAATAATGGCGAACTGTGCACTTTCGTTGGCCCCAGCGGCTGCGGAAAAACAACTATCCTACGGATGATTAATCAGCTGGATATTCCGGACTCCGGCGATGTCTATGTTCAGGGAGTTAAAATTGCCGCCGCCGATATTATTCAGGTACGGCGCAAAATTGGCTTTGTGATGCAAAGCGCCGCGCTATTCCCGCATCGTACGGTGGCGCAAAATATCGCCACGGTTCCGCGCCTTCTCGGCTGGAGCAAAAAGCACATTCAGGCGCGAATCGACGAATTAGTCGATTTAATGTCACTCGACCGCAACGTGCTGTCCCGCTACCCGCATCAGCTCTCCGGCGGCCAGCAGGGTCGTGTAGCGATAGCCAGAGCGCTGGCCGCTGACCCGCCAATTTTGCTGATGGACGAACCTTTTGCCGCCATCGACCCGGTAGTACGCGAGCGTCTTCAGGATGAGCTACTGCTGCTGCAACAGCGCTTGCATAAAACCATCGTGCTGGTGACCCACGACATTAATGAGGCCATCCGCCTCGGCGATAGAATCGCTATCTTCCAGGAGGGCGGGGTACTGGCGCAGTTCGATACGCCGGACCATATTTTGTCGCACCCAGCCAGCGACTTTGTGCGCCGTTTTATCGGCCCAGAGCCTAATCTGCAACGGCTGGGGAGGATTCAGGTCAGACAGCTCCCGCGCCATGACGTACCGCTCATTGATGAAAATCTTTCCCCCATCGCCAGTCAGCATCCGCCGGTCGCCAGCCCGCTGCGCCTGATGCTGGATAGAAAACGGCGGCCGCTGAACTGGTTCGATCCCATTAAACACCGCACGCTGCCGCTCGATGCGCCGCTGGCGGCAATCAACACGCTACGCTTTGCCTACAGCGCGCTGCTGGATGCGCCCGGCGGCGTCGTGGTTCATGTTGATGCCGATGGGGCGTATCAGGGCAGTATCTCCCACGCCCTGTTGCAGAATGTGCTGGAAGGCCACGTGGATCTTCACCGCTATGATTGATTGGTCGTGGGTCTTCGACAATAAAAACATGATTGCCGAGCTGCTGTGGCAGCACGTGCAGCTGGTCGCCATTTCGCTGTTTTTCGGTACCGTATTGACTGGCGTATTGATTAGCCTGACGCTGCGCTGGCCCCTGGTCGCCCAACCGCTGATCTACCTTTGCGGAATACTGTTTACCATCCCATCGCTGGCATTGTTTATTTTATTGCTGCCGTTTACCGGGCTGTCGCTGACGACGTCTATTATCGGGCTGACGCTCTACTCGCTGCTCATCCTGCTGCGTAACGTCATCGCCGGAATTGAGAAACTCCCCGCAGCCGTGCTGGAGTCGGCGCGCGCGCTGGGTTATACCCGCTGGTTTCGGTTTGTGGATGTTGAGTTGCATCTGTTGGTGCCATCGCTATTCGCCGGTTTACGCATCGCATCGGTGACGCTGGTCGGGCTGGTGACGGTTACCGCTTTAATTGGTCAGGGCGGCCTCGGGCAGCTCCTGCTCGCCGGGTTTAACCAGGATTTTGTGACTCCGATTGTGGTCAGCCTGGCACTCAGCCTTATGCTATCCCTGCTGTTTGATTCGCTTATTGCCCACGTCGGCTATTGGCTTACTCCCTGGACTCGTTAATGGATATTATACTGGCAACCTTGCACTGGTTTTTACAACCGCAGCACTGGACCGGCGATGCGGGAATATTACTCCGCCTGCGCGAGCATCTTTATTATGTACTGATCAGCATGATTATTGCTTCAGCCATTGCGTTACCGTTAGGCATTATTCTTGGATACTGGCGCAAAGGCGCATTTTTAATTATTAACCTGTTTAATATTGGCCGCGCCATTCCATCTTTAGGCTTAATTCTCTTATGCATTATTATCTTTGGCTTTAATGATATTCCGGTCTTTGCCGCCCTGGTAGCGATGTCGATTCCACCGATCCTGACTAACGCCTGGGTGGGAATTTATCATGCCGACCGCCAGCTGTGCGATGCGGCGAAAGCGCTGGGCATGACGCCGCTTCAAAGCCTGTGGCAGCTGCGAATACCGCTCGCCGCGCCGCTGATACTCGCCGGAATGCGGACCGCGCTGGTACAACTGATCGCCACCGCCGTCGTCGCCGCCTACGCAGGACTTGGCGGCCTCGGACGCTTTCTGATTGACGGGCTCGGACAGCGCGACATTCCCCAGGTCATTGCCGGCTCTCTGGTGGTATCGCTGCTGGCTATCGGCTGCGAACTGCTTTTTTCATTAATGACCCGGCACGTCACCCACGCCCCAATCGCGCAAATAAATTAATTCTTTTCCCAACAACAATAAACCACCTGCAGGTAAAGAGGCATTATGAAGCAGCTATTTGGCATTCCCGCACGTCGTCACTTCCGTCTTTCGGTTTTCGCCGCAGGATTATTAAGCTTAAGTTTTAGCTCTCTGGCTCAGAGCATCACAATTGGCGGCGCGAATTTTACCGAAAGTTCAATTCTCGCCAATATTTACGCCAGCGCCCTAAAGAAAAATGATATTGAAGTAAAAACCCGTCTTAACCTTGGCAATCGCGAGATTATTATTCCGGCTTTGCAGAGCGGCGAAATTGATATCGTTCCGGAATATCTCGGCGCCCTGCTGAACTATTACGACGGCAAAACGCTGGCCACCAGCCAGAGCGACGTTAGCGCGGAGTTAGCCAAAGCGCTGCCTGCTGATTTTACGCTACTGGATCCTTCCCCGGCGTCATCCATTACCGCCTGGGCCGTGCGGGCAGAAACGGCGAAAAAATATCATCTCAGCAAGCTTTCCGACCTTCAGCCTATCGCGCCGCAACTGGTCATCGGCGGACCACCGGAATTCCCGGTGCGCGCCCTTGGCCTGCCGGGCCTGAAGCGCGTCTATGGGCTTGAGTTTAAAGCGGTGAAATCTCTGGATATGGGCGGTCCGCTGACCCGCCTGGCACTGAACTCCGGCAAAATCGATGTCGCCACGGTAGTTTCAACCCAGGGTAACCTCGCCAAAGAAGATTGGGTGGTGCTGGAGGATGATAAACATGAACAGCCGAGCCAGAACGTGGTACCGCTGGTACGCAAAGCCAGCCTGACGCCCAAAATCAGCGAAGTGCTTAACAAGGTCTCCGGCAAGCTCAACAACGCCGCGCTGATCGAGCTTAACCAGCAGGTCGATTTACAGCATAAAGACCCGGCGGCGGTAGCCGAACAGTGGGTCAAAACGAACCTCAACGGTAACTGATTGCCGCCGAGCCAGGGAAGGCATTACCTCCAACTGAGCAGAGAAAATGCCAAATAATCATATGATCCTGAACCTTTTCTTCTTCAATCCGCAGGGTGACTACCGCTTTTCCTGGCGTCACCCGCAGGCGCCGGAGAAAGAAATCTTCAGCCTCAAGTACTATGCCGGTCTGGCCCGCAAAGCCGAGGCCGCCACCCTCGACGCTATTTTTGTCGCCGACCATATCTCCATCTGGGATACCGTGCCCAGCGGCTTAACCCACTACGCCAACGCCCGGCTCGAACCTATTACTCTGCTTTCCGCCCTCGCGGCGGTGACGGAACATATTGGTTTGATGGCAACGGCCTCCACCTCTTATAACGAGCCCTATAATCTCGCTCGCTATTTTGCCTCTCTCGACTTTCTCAGCAACGGACGGGCCAGCTGGAATATTGTCACCTCGTGGCTGGAGGAGGAAGCGGCCAATTTCGGCCTTGACCAGCTCCCGCAACACGGCAATCGCTACCAGCGCGCGGGTGAATTTATTGATGTTGTCACGCGATTATGGGATTCGTGGGAGGACGGCGCGGTGCTCTACGACAAAGCCAGTGGGCTGTTTGCCGATTCACGCAAGGTGCATCATCTCGACTTTAAGGGCGAGTTCTTCCGCGTTCGTGGGCCGCTAAACGTGCCGCGTCCGCCGCAGGGGCATCCGGTGCTGGTGCAGGCCGGGTCATCAGAGGCAGGTAAAAACCTCGCTGCCGCCTGGTCCGATATGCATTTTGTGTTTATCAAATCTATCGAAGAGGGGTTGGCCTACCGCGAAGAGATGAACCAGCGGTTGCGCAGCCACGGGCGTGATCCGGCACATTTCAAAATCATCGCCGGGGTTTTACCGGTGGTGGTCAATTCAAATGCGGAAAAAGAGGAGCGCCGGCGGCTTAACGAGCAGTTGATGAGCGACCAGATGGCCATCGACCTGCTCTCTTCCTATCTGCGCATGGATTTATCCGCTTATCCCGTTGACCAACCGCTGCCGCCGCTGCCAGATGAGGCGTCGTTTGATGGGATCCGCACCGCGCTCAAGCTTATTCGCGATTACGATCCGCAGTTGACAGTCCTGGAGTTAGGCAAGCAGCTGTTACAAAGTTCCGATAGCTGGCTGCTGATCGGCAGCGCTGAGGAGGTCGCCAGCGCATTGACGGAAACCTGGCGCGCTGGCGCGGCTGACGGTTTCAACCTGATGTTCCCGCTGCTGCCGGGAGATTTTGACCGCTTTATTGAGCAGGTAGTGTCTATTCTGCAACGCAGCGGCGCGATGCGGGAATGCTACCCGTCCGGAACCCTGCGCGAAAAGCTTGGTCTGCCAGTCGTCGAAAACAGTTTCGCCCGCAGGGATGGCAAACCGCAGGCGTCATAGCACAGCTATTCCCCGGTAGCGGCTAGCGCCTTACCGGGGCTACGGGTTCCCCGCCGTCTGCGGGACGGTAGCCCGGACAGATGCGCAAGCATCGCCTCCGGGGAAGTTGCTGTGACTGAAACCTCGGTGCGGTTTCTTCCCAGTGGCGCTGCGCTGACCGGGCTACAGGTTCACAGCCCTCTGCAAGACGGTAGCCCGGACAAGGCGCGTCAAGCGCCGCCTCCGGGGAATATGCTGTGTCTGAAACTTCGGTGCGGTTTCTTCCCGGTAGCGCTGCGTTGACCAGGCTACGGGTTCACAGCCCTCTGCGGGACGGTAGCCCGGACAGATGCGCAAGCATCGCCTCCGGGGAAGCGCTTACAACCGTGCGACGCCCCTTGCCGCAGCGTCTTCGCGCCACGCCAGCAGCGGCAGGTAGCTCTCACGCCGTATATCGCTATAGCCGCTGATAAACAGTGCTTCGCAAAGCGACCGGTAGCGCTCATCGCTAACCAGCTGCTGCAGCGCCTCTCTGAGCACACCCAACGTCGCCGCCGGGGTCTTTGCCGAAGTAATCAGCGGCAATCCCGGCGCCAGCGGGCTATGCGCAATAACCGCCAGCCCCGCCAGCGCATCGGGCTGATGACGCTGTAACAGCGCCCAGGTCACGCAATCAATGGCGGCGATATCCGCCGTTCTCTGTTGAAGCTCGCGCAGCGATTGCCGGTGGCTGCCGCTGAACACCACCGTTGAAAAGAAACGCCCATCGCGCGATAGCGGCGCGACCATTTTTAACAGCACGTTATAACCGGACTGCGAATCCGGCGAATTACACGCCACCCGACGCCCGCGAAAATCAGCCAGCGTCTGCCGGCTCTGCGCTTCACGCACCACCAGCAGACTACGGTAGTTTCGCCCTTCGCAGCCCGGCACCGAATAGTGAAAACAGCCCACCGTTTGTACATCCGCTAGCCGCGTCACCAGCGGATAGCCGCAGGTCTGACTCAGCAGCAGCTCCGGGTTTCGCCAATGTCCCAGCAGATCTTCGGGAACCGAATATGATAGCATCTCTTCAGCCGCCACGCCGCGCGCCGCCAGCAGTTCCCGGACCGCCTGCCATAGCCCCAGGGTATCCTGCTCATTTACCGCATACATCGGAAACGCCAGCCGTTCACTCATGATGTTCATCCACCTTACCCTGCTGGTTAAAACCGGGATGGGCATTCACCTCCACCGATTTCGCCAAAAAACGCCGCAGCCATTCACCGTATCCACGTACCACAAACCCACCGTTACGCTGCTGGTAATCCGCCTGATGATGCAGATAGATCTTTCGCAGCCCGTACCACGGCACGCCCGGTAAATCATGATGCACTGAATGGTAATTGAGATTCAAAAACAGCACTCGCCAGACCAGCCCGGCTTCATTAATCACCGAACGGGCCAACGGATCGTCCGCTGCACGATGTTCAAGGAAGGAGCGAACTTTGGTCAACGCCAGCGCCGGATAGCTGACAGCCAGCACAAAATAGAGCGGCGAAAAACCCTGCTGCGCCATCCACGAAAACAGTGCCACCAGCAGCAGGCCGTGAACCAGCCACATCGCCATTGTTTTAAGCTGTCGGCGACGAAACGCCGCGAGCGCGCTCGCGAGGGTTTGGACAATATCCAGCAGCGGTGCCACCAGCAACCTGCCAATAAATGTATTACGCAGATGAATAAGCTTGCGCTGCCAGGGGGCAAAACGTTGCCAGCTCTGCCGGGTAAAATAGTAGGATTCCGGGTCATCAACGGGCTGAGTCAGCAGATGGTTATGATGATGCGCCAGATGCGAGTCGCGATACAGGCCATAGGGATACCAGACCGCCAGCGGCAGCGTCCCCAGCAGTTGATTAAACCACGGGCGCGAGGTGGGATGACCGTGGATAAGCTCATGCTGCAAGGACATGTACCAGGCGGTAAACCAGATAAGCAGCAACGTGGCAGGAAAAAGCCCCAGCGCCCGCCACCAGATCAGCGAGGAAAACCAGCCGCCGTAAACCGCAAAAATCAGTAGCCAGGTCGGCAGTTCACTTCGCCACAGCCAGCTACGGGAAAGATGATGAATCCGCTCTCGCTGCTGCGGGTGCAAATAGACCGACCTGTTTTTTGCCATTCCTGCCACTACCTTTTCGCGTTATCGTTTTGCTCTCCCGAAGATGTGAGATAACGCGTTAAATAACAAAGAATTTAAATCACTTAGCTTTGCCAGAAATCGGCCTTACTCCTTGTGGAGAGGAGTGATATATCGCCATCCCGCAATAACGCTCAGTCCGGCACAAGTCAGTAACGCAGCCCCCAGCGATTGCCCCCATCCGGCAGCCAGCAGACCGGCGCCAATCAGCACATAATAAAACAGGCCGAAAAAGGCACCGGCTGTGCCCCGGCAGTCGCCGTAGGCGCTCAGCGCCGACCCCAGCACCAGCGGGATCGCCATCGCATAAGCGAGAGTGACCAACGATACCGGCAGAACAAACCATATTGATTCCCGCAGCGCGTACACCGCGATGCCGCCGACCAGATGAAAAAAGCACGCTATCGTCAGTATCCGCCCCAGCGAAACATTCTGGCGCAGCAGCCGGCGGTTCAGCAGCGCGCCGAGCAGCGAACCGGCAGCCAGCGCCATCCCGCTATAGCCAAACGTCAGAGCATCCAGCCCCAGACTGGCAAAAATGAAGGGAGCCAGGCTGTAATAGCTAAACAGGCTGACGTTAAATGCCGCGATCAGTATTGCCGCCAGCGCAATTTTTTTATCAACAACCATCCGCTGCAACACGGCAAGAAACGCCCCTCCCCCGACATTTTTTGGCCGCGTTTCCGGCATCAACCACAGGCTACACAGCAAAAGCGCTGCTGCCAGAAGCGCCAGAGCGCTAAACACGCCGCGCATGCCCCAGATGGCAGTGAGCCCGCCGCCGATATACACCCCGATAGCCGGGCTCACCGCCAGCGCCAGGCCGATAAACGAAAAAATGCCCGCCAGCTGTCGCCCGCTAAAACAGTCCCGCAGAACCGTCTGCGTCACCACTGAACCAGTCGCCGCGCCGAAGGCCGTGACTATCCGCGCCATTAACAACAGCGAAAAATCCGCCACCCACAGGGCCATCAGACACCCCATCGCGTAAACGCCTAACCCGGCCAGTAGCGCCGGACGCCGACCGTAGCGATCGCTAAATCCGCCCCAGAACAGAACGCCTGCGGCAAAACCGATAAAGTAGACGGAAAGCGTTTGCGCCGCCTGCGGCGCACTCACGGAAAAATGGGTGCTGATATCGGTCAGCGCCGGGCTATAAATCGTTTCCGCAATTTGCGGGAACATCAGCAGTGCGGTGACCAGCACCATCGCAGAACGCCCCAACATATCCACCTCCTGATAATAAGAGGCGCTATTGTAGGTAAGCGATTTATCGAACATTATAAACATAATGACTTTAAATATCGGAAATCGGACATTATGGCCTGGCTTGACGCGAAGGCGGCATTCAATCCGGATGCATTAACAAACAGCCTGATTGGCGTGCAATCAGCATTAGGGGATCACGATTCTGGTACTCACCAGCATGGAATGGCGCAGATTCTATTTACCCGTCAGGGATGCGTGCGATTGACGCTCAACGATGGCGCTCTGCTGTGTCTGCTTCCGCCAGGGCGCGCGGCGTGGATCCCGGCGGGGATTCCCCATCGCGCGGAGATGAAAAACATTGTCGACTACCGTTCTGTCTGGTTTCAGCCGCAGCGCTACCCCGCACTGCCGCCCCAGTCGGCGATATTGAACGTTGTGCCGCTGCTGCGCGAGCTATTAGAACGCATCAGCGCCAGCCCCTGGGATACCGACTGGGAAACCGAGCCGGCACGGTATCTTGCCGCCTTGTGTCAGGCCGAAATTAACGCGGCAGCCCGGGAACCGATGATGCTCGCGCTACCGCAGGATAAACGGCTGGCGATGCTTTCAGGCATCGCATTACCGCCAACGCTTAGGGATTTGGCTGCCCGCTGCGGTGCCAGCGAAAAAACCATTAGTCGGCTGTTTCGCCGCGATACCGGCATAACCTACCAGCAATGGCGTCAACAGTGGCGATTAATGAAAGCCGTCGAGATGCTGGCAACCGGAAAGCGCATTACCGATACAGCCCAGGCGCTTGACTTCGCCAGCGATAGCGCCTTTATCTACTTTTTTCGCACCATGACCGGCATGACGCCGGGACGCTACTTTTCCACCTGACCCTGGCCGCCTGGCGTGAACGGCGGCAGCGTCAAAAAAGTGCTTTGCAACCCTTCGGACCACGCTTTACGAATGCTGTTGAAGTAAGGATCGCTTTCGGTAATGCGATGTTGCCCGGCGCTGCTCAGGCTACCGCTGCGATAAAGCAGCGTATCCAGCGGCAGGCCCACCGACAGATTGCTGCGCAGCGTTGAATCAATGGAAATCAGCGCACAACACATCGCCTGCTCCAGCGGCGTCTCCACCGTCAGCACTCGATCAATAATCGGTTTGCCGTATTTACTCTCGCCAATCTGGAAATAAGGCGTATCGCGGGTGGCTTCGATAAAGTTACCTTCCGGATAGATGTGAAACAGGCGGTGCGTTTCCCCGGCAATCTGCCCGCCAAGCAGTAGATTGCAGTTGAAGTTGGTGTTACCACAGTTTTGTTGATTGCTGCTGTCGCGCTGAATCACCTCCTGCAGGGTTTTGCCGATCAACATCGCTGCATCGTAAAGCGAAGTCACCTGCATCAGATTCGGCTCCTGCTGGGTGCGAATGCGCCCGCTGAGCAGGCTGATCACGCTCTGGGTTGTGGCCAGGTTACCTGCGGATTGCAGCACCATGACCCGTTCGCCGTCCTGATGGAAAACGTGCAGTTTTTTAAAGGTTGCAATATGGTCCACTCCCGCATTGGTGCGGGAGTCTGAGGCAAATACCAGTCCATCCGACAAGCACATGGCCACACAGTAGGTCATCGTTTTTCGTTCCTGCCGTTATTGCTGCTGCGCCTGTTGCGAATGTTCGCGCACTTCAGCGTTGGTTAACATAATTTCGCCACCACCGCCGAGGCGGGTGCCGCGCACCGGGCAGGCATCAAGGTAGTCCAGCCCGGTCGCCAGTCGCAGATGCTGGTTCAGCCTGCGGGTATTATTGGTGATATCAAACGACTGCCAGCGCCCGTTTAGCCATACTTCAGCCCACGCGTGCATGGCGACATGCTGAGCGTTATCGCTGTAAACATAGCCACTGACGTAGCGCGCCGGGATCTCCAGCGCCCGGCAGCAGGCGAGGAACACGTGAGTATGATCCTGGCAAACGCCTTTCGCCCGCGCAAACGCATCGGCGGCGGAATCCTGCACCTGCGTCGCTCCCGGCGAGTATGGCATTCTAATCAGCAGTTCCGCCATTAACCGGTTCAGGCTCTCTTCCTGGGCGCCAGCCTGATACCAGCGCTGAGCAAATTCGCGAATCGGACCATCGGCGCGGGTCAGCGGCGTACTGCGTAAAAAGACCAGCGGTGACAGCAACTCCTGTTCATCGACGCCAATATCCTCACCGTCTTCAGCGATGTCAACGACCCCGCTGGCGCGGATAGTCATCTCGCTATGCGGATTATCCAGCGTCAAGACGTGCAGGACGTTGCCCCACGCATCGGTGGTGGTGACCGCCGCCCCCTCCGGCAGAGTCAGCGTCCAGGAAGCAATTTTCTGCCGCCCGGTGCTGCGCGGGGTCAGGCGTAAGTACTGGGTAGAAAACTTCACTTCTTCATCGTAGCCGTAGCGGGTCAGGTGATCGATAACCAGTTTCATAACGCCTCCAGATAAGTTTGTCTGATGCTGTCTGAAAGCGCGTTAATTCGCGCCAGCAGTTCATTGAGAGTGACCTGTAAATCCGCCTGAACCAGATCGTCGCGAGTACTAAAGCGTAAATCGACGTTGAGCTGATGCGCCAGGCGCAGCGGTAGGTGTGACCGATCGTTGGCGATCTGTTCCAGTTGCCCGACCAGATCGGAAATACTGGCGCGCAGCGAACGGGGTACATCGTTGCGCAGGATCAGCAGCTCCATCACCGTTTCGCGACTCACCGGCTGGCGATAAATGCTGTTATACGCCTCGCGGGCGCTGACCGCGTTGAGCAGCGTATCCAGGCGGTAATACTCGCGGACCGGGTCCGGATCGTTGGTTAACTGCTGATCCTTAATCAACAACAGTTGCGCGGTGGAGGACGCCCGCTCGATCAGCGTACCGATGCCGATGAAGCTGAGCGCATCATTGCGCAGCAGCGTGCCAAGTATCGCACCGCGAAACAGATGCACCCGCTCTTTCACCCATTCGAAAAAAGCGTCGTTGCCCAGCTCGCTGATTCCCCGCTGGCGCAGTTTGCGCAGCTCAATTCGCGTGGCGTTGATGCTCTCCCACACTTCCGCCGACAGGCTACCGCGCACCGCGTGGGCGTTGTTCCACGCCATCTCGACGCAGCTAAAAATGCTGTACGGGTTGTTGCCATCGAGGGCGAAAAAATTGAGCAGGTTGCTCATGGTGAAACGCGCGTGGCGCGCCTGAAACAGCTCATGGGTCAGCGACAAATTTAGCGGTAAGGCTAAATCCCGCGACTGCTGGCTGTGGCGCGGGATCATCGACAGCTTCCAGGTGACATCCAGCACCCGGGCATAGCTTTCTGCGCGCTCAAGGTAGCGCGCCATCCAGAAAAGTTCACTCGCTGTGCGGCTTAACATGATTCATCATCCTCCATCACCCAGGTATCCTTGGTGCCGCCGCCCTGGGACGAGTTCACCACCAACGAGCCTTCGGTTAGCGCCACCCGCGTGAGCCCGCCGGGCACCAGGCGGATCTCTTGCCCCGAAAGCACATAGGGCCGCAAATCGATATGGCGCGGCGCCAGACCCTCGTCGATAAAGGTCGGGCAAGTCGATAGCGCCAGGGTGTCCTGAGCGATATAATTCGCCGGGTTCGCCAGCAGACGCTGGCGAAACGCCTCACGCTCCTCTTTGGTTGAGCGCGGGCCAACCAGCATGCCGTAGCCGCCTGCGCCGTGAACCTCTTTAACCACCATCAGCTCAAGGTTGCTCAGCACGTAGCTGAGGTCTTCTGCTTTACGGCATTGCCAGGTAGGAATGTTGCTCAGGATCGGCTGCTCGCCCAGATAGAAGCGAATCATCTCCGGCACGTAGGGATAGATCGATTTATCGTCGGCGACGCCGGTACCGATAGCATTCGCCAGCACCACGCCTCCGGCGCGATACACCGACAGAAGCCCAGGTACGCCTAGCATGGAGTCGGCGCGGAAGGCCAGCGGGTCAAGATAGTCATCATCAATACGGCGGTAAATCACATCGACGCGTCGCGGCCCCTCGGTGGTGCGCATATACACCGCCCCGGTTTTAATAAACAGATCGGCGCTCTCTACCAGCTCAACCCCCATCTGCTGGGCCAGAAAGCTGTGCTCAAAATAGGCGCTATTAAACCGCCCCGGCGTCATCACCACCACGCACGGGTCGTCCACCGGCGAGCTTTCGCGCAGCGTTTGCAATAAATAGCTGGGATAGCGCTCCACTGGCGCAATATGGTGCTGTTCGAACATTTCGGGATACAACCGCATCATCATTTTGCGGTTTTCGAGCATATACGAGACGCCGGAAGGCGTGCGCAGATTGTCCTCCAGCACGTAATACTGGCCGTCGTTATTACGCACCATATCCACCCCGGTGATATGGGCGTAGGTATTGTTGGGTAAATTGATCCCCTGCATGCAGGGCTGATACTGTTCGTTCGCCAGCACCTGCTGTGCCGGAATCAGCCCCGCGCGGAGGATATTTTGCTCGTGGTAGATATCGTAAAGGAAAGCGTTGAGCGCTTTTACCCGCTGGCGAATGCCGCGATCAAGTCGCTGCCACTCTCCAGCAGGAATAATGCGCGGCACGCTATCAAAGGGGATCAGGCGCTCGGTCCCTTCATCTTCGCCATAGACGTTAAAGGTGATGCCGATACGGTGAAAGAGCAGTTCCGCCTGCTCTTTTTTCTGCCGGATAGAGAATTGATCGGTGCTGCGAAACCATTGCCACCAGGCGTTATAGTGCTGACGCTGCTCTCCCTGCGCGGTAAGCATCTCATCATAATAATGCCCGTCAGGAAGCGTTATTTTTATCATGGCCGTCTCCTCCGGTTGTACTCACTTTGGGGTAATCCCGGGAAGAGATAAGCATTAATTATGCCAGGTCACACAGCGCGATGGCTTCACCATGCGCCGTCAAGCCGCACCGTTTCATTGCATAAAAAACAACCAGACGCTTTGCTTATTTATCGCCAAAAACGCACCAATATGGCGCAAGTTGATTCGCGCGATGCTACCGCTTTGCTAACCACTGCGCGTAATGCGCGGGCCACTCGACGGTGGGCGTGCCGGGGCGC
Organism: Klebsiella sp. RHBSTW-00215; assembly: GCF_014103785.1. Classification (NCBI taxonomy): domain Bacteria; kingdom Pseudomonadati; phylum Pseudomonadota; class Gammaproteobacteria; order Enterobacterales; family Enterobacteriaceae; genus Klebsiella; species Klebsiella sp. RHBSTW-00215. The sequence continues at coordinate 5,220,010 of NZ_JABXQS010000001.1, forward strand.
CCCATGGCAAAACCGTGACCACCGCGGGCGTAGCGGTACATGCTGACGGCAACCTGATGCTCACGACAGGCGGCGGCCATGATTAGCGTATTGTGTGGGTCAGAGACTTTATCGTCCTCTGCCTGAGCGAGAAAACAGGGCGGCGTCTGCGCGCTAACGTAAGTTTGTACCGACCAGGCGCGATCGACCTCTTCGCTAGCATGAGGTCCGGCGAGAATTCGATGCGTAGCGGTATGGGTATACGGCGGTTCGAGGGAAATAATCGGGTAAATCAGCGCCGCGCCGTCGACCCGGGGTGATATGTCATCCACGGCGTCGACTGGCGAGTAAGCGGCAAAATCGGACCGACAGGCCGCCATGCCCAGCAGATGCCCGCCAGCGGAAAAGCCCAACAAACTGACTTTTCCCTCGCGCTGGCGAATCAGGCGCAGCGCTCGCTGGGCATCCTGCAATGGTGCGAAGCCGCCCGCTTTCCATCCTTCACCGGGAAGGCGGTAGGTCAGCACATAGGCCGTATAGCCGCGCGCGGTTAGCCAGCGCGCAGCGGGCCAGGCCTCTTTCGCCATTTCAATGCGCCGATATCCACCGCCTGCGGCAATTAACACACCGTGACCAAGCGGCACGGCAGGACGCCATACCGTCAATTCAGGCTGAGCGATATGGCTTAGCGCGCCGCGTTCGGATAAGCGGCTGGGTCCGTCAGGACAGCCACCGCCAGGAGGCTCGCCCGGCCACAGGCGCAGCGTTGTCTGCGCTTCCATAGCCCGCGCGCGGCTCACCGCAAGCAGCGCGGCGGCGCTAAAGAATAAAAAATGACGTCGGTTCACTGGCGGCTCCTGATACGGGTATGACGGCAATAACACCATAAACGTTTTACCGATATCACATAATAATGTAGGCCGGGCAAGGTGCCAGCCGCCGCCCGGCAGAACCATCAATCATGGCTAATCATTTACGTGTCTCAGCTCCAGCCAGTCCACCACCAGACCCGGTTTGATAAAATCAAAGCCGACGCGATATTTTCCCGGTTGCAGCTCAAGCCGACACAGCTTCTGTACGATTTCTCGCCCGAGGGTGCCGTTGGTCTGGATCGTCGCCACAAACTGGTCATTAAGCAGCAGATTGCAGGCGGTTTGCGCCAGCGCCGCGCCGTTAGCGTACACGCTCACCAGTACGTCATAAATCGCCGTCTGTTCAACGCTCAACACCAGATCTTCGTCATAGCGCAGCCGCGACTGCTCGGCAATTTTAATTGCCCCCTGACAGGTTCCAGCGCGCCCGGGTTCTGCCACCAGGCGAATGATATCCGTCCGCGGTTTATCCCCGCGTTTAAAGACCTGAGTCTGCATGATAAAGTCGAGAATATTGATCGCACAGCGCTGAAGCTCGCCCAGGGTTAATTGGCCTTTTGCCAGCGCCTCCAGAGTATTATCCCCGCCCGCATTAACCTCCGCGCCGTTATTATTCACCACCATATAAAGATCGTTCTGCGCGCGGATCATCGCCGCAGTGTTGTGGGTGCTTGCCGCGCCGCCGCTGACCGGATCGTTCATCGTTGCCCACCAGTCGGTCATCACAATCCCGCGAAAGCCCCACTCCTCGCGCAGCACGGTGGTGGTCAGATCGTAATTAGAGGCAGCGTGATGGCCATTGACCGGGTTATAGGCGGTCATCACCGCGCTAGCGCCGCCGAATTTCACCGCGTATTCAAAGCCTTTGAGGTAGATTTCACGCAGCGCGCGCTCCGACACCACCGAGTCCGCTTTGGCTCTGGCGAACTCCTGGTTATTGCAGGCAAAGTGCTTAAGCGTCGCAATTCCGCCGCCGCTGCGAATGCCGCGAACCACCGCCGCCGCCATCATCCCGGTCAGCAATGGATCTTCGGAGAAATATTCAAAATTGCGGCCATTGAGCGGGTGGCGCTGGATATTCATCCCCGGCCCCAGCAGCAGGTCGATACCGTTACGCAACAGCTCTTTGCCCTCCATAACATATAGCCGCTCAACGAGAATCGGGTCCCAACTGGAAGCCAGCAGCGTGCCGCTGGGGAGCAGGGTCGCCTTCGCGCCGTTATCCATACGAATACCTGAAGGGCCGTCGGCGGTCGATGCCAGCGGGATACCTTTTTCCAGCAGGCTGTCGGCTACCCCGCCGAAGGCCGATGCGACACCGGGGGTCACTTTATGGCTGCACATCCCTTCCCCGCGCACCAGGCAGGCCAGCTCTTCAACCGACAGCTGGGCAATAAACGCGTTCATCGTGGCGCGTCCTTCGGCGACGTCGCTAAGAGTCAGTCCCTGATTACCGGTGAGCGTGATGGTCTGTGGAAGACGCTCTTCGATGCGCGCACGCAGATTAATCTCCCGACGCGGAACATCCTCCCACTCAATCTGATAGCAGCCATCATCGCCATCGGCAACCGGCTTAATGCGTACAAACGGCACCGTCGGCGCCAGTACCTGCTGATGGCGAGAGAAGACCCGCAGCGTCTTCTGCGTGTACCCGGCTTCACCGTCAATCGTCAGCAATTGCAAATCGCGAACGCTATTGCCCATCAGCAGGCGGTAAAGCCCCGGCTCCATCACATAGCAATGGGGATGTCCGGTAGCTCCGCTGTCGTCCAGCGAGGCAAAGCGCTCCAGTGGGATACGCAGGGTTAAGGTTTCGCTTTCTCCCGGCTGTAACAGACGCGTTTTGGCGAAAGCCACCAGCACGTGCGCAGGTTTCCCCAGCGCGCCCTGCGGTGCCTGAAGATAAATCTGCACCACCTCTTTCCCCGAGAAAACGTCGCCGCTATTGGTGACCGTCACCGACGCCTGAATATGGTCGCCGAAAGCTTCTGCCCGCGCTGATTGCAGGGTAAAACGGGTATAAGAGAGGCCGAAACCAAAAGGGAATTGCAGGCGTTGTGGGCAAAAGGTTTCAAAATAGCGATAGCCGACGTAAATATCTTCCTGATAGAGATTTTGCGCTTGTGCTCCCCAGCAGGGTGATGCCGGATGGTCATCCAGCGACATAACGATGCTGCCGACCAGCTTGCCGGAAGGCGTCACATCGCCATACAGCAGCGAGGCTGCCGCCTGCGCGCCATCGGAGCCGCCGTGCCAGACGTACAGTAACGCGCGTATGCGCTTACGCAACAGAGGATCGTCAGCCCACGACAAATCAATCAGTCCGGCGGTATTCAGCACCACGACGATTTCATCAAACTCACGGCACACCTGGTGCAGCAGGCGCATCTCATCAGCGGTTAACCGATAGCCCCCTTCGACATCAGCATTGTCCTGATCTTCACCTGCGGTACGCCCCAGCACAATCACCGCCTGCGTTGAAACGGCTCGCGCCTGGCGAACCTGCTCATCACTCAGCGACATTTCCTGCTGAAACCAGGGCTCAGCCGCCCATGCACCGCCGCCGTTATCAAACGGGTGATCATTGACCCACTGCTCATAAAGCGCGGCCAGTGACTCATTGAGCGCTCCACTGCTTCGCGCCCGTAAAGCCTGTAATAAGGTGGTATGACTCACCACGTTGACCGCCCCGCCCGAACCGGTGCCGCTGCGATAGTAGTTAATCTGCGTGCGGCCAAACACTGACACGGGCTGCTGAGCGCTAAGCGGCAGCATGCCGCGATCGTTTCTCAGCAACACCGCGCCTTCGGCGGCGGCGGCGGTAGCAAATTCAGCAAACCCTTCCAGCGGGGTTCCCGCTTTACTGTCAAACATGGTGTCGTCCTGTTAACTCGCGCCTCCGTGGGAGGCTAAATGGCATAATGAGCAGAGCCCGCAAGATGCGGGCTGAGACTGATGACAAACCAGTTTTAAAGATTGTGCTCGCGTTTCTGCCGGGCGGCGGCTGACGCCTTGCCCGGCCTACAAAACCCACAATATCAATAAATTGTGCATTTTTCGTAGGCCCGGTAAGGTGCTAGCCGCCACCGGGCAATTCCAGAAAGGTGCACTTTGTCAGCAATCTGAGCCCGTAAGATGCGGGCTCTGCTTTGATCAGAAGAAATACTTGAAGCGGAGACGGCCGCCGTAACGGGCGTCTTCGTGTTTGTCGCCATCCGTCGGCTTCGCTTCAATCCACGAGGCGTAGGCGCCAAGATAGATGTTGAAGTTCTTCATATCCATGACGTTGGGGAACAGGTACGACGCGTGAATCGTGTGGATGTCATAATCACCTACGTTAGAGATCCAGCAGCCATCATCGCAGGTAGAGACGTAATTAGCGGAGTTGAACTTGTCGATTTTGTTGTGGGCATAGATATAACCCAGCTCAAAACGATGCCACAGGGAGTTAATACCGGCAGTGAAGTCTTTCTCATCTGAAGCGTCCATATAGGCCACGTTCAGGTTGGTAGTTATTCCATCTTCAGGATCGGTTTTTTGTCCGTTCCAGGACATTGTCAAACCATAACCCGTGCGATCGGACTGGTCGACCCAACCGCCACGGTTATCGTAATAACCGTAAGCGTTTTTCACGACGTTTTTCTCCATCGCCACGGCGGTCGAGAAACGACCGCTATTCCACGCAATAACCGGGCGCAGGTAAGCAACGTTTTTCTCATTCTCCAGCGTATTACCATGGTAGCTGGAATCCTGGAATAACGTACTGCCGTTTTCAACCAGGTTATTCAGTTCAAAATACCAGTTATCTATCGTTTTGCTGACCAGGAAGTTACCGCCGCTGCTGCTACGACCGCGCCCCTCTTTCATCATGTAGATATAACCGTAACCGTCGCTGTAGAGATCGTTGGCGGTATTCCCGGAGTATTCAACAAAAGTATCCTGATTCAGCGGGAACATATCGTAGGCTTCGAAACGACCCACTTTGACCTTCCAGTCATCTTCACGACCAAAGAAGAATACCGCGTCATCAAGGTTCATTTTACCAGTCATATCGGCCAGCGGCTGGGCGGAAAAACCGGCAAAATTGCCGTTATCCATTTTGCGCATGCCATCGAAGCCCAGCAGAATACGGCCATTAATATCCCAGCGCTCTTTAGTACCGGGCGCCCAGTTTTTACTGGAAGAGGTTTTTACCGACGTCAGGCTGCCGCTGCCGCTGGCGCCATCCATATTGAATTCCACATCACCATAAATCTTCAGATCGCCATAGCCAGAAAGCGTGAGCTTCGCGGGTACCGCGCCGGGAGTCGCTGGTTCAGCAGCCTCCACTTTCACCGCCGGGGCCGTCGTCGCCGCCACTGTTTGTTGTTGCTTGAGCGTTTGTATCTGCGCTTCCGCATCTGCCGCGCGTTGTTCAGCAGTCATTAATCTTTGTTCGAGCTGCGCAAGGCGTTTATTAATATCTTCAGAGGGACTATTTTTTGCTGCCATCACACCAGAGGACATAATGGCGCTAATAGCCAATGCCATATATTTTATCTTCATTTTGACATCCCTAAATTATTTATTGTTTGTTTTACCCAGAATATACCTGTGGCTATGTGATAAATAATTCACATTGCCACAGATATTATTCTGCTATTATCATGACTCGGCGAAAGTTCCGTTTTTCAAATCATCAACAATGCCATTCATTTTATTTTCGGTTAAGCCATAGAACCGAATGGATACTGCGGTAAGAACATAAAACACGGAGGGAACAAGGGTAAACAACAGCATCACGCCCTGCACGGCTGAAGCCGACTGCACAGCGGTATTAGCGGCATAATGGTAGTAAGCCAGCACCCAGCCGAGGATTGCGCCACCTACAGCCACGCCCAGTTTGATAACAAAAATATTGGCCGCGACGTTCATCCCGGTAATACGGCGCTGGGTTTTCCATTCGCCATAGTTATTGACATCAGTGATCATGGACCACTGCAACGCACCGTTACCGCCCTGAATAATGGAGATCAGAATATGTACGCCAAGCACCAGAATCCAATATTGCACCGGCACCATAAAGCACACTACGCCCAGCGCCGCAGTAACCAGATTAATCCAGAAGGAGAATTTAATTTTGCAATAACGCGTACCAAACGGTTTTGCCAGCACCGAACCCAGCATTGAGGCAAACATCCCGCCGAGCATAAATATCGTTATCACATCAGCGCCTTTATTCAGCACGCTATTGACGTAATACACTACCGCACCACCGCGAATCACCACGGCAACCAGCATCATAAAGTTGTAGACCGAAAGAATACGCCACTGATCGTTACGGAAGAGAATTTTGACGTCACGAGCAATATTCAGATTCTCTTCTTTAATCGGCTGAACGCGTTCCTTGGTGGTTGCGAAACAGACAATAAACATCAGACAACCGATAACACCGAATAACGCCATGGAGACCTGAATCCCGGTAGCACGGTCGCCCGGATAAAGAAAGTCAGCCAGCGGCAGGATAAATGCGGTACCCAGCGCACCACCAATTGGGGTGATGGCAAAACGCCAGGATTGCAGGGAGAGACTTTCACGCGGATCGGAAGTCAACGCGGCGCCCAGCGAGCAGTAAGGAATATTAATAGCCGTGTACATCAACGTCATAAATATATATGCCGCTACCGCATAAACCACTTTACCTGAATCGGAGAAAGATGGAATGGAGTAAACCAGTACGCAGCTCACCGCAAATGGGACGCAAATAGCCAGCAGCCACGGACGGAAACGCCCCCAGCGGGTTGAGGTGGCATCCGCAATGGCCCCCATAATCGGATCGGTAATCGCATCCAGCAGACGGACCAGCAAAAACATCGTCCCCATCACGGCGGGCGGTAGACCATAAATATCGGTATAAAAGTAGGCCAGGATGGCCACGGATGAGTCAAACACGATATGACTCGCCGCGTCCCCCAGGCTATAACCTACTTTTTCTCTGACTGAAATTTTGTCGCCAGCAGACATACACCACTCCTTTATGCAAAAGATGAAACCGGTTTCTGTAATGTCTGCATTTTTCACTTATCTGGAGTACTGATGCCATTATGTTTTTTTATAAATTATTTATGTTTTTTTATTTATGTGATCCTGTCAGGCGTCAACGGTATTAATGCACAGATTTTTGTTTGCCAGATCACATGTTTTAATCCGTGGCAGCTTATTTTTGAGTAAAAGGGCTGAGGTCATAAAAACCCCATATAAGAATGCCATAGTGTTTGTCTATTTATTTTTCTTACTAGTGGATTACGTTTTTTATCAATTTACTCTACTCACCAAAATAATGTTCCCATCATCGATGGCAGGTCTGCGGTAAATAGTCTGTTTTGGCGCAAAATGTTACCTCCGACACGCGCAGCGGCGGATATTCGTCTAAGGTTTTCTGATAACCGAATGCAGTGGCGCAAAGTCTACATGATAAGGAGAACCATCAATGAAGTGTTCTGTTTCCCATCGCCCCGCAACCCTGCCTTATGTTCTACGTCTGGCACTCGGCGGCGCGCTCTTCACCCTGGCGACGTTGACGGTACAGGCTGAAGAGCCTCGCCCAACCCCGCAATCACCGGACGTTCTGCTTGGCCCGCTGTTTAACGATGTGCAAAGCGCTAAACTCTTCTCCGACCAGAAAACCTTCGCCGATGCCGTCCCTAACAGCGACCCGTTGATGATCCTTGCTGATTACCGCATGCAGAAAAATCAGACCAGCTTCGACTTACGCCACTTCGTCGAGCTCAACTTTACCCTGCCAGGAGAGAGCGACCAGTACGTGCCGCCGAAGGGGCAGACATTACGCCAGCATATTGACGGGCTGTGGCCGGTGCTCACCCGCAGTACCGTGGAAGTGGAAAAATGGGATTCGCTGCTGCCGCTGCCAAAACCTTACGTCGTTCCCGGCGGACGCTTTCGCGAGGTCTACTACTGGGACAGCTATTTCACCATGCTTGGCCTGGCGGAGAGCGGGCACTGGGATAAAATCGAAGATATGGTCACCAACTTCGCCGCTGAAATCGACGCCTGGGGCCATATCCCCAACGGCAACCGAACCTACTATCTGAGCCGCTCGCAGCCGCCGTTTTTCTCGTTTATGGTTGAACTACTGGCGACACATGATGGTGACGAGGCGCTTAAAAAATGGCTGCCCCAAATGGAGAAAGAGTACCAGTACTGGATGGATGGCGCGCAGGCGCTTGAGCCCGGCGACGCGCACAAGCGCGTGGTGCGCATGGCTGATGGCGCGCTGCTAAACCGCTACTGGGATGATAACGACACCCCGCGTCCGGAATCCTGGCTGGATGATGTCACGACCGCCAAAAATAACCCTAACCGTCCGGCGACTGAGATCTATCGCGATCTGCGTTCTGCCGCAGCTTCCGGCTGGGATTTCAGCTCCCGCTGGATGGATAATCCTCAGCAGCTTGGCACCATCCGCACCATGAGCATCGTTCCTGTCGATTTGAACTCATTGATGTTCCATATGGAAAAAACCATCGCCCGTGCCAGTAAAGCGGCGGGAGACAACGCAAAAGCCGCGCAGTTTGACGCCTTAGCCAACGCCCGGCAGAAAGCGCTGGAACAATACCTGTGGAATGATAAAGAGGGCTGGTACGCGGATTACGATCTGAAAAGCCATAAGGTACGCAATCAGCTGACCGCTGCGGCGCTGTTCCCGCTGTACGTCAACGCTGCCTCCAGCGAACGCGCGGCGAAAGTCGCCGCAGCTACCGAGGCCCGTTTGCTCAAACCTGGCGGCATAACGACCACCACGGTGAACAGCGGCCAGCAGTGGGATGCGCCGAACGGCTGGGCACCGCTTCAGTGGGTCGCCGCTGAGGGCCTGCAAAAATATGGTCAGGAGAAAATAGCCATGGAGGTGAGTTGGCGTTTCCTGAGCAACGTTCAGCACACCTACGACAGCAAGCAGAAGCTGGTTGAAAAGTATGATGTCAGCTCGACGGGTACCGGCGGCGGCGGTGGCGAATATCCGTTACAGGACGGCTTTGGCTGGACCAACGGCGTAACCCTGAAAATGCTGGATCTGCTGTGCCCGAAAGAGAAACCGTGTGACTCCGTTCCCACTACGCGCCCGGCGGCAAATGACGACGTCGGTCAGGCGGCTCAGCCCGCAGCGAATGAACCGGCTACGCCAGAGGATAAAAAAGCCACACAATAAACCTTCGCGCGGCGGGCTTCCGTCGCGCATCTTCCTTTAGCATTCCCCCCGCAGGACGCGATGCCTGCGGGGGGAAAGGATATCTTACATCGCGTCCAGCGCTTTCTGTAGCTTCCAGATATAGCGCGGTGCCTGCGGGGCTGGATGTTTCTTCGCTACGTGTTCAAAGAAGTCATCGGCATCCATATCGTTAATGTCATCAATCGCATCCTGGCGATTAGACGAGAACGTGCGCAGCAGCGCGCCCGCGCCGTTGGCATAGGAGACCACCACCGCATAGCGCATCACCTGCGGGTCCTTAATCCCCGCCAGCGGACCGTTTTCAAGGATGCTCAGATAAGCGGCGCCCATGGAAATATTGCGCTCAGGATTTTTCAGCTCGCTCACCGAAGGATCGCCGCTCCAGCCCATGCGCCGGTAGACGTCGCGACCGGATGTCGAAGGTTTAAGTTGCATCAGGCCAACCGCGCCCGATTTGCTGACCACCGTCGGGTTGCCACCGGACTCAATGGCGATGATTGCGGTAATCAGCTGCGGGTCAACGCCCCACGCCGCACCGGCTTTTTCACTGATTGGCATCCACTGCATCGCCCGCTTAACCGGGACTTCCGCGTTCCACGGCGGATTACGATAATCATGTTTCGAGCTACAACCGGCCAACAAAACCACTAAAAAAACACACCATCTCAATTTCACACATCTATCCTTATTGGCTGAAGTTTGCCGCCTGAAGATGACAATAAACGCTCCAGGCGGCATGATAACCCTTTCATTCTTAGCAAGGAATTGTCATGTCTCAGTTTTATCTCATCGCCCCTTCCGGTTATTGCATCAACCAGGAGGCGGCGAACCGCGGCGTTCAACGTCTGCAGGAGGCCGGACATCAGGTCACGCACGAAGAGGTTATCCCTCGCCGGGCGCTGCGTTTCGCCGGAACTGAGAGTGAACGCCTTGCCGATATCAACCAGCTCGCCTCTCTCGACGGCAAAAACCGCATCGTGCTGGCGGTACGCGGTGGCTACGGCGCGACTCGCCTGCTGCCGCATATTGACTGGCCGGCGCTGGTCGCTCGCCAGCAGCAGGATCCTCTACTTATTTGCGGCCATAGCGATTTCACCGCCATTCAAATGGGCCTGCTGGCAAAGGGTAGCATAATCACTTTTAGCGGCCCGATGCTGGCCGGAAACTTTGGCGCTGAAACGCTTAATGAATTTACCGAACATCATTTCTGGCAGGCGTTGCATAATCCGGCGTTTACTCTCGAATGGCACGGCGATGGGCCGAGCTGTCGCGCTGACGGTACCCTGTGGGGCGGTAACCTGGCGATGTTAACCTCGCTTATCGGTACGCCGTGGCTACCGCAAATTAGCGACGGCATTCTGGTCCTGGAGGACATTAACGAGCATCCGTTCCGCGTCGAAAGAATGCTGTTGCAGTTGCTCAATAGCGGCATTCTGGCGCGCCAGCGGGCGATTATTCTTGGCAGCTTTACCGGAGCCAATACCAATGACTACGACGCCGGATATGACCTGCCGATGGTATACGACTACCTTCGCGCGCAGCTTAACATCCCTGTCATCAGCGGCCTGGATTTCGGCCATGAACAGCGTACCGTGACCCTACCGCTCGGTGCGCGGGCGCTGCTGGTGAACAACGCGTCCATCACCACGTTAACCATTAGCGGGCATCCGGTGCTGGCCGAATAAAAATTCCTCTAACGCATATCCTGATAAGCGTCAGATTGTTAAAATGGTGTAGTTCTTAATTAATCTTCACGCCAGTAAGGAGTACGTCAACATTGGACGCCGCTGCGGTCATTAGTCTGTTTATTCTGGGTTCTGTTTTAGTAACCTGTAGCATCTTATTAAGTTCTTTTTCCTCACGCCTCGGCATCCCCATTCTGGTTATCTTCTTAGCTATTGGGATGCTGGCAGGCGTTGACGGTATCGGCGGCATCCCGTTTGACAACTATCCTTTCGCCTATATGGTGAGCAACCTGGCACTGGCGGTGATTCTGCTGGATGGCGGGATGCGCACCCAGGCCAGCTCCTTTCGCGTTGCTCTGTGGCCCGCTCTTTCGCTCGCCACGGTGGGGGTATTAATAACCTCCGCCCTGACCGGCATGATGGCCGCCTGGCTATTCAACCTCAATCTGATTGAGGGAATGCTGATCGGCGCAATCGTCGGCTCGACCGATGCAGCAGCGGTGTTCTCGCTGCTTGGTGGCAAAGGCCTGAACGAACGCGTCGGCTCCACGCTGGAGATAGAGTCCGGCAGCAACGACCCGATGGCGGTGTTCCTGACCATTACTCTTATCGAAATGATTCAGCAGCACGAAACCGGTCTGAGCTGGATATTCGTGGTGCATATCGTGCAGCAGTTCGGACTGGGCATTGCCATCGGTCTCGGCGGCGGCTATCTGCTGCTACAGATGATCAACCGCATTGTGCTGCCTACCGGTCTTTACCCTCTGCTGGCGCTGAGCGGCGGGATCATGATTTTTGCTGTGACCACCACGCTGGACGGCAGCGGCATCCTCGCAGTGTATCTGTGCGGCTTCCTGCTGGGTAACCGACCGATTCGTAACCGCCACGGCATTCTGCAAAACTTTGATGGTCTGGCGTGGCTGGCGCAAATCGCCATGTTCCTTGTGCTCGGTCTGCTGGTGACGCCGTCCGACCTCTGGCCCATTGCCATCCCGGCTCTGATCCTGTCGATGTGGATGATATTTATCGCTCGATCGCTGTCGGTGTTTGCCGGTCTGCTGCCATTTCGCGGTTTTAATCTGCGCGAGCGCATTTTCATCAGTTGGGTCGGCCTGCGCGGCGCGGTGCCGATTATTCTCGCCGTCTTCCCGATGATGGCGGGGCTTGAGAACGCGCGCTTGTTCTTCAACGTGGCCTTCTTCGTGGTGTTGGTATCGCTGCTGCTGCAGGGAACATCGCTATCGTGGGCGGCGAAAAAGGCCAAAGTGGTGGTGCCGCCGATTGGTTCGCCTATCTCCCGCGTCGGGCTGGATATTCACCCGGAGAATCCGTGGGAACAGTTCGTCTATCAACTCAGCGCTGAGAAGTGGTGCATTGGTGCGGCCTTGCGCGATCTGCATATGCCACCAGAAACGCGCATTGCAGCATTGTTTCGCGACAACGTTCTGCTGCACCCCACCGGCAGCACGCGCCTGCTGGAAGGCGACATTCTCTGCGTAATCGGTCGCGAGCGCGATCTGCCCGCACTGGGTAAAATGTTTAGCCAGTCGCCGCCGGTGGCGCTCGATCAGCGTTTCTTCGGTGATTTCATTCTTGATGCCAACGCGAAGTTCGCCGATGTGGCGCAGATTTACGGCATTGACGGCGGCGAAGAGTTCCGCGACCAGCAGCAGTCGCTAGGCGACGTTGTCCAGCATCTATTAGGCGCAGCACCGGTTGTCGGCGATCAGGTGGAGTTTGCCGGGATGGTATGGACGGTGGCGGAAAAAGAGGAAGATCACGTCCTGAGAGTCGGCGTTCGGATGGCGGAAGATGAGGCGGAGTGATCCGCCTCACATTAAGTTACAGCGTCACAACCGGCACTCTCGGCGCAAGAGCGCACATGAGTTCATAACCGACGGTGCCGCTGGTCGCAGCGACATCGTCAATTTTAATCTCTTTACCCCACAGTTCGACCGGTGTGCCAATGCCCGCCTGCAGGCAAGGGGTTAAATCCACCGCCAGCATATCCATCGATATCCGCCCTACCGTTGTCGTGCGTATGCCGTCAACCAGCACTGGCGTACCGCTCGGCGCTAAGCGGGGATAACCATCGGCATATCCGCAGGCCACGATGCCAATTCGCTGCTCCTGCGTGGTCCTGTAAATGCCGCCATATCCCACCGCTTCACCGGGTTTCAGATTCTGCACGCCGATAATCTCGCTGCTTAACGTCATCACCGGCTTCAGCCCGGTATTAGCCACATCCTGCCACAGACCGGAAGGCGAAGCGCCATAGAGCACAATCCCCGGTCTGACCCAGTTAAAATGCGACTCCGGATGCCACAGGGTTGCCGCTGAGTTAGCCAGCGATCGCGGGCAATCCAGCCCTTCGGCAGCCTGCTCAATGCGCCGCATCGGCTCCACAATTCCATGCGGATTTTCCGCTTCGGCAAAGTGCGACATCAGCGTCATTTCACTGACGTTCTTGAGCCCCCGTAGCTGCTGCCAGACGATTTGCAGACGGTCTGGCATAAAGCCCAGCCGATTCATCCCGCTATTAACCTTGACGTAAATATCAAGCGGCGCGTGGAGTTTTGCTTGCTGTAGCGCTTTTATTTGCCAGTTACTGTGTACGCTGGTCGTCAGGCGGTATTTATCAAACAGCGCCAGTTCATCAGCATGGAAGAAACCCTCCAGCATCAGTATCGGCCCTTTCCAGCCCAGTTCACGCAGCAGGATCGCCTCTTCCAGATTTAACATGGCGAAACCGTCTGCCGCGCTTAGCGCATTCCAGACCCTCGCCAGACCGTGGCCATATGCATTAGCTTTAACGACCGCCCACAGGCGCGAGCCGGGCGCCGCGCGGCGAACAATTTGCTGATTTTGTCGTAAGGCTGACATATCAATGCTGGCCTTGACCGGACGGGACATGAAAGCTCCTTGTTAATTGTGAACACCGTGCAGATGTTGAGCGCGAGTCGGGATAAAACCACGACCGTAGCGGGCAACGGCAAGATCATCATACGGGATCGCCGGAGTACGCCCGGAAATCAGATCGCTAATCAACTGTCCGGAACCGCAAGCCATCGTCCAGCCCAGAGTACCGTGCCCGGTGTTCAACCACAGATTTTTATACGCTGTGCGACCGACCACTGGCGTACCATCTGGGGTCATTGGGCGCAGCCCGGTCCAGAATGTCGCTTGTTCAACGTGTCCACCGCGCGGGAACAGATCGCGTACAACCATCTCCAGCGTTTCACGCCTGGGCTGCAACAGCTCTTTATTAAAACCGACAATCTCCGCCATCCCGCCGACGCGAATGCGATTATCAAAGCGGGTGATGGCGATTTTGTAAGTTTCATCAAGGATAGTCGATACCGGCGCGCCGTCTTCATGTGCAATCGGAATCGTTAGTGAATAGCCTTTCAGCGGATAAACCGGAATATCCACCAGCCCTTTCAGCATCGCCGTTGAATATGAACCCATAGCCATGACGTAAGCATCGGCTTTGATGATTTCAGCTCCGCACTTCACACCGGAGATTTGCTCTCCTTCATATAACAGAGCATCTACTGAAGTATTAAACCGGAAAGTCACGCCCGCCTGCTCAGCCATCAACGCCAGACGAGTGGTAAAGAGCTGGCAGTCACCCGTTTCATCATTCGGTAAGCGCAAACCGCCGGTCAGCTTGTGGCTCACTTCAGCCAGTGCCGGTTCAACTTCCAGCAGTCGATTCGCTTCCAGCAGTTGATAAGGCACCCCCGCATCCTGCAGTACCGCGATATCACGGGTGGCATTTTCGAACTGTTTGTCGGTACGAAAAAGCTGGAGGGTGCCGCCCTGACGCCCTTCATACTGGATTCCGGTGCTTTCGCGCAGCGCTTTCAGGCAGTCGCGACTATATTCCGCCAGCCGTACCATGCGTCCTTTATTTTCCATGTAGTGGCGAGTGTCGCAGTTGCGCAGCATCTGCCACATCCATTTCAACTGGAACTGGGTGCCATCCAGACCGATGGCCAGAGGAGCGTGTTTCTGGAACATCCATTTAATCGCCTTCAGCGGCACGCCTGGTGCCGCCCACGGTGCGGCATAGCCCGGAGAGATCTGTCCGGCGTTAGCAGCGCTGGTCTCTTCAGCGGGACCCGGTTGGCGGTCGATAACCGTCACCTGATGTCCTGCCTGGCTTAAATACCATGCACTCGCGACCCCAACCACCCCACTTCCCAGTATGACGATTCGCATAGCGACTCCGTAATAGTTAAAGAACAATCATCTGATTACAAATTGATAACTCAGATGAAAATATTATTCAACATACGCTTTATTTATGGTGACTTACCTCACACGACACCGCGTGATACCTGACACCAATGTTTTACTATCTCCTGCTACGCTTCATTTTTCCGCAGAATAAAATTCTGATTAAAGTAATGAATAACGCCTTTAAGATTGTGAAATCGCGAAGAAAAGAAATTGCTGGCGGACGCAGTTTGTAGCACCGTGTTCTATGCTTGTTATGAGGTTTTCCGTACAGAGAGAACCATCAACAACGAGGGCGCGCTAATGGCTACGATTGATTCCATGAACAAGGACACAACCCGTTTAAGCGATGGACCCGACTGGACTTTTGAGCTGCTGGAGACCTATCTGGCAGAAGTCGATCGGGTAGCGAAGCTGTATCGTCTTGACACCTATCCGCACCAAATCGAAGTCATTACTTCCGAGCAGATGATGGATGCTTACTCCAGCGTCGGCATGCCGATTAACTACCCGCACTGGTCGTTCGGTAAAAAATTCATCGAGACCGAGCAAGCCTACAAACATGGTCAGCAAGGTCTGGCCTATGAAATCGTCATTAACTCTAACCCCTGCATCGCGTATTTGATGGAAGAGAACACCATTACCATGCAGGCGCTGGTGATGGCGCACGCCTGTTACGGACATAACTCGTTCTTCAAAAACAACTACCTGTTCCGCAGTTGGACCGATGCCAGCTCGATCATTGACTATTTGATCTTTGCGCGTAAATACATCACTGAATGTGAAGAGCGCTACGGCGTTGATGAAGTCGAAAAGCTGCTCGACTCCTGTCATGCGCTAATGAACTATGGCGTTGACCGCTACAAACGCCCGCAGAAAATCTCCCTCCAGGAGGAGAAGGCACGGCAGAAAAGCCGTGAGGAGTATCTGCAAAGCCAGGTGAACATGCTGTGGCGTACCTTGCCGAAGCGCGAAGAGGAAAAAACCATTGAAGCGGCGCGCCGCTATCCTTCCGAGCCACAGGAAAACCTGCTCTATTTCATGGAGAAAAACGCGCCGCTGCTGGAACCGTGGCAACGAGAAATTTTGCGCATCGTGCGCAAAGTCAGCCAGTACTTTTATCCGCAGAAGCAGACGCAGGTCATGAACGAAGGCTGGGCAACGTTCTGGCACTACACCATCCTTAATCATCTTTATGATGAAGGCAAAGTGACGGAACGCTTTATGCTGGAGTTCCTGCATAGTCACACCAATGTCGTGTTCCAGCCGCCCTACAATAGCCAGTGGTACAGCGGGATTAACCCGTATGCGCTGGGCTTTGCGATGTTCCAGGATATTAAACGTATTTGCCAATCGCCGACGGAAGAGGATAAATATTGGTTCCCGGATATTGCCGGTTCTGATTGGTTAGAAACGCTGCACTTTGCGATGCGTGATTTCAAAGATGAGAGCTTCATCAGCCAGTTCCTGTCGCCGAAAATCATGCGTGATTTCCGCTTCTTTACCGTGCTGGATGATGATCACAATAACTACCTGGAAATTTCAGCTATTCATAATGAAGAGGGTTATCGTGAGATTCGCGCGAAGCTTTCAGCACAGTACAACCTGAGCAACCTTGAGCCGAATATTCAGGTGTGGAACGTCGATCTGCGCGGCGACCGCTCGTTAACTCTGCGCTACGTGCCGCATAACCGCGTGCCGCTGGATAAGGGACGCCGTGAAGTTCTCAAGCACGTTCATCGGCTGTGGGGATTTGACGTTCTACTGGAACAACAAAATGCCGATGGCAGCGTTGAATTGCTCGAACGCACCCCGCCGCGGCAAAACCCGCTATAACCCTGAAAAGCAAAACGCCCGGTTTCTCGCCGGGCGTTTTTTATCATATGGTCTTGCTTAACGCATATTCATGGCTAAGTCGCCCGGCAGGTTTTTCTGCATACGGTGCCAAATCTCACCGCTGTCATGCCCGTAGCGACGCACGATTTCATAAACCTGTTCATGTAGGCCCTCTTCACACACCTTTGCCAACTGGTGATAGAAGCCAAGCGCCAGGCTACGCGCTTCTGGATTAGCAAAGTAATGGCGGCCAATTCGGGTATACAGCCCCTTCATCCCATTGATGATCAAGCCATAAATCGGGTTGCCTGAAGCAAAAGCCAAACCGCGGAAAACGTTGTAATCCAGCTCAGCAAAGGCATCGGCATGATCTTCGATTTCGCGCGCCCGAGCCAGCACTTCCAGCGCTTTGTCCGGATGTTGACGGAAAGCGGTACGAATGAAGATAGTTGAAATATTGGTGCGAACCGACAGCAGATTATCAATCAGCTGCGGCACGCTATCGTGATCGAGGCGCGCCAGGGTTTCAAGAATATTAAGCCCTGAGGTTTCCCAGAAATTATTCACCTTCGTAGGTTTGCCATGCTGAATGGTCAACCAGCCATCGCGGGCCAGACGTTGCAACACTTCACGTAAGGTTGTACGGGTCACACCAATCAGTTCAGAAAGTTCACGTTCAGCGGGAAGGATCGTGCCGGGAGGAAAACGGTTATTCCAGATACTTTCAATGATGTACTCTTCAGCGAAACCCGCCGGGCTTTGCGCCTTAATGACCATAATAAGATTTCCATTACACAGCGTTGCAAATTCTACTCATCATACCAGAGCCGCTATAGGGCAGATAGCGCCTGAAAGTAATTAAAAAGGGATCGCCGTTTCATTTTCAACTTTTCATTTCACACTTTCACTTCCTGATGAACGCGATGCGAAGAAAGTTGCGCCCCTTTTTGCGCAACTGGTAATCTTGCATATAGTAACGTATAAAATCTTGTTTCAATTTTGACGGAGAAAGGATGTCTGTCGTGGAAATCTCTTATGGTCGCGCCCTATGGCGCAATTTTCTTGGCCAGTCTCCGGACTGGTATAAGCTCACTCTCATCATTTTCTTAATTATTAACCCGATAGTGTTTTATCTTCATCCGTTTATTGCCGGATGGTTGCTGGTTATCGAGTTTATCTTCACTCTGGCGATGGCTCTCAAATGTTATCCGCTGCTGCCGGGCGGTCTGTTGGCCATTGAAGCTGTTTTTATTGGTATGACCAGTCCGGGGCATATCCGGGCAGAGGTTGCCAGTAATCTTGAAGTCCTGCTGCTGCTGATGTTCATGGTGGCGGGTATCTACTTCATGAAACAGCTGCTGCTATTCATCTTCACCCGTCTGCTATTAGGTATTCGCAGCAAAATGCTGCTGTCGCTGGCGTTTTGCGTCGCGTCCGCCTTCCTTTCAGCCTTTCTGGACGCGTTGACCGTTGTGGCGGTGGTGATTAGCGTCGCCGTTGGATTTTATGGCATTTACCATAAGGTTGCTTCGGCGCGGCCGGACGATGACGATCTGCTCGACGATAGCCATATCGATCAGCACTATCGCGATGTGCTGGAGCAATTTCGCGGTTTCCTGCGCAGCCTGATGATGCATGCCGGGGTTGGCACAGCGCTTGGCGGCGTAATGACCATGGTCGGCGAGCCGCAAAACCTGATTATCGCCAAAGCCGCAGGTTGGCAATTTGGTGAGTTTTTCTTGCGTATGATGCCGGTCACGCTGCCAGTATTCGTGTGCGGCCTGGTCACCTGTCTGCTGCTGGAGAAGTTCCGTATCTTTGGCTATGGCGAACCGCTGCCACCCACCGTGCGTAAAGTGCTGCAAGATTTCGACGATCGCAGCCGCCAGACTCGTAGTCGCCAGGATCGCCTGCGTCTTATCGCTCAGGGTATTATTGGCGTCTGGCTTATCGCAGCGCTGGCGCTGCACCTTGCTGAAGTTGGCCTGATTGGCCTCTCGGTGATCATTCTGGCTACCACTTTCTCTGGGATAACCGATGAACACGCTATCGGCAAAGCGTTTACCGAGGCCCTGCCGTTTACCGCACTGCTGACGGTCTTTTTCGCCATAGTGGCAGTGATTATCGATCAGCAGCTGTTTGCCCCGGTGATTGAATTTGTCCTGGAGGCTTCGCCGCATGCCCAGCTGTCACTGTTTTATCTGTTTAACGGTCTGCTGTCGTCGATTTCCGATAACGTCTTTGTTGGCACGGTCTACATCAATGAAGTAAAGACAGCCCTGGAGCAAGGCACCATCAGCATGCAGCAATTTGAGCTGCTGGCGGTGGCCATTAATACCGGTACCAACCTGCCGTCTGTCGCCACGCCGAATGGTCAGGCAGCATTTCTGTTCCTGCTGACGTCCGCTCTGGCACCGCTGATCCGTCTCTCCTATGGTCGAATGGTGTGGATGGCGTTACCTTATACCATCGTCCTGGCCCTGGTAGGTCTGGCATGCGTCGAGTTTAGCTTGATGCCAGCCACTCAGTGGATGCTTGATCAAGGCTGGCTGGTTACGCCGCAGTTACTTAAATAAAAACGGGAGTACCCAGGCGGCAAGTTTGGGCACTCCATATTCGTTTACGTAATATTTTCAGACTAGCTGCTGGCGTCGCTTCGGTTTTCGTTTACACTGCCATGATTTAGCATGTTCCAGGGAAATGATTATGTTGCGATTTTTAAACCAGTGCTCAAGGGGACGCGGTGCCTGGCTCCTGATGGCGCTAACCGCGTTTATTCTTGAATTGGTTGCATTGTGGTTCCAGCACGTGATGTTGCTACAACCGTGCGTACTGTGTATTTACGAACGCAGCGCGTTGTTCGGCGTGATGGGGGCTGGTATTGTCGGCGCCATTGCCCCGAAATCACCGCTGCGCTATGTAGCGATAGTTATCTGGCTCTACAGCGCCTTACGCGGGCTACAGCTGGCGTGGGAGCACACCATGATTCAGCTTCACCCTTCCCCCTTCCAGACCTGTGATTTTGCCGCGCGCTTCCCAACCTGGCTGCCGCTGGATAAATGGCTGCCTCAGGTATTCGTCGCTACCGGCGACTGTTCCGTGCGCCAGTGGGAGTTCCTGACGCTGGAAATGCCGCAGTGGCTGGTTGGGATCTTTGCCGCCTATCTGGTTATTGGCGTACTGGTGCTTATCGCTCAGCCGTTCAAGCCGAAAAAGCGCGATCTCTTCGGCCGCTAAAACCAGTTACAACTAAGGCGCTCCTTCGGGAGCGTTTTTTTTGCCTGCAAGTTGACGTCAGTCCCATAAAGTTGCATATTAAATGCATCTTATTCGTATTCACTAAGGAGCTCATGATGTCTCATCTGCGTATTCCCGCTAACTGGAAAGTAAAACGCTCCACCCCGTTCTTCACCAAACAGAACGTTCCTGCCGCTCTGCTGACGCACCACAATACCGCCGCCGGTGTTTTCGGCCAGCTTTGCGTCATGGAAGGAACGGTGACTTACTATGGTTTTGCTGATGAGCAGGCGACGGAGCCAGAGGCGAAAGTGGTCATCAATGCCGGTCAGTTCGCCACCAGCCCGCCGCAGTACTGGCATCGTATCGAGTTAAGCGACGATGCGCAGTTCAATATCAACTTCTGGGTTGAAGATGACGCTGACGGCGAAAGCGGGCTGTTTCACGCGAAGAAAAATTGATTTTATAACTGATGGTCTTACGCTGAAAATACTGACTACTTCAGCGTAAGATATCGGTACAAAAGCGAAAATTCACTACCGTTTTTTCCCACTAATCTCTAGTAAAGTTCGTTTAATAAACTCAAGCTTCGCTGTCTGCCTGCGCATTTCCAGGAGCCGCAAGGCATTAAACGGTTCAATTCCTGATAATTTCTGCTCAGACAGCATTTCCAAATCTCGAACGAGTAGTTCTACTTCTTCTTGAACGATCGGTGGTCTCATGACTTCTCCTTTGTCTTTGTCGTATCTTCTTAGTACGCTACGCTAGAGACAAAATCATATCCAATATGCCGGGCTAAAAGCCGATAACCTCAATTACAGAAGAAACATTCATCAAACTCGCGTGTTTCACTGCGCCCAATCTGGTTTATTTAAGATGTGATCTTGCCAGTCCACTACGTTGGACTCTTTAACGGCAATATGGCGAACGGAGATACGTTCGCCATGCATTGCGGCCTTCGAGCCGGTCAACAACGGGTGCCAGTGCGGCAGCGGTTTACCTTCAGCCAGTAAGCGATAAGCACAGCTCGGAGGCAACCATTCAAACGTCGGTAAATTGTCGCGGGTTAGCTTAATGCAGTCCGGTTCATATTCGAAGCGGCGCTCGTAGTTGCGGCACTGACAGGTTTTGATATTAAGCTGACGGCAGGCGACGTTAGTAAAGTAGATTTCGTCGGTGTCCTCATCCATCAGCTTATGCAGGCAGCACTGTCCGCAGCCGTCACACAGTGATTCCCACTCCGCGTCGGTCATTTCATCCAGTGTTTTTTGTTGCCAGAAAGGTTGTTCGCTCATTGGGATGTCCGTCATTGCAATTCAGGGTGCACCTTATAACCAGTCTGGCACGCCGATGCAAGTTTTGCCGCCCGGAGAAGGCGGCAAGCGGACGTTACAGCACGCGGGTGGTCAACGATAATCCGTTGAAACCCACTTCCAGTTCGTCGCCGCTGCTTAGCGGACCTACGCCTTCCGGCGTGCCGGTCAGCACCACATCACCCGCCTTCAGAGTGAAGAAGCGCGACATGTAGGCAATCAGCGGCACAATTTTATGGATCATGTCAGCGGTTGTGCCCTGCTGGCGCACATCACCATTAATCTTCAGGCTCAACGGCGTGTTTTGCGCGTCGCCGTGAAATTCTGCCGCAGGAACAAATCCGGAGATTGGACAGGAGTTATCAAAACCCTTCGCCTTTTCCCACGGCTGACCGGCTTTTTTCAATTTACCCTGCAGGTCACGCAGAGTCAGATCCAACGCCACGCCATAACCTGCAATCGCTTTTAGCACATGATCTTCGGTTGCCTGACGCAGCGTGCCGCCAATCAGCACCGCCAGTTCGATTTCATGATGTACCGAACCCAATCCTTCAGGAAGCACCAACGGCTGGCGGATATCGCATAGCGCCGTTTCAGGTTTAATAAACAGCACCGGCTCGTCCGGCGTTGCACTGCCCATCTCCTTAATGTGGTTGGCATAGTTGCTGCCCACGCAAACCACTTTGCTCACCGGATAATCCAGTAACGCACCCTGCCAGTTATGATGTTGGTACATTTTTATCCCTCTATGGGTTAATCAGATTTATTCCCCTGTTCCGCCAGGTGTTTCTTGAGTAAATTTTCAGTCGGAGGGGGAAGTTGCAGGTAATAGCCTTGTTCGGTCAGGGCCTGTTTCACCTTATCCAGGTCGGCGTGAATGGTTTTTTTCCGCCCATCAAGCGGCAGAATCATTGCCAATTTTGGTGTACCGAAGCCTTGCATTAATTCGTCGGGAACGCGGGAGAAATCGTCCCTTTTTTCGACATATAAATAGGTTTGCTCACGTTTAGTACTTCGATAGATCACACAAAACATAGTTTTACTCGGAATTAGACCTGTGGTCACTTGCCTCAATATATGAGTGACTATAACATGCCTTTTAGTCTTCGGAATATCACCGCACTTCGGCGGGTGATAAACAGCAAATTGAGTAAGGCCAGGATGTCAAATACGCCAATCGAACTTAAGGGCAGTAGCTTCACCTTATCTGTCGTTCATTTGCACGATGCAAATCCCGAGGTTATTCGTCAGGCGTTAGAAGACAAAATCGCCCAGGCCCCCGCCTTTTTACGTCATGCTCCGGTGGTTGTGAATATTAGCAGCATTGAAGATGCCGTCGACTGGCGCGCTCTTCATGAAGCGATTGCGGTCACCGGTTTGCGTATTATGGGTGTGAGCGGGTGTAAACTTCCTCGCCTGAAAACGGAAATTGACCGCGCCGGGATCCCTTTATTAACCGAAGGGAAAGAAAAAATAACCCGTCAGGCTGCACCTGAACCTGTCGCCCCGCCGCCGGTTGTTAATCAGATCACAAAAACGCGTTTGATTGATCAGCCGGTACGTTCCGGTCAGCGCATTTATGCGCCACACTGTGATCTAATTGTTACAAACCATGTGAGTGCCGGAGCGGAACTTATCGCCGATGGTAATATTCATGTCTATGGCATGATGCGGGGACGGGCGCTTGCCGGGGCTGGGGGCGACAGAGATGCCCAAATATTTTGCACTAACCTCTCGGCGGAACTGGTGTCCATCGCGGGGGAATACTGGCTGAGTGATAACATTCCGGCCGAATTTTATGGCAAAGCGGCGCGCCTGCGTTTGGGCGGCAGCGCTTTGACAATTCAATCGTTGAATTAATCCCTTTTTAACAAGGAATTTCTATGGCACGCATTATTGTTGTGACTTCGGGTAAAGGAGGCGTTGGCAAGACCACCTCCAGCGCGGCCATCGCTACTGGTTTGGCGCAGAAGGGAAAGAAAACGGTCGTTATCGACTTCGATATTGGCCTGCGTAACCTTGACCTGATTATGGGCTGCGAGCGCCGGGTCGTTTATGACTTCGTTAACGTCATCCAGGGTGATGCCACGTTGAACCAGGCGCTCATCAAAGATAAGCGCACCGAGAATCTCTTTATCCTCCCGGCTTCCCAGACGCGTGATAAAGACGCGCTGACCCGCGAAGGCGTGGATAAAGTTCTCGAAGAACTGAAAAAGATGGAATTCGATTTTGTCGTCTGTGATTCCCCTGCAGGCATCGAAACCGGTGCGCTGATGGCGCTGTACTTTGCTGATGAAGCCATCATCACCACCAACCCGGAAGTCTCCTCCGTTCGTGACTCCGACCGTATCCTCGGCATTCTGGCCTCCAAATCCCGCCGGGCAGAAAGAGGCGAAGATCCGATTAAAGAGCATCTGCTGCTGACGCGTTACAACCCAGGCCGCGTTAACAAAGGCGACATGCTGAGCATGGAAGACGTGCTGGAAATTCTGCGCATCAATCTGGTGGGCGTGATTCCGGAAGATCAGTCCGTACTGCGCGCATCTAACCAGGGTGAACCGGTTATTCTGGATGATGCCTCGGATGCGGGTAAAGCCTATGCCGATACGGTTGAACGTCTGCTCGGAGAAGAACGTCCTTTCCGCTTCATTGAAGAAGAGAAGAAAGGTTTCCTCAAACGCCTGTTCGGAGGATAAATTATGGCATTACTCGACTTTTTTCTCTCGCGGAAAAAGAACACCGCCAATATTGCGAAAGAGCGCCTGCAAATCATCGTTGCAGAGCGTCGTCGCGGCGATGCCGAACCGCATTATCTGCCGCAGCTGCGCAAAGATATTCTGGAAGTGATTTGTAAATACGTGCAGATCGACCCGGAAATGGTCAGCGTACAGCTGGAGCAGAGAGACGGTGATATTTCGATTCTGGAGTTGAACGTGACTTTGCCGGAAACCGAAGAGTCGAAACCCTGACCCTTTAGCACCCGAAAATGTCATTAAAAAACCGGCAACGCTGTGCGAAGCCGGTTTTTTTGTCTGAAACATTAGCCCGGTGCTGGTTAGCGCGGATACTCGCTTAATAATGCATTCAGACGATCGGCCATCAATTCACCACGCCAGCCGGAAACCAGTTCAGGTTGACCGTTGCCGTTTTTCAGCCCCCAGTGCCAGTTCAACAGCTGGTTAATCTGTCTTCTTGACGCCAACAGCTCTGCGCTGACCCCTTTCTCGGCGCTGACAGCCTGTACAAGCGCTTTAATGTCCTTAAACACCTTGCGATAGCCCGGCATATCAATCAGGTTCTGTAGCGGCTCTGGTAACGCTTCTTCCGGCAGCGCCTGCGCTTTTTCGACGAGACTTATCAGCGTTTTTCCATGGAAGCGAATTTCGCTACCCGATAATCCCAGGCTATCCAGCTCACCCAGGCTGCCTGGCATATAGCGAGCCACGTTCCACAGATGCTCTTCACGAACCACAAAGTTGACGGCCAGATCGCGCTCACGGGCTTCACGTAAACGCCAGTCGGCCAGCAGTTGCAAACAGCCCAATTGGCGGGTACGCAGTTGCCAGGCGTTGCCGATGTCGCGCCATGCCTGCGCCGGGTCCTGAATTTCCTGACGACGCTGCTGCATCAGTTGACATTCATCCAGCGCCGCAGAGAGCCAGCCTGCGCTTTCGGTCTCGGCCATCAATTTGCTGGCAATCGGTAGCAGGTACCAGACGTCTGCAGCAGCATAAATGCACTGGCGTTCGGTCAGCGGGCGTGCCAGCCAGTCGGTACGGGATTCACTCTTGTCCAGCGCTACGCCGGTATACTCTTCAACCATCGCAGCAAACCCCCATGACATCGGGCGACCGCAAAAAGCGGCCAGAATTTGCGTGTCGATCAGCGGTTGTGGCATCAGATGAAAGGCGTTGAGAAACACTTCTAAATCTTCGCTGCCAGCATGCAGAAATTTAGTCACATTTTGATTCAACAGCAGTTCACGCATTGGCGCCCAGTCGGTGATAACCAAAGGGTCAATCAGAGAAACCTGTTCACCGTCGAATAACTGGAGCAGACCGAGCTGCGGATAATAGGTGCGGGTGCGGACAAACTCTGTATCCAGCGCAACCGCCGGGACCGCGCTTGCCGCTTCACAGATGGCGCGCAGGCCATCGTCGGTGGTGATCATCTGATAGTTCACATCATACTCTCTTAACTTGCGCCCATAAAAAACGCCGGCTTAGCCGGCGTCTGGCGATTCACTCATAGCTTCAGGCTTTATTGTCTACTTTAGCGCGAGCTTCGTCACGTAGTTCTCGACGTAAAATTTTGCCGACGTTGGATTTCGGCAGTTCATCACGAAACTCGACCAGCTTAGGTACTTTGTAACCGGTCAGTTGACGGCGGCAAAAGGTAATCAGCATCTCTTCCGTCAGCGCGGCGTCTTTTTTCACCACGAAGATTTTCACCGCTTCACCGCTGCTTCCTGACGGTACGCCAACGGCGGCAACTTCCTGAACGCCAGAATGCTGCATCACCACGTCTTCAATTTCATTCGGATAGACGTTGAAACCGGACACGAGGATCATATCTTTCTTACGGTCGACAATACGCAGAAAACCTTCATCATCCATCACTGCGATATCGCCGGTATGCAACCAGCCATTCTTAATGATTTCAGCCGTGGCGTCCGGACGCTGCCAGTATCCCAGCATCACCTGCGGGCCTTTGACGCACAGCTCGCCCGGTTCTCCCGGCGCGACTTCATTATCGTCGTCATCGACCAGCTTGGCTTCAGTCGAGGGTACCGGCAAACCAATACTGCCGCTGTGGTAGTCGATGTCATGCGGGTTCACGCTCACCAACGGCGCACACTCCGTCAGGCCATAGCCTTCCAGAAGATATTGCCCGGTCAGCTTAACCCAGCGCTCCGCAACCACCTGCTGCACCGGCATCCCGCCGCCCGCTGAAAGATGCAGAGAAGAAAAATCGAGCTGCTGGAACTCTTTGTTATTGAGCAATGCGTTAAACAGGGTATTCACCCCGGTCATCGCGGTGAAGGGATATTTCGCCAGCTCTTTGACCAGACCCGGGATATCGCGCGGGTTGGTGATCAGCAGGTTCTGCCCGCCCAGCTCAATAAACAGCAGGCAGTTCATGGTCAGCGCAAAGATGTGGTACAGCGGCAACGCGGTAACCACCAGCTCTTTTCCACGATGCAGCAGCGGTCCGTAGGTGCCGTTCACCTGCTCAAGGTTCGCCAGCATATTACGGTGGGTCAGCATCGCCCCCTTCGCTACGCCGGTTGTCCCGCCAGTGTACTGGAGGAAAGCGAGATCCTGGGGGACGATTTCGGGCTTGATATACTGCATACGGTAACCGTTCTGCAGCGCACTACGAAATGAGATAGCGTCCGGCAGGTGGTATTTTGGCACCAGGCGCTTAATGTACTTCACCACGAAGTTAACCAGCGTACCCTTCGCCGTTGAAAGCTGATCGCCCATGCGCGTTAAAATCACGTGCTTAACCTGGGTTTTATCGACGACCTTTTCAAGGGTATGCGCAAAGTTGGAGACAATCACAATGGCGGCAGCGCCGCTGTCATTGAGCTGATGTTCCAGTTCACGCGGCGTGTACAGCGGGTTCACGTTCACCACGATCATGCCCGCGCGCAGGATACCAAATAGCGCTACCGGGTATTGCAGCAGGTTGGGCATCATCAGGGCGACGCGGTCGCCTTTTTGCAGGCCCAGGCCCTCCTGCAGATAAGCGGCGAACGCCCGACTGCGCTCCTCCAGCTTACGATAAGTCATCACCTCGCCCATGTTGATAAATGCCGGTTGGTCGGCATAGCGCGTGGTGGATTGTTCAAACAGTTCAACCAGGGATTGATAGCGGTCAGGGTTTATCTCCGCAGGAACATCCGCGGGATAACGGTTTAGCCAAACCTTTTTCACTGCATCACCTCTGAAATAATTATTCGTCGTCATCACAACCCCTGATCAACAAACACTTTGTTAACATTATATTAACTCAGCGTACCAGTTTATTAATTAGGCGTTTTACAGGTTGCGAAGCGCGTCACTATTTATTTTTCTTATTTGACTGAAAACAAAGAAACAGCGGACCAGCCGCTGTTTCTTTTTGTTTATAAAAACTACAAAATCATTCAGTTACGACGTTTCTGACTTCTGCTGGGCCTGGGTTATACCAGCCCCAACCGCCGTATCCGTAGCCCCACGGGCGCGGGCCAAACATCCACGGATCAATGGGCTGCGGCGGCATCACCACCTGCTGCACGACGTTCCAGCGCTTGTAACCGCTGGCATTCATTAGCATAAACTTGTACGGCGTGTTGCCAACTTTACCGTCCACGACGCCGACTATCGGGCCAACCACGGTCACCAGTTGACCGCGAAAATCAACCGGATCGATAAAACCATTCACATCGGCAAAAATACGCCCACGTGAAGGTTCACCCAGTTCCGGACGCGCTGCGCCGTCCAGTTGGACAGTGGCAATCTCTAAGCGAGTTTTACCCTGCTGATTCTGTACGCTGACGACCTTACCGCCAAACCGCGCTTCCTGACCGACGTAAAGCTGCGGCGCGTTCATCACGCGGACTAAATCTTGCTGCGGCGTCGGGGTAGTGCCTTTAATAGCATCCGGTACCGAAGCACACCCACTTAGCGTAGCGACAACCGCGGTCGCCACTAACCAACGTACTACCGTTTTTTGACCCGCCATGACGCGACTCCTTCCTTCTTCTCAGACTTATTAGTTACTGAGATTCACTCGCGGCCAGGAAGTTTCTTCCAGGCGACTTCATTACGTAAATAAACTGGTTCTGCGTGCTCAACGGCCACAGTTTTCCCCACCGTGAGCAGATGGCAAGCCAGCGGCAGCATATCCTGCGCTTCCGGTAACTGAATTTCACCATCAGTTAATGTTAGTCCGGAATCGTTAGCCATATCTGGCCATGCCTGCCAGCCGGTACCGACGGTCGCCCACTGCCCTTCGAGCTGTTGCAGACGTTCACTGACGCCTTCCGGCTTGAGCACCGCTTCGCTCTCTTCGCCATGCCAGACGCCCTGCTCATCGCGCTGATATTCCGCCCAGTAGACTTCGCCCATTCTGGCATCAATTGCCGCCAAAACGCGGGTTGCGCCGGTTTTACGCCACGCGCCCTGCGCCATGGTTGCCAGCGTGGAAACACCAATCATCGGTAGCTCTGCGCCTAACGCCAGTCCCTGAGCAATACCGATACCGATACGCACGCCGGTAAAGCTGCCTGGACCGCGCCCAAAGGCCAGCGCGTCGAGTTCAGTAAGCATGATGCCGCTTTCGTTGAGGACATCCTGCACCAGCGGCAGGATCCGTTGAGTATGTTCACGGGGACAGATTTCGAAATGAGCACTGAGGGTGCCATCATTCCACAGCGCCGCAGAGCAGGCCTCTGTGGCGGTATCGATAGCCAAAATTCGCATGGGTTGTCGCGCTCTCGCTCTAGCAGATTGACAAAATGGCGCGCAGCTTACCACATTTTGCCACGCATTACCTCGCTGGCGGCACCGCCAGGAAACGCACCGCCCGACGGATATCGCGAGTTCGCGGCGCGGGCGGCAGGCTAGCGAGGAACGTTGCACCATACGGACGCATCACCAGGCGGTTGTCGCAGATAACCAGCACGCCGCGATCGTCAATATCGCGAATCAAGCGCCCGACGCCCTGTTTTAAGGTGATAACCGCGTCCGGCAGTTGAACCTCATCAAATGGGTCGCCGCCGCGCAGACGGCAGTCTTCCATTCGCGCTTTGAGTAGCGGATCGTCCGGGGAGGTGAAAGGCAGTTTATCGATAATCACCAGTGAGAGCGCATCACCGCGCACGTCCACCCCTTCCCAGAAGCTGCTGGTCGCCACCAGCAGGGCGTTACCCGCGCTAACAAACTGCTGCAGAAGTTGGCCTTTACTGGTTTCCCCTTGCAAAAGAACCGGCAGCGTCATGGTGGCGCGGAATTGTTCAGCGAGATCGCGCATCATGGCGTGCGAGGTGCACAGCATAAAGCAGCGACCATCGTTGGCTTCAATCAGCGGTTTGAGCATCGCCGCCAGATGCCTTGCTGCACCGGGTTGATTGGGCAATGGCAAATTTCGCGGCACGCACAGCAGCGCCTGATGAGCATAATCAAAGGGGCTGGGCAGCAGCAGCGTTTGCGCTTCGCCAATTCCCAGACGATCGGTGAAATGGTGCAGATCATCGTTAACCGACAGCGTCGCCGAGGTAAAGATCCAACTCCCCGGTTTTTGCACCATCACTTCTTTAAATTTATCCGCCACCGTCAAAGGTGTCAGCGCCAACGTAAAGTGGCGGGAGTTGCATTCGTACCAATAGCTGTAACCGGGCTGATTGGTATCCTTCAGCCGTTTAAGCCGCCCGCGGTATAACGTCGCCCGTTCGAAGGCAGCATCAAGCAGCGCTGAGCGTCCGAGAGACAGTTTTGCCACGTCGTAACACAGCTCAAGGGCATCATCGAGCAGCAGCAGCGCACGCTGAATATTGTTATCCGCCAGGAGCTCACGCAGGTTACCGCGATAGCCCGGATCGCCTAATTGCAGGCGAAAATCCTGCGCGCTCTGGGCCAGGCGGTCAGCGCATTTCTGTAGCTGCTGGGTGTCTTTCAGTTCGGTACGGTAAGCAATCGTGATGTCTTTCGCCAGATCCAGCAACTGGCGGCTGGAGAGCGATTGACCAAAATATTGGCTGGCGATGTCCGGCAACTGATGCGCTTCATCGAAGATCATCACTTCCGCTTCCGGAATCAATTCGCCAAAGCCGCTCTCTTTCACCACCATATCGGCGAGGAACAGATGGTGGTTAACGACCACCACATCGGCATCCATCGCCTTTTTCCGCGCTTTAACGACAAAGCAATCTTTATACAGGGGGCAGTCGCTACCCAGACAGTTGTCGTTGGTGCTGGTGACCAGCGGCCAGGCCTGAGAATCTTCCGCCACGCTCACGCAGGTGCTGATATCGCCATCAATAGTTTGGTTCGACCACGATCGCAGCAGAATGACGTCGCTGAGGGTTTGCACCGGCAGGTCGCCCCCGGCAAGCGCTTGTTGTTCAAGACGCTCAAGGCAGAGGTAGTTCGAGCGCCCTTTCAGCAAGGCCAGTTTCCCGGCGAACTTCAGCGCTTTGGCCACGGTGGGCAAATCCCGGCTATAGAGCTGATCCTGCAACGCTTTCGAGCCGGTGGAGATGATGACTTTTTTATTTGCACGCAGCGCTGGCGCCAGGTACGCGTAAGTTTTCCCGGTTCCTGTTCCCGCTTCAACCACCAGCGGACGGGTTTCTTCAATCGCGCTGGCGACGGCGAAAGCCATCTGGCGCTGCGGCTCGCGTGGTTTAAATCCCGCAATCGCGCTGGCCAACTGGCCGTCTGCTGCAAAATCGTCGATCACATTACCCCCTGGTTATTTGGACAGTGATTATGTCAGGGTGGGCTGGTTTTCGCCAGTACGGGTAGTGACGCAGATGAAACATTGTGGCAGTCTGGCCGCAGTTTGATGAACCGGAATAAAGAGGAAATAAAAATGACAATTACGCGTATCGATGCCGAAGCCCGCTGGTCTGATGTCGTGATCCACAACCAGACGCTGTACTACACCGGCGTACCATCAAATCTGGATGCCGACGCCTGCGCGCAAACCGCTGACACTCTGGCGCAGATTGACGCAGTGCTGGAAAAACAGGGCAGCAGCAAGTCGCGCATTCTTGATGCCACTATTTTCCTCGCCGACGGCGCTGATTTTGCGGCGATGAACCAGGCATGGGATGCCTGGGTTGTCGCTGGCCACGCGCCGGTGCGCTGCACCGTACAGGCCAAACTGATGAATCCAAAGTACAAAGTCGAGATTAAGATTATCGCCGCAGTCTAAGCGATAATTATGTAGGCCGGATAAGGCGGTACGCCGCCATCCGGCAACGTACGCCACATTGCCTGATGGCGCTACGCTTATCAGGCCTACAAACTATCAGCCCGGACACCACATTAACTGTTCTTTGAGCTGCAAAGTCTCCCGCGGCAAACACTTCAGCACTTCACGATAGTTGGCCGACTGTTTCGGATAACCACGTACCGACTGCAACAACAGGCGCAGCGCGCTATCCCAGACAATCCCCTGCAAATCACTGTACGGCCAAAGATCCGGTTCGCGAATAAACGGCACCAGATAATCAATCCCCTGTTTCACCCCGCGCCCGTCGCGAATGTGATTCCAGCGGTCAAATTCCACGTGCTCGGCGTAACGGTTAAGCAACAGATGCGCTTCCAGGTTAAACAGCGAGTAGTGGAACGGAATGGTGCGCTCCAGCTCCATCGTCTGCTTACCGTCCTGGTCAATTTGCGCCGCCATCCGCTGGGTAATCCCCTGCTCGATAATGCGCGCCGCCAGCCCCTTATCGCCATAAAACAGCGCATTGACCGTGCGCTGGGCGTCATACCAGGTACCGTGGTTATTGTGCCAGACGTATTCGGAATGGCCGATTTCGCTGTAGTACATCCAGTGGTTAAAATCGCGAAACCACTGATGCAGGCCGATAATATCGTCAGTATCCAGAACGCTGGCGGCATTAATCAGCCCGATGGTATCCACCACCATCCACAGCAGACGCGTATCGATAAGCCCGGTGCCGCGCCCGGAGACAATCCCCGGGATCGCCTGGCCGTAGTTCAGATGCGGATTCATCCGTGTCTCGGCATCGAGGAACCAGCAGCGAATCTGTTGTGCCGCTGCCAGCGCATACTGCCGCTGGCCGGTAAAGTACCAGGCTAACCCCAGCGTCAGGCAGCGCTCGCACATGCGGATGATGCGTGAGGTGTCGGTGTCGTTATTCTCGCACTGCGGATTGATATGCCCGTCGCGGCGGATATAGGGCAGCCCGTTCGGCCGCCGTGGATTTGGCCACCAGTAGGTGCCCAGGCTGTAGTAATCGTGCGCGTCACCGCTCGCCGGGCGCAATTTTTTATGCACCACGCTTTCCGGCGGTTCGCGCCTCACGACATCGGCCTCAGAGACCAGTTGACTCAGCGCCAACTGGAGCGGCGAGAATGGCTGCTTTAAGCTTGCGCGAGCATTTTCCAGACAGGCTTCATCCAGGGTGTACAGCTTCATCGCCACCTTATTTTTCCTCCCCACACGCGATGCGTAGGCCGCTTTGCGCGTCAAACAGATGCACGCCGGAGAGCTTCGGCTGCAGCCAGATGTTATCACCCTCTTTGACCGGCAGACGCTGCTTGAACACCGAGGTGAACGCCCCGCCGCCGGTGTCGCAGAATAGCTGCATATCCGAGCCGGTATTCTCCACCGCTGTCACTTTCGCCGCCAGCGCGTCGTCGCGGGCTTCGTGCACCACGTTGACCTGCTCTGGGCGAATCGCATACACCACCTGTTGACCGTTTTTCACCTGCAACCCGGCAGGCAGCGCCAGCAACGAACCGTCTTTCAGGCGCAGGCTGGTCCCGCTGGCGTTCAGTACCACTTCACCCGGTAGCTGGTTGATTTCCGGCGAGCCGATAAAACCGGCGACAAACAGGTTGGCGGGCTGGTCGTATAGCTCCAGCGGCGTTCCCGCCTGCTCAATGCGCCCGTCGCGCAGCACGACAATCATTTGCCCCATGGTCATCGCTTCGATCTGATCGTGGGTCACGTACACCGAGGTGGTTTTTAACCGGCGGTGCAGTTCGCGTATTTCGCCGCGCACCTGGGTACGCAATTTGGCGTCGAGGTTCGATAACGGTTCGTCGAACAAAAACACCTGCGGCTTGCGCACTATGGCACGACCCATCGCCACACGCTGACGCTGACCACCGGAGAGATCTTTCGGTAGACGCTCCAGCAGCGGCTCCAGCCCCAGCAGCGCCGCCGCCTCGTTAACCTTCTGGTTGATATCCGCTTTCGGCAGGCGCGCCATCTTCAGGGCAAAACCCATATTTTCACGCACCGTCATTTGCGGGTACAGCGCATAGCTCTGGAACACCATCGCAATATCGCGCAGCTTCGGCTCAACCTCAGTGACGTTACGTTCGTTGATGTGCACTTCACCGCCGGAAATTTCCTCAAGACCAGCAATCATCCGCAGCAGCGTCGATTTACCGCAGCCACTGGGGCCGACGAGGACGCAAAATTCACCGTCCGGGATAGTCAACGACACATCCTTAATGACGTAAGCATCACCGTATGACTTGCGCACGCTATTCAATACAACCGATCCCATCGCTAACCCCTTATCCTTTGACCGCGCCGGACATAATCCCGCGATTAAAATGTTTTTGCAGACCCAGATAGACGATGATGCTTGGCAGCATCGCCAGTAACGTAATGGCGATAAAAATGTTCGGCGTGATGCTCTCATCAGTACGCAGCGTGCCGAGGATCACCGGAATGGTGTTCAGGCTGTCCTGGTTAACCACAATCAGCGGCAACAGGTACTGGTCCCAAATCATAATGAATCCAAAGGTCACTACCGTGCCCAGCGCCGGTTTCACCAGCGGCAGGATCACATGGAAGAAAATCTGCCATTCGTTAGCACCATCAATACGCGCCGCCTCCTCCAGCTCTTTCGGAATGGCTGACATAAATTCGGTCAACACGAAGATGGAGAACGCCCAGCCCACCACCGGCAAGATCATCCCGAGGTAACTGTTGTACAGCGAGGCGTCGATAAACGGCAGCCGCCAGTTGATAATCATGTACAGCGGAATGGCGATAACCTCTTCCGGTAGCATCATGGTGGAGAGGATAACGAGGCTTACCAGCGCCACGCCGTGAAACTTTTTACGTGCCAGCGCATAAGCCGCCAGCGCACTGACTGAGACCTGCAACACGGTGCCGAAGAACACCACCAGAATCGAGTTCAGCAAGTACTGCCAGACGCCGATATCCATCCATGCAAAGATGAAGTTCTCGAAGGAGAACTGATTTGGCCAGGCCAACAGTTCCCCCGGCTTCACCGGCGCGCCGCTAAAAGCGGTGGCAACAATGCCCCAGAACGGCCCGACGAAGACAATCAGCAGCAGCGCGTAGATGCACCAGCGCCCTGCGGTATCCCAACGTTTACTTAACATCACGGCTCCTTAGTAACGTGCGATACGTTTTTTCAGCGTCAGATGACAGATGGTTAACAGCACCGTAAAGGTGAACAGCAGGAACGACACCGCCGAGGCGTAGCCATAGTCAAACTGCTCGAAACCCAGTTTATAGATGTGGGTCATCACCATTTCCGTAGAGTTTGACGGCCCGCCGCCGGTGGTGGCGTACACTTCGGCAAACACGCGGAAACCACGAATAAAGGAGAGCATCAGCACCACCGACAGCGCTGGGATCATGCCCGGCAGCGTGACGTAGCGCAGGCGGTTCCACCAGTTCGCACCGTCAACGTTTGAGGCGTCATACAAGTCACGACTGATGCCCGCCAGACCGGCGATAAAAATCACCATGTTGTAGGGCACTGCTTTCCAGATATGCAGCAGCATGATGACTCCCAGCGCCTGGTCAGAACTGGCGAGAAAACCCTGATCCGCCACGCCAAACCAGCTCAGGATATGGTTCATCACCCCGTTTGGCGTTGGGTTGAACAGGATGCGCCACATTTCCGCGACAATCGCCGCGCTGGTCACCGCCGGTAAGAAGATAGCGGTACGGATAAAGCGCAGGTGGCGCGCCGGACCTTCCAGCAGCATGGCAAGGAAGAACGCGAGTATTGCGGCGGCGAACATGGTGACCACCACGTACAGCAGCGTATTGACCACCGCCGCATGTAGCTCCACGTCGGCGAAGGCGCGGGTGAAGTTGGCAAACCCCACCCACTCATTGGGCTGATTAAAGTTGACCTTGTAGAAGCTCATCACCAGACCCTGAATCATCGGGATGAACTTAAACCAGCTAAAAATAATCAGCGCGGGGGCCAGAAACAGCCACGGGATCAGCGCCCGCTTGCGTTTTGCCGTCAGCCATCCGCTCGCGTCAGGCGAAGCGGCTTGCTTTAGCGGCGAGGACTTCGTCTCGTGCAGCGTCATAACTCAATTCCTCACTTAGCTAATACATTCTGTTTTTCAAGCTCAGCGTTCACCTTGCCGTCAATCGTTTTCAGCTCAGCAGAAATGTCGCTGTTACAGTCGGCAAAGATACGGTTAAAGCCATCGGCTGCCACCAGGCGTACCGGCGTCCAGTTTGGGATCTGCGGCACATAGCGACCCTGCTCGTTGTACAATTTGGCGAAGGTTTCCCAGCGCGCATCCTGATACACCGCTTTGACATCGACGTTCTTATTCACCGGCAGGCGGACAACGGGAATATGTTTACTACCTTTGCCCATACCAATTTCCTGACCTTCCGGCGAAATCATAAATTCGATAAACTGGCGCGCCGCATCTTTCTGCTTGCTGCTCTTCATCATGAAGACCGTGGTGCCTTCGGCGAGAGTGGCCTCACCTTTTGGCCCAACGACAGGCACAACCTCAAAGTTGTCTTTCCCAGGATCTTTATCAAACAGCGCAATGTGATACGGGCCGCTAAAGAACATGCCGCTCTGACCTGAACGGAATGACGGGATAACATCGGCAGTCGTGGCGTTAATGGCTCCCGGCTGAGTCACTTTTTCGCACATCATGGTGCGCATAAAAGTCATCGCCTGAGCGACTTCCGGGGTATTGAGCGAGGCGCTGAATTTACCGTTATGGTCGCTGACGAAATCCCCACCAGCCTGCCAGATAAAGCTGCTCATAAACCAGCTGGCATAGCCACGGGTGGTGGACGCCGGGACGATAAAACCGTAGGTATCATTTTTACCGTTGCCGTCAGGATCTTGTGTGGTAAAGGCTTTGGCGAGGGTCTGGATATCATCCCAGCTTTTCGGCGACGGCAAGCCCAGCTTTTCACGCCAGTCTTTGCGCACGAACAGGGCGAAGGTTTGTGCCGAAGTTGGCACGCCGTAATATTTGCCGTCGATATAGCGGGTACTGTTCCAGGCCGTCTGATAGAGCTCGTCGCCGCCGTTTATCGCTTTGGGGTCGATTTCATCAGCAATACCGAGCTGGATAAACTGCCCCAGCGATGCCGCATCGTTAAAGATCAGATCAGGTAAGGCGTTGCCCGCTGTGGCACGTGCCAGACGCTGCTCGAAATCGGTGGTCGCGTTGAAGTATTCGATTTTGATTCCGGTTTTTTCTTCAAACTTTTCCGCCTCTTGTTTGTAGATATTTTTCGAGTCGTTGCTTGCACGGATCCAGACGTTAAGGGTTGTGGCGGCGTAACTCTGCCCGACGCCCAGTCCCAGAGCGGAAAGAAGTAACAATGAACGTAATTTATTCGCAGACATGATTGCATATCCTTTATTGTTGGGCACAAAGGTAATTAAATTCGCAAAAGTGCATTTTCAGAGAAAAATAAAAATCATTTCGATATTAATTCAATATGCGTAAAAATATTTACGATCATTAAATAGAAATATATTTCCCAATACAACCACACAAAAAAGAAATCGTATTTCAAAAATCAAAAAATTGAAGCAGGTCACACACAAACGTGACACAAAAAGTGACATTGAGTTTTAATTCATTAAAATCAATGCGTTGTATTTTTACCGATTCCGTTAAAATTTTAAACAAAAATAGAAAAACGCTTAATTCTGTGACTCACCTTGCATTAAATGCGTCGTTTTTTATCCATAGCGATAAGCTTGACACTCATCACAAAAAAAATAACTTTGTCTTTTACACTGCACCGCATCGCTTTCATAAACACATTATTTTTAATTAAACCGCCTGTCTCTTATGCCTCTTAAATACGTGGCAGGTATAATTCTGTTGTTATCTTTTCTCTTATTTGCAGAAGGGTTATCACGATGAACTCAATACCTCACTGGAGAATATTCGGCATTGCGCTGCTTTGTTCTGGTTTAAGCACATCACTGTACGCCGCCGAGCCTTATACGCTCGATGGCAAAGATTTGGCCTTCAGCCGCCAGCAAATCGCCGCCAAAGACCCGTTATTTGTCCAGGCACAAAGCGCGCTGTTAAAAAAAGCGGACCTTGCATTAAAACACCCGCTGTTTTCGGTGATGGATAAAACGCTGGTCGCCGCCAGCGGCAACAAGCACGACTATTACAGTTTCCCACCGTACTGGTGGCCAGACCCGAACACGAAAGACGGACTGCCGTACATTCGCAAAGATGGGCAAACCAACCCGGACGCCAACAGCGATGCCACCGACAAAAACCGGTTGGTGAAGATGAGTAACGATGTGTCCACGCTAGCGCTGGCGTGGTATTTCTCTGAGGATAATCGCTATGCGCAGAAAGCTGCCGAGCAGATTAAAAGCTGGTTCCTTAACCCAGAAACTCGCATGACGTCAAACCTGCAATACGCGCAAGCGATCCCTGGCATTAATACCGGACGCGGCATTGGTATCATCGACAGCCGGGCGCTGGTTGAGGTGGTTGACGCTATCGCGGTGTTGCAATCCTCCGGCGCATTAAGCGAGACCGAGGTGGCTGAGCTTAAGCAGTGGTTCGGCGAGTTTTATCACTGGATGACCACCAGCCAGAACGGTTTTGAAGAAGAGAATTGGCATAACAACCACGGCACCTATTTTGACATGCAGGCCGCTACGTTTGCCCTGTTCAGCGGCAAAACCGATGAGGCAAAAAAGCGTCTATATATCACGCAGCTGCGGCGCATTGCCGGACAGTTTGACGTTGAAGGGCGTCAGATGGCGGAGCTTGAGCGTACCCGTCCGTGGCACTACAGCAACTTCAACCTCGAAGCCTACAACCGCCTGGGGCGTCTGGGTGAGAAAGCGGGCGTTGATATCTGGAACTTCACCCTCGACGACCATAGCCTGCGCAAGGGCTATCAGTATGTCGCTGGATTTATTAACAGCGATACGCCATGGCCGTGGAAAGACCTCGACAAAATGGACGATAAGAAAGCGCTGCGTAATATTGCCACCGCCGCCCACGCCTGGCCGGATGACATGTTATTCCGCGAAAAAGCCCAGTGGTTGCGCGCGAAATACCCTGACGATATCACCACGCTCATCGCCCCGCTTCCCGCGTCAGCAGAGGTCAAGGATAACCACTGATGAAACAATTTTCTGGGCTATGGCCCGACATTGCCAGACGTGCAGCCGGCAATAACGGCCTGATTGAACAGCTCGTGAAGAATGCACAACCGATGCTCGACGCCGCCGTGTGCATCCCGCAAACCGGTATTGCGAGCTGGAATCTCTACTATTTTTGCTCGCACCATGGGGTGCGGCTCACCTGGCAGGCAGACTCCCCTCATCATCACGCCTGCCCGGTTGACGGCGAAGTTTTTAGCGGCGAGCCATGGGACGGAGCCTGGTGGCGGGAGATGAACGGACGCAACGCCAGCGCCTGTCAGCAGCTGGGGCTGCTGTGGCAGTTGACCGGCGAAACGGTGTATCGCGATAAAGTCCGCACGTTACTGATGGGGTATGCAGACGTGTACCCCGCCTATGAAGTCCACGGCGATATCCCCAACAACGGTCCGGGGAAAATGAACGCCCAAACGCTGTGTGAAGCAAACTGTATTCTGGAGATGGCGCTGGGATACGACTTTATTCGTGACGGTTTAACACCCGCCGAACAGCAGCACATCAGCCAAAACCTGCTGCGCTGCGCTGCGACGTTTTTACGCGAGCATCGCAGCCCGCAAATTCATAATCACGAGGTGAAAATCAGCGCTGCGCTCGGCGTGCTGGGTTTTGTCCTTGAAGATGATGCGCTACTGGAGTTTGCCGTTAACCAACCCTACGGCCTGCGCTGGCAACTCGAGCATGGGCTGCTGGCGGAAGGCTTGTGGTTTGAGGGGTCGGTACATTACCACTATTACGCGCTGCAGGGGTTCTTTGCCTTTGAGAAGCTGGCGCGCGGCACCCGCTGGAGCCTGATTGATGGCCCGTGGTATCAGCCGATGCTGAAGTTTCCCCTCTCATTGTTGTTGCCGGATGGCTCCTTCCCACGGCTCAATGACTGCCTTGCCGGACAGGAGAAACTGCATCACCGGGATCTGTACGAATTTGCCTGGTTTATCTGGCACGACCCGCAATACGCCGCGGTGTTGCAGTTTACCGACGCGGAGCCCGACGAGCGCGAAACGCTGCTGTGGCGCGATCGGCCGCTACCGGAAACCACGCTGGCACTTATTCCTCAGCAGTCGCTGTTTGCGCCGGGTGCGGGGATCACGCTCTGGCGACGGCCGCAAGAAGTGCTATTGATTAAACATAGTCCGTGGGGCGGCGAGCACGACCATTACGACCGGCTGGGGCTGATGCTCTGGCAGCGCGAGGGTTGGCTGCTGCCGGACATGGGTACCACCGGTTACGGTGCCAAAATGCACTATGACTATTACAAGAATAGTGCCACCCATAACACGTTGACGGTCAATCAGACCAACCAACCTCCGGCTAACCCGGATGTGCTGGGCTGGCATATGGGCGAGGATTATCTCTGGCTGGACAGCGAAGTAGACTGGAGCAAACCGCCACCGGAACTGAACAGCCATTCGCGGGTCGAGTGGGACGTTAATGCCTGGCGCGAAGTGCGCTTTCGCCGCCGCTTACTGTGGCTGGACGATGTGCTGATCGACCTGTCGACGGTGGAGAACCCGCATCGCCAGCAGCTCGACTGGACGCTACATCTGGCGGCACAGGCGCTGGACCAGAGCGGCACGCCGCAGCCCTTCTCGCTCAGCGGGCCACTGCGTGGTATGGAAGGTTCCACCATGACGCCGCTGCACGGCTGTCAGCCACGCCATTTTGCCCGTGACGGCGATACGGTAGCGCTGTGGTTGGCGGGTGACGGTGAGCTGTGGCAAGGGTTGGCTCCGGATAACCCGGCGGTAAGCAATCTCAGTTATCTGGTGTTACGCAA
The DNA here is from genome assembly GCF_014103785.1 of Klebsiella sp. RHBSTW-00215. Taxonomy (NCBI): domain Bacteria; kingdom Pseudomonadati; phylum Pseudomonadota; class Gammaproteobacteria; order Enterobacterales; family Enterobacteriaceae; genus Klebsiella; species Klebsiella sp. RHBSTW-00215. The sequence continues at coordinate 5,260,342 of NZ_JABXQS010000001.1, forward strand.
CCATCTACCGCAGGCGAGATTTGTCTGTCTGTGGGACCTGACGAAGTCTGCGCCGTTAACCGAGGTCAGCGTGAACCACACGGCTACTAGCACACAGCTCACCTACTGGCGTGGCGAAAGCATGGCGCAGATAACGCTACACGACGATCCCGAACGGCTACCTGATGTCATCAATTGACTTTCCGCCTTCTGCCTAAGGAAGGTGGCATGACACGAATGACGGTATTAGCTTACTCGTCTTCATCCTCAAAGCGCGCCACAATCCGATCGCCGGTATGCGAGGCGCGCAGTTCGTTAGCCACTAAAGAGATAGCCTCGCCGCTGCTCATGCCCTGCGACATCAGTTCCTGAATTCGTTCTACTGCTTTTTGCTGTTGCTCGTGGCTCAGCGAAGGTAAACCTGCAAACATCACTCACTCCTGCTACATTGTGGGGCGTAATTATTTCACGCCGTCCTCTAGTATACCAGCAGGCGGTAACGATCAGGATTGAAGAAGACGATGTTGTCCCCCGCGATTATTTCCCTGCCCTGGCGTGCGGATGCCGCTGAACACTATTTTAAGCCATTAAGTTCACAACCCTGGGCAATGCTACTGCACTCTGGTTTTGCCAATCATGCACATAGTCGGTTTGACGTTATCGTCGCTCAGCCATGCGCAACGCTGGTGACCCACGGTCAAACTACCGTTATAAGCGAGGGCGAAACGACCACAACGTCAAGCGCCGATCCGCTCGCGCTCGTGCATCAACAACTGGTAAAGCATAATCTGCAACCGCAAGCTCATCCGCATCTGCCGTTTCTTGGCGGCGCGCTGGGGCTGTTCGGCTACGATCTTGGGCGGCGTTTTGAAACGCTACCGTCGCAGGCGGATGCGGATATCGCCCTGGCGGATATGGCGGTGGGGATCTATGACTGGGCATTGATTGTCGACAATCATCGCCAGGAAGTGTCGTTAATCAGCTATGACGATCCGCAGCGCTGCCTTGCGTGGCTGGAGGCGCAATCAGCCCCGGTCGTTGAGCCTTTTGAACTGACTTCGCCATGGCGCTCAAATATGAGTCGCGAGGAGTACGGCCAAAAATTTCGCCAGATTCAGGCTTATCTGCACAGCGGCGACTGCTATCAGGTCAACCTGGCGCAGCGCTTCAGGGCCAGCTATCGCGGGGATGAATGGCAAGCGTTCTGCCAGCTTAATCGCGCCAATCGCGCACCGTTCAGCGCCTTTATCCGCCTGCCTGAAGGGGCAATATTGAGCCTGTCGCCCGAGCGCTTTATTCAGCTACATCAAAGTGAAATCCAGACCCGACCGATTAAAGGCACCTTGCCAAGACTGTCCGACCCCGAGCTGGATGCGCAGCAAGCGAAAACGCTGGCGAACTCGCCGAAAGACCGCGCAGAAAACCTGATGATCGTCGATTTAATGCGCAACGACATTGGCCGGGTTGCCGTGCCCGGTAGCGTTCGCGTCCCCGAACTGTTCGTCGTTGAACCGTTCCCTGCCGTACATCATCTGGTGAGCACCATTACCGCCAGATTGCCCGCTCATCTTCACGCTACCGACCTGCTGCGCGCCGCGTTTCCCGGCGGCTCAATTACCGGCGCGCCGAAGGTCAGAGCGATGGAAATTATCGATGAACTGGAGCCGCAAAGGCGCAATGCGTGGTGCGGAAGCGTCGGCTATATCAGCTTCTGCGGCAATATGGATACCAGCATCACCATCCGCACGCTCACCGCCAGGCAGGGGCAGCTTTTCTGCTCCGCCGGTGGCGGTATTGTGGCCGATAGCGAAGAAGCAGCGGAATATCAGGAAACTTTTGATAAAGTTAATCGTATCCTGCATCAACTGGAGAGCTAGAACATGGCGGACAGCGCCCTCGACCTTGACGACTTTCTTTCTCGTTTTCAGCTTCTGCGACCACAGCCCACAGCCAATGCGCTCAACCAGCGTCAGGCTGCGGTTCTGGTGCCAATTGTTCGCCGTCAGCAGCCGGGCCTGTTGCTAACCCAACGCTCGCCGCTGATGCGTAAACATGCCGGACAGGTTGCTTTCCCAGGCGGCGCGGTGGATAACAGCGATGCCACGCTTATTGCCGCCGCGCTGCGCGAGGCGCAGGAAGAAGTAGCGATACCACCAGAGTCCGTTGAAATTATTGGTGTTCTTCCGCCAGTTGATAGCGTAACCGGTTTTCAGGTGACGCCGGTGGTCGGGATTATCCCGCCTAATCTGCACTATCATGCCAGTCAGGATGAAGTCGCGGCAGTCTTCGAAATGCCGCTGGCTGAGGCGCTGCGACTCGGGCGCTATCACCCGCTGGATATTCATCGGCGCGGTAATTCACATCGCGTCTGGCTGTCGTGGTATCAGCATTATTTTGTCTGGGGCATGACCGCGGGCATTATTCGTGAACTGGCGCTACAGATAGGCTCCCGTCCTTAACTATACTTAAACCTGGACGATGCTCTCAGCATTAGTAAATTCTCGGTTATCCATTAGTTTAATTCATGTGAATACTTAAGCTGATGGCACGGTTCCCTCTTACACTATGCGCAGTTATTACATCGTTACCGCACCCGCGGTAACCCTGTCAGGAGTGTTATCGTGATTAGTATATTCGACATGTTCAAGGTGGGGATCGGTCCCTCATCTTCCCATACTGTAGGCCCGATGAAGGCCGGTAAACAGTTCGTCGATGACCTGGTCGAAAAGGGATTGCTTAATGAAGTGACTCGCGTGGCGGTTGACGTCTACGGTTCACTGTCATTAACCGGCAAAGGCCACCACACAGATATTGCGATTATTATGGGACTGGCAGGCAATCAGCCTGATACGGTCGACATTGACGCAATTCCGGCATTTATCCGCGACGTTGAAGCACGCGGTCGCCTGCTGCTGGCGCAAGGGCAGCATGAGGTCGATTTCCCGCAGGATGACGGTATGCGTTTTCGTAGCGATAACCTGCCGCTGCACGAGAACGGCATGACCATTCACGCCTGGGCTGGTGATAAAGAAATCTACAGCAAAACTTATTATTCCATCGGCGGGGGCTTTATCGTCGATGAAGAGCATTTCGGCAAAGAAAATGTTGGTGAAGTCAGCGTCCCATACCCGTTTAAATCCGCGCAGGAGATGCTGGGCTACTGCAAAGAAACCGGCATGTCGCTTTCCGGCATGGTGATGCAGAACGAGCTGGCGCTGCACAGTAAAAAAGAGATTGAAGATTACTTTGCTAACATCTGGCACACCATGAGCGCCTGTATCGATCGCGGCATCAATACCGAAGGCGTGCTGCCTGGACCACTGCGCGTTCCTCGTCGCGCCTCGGCGCTGCGGCGTCTGCTGGTCGCCAGCGATAAACTCTCTAACGATCCGATGAACGTGGTGGATTGGGTCAACATGTTCGCCCTGGCGGTCAATGAAGAGAACGCCGCCGGTGGCCGCGTAGTGACTGCGCCCACCAACGGTGCCTGCGGTATTGTTCCGGCGGTGCTGGCCTACTACGACCACTTTATCGAGTCCGTCAGCCCGGATATCTATATTCGCTACTTCCTGGCCTCTGGCGCTATCGGCGCGTTGTATAAGATGAATGCTTCAATTTCCGGTGCGGAAGTTGGCTGTCAGGGTGAAGTCGGCGTGGCCTGCTCAATGGCGGCGGCGGGCCTGGCTGAAATCCTCGGAGCCAGCCCGGAGCAGGTTTGCGTGGCCGCGGAAATCGGGATGGAGCATAACCTCGGTCTTACCTGCGACCCGGTAGCCGGACAGGTGCAGGTTCCCTGCATCGAGCGTAATGCGATTGCCTCGGTTAAAGCGATCAACGCCACCCGAATGGCAATGCGCCGAACCAGCGAACCGCGCGTCTCCCTCGATAAAGTCATTGAGACCATGTATGAGACCGGTAAAGATATGAACGCCAAATACCGGGAAACGTCGCGCGGCGGCCTGGCTATCAAAGTTCAGTGCGATTAATGATTATTTAAACGAATGCGTCCATCGGACGCATTCTTCTTTTTTATCGATTCCCACTACTCTTGCCCTATGGCGGCTGTTACTCTCATTGACACGTTCTAGCCGACAAGGCGTCGCGCATGCAGACTGCACAAAAAGTCATCACGACATACCGCAGGAAACGTATCCTGGTATGTTTGCTCGTGGCGCTATTAACGCTAACAACAACGTTAGTGATTCGATTTATTTCGCAGCGTAGTTTAAATCAGCAGCGTGTCCAGACGAGCACCAACAAAATGGTGGAGGCGATGGATAATATTTTGCGCCCCCTGGCCGCTCAGCACACTGCACTGCTTCATCTGGTGAACCAACCCTGTCAGGATGCCCACCTTGCGCTTCGCAAGCTGGCCTCATCGTTGCAAACAGTACGCTCCATTGCGCTGGTCCAGTCAAACCAGCTCTATTGCTCTAGTATTTTTGGTCAGCGCCATATTCCGGTACATCAACTACAGCCTGCATTACCGACAAATCATCCCCTGTTAGTCTTCAGCTACGACGCTTCGCTGCTTAAAGGAACCCCGGTACTTATTCAGTGGTATCCCGCCTCGCTTAGCGGTGCTGACGGCGTGCTGCTGCTCATCAATATTGAGCTGTTAGGTGGGTTAATTTTCAATGCAAAATCATCGTTAATTACCGGGATTGGCCTGCAGGTTGGCGAGAAAAGCTTTATCAGCGGTTCGGGTCTGGTAAGCCAGGAGATGTTGCCGGGAGAGCAGATTATCTACCGCCAGCGTTCCACAGAATTTCCTTTTACTATCAACGTCAGCGGTCCCGGAGCCTCGGCGGTCGCCCTTAGCGATCTTCCCAATGAATTGCCGCTGGCGCTGATCCTTAGCATGTTAATGACCGGCATCGCCTGGCTGGCGACGGCGGGACGAATGAGTTTCTCTCGCGAAATTAATCTCGGCATTACTGCGCACGAGTTCGAGCTTTGGTGCCAACCTTTACAAGACCTGCATACCCGAAAGTGCTGTGGAGTTGAGATACTGCTGCGATGGAATAATCCGCGACGAGGGGCTATTTCACCGGATGTTTTTATTCCCATTGCTGAAGGCTATAACCTGATTATCCCCCTCACCCGCTATGTGATTTCACAAACCGCACATAAATTAGCGCTGTTTCCTCAGGACAAACATTTTCACATCGGGATTAACGTCGCCGCCCGCCACTTCGCCAATGGCGAACTGCTGCGCGACCTGCACCATTACTGGTTTAGCGCGCATCCGGTACAACAATTGGTTGTCGAACTCACTGAACGTGACGTACTACAGGATGGCGATCACCATATGGCTGAACACCTGCATTTCAAGGGGGTACAGCTAGCGATTGATGATTTTGGCACTGGCAATAGTTCCCTTTCGTGGCTGGAAAAACTGCGTCCTGATGTGTTGAAAATTGATAAATCTTTCACCAGCGCTATTGGTATCGATAGCGTCAACGCCACGGTGACCGATATGATCATCGCCCTTGCACGTCGGCTAAAAATTGTCACGATTGCTGAGGGAGTCGAGACCCGGGAGCAGGAGGAATACCTGCGCAGAAATGGCGTGGATTTATTGCAGGGTTTTTATTATGCCCGCCCGATGCCAATAGACGACTTTCCACAGTGGCTGGCATCTGAAAAACACAAAGGGGTATTTACGTAGGGAATACCCTGCCGGCTTCATGATAAAGCCGACAGGGTTCAACCATTACTCTTCTTCGTCGTTATCCTGGCGTACTTTCACGACCCGCACCAGGTCGACACGGTAGTCGTTGGCTTCGACAATCGTGAACTGCAAAGGCGGTAAATCAAGCACATCACCCGCACGAGGGATATGACCATTAACCGCAATCACCAGCCCGGCAACCGTTGCGATATCTTCATCTTCATCAACCAGATGATCCAGCCCCAGCGCCTGCTGCAACGCATGCACGTCGGTTGAGCCTTTCACCAGCCAGCCATCAGCATCAATGACTATTTCCGGGGTTTCGTCAGCGTCCGGGAATTCACCGGCAATCGCCTCCAGCACGTCCAGCGGCGTGACCAGCCCCTGCACCACGCCAAACTCGTTGGTCACGATAACAAAGCTGCCACGAGCACGGCGCAGCACGCCCAACAGGTTGATCGGATCCAAAGTTTCCGGAACCACGATCGCCGGAGAAGCCGAGGCCAGCGCAGCAACGTTATCCCCCGCTTCCAGCGCCACCAGCATCTCTTTCGCACGGACGATACCGATGATTTCATCCAGCTCGCCCCGGCATACCGGGAACAAGCTATGCGGTGAAGACAGAAGCTGGCGACGAATTTCCTCTTCGCTCTGCTCGGCGTTCACCCAGCTAATTTCCCCGCGCGGCGTCATGATGCTGCGCAATGAACGCTGGGCAAGGGTTAGGACGCCGTTAATCATATAGCGTTCTTCTTCAGCAAAGGCGCCTTCCGGTATCGGCACCACGGATGGGTTATCGCTATCGTGCGCCACGACGCTCTGTTTACGACCGCCCATCAGACGCAGGATCGCATCGGCGGTTCGTGCACGCAGCGGCAGCATCGACTGGTGGCGGATAAAGTTACGGCGCGCCACCTGGTTGAAGAATTCGATAGTTATCGAGAAACCAATTGCGGCGTACAGGTACCCCTTCGGTATATGGAAACCAAAACCTTCAGCCACCAGGCTCAGGCCGATCATCAGCAGGAAGCTCAGACAGAGCACGACGACCGTCGGATGCTGGTTGACGAAGCGGGTCAACGGCTTCGAAGCCAATAGCATCACCGCCATCGCAATCACTACCGCCGCCATCATCACCGGCAGATGGTTAACCATCCCGACAGCCGTAATGACGGCATCCAGCGAGAACACGGCGTCAAGCACGACGATTTGCAGTACCACCACCCAAAAACTGGCGTATCCCTTACCATGACCGGAATCATGCTGGCGGTTTTCCAGCCGTTCGTGCAGTTCGGTGGTCGCCTTAAACAGCAAGAATATCCCCCCGAGCAGCATGATGAGGTCGCGCCCGGAAAACGCGTAATCGGCAACGCTGAAAAGCGGTTTGGTTAACGTCACCATCCAGGAGATGACCGACAGCAGGCCCAGACGCATAAACAGCGCCAGAGAGAGGCCGATCAAACGCGCTTTATCGCGCTGTTTTGGCGGCAGCTTGTCAGCAAGGATGGCAATAAACACCAGGTTGTCGATACCCAACACGATTTCGAGGACGACCAGCGTCAGCAAGCCAACCCAAATAGAGGGATCCATTAAGAATTCCATGAGCAGCTCCAGTTAACGACAGACATAGTCATCGCTGTGTCATGCACAGACGAGACACTTGTTGCTGGTAAAAAAACGTAGCAGATGATGGCGGCAGACGAGTGCCTGAAGGTGAAAAGACGTCGGTGACGATCCATATAGCGGGCTATGCCCTATACTCCTGAGTAATTAAACGGAACGTAAACATATCAAAATATAGAGCCAGATTGGAAAAAATTTACCTGTCTTTGCAATAGCTAAGACTATTTTTTGCGCTGCAAAATAATCCCAAACTTATACATCATTAGCGGAGCTTCATCACATTAATTATTTTTTCACTGTCTAAAATAATTCGCTGTAGTAATTACTTTATATCTTACACCCTTACTGAATCGATTTTGTTCGCAAGAGTGATTCAGTATGTATCACAACAGATGATGCATTCACGATTATAAAGGAGGTAGCAAGTGACGATTGCTATTGTAATAGGCACACATGGTTGGGCTGCAGAACAGCTGTTGAAAACGGCAGAAATGCTGCTGGGCGAGCAGGAAAACGTTGGCTGGATCGATTTCGTTCCTGGCGAAAACGCAGAAACGTTGATTGAGAAGTACAACGCTCAGCTAGCGAAGCTGGATACAGCAAAAGGCGTGTTATTTCTCGTCGATACATGGGGAGGCAGCCCGTTTAACGCAGCTAGCCGCATTGTCGTCGATAAAGAACATTATGAAGTCATCGCGGGTGTCAACATCCCGATGCTGGTGGAAACACTGATGGCGCGCGACGATAACCCGTCGTTCGATGAACTGGTCGCGCTGGCGGTGGAAACCGGCCGTGAAGGCGTGAAAGCACTGAAAGCGAAGCTGGTGGAAAAGGCCGCCCCGGCACCGGTTCAGGCAGCAGCACCGAAAGCGGCAGCCCCATTGAAACCAATGGGGCCGGAAGATTATATGGTCATCGGGCTGGCACGCATCGATGACCGTCTGATCCATGGTCAGGTCGCTACCCGCTGGACCAAAGAAACTAACGTTACTCGCATTATCGTCGTCAGCGACGAAGTGGCGGCAGACACCGTGCGTAAAACGCTGCTAACTCAGGTTGCTCCTCCGGGCGTTACCGCCCACGTTGTAGACGTCGCGAAGATGATTCGTGTCTATAACAACCCGAAATACGCAGGCGAGCGCATCATGCTGCTGTTTACTAACCCAACTGACGTTGAGCGCGTTGTTGAAGGTGGGGTGAACATCACCACTGTCAACATCGGCGGTATGGCTTTCCGTCAGGGCAAAACGCAGGTGAACAACGCTATTTCGGTCGATGAGAAAGATATTGAAGCGTTTAAGAAACTGGACGCACGCGGTATCGAACTGGAAGCCCGTAAAGTTTCCACCGACCAGAAACTGAAAATGATGGATCTGATCGCCAAGGTGAAATAAGTCACCCCGCGATTCGCAACCCAATTTTCAACTTAAGACTTAATCAACAGGAGAAGTACAATGGAGATTACCCTTCTTCAGATTGTGCTGGTGTTCATCGTCGCGTGTATTGCGGGTATGGAGTCGGTACTTGATGAATTTCAGTTCCACCGTCCGCTGGTGGCCTGTACGCTGATTGGCGCCGTTCTCGGTGATATGAAAACCGGTATCATCATCGGTGGTACCCTGGAAATGATCGCTTTGGGCTGGATGAACATCGGTGCCGCCGTTGCGCCTGATGCCGCTTTAGCGTCAATCATCTCAACCGTTCTTGTTATCGCAGGTCACCAGAGCATTGGCGCTGGTATCGCGCTGGCTATCCCACTGGCAGCAGCAGGCCAGGTTCTGACCATTATCGTTCGTACCATCACCGTTGCTTTCCAGCACGCTGCGGATAAAGCAGCAGAGAGCGGAAACCTGACGGCCATTTCCTGGCTTCACGTTTCGTCTCTGTTCCTGCAGGCCATGCGTATCGCTATCCCGGCGGTTATCGTGGCGATCTCCGTCGGCACTAGCGAAGTACAGGGTCTGCTGAACGCCATTCCTGAAGTGGTAACCGGCGGTCTGAACATCGCAGGTGGCATGATCGTGGTAGTCGGTTACGCGATGGTCATCAACATGATGCGCGCAGGCTACCTGATGCCGTTCTTCTACCTGGGCTTCGTTACCGCTGCATTCACCGATTTCAACCTGGTTGCTCTGGGCGTGATTGGTACAGTAATGGCTGTCCTCTACATCCAGCTGAGCCCGAAATATAACCGCGTAGCGGGTGCGCCAGCGCAGGCTGCTGGTAATAACGATCTCGATAACGAACTGGACTAACAGGTGAGCGAAATGGTTGATATGACTAAAAATACCACCGAGAAAAAACTCACTCAGAGTGATATTCGTGGCGTGTTCATTCGTTCTAACCTGTTCCAGGGTTCATGGAACTTCGAACGTATGCAGGCGCTGGGCTTCTGCTTCTCTATGGTACCGGCAATTCGTCGCCTGTATCCTGAGAACAACGATGCGCGTAAACAGGCGATTAAACGTCACCTTGAGTTCTTTAACACCCACCCATACGTTGCCGCGCCGGTTCTCGGCGTAACGCTGGCGATGGAAGAGCAGCGTGCTAACGGCGCAGAAATCGACGATGGTGCCATCAACGGTATCAAAGTCGGTCTGATGGGTCCGCTGGCAGGCGTAGGCGACCCAATTTTCTGGGGTACCGTTCGTCCGGTATTCGCTGCGCTGGGTGCAGGTATCGCGATGAGCGGCAGCCTGCTTGGCCCTCTGCTGTTCTTTATCCTGTTTAACGCAGTACGTCTGCTGACCCGTTACTACGGCGTAGCGTACGGTTATCGTAAAGGTATCGACATCGTTAAAGATATGGGCGGCGGCTTCCTGCAGAAACTGACAGAGGGGGCGTCAATCCTCGGCCTGTTTGTTATGGGGGCGCTGGTTAACAAGTGGACGCACGTGAACATCCCGCTGGTGGTTTCTACCATCACTGGTCAGGATGGTCAGACTCGCGTCACTACCGTGCAGACCATCCTTGACCAGCTGATGCCGGGCCTGGTGCCGCTGCTGCTGACCTTCGCTTGTATGTGGCTGCTGCGTAAAAAAGTAAACGCCCTGTGGATCATCGTTGGCTTCTTCGTCATCGGTATCGCGGGCTACGCTGTCGGCCTGCTGGGCCTGTAATTATTGTGCTGTGCGCCGGGGGCTTGCCCCCGGCTTTTTTATTTGGAGGATGGATGACAATCACGGACCTGGTGTTAATCCTGTTTATTCTCGTTCTGCTCGCCTTTGCGGTTTACGACCAGTTCATTATGCCGCGTCGTAACGGCCCAAGTCTGCTGGCTATCCCCCTGCTCCGCCGCAGTCGTGTTGATGGTATTATCTTCGTCGGCCTTATCGGGATACTGATTTACAACAATATGGCCAACCAGGGCGAACTTATCACCACCTGGTTATTATCTGCCCTGGCATTAATGGGGCTATATCTGTTCTGGATCCGCACTCCGAAGATCATCTTCAAAAAGAGTGGTTTTTTCTTCGCCAATATCTGGATTGAATATAAGCGAATTAAAGAGATGAATTTATCGGAAGATGGCGTGCTGGTGATGCAATTAGAGCAACGCCGTTTACTTATTCGTGTGCGCAATATCGACGACCTGGAGAAAATATACAAACTTCTCGTTTCAACTCAATGAGTTAAAAATATAGCTCACGCTATATCTCACTATTTCCCAACGGATGATGTATAGCCAGTGCTATATTTCATCCGTCTAATATCCTCATATTTATTAACGAGTCATTCACGCCTAAATTAAAATGAAAATCGTTATCATTTAGTTATCAAAATAACCTAACTCTGTTATTGTTTTATATTCTAAAATTATGTTAAGGTTGCGCCCGTCGTTGGGGAGTAGCCGATTTCCTGTCAGTCAGGAAATGTACGTGTCAACATACTCGTTGCAAAACGTGGCACGTACGGGTTGAAGAAAGTATTCAATCAGGCGAGACCATAGACACATCACTGCTGTACGCAGCGCTTCATCATCAGGATGAGCTGCGTATGCTTACTGGGGGTAGCGATGTGTCATATGGATTATCCCCGGTCAGGACGCTCTAATGAATATTTCCGCTACCATTCTTCTTGCCTTCGGCATGTCCATGGACGCCTTCGCGGCTTCTATCGGTAAGGGCGCGACCCTCCATAAACCCAAATTTTCCGAAGCCCTACGCACGGGTCTCATCTTTGGCGCTATCGAAACGCTCACCCCGCTCGTCGGTTGGGGAATGGGGATGCTGGCCAGCCAGTTTGTTCTTGAATGGAATCACTGGATTGCCTTCATACTGCTGGTGTTTCTCGGCGGTCGTATGGTTATCGAAGGATTTCGCGGCAGCGACGACGAAGAGTGTGAAGCTCCCCGCCGTCACGGTTTCTGGCTGCTTGTCACCACCGCTTTCGCCACCAGTCTTGATGCCATGGCTGTCGGCGTTGGTCTGGCGTTCTTGCAGGTCAATATTATCGCCACCGCGCTGGCCATCGGCTGTGCCACGTTGATGATGTCGACGCTGGGCATTATGGTAGGACGCTTTATCGGCCCGCTGCTGGGCAAACGGGCCGAAATACTGGGTGGTATCGTTCTGATTGGCATTGGCGCCCAAATACTCTGGAGCCATTTTGCCGGCTAGCCATCAGGCATCGCGCTGCCAGCAGTGAATAGCAAAATCGGTCTGGCAGCCAAATAGTTCCTGCTGACGTAAGGTTTCTCGAACTGCCGGTTTTGCCCGCCACGCAAACGGCGTCATCTGTAGTAACGCTTCTGCCTCACTTCCATTTAGCTGCATCGGATAGGCCAACTGCTGCTGGTGGCATAACGTGAATCCCGTCATCTCTTCCGTGTTCTGCTCATGCAGGCGCACGTCGTCGTAAATTAATCCTTTGAGTTCCAATAAATGACGCGGGCCAGGCGTCGCGGTGATCACCCAGCCGCCGGGCCTGACAACACGCGCCAGTTCTTGCGCATTACACGGGGCATAAATTCGCACGACCGCATCAAGGCTGGCATCGTCAAACGGCAAGCGCTGGCTGGATGCGACGCAAAAATTGACTTGCGGATAACGTTTAGCCGCGGCGCGAATAGCGGATTTAGAAACATCCAGCCCCCAGCTATGGGAGGCAATGGCAGCAAAAGCATGAGTGTAATACCCTTCCCCACAGCCGATATCCAGTAAATCAATCGGAGCGAAGGTTTGCAGATAAGCGCTAATAGCATCTCGCAGAGGTTGATAATGACCCGCATCGAGAAACGCCCGACGGGCCTGCATCATCTCCGCGCTGTCGCCAGGATCGCGAGACCGCTTAAACTGCACCGGCAGCAAATTAACGTAGCCCTCCTTCGCCAGATCGAACTGATGCCGCTGTGGGCAAATATAGCTATTGTCGCGGCGCTCAAGCGGCGCGTGGCAAAGTGGGCAACTGTAAGACATGACAACTCCGGTGTCGCTGAAAGGGCGAAAGTGTAGCGCTATTCGCCCTTTCAGACCACTGTTACAGCGCGGGGGACAAGGCCTCGCCGTTGTGCATTACGATGAGGTTTTCTGAATCCTGCGGCATTCCATCCGGCATAACGTTCTCCAGACGCAGCACATCGCCCATGATCTGACTGAATACCGGCGCAGAAACCGCTCCGCCGTAATACGACCCGTTGCTGGGGTCGTTCATCACCACCACCAGCGCAAATTTCGGGTTGCTGGCCGGCGCAACGCCAGCGGTATAGGCAACGTACTTATCAATGTATTTACCATCCGGACCGATTTTTTTAGCGGTGCCGGTTTTCACCGCCACCCGATAGTCGCGCACCGCCGCTTTAGTCCCGCCGCCGCCCGGTAAGGCCACGCTCTCCATCATGTGCTCAACTTCATGTACGATTTGCTCCGGCATCACGCGAGTGCCAATGACCGGCGGGTCGATGCGCGTGATCGACAGCGGCCGCTCGATGCCATAGCCGCCAATTGTGGCATAAACATGTGCTAACTGAAGCGGCGTCACCATCAGACCATAACCGAAGGCGAAAGTCGCCCGATCCAGTTGCCCCCAATAGCGACGCTGCGGCATCAGCCCCGCGCTCTCGCCGGTCAACCCCAATCCGGTAGAGTCGCCAAAACCGAATGCCTTATAGGTATCAATAAGATGCTGGACCGGCATCGCCAGCGACAAATGCGAAACCCCAGTATCGCTGGATTTTTGCAGGATGCCGGTGAGGGTCAATTCCGGATAGTAACCCACGTCGCGAATGCGGTGACCATCCAGCACAAAGGGGTGGGTATCCACCACGCTATCTGGTTGTACGATACCTTGTTGAAGCGCAGTCATCAGCACCAGAGGTTTGACCGTTGAACCGGGCTCAAAGGTGTCGCTGATCGCACGGTTGCGGAAGTCATCCAGCTTCGCATCATCGCGATTATTAGGGTTGAAATCCGGATAGCTGGCCATCGACAGAATTTCTCCGGTGTCGATTTTAATCAACACTGCCGCTCCCGACTCCGCTTTATTCCAGCGCACGGCATTGTCCAGCGCATCTTCAGTCACCGTTTGCAGCCGCTCGTCAATGCTCAACTGCAAATTGTGGGCAGGAACCGCCGCCATTTCGGTAATGTTTTCAATAACGTTGCCATGACGGTCTTTACGTACCAGCCGACGCCCCGGCTTACCGGTTAGCTGGGCATTAAAACTTTTCTCAACCCCTTCAATACCCTGGTTGTCGATATTGGTAAAACCAAGCAGGTTAGCGGCGACGTGACCAGCCGGATAGAAGCGGCGCGATTCATCGCGCAGATTAATGCCCGGTAGATGAAGTTTATCGATCCATTCCGCCTGCTCCGGGTTTATCTGGCGTGCCAGATAGAGAAACCGCGCATGAGGATGCGCTTCAACACGGTGGGCCAGGTCGTTGAGATTGAGGTGTAAAGCCTCGGCCATGGCCTGCCAGCACGGACCGTATCCCACCCCACCCTTTTCGATGGTCGTTTGCGGATCGACCCAAATCGCGCTTACCGGTACACTAACCGCCAGCGGGCGGCCTTCGCGATCGCTAATCATCCCACGTTGAACGTCAACAGGCTCCTCGCGCAAGGAGCGCATATCTTCTTGTTTAACCAGATTGTCTGGGGAGACAATTTGTAGCCAGCCCACTCGAGCCAATAGCAGCCCAAGACAACTGAGAATCGCCACGCACAGCAACCCAAAACGGATCGGGGTAAAATTGGCGGCTGACTTAATTTTGTTCTTTTGCACCTTAGCTCCATCATTATTTTGCAACCCTCTGATTTAACAGAAAATAGGCAAAAAAGACTGCTAAACAATGCGAATAAGGGTGTTGTTTTGCAACAAAGCACAACGGAGGGGGGAAAATAGAAACGTTTTGCAATAGAGACTAAAAAGCCCCGCACAGGCGAGGCTTTCTTACAAGATTCAGTGGTCTTGAATCAGATAGCAGTTACGTTAACTGCTGCTGGACCTTTCTGGCCGTCCTGAATTTCGAACTCAACGTTCTGGCCTTCAGCCAGAGTTTTGAAGCCGTTACCCTGGATTGCAGAGAAGTGTACGAACACATCTTTGCTGCCATCAGCAGGAGTAATGAAACCAAAACCTTTAGACTCGTTGAACCACTTAACTTGACCTTTAATCTTTGCCATTTGCAAAATTCCTTAGACTGTTTTCTTTCTTCGCCCTTAGGCGCTTACATAGATAAAACTGACACATAACTGCATGAGGCACTAATATAAGGTTCGGCAGAGAAGCGGTATTCAACGACAACGTGTTTACTCAGGACTTCTTTACTGAAAATGCCACACATAAACAGAACTGTACCTCGTTTAACCCGAACGGTGTTATCACATACAACGTAAATAATGGCAAGCCATTTTTAGACGGGTCTCGATCCCTCGCACAGATTATAAGATAATCATTTGATCATCTGCACATTTATGCGTCTTAGCTCCCACAGACGAATCCTTCACTGTCATGCAGTTCTAGTAATAACAGATCCCCCATAACTGCTGCTTTTTCAACATAGCTCAACGACTTCAGAGTGTTGTCGTCGGTTCGCATACGAACTGCCAATTTTAGGGGTATACAAAGAAAACTGCATAATGATGCACATAAAAGTTCATATCGATAGTTGAAAATTCGCGTTAACTATGCGCATTCCATAATAATGAAACGCGTTAATTGAAGTGCTCAAAATATTGTCTACATTGCACGATAATAATGAAGTATTGATGACATGATGTTTGTTCTACAATTGACCCACATCATAATTCTTTTATTTGCGTGTCTAAACAAATCACAGAAGCATGCGGAGGAAATCATATCTTAACAGTTCAGACTGGCGCTGAAAGCGGGTAAATAGATAAGGATTAGTTATAGTCAGCTGATATGCAGGCGCACACCGCAGCGGTGCACACCTGTCAGTCGGATTACCGTTCTGCGACAAGGCGGATGAAGTCGTCGTCGCCTTTTCCCTTCTCGATTGCAGAAGGCTCGGCAACGTCCTCTTTCTCAGGCTCATTGGCTTCACACAGACGGCGGAGCAGCGCATTCTGCCGCTTTTGCTGATCCAGCAAGGCTTGCAGCAGAGCAATCTGCTCATTGGCGCGCGAGCTGGCGCGATTAACAAAAAACCACAACGACAGGCCGACAAGCAACAGCACAACCGACAATGCTACTGACGCCAGATTTACGATCCCAGGATTTAATAACTCACTCATTTCACCACCTCAAAGAGAAGGCGTTCATTCTACCACCCACGCAGCAGAAGAAAATCGGTCATATTAAAAATGTCTTACCAGGGTATAAACTTGTTGATAGTGCAGATGCCGCTGAAGAACTGTACATCCTGATCGCACATTACGTTAAGCATCTGAGTCCATAGCAGTAAACAACCCGCTATGATAACTATCAGCAAAACCCACCGTAATTTTTTCACTCCACTCTCCGCATCAGTATCAGATGTCGCCAGGATAACATGACCTTCTTAAACCGCGGCTAACTGTAATACGAAAGGCAAGTTTAGGAATCATAGACTTGTATCAACTCGTGTTCATGTCAGAATTAACGCAAGGATAATACAAATATTGAGGCAACAATGCGATTGATCATACGTACCATTGTGGTGCTGGCTATCTTGTGGATCGGCGTATTATTAAGCGGTTACGGCGTATTAATGAGCAGCAGTGAGAATGCCGGAGGACTAGGATTGCAATGTAAATATCTTACGGCTCGCGGCATCAGCACCGCACAATATGTTCATTCCAGTAGCGGTATTATCGGCATTACCGATTGCCCTATTCTGCGAAAAAGCGTCACGGTTGTTGATAACGGCTAGTTATGATTCGGGCTACAATGTCAGTAGCCCGAATTCACAACAATGAAGACCTGTCAGAACGGATAATCGTTGTAACCCATCTGCTCAGAAATCTTACGTGCTGCCGTGTGCAGCATCTCAACATACTCGTTCAAACGCTCTTCAGAAAAACGCAGCGTCGGAAAAGAGATACTCAGGCCAGCAATAACCACGCCAAAGCGGTCGAAAACCGGCACGCCAATACAGCGCAACCCTTCTTCCTGCTCTTCGTTATCTTCGCCATAACCCTGTTCACGGACCTTATCCAGAACCGATAACAACTCTTCAGTACTGGTGATGGTGCGGTCAGTGCTGCGCTTGTACTCTACGCCTTCGAGAATCTGCTCAACTTCTGCGCGATCGCGCCACGCCAGCAGAACTTTACCGATAGCGGTACTGTACAGCGGGTTGCGGCGACCAATGCGCGAATACATGCGCAAGTTGTACATTGAGTCGATTTTATGGATGTAGACAATACTGTCTTCGTCCAGAGCACCCAGGTGGACCGTCTCTTTCGTCAGGCGAGAAAGCTCGCGCATCTGAATATCCGCACTACGTACCAGATCAACATTCTGCAATGCCCGCGCGCCCAGTTCGAACAGCTTCAGGGTCAGGGAATATTTCTCAGACTCGCCTTCTTGTGCCACATATCCCAACGATTTCATGGTCTGCAAAAAGCGATAAACGGTGCTTTTTGACATCATGACGCGCTGGGACAGTTCGGTAATGCCGATTTCACGCTCTTCGCCAAGCGCCTGCAAAATGCCAAAAACCTTCAACACCGAAGAGACAGAATCTGGCTGTTTATCCAAATCTGCAACTGCCATTTATCACCTCATCGCAACTGTTTTATAAAAACTAGAACCGGTTTTTATTATAAATTCGCATGCCGATACCCGCAATCGTTCTTCTGCCTATTCGTTACAAATCTGCGACATGCCGCTGAATAATCAATGCTAAAATTATTGTCCAGTAAATAGTTTTCACTAAGACATAGATTTCACATGGATAAAAACACTCCCGATGGGCTGCCATTACCGCAGCGTTACGGCGCAATTCTGACCATTGTATTAGGTTTGACGATGGCGGTACTGGATGGTGCTATCGCCAACGTGGCGCTGCCGACAATCGCCAGCGATTTAAATGCTTCTCCGGCATCGTCTATTTGGATAGTTAATGCCTATCAAATTGCCATCGTTATCGCGTTACTACCGCTCTCTTTTCTCGGCGATATGGTCGGCTACCGACGCATTTATAAGATTGGACTGGTAGTATTTACCTTCACCTCGCTCGCCTGCGCGCTCTCCAGTAGTCTGGAAATGTTGACTCTGGCACGCGTCGCGCAGGGTCTTGGCGGTGCGGCGCTGATGAGCGTCAATACCGCACTGATACGCCTGATTTACCCTCAGCGGTTTCTCGGTCGCGGAATGGGGATCAACTCTTTTGTCGTGGCGGTATCATCCGCAGCAGGGCCGACAATTGCCGCAGCGATTCTCTCCGTTGCCTCCTGGCAATGGTTATTCCTGATTAACATCCCGCTGGGCATCATTTCACTGGTCCTCGCAATGCGCTATCTGCCTGTCAACGCCGGGCGGAGTAAAATTACCCGATTCGATCTGCCCAGCGCAATTATGAATGCGCTGACTTTTGGTCTGCTGATTACTGCCCTCGGCGGCTTTGCCCAGGGCCAGTCGACACAGCTGGTTCTGGCTGAGGTCGTGGCAATGCTGGTCGTTGGATTCTTTTTTGTTCGTCGTCAACTCCAGATGCCGGTCCCCTTGCTACCCGTTGATCTGCTGCGCATTCCGCTGTTTTCGCTTTCGATTTGTACCTCTATCTGCTCCTTCTGTGCCCAGATGCTGGCGATGGTTTCGCTGCCGTTCTTCCTGCAATCCGTGATGGGGCGCAGTGAGGTTGAAACCGGTCTGCTCCTGACGCCGTGGCCGCTGGCCACGATGGTGATGGCACCGCTGGCAGGGTATTTGATTGAGAGAGTCCATGCCGGCCTGTTGGGCGCAATTGGCCTGATTGTGATGGCCTGTGGTCTGTTCGGCCTCGCTTTACTGCCTTCTTCCCCTTCGGACCTTGATATCATCTGGCGAATGGCGCTCTGTGGCGCAGGTTTTGGTCTGTTCCAGTCACCAAACAACCATACGATTGTATCGTCAGCCCCTGCCCATCGCAGCGGCGGCGCGAGTGGGATGTTAGGTACTGCACGCCTGCTGGGGCAGAGCACCGGCGCGGCGCTGGTCGCATTGCTGTTTAACCTGCTGGGGAATAGCGGAACCCACACCGCACTTCTGCTGGCCGGCACGCTTGCCGTTGTCGCTGCCGCCGTCAGCGGCCTTCGCGTCACGCAGCCGCGCGCCAGACTGTAAGCCGCAACCAAAATCAGGCATAAAAAAATCCGCAGCCCGAAGGTTGCGGATTTTTTATTTTTATTACTGAAAACAGATAATTACTTCAGATATTCCCCGCTACGCAGGGCTTCAATACGTTTATCCAGCGGCGGGTGCGTCATAAACAGCTCGCTCATGGATTTTGCTTTGCCGTTGATACAGAAAGCCATCATGCTGCTGGCTTCCTGCGGCTCATAGCTGGTTTTCAAACGTTGCAGGGCAGCAATCATTTTCTCACGCCCAACCAGTTTTGCCGAACCGGCATCCGCATGGAACTCACGATAACGAGAGAACCACATGGTAATGATGCTGGCCAGAATACCAAATACCAGTTCCAGTACGGTTGCAACGGCAAAGTAGATCAATGGGTTGCCGTTGCTGTTCTCCCCCTCATCGCGGTTGCCGCCGAGGAAACCGGCTGCAATCTGTGCGATAACGCGGGAGATGAAAATAACGAAGGTGTTCACAACCCCCTGAATCAGCGTCATGGTGACCATATCACCATTGGCGATGTGGCTGATCTCGTGGGCAATAACAGCTTCCGCTTCATCACGGCTCATGTTTTGCAGCAGCCCGGTGCTGACGGCAACCAGCGAAGCATCTCGACGTGCACCCGTTGCAAAAGCGTTAATATCCGGCGCATGGTAGATAGCCACCTGCGGCATTCCAATACCGGCCTGCCGCGCCTGCTGTGCGACGGTGTTGACTAGCCAGCGTTCCGTTTCATTACGCGGTTGCTCAATGACTTCCCCACCCACTGATTTCAGCGCCATCCATTTCGACATCAACAGCGAAATGATAGAACCACCAAAACCAAACAACAGCGCCATGATCAGCAGCCCGGTCATACTGCTTGACTGAATTCCCGTCAGGCTTAGCACGAGCCCGAATACCACCATCACTGCCAGGTTGGTCAGCAGGAAAAGCGCGATTCGCATCATAATTTTCTTTTAACCTCGATTTAACAAAACGCACTATGCGATTACCCACATGGTGTGGGTAGAACGCCAATTTTCAACCATCATACCCCGCTAAGTCACGAAAAAAACACAACTTTACATTTTGTAGCACCTTGCTGACGCTCATCAAAAACGTTGACATTTTGTTGGATTCAGGCAAAAGCTGGCGGGCGGCAGAAATGAAAACGGGCACAATAACTTGTGCCCGTTGGGTGCTTATTTGCTAGCTGGCGGTTCCACCGCTGGCCTGTCTTTTTCCAGATGGGCCAGGTCGAGCGCGATATGAACCGTTTCATCGAGATACGGGTCCGGCTCCTGGTAATCCTTCGGCAGATCTTCCAGTTTCTTCAGCAGAGGTTTACCTTCGCGTTTCAGGCGATCGTTCACACGAGACAGGCGAATCGCATCATCTTCCTCATTCTCTTTCTCACGCTGCGCGTAGTTCAGGGAAACGATGTTGCGTTTGTCTTTCATCGCGTTGTAACGGGCAATATCCTTCATGATGTACTGGAATTCCGGATCTTTAACGATACGCTCATCGTGACGTTTCAGAATTTCCGCTTCAAATGGCGTCAAATCACCATATTTCACGAAGGTCGCGGCGTTAACGCTATCCCACGGCAGCGCGTTATCTTCATACTGCTCGCCGGTTTCACGCTCTTCGGTACCGGTCGGCATCATGATTTCCGGCGTGACACCTTTACGCTGAGTACTACCGCCGTTAATACGATAGAACTTCTGGATGGTGTACTGCACGGAACCCAGCGCTGGCCAGTCCGGACGCAGCATCTGATCGTAAATGCGGTTCAGCGAACGATACTGCTGGACGGTGCCTTTACCGAAGGTCGGTTCACCAACAATCAGTGCACGACCGTAATCCTGCATGGCGGCAGCGAAAATTTCAGACGCCGAGGCGCTGAAACGATCGACCAGCACTACCAGCGGGCCTTTGTAATACACCACGCCATCGGTATCGCTGTCTTCACGTACCTTGCCGTTGTTATCACGTACCTGAACAACCGGGCCGGATGGGATAAACAGGCCAGAAAGCGAAACAGCTTCGGTTAACGCCCCGCCACCGTTAGTACGCAGGTCTATAATAATGCTGCTGACGTTCTGTTTTTCCAGTTTCTGCAGCTGTACCTTAACGTCATCCGTCAGGCCAACATAGAAGCCAGGAATATCCAGCACGCCGATTTTTTCTTTGCCGACGGTTTTCACTGACATTTTAACCGCGCGGTCTTCAAGACGAATACGCTCGCGGGTCAGAGTAACAATGCGCGTTTTTGCACCTTTGCCAGCAGGTAGAACTTCCAGGCGAACTTTGCTGCCCTTCGGCCCTTTAATCAGCGCCACCACGTCATCAAGACGCCAGCCAATCACATCGACCATGCCTTTACCCGGCTGACCAACGCCAACAATGCGGTCGCCGACGCTGATAGCTTTGCTCTTCGCCGCAGGACCACCCGCGACCAGTGAATTAATCACCGTATAGTCGTCATCCATCTGCAATACCGCGCCAATACCTTCCAGAGACAGACTCATTTCGGTATTAAACTGTTCGGTATTTCGCGGGGAGAGGTAGTTGGTATGCGGGTCGATCTCGCGCGCAAAGGAGGTCATCGCCAGCGAGAAAACGTCTTCGCTGTTAGTTTGTGCCAGACGACGAATCGCAAATTTGTAGCGACGCGTTAAGGTCTCGCGGATCTCTTTGTCATCTTTACCCGTCAGCTTCAGGCTGAGCTGGTCAAATTTCACCTTGGCATCCCACAGCGCGTTCAGCTCGGCCTCATCTTTCGGCCAGGGGGATTTGCTGCGATCAAGGTTGAAGTTGTCATTGCCGGTAAAGTCCATCGGACGTTCAAGCACTTTCAACGCGTATTGATAGCGTTCGAAACGACGTTTCTGCGCCAGGTTATACAGGTCGTAAAAAACGTCCAGTTTCCCACTGCGCAGCTCATCGCCAATTTGATTCTTTTTACTAGCAAACTGCGCCACGTCGCTGGCCAGTAGCACGTTGTGGCTATAGTCCAGCAGATTCAGATAGCGGTCGAAAATTTTTGCCGAAAAGGCGTTGTCGAGATCAAACTGACGGTAATGAGAGCGGGTAAAGCGCGATGTCACGCGCTCGCTCACCGTCGCGTGCTGCGGCTCTTCTTTCAGCACGGGGATTTGATCAATCCGGGTAATATCGTCCACAGCAAAGGCCTGGCCAGCTATTGCTAGCAGGCCCGCAAGCGCGGTGAGCTTAAAGAATTTGTTCATGCCTGGCCCGGCCTCCGTTTCAGAACACCAGGTGTTCTGCGCGTACAATCATTGACATACCAGAAGTCAGCTGTACACGAACGCCATCTTTGGTGATTTCCAGGACGGTGGCGTCCATTGCATTATTGCCCGCTTTCACCTTCAGTGCCTGGCCAACGCTCAGTACAGACACATCCGATACCGGGGTATGACGCTCTTCACGCGGCGCTTTGGCAACGGCTGCCGGACGCGGTTTACGCTGCTCAGTGCCTTCTTTACGACGCACCTGAGGACGCGGCTTACGCTCGCGACGAACCTCCCCTTCCGGCTGACCCGCAGCGGCAGCGGCTTCGCGTTTCTTCGCTTGCTGGGCTGCACGCTGTACCTGAACGCGCGCTTTTGCTTCTTCAAGCTGCTGGCGGGCATGAGTGACGTGCTGTTCTTCCAGTTCACCGCACGGGTTACCGTCGAGGTCAACGCGGATAGCGCCAGGCTTAACGCCATACAAATAACGCCAGCTCGAAGTATAAAGACGTAGAGCGGCTCGAAGTTGGGTTTTACTGAGATTCATCTCTCCACCAACACGCTCAACAAGATCCTGAAAAATACCAATTTTCAGGGGGCGCGCTTCGCCTTCAGCGCTGAAACACTGAGGGAAACGTTCGGCCAGAAACGCGATTACTTCTTTACTGCTATTCAACTTAGGTTGATTTTCCATGAAATTTCCTGATTACAACGGACGTAGCCAACAAGCCGCAGGCATGAACAGGCGTCATTATAATGACGTCATCGCTAAATGCTACGTTATCCGTTGATTATCCTGCGACGTGGGTGAATATTTTTTGATAATCAGTCGCAGCAATGAGTTTTTCCAAATGCACGACCAGCTCAGTCAACCCTTTCTCATCTTCAATAGTGAAGCGAGAGTATGCCGTACTGTCGATGTCCAGAACGCCGATAACCTGATCGTTCACCCGCAATGGAAAGACGATTTCCGAATTGCTGGCGGCATCACAGGCAATGTGTCCGTCAAACGCGTGGACATCTTCCACTCGCTGCAGGCGATTCTCTGCAACAGCAGTACCACATACGCCACGTCCAACCGGAATACGCACGCAGGCCAGCTTGCCCTGGAACGGGCCAAGGACCAGCGTATCGCCTTCCAGCAAATAGAAGCCAGCCCAATTCACTTCAGCCAGGCGCTCAAATAGCAACGCGCTGGTATTAGAGATCATGGCCAGAAAACTGGTTTCGCCTGCCATTAACGCCTGAAAATCGCGATTCAGATCCGCGTAGAATTCTTGTTTGTTCATTTTATAATCACTTAGTTGTCTTACTACCTTACACTTACAGCCTACTAAAATAAGCTTTAAATGCATTCATGCTCAAGATGAATTCATTCCTGGGTTAAGATAGAGAGATACATTCATTTCCGTACGCTATCAATGCCACTAAAAACACCCCGGATTACGCCAGCGAAAAAAATGATCGTACATTCGGTCAGCGCCCCTATTGCGCACGCCCACTATCAACGCTGCCCGCAGTGCGACCTGCTATTCCGCTTACCGGTCCTCAAAAAGAGCCAAAGTGCCTGGTGCCCTCGCTGCAACGCTAAAGTGCGCGATGGTCGCGATTGGTCTCTTACCCGCCTGGGGAGTATGGCTATTACCATGCTGCTACTGATGCCTTTTGCCTGGACTGAACCGCTTCTGCGTTTGCACCTGTTGGGCGTGCGTATCGACGCGAACGTCCTCCAGGGGATCTGGCAAATGACCGGTCAGGGCGATCCATTGACCGCGGCAATGGTGTTATTTTGCGCCGTTGGCGCGCCGACCCTGCTGGTGATCTCTATCGCCTATCTGTGGCTCGGCAACGTGCTGGGGATGAATCTGCGACCGGTTCTGCTGATGCTGGAGCGACTCAAAGAGTGGGTGATGCTGGATATTTACCTGGTCGGCATCGGCGTTGCCTCTATTAAGGTTCAGGATTATGCATTCCTGCAACCCGGCATTGGGTTGATTGCGTTTATCGCGCTCACCCTGCTCAGCATCCTGACGCTTATCCATTTGAACGTTGAGGAGCTATGGGAGCGTTTTTATCCCGAGCGCCCGGCGCTGAGGCCGGATAACAATTTACAGGTTTGCCTGGGCTGCCACTATACCGGACACCGCGATTCACGCGGGCGCTGCCGCCGCTGCCACACCCCCCTGCGCCACCGACGCCGTCAAAGTTTGCAAAAAAGCTGGGCGGCGCTGATTGCGTCGATGATTTTTTTGATTCCCGCGAATCTGTTGCCGATATCAATTATTTACGTCAACGGCGCGCGTCAGGATGACACCATCCTTTCTGGCATTATGTCGCTGGCCAATAGCAACGTTGCCATTGCCGGGGTGGTTTTCATCGCCAGTATTCTGGTTCCATTCACCAAAGTTATTGTGTTATTTACGCTGCTGGTCAGCATACAATTCAAGTGTGAACAGGGGCTACGTACCCGCATCCTGTTACTGCGGCTGATTACCTGGATTGGCCGCTGGTCTATGTTGGATCTTTTTGTCATCGCATTAACCATGTCGCTGATCAACCGCGATCAGCTCCTCGCGTTTACGATGGGGCCCGCCGCGGTCTATTTTGGCGCCGCGGTAATATTAACTATCCTTGCTGTTGAATGGCTGGACAGCCGCTTACTTTGGGACGCACATGAGTCAGGAAACGCCCGCTTCGCCGACTGAGGCCAAAATTAAAACCAAACGCCGCATCTCGCCATTCTGGCTGCTGCCGGTCATTGCGCTGATGATTGCCAGCTGGCTGATCTGGACCAGCTATCAGGATCGCGGTACGACGATTACCATCGATTTCCAGTCGGCCAATGGTATCGTGCCGGGGCGCACGCCTATCCGCTATCAAGGGGTAGAAGTCGGCACCGTAGAAAATATCTCGCTAAGCAAAGACCTGAGTAAGATAGAGGTTTCAGCCAGCGTCAAAGGCGATATGAAAGATGCGCTGCGCAAGGATACGCAGTTCTGGCTGGTGACGCCGAAGGCTTCTCTGGCCGGCGTTTCCGGCCTTGATGCGCTGGTTGGTGGTAACTATATCGGCATGATGCCCGGCCAGGGTGACCCCGAGGATCACTTTGTCGCCCTCGATACTCAGCCGAAATACCACATTAATAATGGTGAGCTGATGATTCACCTCCAGTCAGCGGATTTAGGCTCGTTAACCAGCGGCTCATTGGTCTATTTCCGTAAGATTCCGGTCGGCCGGGTTTATGACTTCGCGCTTAATCCGAACAATCAGGGCGTCACTATCGATGTACTGATCGAGCGGCGATTCACTAATCTGGTCAAAAAAGAGAGCCGCTTCTGGAATGTTTCCGGCATGAAAGCGGACGTCAGCTTAAGCGGAGCAAAAGTCCAGCTCGATAGCCTCTCGGCGCTGGTGAACGGTGCAATTGCCTTTGACTCCCCTGATAATTCGCCAGAAGCTCAGCAAAACACCGATTATCACCTGTATGAAGATCTGGCCCACAGCCAGCGCGGCGTGGTGGTGAAGCTGGAGCTTCCCGACGGTGCCGGCTTAAAAGCGGGCTCCACGCCGCTGATGTATCAGGGCCTGGAGGTTGGTCAGCTCAGCAAGTTGAATCTCAACCCCGATGGCAAAGTGACTGGCGAAATGACCGTCGACCCAAGCGTCGTCAGCCTGCTGCGCGAGAAAACGCTGATCCAGATGAAGAAACCCAGGATTTCTCTGGATAATCCCAGCGTCAGCGCCCTGCTGACCGGTACAACCTTTGAACTGGTGCCCGGAGAAGGCGAACCGCGCAACCAGTTTGCGGTGCTGCCTGCCGATAAATCGCTGCTCGAAGAACCGGATGTCGCCACGGTGACGCTGAGTGCACCGGAAAGCTACGGTGTCGATGCCGGACAGCCGCTGATCCTGCACGGCGTCCAGATTGGCCAGGTCCTGGAGCGCAAGCTGAATGCCGATGGCGTCACCTTCCAGGTGGCGGTCATGCCCGAGTACCGTTCACTGGTTCATGGCGATAGCAAATTCGTGGTCAATAGTCGTATCGATGTCAAAGTCGGCCTCGATGGCGTGCAGTTCCTCGGGGCCAGCGCCAGCGAGTGGGTCAACGGCGGGATCCGCATTATTCCAGGCGAAAAGGGGGCGATGCAAAGCCGCTACCCACTTTACGCTAACCTGGAAAAAGCGTTGGAAAACAGCATGAGCGACTTGCCAACCACTACGCTCAGCCTCTCCGCCGAGACGCTGCCGGACGTACAAGCCGGTTCCGTGGTGTTGTATCGTAAATTTGCGGTGGGTGAAATCATCACCGTTCAGCCGCGCAAAAACGCCTTTGAGATCAACATCCACATCAAACCGGAATATCGCCATTTGCTAACCAGCAACAGCGTGTTCTGGGCCGAGGGAGGTGCGAAAGTACAGCTTAACGGCAGCGGTTTGACGGTCCAGGCCTCTCCGCTTTCCCGGGCGCTGAAAGGCGCAATCAGCTTCGATAACCTGAGTGGGGCCAGCGCCAGCGCACGTATCGACAACAAACGCGTGCTGTATGCGTCCGAAACCACCGCCCGCGCGGTGGGTGGTCAGATAACCCTACATGCGTTTGATGCCGGGAAAATGGCCGAAGGGATGCCAATTCGCTATCTGGGTATCGACATTGGTCAGATTCAGTCACTGAATTTGATTACCGCCAATAACGAAGTGCAGGCAAAAGCGGTGTTGTATCCGGAATACGTCAATACGTTCGCCCGTGCCGGGACGCGTTTCTCGGTGATCACGCCGCAGATTTCCGCAGCCGGCGTCGAACACCTGGATACCCTCTTCCAGGCCTACATCAACGTGGAACCGGGCCGTGGCTCGCCGCGTCGTGATTTCGAAATTCAGGAAACCACGATTAGCGATTCTCGTTATATCGATGGCCTGAGCATTATCGTCGAAGTGCCGGAGGCCGGTTCACTGGGTATTGGTACGCCGGTGCTGTTCCGCGGGCTCGAAGTGGGTACGGTAACTGGTCTGATGCTCGGCTCAATGTCAGACCGCGTGATGGTGCAGCTGCGCATCAGTAAACGTTATCAATATCTGGTGCGTAATAACTCCGTGTTCTGGCTGGCTTCCGGCTATAGCCTCGATTTTGGCCTGATTGGCGGCCTGGTGAAAACCGGTACCTTTAATCAGTTCATTCGCGGCGGTATCGCCTTTGCCACGCCGCCGGGCACGCCGCTGGCGCCAAAAGCGCAGGATGGTAAACATTTCCTGCTGCTGGAAAGCGAACCGAAAGAGTGGCGTGAATGGGGCACTGCCCTGCCGCGTTAAGCGTAAAAACGCTCCGGTGTCCGACGCCGGAGCGTTTATGGTAAACTGCGCACCCTTTTTTGTTGTGGTGCGCTCCCCGTGGCTCAAAACGCTGTCTATCTTCCTGAAGAATTCCTCGCTCAAATGCGTGCGGCCATGCCGATGCATCTCTCTTTCGATGACTTTATTGCCGCCTGCCAACGCCCGCTGCGCCGAAGTATCCGCGTCAATACGTTGAAAATCACCGTCGCTGACTTTTTACAGCTGGTGGCTCCCCACAGCTGGCAGCTGACGCCGATTCCGTGGTGCGAGGAAGGTTTTTGGATCGAGCGCGAAGATGAAGACGCCCTGCCGCTGGGCAGCACTGCTGAACATCTCAGCGGGCTGTTTTATATCCAGGAAGCCAGCTCCATGCTGCCGGTTGCCGCGCTGTTTACCGACGGAGAGATGCCGCAACGGGTGATGGATGTCGCCGCCGCACCGGGTTCAAAAACCACCCAAATCGCCGCTCGCATGGGTAACGAGGGGGGGATCCTGGCGAATGAATACTCTGCCAGCCGGGTCAAAGTCCTGCACGCCAACATCAGCCGCTGCGGGATAAGCAACGTCGCCCTGACCCATTTCGATGGTCGAGTCTTCGGTGCCGCGTTACCAGAGTGTTTTGACGCTATCCTGCTCGACGCCCCCTGCTCCGGCGAAGGGGTAGTGCGTAAAGACCCCGATGCGCTGAAAAACTGGTCGCCTGAAAGTAACCAGGAGATCGCCGTCACTCAACGTGAGCTTATCGACAGCGCCTTCCACGCCCTTCGCCCCGGCGGCACGCTGGTGTACTCCACCTGCACCCTGAATCGCCAGGAAAACGAAGAGGTCGTCAACGGGCTGTTAGCGCGCTATCCGCAGGCAGTAGAGGTGTTACCACTCGGTTCGCTGTTCCCGCAAGCCGGTGAGGCGTTAACCGAAGAGGGATTCCTGCACGTCTTCCCACAGATTTTTGACTGCGAAGGCTTTTTCGTCGCCCGCCTGCGTAAAACCGCGGCCATTGAGTCTTTACCGGCACCGGGTTATAAAGTCGGCAAATTCCCCTTTATGCCGCTGAAAACCCGAGAATCCGCCGCCATCATTGCCGCCGCGGCCGCCGTTGGCTTGCAATGGGATGCAAGCCATACCCTGTGGCAGCGTGATAAAGAGATCTGGCTGTTTCCCCAGGCACTCGAAGGTTTATTCGGTAAAGTTCGCTTTTCACGCATCGGAGTTCGTCTGGCTGAAACCTACAACAAAGGGTATCGCTGGCAGCACGAGGCGGTTATTGCTCTGGCCGCACCAGCCAGGCCTTTCGAACTGACCCCGGCCGAAGCGGAAGAGTGGTATCGTGGGCGCGATGTTTATCCTGAAACGCTCCCGCAACAGGATGATGCCATCATCACTTTCCAGGGCGCGCCGTTAGGTCTGGTGAAAAAAATCGGATCGCGTTTAAAAAACAGCTATCCCCGAGAGCTGGTGCGTGACGGAAAGCTTTTTGCCGACAAGTCGTGACAGAGTGCAAAAAAACAGCATTTTTTAACTGGCGGTTTACGCCCTGTTGTCTACGCTGAAAAATGTCGGCCTTAACTGGTCGTACCACAACTCAGAAGACAAACGGGGTGAATTTATGAGTAAAACCAATGTACGTATTGGCGCGTTTGAAATAGACGACGCCGTGCTGCACGGCGAACAGCAGGGAGAGCGAACGTTAAGCATTCCCTGTAAATCCGATCCGGATTTA
Organism: Klebsiella sp. RHBSTW-00215; assembly: GCF_014103785.1. Taxonomy (NCBI): domain Bacteria; kingdom Pseudomonadati; phylum Pseudomonadota; class Gammaproteobacteria; order Enterobacterales; family Enterobacteriaceae; genus Klebsiella; species Klebsiella sp. RHBSTW-00215. The sequence continues at coordinate 5,289,626 of NZ_JABXQS010000001.1, forward strand.
TGTATGCAACTTGACGCGTGGGATGCTGACACCAGCGTGCCAGCCATTCTTGATGGTGAACATTCCGTCCTCTACCGTAAGCACTACGACCGCCAATCCGATGCCTGGGTCATGCGCCTCGCCTGACTCAAATGAACCCGTCGCCTGAGACGGGTTATTTATTCCCCCCACGCCCTGACATCTCCTACACTTATCAATATGTTTTTCCAGACATGAGGCCAGGATGTTTGCCTTAGTGCTATTTATTTGTTACCTGGATGGGGGTTGCGAGGATATCGTGGTGGATATTTACGATAACGAGCGACAGTGCACGAGAGCGATGGACGACCAGCGGATACGCCATGGGGGCTGCTTTCCGGTAGAAGATTTTATAGATAGCTTCTGGCTTCCTGCCCGCGAATACAGCGACTTTTAATGAGTTAACTGTAGCGCTACCAGCGTTAGCTCCCCGCCAAACACCGCGCCGGTATCAATATAGTGCTGGTTATCGCTGTCATAACGCCGTTTGAGCGGCGTATGGCCAAACCAGAAATGATCCGCCCCGTCGATAGCACCATGACGGCCAGCAAAGTGATCGGTGAGGCGCTGTCGACTCCATAGCACCTGATGCTCATCCACCGACTGCTGCCAACGATAGACCCTTGCGGGATAATCAGCATGAGCAATCACATGTACCTGCTCTGCGCTGTGGAGTTCAATAATCAGCGGCAGGTATCGGCAGCGGGCAATAAGTTCCGCGAGGTGTCGCCGCTGATTCACTGAGCTTTGCGTATACCAGTTGCCGCCGTTCATCCCCCACAACATCATGTCGCTACCCTCGAGTACCTCCAACGCCATCTGTTCATGATTTCCACGCACCGCGTAAAACCACCGACAGCGCAGTAAATCCAGACACTCCGCGCTTTGCGGCCCGCGATCGATCAGGTCACCCACCGAAAGAAGCAGATCCTGATAAGGGTCAAATTTGCGCTCCCGAAGCGCTGCCGTTAGCCGCGCAAAGCAGCCGTGCAGGTCGCCAACTAGCCAGATATTACGCCAGGCGGAACCCTCAATACGCTGATACATAATATCGTCCTCCTGACACAATTATAGGAAAACTCCGCCACTGTTGCGCTCGTGAATTTATACCTCAATCAATTTTAAACGAAAACCAAATATAGTCCGCCGGGGCATTAAGCTCTCTACGATATATCCATAGAATAGAGGCCAGATAATAACGAGGTATTCATCGTGACGGATAACAGCCTGCATTCAGTCAGCGTACTTGAGCAACGTTCAAATCTTATTGCCGATCTGGTGATGGGCCGAATCACTCCTGCGCCAATTTGGCAAAAACGCAATTACCGGCTTAAGTTTTTACTGCGCACGGCCCTATTTTATACACCAACGCGCGACATGCTGGAGAACCTTTCAGCGCGTGCGGATTTCAATCAGCTACTGGCCGCGCAGGTAACGCTGCCGGGCAAAGTCCATCGTCAGTATCTGACGCGCGGCTTGAACGCCAGCCAGCGTGCGCAGGCGATTATCAACCATTATCAATTTATCGACTCGCTGCCCGGATCGCGCCTTGCCGCCGCTATGACTTCAGCAAAAGAGATCCCACTGCTGGCGCTTACAGGCAAAGACGATGCCCTGTTTACGCTTTTCGCTTCCTCTGCGGGCAAAGCCGAGCGTGAAGGCGAGACGACCTTATGGTTACGTGACAGCGATAATAACGTGCTTGCCAGCGCGACCTTTAGCGTCACCCGGCAGCAGGATCAATGGCAGCTAACCATCGGCGGTCTGCAAGGGCCGCGCAGTAACATCTCTCATGAGGTGATCAAACGCGCGACTCGCGCCTGCCATGGGCTGTTTCCCAAACGCCTGTTGCTGGAGTTTATTTGGCTGCTGGCGGCACGTTGTCATATTCACGACATATATGGCGTGAGCGATAACGGCCACGTATTCCGCGCACTGCGCTATCGTCTGAGCAAAGGACGTCACTTTCACGCCAGTTATGATGAGTTCTGGCAGTCCATTGAGGGTGTTGCCGACGGAGCCTGGCGCTGGCGTTTGCCACTACGGCTGGAACGAAAAAGTCTGGAGAGCATTGTCAGTAAAAAACGCGCCGAATACCGCCGTCGTTTCCAGTTGCTGGATGACATGGCCTTCCAGGTGACGACTCTTATGAGTTAATTTTCACGCTAGTTATCTACAAAATTAACGCCGTTTGGCATAGCGGCGTTTGCATCTTCTACTGTGCTTTCGTTACTATCATGGCTTCCTCGCACTCTTCCAGGCAGCTATTGAAGTTATGAGTAAAACAGAAATTTTCCTGCTGGCTATGCTGTTGATTATTTTAGCCGTTGCCGTTTGGTTTATTTTCAGCGATGAAATCTGGGTTTTAGTAAGCACTATCGAGACCTGGCTATACCCTTCCTTTGTGGCACCAGAATAAATATTCTATTGTTATTTTTGGACTAAAAATCGTCTTCTCACCCCCTTCAATCAATAAGTAGAAACAATCCATAACAAATAAAAGCAAATAAATTTTTGCTCATTATTTAATTTGTCATACAAATGTATATAATTAACCACTTCCGATGTAGGCCCGTAAACTTCACCTGCACCATGGGCCTGATTTCGTGCAGGTGTCTTCTCTCTTACCTACGCTAAAGCGATGCGTTCAGAGTCTATTCCTGCTTTTTTGTCCATATTTTTTGTTTCAAAATTTGCGCCTGATTGTGATTTTAGAAAAAATTTTTATTCTCCCCTCCAACATCACCACACAAAGAAAAAAAACAAAACACCAACAATAAATTAACATGCAGCATTTATGTCCAACATATTCAAATATAACAGATTTAAAAACTATAAAAATAAAAAATCCAGCTAATAATGCAATATTACGCTTATCTCGCAGAAGTAGTTATATGTTAATCAACTAAACCGGAGCGCATGTTCGGTGATAAAAGCATAAAGCTCCATCGTTGTTTTTCTTCCGCGGCTTTCCATCAAGAGGTTCTCCATGAACGTCAAAACGATATCGCGCAGTGTCTTAGGCGGCTTATTAAGCGCAATCGTCATCATTCAGCCATCTTTTGCCGCGGGCACGCTAAGCGGTCAGATTGGCGTTCAGCTTACGCTTGGTAGCGGATGCCGGGTGTCGAATGGTTCCAGAGAGGGAGAACTTAACAAATGGGGGAACATCAGTTTTGGCGCCTACGGCGATTTAGCCAACTCCATTGATGCCGGAATGGTCGGCAGCGGCGGAGCCACTGCGGTCTCCATCGCCTGTACTGCGGATCTGCAATCAACGCTGACGCTGGATGGCGGCCAGCAAGGGTCAGGAGATCTTCGTTATATGAAAAATACAACGGGTCCTGCGCTAATTGCCTATCACCTGTACTCCGATGTGGGTCGTAATAGCGAAATCCTGCCAGATGGTAGTATCGCTATCACCGGAACCGGCAGCCCGCAAGAAATCCCTATTTTTGCGCGTATCCGCCCTGAAGACCAGGATGCCCCTACCGCTGGCGACTACAGCGACATCGTCACCGCGACGTTAACCTGGTAACGACATAAGGGAAATGGGCGTCATGCTTCGACCAATGTGGCTTACATTATTTCTGCTTTTTGCCTCGGGCGCCCATGCAGCCACTGCCCAGAAGACGTTAAAAGTCTCCGCACAGATAACCGCAGGCTGTGCGCTTGGCGCCGGAGACGGCTCCCAAACGACGGATTTCGGCACGTTGAATTTCGGCACCATGTCATCGCTCTACAGCAATGTTGATGTCGCCAGTACGCCAGGCGCGGGGTCGATTATCGTGACCTGCACGCCAGGCACTGCTATTTCAATCGCTCTCGACTATGGCGTTAACGGTGGCTCAGCAGCCCAGCGTTATATGTCGAACGGCGGCGGTAATACCCTGGCGTATCAGCTTTATCAGGATAGCAACCGTGCCACCGTATGGGGTAACAGCACGCAGGCTTTGAGCATCGCATCATTTCCGAGCACCACGCAAACCTACACGGTTTATGGCCGCCTTTTTGCCACGAATGGCTTCCCGGCGGTGGGCTCTTATACCGACACGGTCACCGTCACGCTGACCTATTAGATAATGCACAGGTTAACTATGACTCGCTGTAGATTTGCGCTGTTTTTATTCGCTTTATCCGCCCCAGCTTCCGTTCTGGCCGCCAGTTCCGTACTAGTCTGGCCGATATTTCAAACTATCGAAAGCCACGAAAAAGGTTCTGAACTGTGGCTGGAGAATCGCGGCAACACGCCGGTAAATTTACAGCTGCGCGTTTTTTCCTGGGATCAAAAAGCGTCATCCGATGCCTATGCCGATCAAAACGATGTCGTCGCCAGTCCACCCTTCACCACAGTCGCGCCGGGACAGCGTCAGTTGGTACGACTGATGCGCATTGCTCCCGTCGCGAATGGAAAAGAAAAATCCTACCGCATCGTTATTGATGAGATCCCTCCTGCGCAACCGGCAGTGCAAACGGATAAAAACTCCGCAGGACTGAGAATGCGCATGCGCTACGTTCTGCCGCTGTTTACCTATGGGCAAGGCATCACGCCGCTAAAGAACGATGGCTCAGTCGAAGCGGTCAGGACAACGCTGCGCTGGTCACTTTCCCAGCAGAATAGCCGTCAGGCGCTTTGCATCGACAATACCGGCAATCAACACGCCCGACTTAGTTCGGTTTACTGGGCAAACGCCAGCGGTAAGAGTCAAATTTCTCAGGCTAACGGCCTTCTTGGCTACGTACTGGCGCAGAAAAAAAACTGTTTTCCGACCGCAGGCAAATCTGCTGTTCCGTCAGGGATGCATCTGTTTGCTAAATTAACCGATAACGGTCAGGCGGTGGAAATTCCGGCGAACCGTTAACCATGAGAGACCTGAAAAGGGCGACCTATGGGGGGCTGCTGGCGATTGCGTCGGTAACAGCTTACGCCGCAACCTACGATTCGTTGCCTGCGCCAGCGGCATCGTACAGCGAAAAGCAGGAATATGAGCTGTACCTCGGTTTATCGGTCAACGGTAATACCCCTGCGGGTACCGTTCCGGTCAAGGTCATCAATGGTCATTATTGGGTCTCAGCCAGCGTTTTGCAGCAGTCACATATCCCATTGAAGACCAGCGACACGCTGGTGGATATCACCACCCTCCCTTCAGTGAAGGTGGAATATGACCAGACCGGGCAAATGCTCAAACTGCAGGTCCCGGACAACTGGCTTCCTGAGCAGAAAATCGGCGAGGCATCAGGGCAAAATTACCAGGCCGCGATTAGCAGTCCAGGGATTTTATTTAACTACGATGCCTACAACCTTTTTTCATCCGACGGCACGCAAACCACCAGCACCTACAGCGAAACGCGTCTTTTTGGCCCGGCAGGTATCCTCTCCAATAATGCGGTAATCCGACAAAACTGGTCTTCAACAGGTTATGAGCAGCAGGGCTATATGCGCTACGACACCCTGTGGAAGTACAGCGATAGCGAGCGGATGATAAGCTACCAGGCAGGTGATGTGGTGAGCAACGCGCTCACCTGGAGCAGCTCCGTGCGTATGGGTGGACTACGCGTGAGCCGCAATTTCAGCGTTCGCCCGGATCTGGTGACATATCCGCTGCTCAACTTATCCGGCAGCGCGGCGGTCCCTTCAAGTGTCGACCTGTTTATTAATGGTTTTAAAACCAGCTCTTCGCAGATTAATGGCGGCCCCTATACGCTGACCAATGTGCCCTATATCAGCGGCGCGGGTGAAGCTACCGTGGTAACGACCGACGCCCTTGGCCGCCAGGTTTCCACCAATATTCCCTTTTACGTCTCAAATACCCTCCTGCGGGAGGGTCTAAGCGATTTTGATTTCACCGTCGGCGCCCTGCGCAACAATTACGGCATCAAAAATGCCGATTATGGCACCGGCGCAGTAAGCGCGATTTACCGCTATGGGTTAAACAATTGGCTAACCCTCTCAGCGCATAGCGAAGACCGCAAAGGATTAACCAATACCGGGGTTGGCGGCGATATCGGCGTGGGTAATCTGGGGACCCTCAGTCTGTCGACCAGCGCCAGCCGCGGCGAAGGAAATGGTAACCAGTTCACTGCGGGTTACTCCTACTATGGCAATAGCTGGGGGATTAATTACCAGCATATTCAACGCAGCGCTAACTATGACAACCTCAGCACCTACGGCTCGACCAGCATGCTAAGCCGCCAGTCAGACCAGGCCACGCTGAGCCTGAGCCCATGGGGACGCGTATTGGGCTCTTTTAGCATTGGCTACTTCGATATCAAGGCCGAGGATAATTCACGAACGCGCCTGATGAACTTCTCCTGGAGCCGCAGCCTGTGGAAAAGCAGCAGCTTCAGCCTGAGCGTAAACCGCGATCTGCAAGAAAATAGCTACGCCAGCATGCTGCAGGTCATCATCCCGTTCGATTCGCAAAGTTCAGTGCAGTTAAGCGGCCAGCGCTCCAGCTCCGGTCAATGGGGAGAAAATATCAGTGTGAGTCGCTCTGCCCCGGCAGAAGGTGGATTGGGCTGGAATCTCGCCCACTCGGTTGGCGGCGATAATTATAGCCAGGCGGATCTCACCTGGATCAACCGCGTATCAACGCTGAGCGGGGGTTACTACGGCTCACGTGACGATCATCACAGCTGGTTTGAAGCTACTGGTTCGGTGGTGCTGATGGATAACAGTCTGTTCTTCGCCCGGCAAATTAACGACGCCTTTATCGTTGTTTCCACCGGCAACTACCCGAATATTGCGGTTAATTATGAAAATCGTAAGGTCGGCGTGACGGATAAGAACGGTCATCTGCTGATCCCCTGGGCTGCGGCCTGGTACCCGGGAAAAGTCACCCTTGATACGCTTCCTCTGCCAACGGATACCGAAGCCGCCACGGTGGAGAAGCGTATTGCAGTCCGTGAAGGCAGCGGCGCGCTGGTTGATTTTCCGGTGAATCGCGTGCGCTCGGCGACGATTGTCTTCGTCGATGCCCAAGGGCAGCCGCTGCCGGTCGGTACGCCGGTTGAGGAGAAAAACAGTAAACAGCAAGGTCTGGTGGGCTACGACGGCGTGGTTTGGTTCTCGCATCTCACACGCAAAAATGACGTCACGATAAACGCCGGGGGGATGCGATGCCACGTGCAGTTCGAACTCCCGGAATCAACGCCCGTCCCGCAGCGGATCGGCCCGGTTAGCTGCAACTGATGACAACGGAGACAACGTTGAAACACCTTCTATTTTTATGTGTTGCGCTATTTTTGCTGACTCAATCGCTCAGCGCACTGGCTGCCTGCAACATCGTAGCCAGTTCGCCCAAAATCGGCCCGGTCGATTCATTTACGCTCAACAGCGCGCCGCAGGGCGTCCTGGCGGGCGCAGGCTTTTACTGCTCTCCAGAAGTGGCATCACTAAATTCGACCAATACCTTAACCGCCACGCTGTCTTCAACGAATCAGAGCAACAAAATTCCACTACTGCTTAATGGCGCCGGCGATGCGGTCCCATACAGCATCTGCGTTGACTCTTCATGCTCACCGGCCTATCAGGATGGCGGCGTGATTAGCTGGAGCAGAACCACGCTGCTCGATTTATTGGGGTTATTTAACACCAGCGACGGGACCATGCCGCTTTACTTCAGAACCACCCCCGGAGCAAATATCCCTGCCGGTACCTATACCGATACATTAAAAATTACCTGGGTGTATAGATTCTGCTACGTCGGGCTCGACCTGCTGGGCATTAAGATATGTATTCCAAACAACGGAACCCTGGTATCCACGGTGAATGTGTCATTACAGGTGACCAATTTTTGCTATATCGACAGCGCGCCGGAAGTCATATTTACCTCTGCCGCCCTGCCGTCCAGTTTTAGCGACTACAGCGGCCAACTCGCCATCCGCTGTACTAAAAATGCGGCCTATACCGTAAACCTCACCAGCATCACCAACACCAGCGTCGGCGACTGGCGGCGGATGAGCCTACCGCAACAGACGGCCTGGTTGCAGTATCAGTTTTACCAGGCTAACGGCAGCGCATGGACGGAGAGTAATAATCTCAGCGTCACCGGTTCCGGCACGGCACAATCTGCGAACTACACGGTAAAGATTAACCCAACGCAGAGTAACCAGCCTGCAGGTACCTATAGCGACACTATTCTGGTGACCGTCACTTATTGAAGTCCGGCAGGCAATTTTTTTGTAAAAGAAATGTTTGGGAAATTATTGTTGTGGTATAAGAAAAAAGTCCCGAAAAAACCATCCGGGATTTTGCAATGGAATCTGCGGCGTTCTGAATAATAGATAAAAAAAGACCGAACACGATTCCTGTATTCGGTCCAGGGAAATGGCTCTTGGGAGAGAGCCGTGCGCTAAAAGTTGGCATTAATGCAGGCTAAGTCGCCTTGCCTTATAAGAATAGTTTACCGTGTCAGGTTTTCCAGTCCGCGACAAAAGTGGACGAATAATTCCTGTCAAAATTGCGAATGCCAACAAAAAACCGCCACTCCCGGCAAGGGACGATGGCGGTTTTTTTCATGCAAATACAGTTGGATACTAGTACCGATCAGCAGAGTTTCTGCGCACGCTCAATAAATGGCGTCAGGCTCATTTTTTGTCCTGGCTGCTGCGGATCATCGACCTGGATCACAGAAATCGGCTGGGCGTTGGTCTTGCCGTCTTTCATCTGCTGCTCGGCGACTTCATTTAGCGGGTACTGCACCAGGGTGCTGGGGTTAATGGCAAACAGCGCATTGCCGGGACGGCAGGTCAGCATCACCTCTTCACGATTAAACGCCCAGCTCTCCTTACCCACTTCAAAGCGGCTCACGGTAATCACCTTTGGCGCCGCCAGCGCAGCGCCAGAACTTGCCAATAACAACAGTGTCAAAACGATTTTTTTCATGATTTAACCAGTTAATTCAGTAAGGTTCCCAGGTCGCAAACAGGCTGACGGCAAACAGTGCCAGCGCGCCCAATACTATTTCCATCTGCGTGGTTCGCACGATGAGCTGTTCCGCCCGCGTTCCGCTTGCCGAGATGCGTGGCACCAAAACATACCGGTTCACCAGCGCAATTGCCACCATTGCGGCCACCAGGGCACATTTGAACAACAGCATCCGCCCCCAGGGCGAGTCGCTGATGAGCCCTCCCTGGATAAACAGCGCATTCACTATGCCGCTGGCGATGGCTCCGGCCACCGCCAGATGCCCGTAACGCGAAAAACGCATCATGGTGTAAATAGCGGCCTGCCGCCAGCGCCCATGCGCCAGGCGTAAACAATAGATAAACGGCAACAAACCGCCAAACCAGCTGGCGACACAAAACAGATGCACTGCATGGTTTGTCCGTTGCAGTATCCCCTGCCAGCCTTCATTCATCGCGGCATGGCCAACACCTGCCAGCAGCAATAATTGTGCGCAAAGGAGGATCAGCAGCAAGCGGGCCGGATGCCGTGGTTTCAGCCATACCACCACCAGCGCGACCAGGGCCAACAAAATTTGCCACACCCACGCGCTGCCGAACTGCGTCCCGGCAACCGCCTGCCAGATGGCGGGTTGCCAGACATCCGGCCAACCGTTGCCCATTAACCCCCCCTGCGCCATCAGCATCAACAGCGCCGACAACGCGCTCGCCAACAATAAATGGCGCATCAGCGGATAGAAGCGCTGCATCAGCAAACGACGCAAGGTCACCGGCGCCCACCACGCGCCGTAAAGCACGCAGCCGAAGGCGATCATCAGCGAGATAAAATGGATAAAACGTAAGCTGACATAGACTCCGCTAAGCATCGGCTTACTTCACGGTAAAGGTGTATTGTCCTTTGGTCTTATGGCCATCTACGGAGACCACATGCCAGTCAACGGTATATTCACCCGGCGTTAACGCCTGCTCGACGGGCACCGTCAGTTGGGATTTGTTGCTCTCATCACGGGTGGGTTTGCCGAGGGCAACAGTTTTCTGCTGCGGCCCGGTCAGGGTCACGCCGCTAAATTGCGTTTCGATTCCTTCGGAGAAGCTCAGCGTCAGCACCTGCGGGGACGCATTCACCTCAGCGTTAGCTGCCGGAAGCTGCTGTTGCAGGTGTGCGTGGGCAAATGCACCTGCTGCAGTCAGGCTGCAGGCGAGAAATAGAGACAGACGCAGCGCGCGTCCGGCGATGATTGGCATAGTCGTCATTCCTTTTTGTTATGTATGTAGCACAGAGAATAACCCTGTATAATGACACAGTCGAGCTAAGCGTCTGAGACTTGCCTTTTTGCCGTATGCTTAGTACTTTTTGCGGCATTATCAAAGGAGAAACCGATGGAAAAGAACCTGGCTAAAATTTCCCAGGAGGAGATGGACAAAGTGAATGTCGATCTTGCTGCGGCCGGCGTCGCCTTTAAAGAGCGCTACAATATGCCGGTAGTCGCCGATTTAGTCGAAAGAGAGCAGCCAGCGCACCTGCGCGACTGGTTTCGCGAGCGGCTGATTGCCCATCGTCTGGCATCAGTTTCTCTTTCCCGCCTGCCGTATGAGCCGAAACAGAAATAATTCCCGTCCCCTGTGGACATCTGAGTTGGCAAGACCTGCGCATTCTATTACGCTGGTTTCTTTGGCCTGGAGCAAGCCATGCTGCGCGTAATCGATACAGAAACCTGCGGATTGCAGGGGGGCATTGTTGAAATTGCCTCGGTAGATATAGTGGACGGACAAATTACCAATCCGATGAGCCATCTGGTTCGCCCCGACCGCCCCATCAGCCCGCAGGCGATGGCAATTCATCATATTACCGAAGAGATGGTCGCCGATAAGCCGTGGATTGAGGAGATTGTGCCGCTGTACATGGGCAGCCCGTGGTACGTCGCCCACAACGCCAGCTTTGACCGTCGGGTGCTGCCGGAAATGCAGGGCGAGTGGATTTGCACCATGAAGCTGGCGCGCCGCCTGTGGCCGGGAATTAAGTACAGCAACATGGGGTTGTATAAATCGCGCAAGCTCAGCGTTACCACGCCACCGGGGCTGCATCATCACCGGGCGCTGTACGATTGCTATATCACCGCCGCCCTGCTGCTCGACATAATCAAAACTTCCGGCTGGTCGCCGGATGATATGGCCACGATTACCGGCCGCCCGGCGCTGCTATCCACCTTCACCTTCGGCAAATATCGCGGCCAGGCGGTCTCTGAAATAGCGGAAAACGACCCCGGCTATTTGCGTTGGTTATTCAATAACCTGGATCGTATGAGCCCCGAGCTGCGCTTGACGCTTAAACACTATCTCGGGGAGTAACCAGCTCTACGCTTGTGCCCGGCCTGGCAGCGTCCCCTGCGCCAGGCCAATCAGAAACGCGAACTCCAGCGCCACGCCCTCGTAGCTTTTAAAGCGTCCGGATTTACCACCGTGACCGGAATCCATATCGGTACACAGCAACAGCAGGTTGTCGTCGGTTTTCAGCTCGCGCAGTTTTGCCACCCATTTTGCCGGTTCCCAGTATTGCACCTGCGAGTCATGCAAACCCGTAGTCACCAGCATGTGCGGATAGGCCTGCGCCAGGATGCCGTCGTAAGGACTGTAGCTCTTCATATAGTGGTAATACTCTGCATCCTGTGGGTTACCCCACTCTTCAAACTCACCGGTGGTCAGCGGGATCGACTCATCGAGCATCGTCGTCACGACATCAACAAAAGGAACCTGAGCGACCACGCCGTGAAACAGTTCCGGTCGCTGGTTAATCGCCACGCCCATCAGCATACCGCCCGCGCTGCCGCCCATACCGTAGCATAAGTGGGGCGCGCCGTAGCCCTGCGCCAGCAGCGCATCACAGACGTCGAGGTAATCGTTGAAGGTATTTTTCTTGCATAGAAACTTACCGTCTTCATACCACTGCTGGCCCAGTTCGCCGCCGCCGCGAATATGAGCGATAGCAAAAACAAAACCGCGGTCGAGCAGGCTCAGGCGGCTGGCGCTAAAATCCGCATCCATGCTGGCGCCATAGGAACCATAGCCGTATACCAGCAGCGGGCTGGCTCCTTTGCGGAAATGTTCATGCCGGTAGACCAGAGACACCGGAACCTCAACACCGTCACGAGCTTTGATCCACAGGTGCTCGCTGCGGTAATGGCTGGCATCAAAACCTTTTACTTCCTGTTGTTTGAGTACCCGCCGCTCGCCGGTATTCATGTCCAGTTCAAATAGCGTATCCGGCGTGGTCATGGAGGAGTAGCCGTAACGCAGACGGGAAGTTTCTGGCTCCGGGTTATAAGAGAGCCAGGTCACATAGGCCGGATCGTCAAACGCAATGCCCTGTGACTCCCGCGTTTTACGATTGATCTGCCGCAGGCTGGTCAGCCCATGCTGACGTTCTTCGACCACCAACCAGTCGGTAAACAGGGTAAAGCCTTCCAGCATCACCTCGTGGCGGGCAGGAATTAATGTTTCCCACTGTTGCTCATCGCGCAGCGTGCTGCGATAAAGGCCAAAGTTCTTACCTTCACGGTTAGATCGCAGATAAAAGGCATGCTGATAGTGATCGAGACTGTATTCATGATCTTTGCGACGCGGCAGAAAGCAGATCGGCTCGGCATCGGTCATCTCTGCATTCAGCAGCATTACTTCGCTGGTGGTCGCGCTGGCCAGATAAATCACTACAAACTGTTGGGAGGTGGTTTTGTGAACGCTGACGTAGAAGGTGTCGTCCTGCTCTTCATATACCAGGATATCTGAACTGGCCGGGGTACCAAGACGATGGCGCCAGACCTGATACGGCAGCAGCGTGGTCGGGTGTTTACGCACATACCACAGGGTCTGTGAATCGTTACTCCAGGCAAAATCAGGCGAGACGTTTTCCAGCACCTCTGGGTATTCGTTATCGTTGTGCAGAGAGTACAAGCGCAAGCTATATTGCCGCCGTGAAAGATAATCTTCCGCGACCGCCATGATGTGGTTGTCCGGTGAGATCCCTAAGCCGCCGAGGGTATAGAACTCGCTACCGGCCGCCCGTTTGTTACCGTCAAGCAGAACGTCCCACTCATCCCACTCTTCTTTTAGCACCGACTGGCGTTGATAAATAGCGTATTCGCAGCCCGGCTCATAGACCTGACGGTAACGATAGCCATTTTTGCTGTACGGTGCCGATACTTCGCGCGGTGGAATACGATCAATAATTTCCTTCAGTACCCTGTCCTGCAGACTACTTTGCGAAGACATGACTTTTTTCCCGTACTCGTTTTCCTGGCGCAGATAATCAAGCACTTCCGGCAGAGAGCGCTCGTCATCACGCAGCCAGTAGTAATTATCAATTCGGGTATCGCCATGTAAGGTCATGGCATGAGGGATTCGTTTTGCTTTTGGTGGCATCTGCTTCGTCTTCTGCGGCTTATATTATTTATCCTTCAGCATGCCCCAAAGCGTGCTGAAGGATGACAGGTATATAAGGGTGGCAAAAGTCGCCAGCGATGCAAGCGAAACGTGAGGATTTAAGGCGCTATCCCCGTCATACTTCAAGTTGCTGGTGCGTTGGCTGCACTCGTTCGCCCGAATCACTTACTTAAGTAAGCTCATCGGGACTTTCTCACTTGCCGCCTGCCCGCAACTCGAATTATTTAGGGGATATAGCCTGTTTTTGCGCCTGAATATCCTGTTCGATATCTTTGCGAACGTCCTGCGGCAGGTTTAGCGCTTCGCCGAGCGCATTCAGATAGCTGCGCTCCATAAAGTGGTCAATATCAATAACCGCACAGCTGATGTAATACACTTCGAGCGCCTCTTGCTCGTTGCTGATGCCCTGCGCCAGGCGCTGAGGGTCGAGAGGCTGAGACAGCGCCCTGTCGATTAACACCCGCCCCTGCACGTCAATGTTTGCTGCGCGTAGCTGCTCTTCAATGCTGGCCCGTTCGCGTTCGTCAATATGCCCGTCGCTTTTGGCGGCGAAGACCAGCGCCATAATCAGCCGTTCACTGCGGGCGTCGAGCTCGACTTGCGTTGAAGATTGCGCCTGAATGGGCGCGGAGGCTGAAGGTGAGTAAGCCGGTTCTTGTGGCGAGCCTGCACGCATTTTTTGCTGGTATTTATTCCACAACACGCTGCCGGCGATCGCCCCACCGCCGACCAGCAGCGCGCCCGTGCCGTATTTAGCCAACAGTTTACGCGATGATTTGCTGGCAACCAGTAGCCCTGCCAGCCCGCCAAGCGCACCCGGCAACAGCAGATTTTTGCCGCTTGATTGATCGTCAGATGAAGAAGACCGCCCCTGCTGACCCAGCAGAGACTGCAGTTGATTAAGCCAGTTAGCCATACTTTCCCTCGTTGCGCGATAAGCGATACCACCAGCCTAAACGACGCGATGTCAGGAAATGTTATGGACTGCTAAAGAAGCGCAAATTTAGCCTCAGAAAGGGGCTTAACCGAATTTTTGCCGCCAGAGACCCCGGCGGCAGAGAGCACACTCAGGCGGCTTTTACTTTACGCGGTTTAGCCGGAACTTCAGCGGCAGCTTCAGGGACGGCGTCGGCGTCGGCGTCGGCATTATCCTCGACGACCTCCGCCTGGGCGTGTTGTTCATCAGCGCTGCTTTCGGCTTCCGGCAGTTTCCCGGACCGCAGAATATGATTTAAGGTCTCTTTGCGCTCTGCCAGCCACATTGACATGCTATCGCGCTGGGTTTCATCAAGCGTCAGCGGACAGTCAACTAGCCAGTCGTTGAGCACTTCCGCCAGATCGAGCATTTTGTCGTAAGCATCGGCCTCTTTTTTGCTGGCAAAAGACATTTTTTCCTCACCTTCGCGAATCACCACATATTTAATTTCAACCGCCATGATGCAGCCTCTTTATACTGTATTTTTATACAGTATAGCAAATTTTCACGCTGAACTCAAATTACGCATATAAAGACAGACGCAAACGTTTTCGTTTATAATGCGGCGCATGTTTTTTTACTGCGGAAGAGAGTTATGACTGTATTAGGCACGGCGCTGCGCCCTGCGGCAACAAAGGTAATGCTGTTGGGGTCCGGCGAACTGGGTAAAGAAGTGGCTATCGAATGCCAGCGCCTGGGGATTGAAACCATCGCCGTCGACCGTTACCCGGACGCGCCAGCGATGCAGGTAGCGCACCGTTCACATGTCATCAATATGCTGCACGGCGAAACCTTGCAGGCGCTAATCGAACAGGAAAAACCAGACTTCATCGTACCGGAAATTGAAGCTATCGCCACCGATACCCTGGTGGCGCTGGAGCAAGCCGGGCAAAAGGTCGTCCCTACCGCGCGGGCGGCAAAGCTCACCATGAACCGCGAGGGAATCCGTCGCCTGGCTGCCGAAGAGCTGAAGCTACCGACCTCAGCCTATCGTTTTGCCGATAGCGAAGCGGCGTTTCGTGAAGCTGTGGCAGGGATCGGCCTGCCGTGCATCGTCAAGCCGGTGATGAGTTCTTCCGGCAAAGGTCAGAGCTTTATTCGCTCCAGCGAACAGCTGGCTGAAGCCTGGCAGTATGCACAGCAAGGCGGGCGCGCCGGAGCCGGTCGCGTTATCGTTGAAGGCGTGGTGAATTTTGATTTTGAAATTACCCTGCTGACCGTGAGCGCCGTGGATGGCGTACATTTCTGCGCACCGGTCGGTCATCGTCAGGAAGATGGCGACTATCGTGAATCCTGGCAGCCACAGCAGATGAGCGATTTGGCGCTGGAACGTGCGCAGGAAATAGCCCGCGAAGTGGTGCTGGCTCTGGGCGGTCACGGCCTGTTCGGCGTCGAGCTGTTCGTCTGCGGTGATGATGTGATTTTTAGCGAAGTCTCACCACGCCCGCACGACACCGGCATGGTCACGCTGATTTCGCAGGATTTATCAGAGTTCGCCCTGCACGTTCGCGCCTTCCTCGGCCTGCCGATTGGCGCAATCCGCCAGTACGGCCCGGCGGCCTCGGCGGTGATCCTGCCGCAGTTAAGTAGCCAGAACGTCACCTTCAGTAATATCCAGGCGGCGGTTGGCGCAGGTCTGCAACTGCGTCTGTTTGGCAAGCCGGAAATTGACGGTTCGCGTCGACTGGGCGTGACGCTGGCGATAGCAGATAACGTTGATGAAGCGGTTGCGCGCGCCAAAACGGCGGCAGCGGCGGTCGTGGTGACAGGATAAAATATAAAAGCCCGGTAGCTTGCGCAGACCGGGCCTCAGTTTAAAGCGCGAAGATTACTTCGCGCCTTCTACCGCTTCGCGAGCCAGTTTGGTAATACGGTCGTAATCACCGGCTTCCAGCGCATCCGCTGGCACCAGCCATGAACCACCGATGCACATTACGCTGTTCAGCGCCAGATAATCGCGATAGTTAGCCGGAGAAATGCCGCCAGTCGGGCAGAAACGAATGTGCGCGAACGGGCCGCCAATCGCCTGCAGCGCTTTCACGCCGCCGTTAGCTTCAGCCGGGAAGAATTTGAACTCTTTCAGGCCATACTGCATACCCAGCATCAGCTCGGATACGGTGCTGATCCCCGGGATCAGCGGAATGGTGCCTTCGCCGGTTGCCGCTTTCAGCAGGGATTCGGTCAGGCCCGGGCTGATGGCAAACTGCGCGCCAGCTTCGGTGACTTCTTTCAGTTGCTCAACGTTAGTGACGGTACCCGCACCAACAATCGCTTCCGGGACTTCTTTAGCGATCGCGCGGATAGCGTCCATTGCGCAGTCGGTACGCAGAGTCACTTCCAGTACGCGTACGCCGCCTGCAACCAGCGCTTTCGCCATCGGCACAGCGTGTTCCAGTTTTTTCACCACGATTACCGGTACAACCGGGCCGGAGGTGAGGATTGCTTCTGCAGTTGTTTTCCAGTTTTTCATCAGATTTTCTCTCGCCAGATCTATAAATCGAATCGTCTTAAAAATTGATGCAGGTTGCGCCCTGTTCCGCTCCGGAGAGTTTCTCACGCAGCGCAGCAAACATTTCCCGGCCGGTTCCCACACGCGAACCGCTCAGGTCAGGAATATGCGGCTGACGCGCAGCCAGTTCAGCCTCATCCACCAGCAGCGTAAGTTCGCCGGTCTGGCCATTGACGCGGATGATATCGCCATCACGCACCTTCGCCAGCAGACCACCATCGTACGCTTCAGGCGTCACGTGGATTGCTGATGGAACTTTACCTGATGCGCCGGAAAGTCGACCATCGGTCACCAGCGCAATTTTGAAACGGCGGTCCAATAATACACCAAGTGGCGGCATAAGTTTATGTAATTCTGGCATGCCGTTCGCTTTTGGCCCTTGATGACGAACCACTACCACGCAATCTTTGTCCAGCAGCCCAGCTTCAAAGGCTGGCAGCACGTCATGCTGACTCTCAAACACAATCGCCGGCGCTTCAATAATCTGGTTTTCTACCGGTACAGCGGAAGTTTTCATCACCGCGCGACCAAGATTGCCGCTCAGCACTTTAGTGCCGCCATGGCGAGAGAACGGTTTGTCAAAGGTGGCAATAACCTGGTCGTCCAGCGGCGCGGTCGCCCCTTCGCGCCAGTCCAGTTCGCCGTTATTCAGCCACGGTTCCATGGTGTAGCGAGAGAGACCAAAGCCGGCCACGGTGTTAACGTCTTCGTGCAACAGGCCACCTTTCATCAGCTCGCGTACCAATACCGGTACGCCGCCCGCCGCCTGGAAGTGGTTGATATCCGCCGGGCCGTTCGGGTAAAGACGCGCCAGCAGCGGTACCACGTCTGAGAGGTCAGAGAAATCATCCCAGTTGATGATGATCCCCGCCGCACGCGCCATCGCCACCAGGTGCATGGTATGGTTGGTGGAGCCACCGGTCGCCAGTAGCGCCACAATCCCATTGACCACCACTTTTTCGTCAAACATTTTGCCCAGCGGCATCCACTCATTACCGTTACCGGTCAGGCGGGTTACCTGGCGGGCAGCAGCAGCGGTTAATACTTCACGCAGCGGCGCATCCGGATGTACGAATGATGATCCCGGCAATTGCATCCCCATAAACTCAACCACCATCTGGTTGGTATTGGCGGTGCCGTAGAAGGTGCAAGTGCCCGGTGCATGGTAAGAGGCGGCTTCAGACTCCAGCAGCGCCATGCGGTCGACTTTCCCTTCCGCGTACAGTTGGCGGATGCGTACTTTTTCTTTGTTCGCCAGACCGCTGGCCATCGGGCCGGACGGAATAAAGATGGACGGCAAATGACCAAATGCAAGCGCTGCCATGGTCAGGCCAGGGACGATTTTGTCGCAAACCCCCAGGTACAGCGCGCCGTCAAACATATTATGCGACAGGCCGATCGCGGCAGACATGGCGATAACCTCGCGGCTTAGCAGCGACAGCTCCATCCCGTCCTGTCCCTGCGTCACGCCATCGCACATCGCCGGAACGCCACCCGCCACCTGGCCAACCGCATTAGCTGAGTGCAACGCTTTACGGATAATATCCGGATAATATTCATAGGGTTGGTGGGCGGACAGCATGTCGTTATAAGAGGTGATGATGGCGATGTTATTGCGCAGCATGCTTTTCAGCGAAGCTTTATCATCCGCCTGACAGGCGGCAAAGCCGTGTGCCAGGTTACCGCAGGCCAGTTGGGCACGATGGACGGTGTCAGTTTTGGCCTGGTTAATCCGTGCGAGGTAGGCGCTGCGGGTGTCGCGTGACCGTTCGATAATGCGATTTGTTACCCGTAACATTTCAGAATTCATAAAGGCTCCTCAAATTTCATCTGTCCGGCCACAGCGTTCTGACGATGTCTCTTGGTGCTTAAGGCACCAGTACCGGGGCTCAGGGGCAAAATACTGAGTGCAGTGTAATAAAAAAAGCTCCGGGGGTGAATCCTCCCGGAGCTTAAAAGATTAAAAATTACGCGACTTTCTGCGTCAGATCATGTTACCGGTAAAATAACTCAACCGGATTAGCCTGTCGGTTACTCAAACTCGTTCCATGAACGGCCATCGCGGGTGATCATCGCCACGGAGGCGACCGGCCCCCAGGTGCCCGCCTGGTAAGGCTTCGGCGCATCACGATCGGCAGCCCAGGCTTCGGTAATGGAGTCAACCCACTTCCACGCCTCTTCCACTTCATCACGACGCACGAACAACGCCTGAATACCGCGCATGGTTTCCAGCAGCAAACGCTCATAAGCATCTGCCAGATGCGTTTGATTAAAGGTTTCTGAGTAGCTCAGATCCAGCTTGGTAATCTGCAGGTTGTGCTTGTGATCAAGCCCAGGAACCTTGTTCAGTACCTGAATATCGACCCCTTCGTCAGGCTGCAGACGAATGGTCAATTTGTTCTGCGGCAGCTCCTGCCAGGTTTCTTTAAACAGGTTCAGTTCCGGCGTTTTGAAGTAAACCACGACTTCAGAGCACTTGGTCGGCAGACGCTTGCCGGTACGCAGGTAGAACGGCACGCCCGCCCAGCGCCAGTTATCGATATCCACGCGGATAGCCACAAAAGTCTCGGTATGGCTGGCTTTATTCGCGCCTTCTTCTTCAAGGTAGCCCGGCACTTTTTTGCCTTGCGCAAAACCGGCAGAGTACTGGCCGCGTACCGTTTTTTCACGCACATTGGTGCGGTCGATACGGCGCAGAGACTTCAGCACTTTTACTTTCTCATCGCGGATGCTGTCAGCGCTCAGGTCCGACGGCGGCGACATCGCAATCATGCACAGAATTTGCAGCAGGTGGTTCTGGATCATATCGCGCATCTGCCCGGCCTGATCGAAGTAACCCCAGCGGCCTTCAATACCGACCTCTTCCGCCACGGTGATCTCGACGTGATCGATAGTGCGGCTATCCCAGTTATTGACGAATAGCGAGTTGGCGAAACGCAGGGCCAACAGATTCAGCACCGTCTCTTTGCCCAGATAGTGGTCGATACGGTAGACCTGGCACTCTTCGAAAAACTCACCGACCTGATCGTTGATCTCGCGGGAGGTTTCAAGGGAGGTACCCAGCGGTTTCTCCATCACTACCCGCGCCGGTTTGGCATTCAGTTTCGCTTCGCCCAGTCCTTTGCAAATCGCGCCAAACGTGCTTGGCGGCATGGCGAAGTAGTTGATGGTGACCCGCTCTTTCTGGTCGAGCATTTTACCCAGGCGGGTAAATGCTTTGGTGTCGTTGACATCAAGGTTACAAAAGTCCAGACGCCCGCTCAGGGTATCCCACAAACCTTCATCAATTTTTTCCTTCATGAAGGTTTCCATCGCTTCACGTACTACCTTGGTGTAAGCGTCTTTATCCCAGTCGGCACGCCCAACACCGATGATGCGAGTGTCAGGGTGAAGCTGGCCAGCTTTCTCAAGCTGATACAGGGAAGGCAGCAATTTACGTCGCGCCAGGTCACCCTTCGCGCCGAAAATGACCAGATCGCATGCCTGGGCCGTTTGCGTTACCGCCATGTCATTCTCCTTAGTTGATAGACTGGTGCTTGTGCCAGGCTATATTTGTAATTTTCTTTCACTGCATCGTACTGTGTTTACGAATTTCCCGAAACCCTCAGCCCCGGTTCCCGCGGCTAAATCGCACAGGGGGAAAAATAAAGGGCGACATTTTGGGCATACGGCTAATATTGTTCGTTGTTTCGACCGATTCTCAGTTACTAAAATACGACTCTGATCATGTAATGAAAAAAAACAACATTTTTTAAGGTCATTCCTCACCGTTTCCGACTACGGAGAGGTATATTCTTGCTAAAACGCCTGATGATTTCACCCATTAATGAAATCGTTTCCATTGATGAGCGCCTTGTTAATAATGAACATGCTGGAAAAAATCCAGTCCCGACTGGAACACCTTAGCAAATCTGAACGCAAAGTGGCGGAAGTCATCCTTGCAACCCCCGCGCAGGCCATTCATTCGAGCATCGCGGCCCTGGCCCTTGAAGCTGGCGTTAGTGAGCCGACTGTTAACCGTTTTTGCCGCAGCCTAGAAACCCGTGGTTTTCCGGATTTCAAACTGCATCTGGCCCAAAGCCTGGCACACGGGACACTCTATGTTAACCGCAACGTCGACGAAGACGACAGCGTAGAGGCCTACACGGGGAAGATTTTTGAATCGGCAATGGCCAGTTTAGATCAGGTCCACCATTCTCTCGACATGTCGGCCATCAATCGTGCGGTCGATCTGTTAACACAGGCCAAAAAAATCGCCTTTTTTGGCCTCGGCTCTTCAGCCGCCGTCGCCCACGATGCGATGAACAAATTTTTCCGCTTCAACGTACCGGTCATTTACTCCGACGACATTGTTCTGCAACGCATGAGTTGTATGAACTGTAATGACGACGACGTCGTGGTGATTATCTCACACACAGGTCGGACCAAAAGCCTGGTGGAGCTAGCGCAGCTAGCCCGTGAAAACGATGCTATGGTGATCGCTATTACCTCTCCCGGCACGCCGCTCTCTCGCGAGTCAACGTTAGCCATTACGCTGGATGTCCCGGAAGATACCGATATCTATATGCCGATGGTCTCCCGGCTGGCGCAGTTGACGGTGATTGACGTGCTGGCAACCGGCTTTACCCTGCGTCGGGGCGCAAAATTCAGAGATAACTTGAAGAGGGTCAAGGAAGCGCTCAAGGAATCGCGCTTTGATAAAGAGCTCAGTGTACACAGCAATGACCAATAAAAGTAGAAACAAAGCAGTAACCTATTACACCGTCGGTAATGTTCTGGCATAGCAACTTTGCTCGCTGGCGCTACCGAATCCATGTTCACGCAACACCAAAGTTGTTTCAGTCAACGGAGTATTACATGTCCAGAAGGCTTCGCAGAACCAAAATCGTTACCACCTTAGGCCCGGCAACCGATCGCGACAACAACCTTGAGAAGGTTATCGCCGCTGGCGCTAACGTGGTACGTATGAACTTCTCTCACGGTACCGCGGAAGATCACCAAATCCGTGCGGATAAGGTTCGTGAGATTGCGGCAAAACTGGGTCGTCATGTTGCGATTCTCGGAGACCTACAGGGTCCGAAAATCCGCGTATCTACCTTCAAAGAAGGTAAAATCTTCCTCAATATCGGCGATAAATTCCTGCTTGACGCTAACCTGGGTAAAGGTGAAGGCGACAAAGAGAAAGTCGGTATCGATTATAAAGGCCTGCCGGCTGATGTGGTTCCGGGCGATATCTTGCTGCTGGATGATGGTCGCGTACAGCTGAAAGTGCTTGAAGTGCAGGGTCTGAAAGTGTTCACCGAAGTCACCGTTGGTGGGCCGTTGTCCAACAACAAAGGCATCAACAAACTCGGCGGCGGCCTCTCAGCAGAAGCACTGACTGATAAAGACAAAGCCGATATTATTACCGCCGCAAAAATTGGCGTTGATTACCTGGCCGTCTCCTTCCCGCGCTGCGGCGAAGACCTGAACTACGCACGCCGCCTGGCGCGCGATGCCGGCTGCGATGCTAAAATCGTTGCCAAGGTAGAGCGTGCGGAAGCGGTTTGCAGCCAGGACGCAATGGATGATGTGATTCTGGCATCCGACGTCGTGATGGTCGCCCGTGGCGATCTCGGCGTAGAAATTGGCGATCCGGAACTGGTCGGCATTCAGAAAGCATTGATCCGCCGCGCTCGTCAGTTGAACCGTTCAGTCATTACCGCGACTCAGATGATGGAGTCAATGATCACCAACCCGATGCCAACCCGCGCTGAAGTTATGGACGTGGCGAACGCCGTGCTGGATGGGACCGACGCCGTAATGCTGTCAGCAGAAACCGCCGCAGGCCAGTACCCGTCAGAGACCGTTGCCGCGATGGCCCGCGTCTGCGTCGGTGCGGAAAAAATCCCTAGCCTCAACGTTTCTAAACACCGTCTGGACATCCAGTTCGACAATGTGGAAGAAGCCATTGCGATGTCAGCAATGTATGCGGCCAACCACCTGAAAGGCGTCACGGCCATTATCACCATGACCGAATCTGGCCGTACCGCACTGATGACCTCGCGCATCAGCTCCGGCCTGCCGATTTTTGCGCTATCTCGTCATGAACGCACATTGAACCTGACAGCACTGTACCGCGGCGTGACCCCGGTTCATTTCGACAGCGAAAGTGATGGCGTCGCCGCAGCCCATGACGCAGTGAATCTGCTGCGTGATAAAGGCTATCTGGTCACCGGCGACCTGGTTATCGTGACCCAGGGTGATGTAATGAGCACCATCGGTACCACCAACACCACCCGCATCCTGACCGTCGAGTAATTTTCTCTGCCATAAAAAAACCTGCCAGCGTTCGCCGGCAGGTTTTTTTTCGTCCGCAACGCGTAAACGCGGATTACTTCTTTTTCGGATACAGCTCTTTGCGCTTATATGGCTCAATTTCGCCCGGCTTACGGGTTTTCAACAGCTTAAGGATCCAGGTGTATTGCTCGGTATTGGGCTTGACGAAAATTTCGACTTCTTCGTTCATCCGCCGGGCGATAGTGTTATCGTCCGCCTCCAGCAGGTCGTCCATTGGCGGGCGCACCAGCACCGTCAGGCGATGCGTTTTGCCATCATAAACCGGGAACAGCGGCACAACGCGGGCGCGACACACTTTCATTAAACGCCCAATCGCCGGTAGCGTCGCTTTATAAGTGGCAAAGAAATCGACAAACTCGCTGTGCTCAGCACCGTGATCCTGATCCGGCAAGTAGTACCCCCAGTAGCCCTGACGCACCGACTGAATAAACGGCTTTATGCCATCATTGCGCGCATGCATTCGTCCGCCAAAACGACGGCGTACGGTGTTCCAGACGTAGTCAAATACCGGGTTGCCCTGATTATGGAACATCGCCGCCATTTTTTGCCCGCCGGAAGCCATCAGCATCGCTGGAATATCGACACCCCAGGCATGAGGTACCAGAAAGATCACTTTCTCATTATTACGCTGCATCTCGTCGATGATCTCTTTGCCCTGCCAGTCAACGCGGGAAAGAATTCGCTGCGGGTCACGCAGGCCCAGTTCAGCCATCATCACCATCGCCTGCGGCGCAGACGCATACATCTCATCAATAATTTCTTCGCGTTCCTGCTCGCTCTTTTCCGGGAAACAGTACAGCAGATTGATCTGCGCCCGGCGGCGCGAACTCTTTGCGAGGCGACCAACGAAACGGCCCAGCTTGCCCAGAATAGGGTCGCGAAACGAGGCTGGCGTCAGGGCAATACCGGCGAATGCGAAAACCCCCAGCCAGGCGCCCCAATAGCGCGGCAGTAAAAAGGATTTTTCAAACGTTGGAATAAACTCACTATTATTTTTTTTCGTTTCCATGCCCAATCCGCAGAAGTTCCGCTCAATAAAGATAATGGCTTAGTTTAGCGATACGTTGGGTAACGTACAAAAGAAAAAGCCGGCGCACTATGAGCACCGGCTTTAACTGGCGGGTTGTTAGTCAAATCGAAGCTGTGGGATAACCTCTTTTGCCTGCGCCAGATAATCCTTACGGTCGGAACCGCTAAGCCCTTCTGTACGTGGCAGTTTCGCCGTCAACGGGTTAACCGCCTGCTGGTTAATCCACACTTCATAGTGCAGATGCGGGCCGGTAGAACGCCCGGTATTGCCCGATAGCGCAATGCGGTCGCCGCGTTTCACCTTCTGACCGGGTTTCACCAGCAGCTTACGCAAGTGCATATAGCGCGTGGTATAGGTCCGACCGTGACGAACGGCAACGTAGTAACCTGCTGCGCCGCTGCGTTTAGCCACCACCACTTCACCATCACCCACTGACAGCACCGGCGTCCCCTGAGGCATCGCAAAATCGACGCCGCGGTGCGGGGCGACACGGCCAGTAACAGGGTTAAGACGACGCGGGTTAAAGTTCGATGAAACGCGGAACTGACGCGCGGTCGGGAAGCGCATAAAGCCTTTTGCCAGCCCGGTACCGTTGCGGTCATAGAATTTGCCATCTTCGGCGCGAATCGCGAAGTAATCTTTGCCGTCGGAACGCAAACGTACGCCAAGCAGTTGGCTCTGCTCGCGTTTGCCATCAAGCATTTCACGCGACATCAGGACCGAAAATTCATCGCCTTTTTTCAGTTTACGGAAATCCATCTGCCACTGCATGGCTTTGATGACCGCGCTGATTTCGGTGCTGGTGAGGCCTGCATCGCGGGCGCTGGAGACGAAGCTGCCACCAACGGTACCTTTCAGTACATTGTTGACCCAATCGCCTTTTTGCAGTTCGCTGCTCATTTTGAAAGCGTTGGCTACCCGGTCGTAGGTTCGGGTTTCACGGCGCGACATCTCCCAGGTCAGGCTTTGCAAATCGCCATCCGCCGTTAGAGTCCAAGAGAGTTGCTGGCCGATTTTCAGATTACGCAGTTCCTTATCTGCCGAGGAAAGCCGCGCGATATCGCCCATATCAATGCCGTACTGGTTAAGAATGCTGCTGAGCGTGTCGCCTGTGGATACCACGTACTCGTGACCACCAGAATCACTATCCGCTTTATCATCCAGTTCATCTTGTGGGATGGCTTCTTCTTCCTGCGCCGCCTGATCGATGGGTTCTGAGGCTTCCGGCAGCAGTGAGCGAATTTCGCTTTTCTCCAGCTCGATAGTTCTGGCAATAGGTGCGGATTCTGGATGGTGATAGATATAGGGTCGCCAGACGGCGACCGCTAAGGTAAGAACGCTAAGTGACCCCAGCATAACGCGGTGAGGTCGTGGCAGATTGTTAAATGCCTGAGTGACAGCGCGGGCTATCTGTTGCACGTATTCACTTCCTCGTTATTCTCCTTTCAGGCAGCTTGAATACTGATTCGCCATTTGGCTCAGGAATTGCGGATAACTTTCTTTACCCAGCTTAATTCCGATTCCAAGTGGATCCAGGGTTCCCATGCGCACGGATGTTCCCCTGGCGACAGCTTCTATAACCGCTGGCCTGAACTGTGGCTCAGCAAAAACGCAAGTTGCTTTTTGCTCAACCAGCTGTGTTCTGATTTCGTGTAAACGCTGCGCACCAGGCTGTATTTCAGGGTTGACGGTAAAGTGGCCCAATGAGGTCAAACCGTAATGTTTTTCAAAGTAGCCATAGGCATCATGAAAAACGAAATATCCCTTCCCTTTCAGCGGTGCCAGCTCGGTCCCCACCTGTTTGTCGGTTGCGGCTAATTTTGCCTCAAAATCCTTCAGGTTGGCGTCAAATTTGGCTCGACTCTGCGGCATAAGTTCCAATAATTTATCGTGGATTGCAACCGCCGATAGCCGCGCTATCTCTGGGGAAAGCCATAGATGCATGTTATAGATGCCATGATGGTGATCATCGTCACTTTTTTCACCGGCAGCATGATCGTGACCATCATGGTCGTCGTCATCGTCTGCCCCTTTCATGAGCAACGGTTTCACGCCGTCAAGTTGGGCAATCGTCACCTTTTTATTCGACGCAATGCTTTGCGTTGACTTATCCATAAACGCTTCCATCTCAGGACCAATCCAGACAACTAAGTCTGCGTTCTGTAAGCGTTTTGCATCTGATGGACGCAGTGAATAATCATGCTCTGAGGCCCCATCGGGCAGCAAAACCTGGGTATCCGTTACGCCATCGGCGATGGCTGAAGCGATAAAGCCGAGCGGTTTAAGCGAGGTGACAACTGCGGCATTTACCAACGGTGAATGGGCGAACAAAAAAGCGGCGCTAAGTCCAGCGCAAAGAAGCGTATTTTTATGTAACATAATGAGTCTAATCATCGTAATGAATGAGAAAGATGTGATATTATAACATTCACTCGCTTGTGCAACCCTTAATTTGACATGACAAATCTAATAACTCTGGAAAACGTCTCGGTGGTCTTCGGCCAAAGGCGCGTGCTGTCTGACATTTCGCTCTCCTTAAAGCCAGGCAAAATTTTAACCTTGCTGGGCCCTAATGGTGCTGGCAAATCCACCCTTGTGCGAGTTGTTCTTGGTCTGGTAGCACCAACTGACGGTGTTATCAAACAGGATGGTCACCTGCGTATTGGCTATGTCCCGCAAAAGCTTCACCTTGATGCCACCATGCCGCTGACCGTCAGCCGCTTTATGCGCCTGCGTCCGGGTACCCATAAACGGGACATTCTGCCCGCGCTAAAACGCGTTCAGGCAGGCCATCTGATCGACGCTCCAATGCAAAAACTCTCCGGCGGCGAAACGCAGCGCGTCTTGTTGGCTCGCTCTTTACTCAATCAACCGCAACTGTTGGTGCTCGACGAGCCGACCCAGGGCGTGGACGTCAACGGCCAGGTGGCGCTCTATGATCTGATTAACCAACTGCGCCAGGAGCTTAACTGCGCCGTGCTGATGGTTTCCCACGACCTGCATCTGGTAATGGCGAAAACCGATGAAGTATTGTGTTTGAACCAACATATCTGCTGTTCCGGCGCGCCGGAAGTGGTCTCCATGCATCCGGAATTTATCTCAATGTTCGGCCAGCGCGGCGCGGAACAGCTGGGAATTTATCGTCATAATCATAATCACCGCCACGACCTGCAGGGGCGGATTGTACTGCGTCGGGGAAATGACCGCTGATGATTGAATTACTCTTACCCGGTTGGCTGGCTGGCGTTATGCTCGCCTGTGCGGCAGGCCCGCTCGGTTCGTTCGTCGTGTGGCGCCGTATGTCCTACTTCGGCGATACTCTTGCTCACGCTTCTCTGCTCGGAGTCGCTTTTGGTTTACTGCTGAACGTCAACCCTTTCTATGCGGTTATCGTTGTGACGCTGCTGCTGGCGGGCGGCCTGGTATGGCTGGAGAAACGCCCTCATCTGGCAATAGATACTCTGTTGGGGATTATGGCGCACAGCGCGTTGTCGCTGGGTCTGGTGGTCGTCAGCCTGATGTCGAACGTGCGCGTTGACCTGATGGCCTACCTGTTTGGCGATCTGCTGGCAGTGACGCCTGAAGATTTGATTTCAATCGCTATCGGCGTCGTTATCGTGCTGGCGATTCTGTTCTGGCAATGGCGCAACCTGCTGTCGATGACTATCAGCCCGGATCTGGCTTTTGTTGATGGCGTGAAGCTACAGCGGGTGAAGTTGCTTTTAATGCTGGTCACCGCACTGACCATTGGCGTCGCGATGAAGTTTGTTGGGGCGCTGATTATCACTTCGCTGTTGATTATCCCCGCAGCGACGGCGCGTCGCTTTGCCCGCACGCCGGAGCAAATGGCAGGCGTGGCAGTTGGCGTGGGGATAATTGCGGTAACGGGTGGATTGACCTTCTCAGCATTCTACGATACCCCGGCGGGGCCTTCAGTGGTGCTGTGCGCCGCGCTGTTGTTTATTATCAGCATGAGCAAGAAATCCGCAACCTGACCTGCGAGCATTGACGCAAACCCGTTGTCCGGGCATCGCCCGGGCAACGATTACGGCATTTCCGGCGGCGTGATACCAAAGTGATTCCAGGCCCGTACCGTCGCCATCCGCCCGCGCGGTGTACGCTGTAAAAAGCCCTGCTGGATCAGATACGGCTCCAGCACATCTTCAATGGTTTCCCGCTCTTCCCCTATCGCCGCGGCCAGGTTATCCAGCCCCACCGGCCCGCCGAAGAATTTGTCGATTACCGCCAACAGCAGCTTACGGTCCATATAATCGAAGCCCTCAGCATCGACGTTAAGCATATCCAGCGCCTTCGCGGCAATATCTACCGAAATGGTGCCGTCATGCTTCACTTCGGCATAATCGCGTACGCGCCTGAGCAGGCGGTTGGCAATACGCGGCGTACCGCGCGCGCGGCGCGCGACTTCCAGCGCCCCCTCCTCGCTCATTTCCAGCCCCATAAAACGAGCGCTGCGCCCGACGATATATTGCAGGTCAGGCACCTGATAAAACTCCAGACGTTGCACAATACCAAAACGGTCACGTAACGGAGAAGTCAATGAACCGGCGCGGGTGGTAGCGCCGATCAGAGTGAATGGTGGCAGATCGATTTTTATTGAACGAGCCGCAGGTCCTTCGCCAATCATGATATCCAGCTGATAATCTTCCATTGCCGGATATAACACTTCTTCAACGACCGGCGAAAGGCGATGGATCTCATCGATAAACAAGACATCGTGCGGTTCAAGGTTGGTCAGCATCGCCGCCAGATCGCCCGCCTTTTCCAGTACCGGGCCGGAAGTGGTGCGCAGATTTACGCCCATCTCGTTGGCAACAATGTTCGCCAGCGTGGTTTTCCCAAGCCCTGGAGGGCCAAAAATCAGCAGGTGATCGAGCGCGTCACCGCGCAGTTTCGCCGCCTGGATAAAAATCTCCATTTGCGAGCGGACGTGCGGCTGGCCCACATATTCGGCCAGCATTTTAGGACGGATTGCACGGTCAGCCGCTTCTTCAAAACCGGTGCTGTCCGCCGATACCAGCCTGTCAGCTTCAATCATCCCTTACCTCACAGCGCAGCGCGTAGCGCTTCGCGAATTAGCGTTTCACTATTAGCATCCGGACGAACGATTTTGCTTATCATTCGGCTGGC
The DNA here is from genome assembly GCF_014103785.1 of Klebsiella sp. RHBSTW-00215. NCBI lineage: Bacteria > Pseudomonadati > Pseudomonadota > Gammaproteobacteria > Enterobacterales > Enterobacteriaceae > Klebsiella > Klebsiella sp. RHBSTW-00215. Next base: position 5,318,990 of record NZ_JABXQS010000001.1, read on the forward strand.
CTCTTGAGGTTTATAGCCCAGCGCCACCAGCGCAGCAACCGCTTCCTGTTCTGCATCATCGTCAGCCGGACCTGCGGGCGATGTCAGTACCAGATCGGCCGCCGGAGTGAACAGATCGCCATGTAACCCTTTAAAGCGGTCCTTCATTTCAACGATCAGTCGTTCCGCAGTTTTCTTACCGATTCCCGGCAGTTTCACCAGCGCTGCCAGCTCTTCGCGTTCAACGGCACTAACAAACTGCTGTGCCGACATGCCAGAGAGGATTGCCAGCGCTAGTTTCGGACCAACGCCGTTGGTCTTAATCAGCTCTTTAAACAGCGTGCGCTCCTGTTTGTTATTGAAACCAAACAGCAGTTGAGCATCTTCACGGACGATAAAATGGGTAAAAATTATCGCCTCGTTGCCCACATCCGGCAGCTCATAAAAGCAGGTCATCGGCATGTGAACCTCATAGCCTACGCCTCCCGTTTCGAGTAAAACCAGCGGGGGTTGTTTTTCGAGAATGATGCCTCTGAGTCTGCCTATCACATGGAGCTCCTGGATTAAGGACTGAAAGTCTAATGCAGTATCATAAAAAAAGGCTGGATAGATATCCAGATGAAAAATGCGTTATCCCCTAACATCTGCTCTCAGCGAACACAGTTAGCGCTTTCCCCCACTCTTTGGGCCGCGCACAAAAAAAGTCGTACAATCAATGACCCCTCTTTTACAACCCGAGCCAATAATTTCCCGATGGCGATCAGTAGCACTAATCCGATAGCCGCTATTGATAAACTTTAGCGCCTCTTGCTCATCCGGCGTTTCCAGCACCAGAGTCCGCTTTTTATTGTAAACGCGAAAGAGAGCCTGAGCAGGCAATTTACTGAAATCGGGATGGCGCTTACGATAGACAAATAGCGTAAAGGAAATAAAAGCAACGCTTGCCCACATTGTAATTAAGCCAGATAACCAACTTGTATTAAAAAAGAAATAGTCGCAAGGCTTACCAATACCAGGCCGCCCCTGAACAATATTTATACAGATTGTTTTCGAGGGCTGTGTATGCTCCTTTTCAACATGATAGATGTAGGGCTTATTTCCCACCCACCAGGTAATGTCATATTCATAAAGCGCAGAGCAATCCGTTCTGCCACGAAATGAGGTACAGGTGTCGCTCGTTCTTCGCTCCGCGCTGCTGGTATATCGTATCGCTGAGACGACACCTGTGGTAACGGTACTGTCGCGGTAGTGCTGATACTCAGTCACCAGAACGTATCCACTCAAGAGGAGCCAAAAGACAAACACTATTTTTTTATTCTTATACAACAGTATCTCTTATATTATTAACAGATAGTTAATATAGTTTATTATTTTCACATGCTACCCGCGTGACAAAAAGTAAGAAAACTCCGCTATACGCAGGCTGTATGAGCCAAGGTAAAATAATAGCTGGCGTGACACAATATTTATCAATTCTTTACTCATGCTTTTCCATCAATGACGAAACGTCGGGATATGATAGCCATACCCCTCTCATTATATAAAGCCAAAGGAATGACAAAATGCTTATTAATTCCTCCGTTAAATATGAAACCGGAGATATTGTTTTCACCTGTATTGGCACGGCATTATTTGGCCAGATATCAACGGCCTCTCAGTGCTGGTGTAACCATGTGGGTATCATTATTGGTCATAATGGTGATGATTACCTGGTGGCGGAAAGTCGGGTCCCACTTTCGGGAGTAACCACCCTAACGCAGTTTATTCACCGCTCAGCCAACCATCGTTACGCTGTTCGCCGTCTGCGCGGCGGTTTAACCACCGAGCAAAAGCTCTCGCTCATGGAACAAGTTCCCTCACGTCTGCATAAGCTTTATCACACCGGGTTTAAATACGATTCATCGCGTCAGTTCTGTTCAAAATTTGTGTTTGATATTTATAAAGATGCGTTATGTATTCCGGTGGGCAATGTCGAAACATTTGAACAACTGCTGCACAGTAACCCGGAAGCAAAATTGCGATTCTGGAAGTTTTGGTTTTTAGGCTCTATTCCGTGGGAACGAAAAACGGTCACTCCGGCCAGCCTCTGGCTGCATCCAAATTTAGAGTTAATTTCAGCTAATGGAGTAGAAACGCCTCAGCCAGCAGTCGCCGAGGCGGTATAGATTAGCGTAACCGTCCACGCGCCAGATTCAGACGGCTTTCGCCTATCTGGGCGACGTTCTGGCTGACGTGGCAGTGGGTAATGGCGATAGCCAAAGCATCTGCCGCATCGGCCTGCGGGTTAGCCGGAAGCTTGAGCAACGTGCGCACCATGTGCTGCACCTGGCTCTTCTCTGCGCTGCCAATACCGACGACGGTTTGCTTCACCTGCCTGGCAGCATACTCAAACACCGGCAGATCCTGATTCGTCGCGGCGACAATTGCCACTCCGCGAGCCTGCCCAAGCTTTAACGCCGAGTCGGCATTCTTCGCCATAAAAACTTGTTCGATGGCGAAATAATCCGGCTGGAACTGAGTAATAATTTCCGTGACGCCCGCGTAAATCAGCTTCAGGCGAGACGGTAAATCATCCACTTTGGTACGAATGCATCCACTGCCCAGATAGCTCAGCTGGCGTCCAACCTGACGGATGACGCCGTAACCAGTGACGCGCGACCCCGGGTCAATACCGAGAATAATAGCCATCACGCGCCTCCGGTTAGTCGTTTAACGGTCGGCAACATTAGAGCGTTGCGGCGACCTCATCAGAGATCTCACCATTATGATAAACTTCCTGCACGTCGTCGCAGTCTTCAAGCATATCGATCAGACGCAGCAGTTTCGGTGCAGTTTCTGCATCCATGTCCGCTTTGGTTGACGGGATCATAGAAACTTCAGCAGCATCTGCTTTCAGGCCAGCAGCTTCCAGCGCATCGCGTACCGCACCCATCTCTTCCCAGGCAGTGTAAACGTCAATCGCACCGTCATCATAGGTCACAACGTCTTCAGCACCCGCTTCCAGCGCCGCTTCCATCACTGCGTCTTCATCGCCAGCTTCGAAGGAGATAACGCCTTTTTTGCTGAACAGATAAGAGACCGAACCGTCAGTTCCGAGGTTGCCACCGGTTTTGGTGAACGCATGACGCACTTCAGCAACGGTACGGTTGCGGTTGTCGCTCAGGCATTCCACCATAACAGCGGTGCCGCCAGGGCCGTAACCTTCATAAATGATGGTTTCCATGTTCGCGTCATCATCACCGCCAACACCGCGTGCGATAGCACGGTTCAGCGTGTCGCGCGTCATGTTGTTAGCCAGCGCTTTATCGATTGCCGCACGCAGACGTGGGTTAGAACCCGCATCGCCGCCGCCCAGACGCGCTGCGGTAACCAGCTCGCGAATGATTTTAGTAAAGATCTTACCGCGCTTGGCATCCTGTGCCGCTTTGCGGTGTTTGGTGTTGGCCCATTTACTATGACCTGCCATAAAATAATATCTCCAAAAAAGCCTTTTTCCGTCGCCTTTTAGCCCTCAGGCGCGTTGGCTACATTGGCCCTCACCCATCACTTACTCAAGTAAGCTCAGGGTGAAGTCCCAACTTGCCGCCTTCCTGATAACTAAAATTCTGGGGAAAATTAGTTGGCGTTAATTACAAATTCTTCAATCGCCTGCCGGTTGCTCCAGGACTTGGTCAACGTGGCGGCTTCCGACGCGTCAACCCAGCGGTAATCCAGATGTTCCGTAAAGACAATCTGGCGTTCATGGGGGAGCGCAAGACGGAACCAAAATTCCGTATTACGCTCGACGCCCGGCGCATAGCGATGACGTAAATGAGAAAATATCTCGAATTCTACCGTGCGCTGACAGTCAACCAAAGCCAGTTGCTCACAAGCAACGTCAATGGCAACCTCTTCCATTACTTCACGCGCGGCAGCCTGCGGCGCGGTTTCACCCTCTTCCAGGCTGCCGGTGACCGACTGCCAGAACGCAGGATCGTCGCGACGCTGCAACATCAGCACCCGCTTCGTATCTTCGGCATAAATCACCACCAGAACGGAAACGGGCAGCTTGAATGACATCTTACTTATTCTCCAGAGACTCTTTTGTCTCTTTCGCCACAACCTGAATACCCAGTTCGCCCAAGGACGCCGGATTCGCGAAACTTGGCGCTTCGGTCATCAGGCAGGCAGCTGCGGTAGTTTTCGGGAAAGCGATAACGTCACGGATATTATCGGTACCCGTCAGCAGCATGGTCAAACGGTCAAGACCAAATGCCAGACCGGCGTGCGGGGGAGTACCGTATTTCAACGCGTCCAGCAGGAAGCCAAACTTCTCGCGCTGCTCTTGTTCGTTAATGCCCAGAATACCGAACACGGTCTGCTGCATTTCACCACTGTGGATACGCACGGAACCGCCGCCAACTTCATAGCCGTTAATGACCATATCGTAGGCGTTAGCAACAGCGTCTTCCGGCGCCGCTTTCAGCTCGGCGGCAGACATATCTTTCGGCGAGGTGAACGGATGGTGCATCGCGGTCAGGCCGCCTTCACCGTCGTCTTCAAACATCGGGAAGTCGATAACCCACAGCGGGGCCCACTTGGCTTCGTCAGTCAGATTCAGGTCTTTACCCAGCTTCAGACGCAGCGCGCCCAGCGCATCGGCAACCACTTTTTTGTTATCTGCGCCGAAGAAGATCATATCGCCATCCTGCGCACCGGTGCGCTCAAGAATGGCTTCAACGATTTCGGCGTTGAGGAATTTAGCTACCGGGCTATTGATGCCTTCGAGGCCTTTCGCCCGCTCGGTCACTTTAATGTAAGCCAGGCCTTTCGCGCCGTAGATCTGCACAAATTTGCCGTATTCATCAATCTGCTTACGCGTCAGCGCGGAACCGCCCGGAACGCGCAGCGCCGCAACGCGGCCTTTGGCATCGTTAGCTGGACCCGCGAAGACCGCGAACTCAACGGATTTGACCAGATCGGCCACGTCCACCAGCTCCATCGGGTTACGCAGGTCTGGTTTGTCTGAACCATAACGGCGTTCGGCTTCAGCGAAAGTCATGATTGGGAAGTCACCCAGCTCCACGCCTTTCACGTCGTTCCACAGACTGCGCACCAGCGCTTCCATCACTTCACGCACCTGCTCGGCGGTCATGAAAGAGGTTTCGACGTCGATCTGGGTGAATTCCGGCTGGCGGTCAGCGCGTAGGTCTTCATCACGGAAGCATTTAACAATCTGATAGTAGCGGTCGAAGCCTGACATCATCAGCAGCTGTTTGAACAGCTGTGGAGACTGCGGCAGCGCGTAGAATTTGCCTTTATGAACGCGAGAAGGCACCAGATAGTCACGCGCACCTTCCGGCGTGGCTTTGGTCAGCATCGGCGTTTCGATATCAAGGAAGCCGTGGTCGTCCATAAAGCGGCGTACGAGGCTGGTGATTTTGGCACGGGTTTTCAGGCGCTGAGCCATTTCCGGGCGACGCAGGTCCAGATAGCGGTATTTCAGACGCGCTTCTTCGGTGTTGACGTGGTTGGAATCCAGCGGCAGCGCTTCGGAGCGGTTGATAATGGTCAGATCGGACGCCAGCACTTCGATTGCGCCAGTTGGCATATCGTTGTTGACGTTTCTTTCGTCACGCGCACGCACGGTGCCGGTTATCTGGATGCAGAACTCATTACGCAGTTCGGAGGCCAGCTTTAATGCATCCGCACGATCCGGATCGAAAAACACCTGCACGATGCCTTCGCGGTCACGCATATCGATAAAGATAAGGCTACCAAGATCACGACGACGGTTGACCCAACCACACAGAGTCACTTGCTGCCCTACGTGGGACAGACGGAGCTGTCCGCAATATTCTGTACGCATGAGATATCCCTTAACTTAGCCGCAGGCGGATTGTTGCCTGCCTTGCAGGCGACGAGGTCGCAGCTTTAGCTGATGTCACAACTGAATGAAAAAAGGCGGCTATTATACTGGAAATTATGCCGTACGATAAGCCCGGCACAGCGTGCTACGTTGCTTTGCCGTGCGCTTATTGCCTGTGCTCACAAAAATTAACAAAATTTGTTACCCTTGAGCAGGATCGGCAACGGTATTGTAGCGGCCAGACAACAAAAGAAGATACGGGGATATCATGTTAGAACTCAATGCAAAAAATACCGCGCTGGTGATCATCGACCTGCAAGAAGGTATTTTACCCTTTGCTGGTGGTCCGCACCGCGCCGATAAAGTGGTTGCCCAGGCGGCACGTCTGGCGCAAAAGTGCCGCCAGCAGGGTTCCCCGGTGGTGATGGTACGCGTTGGCTGGTCGGCTGATTTCGCTGAAGCACTGAAACAACCTGTTGACGCCCAGGCTGGCGCGCACGCATTGCCGGAAAACTGGTGGACCTATCCGCTCGCGCTGGGTAAGCAGGATAGCGATATTGAAGTCACCAAACGCCAGTGGGGCGCGTTTTACGGCACCGACCTTGAATTACAACTCCGCCGTCGCGGTATCAATACCATTATTCTGTGCGGTATTTCGACCAATATCGGCGTCGAATCTACAGCGCGTAACGCCTGGGAACTGGGCTTTAATCTGATTATTGCCGAAGACGCCTGCAGCGCAGCCTCCGCCGACCAGCACCAGGGCAGCATGACGAATATCTTCCCGCGTATCGCCCGCGTGCGCAGCACCGAGGAAGTCCTTTCGGCTTTATGATCTATATTGGGCTTCCCCAGTGGGCGCATCCGAAGTGGGTGCGCCTGGGTATCACCAGCCTTGAAGAATATGCTCGCCACTTTAACTGCGTGGAGGGCAACACCACCCTGTACGCCTTACCGAAAGCCGAGATTGTCCGCCGCTGGTATGAACAAACTCACGATGACTTTCGCTTTTGCTTTAAGTTTCCGGCCACCATTTCGCACCAGGCGGCGCTGCGCAACTGCGACGACTTAAGTCATGAATTTTTCACCCGGCTGGCCCCGCTGGCATCGCGCATCGGTCAATACTGGCTACAACTGCCCGCCACCTTCGGCCCACGAGATCTCCCCGCCCTCTGGCATTTTCTTGATAGCCTGCCACAGACGTTCACTTACGGCGTTGAGGTACGGCATCCAGAGTTTTTCGCTAAAGGCGAAGCGGAACAGCAATTCAATCGCGGACTACATCAGCGTAGCGTCAATCGCGTGATCCTCGATAGCCGCCCGGTTCATAACACCGTCGCCCGAACCCCGGCGATGATCGATGCGCAAAAAAAGAAGCCTAAAGTACCGGTCCATGCGCTGGTGACGGCCCACCACCCGCTGGTGCGTTTTATCGGCAGCGACGATATGGCGCAAAATCGCGATCTCTTTGGCGTCTGGTTGCAAAAATTACCGCAGTGGACGCAGACAACAACGCCGTATTTATTCCTCCACACCCCAGACATTGCCCAGGCTACGGAGCTGGTCGATACTCTGTGGAACGATCTGCGCTCTGCCCTACCGGAAATAGGTGATGCGCCGTCAATTCCGCAGCAAAGCACTCTTTTCTGATATCCTGCTATCCTGAATGGAGCCACCGGACGGAATGAAAGGGAGTTTTTAGTATGGTCAGCGCGCTGTATGCCGTTTTAGGTGCGTTATTGCTTATTAAGTTTTCTTACGACGTTGTCCGCCTGCGAACACAATATCGCGTCGGCTACGGCGACGGCGGTTTCAGCGAGCTGCAGGTTGCTATCCGCGTACATGGAAACGCAGTCGAATATGTTCCCATCGGACTGATTTTGCTACTGTTTATGGAAATGAACGGTGCGCAGATCTGGATGATTCACGTTTGTGGAATTTTACTGATTGCCGGACGCCTGATGCACTCTTACGGTTTTCATCATCGTCTGTATCGCTGGCGTCGTTCCGGCATGAGCGCCACCTGGTGCTCATTGTTGCTGATGGTGCTGGCTAACTTCTGGTATATGCCCTGGGAGTTGGTTTTCTCCGTCCGTTAGCGCACAATACGCCGTTTTCGATTTTTCGGGTTTAACGTTATGTCTCACCGCGATACGCTTTTTTCCGCGCCGATTGCCAGTCTCGGCGACTGGACCTTTGATGAACGGGTTGCTGAAGTCTTCCCGGATATGATCCAGCGTTCTGTTCCCGGCTATTCCAATATTATTTCGATGATCGGCATGCTGGCTGAGCGCTTCGTTCAGCCAGACACCCAGGTCTACGATCTTGGCTGCTCGCTCGGCGCGGCGACGCTGTCTATACGCCGCAACATTGCACATTCTGGATGCAAAATTGTTGCTATCGATAACTCCCCGGCGATGGTCGAGCGCTGCCGTCGTCATATTGACGCCTATAAAGCGCCGACGCCAGTCGACGTTATTGAAGGCGATATCCGCCACGTCACTATTGAGAACGCCTCAATGGTGGTGCTGAATTTCACGATTCAGTTTCTGGAGCCAGGCGAACGCCAGGCCATTCTGGATAAGGTCTATCAGGGGTTGAATCCGGGCGGCGCATTGGTGCTGTCGGAGAAATTCAGCTTCGAAGATGACAATGTCGGCGAGCTGCTGTTTAACATGCACCACGACTTTAAACGCGCCAACGGCTATAGCGAGCTGGAAATCAGCCAAAAGCGCAGCATGCTGGAAAACGTCATGCTCACCGATTCCGTAGAGACCCACAAAGCGCGCCTGCGTAAAGCGGGTTTCGAACATGCTGAACTGTGGTTCCAGTGCTTTAACTTCGGGTCGTTAATCGCCGTAAAATCCGGGGAAGTGGCATGATTGGTTTCAGCAATTTTTATCAGTTGATTGCCAAAAGCCCGCTATCGCACTGGCTGGAGACCCTGCCCGCGCAGGTTGCGACCTGGCAACGCGAAGCGCTGCACGGCAAATATCGTGAGTGGGAACGTGCCGTTGAATTTCTGCCTGAATTTGCGCCGTACCGCCTGGATCTGCTGCACAGCGTGACCGCTGAGAGCGAAAAACCTCTCGGCGAGGGCCACCGACTGCGCATTGAAAATCTGCTTAAGAATTTGATGCCGTGGCGTAAAGGGCCTTATTCGCTTTACGGCGTGAATATCGATACTGAATGGCGTTCCGACTGGAAATGGGAACGCGTGTTGCCGCATCTTTCCGACCTCACCGGGCGCACTATTCTTGATGTCGGCTGCGGCAGTGGCTACCACATGTGGCGCATGATTGGCGCCGGAGCCCATCTGGCGGTCGGCATCGATCCAACGCAGTTATTCCTCTGCCAGTTTGAAGCGGTACGTAAACTGCTGGGCAACGACCAGCGTGCGCATCTGCTGCCGCTGGGCATCGAGCAACTTCCGGCGCTGAACGCCTTTGATACCGTATTTTCAATGGGCGTGCTCTACCATCGCCGCTCCCCGCTCGATCACCTGTGGCAGCTAAAAGATCAGCTGGTTCCCGGCGGTGAGCTGGTACTTGAAACGCTGGTGGTTGAAGGGGACGAAAATACCGTTCTGGTTCCGGGTGACCGCTATGCCCAGATGCGTAACGTCTACTTTATCCCGTCTGCCGCCGCGCTAAAGATGTGGCTGGAGAAGTGCGGGTTTATCGACGTGCGCATTGTTGATGCATGTGTGACCTCAACTGACGAGCAGCGCCGCACCGAGTGGATGACTACCGAATCGCTGGCCGAATTCCTCGACCCGAACGACAGCAGTAAAACGCTTGAAGGCTACCCAGCCCCGCTGCGCGCGGTGATTATTGCGACCAAACCAGAAACGCAGCAGTCGTTAGCGGCGAAAGAAAAAAGCAGGATGATAAGCTAACGCGGATTTTGGATAAAAAAAGGCCCCTGTTTAATGGGCAGGGGCCTGGTACGGGCAATCATCATATTGGGCGACATGATGTGCAGCTAAAAACGATTTAATCTCTTTGCGCGGTAATAATACGCTTCATTTCCGCTACCGCTTCGCCATTCACGGCGTAGCGTAAGTATTCATCAGCGTCGGCATCCGTAGACATCGATAATCCGGGGTTGCGAAAGCGCATCGGCGACGGTAACCACTGGCCTGCCGAGCTGTGTACCTCTTTAACCCCCGCCTGCAAAAACACCGACAGGTTGGCAGCGCGGACTCCTGCACCAGCCATAATGATTGGAGTATCGCTTCGGGAAATAAGTTCCCTGATTAATGAAATTCCTTTTTCGGCGGACGCCTGTTGGCCTGATGTCAGGATACGTTTAATGCCGAGCTCTGACAGCTCAGAGCAGGCCTGGCGCGGGTCGGCGCACATATCAAAGGCACGGTGAAAAGTGACTGCAAGCGTTCCCGCTGCTGCCATAATTTTTTCCATTCGCGTCGTATCAATCTGGCCGTCGGCATCCAGAATACCGACAACCAGCCCGGGAAACCCTAATTCTCGTACAGCGATGACATCATCAAGCATCGCCGCAAACTCGCCTGCGGTGTAGCAAAAGTCACCGCCGCGCGGACGAATAATCGGATGAACGGGGATCGTTACCGTATCACGAACCGATTTAAGAACGCCCAGCGAAGGCGTCAGGCCGCCTTCCTGCGGCGCGGCGCACAGCTCAATGCGATCGGCACCGCTACGCTGCGCTTCTTGCGCGCACTCCATGCTGTAACAGCACACTTCCAGTAAAGTCATTCTTCTCTCCGTTCACATCGCAGGCACGACAGAATGTCACGATTTTTTGCTGCAGACGCCGCGTCACTTCACACTGTCACCGTTCAGATTGTTCGCTGGCGACAATTTGCTCAATCGACCACGGATGGAATTTGATAGTGACCTTACCATCCGTCACCGCCAGCGTCGGGTTCGGCAGTCGCTCGTGCTCCCCTTTCGGTGAGCTGGTTTTCACAAAAATCCCCGGCTGGCTGAGCCCTTCATCAGAAAGCAGCGCCAGCGCACGGGAATTCAGCGATTCAGGCTCACCTGGCAGGACGATTTCGACATGCTCCCAGCCCTCATGCGGATAGCGTTTTTCGCCCGGCCACGGCAGTTCAACGATGCGAAAATGCCAGTGTGCCACGCAAATTGGCTCATCCAGTTTAAATAAACAGATCGGGCGACCGTTGATGATATTCTCCGACAGCAGCGTACCGCATTGTTCAAAACCGCGCCTCCAGCGCTCCGCCGTCGTATTCTGGTGGCAGCGCAGGGAAATATGGTCGGCATCTTGCGGCGCAATATCGAGACCAAGCCGGCTAGCAAGCGCATTTAGCGCCTCGGTGAAACGCGGCAGGTCCGCGGAAATATCGTCCAGTTCATCAATTTGCTGCCAGTTTGCCATTGTAAGCCTCGGTACTCGCTAAAAAGAGCTAATCTAGCGCGTTTCCCCAGCCTGACCAACCCGCAATATTCAGCGACTGGCGCTGGGCAGCTTTTCGGTGAACGGGCCGCCCAATAACATATCCATTCGTAATGCTGACGAATCAAAAGTGTTAGAAAATTAAATTCAACGCGCGCGCAATACTGACCTGACTCGCGGGCGTAAATACAGTACAATTCCGCTCTTATTTGTCCACATTCCAGCGCCGCCCCGTCAGGGTCACGGTGTGTTAAACGTAAGGTATTTCGGTGAATATTCAGGCTCTTCTCTCAGAAAAAGTCAGCCACGCCCTGATCGCGGCAGGTGCGCCCGCCGATTGCGAACCTCAGGTTCGCCAGTCAGCAAAAGTCCAGTTCGGTGACTATCAGGCCAATGGCGTGATGGCCGTTGCTAAAAAACTGGGCATGGCGCCGCGACAACTTGCAGAGCAGGTACTGTCTCATCTTGACCTGAACGGCATTGCCAACAAGGTCGAAATCGCCGGTCCGGGCTTTATCAATATTTTCCTCGATCCGCTATTCCTGGCGGAAAACGTCAGCAATGCGCTGAAATCAGAGCGTCTGGGCGTAGCTCAGCCGCAGGCGCAAACTGTGGTCGTTGACTACTCCGCACCGAACGTGGCGAAAGAGATGCACGTGGGTCACCTGCGCTCAACCATTATTGGCGATGCCGCAGTGCGAACCCTGGAGTTCCTCGGCCATAAAGTGATCCGCGCTAACCACGTTGGCGACTGGGGCACCCAGTTCGGTATGCTGATCGCTTATCTGGAAAAACAACAGCAGGAAAACGCCGGTGAAATGGCGCTGGCGGACCTCGAAGGTTTCTATCGCGAAGCGAAAAAACACTACGACGAAGATGAAGCCTTCGCCGAACGCGCACGTAGCTACGTGGTTAAACTACAGGGCGGCGATGAGTATTTCCGCGAAATGTGGCGCAAGCTCGTTGACATTACTATGTCGCAAAACCAGATAACCTATAACCGCCTGAACGTGACGCTGACCCGTGACGACGTGATGGGTGAAAGCCTGTATAACCCGATGCTGCCGGGTATCGTTGCTGACCTGAAAGCCAAAGGTCTGGCTGTGGAGAGCGAAGGTGCCACCGTGGTGTTCCTTGATGAGTACAAAAACAAGGAAGGCGAACCGATGGGCGTCATCATCCAGAAGAAGGATGGCGGCTACCTCTACACCACCACCGATATCGCCTGCGCAAAATACCGTTACGAGAGTCTGCATGCCGATCGCGTGCTGTATTACATCGATTCACGCCAGCACCAGCACCTGATGCAGGCGTGGACCATCGTACGTAAAGCAGGTTACGTGCCAGATTCCGTGCCGCTGGAGCACCACATGTTCGGCATGATGCTCGGCAAAGATGGCAAACCGTTTAAAACCCGTGCCGGTGGCACCGTGAAGCTTGCCGATCTCCTGGACGAGGCGCTGGAACGCGCCCGCCGTCTGGTGGCCGAGAAAAACCCGGATATGCCTGCCGAAGAGCTGGAAAAACTGGCGAACGCCGTCGGGATTGGCGCGGTGAAATACGCCGATCTGTCGAAAAACCGGACCACCGACTATATCTTCGACTGGGACAACATGCTGGCATTTGAGGGCAACACCGCGCCTTACATGCAGTATGCTTATACCCGCGTGCTCTCGGTATTCCGTAAAGCGGATATTGATGAAAGCGCGCTGGCGGCGGCTCCGGTTATTATCACCGAAGACCGTGAAGCCCAGTTGGCTGCCCGCCTGCTGCAGTTTGAAGAGACGCTAACCGTTGTCGCCCGTGAAGGCACTCCGCATGTGATGTGCTCTTACCTGTACGATCTGGCGGGCCTGTTCTCCGGTTTCTACGAGCACTGCCCGATCCTGAGCGCCGAAAGCGAAGAGACGCGCAACAGCCGCCTGAAGCTGGCGCAGCTGACCGCGAAAACGCTGAAGCAGGGTCTGGATACGCTGGGTATTGAGACCGTAGAGCGTATGTAATTTGCAGGAAAAACCCGGCAAGCGCCGGGTTTGAGACCGATGACAGAGATTGCCCGGCGGCGCTTCGCTTGCACGGGCCTACAGATACTGCGTGTTTTGTAGGCCGGCGTAAGGCGTTAGCCGCCACCCGGCTAAAATGCTAATATCCTTTTCACAGCTCGCCTCCTCCCCGAATTTTCAAAAATATTTCCGTAAGTATTCCGTCAGGCACAGAATTGCCATCGCCTGGCCATACGGCATCGACGTGAGCGGAATTTCACGATAAAAATCGAGATTCGACCCCATCCCGGTACCGAATGAGGTTTGCAGCAATTCCCCTTCAGGGGAGATATTCTGCACGATACCGCGAATCGCTTTCTCCGCCACTTCTGCATATTCCTGGCTCACATAGCACTTGCGCACCGCTTTTAGGATCCCATAGGCAAAACCGGCGGTAGCCGATGCTTCCAGATAGGAGTTTGGGTCATCAAGCAGCGTATGCCACAGGCCGCTATCGTCCTGGCAACGGGACAGCGCCGCGATCTGCGCATTCAGCACCTGCACCAGATAACGGCGAACGGCGCTGCTTTCAGGTAGATCCACCAGCTCAAGGAAATCCGGTATCACAATCGTCAACCAGCTATTGCCGCGTGCCCAGCGAGCCCTGGCAAAATTATGCTGCCCCTGGTAGTTCCAGCCGTGGAACCACAGTCCGGTCTCCCGGTCCATCAGATTCTGTACATGCAGCAGGAACTGATACACCGCTTCCTCTACATATTCCGGGCGGTTGAGCAGTTTGCCGATTTTGGCCAGCGGCAGGACGGTCATCATCAACGTGTCGTCCCACATCTGCTGATGGTTCTCTTCCGCCAGGGTGATGTGCTGCATGCCGCCAAACTCGGTACGCGGCATATCGCGCATCGCCCACTCTGCCCAGCTATCGAGCCAGGGCAGATATGCGCTATTGCCCGTCTCTTCATAGCGGTAAGCCAGGGTCAGAAACGGCGCCATCGTGTTGACGTTTTTGGTGGTTGCTCCTTCAGCAAAGCGATCAGTGAACCAGCTATCGATAATCTCGCGCATCGCGATATCACCAGTCTGCTGGTAATACTGATAGATGCCGTACAGGCCAACCCCGTGGGTCCACTCCCAGCCGTTCCAGCCTTTGGTGTCAATGATGCGCCCATCGTCCAGCCGCAGTAAAAATTTCCCGCTTTCATCCTTAATATTGACCAGGTTGTGCGTTACCTTCTGGATCAGCGCTTGCAGCTCATTACGGGCGATAAAACGCTCTGGCTGACGCAGTAATGGGCTATGTTTGACAGGCCAAACCTTCATATCCTTAACCTCTGTTATATGTCGAATTCAATTCTGAACGTTGCTTCAACGGCGGCGCGGCAGGTTTATTGCGGTTCAGGTAGCCGATATTGTTGTTGCCCCACAGGGATTCGTACGGCATCCCGGCCAGCATCTCCACCACTTCACGATCCTGAGCGGTCGCCGTTTCCGGCTGTGCACGACCAGACTCGCGCATTTTGAGCGTTTCAGTACGCAGAACGCTGTGGGTTTGCAGGTTGAGCTTAAAACGCAGAGAGACAAGAAAACCGCAGGCCAGCACCACTAATGTCCCCACGCTGAGGATCAGCAGGATTGTGTGGCTGACTTCATAAGGCTGGGTTTTCTGTCCGGAGACAAAGCCGGAAAACTGCATAATGATCCCCACCAGCATCACCGCGCCCGCCTGGGAGGCTTTACGGGTTAGAGTCATGATCCCGGCAAAGATCCCTTCACGGCGCTGTCCGGTAATCACTTCATCTACGTCAGCAATATAGGTGTAGGTATTCCATGGTACATAGTTGATACCGCCGCGTCCCAGGCCTGCAACTGCGGAAATCAGCAACAGTAGCGAGTAAACATCGCTGAGTCCGGCGTAATACAGTACCGCGTAGGAGAGCGAGCTCAGACCAAACAGCACCACCACCATCCGGTACGATGGGGCAGGTCCGAAGCGGATGCACAGCGGGATCATGGCGATAACCGCGATAAACTGGAAGATAGCCATGGTGCCGAGCAGGTTAGAAGCCATGGAGGCTTCCTGCATCAGCACAAACACCACATAGTAGGTAAAGACCGCGTTGAACACGTCCTGAGCGATATAGCCTCCCAGATACATGCCCAGATGCTGGCGGAAAATCTTAATCCGCAAGGTGGAGCTTAACTCAATAAACAGGCGGTTAAGGCTCTGGGACAGGGTCAGGTTTTGCTTCTCCTCTTCTGCCCGTAGCGCCGCTTCCGTCCACTCTTCTCGCGGGCGCTCCCAGGTAAAGAACCAGACAAAGGTCAGCATCATTGCGCACAGTACCGAAAACACCAGACTCGCATAGAAGAAAGAGACCGCATTATCCTTACCGAAGATAGTCAGCAGGACGCCCGGCAGGAAGGAAGCCAGAATCGCCGACATCTGCGCCATCGAAATACGCGCGCCGGAGAATTTGGTTTTCTGTTTAAAGTCATCGGTCATTTCCGGCACCAACGTTTCATACGGCACCAGAATCATGGTGTAGACAATATCAAACAGCAGATAAGTCAGCAGGTAGTACCAGAAGCCCATGTCCCCTACCCACATAATGGAGTAGCTAAAGACGAGCGGGATACCCAGTAGGATAAAGAACTTACGTCTGCCAAAACGTTTACCCAGCCAGGTCGAACCGAAGTTATCCGTCAGGAAGCCCATCAGCGGACTGATCACTGCATCCAGAACCCTGGCAGTGGCAAAGATAAGCGTCGCCTCAATCGGGGAAAGACCGCAAAAGGTGGTGTAGAAGTAGAGCAGCCATGCTGCAGTCAGTGCTGTGGTCCCCGCACCGAGGAAATCGCCCGATCCGTAGGCAAGGTAGTTAACCAAACCGATTTTACGTGTTTTCATCGCCGTAAATCCTGTGTCTTTTTTTAGAGAACTCCGACAATCCTTTTGGCGACTTCAGCCAAAAATGGAGTTGATATAGGACTACAGTAAGAGCATGGAAACGGCGTTACCTTTTCATTTTTGCCAGCCAAAAGCGTTCGATGGCAAAAATACAAAGAGTAGAGGAACACGCTTCACTTATTTATAAAACAACGTTTCTTTTAATGCAAAAGATCGGACCATTAATGAAAAATAGCTCTTTTGCAGATGAAACATAGCTCTTTTTTCCGCTGCTGATAAACCTTGCGAAAGCTAAGGAATCGGAGTAAAGACAATATACCCGTCATACTTCAAGTTGCATGGGCGTTGGCTGCTTTCGTTCACCCCAGTCACTTACCTGAGTAAGCTCCTGGGGATTCGCTCACTTGCCGCCTTCCTGCAACTCGAATTATTTAGGGTATAGAAAAGGGTTATTTTGCGTATCTCAAGGAGGCTTGATGCCCTACTCACATCTGTTAGTCGCCGTTGCGCCGACCCCGGAAAGCCGGGTGCTGATTCAAAAAGCCGTTTCTATCGCCCGTCCGGTCAATGCCAAAGTTAGCCTGATCACGCTGGCGACGGACCCGGAGCTGTATAACCAGTTTGCAGCGCCGATGATGGAAAACTTACGGGAAATAATGCAGGAAGAGACGCGCGGTTTTCTGGCCGAACTCGCTCACCACGCCGATTACCCTATCGAGAAGACGATTATCGCCAGCGGCGGGTTAGGTCATCACGTGAAGGATTTTTGCCAGCAGCATCGCGTTGACCTGGTGATTTGCGGTAACCACAACCAAAGCCTGTTTTCGCGCGCTACCTGCTCAGCGAAGGATATCGTCGGCAGCAGCGGCGTTGACGTGCTGCTGGTTTGTCTTGAAAAGGGCTAGCGCCGGGGAGGCGCCAGCCGTTCAGCCTCTAGGCGAGTTTGGGGAAGGTCGCCACCTTGCGTTCTAAGCGGCTCTCCTCGCTCCTTGGCTCAATCTGCTTTAGATCGGCAATAAACCGCGCCTGCCAGTGGTGAATATCGTTCTCTTTAATCACCGCTAACATAGCCGAATGGCGCGTGATGCGTTCTGCCAGCGGCATGGTTAATGCCCGGTCCAGCGCGGCAGCGACCTCATCACGATCGTAAGGATTGACGATTAACGCTGTAGGCAGTTCATTCGCCGCGCCGGCAAACTGCGACAACACCAGCACGCCCGGGTTTTGCGGATCCTGGGCGGCCACATACTCTTTCGCCACCAGATTCATGCCATCGCGCAGCGGCGTGACCAGGCCAACGTCTGAATAGCGGAAGATTTTCATCAACAGCTTGCGTTCAAAATGCTGGTTCAGGTAATAGAGCGGCGTCCAGCCCAACTGACCATACTGACCGTTAATCCGTCCGGCTGCGGTTTCCAACTGATGACGAATATCCTGATAGGCCTGAACATCACCGCGCGAAGTCGGCGCAATTTGGGTATAGCGAATCTTGCCGTGATGCTGCGGATAGTTCTCCAGCAGCGCCTCATAGGCCAGAAAACGTTCCGGTAACCCTTTCGAATAGTCCAGCCGTTCAACGGAAAAGATATTTTGTACGCCCTTAAGTTCGCTTTTCAGTTGCGCCAGTTTTGGCGGTAACGGCCCTTTTGCGCTGCGCGCAATTTCATCGGGATCGATGCCTATCGGATAAACTTCTGTGTGGAAAGGCTTGCCCCACGCGAGATGCTTTTTCCCACCGCACGTCGTCACGCGGGTCTGCATTGATACGCTGTCGAGAAACGCCAGCCGGTCACTCTCGGTCTGGAATCCCAGCAGGTCGTAATCGCAAAGTCCCTCAAGCAGTTCAGCATGCGGCGGCAACGCATTAAAAATTTCGGGCGTCGGAAACGGGATATGCAAAAAGAAGCCAATGCGATTATTTACCCCGCGCTGACGCAGTTCACTGGCCAATGGCAGTAAGTGATAATCATGGATCCAGACGGTGTCGTCAGGTTCAATTAGCGGCAGCAGCTTATCAGCCAGCGTGGAGTTCACCCGCTGATACCCTTCCCAGGCCTCGCGCTGAAAATTCACTAAATCAAGGCGATAGTGAAACGCGGGCCACAATACGGCATTGGAAAAACGATTGTAATATTCGTCGTGATCCTGCTCGCTAAGGTTGAAAGAGGCCCAGGTAATATTCCCCTGAGTCACCTTTTTCAGCGGCTGCTGGTCGTCACCAATTTCCCCGCTCCAGCCGAACCACAATCCTCCCGCTGCTTTTAACGCCCCCATAATCCCCACGGCCAGGCCACCGGCGCTGGCCTTTTTATCATCCGGCGGGGCAATACGATTAGATACTACGACTAAGCGACCCATAGCCATCTCTCCTGTCGGTTAGCGCGTCTGGTTGTTGCCCATTATTCGCGATGTTATTTATCCAAAGATGTACTGCAGCCACGTCCGGCAGGCGCCAGCGCGCCTGCGTTTCGCCACCCGCCACTTTGACCGATACACCACCCAATTGATTGACGACGCCAAAACCCGCTTCATCGGTTAAGTCATCACCGACGAATACCGGTTTACGTCCCTTGAATGGCGCTTCCTGCATAAAAGCGGCAATCGCCTCACCCTTATTCACTCCGCGCGGTTTGATCTCCACCACGCATTTACCTGGCTGCAGCGCCAAAATAGGATGGTGCTGCACGATTTCTTGTGCCAGCGCTAGCACCGCGCTTTGCTGCTGCGGCGCCTGGCGATAGTGCAACGCGAAAGCCATCCCCTTACTTTCCAGCTCGCAACCCGGTAGTGCACCCATCGCCGTTGTCAGCTGTGTTGAAAGGGTCTTGAGGAGTGAGTCAGGCAGTGTGACGATATGTGTTTCACCATTGATGTCACGGCGCTCAGCCCCGTGGACGCCGGCAAGCGGCAGTCGGAAAGGATGGGTAAGCTCATCGAGCTCAGCCATTGAGCGCCCTGAAATCAATGCCACCGCTCCATTTTGCTGCTGCACAAGCTGGCGCAACGTTTGTAGAACATCAGCAGGAATAACCACCTGATCGGGATGAGGTTTGATACCGGCAAGCGTGCCGTCGAGGTCAAAGAAAAAAGCGTAGTTTCCGGTTAACGCAGGCGGTACGGAAATCTGGTCAGCCACCCTGGTTCCTCCTTATCATGGCCAGCACAATGCTGGGTGTTAACTAAATGTTAGCCATGTAAGTATAGACAGTGTGACCAGCCTCGCCATTTTTGATAGTCATTGCCAGCACAGCGGGCGCTGGCAATGGTTTAGGATTAGACTGAAAGGTTGGGGATAATCAAACCGTACGTTTCGCTTTTTGTTTGTAGCGGTCAAAGATTACCGCCGCCAGCAGAATCACGCCGCGCACCACATACTGCGAGAACGGCGAGATGTTCAGCAAGTTCATCGCATTTTCCACGGTCCCGAGGATCAGGATCCCGGCAACCACGTAGGAAATCTTACCAATCCCGCCTTTTAACGACACGCCGCCCAGCACGCAGGCCGAAATCACAATCAGCTCATAGCCAATCGAGGTCATCGGCTGACCGCTGGTCATACGCGAGGCCAGAATAATCCCTGCCGCTGCGGAAACCAGGCCGGAGAGGACAAAAATGATAATCTTGGTCCGCACCACCGGGACGCCTGCCAGACGCGCGGCTTCTTCGTTGCCGCCAATTGCCAGGGTATTACGGCCAAAGGTGGTTTTATTCAACAGCAGGCCAAAGATAATCAGGCAGCCAACCGTCAGCCAGATTGGCGCAGGCAGACCAAACCAGTTGGCATAGCCCAGGGTAAAGAAGCGCTCATCCTCAATCCCGACCGCTTTACCGTCAGAAATAATATAGGCCAAGCCGCGGACGATCTGCATCGTCGCAAGCGTTGTAATCAGGGCGTTGATCTTTAAGCGCGCAATAACAAAACCGTTCACCAGGCCGCTCAGTGCGCCCAGCAGCAGGCCAGCCGTAATGCCAATCCACATGCTTTCGGTCAGGTTAATCACCACCGCCGTGGTGACCCCCGCACAGGCGATAACCGAAGCAACCGACAGGTCAAAGTCACCGGATGCCAGGCAAAATAGCATCCCACAGGCCACCATCCCGGACATCGAGATAGCCAGCCCCAGACCTTTCATATTGATAAATGAGGCAAAATTGGGCACAAAAATCACGCAGCCGATAAACAGCACGGCGAAAACAACCAGCATGCCAAACTGATCCCAGATGCGGGAGAAGCTGAAAGCCGACCGGGAAGTACCTGAAGAGGTAACTGATGACATCATAAACTCCTTACTCAGGCGACCGCCTGGCTCACTTTGGGCATCGCAAGGCTCAATGCCTGCTGTTCATTCGCATGTTCATGCAACAATTCACCGGCGATTTCGCCCTCGCGCATCACCACGATACGGTCCGCGACGCCGAGAACTTCGGGTAAATCGCTGGAGGCAAAGACCACCGCGACGCCTGATGCCGCTAATGCGTAAATAACGTTGTAAATTTCATGCTTAGCGCCGACATCAATGCCGCGCGTCGGCTCATCGAGCAGGATCACTTTCATCTCTTCCGATAACCAACGGCCAAGAATGGCTTTCTGCTGATTGCCGCCAGAGAGATTCATAATCAGCTGCTCCGGGCCCGGCGTTTTGATGTTGAGCGATTTAATATGCTGGTCAGCGTTTTCCGCTTCCCAGGCGTTGTTAATCACGCATCCTGCAAGAATATGCTTACGACGTGCGCTGATATTGATGTTGTCGCGCACCGAGTGAACCGGAATAATCCCTTCGGCTTTGCGGTCTTCCGGACAGAGCATCATTCCAGCCTGAATCGCCTGCGCGGGTTTGCGGATGTCGATAGCCTGGCCGTCAATGTAGACCTGGCCACTGGTTATCCTGCTGCCGCCAAATAAGCCTTTCATCAGCTCGCTGCGCCCGGCCCCAACCAGCCCGAACAGGCCAACGATTTCACCGCTGCGCACCGACAGGCTGATCGGCTGACGCACGCCCGGTGCCTTCACCTGCTCCAGACGCAAGCGTTCGTTGCCGTATTCACGCGGTTGCCAGCCGTAGATATCGCCCAGTTCACGGCCCACCATCGCCTGCACCAGGGCGTCGTGGTTAACCTCTTGCATATTGTCAAATGTGCGCACGTAGCGACCATCTTTGAACACGGTGATGGCATCACTTAATGCAAAAATCTCTTCCATACGGTGAGAGACATAAATAATGACCCTCCCCTCCTCGCGCAGTTCGCGAATAACCCGGAACAGGTTTTCGATTTCCCGCGCAGACAGGGAGCTGGTTGGCTCATCAAAGGCGATGATTTTGGCGTTACGCGCCAGCGCTTTAGCAATCTCCACCATTTGCCACTGACCGATAGAGAGATATTTGAGCGGTGTTTCCGGGTCGATATCGAGTCCCAGATGCTCAAGCTGTAAGCGGGCTTCATAATTAAGTAGCGAGCGGTTAACGATCCCGCCCTTGTGTGGAAGTTGTCCGAGGTAGATATTTTCCGCCACGGTCATTTCCGGGATCAGATGCAGTTCCTGATAAATAATCGCCACTCCGGCATTCAAGGCTTCGGTGGTGTGGTTAAACGCCATCTGCTGGCCGCTGATTTGCAGGCTGCCGGCCGTCGGTATGTAGTTGCCGCTGAGCACTTTCAGCAGCGTAGATTTCCCGGCGCCGTTTTCTCCCATCAGGGCGTGAACCTGTCCGGCATAGCAGTCAAAGCTAATATCGGACAGCGCTTTAACGCCCGGGAAAGTCATGGTGATGCCGTGGAATGAGAGATAAGGGGTAGACTGTTGCATAACGACTCCGCTTTTCTGGACTGAGCCTCCCACTTAATACGAGAGGCCCGGTCAACCAGGCCTTACAGCCCTTTTTTCGCCAGCTCTTCTTTAAAGTTGTCGCGGGTAATCAGCACCACGTCGGTAACCGCAGTGAATTTCGGCGGTTCGACGTCCTTCGTTACCCAGTTGTAGAGCATTTCGCTGGTTTTATAACCGTGAATGTCCGGGCTCGGCAGCAGAGAACCATAGAAACCGGTGGCCTGCGCTTTGGAGAGTTCATTGACTGCATCCACGCCGTTAATGCCGATACCGATGACGTCAGCGGCTTTAAAACTCTGGCCCTCGGTCGCACGCACGCCACCCAGTACGGTGTTGTCGTTCATGCCGACAATTAACCAATGTTTAACCTGCGGATGTTGAACCAGCATGGAGTTACCGGCATCGAACGCGCCGGGGATATCGTTAGATTTGGTTGGCACGCGATAGATCTGATTTTCCGGGAAGCCAGCGGCTTTCAGCGCATCCATCGAGCCGGTGGTACGGCGACGGGCAGTGTCGAGCTCATCAGAGGTGATCGCCATGACCGCGGTATCTTTCACGTCCCACCCGCGTTTCTGCATCTCTTTGTACAGCTCCTGCCCCTGACGGGCGCCGATTTCGCTGGCAGCCATCATCACCAGCGGAACGCTGTCCATTGGTTTGCCTTTGGCGTTAACGAGCTGGTCGTCGACGGTGATCACTTTCATATCATAGCCGCGCGCTTTGGCGACAATAGCAGCCCCCAGTTTCGGGTCCGGGGTGCAGATAACGAAACCTTTAGCTCCGCTGGCTGCCAGGCTATCAATAGCATTCAGGGTTTTCTCGCCGTCAGGTACGGCAATTTTAATCACATCAAAACCTAAATCTTTACCGGCCTTATCGGCAAATTTCCACTCAGTTTGAAACCACGGTTCTTCGGGCTGTTTCACCAGAAAACCAAGCTTAAGCGTCTCAGCCATAGCTGATTGTGACATAACTGCGGCGAGACCAATCGCCGCCAGCGCTTTAGTAAATTTGTGCATGGTAAACTCCAGCTTTAATTCGCTTTTATGTAGGGAATAATAAGACTTAAATTTTTAATCGGACGTAAAACAAGGCATTAGGAAAATCTGATTCATTGCTGCCGTTGTTAAAATAGTATTAACCGGAAATTATTTCTCCATACGAGAGCGCTATCACATCGCGGAATTACAGTAATTGCGTGCATAAAAACAGCGAAAAAAGACATAAAAAAAACGCTAATTGTCAGACAATTAGCGCTCGCATTAGCAATATTATCTATATCACCAGCAGACTTATCCTTGTTTAGGGTATAGATTCAGATTCTCCATCACCAGCGGCAATAAATATGCTCGGCATGATTGCGCACGGGGGCTTCATCGCCCAACAAGCGTGCCGCAACGGTGAAAGAGAAATCAAAAACGTAACCAAAGCCTTTACCGCTGATCAGGTTGCCGTCTTCCACTACCGGCGCATCAACGTATTCTCCCCCGCTCACGTTCTGCCAGAGATCCCCGGAGCAGACATAGCGACGCCCCTTCAGCAAACCGTTGCCGCCCAATACCCGCGCCGCCGCCGAACAAATTGGGCAGATCAGCTTTCCGGCGGTGTCGTGAGCCGCAATAAACGCCACCACTTCCTGGCTGGCAGCAAGATTCACGCTTCCTTGCGGGCCGCCAGGCAGAACCACCGCGTCATAAAGCGTCTGTGCTCGTTCTGTTAACGTGCTGTCTGCGACCATAGGAATATCGTGATAGCTCACCACCGCGCGCGATTCGGCGCAGGACAGTAGTTCTACATTGATGTGCAAGCGACGAAGAATATCAATAATCACAATCGCTTCACCTTCCTCGAAACCAGGTGCCAACAGCACCGCTACTTTATTCATTTCTGACTCCTTCAGATAGCCAAATAACAATCATGTGTTTACAAAAGCAGTATTTTTTTAAATTATCGTTATACCTTGTTTATAAAATCACAAAAAACATGATCTAACGCAATTTACACCTTTTACGAAGAACAGATTAACACACAAACAAAACATCAATCCAATATAAATGAAACTCAATTTCACATACCCATTTAGAACTACTACAAACCAATGATAAAAACAATAAATATCAATTAAAATCATATAGATAAAAACAAAAATGACTTAATGAAAGTAGTTACCATTACATAAACACACTTAAATAAAGTTAATTACGGATGGTGTAACGAAACGTAAATAACATCATATGAGAGTTTCCTTAATCACCAAGTGGCGCTATTCTACATTCATCGGTAATCGCAATTTAATTACCCCTCATATATTTGAAGTACAGATAATTATTATTCTGGTACTTTACCTGCACGTCATGTGTCCCGAATTAAGACTCTCTAAGGAAGATGATTCAGGATGTAGCCAGGACTCCTTTACAGGTTAATAAGGATATTTTTATGATCGTCCCAGGAATGGTTAAGAAACTGAATAACCAAATGAATCTTGAATTCCATGCGTCAAACTTATATCTACATTTAAGTGAGTGGTGTACTCAGCAGCGGTTAAACGGTACCGCAACGTTTTTGCGCAGCAGGGCACAATCCAGGGTAACCCAGATGATGCGAGTTTTTGATTTTATGAAAAAAACCGGCGCCGTGCCGGTGGTGAAATCTGAAGGTTCCAGCCAACCAGAGTGTGCTTCCCTCGAAGATCTTTTTGCTACCACCGTTGCTGATTATCAGCAGCGCAGCAGCATATTGATCGACCTGACGGAAGAAGCTAAAGCGAAAAGCGACGATGCCACCTGACGTTTTTTAACTCTGCTGGAAAAAGAACAGCGCCAGGACGGTATCCTGCTGGAAACCATTCTCGATGAAGTGCGCAATGCGGATAAGGATGGAACGTGCGTGCAACAAACCGACCTTCGTTTGTTAGATCTGGTCAGCAACCAACATAATTAACGCTCGCAGCGAATGGTGTATCGCTGATAAATGCCCAAAAACCATATATTAATATCATCAATGTCCTTATAGACAATTCTCACCAACCTATCTTTTTCGGCGCTTCGGCGCCGTTTTTATTCCTAAAAAGCATTAAAAACTTTTAACTGGATCTCATTAATGCTCAGGCATGGGATTTAGCCGGTTTTTAGTGATGTAGATCACGTTCAAACCCATCACTTAAGAATATAAAAACGGTGTTTCAAAAATTTAAAACACGGAGTTTATTTTAATGGCAAGATACGCGGCTTCAGCCCCTCAGGGGCTGCAGGGAAGACCGATTTTGTTACGCCATCAGTTAGCCTACGGCGGCGGGAATTTACTGGGAAGCGGCGCGCTGGCGATCAGTGGCGCGTGGCTGCTTTATTTTTATACAACATTTTGTGGGCTGACGCTGATCGAGGCTTCGCTCATTTTCTCCGTCGCCAGTATTATCGACGCGATCAGTAATCCTCTTATGGGTTATCTCACCGATAATTTTGGTAAAACGCGTCTCGGCAAACGCTTCGGACGCCGCCGCTTCTTTTTATTAATCGGTATTCCGCTCATGATGTTCTACCCGCTACTTTGGGTAGAAGGTCTTGGGTTCTGGTACTACCTATGCACTTATGTAGTCTTTGAAATCATTTATACCTCGATCATGGTCCCTTATGAAACATTGGCGACCGAAATGACCGACGATTTTTCACTACGCTCAAAGCTTACTGGCTACAAAGCGATCTTCGGTAAACTGGCTAACTTCCTGGCAGCATTTATTCCAGGTCAGTTCATCCTGCTTTACGGCAAAGAATCCGCGACCCCATTTTTCCTGACCGGCCTGACCTATGGGGTCATTCTCATCGTTGCGATCTCCTGCTTGTGGTACTGCAGCTGGGAACGTCCGCGCGAAGAGGAAGTCAGCAATAGTGAGAAAAAAGGCTTACTCAATACTCTGCTTATGCTGGCGAAGGATATGCGTTCTACCTTCTATCTTCGCGTGTTCCGTAAACATCTGGGCATGTACCTCTGTGGTTTCGGCGCAGAATGGCTGTTTGCGTCTATCTTTACCTACTTTGTTATTTTCGTCCTGCAGCACGATCCGGCGATGGTCGCCGGGCTAAATAGCCTGAACTCCATCCTGCAACTGGTCTCTACGGCGCTGTTTATCGGCCTGTGCGTGAAAAAAGGGTTTAGTAAGCCCTACATTCTGGCGCTGAGCGTGGTTATTTTTGCCGTGCTGCTTTATACCTCGCTGTGGTTCTTCCATTTGCCTGCACATCTGGCAACCATCCTGATGTTTGGTATCACCGTCCTGTTCGGACTGGGCACGGGCGGCGTGTACTACATCCCCTGGACCGTATATACCTTTTTAGCCGACGTTGACGAGATCTATACTGGCCGTCGTCGTGAAGGTATCTATGCTGGCGCAATGACCTTTTCCGGGAAAATCCTACGCTCTATCATCGTCTTCACAATGGGCGCTATCCTCAGCTTCTACGGCTTCCAGTCAAAAGCGCATACGCAACCTGAAAGCGCGGTAACCGCTATTGCGGTCGTGTTCTGTGCGGGCGTGGTCCTGCTGGCTTTGGCGGCGATCGTCTTCAGTAAGCAGATGAAGCTGGATCGCAAAGCGCATATGGTGGTCTTGCAGGAAGTCGCGCGGATTAAAGCTGGCGGCAAAATTGCCGACATCACACCGGATGTGCGCCTCATCGTTGAAGATTTAGTCGGTCACCGCTACGAAGAGTGCTGGGGCAACAGCAAGTTATTTAGCAATACTCAGGAGACGCCGGCCCGTACCGCCGTTTCCCACTAACCACATAACGACGCCCCGCCATCACCTGATGGCGGGGCTATGTATTTAGTGTGCCTCACCTTGCGGGGTGAACTTCAGTTCAATTAAAGCAATGGCTTTTTGTACCGCCCGCAGCGTAACCGGATCGGCCGATGCAGGATGACTGGCAAAATCGATGGCTTTTAACTGAGTGGTCATTTTCTCGCGCACTTCGACAGGGGCGATGATATCAATAACGTCGAGAATCTGTTTGATGACCAGTTGGCAGGCAACCACGTCGGAAACCAGCTCGTCATTTTCGGTGAGATGTTGAGACATTTTTTACTCCTTTTTTCAGGAGCGTAATAGTAACCTAAATCTTAAGAGATAAAAAAACCTGCCGCAGCAGGTTTTTTTATCAGAACATACCGCCAGGGGGTACGTCTTTGAAGGTTTTGCAGTAGTTTTCAAACATGCTTTTGAGGATTTTGCGCAGCTTCATGGATTGACTCCGTTTTTGTTATGCAGGTGTTAATGTCTACAGGGCTATAATATGACTTACATCACAAAAATCAATATAAACATGCGTCAAATCACACTATTTTTACAAAAATAATTTAAATATTAAACAAAAATGAGCTAAATCGAACAGTTAGAGCAACATGCTCTGCGTCGAGTTTGGCCCCTCTTTGCTATGGCAGCGACACGACAATGAGCACAAACATCTCTTCCAGGGACGATCGTTCTTTTTCAGCACCCGCACTGCTGGTGGCTGGCGCGTTTTTTATGGAGTTCCTCGACGGC
The DNA here is from genome assembly GCF_014103785.1 of Klebsiella sp. RHBSTW-00215. NCBI lineage: Bacteria > Pseudomonadati > Pseudomonadota > Gammaproteobacteria > Enterobacterales > Enterobacteriaceae > Klebsiella > Klebsiella sp. RHBSTW-00215. The sequence goes on from NZ_JABXQS010000001.1 coordinate 5,346,494, forward strand.
ACGGTGATCGCCACTGCCCTGCCGGACATGGCGAAAGACTTTGGCGTCACAGCGGTCGATCTCAATATCGGTATCAGCGCCTATCTCATTACGCTGGCCGTGCTGATACCGGCCAGCGGCTGGATAGCCGATCGCTTCGGCGCACGCAAAATCTTCACTCTCGCGCTGGCGATTTTCACGCTGGCTTCTGTTTTTTGCGGGTTATCAACCAACGTCGACATCTTCGTGGCGATGCGAATTCTGCAAGGAATAGGCGGCGCGCTGATGGTTCCAGTAGGCCGACTGGCAGTTTTGCGAACGACACCGAAGCATCAGCTCATTAAGGCGATTGCTACCCTGACCTGGCCGGCATTAGTGGCCCCCATTATCGGCCCGCCGCTGGGCGGATTTATCACCAGCTATGCCAGTTGGCACTGGATTTTCTTTATTAACGTGCCCCTTGGGCTCATCGCTATGGCCCTGTCTTTGCGCATCATCCCAAACATTCGTGAAGATGAACCACGGCCTTTTGACCTTCCCGGCTTCCTTGCCACTTCAATCGCCATGATTAGCCTGGTCACCGCCATGGAATTTCTCGGCGATCGTCAACCTTTGAGTTGGCAAACTCCGGCGCTGCTGGTATTAGGCCTTGGCAGCATGTTGTTCTCACTGCGCCATTTCCGTCGCGCAGCCTGGCCGATGGTGCGCCTCGATGCGCTGCAAATACCGACCTTCAAGGTCACTATGTACGGCGGCTCGCTGTTCCGTGCCTCAATTAGCGCCGTCCCTTTCCTGCTGCCGCTGCTGTTTCAGGTCGGGTTTGGTATGGACCCATTCCACTCAGGGTTGCTGGTGCTGGCCGTTTTCGTTGGTAATTTAACCATCAAGCCCGCGACAACGCCGTTAATTCGCTGTCTGGGTTTTCGCCGCCTGCTGCTGATCAATGGTGCGCTGAATGTACTCTCGCTGCTGGCCTGCGCTTTTTTAACACCACAAACGCCAGTCTGGCTGATTTTCGTGATTCTCTATCTCGGCGGGGTATTCCGTTCTATTCAATTTACCGGCGTCAGCACCCTTGCTTTTGCCGATGTGCCTTCGGCGCAAATGAGCTATGCCAATACGTTGTTCAGCACCGCTTCGCAGCTGGCCGTTGGGCTTGGGATTACGCTCGGGGCGATCGGTATTCGTATTGGGGAGAAGTTCAGTGAATGGTTTAATCTCACAAGTCTGCCGGGGATCAGCTTCCGTCTGTCGTTTATTTTTATTGCGTTGATTTGTCTGGTGGGAATGATTGATAGCCTGCACCTGGCAAAAGATGCCGGTAGCAGCGTGTCGAACAAAAAGAAATAGCCCAAAAGAAAAGGCCAGCAGCGCTGGCCCTGGATATTTGCAGGAGATTAACCGACGATCTGGCGAACGAACGCTTCGATCTCTTTATCCTGGCAATTTTCGAAGAAGCACTGCTGGAAGCGCGGGCCAGACACGGCAGTTTTCACCAGCTCCGGGTCGATAGCACGCAGCGTATCCAGATAGTTATCTTTCACTACTGCGGCCTTAACGGTGTTCAGGATACCAGCGTTACGTACCTGAGGCTCTTTACGCTCCGGCGGATACCCTTCGCCATTACTCCCTGTGAACGCTTTCTCGAAAATAAAGCGTACGTTCAGCTCTGCGCCCCAGCCAAAACCTTTCGCGAATGGCAGAGAAAGCGCGTTACCGTTGTTGATCTGCGCAAACAGGAACGCATCAGCAGGATCAATACAGTAGCCACAAACTACGCCCGGATGGATGTTCAGAGACATCATTGCACCCTGGCCGGTACCGCAGCCGGTGATCACGAAGTCTACCGCTTTAGAGTTCAGCAGGATGCTGGCCATGATACCCAGATGGATATAGGTCAGGTGGTGATCGTTTTCATCGCTCATGCCGACGTTGTAAACCGGAAAACCTTTCTCGTCTGCAACAGCGTTTAACTCGTTGAGGATGATGGCGTTTTTGTTCGCCTGGCTGTTTTCCATCATCAGTGCGATTTTCATGCTTTACTCTCCTGAATGCTGTGCGGGTTTTCCCGCGATAGTTCGTTAACGTTGTGAAGAACAATACTACCTTACGAACATACTTTCAAATTTTATGAAAAGTTGTTTTATAAATTGCATATCGCCTCACACTTTCACCTCCCACAGCATCCGGGCGTTGCTTTCTTACCCCCACCCTTTCCTCACCAGGCTAACCTAAGCGCTCATAGCCACTCGAAGTCGCGCGTCCCCTTTTCAAGAATAAGTCGGACCCATAATTAATATTGATAATATTAAATTAAAACCATTCTCATTATTTATTAAATTGCCAATGCGTGTTATTCCCATTTGCATTAGTAATAAATGAATTTATTAATTTACTTTTTGCAAATAAATTAATAACAAATTATAGTGACGACACAATCACCTTTGACTTTATTTGCGGAGCAAGCCAGATGCTGAAAACTGAAATGATCGACAAGCTTAATGCACAGATGAACCTTGAACTTTATTCTTCTCTGCTTTATCAGCAAATGAGCGCGTGGTGCAGCTACCACAGCTTTGAAGGTGCCGCCGCGTTTCTTCGCCGCCATGCGCAAGAAGAGATGACCCATATGCAGCGTCTGTTCGACTACCTGACCGATACCGGTAGCCTGCCGTGCATCAATGCCATCGCCTCACCGTTTGCCGAATATACTTCACTGGACGACCTGTTCCGCGTCACCTACGAACACGAACAACTCATTACGCAGAAAATTAACGAACTGGCTCATGCGGCAATGTCCAGCCAGGATTATCCGACCTTTAATTTCCTGCAATGGTATGTTGCTGAGCAACATGAAGAAGAGAAACTGTTTAAATCCGTTATTGATAAACTGACCCTCGCAGGCAAAAGCGGCGAAGGCCTGTACTTTATTGATAAAGAGCTGGCAACGCTCGATACCCAAAATTAATGAAGACGGCGGCGACGCTTAGCGATCGCCGCCCTATTAATGGCGACAAATTTTACTTTCGTGCGTATTAAACCCTTCCTCTGCGGCAATAAATTTGCCCTTTTTCTGTAAGAATGCCACTAACTCCGCCGCACTCAGGTTTTCCGCCGAACAGGTATGGAATCGTGCATCCGTCCCGAAACGACTGGTAATCGCCGCTTCCAGACTGGCCACGGTGTAAGGTTCGCCTGAAGCGATCATCATCTGTAGAACTTCATGACCATGAATTGATTGCATAATATCCCCCATAAAACGCACAGGATAACCCTGCTTATTATTCCGATTCTTGCGCCAGCGCAGGCTTAGCGTAAACGCTCAAAATCGTAAACTTATTATTACACACACTGTAACCTGCATTTGACGAAATCACTGATTTCACATACTCTGCGCGGCATAATTCATTGTATAATCCGTCATGGATAGAGAAAAGCGTGAAGAACCGCACTCTTGGTAGTATTTTAATCGTCGCTGGCACCACCATCGGCGCAGGGATGTTGGCGATGCCTTTGGCATCAGCAGGCGTAGGCTTCGGCGTAACGTTAGTTTTGCTGATCGCCCTGTGGGCGCTGATGTGTTACACCGCGTTATTGTTGCTTGAAGTTTATCAGCACGTTCCGGCTGACACGGGGCTGGGCTCCCTGGCGGCGCGCTATCTGGGGCGTTACGGGCAGTGGGCCACCGGTGTTTGCATGCTGTTCTTACTGTACGCACTTACCGCTGCCTATATTAGCGGTGCCGGTGAACTGCTGGCTTCAAGTCTCAATCAATGGCTGGGCTGGACGCTACCACCTGCGGTTGGAGTACTGCTGTTTACAGGCATCGGCGGGACGGTGGTTTGTATCGGTACGTCACTGGTTGATCTCTTTAACCGCTTTCTGTTCAGCGCCAAAATCATTTTCCTCGCTATTATGCTGGCGCTTCTGCTACCGCACATTCATCAGATAAACTTGTTGACCCTGCCGCTACAGCAAGGGCTGGCGCTGTCGGCGATTCCAGTAATTTTTACCTCGTTTGGTTTTCACGGCAGCATACCCAGCGTCGTCAGCTATCTGAACGGGGATATACGCAAGCTGCGTCGGGTATTTGTCATCGGAAGCTTTATTCCACTGGTTGCCTATATTTTCTGGCAACTGGCAACCCTGGGCAGTATTGATTCTCCAACTTTTACCGCTCTGCTGGCACAAAATGCCGGACTCAACGGGCTGCTAGAAGCGATCCGTGAAGTCGTTGCCTCGTCGCACGTTGAGCTAGCGGTTCATCTTTTTGCAGACCTGGCGCTGGCGACTTCATTTCTCGGCGTCGCGCTTGGCCTGTTTGACTACCTGGCCGATTTGTTTCAACGTAAAAATGGTCCGGCCGGGCGTATACAGAGTGGTGTAATCACCTTTTTACCCCCTCTGGCGTTCGCCCTATTCTATCCACGCGGTTTCGTGATGGCCTTAGGTTATGCAGGGGTCGCGCTGGCGGTATTGGCGCTAATGCTACCTTCGTTATTAGTGATGAAAAGCCGTAAACAGCATCCTGACGCCGCCTGGCGAGTCGCTGGGGGGTCACCCGCGCTGTGGTTGGTTCTGCTGTGCGGAATCGGAATTGTGGCCATTCAGTTTGCTATCGTCGCAGGATTGCTGCCTGCGGTGGGATAAAAAATCAGGGGCCAAATTGGCCCCTTTACTTATTTTGCTAAGCAGCACTGCTTATATTTCTTACCGCTACCGCAAGGGCAAGGATCGTTACGCCCAATTTTCGCCTCATTTCGTATTGGCTGCTGGACGTCAGCCGGCTGAGCATGCTCAGTCCAGTAGTTGTAAAGCGCCAGAGCCGCCGGACGAATACGCTCTACGCTGGCAATGAACTCTTCAGCGGATAATTCATCAAGCGCTTCAAATCGTTCCTCGGTGCCGTGCAGGGCGATGGCATCCAGTTCAGCTTGTAGCTCAGTTGGTAAAGCAGACCAGTCACTGAGGCCGACGCCGCGCATATAACCGAAGCACCACTCTTCTACGATGGTTAACTCCTGTCCTTCCTCTTCACGGCAGCCAAACATGGGCTCGAACTGCTCAGGATAATCGCTTAAGCGCTCAGCAGTATCGCTCATATGTTGCAGCGTCAGGTTCACAAAGCGATCGCGTTCGCGATCGTTGGCCCAACGCGGTACTTTATCCGCCCCGCCCCAGATAGCCAACAACCACTGCGCAGGTTCAATTTCTGTCGGCCCGGAGAGAATTGCCGTCAGCAATCCATCAAGTTCGGCAACATCCATGATGGTGCCTTCATCTGCATATTTCGACAGGATCTCATCCAGCCATTCAACTTCGCTTTCGTTCAGGGGTCCGGTTTTCATAAACAGTCTCGTGGTCGTAGAAAAATGGCGCTTACAGTAGCGGAAATAGCGAGAGAAAACCACCTGACATCACCCATTCAGGAGAGTTAATCTTTTTAATAATAGACTGGGGACAAAAACAAAAAAACCACCCGGAGGTGGTTTCACGACACTGCTTATTGCTTTGATTATTCTGCTATATCCCAATGGTACCCGGAGCGGGACTTGAACCCGCACAGCGCGAACGCCGAGGGATTTTAAATCCCTTGTGTCTACCGATTCCACCACCCGGGCTCGGGATAGTAATTGGAGGCGCGTTCCGGAGTCGAACCGGACTAGACGGATTTGCAATCCGCTACATAACCGCTTTGCTAACGCGCCTTAATACTGCAACACCCGCAATTGCCGATGTTTTTATATTGGAGCGGGAAACGAGACTCGAACTCGCGACCCCGACCTTGGCAAGGTCGTGCTCTACCAACTGAGCTATTCCCGCATCATCAAGCTAAATTGCTAATCGCTTGATTTTGTTATCGTCTGGAAGACCGTGCTGCCGTTCGATGCGTTGCATTCTACTTACCTGGCGCAATGAGTCAACGTTATTTTTTAAAACCTTGTGTTGTTTGCTGAAAATTGCGCCGAAACGATCACTGATCAAGCAAATCGCCGCGTGCAGCGTTCAAATATTGCAGCATTGACCACAGCGTCAGCACCGCCGCTACGAGGAACAGGCCAATACCCGCCCATTCAACCCAGATATTTGGCCGCCACAGCATCCACACCAGTGCCGCCATCTGTGCCGTTGTTTTCACTTTACCGATCCACGAAACAGCCACGCTGCTGCGTTTACCCAGCTCAGCCATCCACTCACGCAAGGCGGAGATAATAATTTCACGGGCAATCATCGTTGCGGCCGGTAGCGTCACCCACCAGGTGTGATAATGCTCAGCGACCAGCACCATCGCGATCGCAACCATGACTTTATCCGCAACCGGATCCAGGAAGGCACCAAAGCGTGTGCTCTGATTCCAGCGACGCGCCAGATAGCCATCAAACCAGTCGGTTACGGCAGCGACAAAGAAAATCAGCGCGCAAGCAAAGGGAGCCCAAACAAACGGCAGGTAAAATGCCAGTACAAAGAAAGGGATAAGAATGACACGAAACAGAGTAAGCAACGTAGGGATATTAAATCGCATAGTAACGGGTAACTATCTGTTGTAAGTAAAAATTAGCCCTATGTTGCTACAGAGCCCCTAATGTTTCAACGAGTAGAAGATCTTTTCTGCCAGACCGTGAGATATACCCGGCACTTTAGCAATTTCTTCAACGCTGGCTTTCTGTAGCCCCTGCAGACCGCCCATATATTTCAACAACATCTGCCGGCGCTTTGGCCCCACCCCTTCGATGGTTTCCAGCGTACTGGTACTTTTCACTTTCGCCCGTTTTTTACGGTGACCAGTGATGGCATGATCGTGTGATTCATCGCGAATATGCTGGATGACATGCAACGCTGGTGAATCCGGCGGAAGACTAAAGCCCTCCCCTTCAGGTTCGAAGAATAACGTCTCCAGCCCTGCTTTACGATCGCTGCCTTTTGCTACGCCCAATAGCAGAGGGTGGTTTTTATCCCACGGCACATCCAGCTCGGCAAAGACCATTTTCGCCTGTCCGAGCTGCCCTTTACCACCATCTATCAGGATAACATCAGGAATTTTACTCTCTTCGATTGCCTTGCCGTAACGACGGCGCAGAACCTGGTTCATCGCGGCATAATCATCACCCGGAGTGATACCGGTAATATTATAGCGACGATATTCCGCCCGCAGCGGCCCATTGCTGTCAAAAACGACGCACGACGCGACCGTTTGTTCCCCCATCGTGTGGCTGATATCAAAGCACTCCATCCGATTGATGGCGGGGAGCTTAAGCAACGTCGTCAGTGCCTGTAAGCGTTGGGTAATAGTCGAATGCTGAGAGAGCTTGGTCGTCAACGCCGTGGCGGCATTGGTTCGCGCCAGTTTCAAATAGCGTGCACGATCGCCACGAGGCTTGGTCTGTACGTTAACACGGCGTCCGGCCAGTTCTGAGAGCGAATCAGCCAGTAGGGTTTTGTCGCCCAGGTTGAAATCCAGCAGGATCTCACCCGGTAGCGTTCGCATCTGGCTACCCTGTAAATAGAACTGACCGACAAAAGTTTCCACCACTTCCCCAAGCTCGGTTCCGCTGGGTACCTTCGGGAAATAGCTGCGGCTGCCCAGCACCTTACCCTGACGAATAAACAGCACGTGCACACAGGCCATTCCGGCCTCAAAAGCTACGCCGATGACATCAAGATCGTCACCGTTGTTAGAAACAAACTGCTTCTCCGTGACCCGGCGTACCGCCTGAATCTGGTCACGGATCCGTGCAGCTTCTTCAAACTCTAGCGACTGGCTGGCTTTCTCCATGCGAGCGATCAACTGCGTTAACACCTGATCGTCCTTACCCGCAAGGAACAAGCGCACGTAATCAACCTGCTGAGCGTACTCTTCCTCGCTGACCAACCCGGCGACACACGGCCCCAGACAGCGACCAATCTGGTACTGCAGGCATGGACGCGAGCGGTTGCGGTACACGCTGTTCTCACATTGACGGATTGGGAAAATTTTTTGCAGCAGAGCTAAAGTTTCACGAACCGCATAGCCGTTTGGAAATGGGCCAAAATACTCGCCTTTAGCGTGCTTTGCACCGCGATGCGTGGCCAGCCGGGGATGGGTATCACCGCTAAGGAAAATGAAAGGGTAGGATTTATCATCTCGCAGCAGCACGTTATAACGCGGCTGATACAGCTTAATGTAATTATGCTCGAGCAGCAGCGCTTCCGTTTCAGTATGCGTGACGGTGACATCAATTTGCGCGATAAGCGCCACCAACGCTTCGGTTTTACGCGAAGCCAGGTTGCTGCGAAAATAGCTACTGAGCCGCTTTTTCAGATCTTTTGCTTTACCCACATAGATGACAGTACCGCCAGCATCATACATACGATAGACGCCCGGCTGGCTGGTCACTGTCTTCAGGAAAGCTTTTGCGTCAAAAACATCACTCACTGACTTGCTAACGACTCCGCATTACACAGGCCATGGCGGATTGCCAGGTGCGTCAGCTCCACATCGCCATGAATATTCAGTTTGCTGAACATTCGGTAACGGTAGCTGTTCACCGTCTTAGGACTCAGATTTAACTGTTCTGAGATCTCATTGACCTTCTGACCTTTAGTGATCATCAGCATAATCTGCAATTCACGCTCAGACAAACTGGCAAACGGCGATTCTGCCTTTTCAGGCTCAATCTGGCTGAGCGCCATCTGCTGGGCGATATCTGAAGCTATATAGCGCTGGCCTGATGCCACAGAGCGAATCGCATTCACGACCTCTTGCGGTGCAGCACCTTTACTAAGGTAACCAGCCGCACCGGCCTGCATCACTTTCGCCGGAAGCGGGTTTTCGGTATGAACAGTGAGCATAATCACTTTGGCATCAGCCACGGAACGGGCAATTTTGCGGGTAGCCTCAAGCCCCCCGATACCCGGCATATTCATATCCATCAGGACAACATCGACGGGATTAGCGCGACACCATTTCACAGCGTCCTCACCACAGCACGCTTCACCGACAACTTTAATTCCTTTTATATCTTCCAGAATGCGTCGTATCCCTGCGCGCACTAGTTCGTGATCATCAACAAGAAGGACGTTGATCAAAGGAATAATCTCCAGAATTAGGGATAACGCTACTGATAGCTTATCGCATACATATTACCGGGTTTTATCGTAACTTTAAAAGCCAAACAATGTCCTATGAAGGATTTCTTACTGACTTATGGAAATCTGCCTGCACACTAAGTGGAAAGTCATACATAACAGTGATTTGCATTATGTAAATTTTTTAACATTCATCATACAGATTATGCAAGAACACAACACATCTCGCAGATGATAAATACGAAACAAGATATGTAACAATTATTAACGATAGAGTACTGGTGTAGAAAATTAACGCGCTTAGATCTCATGAATACGTATTATTCAGTGAATTAAATCATTCACAGCTTAGATGAAAGAACAGAAACCAAGCACTCCTTTTTTTCCCTTTGCTTGTGCTATACTTCGCCGCCTTCACTTTTAGTAATGCGCATTTGCGCAGAGAGCAAACGAGGATATCGATGAGCACACCAGATTTTTCCACTGCAGAAAATAATCAAGAACTGGCACAGGAAGTTTCCTGCCTGAAAGCGCTGTTAACGCTGATGCTTCAAGCCATGGGCCAGGCGGATGCAGGTCGCGTGATGATTAAAATGGAAAGGCAAATTGCGCAGATGGAAGATGAGGCTCAGGCCGCCGTATTCTCCAGCACCGTCAAGCAAATTAAGCAGGCATATCGTCAGTAACTATTCACCGGCTGAAAGTATTACTGACAGCCGGTATCACGTCTGGCACGCAGAACAAAGGATTAGCTCAAATTAACCCCGTTGCCACGGCATAGCAGGCAATCTGCGTTTTGTTTGGCGCATTGAATTTCCGTTGCATATTCTTTTGATGGAAATTGACGGTATTTTCTGAGATAGACAGAATCATAGCGACCTCAGCCGAGGTTTTTCCTTCCGCTGTCCATTTCAAAATCTCCAGTTCGCGTCGGCTAAATTTCATTTCCGGCGGCATGACCATCTCATCTTCCAGCCGTAATAGCGTCAATAAACTCAACTCAATCAGCGTTCTTAAGCGCATCTCCAGTTCATCTTCCGCCAGGGGGCCCGGACTGCGACTTTCGCCCGAAACGGATAAGAATCCCTGGGCATGGTTCGGTAGCGTCAGACACTGTGTCACGCCTTTTCGCAACCCATGATCGCGAGCACCGTTCCATAACTCAGGCGTATCATGGAATAATTTGTCGTCCCATGGCAAATGCCCGCGAAGGAAATTTTCGCTGCGTAGTACCGGGTCGATAGCAAAGTAATTCTCGGCTTGATAGTGCGACATCCAGGCCTGCGGATAAGTCGACTTCAGGGTCACCCGGGGGCGAGTAAAGGGCACGGGATGCCGTACGCAGAGCGCGAAGTAGTCATATTCCAGTTCTTCTGATTGCTGTTGAAGAAGATTATAAACGCTCTCTCCCGCAGCAACGGACTGGAATTGTTGCAGCATTTCCCGCCGCCAGCTGAAAAAATCATTGTCCCTCATAACTGACCAAATAACTCCTGATTGATAATCATTATTATAAATACATAAAGCTAACACATAAATCTTATTTATATGTATAAAATATCGTAGCCATCGCACTTATTAGATTGCAGTTGTCGCGACGGGAGGATTCTGTCGGAAAGTATGCCGACTGATGCCACTGGAATCTTTGATGTGCATAACAGGTCTGACTTCTTAGCGGTGCGAAAGCATTCAACTTTCTGATGAAAAGAAAAATGGGCAGAAACGTCGATAATCTGTCAGCGCCCGACCGTTTTTTTCCAGTCGTGACGCTGCCAGCGGATTAGGGGCTACTGCATCAGGAATTTTTCAAGAAACTGACGGGTACGTGACTGTTGAGGATTGGAAAATAGCGATTTTGCCTCACCCTGTTCAACAATACGCCCCTGATCCATAAAGATGGCTCGATCAGCCACATCGCGGGCGAAGCTCATCTCATGGGTCACGATAACCATGGTACGTTTCTCCTGCGCGAGTTGACGAATGGTATTCAACACCTCCCCCACCAGCTCAGGATCTAACGCCGATGTCGGCTCATCAAACAAAATCACATCGGGCCGCATCGCCAGCGCTCTGGCAATGGCCACACGCTGCTGCTGGCCACCGGACAAACGACGCGGATAGCTGTTTTCCTTCCCCGTCAGGCCCACTTTCGCCAGCAATTCACGTGCGCGGGTGATGGATTCATTTTTATCCTCCCCTTTCACGATGACCGGCCCTTCAATAATGTTTTCCATCACCGTGCGATGCGGAAACAGATTAAAGCTCTGGAACACAAAGCCTACATGCTGGCGCAGGCGGCGAATGGCCGTTTTTTGCTGACTGATGCTGCGCGCAGTATCAATAGTCACATCGCCAACACGAATCGTCCCGCTTTCCGGCTGTTCCAGCAGGTTAATGCTGCGCAGCAACGTGGTTTTACCCGAGCCGCTGGGACCGATGATCGCCACGACCTCACCTTCCTGTACTTCAAGATCGATACCGTGAAGCACTGTTTGACCATGGAACTGTTTCACCAGGTTTTTAACTTCGATGGCACTCATTTCGGATCACGCTCCTGGCGGTTCAGCTGGTTTTCAAAATAGTTCTGTAGCGTCGACAGCACCGTCGCCATCACCCAGTAGATCAGCGAAGCAGCCAGGTACATAGTGAAAACTTCCAGCGTACGCGAGGTAATCAGCTGGGCCTGACGGAATAGCTCAGGGACCTGGATGGTTGCCGCCAGCGAGGTATCTTTCACCAGGCTGATAAAACTATTAGAGAGCGGCGGCAGCGCCACGCGCGCAGCCTGCGGCAAAATGGCACGACGCATCGCCTGCCAGGGCGTCATACCGATACTTGCCGCCGCTTCCCACTGCCCTTTATCAATAGAGGCAATCGCCGCACGCAGCGTTTCTGCCGCGTAAGCTGCAGTATTGAGCGACAAGCCAATCATCGCCGCTGGAATAGGATCCAGTTCAATACCAAATTGCGGCAGACCGTAATAGATCATAAACAGCTGCGCAATCAATGGCGTGCCGCGAAAAATTGAGATGTACATCCGCGCCAGCCATTTGATTGGCCAGACGGGTGACATACGCATAAGCGCCAGAATAAACCCCAGTACCAGGCCGAAAAACATCCCGCCAAGACTGAGCTGTAGCGTAAATACCGCACCTTTCAGCAGAAAAGGTGCGGAATCAATAACCAGTTGGATACTCTCTTGCATTCTATTTGTTCTGCATTAGATATGAGGATGATAGGCGAACAGCGCGGGCGCACCGCCAGTATGAATAAACAAAATCGGCCCTTCATCCTTAAAGCGGTTTTGGTTGATACCATCAATAAGCCCGGCCATCGCCTTTCCGGTATATACCGGGTCCAGCAAAATACCTTCAAGCTGCGCCAGCAATCTTACCGCGTCCATCCCTTCATCGTTTGGCGTGCCGTAGCCAGGTGCAAAATAATCATCCCACAGCTGGATCCCTGCCCTGGCTTCCAGCTCCAGGCTGTTTGCCACCGCTTGCTGCAACGCAATCACTTTTGGCAGTTGGTCAGCAACTTTGCGCGAGACGGTCACACCGATCAATTCAGCATTCGGCATCAGTTGTTCAAGACCCACGGCCAGGCCGGCATGAGTGCCTGCGCTACCGGATGCAACAACCACAGAAGACAGCTCAACCGCCCCTTCACACTGCTGAGCAATTTCCAGCGCGCTTTCGACATAACCCAGTGCGCCAAGGGCATTAGAACCCCCAACCGGGATCACATACGGGCGATAGCCCTGGGCTTCAATTCGGGTCGCCAGTTCTTCCAACTGGGCATTAGGATCGGTCAGCGCATCACACATCTCAACCTGCGTATTAAACAGATCAAGCAGCAGGCGATTGCCGTTCGTCAGATAGTTTTCGGCGCGGGTCCCAATCGGGTTTTCCAGCAGCGCTACGCAGTGCAGGCCTAGTTTGGCCGCTACCGCCGCCGTCTGGCGAACATGGTTTGACTGGATTGCCCCTGCGGTAATCAGCGTATCCGCGCCCTCTCGCAGCGCATCTGCCGCCAGAAACTCAAGCTTACGCAGCTTATTGCCGCCCATCGCCAGTGGCGTAACATCATCGCGCTTGATAAAGATTTCACGCCCCAGGTGATCGGACAAACGCGGCAGATATTCCAGCGGCGTTGGCGCGCCAATCAGTTCCAGACGCGGGAAAAGGGTTAAATTTTGCAGTGACATAAGACCTCCAGACTGAGTTATCCCTAATTATGCACGCAGATACGCGCGAAATAAAAAAAGGCGCTATCAAGAGCGCCTTTTTTCACCGCTGGTCGTTATTTCGTCACGTCAGCGCCAAACCATTTTTCCGACAAAGCTTTGAGGCTACCGTCTTTTTGCATATCCGCAATGGCGCCATCAACCGCTTTCAGCAGGTCTTCGTTACCTTTACGCAGCGCAACGCCAGACTCCTGCCGGGAGAAAGCTTCACCGGTGACCGCCAGGGTATTGTTGGTTTTCTTCACCAGATCGAGCGCCGCCAGACGGTCAACCAGGATGGCGTCGATACGACCTACGCGCAGATCCTGGTATTTCGTCGGGTCATCATCATAAGTACGGATATCGACACCCTGTACATTCTGGCGCAGCCACTCTTCATAGTTGGTGCCCAGGCCAACGCCAACTTTCTTACCTTTCAGGTCGGCTGCGGTTTTAATCACGCCTTCGTTACCCTTTTTCACCAGCGCCTGAATACCGGATACGGTGTAGGGGGTAGAGAAGTCATATTTTTTCTTGCGCTGATCGGAAATGGTGACCTGATTAATCACCACATCAATACGTTTGGAATCCAGCGATGCCAGCATGCCGTCCCATTTTGTTGGCTTGAGATCGGCCTTCACGCCAAGATGCTTCGCCAGCTCATTAGCAAAATCCACTTCGAAACCGGTAAGTTTCCCATCATCACCCTGATAGCTGAATGGCGGATAAGTGCCTTCCAGACCTACACGCAGGGTGCCACGCTCTTTAACCTGATTGAGCAAATTTTCAGCAGCAAACGTTTTTGTGCTGACGCCAGCCATTAAAAAGACGGCCATCGCGCCCATCAGCGCCTGGCGACCCAGAAGTGCTAATTTCATAGAGACTCCTAACAGAGTGATATTTTGCTCTAGTGTAAGGCGTTTAGCCTCAGCTACCAACATCGATAAGCTACATCTTATTCCAAATAATTATATATGATGCCTTTTAGTACATAGTGAAAACGAAGCGTAAATTCCTCCATTTTGCTGGATATCTCTCATACTGCAATGGTCAGCTTGATGACGTCTGGAGCATGGAAGATGAAAAACCCCACGTTATTGCAGTGTTTTCACTGGTACTACCCGACCGGCGGTGAACTATGGCGTGAAGTCGAAGCCCTGGCACCAAATTTGAATGAAATCGGCATCAATATGATTTGGCTGCCACCTGCTTACAAAGGCGCCTCCGGCGGTTACTCCGTCGGCTACGACAGTTACGATCTTTTTGACCTCGGCGAGTTCGATCAAAAAGGCTCTGTTGCGACCAAGTATGGCGATAAATCCCAACTGCTGGCCGCCATTGCGGCTCTACGCCAGCACGATATCGCCATCCTGCTCGATGTGGTGGTCAATCACAAAATGGGAGCCGATGAAAAAGAGGCCGTGCGCATCCAACGTGTCGATGAGCAAGACCGCACGCAAATTTCGGAGGAGATAGTGGAGTGCGAAGCCTGGACGCGCTACACCTTCCCCGTTCGCGCAGGGCAATACTCTGAATTTATCTGGGACTACAAATGCTTTAGCGGAATCGACCATATTGAAAATCCGGATGAAGACGGCGTGTTTAAAATCGTCAACGACTACACCGGCGAAGGTTGGAACGATCAGGTCGATGATGAGATGGGTAATTTCGACTACCTGATGGGCGAAAATATCGATTATCGCAATCGGGCAGTAACCGAGGAGATTAAGTACTGGGCGCGCTGGGTCATGGAGCAGACCGGGTGTGATGGTTTCCGCCTTGACGCGGTTAAACACATTCCAGCCTGGTTTTATAAAGAGTGGATCGACCACGTCCAGGAAGTGGCGACAAAACCGCTGTTTATCGTTGCAGAATACTGGTCCCACGAGGTGGATAAGCTTCAGCAATATATCGCGCTGGTCGACGGTAAAACATTGCTGTTTGATGCGCCCCTGCAGATGAAATTCCACGAGGCATCGCGCCAGGGTCGTGACTATGACATGAGCCAGATTTTTAGCGGTACGCTGGTCGAAGCTGATCCTTTCCATGCCGTAACGCTGGTGACTAATCATGATACGCAGCCGCTTCAGGCGCTTGAAGCGCCAGTAGAACCGTGGTTTAAACCATTGGCGTACGCGTTGATTCTGCTACGCGAAAATGGGGTGCCATCGGTTTTTTATGCCGACCTCTTCGGTGCCAGCTATGAAGATACCGGAGGTGACGGCCAGACCTACGCCATTGAAATGCCGGTTATCGAGCAGTTACACGAACTGATCGATGCCCGTCAGCAATTTGCTCACGGTGTTCAAACGCTATGGTTCGATCATCCAAACTGTATCGCCTTCAGCCGCAGCGGCACCGAGGAAGATCCGGGCTGCGTCGTCGTACTTTCAAATGGCGATGATGGAGAGAAATCACTCCCTCTCGGCGCAAACTATGGCAATAAGCGCTGGCGGGATTTTCTTAACAACCGCGAGGAAGTGATTGAAACCGATGATGAAGGCAACGGAGTTTTCACCTGTAACGGCGGCAGCGTTAGCGTTTGGGTAATTGAAGAAGTGCTCTAGCAGAAAGGAAAATCGCGGGCTGAAAATGGAATCAGCCCGCTAATCAGCTATTGTTCGTTTTTATCCGTCACGGCCTTTTTCCACGCCACTTCGCACTCTGGAGTGAGGCGATCGACCCGCTTTAGCGTCATACGATCGTAACGTAACGTATTGCCTTCGCGTTCGACAGGATAAACATCCAAAGCAGAGGTCACGTTGTAGACCGCGTCATCGCGTTTCATTAATTTACCCGGCACGGTAATCACCCGCTGCCATTGTCGGCAGTCAAGGGTATCGCCATCTTTGGTCACAATCAGGCTAGCAATTGCATCAGGACTCATCATTTCACTCTGCGGACCCGCCGATTGCCAGTATCCTTCCAGCCCTGCGGGCGCTGGCGCCTTAACGACATCGCTATAGTTATCAACCTGAACGCATCCGGTCAGAGCCAACAACGCGCCAGCAAACACAATCTTTTTCATCATTCATCCCACAAACCGATAAAAAAGCATTGTGGCATTAAAGCGTTAAGCCCGCCACTCTTCCTGGGAGGAGGTGAATGAAGCAAGATCGTCGTACATAACAAGCAAGTGACATCAACATTCCATAGGCATATGTTAAATTATTCTTACCCATCAATTTCAACTCATCATTTACAAGGTGATAATTTAAGCACTCAATATAAGGATAATCCTATTTTAAAATAATCCAAAAATGGCAACCTTATATGTCACGGGTATTTATTGTTTTTAAATCTTCCACATAGCGATTCACAGCCTTTACTTTGAGAATATTCCTGGCAGATTATAGGCATTATTTCAAAATAGTTCAGACTGCTTAATGGTTCCAGCATAGCAGCTGTTTGTTTATGACTAACTAAAATGGACTTCATCGCGCTTGTTGGCGAAGGATAAATTATCGTTACGTGTTGATTGAGGATGGGCCATGTCAACGATTATTATGGATTTGTGCAGTTTTACCCGGTTGGGATTAACCGGGTATCTGGCTAGCCGGGGGATAAAGAAGCGCGATATCACTGAGGTACATAACGCCGCTAGCCTGAAAGCACTCTGCGAGGCGTGCCGCCCGACAGTGGTATTTATCAATGAAGATTGCTTTATTCACCAGCAAGAGAGTAACCAGCTTATCCGGCAAATCATCAATCAGAATCCAGGTACGCTTTTTTTTATCTTTATGTCGCTGGCGAATATTCATTTCGAACACTATCTGCTGGTACGCAAAAACTTGCTTATTAGCTCAAAATCACTGACTGCAAAAGACCTTGACGATATTCTGGCCAATCGCCTGAAGTATGAGAATTATCGCACTGCACGGATTAATATCCCAACGCTTACCCTAAGCCAGACTGAATCAAATATGTTACAAATGTGGATGGCCGGATATGGGACCACCCACATCTCCGCACAGATGAACATTAAGGCTAAAACCGTTTCATCGCACAAAGGCAATATTAAAAAGAAAATTCAGACTCACAATAAGCAGGTGATTTATCACATTGTGCGGCTGGCCGAGAACATTACTTCCGGGATCCACGTCAATGTACGTTGAAGAGTACTGGCGGCAGAAGCCGCCAGCGTGCCTGATTGAGCATTAATCTTCTTTTTCAACAAATACGCCGTCAGAATGCCCTATCTCGTTGAAAAACCAGATCCCCAGGGGATAGTCTTCCAGCGACACCAGATACATTACCCCCTCGCTAAACGACTCTATTGCCAGCACAACTCCCGATCGACGTGGGCCACCATCGGTCTTTACCGTGACACGATCGTTTACCTGCATAACTCATCTCCTCTATTTTTGAGCCAGTGTAGAACAAAACGGACGATCGCGCAGCGCTCACCCCCATAACTGATGTTTTTGTAAACCATCTATACTTAAACAGCGTATCCGGGTTAAGCGAGGTAGCCAGAATGAATACCGCCAAACAGAGCAAGGGCGGGGAAAGTGTCGATGTTGACGCCCTGCTGGCAGCGATTAATGAAATCAGTGAAAGTGAGGTACAGCGAGCGCGGGACGATCCGCATCATGTAAGCATTGATGGTCGTGATTATCACACCTGGCGCGAGCTGGCTGAAGCCTTTGAACTTGATGTTCATGACTTCAGCGTGACTGAAATCAATCGCTAATTCCAGGCGAAAAAAATCCCGACTCGCACGAGTCGGGATGAAACTTGCTAATGCAAGAAGCACTTGAAAATTCGTTACACCAGGAAATCCGATGCGTTGAAAACATTACCCTCAATTATTTTGCATGACAATAGTCATTCATGGAGTAAATTATTGAGAAATATCCCTAATATCACCATCACCGCTGGCAAGGCTTACCAGGCAAGGGATTGAGCGGTTCGTTCTTCTACGAACGGCGGTTCATAAGGAAATATTTTTTAAGATAAATCTCATCAAAGTAACTATCACAGATGACCTGGCGAACAATTCATCCACCATACAAATGTAACATTATCCTTCAGCACAGACCTGATTACGCCCATTTTGCTTAGCCAGGTACAGCCGATGATCGGCAATCGACTGCAAGTTTTCAAAGTTGAACTCATTTGAATCGTCACTACTACTTACGCCAAAGGAGGCACTAATACGCAGACTCGACCTGTTTCGCAGTAAAATCTCGCGGCCATTGATGCGAACTCGAATCCGTTCTGCAATGGCTGCCGCTTCATGTAGCGTCGTATTCGGCATCACAATACAAAACTCTTCTCCGCCGACCCGACCAGCAAGGTCGCCCTCGCGAATATGACTCGCGATAGTACTGCCCACCAGCGACAATACGCGATCGCCGGCCTGATGCCCGTGTCGATCGTTAACGCCTTTGAAATAGTCCAGATCGAGTTGAATCACCGCGATCGGTCGTTTCAGACGCTCGCTTAAGGTGGTCGCCTCGCTAGCGCGTTCGAACAGCGCACCTCGGTTTAACAAACGCGTCAGCGCATCATGCCAAGCTCGCCACTCAAGAGACGTTTGCAACACGCTCATATTGCGCACCATTCGGCGAATAACCAGCCAGGAGATCATCAGCATCAGGGTGAACATAAGCCACATCAGCATCAAAGCAATGGTGATGCGGCCAAAATCATCGCGAACACCTTCTTTAAGCGAGTGAATACGCAGCAGCACTCCGTCGAAGTTACGTAGTTTTTCCCAGCTGATATAACGGGTTAATAAACGAATCCCCCCCTGATTGCCATGGGAAAAAACGCTCCGCAGCTGTTCTTGTTCCTGCGGTGATAACAGGGTTAACACGTTATCAGATGCGGAAGACGCAATTAAATTGAGGTGATTATCATAAAGTTGATATTCACCTTCCTGGCCATTCTTTACTGCGTTAACAAGGAAGGTCCTCATTTCGCGTACGGAGAAATCCATCGCCAGTACGCCTAGCCAGTAGCGTTGATAATCAAGAGGGATAGAGGCCGTCACCACCTGCGCTTCGCGCTGCGGTTCATCACCAGGAAAAGTTTGCCAGACAATACCGCGAGCCGGGTTATTACGCTGCGTTTGCTGAATAAACCACGAAGCGCTAATTGCCCGTGAATACAGCCCCAGCGCTTGAGTCGAATTCTTCGGCGGTTCCGTAGTGATAAAAAAACCGCTGCGCGAAACGTACAGCATACGCTCGGTAAAGCCCCGGTTGTTATTGGCCAGGCGCAACAAATACCCGAGTTCAAGGCTCGCCATCAGCTCATTACCGGAAAAAGGAGTATCGCGAGAAAGAAGATCGTCACTATCGACAAAAGCATCGGCTACACCATACACGGGAAGCGTCCGCCGGTTATGTATCTCGACGGACCATATTGGCTCATGCCGCTTTTCTAAATAATCCTGCTCGGCCTTTCGCAGCACCGCAAAATCCAACGGAGTTCCCAGCGCCGACTGCATGCCGTTGCGAAAAAAGATCATTCTGTCGATATTGAACTGCAGCAGGCCATCCAGTTCATGGGTGACGTTTTCAAGATTGTTGCGCTGATTTGCAACGTACGCTTCTTCCAGGATCTTGACCTCACGCCATATCAGCAGCGTGGAAAAGCAGAAAACGATAAAAAAGCAGAGATTAACTACATATCCGGGGCTTAACACACGGCGAAGTTTTTTCACCCACATCGGCTTATCCATCGTTCTCTCGCAGCACGGTCAAAGAAGCAAAGGTCATCAACGTCCCATATTAGTCAGGTACTCAATCATATAAAAAACGCCCGACTCATGTCGGGCGCTTATCAGGTTCAGGAATGATTCGGCTTCCCTCCCCCTCCGCGGATTAATTCATCCTCGCGAAATGCTTCGCGCTTAACACCATGACCGTCATACCAACGACACTCAACCATACCGCTGGCGAAACCGGTCACGACCATGCGTGGGCCGCCATTTTTCCGCCTTACTTCATCACTGACCAACAAGACCATTTTTTGCCTCCGGTATCAGGAAGAAACAAACTTACCTTAGACGAAGCTGAGCCACTTTGCACAACCTGGAGCTAATTTACTCCGCAGGGCGACGCAAACTGGCGATGGCTTTCACGCCAGCCAGCACCACGGCACCAACGATGAACCCCAGTACCAGGTTCGCTACCATCGGCAGCAGCGAAGCAATCATACTATTCTGCCCCAGAGCCAGATTTTCGATGGCCAGGTACAAAGGGTGAATTCCATGAACCACAATGCCGCCGCCAACCAGAAACATCGCCAGCGTCCCTACTACAGAAAGGGTTTTCATCAGGCGCGGTGCAATAGCCAGCAGGGCTTTACCCAACCACTGCGCCAACGTACTGGTTTTCTCCACCAGCCAGTAACCCATATCATCGAGCTTAACAATGACCCCTACCAGTCCATACACACCCACGGTCACCAGCAGAGCGATACCAGACAGGATGAGAATCTGATTTAACAACGGCGCTTCGGCCACAATACCAAGGGTAATCGCGACAATTTCAGCTGAAAGGATAAAATCAGTGCGAATTGCCCCTTTCACTTTATCCCGCTCAAAGGCCATTGGGTCCTGGTTTGCCAGAGCCTCAAGCCGCTGTTGGCGAACCTGCGGATCTTCTTTATGTTTACGGGCCTGCAAGGTATGCAGCACCTTCTCAACGCCTTCAAAGCATAGAAACGCGCCGCCCAGCATGAGTAACGGCGTAATGGCCCAAGGAATAAACGCGCTGATTAATAACGCCAGCGGTACCAGAATCACTTTATTAATAAATGAACCTTTGGCAACTCCCCAAACTACCGGCAGTTCACGATTAGCCCGCACGCCAGTAACCTGCTGAGCATTAAGCGATAAATCGTCACCCAGCACGCCTGCCGTCTTTTTCGCCGCCAGTTTTCCCATGACAGAAATATCGTCAAGTAAAGTTGCGATATCATCCAATAAGGTTAAAAGACTACTTCCCGCCAAAATTGCATTCCTTCATTTATGGTTATTCCTCCTGAAGTATGAAGCAAAAGCGCTTTTTCGCCCACAGGTGTCTAGAGTCAACAAAAATTTAACCATAGCAGACGAATTAAAGCGCTCGCCAGCACGATAGTTTTCACGTTTACTATGTGTCCCCTTTCTATCTCTGCACCATCGTGAGGAAGTATGTCTACCCGTCAGCTGTTACCGCTCATCGGGGCGTTGTTTGCGCTGTATATCATTTGGGGCTCCACCTATTTTGCCATTGCTATTGGCGTGGCCAGTTGGCCTCCGCTGATGATGGCCGGTGTGCGCTTTCTTTCCGCAGGCGCGGTGCTGACCGCATGGCTGCTGGCAACCGGGCATAAGCTTCCTGCGCGAAAACCGCTGCTCAACGCAGCGCTGATTGGTATTTTACTGCTGGCCGTCGGTAACGGCTTTGTCACCCTCGCCGAGCACCAGCACGTACCATCCGGGATTGCAGCGGTGATGGTCGCGACGGTACCGCTATTCACGCTATGTTTTAGCCGCTTTTTTGGTATTGCGACTCGCAAGCTGGAGTGGTTAGGTATCGCCATTGGCCTCGCGGGGATTGTGCTGCTCAACAGCGGTGGCAACCTTAACGGCAACCCGTGGGGTGCGCTGCTGATTCTTATCGGCTCGATGAGCTGGGCCTTTGGTTCCGTCTACGGTTCGCGAGTTGAGCTGCCGACGGGGATGATGGCGGGTGCTATTGAGATGCTGGCGGCAGGAATTGTTCTGATGGTTGCCTCCGTGCTGACTGGCGAAAAATTAACCCAGATGCCATCCTGGTCCGGCATATTGGCCGTCGCCTACCTGGCTATATTTGGCTCTCTTATTGCTATTAATGCCTATATGTATCTGATTCGTAACGTGACGCCAGCCGTTGCAACCAGTTATGCCTACGTTAACCCGGTGGTCGCCGTACTGCTCGGCACCAGTTTCGCCGGGGAGAGCCTGTCGCCGGTCGAGTGGCTGGCGCTCGGGGTTATTATCTTTGCAGTGGTGCTGGTGACGCTCGGGAAGTACCTGTTCCCTGCACGCAGCGAAATTACCTCTTGTAAGGCAGAGAAGTAATCTTCAGCAAGCCAATGCCTTGAGTGTCGATCTGCGCGCTGTCGCCACCGCCGCAGATCCACTCTTCCAGACGCTCACCAAGCGCTTCATCACTTAACTTCTGCCGCCCACGTAGCGCGCACTCCCAAACCACCAGCACCCGCCATCCCTGCTCTGACAGCAGCCCAATATCGCGACCATCGCGCGTCACGTTCTTGCCGATCTTATCCAGCCAGAACCCAGTGCGCGTCGCGGGGACTTTAAACAGATAGCAATCATGATGATGCCAGAAACAGCCGTGGGTAAAGATAACGCACCGATAGTCGGTCACCACAAAATCCGGACGCCCCGGTAGCGCGGCATCCTGGACGGTAAAGGAAAACCCAGAGTGGGCCAGCAGCCCCGCCAGCCGTTTTTCAATCGCGGTATCGCGGGTGCCGATCGCGCGCATATTTTTGCTGCGGGTGGCTTTATCGTGGACGTCGGCCATGGTTATCCTCGCGCTCGCGCCAGGCCACCGCCAGCGCAATACGCGACTCCAGCAACTTCGCCACCGCGGCAAACACAGGCACCACAACCGAGTTGCCAAACTGGCGATAGGCCTGGGTATCCGATACCGGAATGCGAAAATGGTACCCCTGCGGCGTCTCAAACCCCATCAGACGCGCGCATTCGCGAGGCGTCAGCCTGCGTGGACGACGAAGCTGGTTTTCAGGGTCATCAAAATGCTTTTCACCCAGAGGACGATCCCAGCCGCGATCGATGAGGATCTCCGCACCATCTTTGTAGTAGCGCGCCGACAGCGTACGCGCCACGCTGTGCGGATTCATAGGGTCAACTAATCCGTAACCAAAGCCGTTACCCCGCTCCTGGTGCTTACGCGCATAGCGATAGAGATACTTCCACAGCACCTGGGTGAGAATAAATTTAGCATCCACCGCGGGCTCCAGCAGCTCGCCAAATGTCAGGCGCTTAGCCGGATAGAGCGTGGAGATATCACGTAGGGTAAACCCTTCATGCAGTTGCAAATCGCGACGGAAGCCAACCAGCACAATACGCTCGCGGTGCTGAGGTAAAAAATGGCGTCCATCGATGACCTTCGGATCGTCCGCTCCGGTATGATCGGCATCGGCGACTTCATAGCCCAGCTCGTCCAGCGTCTGCATAATGATGCGAAACGTCCGCCCTTTGTCGTGACTCTTTAGGTTTTTGACGTTTTCCAGCACAAAAATAGCGGGTTGCCTGGCGGCAATAATCCTGACAACGTCAAAAAACAGCGTCCCTTGCGTTTCGCAGGCAAAACCATGCGCCCGACCAAGAGCATTCTTCTTTGATACGCCAGCCAAAGAAAAAGGTTGGCAAGGAAAACCAGCCAGCAGAACATCATGCTGCGGGATAGCCTCGCGAATATGCTGTGCCGCTTCCTCATCGCTCACATCCTGACGATGGCTAAGGGTAATATCGCGAATATCCTCATTAAAACGATGCTGCTCGGGGTCGCAGTACCAGTTGGCTTTATAGGTACGCACCGCATGCTTATTCCACTCGCTGGTGAAAACGCATTGCCCGCCAATCGCCTCGAAACCATTACGAATACCGCCGATACCGGCAAACAGATCGACAAAGCGGAATCCGTAGTGCGGATGATGCGCTGGCGGCTGCGGCAGGAGAGTCAACAGATGGGCTCTCTCCTGTGCGTTTAAACGATTTGCTGCATGAGGCACCGTCGCTACGCGCTTCAGGATGGCCGGGCTCCAGTGCTGCTCACCAACAGAGATTAACTGTGCCACCAGCGTTTTTACATCGTATATCGCCATCATTTGACGCAACAACGCCTGGGCATCCTCTCCGTTATGCTCGGCCTTCAAAGATGGGGGACTTTCCTTGGATAAATTTTGCGCCATAACCTCAACCAGCCCGACTATTTTTGCAGAGGTTACCATAAATAGCGCAAGCCGTTTTATGCCAGTGGTTCAAAGCGCTGTAAAACCGCTTCATCAAGGGCCAGAGGGTCTCCGCAAAGCTCCGCACTTAACTTAGCCATAAACTGCACCAGAAAACGCGCATTGTGCACCGCCATTGTCCTGCCCTTTTCGGTTTGCATGGTTTCAGGCAAGCGCAACAACTTGCACTGGAAATGATCCAGCGCGTACTTCTTGTCATTTAATTCGCGTCTATCGGCAAAGGGATCGTCGGCATCAAACAAAATATTGTTGAGCGCGCCGGACACGGCAAAAACGCGCGCCAGGCCAATCGCCCCCAATGCTTCGAGTCGGTCGGCATCCTGGACAATCTTTGCTTCTTCACTCTGCGGGGGAATTGCAGCGCTAAAACTGTGCGCTTCTATAGCATGCAAGACCGCCGGATAGCGGTCTGCGGGGAAGTCAGGAAAAGATGACTGCAGGATGGCCAGCGTTTTTTCCGCCGCCATCGCCGAGGAGCGACTTCGTTCAGGATGATTTTTCGCCAGACTGATGATGTCATGAAAATAGCAGGCGGTCAGGATCACCAGCCGATCAACATCAGTATCTTTGGCCAACTGCTGAGCCGTTGCCCAAACCCGGCGAAAGTGTGAAATATCGTGAGCAGAATCCTCTTGCGAGTGATGCCCGATTAACCAGGATTCAAACCGTTGCTGCCAGCCAACAAGTTCCATGCGCGTTCCTTTGTGATAAGGCCAGAAACGAGCATAGCAACTTTAATCGTGATGTTCATACATCTGCGGATTAGGTCGCGTGTACCAGGCGATCGCACCGAGAACGACGCCAACGATACCCAACACCAAAAAACCCAGCAGCGCACCGATCCATTTACCTGCCGTAGAACCTAACTCGCCGTCAATCGTCACGCCTGGTACACTCTGGATCTGCCCAACAACCCACCAGTAGCGCGCCATCGCCCAGAGGAAGTAACCGCAAAAGACGTAAAATGCCCACAGCGCAAGTTTACCTCCAGGACTCCTTTTCGCTTTATCTTCCATTAGCTTACTCCCCATTTACTCAACAACAGATACCGCCGACGGCAGTCAAAAATAGTGACATTCGTCACATTATATAATAAAAATGCTTTCCAGACAGCAGATCTCTCTATCCTCTTTGAGCCTGGGTCTCGCTCCATGCGGCCTACTGCCAGCCGCCATATATTTTCAATGAATTCTATCTTATTTTAAATAATGCAAATTGATGAAAGCAGGTGAGAATTTCCCTGCACTTTCTGCTGATTCCATCTAAACAAGATTAATACCCTAAGTTTATTCCCCGTAAAGTCTCATCACCCCATCATTTTGAAATGGCGCATGCAAAAAACGAATTTACCCGTGGACATTAGTCACAAAAATATAAATTACAAAATCATTTAAATTGTAAATTTCATCAGTAATACAAATTGCTTATAAAAACACATAACTTCATGTTATTGAAAAACATAAACACAAGAAATAAATTAAAACGAATTAATTGATTTTAAATATAAAGAATCACCAAGAAACATTTTGTAATATTAGATATAATTTACTTACATCTTTCATTTAAAGAAAAATGAACTTAATCGCTAGTATCAAATAGTCTCCCCGGAGGGAATGACAACATTCATATTAATTATGATTAAAAGGGAATATATATAATGAAAAGAAAAGTACTGGCAATTCTGGTTCCAGCTTTATTAGTCGCTGGTGCCGCTAACGCAGCAGAAATCTATAATAAGAACGGCAACAAACTGGATTTCTACGGCAAAATGGTTGGCGAACACATCATGACCCATGATGGCGACAACAACAACTCTGACGATACCTCTTATGCACGTTTTGGTGTCAAAGGCGAAACTCAGATTAGCAGCGAACTGACCGGTTACGGCCAGTTTGAATACAACATCAAAGCGGACAAACCAGAAGGCCAGCAGGCTGATGATACTCGTCTGGCGTTTGCAGGCCTGAAATTCGCTGAATACGGCTCATTTGACTACGGCCGTAACTACGGCGTTGTTTATGACGCAGCGGGTTACACCGATATGCTGGTTGAGTGGGGCGGCGACGGCCTGGTCTACACCGACAACTTCATGACCGGTCGTACCAACGGCGTTGCTACCTATCGTAATACCGACTTCTTCGGCATGGTTGATGGCCTGAACTTTGCCCTGCAGTATCAGGGTAAAAACAACGACACTGATGCGAAAAAAGCCAACGGCGACGGTTTCGGTTTCTCTGTTAACTACAACATCGACGGCTTCGGCTTAGTAGGTGCTTATAGCAACGCTGACCGTATTGACGAGCAAGCTGCGGACGGTAAAGGTGAAACAGCAGAAGTTTGGGATCTGGCTGCCAAATATGATGCAAACAATGTTTACGCATCAGTTATGTATGGTGAATCCCATAACATGACCCCAATGGAAAAAGGTGGTTTCGCCAACAAGACTCAGAACATTGAAGCCGTTGTTCAGTATCAGTTCGACTTCGGTCTGCGTCCGTCTCTGGGCTATGTCTATGCGAAAGGCAAAGATCTGGGTCCAAGACAAGATACCAATGCTGATATCATGAACTACGTTGAACTGGGTACCTGGTACTACTTCAATAAAAACTTCAACGTATACACTGCATACAAATTCAACCTGATGGATGACGAAGATGCAGCTGTTACTGGCGCGTCTACCGACGACCAGTTCGCTGTAGGTATCACCTACCAGTTCTAAGTTTGTTAATTAATCTCAAGCCCGCCTCGTGCGGGCTTTTTTTGTTTTTGGCAACTCTGGAAGAGATGCTGGAAAAACTCTCTTCTGTCGCTGAAGATTGTCGTAAGGAAGAAAGTACCGTCCGTAAAGAACAAGAAGAACGTCAGGCTAAATTACAAGCCTTCCGCCAGAAACTGTTAGAAGATGGTATTGATCCTGCTGAACTATTCGCAGCGGTTGGTTTATCTCATCCTAAAACCAAATCGGCACGCACTCCACGCCCTGCTAAATACAAATATACAGATGCATTGGTGCTTTAGCATACCCGTTTGCATATTACGCTTTAGAAGTATCAGCACAGAGGATAGTGTCAAAAAAATCCTGGGACAGACATTTTGGTGATTTAGGTTCATCAAGGGGGTTGTTCTTGTCCATTTATATATTTTGTATATTATTTATCACTCCTCTCCTTACATTATATTTTTTCATATCAAATAAACACCAAAATATATTATAAGTTAAAATTAATTCAAATCACGACAACATAGCTTACCATTTTAAACGCTTTAAATTATTTTCATAACGATCGTAACCTTCCTTATTCCCATTCTTACATGCTAATCCAAACAATGTTCTTGATTGATCTGTGTAGATATTTTCTCCTTCACCCCGCTCATCCATCACACAACTATCGAACTGTGCCTGTGCATCGTTTTACACCTACCGCCTTTTCATACCAAGCATTTACCTGTAGATAATTCTGACTTAACCTTCCGCCATTTTCATATCTTACACCAAGGTTGTATTGGGCACTGGCACCTGGAGGTTTGCAGGTTATAGGCGCATAAAATATGATAACCATCACATTCATGATAAAGGTGCCAATTTTTGATATAGATGGTTTTTACTTTTTGCTACAGATGATAATGCACCCTAAAAAAGGAATTAACCATGAAAATGACAATAATATACACACTGATATCTGTAATTTTTGGAGTATATGGAACCACAGCCATTGCCGGTAACACAAATCGAGTATCACAAAATTTAGCAACCGTAGTTTCCCAAGAAAAGCAATCAGTTATAGGCAATTGGGACGAGTTCAACTCGAGAAAAATTGATAGACTAATTCAAGAGGCAAAGCAGAAGCCTGCACACTCTTTATATGCTGTTTTTGATTTTGACAACACGACAGCTTTTCTAGATATCGAAGAGGCAACTCTTATATATCAACTGGAAAACCTTAGATTTGCTATGAAACCTGAGATATTGAAAGAGATAATTTACAAAGATATACCGACCTCTAGCTTTAACTCTGATTATAATAATAAAAACAATCAAGCGGTTAATATAAATCTCATTGGTCAAGATATTGTTGATAGCTACACATGGCTATACCATAATTACAATGGATTTGAGGGTAATAAAACGATTGATGAAATTAAAACAAATCCTAATTATATGAATTTTATAGTAAAAATGAGATATTTATATGATGCAATAGGTGGATCATTCGACCATGAGGTATCTTATCCATGGGTAACGTATCTTTTTTCTGGTATGTCCAAAAAAGAAATATCTGATTTAGTAGACGATACTATTGAGTGGCAAAATAAACAGCCTATCACAAAGGTAACATGGGTAAGCCCAGCAGATATGGCAGGCCGGGCTGGTATGGTATCAGTAACATGGAAAAATGGATTTAGGCTGTTTCCAGAAATGCAGACATTATACAAAAACCTACAGGAGGCAGGGGTTGATGTTTATGTAATTTCCGCTTCTGCTTTAGACGTTATAAAAAGTATCGTTACTATAGATAAATATGGCTTTTCTGTTCCTGAATCTCATGTCTATGCAATGCATCCCTTATACGATAAAGAAGGTAAATTGACTCATAGCCTCGATCCGTACTATCCTCAAACGCAAGGAAAAGGTAAAACCGAAACCATAAAGAAATTTATACAACAACGTTACAAAAATACAGGGCCAATATTCGTTGCTGGCGATAGTGAAGGAGATCAAAACATGATGTCCGACTTTAATGACACAAAGTTAGTTCTCATTATTAACCGGCTACGTTCATCTGACACCATTATTGGTAAATTATCAGCTAAAGCTGTTCGTGACTATAATAAAAATGATGCAAAAATATTATTGCAGGGACGAGATGAAAATAAAGGAGAATTTTTACCATCACAGAGTAGCATACTAATGGGTACTAATAACGAAATATCTTTACCATAGTTGTCGATTTACAGCAATGTCTCTTTTCCAATTAAGAGGCATTGCTACCGAAAGGATATTAAATATTATATTTATAATAACGTCTCACTCCGATATTTCTTTACTTTTTCAACAAATATTCCTGACGTTTACAACCGTCCTTATGCCCATTCTTGCATGCTAGCCCAAACCAAGTTATCGCTTGCCCTGTGTTGATATTTCCCCCTTCACCACGTTCATTCATCACACCAAGATCGAACTGTGCCTGAGCATCATTTTGGACCGCTGTCTTTTCATACCAAGCCCTTGCCTGATAATAATCCTGGCTTACACCGAGACCATCGTCATACATCTCACCAAGCAAAAATTGCCCGTCTACATCATTTTGAACCGAAGCTTTGTCATATCAGGATTTTGCCAGTTGATAATCCTGATTCACCCCAAGACCATTTGCATACATCACACCGATTTTGACCTGCGCACGCGGATCATTTTGGGCAGCAGCTTTTTCATACCAAATCTTTGCCTGCTGATAATCAACATCCAGTATTTCTCCATATAAATACATGAGACCTAAGGCATACTGAGCTTCTACATCTCCATTTTCACCTGCCGCTTTTAACTTAGAAAGC
Source organism: Klebsiella sp. RHBSTW-00215 (assembly GCF_014103785.1). Classification (NCBI taxonomy): domain Bacteria; kingdom Pseudomonadati; phylum Pseudomonadota; class Gammaproteobacteria; order Enterobacterales; family Enterobacteriaceae; genus Klebsiella; species Klebsiella sp. RHBSTW-00215. The sequence goes on from NZ_JABXQS010000001.1 coordinate 5,376,321, forward strand.
TGAGAGTCCCTCTCACTGGTCGTGTAAGCACACCCTTTTTAGTTCCACGCACTTTTTGAGATTTCCGTGTTTTTGGCCATCAGCCTGTATTCTTCCAACGCTTTCCTGATTTCACTTCTTTTCATCCATACCCCAACAAACCATTCCCTTTAGACACCCTTACAGGTATCCGTATGAAACACATGTAGTTCAACAATTTTGTTATCCGAGATGCGAGATGGGCTAAGTTGTTGTTTAAGAGTGTGAGCTTGTGAACTAAAGAAGATAAAAGTGGATGCCCTACAAGGAGCAACATGGTAAAAATGACAGCGTTAGAGGTGAGAAAACAGAGCGATAGCAAGAAATTTTAATGCAGGGATTTATGCAGGGCAAAATCAAAAAATCTTCGCAAATTATTGATTTATTTTAATAATTGGCGGAGAGAGGGGGATTTGAACCCCCGGTAGAGTTGCCCCTACTCCGGTTTTCGAGACCGGTCCATTCAGCCGCTCTGGCATCTCTCCGCTGTTGAGGTTGCTATAATGCCAGGTTCTTTGGCATTTTAATAGTTCCTGTCTCTTTAATTCAGTTCAAGTGACGACTTTGCGAGCAATATGATGTTTAAATGGCCCTGGAAAGTAGATGAAGAGTCTGGCAACGCAGAAATCCCCTGGGAACAGGCGCTTGCCATTCCAGTTTTAGCCAATCTCTCCGAGCAGGAGCAGCGGCAACTTGCACAAATGGCAAACCGTTTTTTACAGCAGAAGCGTCTCGTTGCGTTACAAGGACTTGAGCTTACCCCCCTTCATAGCGCCCGTATCGCACTACTGTTTTGCCTGCCGGTTCTCGAAATTGGGATCGAATGGTTAGACGGCTTCCACGAAGTGCTCATCTACCCTGCCCCGTTTGTCGTCGATGATGAATGGGAGGATGATATCGGCCTGGTGCATAACCAACGAATCGTGCAATCCGGGCAAAGCTGGCAGCAAGGCCCCATTGTTCTCAACTGGCTCGACATCCAGGACTCCTTCGACGCCTCCGGTTTTAACCTTATCGTCCACGAAGTTGCGCATAAGCTGGATACCCGCAATGGCGATCGCGCAAGTGGTGTGCCATTCATTCCTCTCCGCGAAGTCGCAGGTTGGGAGCACGATCTTCACGCAGCGATGAACAATATTCAGGATGAGATCGATCTGGTCGGCGAAAGCGCCGCAAGCGTTGATGCCTATGCCGCTACCGATCCTGCCGAATGTTTTGCCGTGCTCTCTGAATATTTCTTCAGTGCCCCTGAGCTCTTTGCCCCGCGTTTTCCTGCACTTTGGCAACGTTTCTGCCACTTCTATCGCCAGGACCCGCTGGAGAGATTACGTGAAAATAACCCACAGAATGAAGGTGATAACCCAGCAGTACACTAAAACAACGGTTTGCACTAAATTTAACCATTTGAATCAGCAAGTTAAATTTAGTGTTGACACAAAAATACGAGGCCAGTAGTATTCGCCTCGTTCACACGATTCCTCTGTAGTTCAGTCGGTAGAACGGCGGACTGTTAATCCGTATGTCACTGGTTCGAGTCCAGTCAGAGGAGCCAAATTTAAAAAAGCCTGCTTAGGAAACTAAGCAGGCTTTTTGTTTTTCAACGTCATAACAACTCGCCCCCTTGTCCAACCCCTCCGTCAAACATTTCTCTGATTGAACCAGACGCCCTCCCCCACAGCCCGCATTCTGAATACAAACCGCGAAACTCCGTTTAATGAATTATGCTCATAGCGCCTATTTATTGAACGTAATTATTTTAGCCGCCAACTCCGTTACTCTGAACGCAGAGAAACGGCCAACCTCCTGATGAAGCTGGCCTTACGACTTAAATATTGCTATCGAAGAAGTTATCGAGCTTGCTCATGGCCTGGTCGACATAACGCGGCACCCAGTAGGTCTCGATATGCGTCGCTCCGTCGATAAGGAACAGCTCTTTATTTGCGGTACCGGTGGCCTTTTTAAACGCGCTTTCGGTCATATACAGCGAATCTGCTTTGGTACCGGCCATCATCAGCAGCGGCTGGTTGATAAGGTCCATATTGCTTTGCGCATCAAAGCGCATTAAATCGAGCAGGCTGCTGGTGGTATAGCGAAAGGTTGAGTTCGGATGAGCATGGGTTTTCCAGTAGTACTCGTAGCCCTGGCGATACAGATCAAATGGGAGTTTGGCGATTTGTTCATCGGTCAGGTTAGCATCACCGGAATAGCCGACCTCACCTGTAGTGACTTCTTTGGTACGCGCGTCGGTTGCCTGCTTCAGACGTTCCTGGATAGTGGAAATCTGTGAATCCTGATAGCCATTGCGGCGCACCAGCCCGGAGTCAAACATGCTGAGCGTCGCCAGCGCTTTAAAACGTTTATCGGTCTGCGCCGCTTTTAGCGAATAGCCGCCACCGCCGCAGATGCCCAGTAGGCCAATACGGGCGGTATCAACGCCGGGATACTGGCTGAGATAGTCAGCCATGCCGTGAATATCCTCAATGCGATTGGCTGGTTTATCCACGCTGCGCGGCATACCGCCGCTGGCTCCCTGATAAGCCGCATCGGCGGTAATTGTAATATATCCATGCTCCGCCAGGCGCTGAGCATATAACCCGGCAACCTGCTCTTTCACGCCACCATTAGGATGGGCAACAACCACCGCCGGATATTTTTTAGCCGGATCGTAATTGGCCGGGGTGTATACATTGGCGGCAATCTGGATGCCGTGCAGATCATATTTTACCGGGTGAATGTTGACCTTGCCTTTGACATTTTCAGTTATCGCTCCGTCATACACCAGAGTAAAAGGATTTTGTTTGTAATCAGCGGCATGCACCGATGAAACACTCATCATGGCCGTCAGTAAAACGGTATTTAAAAGCGTAATTTTCATGATCTCTCCCGAATAAATAATGGCCTGAATTCACCAGGCTGGCGATGGCAAATAACGTATTCAGATTAGGAAGAGAGAACTGTCAGCATCATGACGAATGAATAACAATTTTGTCAGAAATATCTTGCACAGGATTCTGACAACGCTGTCAGGAAACGGTCAGCTTTATGTTGGCAAACGGGAGTCAGAATAAGCGCAGGCCAAACTACCGAGAAAAGGAGCCTTTCATGAGCAATAAACAACGATTCACCGACGACGCAGACGTCCCTTCTATGCCAGCACGGCGTAAATTGCTGATTGCAGGGGCCGGGGTCGCTGCAGCCTCGCTGGTCTCTCACGTTTACGCGACAGAAAAAACCGCTAGCGCCGGAGGTCAAAGCAACCTGCATTCTGCCGCACCGGATAAACGCAAACTGGGCAACCTCGAAGTGTCCGCTATCGGTCTGGGCGTACAGAACATGAGCCGTAAATACGACACTTCCGTGCCCTGGCGTCCGGAGATGGTGAATATCATTCGCCAGGCCTTCGATCGCGGCATCACGCTATTTGATGCGGCGGAAGCCTACGGTCCGTTTGAAGTTGAAAAAATCCTCGGCGAAGGTGTGGCCCCTTTTCGCGACAAAATTGTTATCGCCACCAAGTTTGGCTGGAACATCGATCAGCAGACCGGCAAGCGCCTTCCTGGCCTAAACAGTCGCCCGGAGCATATCAAACAAGTCGTCGAAAACATGCTTAAACGCCTGCGAACCGATCGCATCGACCTGCTGTATCAGCATCGGGTCGATCCACAGATCCCGATTGAGGACGTCGCGGGCGCCGTAAAAGACCTAATGGATCAAGGAAAGGTACTGCACTGGGGATTATCGGAAATGGGGGTTAATACGCTAAGACGCGCCCACGCGGCATTACCGGTAACCGCAGTCCAAAGCGAATACTCGATGCTCTGGCGCGGCCCGGAAAAAAGCGCGCTGCCGGTATGCAAAGAGTTAGGGATTGGTTTCGTGCCGTGGAGCCCGCTGGGCGTGCAGTTTTTAACTGGCTGGATAGATGCCAATACCCGATTTGCTCCCGGCGATTTCCGCGCCACGGAATCTCGTTTTGCTCCGGATAATCTGGCGCACAATCTCCAGCTCGTCGAGTTACTAAAAAGCTGGGCGCTAAGAAAAAATGCCGCGCCGGGCCAAATTGCGCTGGCGTGGCTGCTGGCAAGCAAACCCTGGATTGTGCCAATTCCCGGCACCACCAACCGCGACCATATGCTGCAAAACACTGCCGCAGCAGCCATCAAGCTGACAAACGCTGAAATGACCGAGCTCACCCGTTCACTGGATGCCATAACCATCAGAGGCCAAAGGCTACCCGATGCGGTACAGGTTTATTCCGATGTCGAAGCCCCCTTAAAAAACGGATAAGGACAGGATTGCTATGCGCCTGCTGTTAGTGGAAGACGAAGAAAAAACATCAAGCTACCTGACGCGCGCGCTGGGCGAATCGGGGTTCACGGTCGATGTCTCTGCCGATGGAGCCGAAGGCCTGCACTACGCGCAGGAGTTCGACTACGACGCGATAATCCTTGATGTCATGCTGCCGGGCATGGACGGTTACCGGGTACTGGAAAACCTTCGCACCAGTAAACAAACCCCAGTACTCATGCTATCCGCCCGGGGGTCCGTCGATGAGCGAGTTAAAGGCCTGCGCCTGGGGGCCGATGATTATCTGCCCAAACCCTTTTCCCTGATTGAACTGGTGGCGCGCATTCAGGCGCTAGTGCGTCGCCGCTCAGCCGACGGTGCAGATATTACGCAGTTGCAAATACACGATCTGCACCTGGATCTGCTGGCTCGCCGGGTATTGCGCGCCGGAACGCGCCTGGAGCTGACCGCCAAAGAGTTTTCCCTGCTCAGCCTGCTGGCCCGTCACCAGGGAGAGATCCTGTCCAAAATGATGATCGCCGAGCAGGTCTGGGATATGAATTTCGACAGCGACGCGAACGTTGTGGAAGTCGCCATCAAACGCCTGCGTGCCAAAGTTGATGCACCGTTCGGGATCAAGCTGCTGCATACCGTGCGCGGCATGGGCTATGTTCTTGAAGTCAGGCCTGAAGAAGTGATGGAAAAACATGTTTAAGCGCGCCATCTCGGTACACCTGGCGTTGATGTTCGCGTTGTCCGCCCTACTGATCGTCTCGACCATCGGCATTTTGCTGCGAAGCTCGCTGCATGACTCACTGCAAAAACAGATGCATAACGAGCTACTGTTTCGCGAATCATTAATGAGCCCGCGGATCGTATCGCGCACCTCCGCCGACGGCTGGTCTACGCTTGCCAGTAAATTTACCGTTCTGGCCAACTCTGAAGGCGAGCGGGTTCGCTACTGGATAGTCAGCGATAACCCTCATTTTAACGTGGGCGGAGCGCCCCCCTTCGGGGTTCAGTGGTCTTCGCTGACGGAGGGTTTCAATAAAATGCCCGGCGCTTCGCAAGGCGCATGTTCGCTTTTTCTACTGGTCAAAACGATCCCCGCCAACGGTGAAAGACCGGCGCTACGCTATGTGGTCGCCATCGATTCCACACCATATATGGGCACGCTGGAGGCATTCACGCGCACGCTGCTGATTATTACCGCACTGGGCGTGGTTATTGTCGCGCTGCTGGGATACATGGTCGCCAGAATTGGCCTGCGCCCGGTTAGCGCCCTAAGCCAGCAGGCGCAGCATCTGGCACCGGGCGATCATGGTCAGCGGCTCGATAGCACCGCGCTGCCTGAGGAGTTGCAGCAGCTGGCACGGTCATTTAATGGTGTGCTGGAACGTCAGGAAATTGCCTGGCGGCAACTTGAAAGCTTTAACGCCGACGTGGCCCACGAGCTTCGTACCCCACTCACCAACCTGATTGGTCAAACACAGCTCGGACTATCGCGCCGACGCTCGCATGATGAACTTGAAGAACTGCTGGGTTCAAACCTCGAAGAACTTGAGCGGATGACGTCAATCGTTAACGACATGCTGTTCCTGTCACATGCCCACGCCGGTGTTCATGCCGCGCAGTTAAGCCGCGTCTCGCTACGTGAAGAGACGCTGAAAACGGCAGAATACGTGGAACCCTCCTTCGCTGAAAAACAGCTCACGCTGGAGATCGAAGGCGATGTCTCCGCCCATATCGACCGGCGGTTGTTCCACCGTTCACTGGCTAATCTGCTGGAAAACAGCGCAAGGCACGCGCCACTATGCAGTACGATTATCGTCCGCTTAAGCGAAAGTCAAAATCAGGCTTGTGTTGCGGTGTCGAACCCCGGCGAGCCGATCGCCTCTGCCCATTTACATCGCCTTTTTGAACGTTTTTATCGCGTTGACGCTTCTCGCGCCAAGAGCGATACCCATCACGGACTGGGGCTCTCAATCGTTCATGCCGTGGCCATTATGCATCGGGGCGAGGTTTTTGCGCGCAGCGAAGGGGGCCACAATACCTTTGGCCTCACCTTCGCCCTCGCACCGCCAACTGACAATAATGTCAGCCAACCGTCAGCCTGACGACATGGAACGCCCATTAGAATTATCGCAACGCAGTACCCCCTTCATTGACATAAAAGGACGCCCTGCATGATTGGAAAATTAGGTTATCTCGCGCTGTTACTACCGTTTATCGCTTTCTCTTCATTGGCCGAGGGGCAAAACGCCTCGGTGCAGATTACGCCCGCCGGGAGCCAAAGCGCGATGGCAGGCCCCGCTGAAAACTTCACCGGACGCGTGCGGGTCGACCCGTTGTTCAGCGCCGACAAAGACATCAGCGCCTCCGGCGCATACGTTACCTTTGAGCCCGGTGCGCGTTCTGCCTGGCACACCCATCCTGCCGGTCAAAGGCTAATCGTGACCTCCGGCGTCGGCCTGACTCAGGAGGAAGGACAACCCGTGCAAACCATCCGCCCCGGCGATGTCGTGGTATGCCCGCCAGGGGTTAAGCACTGGCATGGGGCCGCGCCCGGCAGCGCGATGACGCATCTGGCTGTAACGGGTACGGTCGCGGGTAAAAACGTTGAATGGATGGAGAAAGTGACGGATGAACAATACCACGCGCATTAAAACGCTAACGGCAGCGGCATTGCTGATTTTTGGTTGTAACCTTTCGGTAAATGCGGCCCCGACGACGCAAGGAGCCTCTACGATAGAGAACCAACAAACCGCCTCCACTACGCTATCTGCTCGCCAGCAGGCGATCCCACTGATCGCCGCATCAATGGCCAGCAGCCAGATGGACAAGCTGAACGCAGCGCTAAATCAGGGTCTGGATGCCGGGCTCACGATTAACGAAACCAAAGAAATCCTCGTCCAGCTCTATGCCTACACCGGCTTCCCTCGTAGCCTTAACGGATTGAATGAATTGATGAAGGTGGTTGAAACGCGTAAACAACGCGGCATCAATGACATCGAAGGAAAAGAGCCAGCCAGTCCGATTCCCGTCGGCGCGGAGCTGCGCGCCGTGGGTACCGCAAACCAGACCAAAATCTCAGGCGCACCGGTACAGGGGCCGCTTTTTGAATTTGTCCCGGTGATTAATCAGTTCCTGCAAACGCATCTATTTGGCGATATCTTTGCCCGCGACAACCTCGACTGGCAAAGCCGAGAGCTCGCAACGGTTGGCGCACTCGCCGCCACGCCGGGCGTGGAATCGCAGCTGCTGTCGCACACGCGGGCCAGTCTGCGGGTTGGACTCACTGCCGAGCAGCTACGCCAGTTGGCGCAGGTGCTACGAGAAAATGGCGAAAGCGAAGCGGCTATGCGTGCTGACCATGCGCTACAGCAGGCGCTGTCCAGCTGATCAAGCCCGTCGGTGCCAGCGCAAAGCGTCAACCACCAGCGTAAACGCCGCCGGGAGATGCTGGCGACCAGGGTAATACAGATAGTACCCCGGAAAATGCGGGCACCAGTCGGCAAGCAAGGGTATCAGCGATTTAGTGGCGATATCTTTCGCCACTAAATCGCGGGGCACATAGGCGATACCGGCCCCGTCCAGCGCAGCCTGAATCATCAAAAAGGTATTGTTAAAAACGGTTTGCCCATCGACCCGAACGTTAATTTTTTGACTGCCCTTTTCAAACTCCCAGGCATACAGCGCGCCGTGGGTGGGCAACCGCAGATTGATGCAGTTATGTGCCATCAGCTCTTCAGGGCGCGTCACCGCCGCCCTGCCGGAAAGATAATCGGGTGCTGCAACCACCGCCATCGGCACATCGGGGGTAATGCGCACCGCAATCATGTCTTTGTCAACCTGATCGCCCATCCGCACCCCGGCATCAAAGCGTTGGGCCGCAATATCGGTCAGTTCATAGCCGACGCTGAATTCAATGTTGATATCGGGGTATTCATTTAATAAAGGCTGAAGTCGGGGCCAGAGCACGGTGACGATGGCATGATCGTTGGCGGTAATACGCACCGTTCCGGCAGGCTTGTCACGTGAAGCACGCAGCGAGATCAATTCCGTCTCAATCTCATCCAGGCGCGGTGCGAGCACGGCCAGCAAGCGGTTTCCGGCATCGGTTGGCGAGACGCTACGCGTGGTACGGATTAATAATCGCACCCCCAGGCGCTCTTCCAGCCCCAGCAGCGTATGGCTCAGCGCCGAACGCGAGATGCCCAATACCGCCGCCGCTCGGGTAAAACTACGCTCCTGGGCCACCGTCACAAAAGCCTGTAAATCGTTTAATTTTTCTTTGCTCATAATTGGTGAATTTTTTGCACCAGTGTATTCACATTTGAGCATCTTATCATTTAATCAGGCTTTCACTACACTTTACACAGTGGATCCCGATGGACAACGTCGGGACGCTTAAATTAAAACGCGGAGACAACATGAACGAACAATTTGACGGTAACGGTATCTTCCCTAAAGGGGAGAAAAACGAAGCCTATGCGCAGTATTTTCAGGGCACCAGCTACCTGAGCATGCTCTCCACGGAAGGGGTTAATATCGGTAACGTGGTCTTTGAGCCAGGTTGTCGTAACCACTGGCATATTCACCATAAGGGCGGACAAATCCTGCTGGTGACCGGCGGACGCGGCTGGTATCAGGAGTGGAACCAACCGGCGCGTGAGCTGACCGCCGGGGATGTGGTCAATATCCCTGCGGGCGTCAAACACTGGCACGGCGCGGCCGCCGATAGCTGGTTTGCCCACCTTGCCGTGGCGGTTCCCGCTGAAGGTGCATCCAACGAATGGCTGGAGCCGGTGGCCGACGAAGAGTACCGTCAGTTGCCTTAAGAGCCTATCTCATTAGGGCTATTTTGCTTGCCACTTTGAACCTGGGCAGTGCTCAGAATCCTCACGTACTACGTGTACGCTCCGGTTCTTGCGCGCTGTCCGTGTTCAAACTGTCTGCGCCAATAACGCCTACTGGGATAGGCTCTAAGTTTCCCAATAGCAGGGTTCGCCAATTTATGAATCCTGCTAATTAACCCTAGAAAATTACGCCCTCTAATCGAATAAATCACTCTGCGCTATGCTTCTCTGACACAAAAGAGGAAGGATAACGTCATGCAAACGGTAACACTGAACAACGGTATTGAAATGCCCCTGCTGGGCTTTGGCGTCTTTCAGATGACGGATGCCGCAGAGTGCGAGCGCGCCGTTGTCGAGGCGATTGAAACGGGCTACCGCCTGATTGATACCGCCGCCTCCTATCTGAACGAAACTCAGGTCGGCAATGCGCTCAAGCAGAGCGGCATTGCGCGCGATGAGCTTTTCGTCACCACCAAACTGTGGATGCAGGACGCCAGCTACGAAGGCGCCAAAGCGCAGTTTGAGCGTTCGATAAATCGCCTGCAGTTGGATTACGTCGATCTCTATTTGATTCATCAGCCTTACGGCGACGTTCACGGTGCATGGCGCGCCATGGAGGAGCTACAGCAGGCCGGGAAAATTCGCGCTATTGGCGTGAGCAACTTCCACCCGGATCGCCTCGCTGACCTGATCGCCTTCAATAAAGTGGTACCGGCTGTTAACCAAATTGAGGTGAACCCGTTTAATCAGCAGCTCCACGCCGTGCCGTGGATGCTGACCCGCGGCATTCAGCCTGAAGCGTGGGCACCTTTTGCTGAAGGCAAAAACGGTCTGTTCCAGCATCCGGAGTTAACCGCCATTGGTGAAAAATATGGCAAAAGCGTCGGCCAGGTCGTCCTGCGCTGGATCCTACAGCGCGGCATCGTTTCGCTTGCGAAAACCGTACGTAAAGAGCGCATGGCCGAAAATATCAACGTGCTGGACTTCGAGCTGAGCGCCAACGAAATGCTGCACATTACCGCCATCGACACCGCCACCAGCGCCTTTTTCTCGCATCGCGACCCCGCCCGAGTGGAATGGCTCGCCGGTCGTAAGCTGGACGTTTAATCAGAAACCCACGGAGATGTAACGTAATGCAAAAACGTTTTCTTGGTCAGTCCGGGCTTGAAGTCTCGGCACTCGGCCTGGGCTGTATGGGCCTGAGCCACGGCTACGGCCCGGCGACCGATACCCGTCAGGCCATCGAACTGATTCGTGCCGCCGTTGAGCGCGGCGTAACCTTCTTCGATACCGCCGAAGTGTACGGTCCGTATCTGAACGAAGAGGTGGTCGGCGAAGCGTTAAAACCGTTCCGCGACCAAGTCGTTATCGCCACTAAATTTGGCTTTACCTTCGGCGATGACAACAAGCAGCAGATTTTAAACAGCCGCCCGGAGCATATCCGCGAAGCCGTCGAAGGCTCGCTGCGTCGTCTGAAAACCGACGTCATCGACCTGCTGTACCAGCACCGCGTTGACCCCGACGTGCCGATCGAAGACGTCGCCGGCGTGGTGAAAGAGCTGATTGCCGAAGGCAAGGTTAAACACTTCGGCCTTTCCGAAGCAGGCGTGCAAACCATTCGCCGCGCCCATGCCGTGCAGCCGGTTGCCGCGCTGCAAAGCGAATACTCAATGTGGTGGCGCGAGCCTGAGCAGGCGATCCTACCGGTACTGGAAGAGCTGGGGATTGGCTTTGTGCCGTTCAGTCCGCTGGGCAAAGGCTTTTTAACCGGCGCAATCAAAGCCGGTACCACGTTCGGTGAAGATGATTTCAGAAGCAAAGTGCCACGTTTTGCCGCCGAGGCTATTGCAGCCAATGTACAACTGGTCACCCTGCTTGGCGAGCTTGCTGCCGAAAAAGGCGTAACTCCGGCGCAGATTGCGCTGGCCTGGCTGCTGGCGCAAAAACCGTGGATTGTGCCGATCCCCGGCACCACTAAACTGCATCGACTGGAAGAGAATCTGGGCGCTGCTGAACTCGTCCTTTCAGCGGAGGATTTGCGTAAAATCACCCAGGCGCTGGAAACGGTGAAAATCGTCGGCGAGCGCTACCCTGCCGCCTTAATGGCCCGCGTCGGGCGTTAAGGTTAAATTCGGTCTGCGGGTTGCCGCAGGCCGTTTACTCAGAATAACGCAGCGCATCAATCAGCAGGGCAAAGGCCGGTGGGTGCTGTTTACGGCTGGGATAATAAAGGTAATATCCCGGAAAAGAGGGGCACCACTCATCGAGAACCTGAATCAGATCTCCTGATTTCACCAGACCCTCAATCGTATCCTCCGGCACGCAGGCAATACCGAACCCGGACAGGGCCGCGTCAATTCTTTCCGATAGCAGATTGAACGTCAGCTGCCCCTCCACCCTGACGCGCAGCGGCTTTCCGTCTCGCTCAAACTCCCAGTGATAGAGTCCCCCGGCGGTCGGCAGGCGCATGTTGATACAGCGATGATTTTGTAGTTCATGCGGGGTTTGGGGAATTTTATGTTCCGCGAAATAGCCGGGTGAACCCACCAGCGCCATGCGCATATCCGGGCCGATTTTCACGGCGATCATATCTTTATCGACGCTTTCGCCAAGGCGGATACCGGCGTCAAAACGCCCCTCCACAATATTCACAAAGCCATTATCCGCCACCAGCTCAACGTTGATTTCCGGATACTCCTTGAGAAAAGGCTTAAGCTTCGGCCATACCAGACTGCGCGCGGAGTGCTCGCCTGCCGAGAGCCGAATATTGCCAGATGGCGCGCGATTGAGCTGAATAACGGCTTCCAGCTCCTGTTCCAGATCGGCAATGCGCGGCTCCAGGCAGGCAATAATGCGCTCACCGGCTTCGGTCGGTGCGACGCTACGGGTGGTTCGGGTCAAAAGACGGATGTCTAAACGCTCCTCCAGGCCCTTTATGGCGTGGCTGAGCGCCGACTGCGAAACGCCAAGCTTACCCGCCGCTTTGGTAAAGCTTCGCTCCCTCGCAACGATCAGAAAGATCTGCAGTTCGTTGAAGTTCTCTTTAAGCATCGGTGGGCTCCTTCGTTAACTTGATTGCCCGCACGCAGAACTTATGAAGGCGATTCATAGACGCAATCATTTTAGCCTCGTTACTCTGCATAATGGCAATTGATATCCTGTTTTTAACCTATTTATCTCTGAATTGAACCCAGGATTACTCATGAAAATACTCCTTGCTGGCGCGACGGGCAGTATCGGTCTTCACGTCGTTGAAACCGCGATCGAAATGGGCCATCAGCCCATAGCGTTGGTCAGAAATCGGCGCAAAGTCAAACTGCTCCCCCGCGACGCGCAGGTTGTCTACGGCGATGTCTCCATGCCGGAGACCTTAACGGATGTGGTGAAAGATATTGATGCCGTCATCTTCACCCTTGGCTCCGATGGTCAGGGACGTATTGGCGCGCGGGCGATAGACTACGGCGGCGTGCGCAATATCCTGAAGCTGCTTAAATCAACCCAGGTACGAATTGCGCTGATGACCACCATCGGCGTCACCGAGCGGCTCAGTTCATTTAACCAGCGCACGGAAGTGCATGACTGGAAGCGTCGGGCCGAGCGCCTGCTGAGGGCCAGCGGTCATCTCTACACCATCGTCAGACCGGGCTGGTTCGATTACAACCATGAGAATGAGCACAAGTTACTGATGCTACAGGGCGATCGCCGCCATGCCGGCACCCCGGACGATGGCGTAATCTCGCGAAAACAAATTGCCAAAGTTCTGGTTTCAGCCCTGACCAACGACGCGGCAATCAATAAAACCTTTGAGCTGGTAGCCGAGCGCGGCCCGGAGCAACCTGACTTCACGCCATTATTTTCCGCATTGCAGTCTGATAATTCGCAAAAATTAGACGCCATTGCGGATATGGACAATATGCCGCTGGTCGATGAACCCGAGTGTATCGTCAGAGAATTAAATACGTTTTTGAAGAAACGTATTTAAACGCAGAGCCAACTCAGTACGGGACACGGCGGGAACAGGCTCTTCCCGCCCCATCATACAGACCATCACATTCTCCTCATTAACCTCATCACTCACCTAATATTCCTCACTAATTAAACAGTGCGGGATATTCGTTATCATATTAAATCAGCGTGCCTCATTTTATCGATAATACGCATGCACTCTTATTTCGACTCATTTATAACTAAAAGCGCTTGAGCACTGAATTATACCAACACCAGACGAATTCAGCCGGGATGGCAATTAACATATGGTCCTTTGATCATGCATATTTTCATGGAGATAAAAAATGCAATTAGATTTCACACTTAATATTAGTAACGACACCTGGTACCCGACAACCGATATTAGTGGGTTCAAATCCGCTACCGGCGCCAGCGTTGATATTAAAGAAAAAATGATCCTGACTTTTAGCGCACCAGGTAAAATTACCGCCGGGGATATTAACGTATCTACAAACCCATGGTGTCTAATAAATACAAATATTGAATCAAGCGAAGTGTCCAGCGGCATCTTTGATATTAAGCTGACGATAACTGCCGCCGATGGTTCTGCCTTAGGTAACTCTATTTCCAATATTCATATGGGCGTCAACGCGTCCTCCGATACCGTGCCAAAATGGGAGACTTTCCGCAGCACCTTCACCGCTGCCGCTGATGAAGAAGCGGACGTTGCCGGTGAACTGGCCGTAACCTGTGCCGCCTTCCCGGCCGGACTGGAAAACGCCGCTCTTACGCTGGTTTTGCTTCGCGGTGAGAAAAGCGAAACGCTTCTTCCGAAAGCGGGCATGACCAATTTTGATATCGACGCAGGCGTTTACACGGTCAGCGCGGCAGAGTTGCGCACCGCAGAAGGTACCGTTCGCGCGGCAGTACAATTAAGCGCAACGGAGCTGACCATCACTAAAGGCCAGCGCACCCCACTTGATATTACCTTTGCCCAGGCTGAACGCAGCACCACTCTGGACGTGACGGTAAATTTACCGGCCACCCACGCGCTGTATAACGAAGATTTGAACGTTGTTTATCTGGAAAACGGCGTTGCCAAACAGCGCTTCACCATGCGCGCAGGTCAAAAACAGCGCCTGGATCGTCTACCGATCGCCGGGACTTATTCCGTTTGCATCGATGACATCAAACTGAACAATATTCATTACAGCTTTGATGCGGCGAAGGGCGCGCTGGACAACCAGCTTCACGATATCGCCTTCACCAGCGCTAACCAGCGCGACGAGTCTCAGTCCGCCTCTGCGAAATTAACCCTCAAAGTTGTTGCCGAAAAAACGGTTGCCGATACTTTCGCTCTGCGTCTGCTTGATGGCAGCGAAGTTCCGCGTCAGTACTCTTTCGCCGATCTGGCGATGCAAACCGGCAGCATTACGCCGTCGATTGCGCTGGCACCGGGCGTTTATCAGGTTGAATCCGCAACCGTTATCCATAACGGCGTTGTGTACTATATCGATGTCGCCACGCAGACGCTGAACGTTGAGAAAAACACCCCGCTGACGCTGGTCATCGCGATCGTTGAAGGGGCCAACCTGTGCGTAAAAGGCTTCCCTGAATTCCTGAGCTTTGGCGGCTGCGCCAATATGTCACCGAGCAACGTGGATGACCTGGCCGAAGCGCGCGTCTCTTCCCTGTTCAAATACTCCGGTGATGACGGCATGGGCGATGCGTCCGGGTATCTGGATCCGGCGAAAGAGCCGACGACCAAAATCATTCAGATGGCTCGTGATGTTTCCGCGAAAACTGGCGACAGCGTGCTGCCGATGATGGTCTCCTACACCTGCAACCTGTCGCTGGGTGACGTGGAAAACATTATTGACGATCCTAAGCGTCATCAATTCAGCTTTGCCAACTTCATTCAGGCGCTGCAAATGGCGCAGGCGATGAAAGATGACGAGCATCCGGTTCCGGGCGGCTTTATCGTCAACCCTGATTACCTTGGCGAATGTCAGAAGTACGGTTTCTCTCCCGACTATGTGATTCCGGTTCGCAAGCCGCTGGCGGAAGCTCTGGCACACCATGGCGTGAATATCGCCGTTCCTGCCGCGATTACCGATACCCTGAAAGGCTATATCAAAGGCGTCAACTGGCTGGTGCGCGCAGTGGCTCCGGATGTAGTGCTGGGCTGGCAGGTGAACCTGTGGAGCGTCGGCGGTTCACAGTGGGTTTATAATGATTTCACCTATGACGATGTGTTTGATGCCGTAGACGGCACCAGGAAAAAAATGACCATCGACCCGACTCTGGCAGGCAAGCTTACCGCCGAATACGCGCTGCTGGTCGGCGTATTTGAGGATATCGAATACACCGACGCTAACGGAGTCACTATCGTTGCTAAAGGCGCAGACTTTATGGCCGCAGACCGCTATGAAGCCGACGACTTTACCGCTCGCGCCTACAAAAACGGCTACTGCTACTCACCGTTTGAATGGGATCGCACCTTCGAATTCTGCGCGGCGCTGAGCCGTTATCTGCACCAGCCGGTGCTGCCATGGCAGGTTCCGGCCAGCCGTCTGGCCACCGCTTCCGAGCAAGTTGGGGCGTTAGAAGAGAAATTCTGGGGCACCGGCGGCAGCTACCTGATGGGCCATGCGGAAATCGGCAGTTCTATGGAGGCCATTAACGCTGACCTGTTGGACATCGAGTTCCTTGATGTTCATGCCAGCATGATGGGCAAAAATCCGCGCGAGCTGTTCAAGCGTCATGAGTGGGATTTCACTGAGCCAAAATATGTGGATTTCCCGTCACGCGGTATTTTCCATGTGCAGGTCGGCGGCGGTGCCACCACCGGCGTGGTGAGCGCGGTCAATAACAACAGCAGCAGCTGGATGCGCGCGAAGCTGGCGGCCTATCGTAATAACCCGGTTAAACTCAAAGATTGATCGATTAAGATCGTGTTCTTTGTCTGAAACGGAAAAGCCGACGCGTTATGCGTCGGCTTTTGTTTTTTGGTTTTCCCCGGTGGCGGCGCACTGCGTCTGTCCGGGCTACCGATTATGCGGCTGTCTGGTAGCCCGGACAGGTGCGCAGCACCGCCTCCGGGAATGACTCAGGCCGTGCGCCACTTGCGCGTCAGCGGCTTCTCAATTTCCACAATCAGGAACATCACAAAACCGATAATAAAGGTGATCACCCAGTAGCGGAACGGCAGCGCTTCGGTACCGAACAGCATCTGCATAAACGGCGCGTAGATAATCAGCAGTTGCAGCACCAGCAACACGCCGCTGACAATCCAGATACCCCGGTTCGCCAGCAGCCCTTTGCTCAGTGAGAAACCATCCGCCACCCGGCAGTTGAGCATATAAAACCACTGCGCGGTGACCAGCGTCTGCAACAGTACGGTGCGGATAAACTCAGGTGAGTAGCCTCGCGGCTGTAGCCAGGCCTCCAGCACAAAGGCGCTCACGGCGATCATCGAACCGACAAAAATTACCCGCCAGATGGCAAAGCCGTCCATCACATGCAGCTTAGGATCGCGCGGCGGACGGCGCATGATGTTCTTTTCACCGGCTTCGAACGCCAGACCAAACGACAGCGTAGCCGACGTCGCCATGTTCATCCACAAAATCAACACCGGCGTCAGCGGAATCAAATTCCCCGCCAGCAGCGCGATAATGATTAACAACCCCTGCGCCAGGTTGGTTGGCATAATGAACAAGATCGTTTTCTTCAGGTTATCGTAAACCCGCCGCCCTTCCCTGACTGCACTGGCGATGGTGGCGAAGTTATCATCGGTCAGCACCATATCTGCGGCCTCTTTGGTCACTTCGGTGCCCTTGATGCCCATCGCGATACCAACATCGGCCTGCTTCAGCGCCGGGGCGTCGTTCACCCCATCACCGGTCATCCCGACCACCTCTTTCCTGCTTTGCAGCGCCTGGACCAGACGGAACTTATCTTCCGGACTGGTACGGGCAAAAATATCGAATTTCTGCGCCGCTTCACTCAGTTGGATATCGTCCATCACCTCCAGCTCGCGCCCGGTAATGGCGTTCCCGGCGTTGCCGATCCCCAGCATCTTGCCGATACTCATCGCCGTTTGCGGGTGGTCCCCGGTGATCATCTTCACGCGGATCCCCGCCTGCAGGCAGTCGCCGATAGCGGTAATGGCCTCCGGTCTCGGCGGGTCCATCATCCCGGCGATCCCTAACAGAATGACGCCCTGCTGCAAATCCTGATGGGTGAGTTCGGTTTGCCCGTCAGCCGCCGGTTTCCACGCTGCCGCCACCATGCGCAGCCCTTCCCGCGCGTACTCTTCAATTTTCGCTTCCCAATACGGCTGGTCCAGCGGCTCCAGCCCATGGTCGGTTTGCTGATGCTGGCACAGGCGGAACAGCACATCTGGCGCACCGGTAATTAAAATCGTCTCTTCATTGCCGATGCGGTACAGCGTCGACATATATTTGTATTGCGAATCAAAGGGGATCTTACTGCGCAATTCGGTGCTCGCCGGTGGAAGCGTCACTTTCGCCGCTAGCACCTTCAGCGCGCCTTCAGTAGGGCCGCCAGTGATTTTCCACAACCCGCTTTCATCTTTGATTAGCTGGCTGTCGTTACACAGGTCGATGGTGCGCAGATAACGCTCCAGCAGCGTGCCCGGCGCGACGGTTATCGGGTCCGGCTCATCGATCGGGTGAATATTCCCCACCGGCTCGTAGCTGTCCCCTTCCACCCGATAGACTTTATCGGCGGTGATAACGGCCTTAACCGTCATCTCGTTCATGGTCAGCGTCCCGGTTTTATCCGAGCAAATAACCGTCATCGCCCCGAGGGTTTCGACCGTCGGCAGCTTGCGGATAATCGCCTTCTGCCGGGCCATGGTTTGCACGCCAAGCGAGAGGATAATCGAGATAATCGCCGGCAGCCCTTCCGGTACCGACGCCACCGCCAGGCTAATCAGCGACAGCATCAGTTCAGAAACCGGCATATCGCGGAACAGCAGGCTAAAGACGAATAGCGCAGCCATCATCACCAAAATGATGATAAAGATGGCTTTGCCGAGCTTATCCATCTGCACCAACAGCGGAGTACGGTGTTTCTCGATATCCGCCATCATCTGGTTAATGTGGCCCAGCTCGGTATCGCCACCGGTTGCCACCACCAGGCCTTTGCCACCGCCGGAGCTTACCGTGGTGCCTGAGAACAACAGGTTCGTCCGGTCACCCAACGGCAGTTCGCCGCTAAGCGCTTCGGTACTTTTCTCCACCACCGTTGATTCACCGGTCAGAATCGCCTCTTCCACCCGTAGGTTATGCGCTTCGATAACCCGCAGGTCTGCTGGAATGCGGTCGCCGGCGCGGATCACCACGATATCGCCGGGAACCAGCGCCGTGGTCGGAATGGTTTCATGATTCCCCTGACGAACCACCACCGCTTCGCTGGAGAGCATATTGCGAATGCTCTGGAGCGATTTTTCGGCGTTACTCTCCTGAATATGACCAATCAGGGCGTTGATCACCGCCACGCCGAGGATCACCAGAGTATCGACCCAGTGGCCCATCACCGCCGTCAGCAGCGCCGCCGCCAGCAAGACGTAAATCAGCACATCATTAAAATGCGCCAGAAAACGCAGCCATGCCGGTTTACCCGCTTTTTGCGGTAGCGCATTTTCACCGTACTGCTGTAAGCGCGCCGTCGCTTCAGCGCTGCTGATGCCATCGGGAGTGCTGTTGGTGCTGGTCAGGGTTTCATCCACGGAGAGCTGATAAAACGGGCCGCCCGGTTTTTCTGTATTCATAGTTATCTCCTCACTCCTGTAACGGAAATCAGGACAGCCTCAGGCTGCCCTTAGCGCACCACAAAAACCGGCACATGGGCATAACGCACGATACTTGCCGCCTCTGAACCCAACAGATGGGTTTGAATATTGGGATTGCGTGAGCCAATGATCACCACATCCGCCTTCAGTTCATCTGCCAGTTTCGTCACTTCATCGCGGACGTTGCCGCTGCGAATATGAATCTGGACATCGCTTTCCTTCAGAGAGAGTTTATTGATGAGTTCAGCGAGTTTTTCTTTTGAATTATTAACCAGATAGTCTTCCATTTTTCGCGCATCGGAAATAAATCCGCGCGTCAGTGCAGGAGAAAATGTCGGGATGACGTTGAGTAAATGAATCTGCCCGGAGGAGCTTTGCGCGAGGAATTGAGCATGGGACAAAGCCTTGTCCGCAAGGCCGGTTTCAAACACATCAACCGGGACGAGGATATTTTTATACATAGAGACAATCCTTTTATTACCTATAAAAAAAGGTGGTGAAAACAGCGCAGACAATGGCGCTGAGGAAGAAATCTCGATTCGAAGTATGATGGGTATAATTAAACGTAGCACACGGCGATTAACATTATTAAGATGCCAATTAATATATTGAAAAATATCACAGACTCAGTCGACCTCAGACAATTCAACTGAAAACCCAGCAAAATCGTCAACATTACCGCAAATTTTACTCTTTTTAACATTTCCTTTTTTCAACGACTATGCTCATTATCAGAGGCCTGCGCGCCTCTAAAAACCATTCAACAATTATGTAGATAAGAATCTACTTAGCACAAGGTTGATACCAGAGGAGGAGCAATGTTCGGCTACAGCCTGTTTCGCCTGAGCCTGTTTATTGCCCTGGCAATAATCGCCTGTACGGCTTCCGGGTTATTTACCTATTTAGTGGTCTCAGCGCTGGCTGAATAAAGCCGGCATTTGTGAAAAATATGTAAAATAAAACCTTTAGCACCGAGGGGAATACAGTGAACCGTTATTTTTCTCTCATTCCCGTTGTTATTTTAATAACAACGGCTTGCGATCAGAAAGCACCGCAAGTTACCCCGCTGCCGCGGATGGTAAAAGTTGCGGATGTCGTCGCCATTGGTGATTCACAGCAGCGCATTTTTCCTGCCCGTATTGAATCCGGGGATTCTACCGATCTGTCGTTCAAGCGCGGCGGACAGATTGAATCCCTTGATGTGCGTCAGGGAGCCAGTATCTCTCAGGGGCAAACGCTCGCCCGGCTCAACGCCCGGGAAGCGCAGCAACGCGTCAACGAACGGCAGACCGCTGCAACCCTCGCTCAGCGGCAGTTCGACCGCTTCCAGACGCTGGCCGGTCGCCAGGCCATTTCAAAAGCGGAAATGGATATCCAGCGGGCCAACCGTGATTCCGCCAACGCCGCGCTCAAAATCGCCCGCGAAGAGCTAAGCCAAATGACGCTCACCGCGCCGTTTAGCGGTATTGCCGCCAGCGTCCCGATCCGTAATCACCAGGTTGTCGCCGCCGGACAGCCGATCGTCACCCTGACGCGAACCGATCTGCTCGACGTGGTGTTCAGCATTCCGGAGAATCTTTTTACGACTATTGATATCCGCAATGCGCAGTATCGTCCGGTGGTGAAAATCAACTCCATGCCGGACCGTCAGTTCACCGCCGAATATAAAGAACATATCGGTAGCAGCGACAGCAACACTCTGACCTGGCAGATCATTTTAACCATGCCGCGCCCGGCCGATTTTCCGTCAGTGGGCGGCGTGAGTGGGACCGTGACGGTCAATCTGGCAAACCTGCCCGCCAGCGCGGGCGATAAAGCCGTCGTGGTGCCGGTTGAAGCGGTATTTAATCCGGATAATCGCCAGCGCAATGAGCCCCACGTCTGGGTAGTTAAAGGCGAAGGCGAACAGCTACAGCTTGAGGACAGAAAAGTTGGCGTCGGCCAGGTCACCTCTCAGGGAGTGGTCATTACCGAAGGGCTCAGCGTCGGCGAGCGCGTCGTGGCGGCAGGCGTCAGTGAACTGCATGCGCAGCAACCGGTTCGAATCTGGACGCGTGAACGAGGTTTGTAATGGATATCTCTCGTCAGTTTATTAACAACCCGATTCGCGTCTGGCTGACTATTTTACTGCTGGGCATCGGGGGTATTTTCGCCCTGCTGAATATCGGTCGCCTGGAAGACCCGGCGTTTACCATCAAGACCGCCGTGGTCATCACCCACTATCCGGGAGCCTCGGCGCAGCAGGTTGAGGAAGAAGTCACCCTGCCGCTGGAGAACGCGCTGCAACAGCTGCCCTATCTGGACAACGTCAGCTCAATTTCCTCCAATGGTCTGTCGCAAATCACCGTCAATATCGCCTCGAATTATCACTCCAGCGAGCTGCCGCAAATCTGGGATGAGCTGCGCCGTCGGGTAGGAGACGCCGCCCGGATGTTCCCGCCCGGCGTGGCCTCCCCCTTTGTGAACGACGATTTTGGCGATGTCTTTGGCTTCTTCTTTGCTATCTCCGGCGAGAGCTTTACCAACCCTGAGCTGGTCCGCTACGCCGAGCAGCTCAGGCGCGAACTGGTGCTGGTTCCCGGCGTTGGCAAAGTCGCTATCGGCGGTGCGATCCCACAACAAATCAATATCGATATCTCGCTGGCAAAAATGACCGCCCGCGGTATCACGCTCAACCAACTGGCGGCAATCCTCAGCCGCTTGAACGTAGTGTCTAACGCCGGTGAGATTAAATCCGGCAGCGAGTCAATTCGCCTGCATCCAACGGGGGAGTTTGAAAATCTCGACGAGCTGGGCGATTTGTTAATCAGCCCGCACGGCTCAGGTTCAGCGACGCGATTGCGCGATATTGCCACGCTATCGCGCGGACTCAGCGAATCTCCTTCCAGCATTTATCACGCTAATGGCCGCCAGGCGGTCACTATGGGGGTGTCGTTTATCCCCGGCGTCAACGTCATTGACGTTGGTCGCGCGCTGGAAAGCAAACTGGATCAGATGTCGGCGGAAAAACCGGCAGGGATCAAAATTGACCTGTTCTACGACCAGGCTGCAGAAGTGGCTCACTCGGTGAACGGCTTTATCACTAACTTCCTGATGGCACTGGCCATTGTCGTCGGCGTGCTGCTGATCTTTATGGGCGTGCGCAGCGGTATCATTATTGCCCTGTCGTTAGCGCTTAACGTGCTCGGTACGCTGCTGATTATGTATCTGTGGGGCATCGAGCTACAGCGTATCTCGCTGGGGGCGCTGATTATCGCCCTGAGTATGCTGGTCGATAATGCCATCGTCATCGTCGAAGGGGTACTCATTGCCCGCCAGCAGGGGTCGACGCTGCTCACGGCGATTAATTATGTGATTCGCCGCTCGGCGCTGCCGCTGCTGGGGGCGACGGTGATTGCTATTCTCGCCTTTGCGCCGATTGGCCTGTCGCAGGACTCCACCGGAGAATACTGCAAATCACTGTTCCAGGTGCTGCTGATTTCACTCATGCTGAGCTGGTTCTCAGCGTTAACCATCACGCCAGTACTGATTAAATGGTGGCTGTTCAAAGGGCAACAGCCGCCTGCTGAAACCTCGGATACCGCCCCCTACAGCGGGCGCTTTTATCGCATTTATCAGCAGATTCTGCACACCCTACTGATGCGCAAAGCGATCACCCTGACCGTCATGGCGGCGCTGCTGGCAGCTTCAATATGGGGATTCGGCTCGGTGCGGCAGAACTTTTTCCCCTCATCGAACACGCCTATCTTCTTTGTTGACCTCTGGCTTCCCTATGGCACTGATATTGCGACAACCGAAAAGATGGCCAGCGATATTGAAACCTCGATTAACGGCCAGCCGGGCGTTGTCACCACCATCGCCACCGTTGGTCAGGGCAGCATGCGTTTTATCCTCACCTACAGCGGGCAACGGCAATACAGCAACTACGCGCAGATCATGGTGCGCATGGACGACCAGCGCAGTATTAACGCTCTGACGCAGCATGTTGACAGCTATATTGCGCGCAACTATCCGCAGGTTAATGCCAGCAGCAAACGCGTGATGTTCGGCCCTTCCGGCGATAGCGCCATTGAAGTGCGCATCAAAGGCCCGGATCCCGACCGCCTGCGCCTGCTCGCCAGCCAGGTGGGCGATATTCTCTCCGCAGACCCGGCCACCGACGGCGTGCGTAACGACTGGCAGAACCGCAGCAAGGTTATCCGCCCACAATATTCCGCTAGCTTAGGCCGCGAACTGGGAGTAGATAAACAGGATATCGATAACGCGCTGGAGATGAATTTCTCCGGTAGTCGTGCGGGACTCTATCGCGAAGGGGCTGACTTGCTGCCGGTGGTGGTTCGCCCACCAGCCGTCGAGCGCCAGGATGCTAACCACCTGAATAATGTGCTGGTCTGGAGCCAAAACCGCCAGCAGTATATCCCGCTCAGTAACGTGGTCAGCGGCTTTAATCTCGAGTGGGAAGATCCTTTGATCCTGCGCCGCGACCGCAGCCGCGTACTGACCGTGCAGACCGACCCCGATCCGCTGAGCAATCAAACCTCAGGCGATATTCTGGCGCGCGTGAAGCCGCAAATCGATGCCCTCGCCCTGCCGCACGGCTACAGCATTGAGTGGGGCGGCGATGCTGAGAATTCCCGCGAAGCGCAGCAGGGGTTGTTCACCACCCTGCCGCTGGGCTATCTGGTGATGTTTGTTATCACTGTGCTGATGTTTAGTTCACTGAAAAACGCGGTCGCCATCTGGCTGACGGTGCCGCTGGCGCTGATTGGCGTGACGCCGGGCTTTTTACTGACCGGGATACCCTTTGGCTTTATGGCGTTGATAGGCTTGCTTAGCCTGAGCGGGATGCTGATCCGTAACGGCATCGTGCTGGTTGAGGAAATTGAGCAGCAGAAGCAGGAAAAAGCGCAGCAGGAAGCCATTATTTATGCCGCCACCTCGCGTCTGCGCCCTATTCTGCTGACCGCCTTCACCACCGTTCTCGGTCTGGCTCCTTTATTATTGGATGTCTTCTTCCAGAGTATGGCGGTGGTTATTATGTTTGGTCTGGGTTTTGCTACTATTCTGACGCTGCTGGTTCTGCCAGTGATTTACGCCTGTTTCCATAATAAGAGCCTATCCCAGTAGGCGTATATTGTTGCAGCCAGTTTGGGCACGGACAGCGCGCAACAACCGAAGCGTACACGCAGTACGTGAGGCTTGTGAGCACTGCCCAGGACCAAAATGGCAAATAAAATAGCCTAATGGGATAGGCTCTAAGGATATGAAGCCACAATAATGAACAGTACCGGATTAAATATTATTAAAACGCTGGGATGCATGACGGCGGTGACCTTCTTCACCATTTATAACACCTGGGATCACTATGATTACGACTATCACTGGATCCTCGGTTTTCTGACGTTTATTTCGACCATAGCCACGCCGCTGTTTTTTGTGGTGGCGGGCTATCTGGATTCGCAGTCACGGCACGATGCGCAGTGGCAAATGGGTAAAATCAAAAGCGTAGTTATCGTCTTCCTGTTCTGGATGACAGTGTACTATCTCTGGGAACCCTACCAGCGCGGTTATCTTATCCAGCCGTGGTTTGTTTTTGCCTTTATTGTGATTTACACCTTTCATCCGCTTATCGAGTGGCTCAGCCAGCGACGCAAGCTATTTTTCGGCGTGGTATTTGCGCTGCTGTTGCTCTCATATGGCTACGATCTGCTGTCCGCGCTATATCCTGATGTTCATGCGCTGAGCCTGGCCCCGCAGTACCGTTTGTGGACCTGGCTGCTGTTTTACCTGACCGGCCAGCTGTTCAGCGATCCGCTGGTCGCCAGTTGGCTGACCCGCGAGAGAGTGGTGAAAGGCGCGATGATCGCCATTCCGTTTATTTATCTCTTCACCTGGTTTTACGAGCGCCATTTCTTCTTCGCCCTGTTTAAGGCTGACAGAAATGCGTTCATTCTTACCGGATCACAAATTTATATTTTAGTGGTAGCGCTGGTGATTGCCGCCAACGGCGTGCGGTTTCGTAAAAACAGCGAGTTTAAAGAGACCATTCTGGCGACTATCAGCAAAACGATGACAGGCGTATATATTCTTCACTACTCCGTTTTTCATCTGCTGACCGCGCTTATCCCAATTAGCTCGCTGGGGACCAAGTTAATGCTGATTGTCCTGACGTTCATCGCCTCGGTGTTAATTTCAATGCTGGCGCTGTCCAATTCGCTGGTGAAAAAGGTGATTACGATTTGATGGTTTCTGATTGTTGGTAACGTGCGTTTTGTGGGATTGCCCGGTGGCGGCTAACGCCTTACCGGGCCTACGGGAAGTGCATAACGTGATGATATTGTTGGTTTTGTAGGTCGGGTAAGGCGTTAGCCGCCACCCGACAAGAAGCCAGCACAATGCCTAAGAACAATACCTGATACAGATTTTCATCTACCTCAGGCCATCCCCCCTCAATAACCTGTCGCCTCATTTAAAAACCGTAGCGCAGCCACGCAAACAACACGTTGCCGTTATTGTAGGTGCCAGGAATATAGGTGAACTGCACGCTCAGGCGGCGATAGCTGGCGGAAAAGAGCGGCAAAATAATCGGTAGCGGTACGTAGTTGGCGAAGTCTTCTCGGGCGGTGATCCCGGCGGTCACCCCAAGCCCCAGGCGAAAATCGCGACTACTGTCCAGATACCAACCCTTCTCCCAGCCGTAGCCGATAATCGGCTGCCACTCGTTGTGCGAATCCTTAAACATCATCGCGTAGAGCGAGCTCCAGTTACCTTCTTCGTTATATCTTGAGACACCAAATCCCCCGCCCCACGGCATCTCATTGTAGTTATCGGTTTTCTCTTTATCGTACATAAAGCGGTTGTGCCAGCTGAGAAATGGCAGATACAGGTCGTAGTTTTGCGGCTGATTCCAGGTTTGCGAGACATCGTCTTTTAGCCAGTTCCACCAGCCACTGACGCGCTGTTCGCCATAAACCTTGGTTTCCGCCTGTACCGCAAAGGCGAAAATAAACAGAGTTCCCCACACTATCCGCAGACAACGTCGCATTGTTTTATCCTTAAAGAAAAGAAAGTCGCCCGGTGTTAATTCAGTTTGGGAACAAAAAACAGGCTTTGCAAATATCAGAGGGCAAATTTTCCACACCCGGCGGCGCTAATTGCAAGTCCAGTTCGCAACCCTTTTCAGGACAGAGAGAGCCTTCACGGCGATTTCATTTCCTCCCCTCTGGGATTATGATGGCGCTAATTATCCTTTCTGTCCGCAGTGATTGAGAAATAGATGGATTTCATCAGCATTATTATGTCGGCGGGAAAAACCTCCGTCGACGTGGCGCTTTATACGCTGCTGCCGATCATGGTTGTCATGCTCATCGTGATGAAATATCTGGAAGTGCGCGGGGTCCTGGACGTTATCGTTCGCTGGCTCGCCCCGCTGCTCAAGCCGTTTGGCCTGACCGGAATGAGCGCTTTCGCGCTGATCCAAATGAATTTTGTCAGCTTTGCCGCCCCGCTGGCAACGTTAGCCATCATGGACAAACGCGGCGCTTCTGACCGACAAATGGCCGCCACCCTGGCGATGCTCTTCGCCATGGGACAAGGCAACGTTTTCTATCCGTTAACGCCCTTTGGTTTGCACTGGCTGGCCTCGATAGTCATTTCGATTGTTGGCGGGCTATGTGCTGCGGCGGTTACCTGGCATATCACTGGCCGCAGGCTGTCTATTGTTGAGAATGCGCGGGCCGAAGATCTGCCGAATGCCGAGCAGAATAATCAGGGAATTATCGCGGTTATCAATAGCGCCGGCGCCGATGCCATTCGCCTGGCGCTCGGCGCGGTACCGATGCTGATCCTGTCGCTGGCTATCGTCGGGTTTATGCAGGCGGCGGGACTCATTGAGATGCTCCAGCGCCTCCTGTTACCGCTGCTGCTGTGGCTGAATATTCCGGTTAACTTCGTGCTCCCGGCACTGGTCAAATGTGTTGCGGGCGGTACGGCCTATTTCGGTGTGGTTTCTGAACTCGTACAGCAGGGCAAGGTAACGGTTAGCCAGATTAACGCTTCCGCAGGTCTGTTAATCCAGACTTTTGACCTTCCCGGTATCGGCATCTTTTTAGGCGTCAGTTCCCGTTTCGTACGCCTGTTCCGCTTCGCCGCCACCGGAGCTATCGCCGGGATCGCCATACGTACCATTATGCACGTGACGCTATTCTGAAGCCGCAGCCTCCGGGCGAAGGCAGGCGGCCACATCGGCCTGCTCGCTACAGGCAATATGATGGTCAATTCTCACCATCATCCACGGATAAAACGGGTTGGAGGTGACGCGCATCAGCGTATCCAGCCCGACGCTCAGCGTTGAGGTTTCACCGCGCAGCGAAATTGTGCCAATGCTAATCCCGTAGCGATTCTTCTCTGCCGGTTCACGACCATACAGCGAGTCGGTCAGCGGGAACGGCACCGCCACGTGCGACAGCGAATACATATCCTGCGGCCAGGCAATATGCAGCGGCGTGACGGTTTCCGTTCGGGTTCCGGCAAGCGTTGTACGGGCTACCGTTTCGTAGGTGTCGGGAGCGGCATTAGTAATCACCGTAGTGCCGTAGGGGCGCGGCGCGGGCGGCAATAACGTATTCACCGCCGAGTATAACGAGGGCCGGAACAGCGCACGTAAATTCGCCGCCTGGTTAATATCGAAAATCACCAGTTCGCTGCCGTTATCGGGTAAATACCGATAAAGTGAATCCACCACCGCCCGCGTGCTCACCGTTGAGTCCATCACCGACTGAAAAGTTAATACTGGCGCTAATTCCCCCAGCCGCTGACTTTGCGCTTCCTGGACGATTTGCTGTTGCAGCGCCTGTGATAACAGCCACGACTGCCTGGCCGCCTTAACCGGGAACGAATTGTATTTATAGGGATTAAATTCCGGGACGACGTTCAGCCATGCCGCGCGGGCGAAAGCCGGAAATATCGCGGGTAAACCGGCCAGCCCGGCAAAACGGGCAAACGCGGTGACGCCAATCATCGGTGACAGCAGGATTATTTGCTGCGGCCGACGCAGCGATTTATCTTCCAGACTATCAAGAGCATATTTGAGCGCCAGCGCCCCGCCGTTAGAGTAGCCAATCACGTGCAGCGGCACGTCTGGCCCCGCCAGCCGCGTTGCTTCACGCACCGCCAGACGCGTGGTGGCAATCCACTCATCCCGATCGACACCGGTCAACGCGCCCGGTGCGGTACCGTGTCCCGGTAACCTCGGCGCAACGGCGATAAACCCCTGCTGCTGATAGCGTTGTGCCAGATAGTGCACGCTGTAGGGGGAATCCGTCAGGCCGTGGAGCAATACCGCAGCACCGCGCGGTTTGCCCTGCGGCAACAAAATAAAGGAGCGGTTCCAGTCGGGCTGAAACTTATCCGGATAAACCAGGCTTTGTGCGTAAAAACGGTTAATTGCCGTTTTTTCATCGTCGCTCAGCGTATCGGTCACTTTGCTTTTCATATCGCGGAAAATAGCCTCTTCCCGCGCCTGGTATTGGGCAAACGTGGCATGGTCTATCTCGCTGGCAGTCATTTCATCCGCCGTCCAGGTATGCCAGCGGTGCAGCGCCGGACCGCGTTGGGATTCGTAAATACGGCCAATAAAAAAGACAATCACTACTACCACCAGGCCAATCGCCGCCTTCTTTGCCAAAGAGACCATTGTTAAGCCAGACTTATTCAAAAGCCGGGTAAAACGCACCATTGCCATATTTCTGTCCGAATTATCTCTTTGCACGCCAGGGAGGGGTTATTACGCAGACCGAATCAGATCCTGCGATTCTCTTTTTAAACATAGACTAAACCAAGCGGCTATTCTTATTGCCAGAAGAGGAGCAAACATTAATTATCGCCCAAATGTAACAGTTCAGGGATAAAAAATGGAATGGTGGGTTAAGAAAGTACGCAAGGAATCGGCGTCAGCGCACACCACAGTGGTCTTACAAAGCGGCCAGTTAATGATTATTGCCGAAATCACCCTCTGCCGCCGCCGTTTGCAGGAAGGTGACAAGCTAACGCCGCTGGCGAACGCGTTGTATTGCATTAATGGTGATAAGGCTTTAACGGTAAAAGTACTCAATGCCACGCACTTTAGCGCTGAACGTTGGGCTAACATCGGTAATATTGTCGCGAATTAATCAGCGCATACCATCATCAACTGGTTCTAATCTCAGTACTTTCTTATCTAAAAGGGTGAAATTCTCCTACGCATATTCCAGTCTGTGACATACTAAGCAAAACGTCAGCAGAGCAGAAACAAGGAGTAAGTCATGAACCAGCAAGCCGCCAGGCTGACCCCAGAACAGGCGCTTACGCAACTCGAAGCGCTGTATGAAAAATCGGTCACTGCGCTGCGTAAAGCCATCGGCGAATATATCAACCATAATACTCTGCCCGATAATAACGCCCGCGCCGCAGGGTTATTCGTTTACCCGCAGCTGTCGGTTTCATGGGACGGTGCCGAGCATAAAGCCTTAAAAACTCGCGCCTGGGGCCGCTTCACCCATAGCGGTTGCTATACCACCACCATTACCAACCCTAAACTGTTTCGCTCCTATCTGCTGGAACAGCTCACCATGCTGTATCAGGACTACGATGCCTGTATCTCCGTCGAGCTATCGCAGCATGAAATTCCCTATCCGTACGTCATCGATGGCTCTGAATTAACGCTCGACCGCTCGATGAGCGCCGGTCTGACCCGTTTTTTCCCAACCACCGAGCTGTCGCAGATTGGCGATGAAACCGCCGATGGTCTGTTCCATTCGACCGAGTACTACCCGCTTTCACACTTCGACGCTCGCCGCGTTGATTTCTCGCTGGCGCGCCTGCGCCACTACACCGGTACGCCGGTTGACCATTTCCAGCCGTATATGCTGTTTACCAACTACACCCGCTATGTCGATGAGTTCGTGCGCTGGGGTTGTAGCCAGATCCTTGACCCCGATAGCCCATATATCGCCCTCTCCTGCGCGGGCGGGATCTGGATAACGGCGGATACGCAAGCCCCGGAAGAGGCGATTTCCGATCTGGCGTGGAAAAAGCACCAGATGCCGGCCTGGCACCTGATCACCAAAGACGGACAGGGGATCACGCTGATTAATATTGGTGTAGGCCCGGCGAATGCTAAAAATATCTGCGATCATTTAGCGGTGCTGCGCCCGGACGTCTGGCTGATGATTGGCCACTGTGGCGGCCTGCGCGAAAGCCAGACCATTGGCGACTATGTGCTTGCCCATGCCTATCTGCGCGACGACCATGTGCTGGATGCGGTACTGCCGCCGGATATCCCTATTCCGAGCATCGCCGAAGTCCAGCGCGCGCTCTACGACGCCACTAAACAGGTCAGCGGGATGCCCGGTGAAGAGGTTAAGCAACGTCTGCGTACCGGAACGGTGGTCACCACTGACGATCGTAACTGGGAGCTGCGCTACTCGGCCTCCGCGCTGCGCTTTAACCTCAGTCGTGCGGTGGCTATCGATATGGAAAGCGCCACTATCGCCGCGCAGGGTTACCGCTTCCGCGTCCCCTACGGCACCCTGCTTTGCGTGTCCGATAAACCGCTTCACGGCGAGATTAAGTTACCAGGTCAGGCCAACCGCTTCTATGAAGGGGCGATTTCCGAGCATTTGCAGATTGGTATTCGAGCGATTGACCTGCTGCGTGCCGAAGGCGATCATATGCACTCGCGTAAGCTAAGAACCTTCAACGAACCGCCGTTCCGTTAATTTCATTTCTCCCTGTCCGGCAGCGCCGCACGGGGAGAATTCTCATCAATAGCACATAAGCAAAAAGCCCGCTTAAGTTTCCTTAAGCGGGCTTTTCTAAATATGGCTCCTCTGACTGGACTCGAACCAGTGACATACGGATTAACAGTCCGCCGTTCTACCGACTGAACTACAGAGGAATCGTGTGAACGGGGCGAATATTAACGATCGCGCCCAACCTTGTCAAAGGCTGTTTTCCACATTTCAAACCGTTTGTCGAATTATTCCCCACTTTGGGCAAAAAGTACCGTTTTGCCTACATTGAGTTTACGTTTCTTCAGTTTGCGCCTTGCGTCGCGGATACTTCCACAACCAACGCCCACTGACCATTCGGCAATAAAACAGCACGCCACGGACTGCCCAATCGAGCACCATTCCCAACCAAACCCCTACCACGCCCATCCCGAGCACAATCCCCAGCGTGTAGCCCGCCACCACGCGACAGCCCCACATGCCCAGCATCGATACCCACATGGTATAGCGCACGTCACGCGCACCTTTAAAAGCACACGGCAGCGTCCAGGCCATCGCCCAAATCGGCATAAAGAAGGCGTTCAGCCACAATAGTTCTTTGACTACGACTTTGACATCGTCTTCGCTGGTATAGAACGAGGCGATCAGGCTGGCAAATGGCGCGGTCCCCCAGGCAATCAGCGTCAGGATAATCGTTGACAACCAAAAGACGTGCCACGCCTGACGCTCTGCTTGCCCTATTTGCCCTTTTCCAAGACGTTTACCGGTAATAATCGTTGATGCCGAACCGAGGGCGTTCCCCGGCAGGTTGATCAATGCCGCCACCGAGAAAGCGATAAAGTTACCGGCAATCACATTTGTTCCCATACCAGCAACGAACATCTGCGTCAGCAGTTTGCCGCCATTGAACAAAACGGACTCAATACTGGCGGGAATGCCAATCCCCATCACTTCCCAGATAATGGCGAAGTTAAACGGCTTAAAATAGCTCTTCAGCGAAATCCGCAGAGCCGGGTTAAAACCGATCATTAATACCCAAATGGTTGCCACGGCACCAATATAGCGGGCAATGGTTAGCCCAAGACCTGCGCCGACGAATCCCAGACCTGGCCAGGAAAAAATGCCGTAAATCAGGATACTGCTGATGATGATATTGAGAATGTTCATCCCGCCGTTAATTATCAGCGGAATTTTGGTTGTCCCTGCTCCGCGCAGCGCGCCGCTGCCGATAAGGGCAATTGCCGCCGCCGGGTAACTCAACACCGTCAGCTCAAGGTAGGTCAGGGCCAGCCCTTTTACCTGTTCTGTGGCATCCCCGGCGACAACATTAATAATCTGCTCACCAAAGGCGTGTATCACCACCGCCAGAATGATAGAAAACAGCGTCATGATGGCCAGCGACTGTCGCGCGGCTGCTCTTGCTCGTTTTCGGTCACGTTTGCCCAGACTAAACGCCACCACCACCGTCGTCCCCAGGTCGATCGCGGCAAAGAATGAGAGGATCACCATATTGAAGCTATCAGCCAGGCCCACACCCGCCATCGCTTCTTTACCCAGCCAGCTGACCAAAAAGGTACTCAGTACGCCCATCAGCAAAACGCAGGCGTTTTCCAGCAGAATCGGTACCGCAAGAGGGCTGATTTCACGCCAGTAAAGGACGCGGTAGCTCTTGCGTTTTTTGAACCAGGACGTACGTTCGACAGCCTGGCGTAATGCGGAGGTGACGTTCAAGGGAGACCTTAGTGAGAAAAGTTGAAACTACATTTCAAATGATGATAGAGAAAAGCTAATCCTGCAAAGCATTTTTCCCGATGAATTGTCGGTAATTACGACAAATTGTTGATGGATACGCCAGTTGAAAGGCGGATGGCGAATTGATGTTTGACAAAAGTTTTTTCGCCGCTAAGATACCACTCCACAACGATTCCTCTGTAGTTCAGTCGGTAGAACGGCGGACTGTTAATCCGTATGTCACTGGTTCGAGTCCAGTCAGAGGAGCCATACATAGAAAAGCCTGCTTTTGAGCAGGCTTTTTGCTTTTCAGATAATGCTGTTACCCGCCGGGCTTAATACATTTGCCAGAAGACTTCTCTCCTGACTGGATGACATGGAAATGTGGGCCAGAGCCAGTATTTACAGTACAAACCCGTAATGCGACCCATCCGGCAGCTCAACATTGAGGCTTAGCTTACCGCCCGCCGCTTCAACGTAACGTTTGAGCGTGGAGAGCTTAAGGTCGCGGCCCGGTTTTTCCATTCCCGCGACGGTAGGCTGCTTGATACCTAATTCCTGCGCCATTTCCACCTGCGTTTTCTGCACCCTCTCACGCAACTCAGCAAGATGAATATTGAGCAAAATATCCTTAGCCATAGCCTGGGCTTCGGCCACAACTTCAGGTTTTTCATCCGCAATAAGCTGTTCCAGCGTTCTGCCCATCGCGTTACTCCTTCTCTTTTAATGTGTTCAGCCAGTTCGTGTATTCCCGGTCAGTATCGTTGAGCAAAGTAAACCAGCGATCAAACGTATCCGTTGTTTTAATCGTCCACACGAGAACTCCTTATAAAATATAGCTCATATACTATATAGGTTTAAAGCTATAAAGGAGTGTGCCGCAGAGATATGAGGGATGCATGCGCCTCTGATCAAAAGCTGAAGGCGCATTCGAATATTTCAGTGAACAACGTGCAAGGTATTCACCATCTTACGACCGGGGCCGAAAAAACAGCTCAGGGAATTTTCACCTACCCGCGTTTTCACGCGCTATCTGCAGAAATGCCTGCACGGCGCCATTATTCACCTTCCGCCTGCTGATAAGCATCAGATTCGCCGACAGTTCCGACGCATCCAGTGGCCGGTATACCAACCCCGGGATACTCACATGTTTCAGCGGATCGGGCACCAGCGCCAGCCCCTGCCCGGCGGCGGCGAGCGCCAGCACGCTAAGGGTGCTGGCGGTGCAATGAGCAATACGCGGCGCATGGCCCATAATCGTGGTGAGCGCCGTATAAAGCGGCTCATCAGCACCATGGGTGTCATAGAAAATGAGTGGTTCCTCAACCAGCATCGCTATCGTCAGAGCCGCCTGACTGGCCAGCGGATGATCATCAGCCATCGCGACCTGGCGGTGCCAGAGACCAACCTCTTCCGCCATTAGCGCTGAATCATGGATCTTGCTGTGATCGGGGGTATAACCAACGTCGAGCTGACCCGCCAGGATGGCATCGGCTTGCAGTAGAGGTGCGACTTCACTCACTACCAAATCAGCATCAGGATAGGTTCTGCGAAAAGCGCGCAGATCGTTGGTTAATCTGCCGCTAAATACAGCATTACCCGCAAAGCCAACGCGCACATGGCCCGTTTCGCCGCGTATCGACCGCTGTACGGTTAGTCGGGTGTGTTCGGCCTGTTCCAGCGTCCGCCGTGCTTCGGTCTGCAATAGCAGCCCGGCTTCGGTTAGCTCAACTTTGCGGCTGGTGCGCACAAACAGCGGGCCGCCCAGTTCCTCTTCCAGCGCTTTGATTTGCATACTCAGCGCAGGCTGGACGATATGCAGGCGTTGGGCAGCGCGGCCGAAATGGCCTTCTTCGGCAACGGCCAGAAAGTAGCGCATGTGGCGTAGACCCATGCGTCAGCTCCATCATCAAATAAAATGATTAATCAGTCATATCTATCTATTTGAGTTTATCGCTATTCACGACGAAACTGAAACCCGTCAACTAACCGGAGTACATGTTATGCACAATCTTCTCGACGATCGCCTGCAAATCACCGACCTTCTCACCGGCTGGATGCACCGCGATCTGGGTGAATGGGACCAACTGCGCAATCTGTTTCACCCGGACGGCACCATTGAAATCACCTGGTTTGAGGGGCTCGCCAGCGATTTTGTTGACGGCTCAATGCGGATGGGAGCGTCGGATGTGCGCACCAAACACCTGATCGGTACGCCGGTGGTGACCTTCAATGCCGAGGCGACAAGGGCGATTGTTGAAACCAACGCGATGATTATCGGCGAGAACGTTAAGCTGAATCTGGGCTGCATTGGTCATAACCGCTTCTATGATATGGCGGAAAAGCGCGCTGGCGTATGGAAACTGTTTCACCGCCAGAGTATTTACGATATGGCCAGCTTCACTTTTCCGCTCGGCGTGGTCCCGGTTGACCAAAGCACAGTGGAGAAATATCCGCGCGAATACGCAGCGCTGGCTTACCTGCTGGAAAAAAGCGGCTTTCCGGTTCAGCGCGTATTTGCCACGCGCGGTAGTATTCTTGAACAACAAATGAAAGCCGACGGGAAACGCTGGCTGTCCGGGCAGCCGCTCTGATCGGCCGCCAACATCCCCTCATTAATATCAGCAACGCAAAGGAAATGTATGCAACCCAATAAGCCAATCGGAAAACATCTGGCAATCCTGCTCGCCGCCCTGCTGCTGCCCACCGCAGCTTCGGCCGCGCAAACCCTGACCTACAGCGACCATGAACCGCTGGGAGGAATGCGCACCCGCTTTATCGATGATGTGCTCTTCCCCGCCATTGAGAAGGAATCTGACGGGCGGCTGAAAATAGAGGCGCATTGGGGAGGCGAACTCAGTAACGGCTACGATGCGTTACGCAACGTCGGCAAAGAAAGGAAGGCGGATATGGCAATTGTCGTGCCCGAGTATGCCTCCGACGCGCTGCCGCTAAACCAGATCTTTAAAAGCTTTCCCGTCGGCCCTGCCGGTGAGCAACAGGTGGCCTTCTTTCGCCGCGTTTACGCTGATATCCCGGCATTCCCGGCAGAGCTTGAGAAAAACAACGTGGTGGGCATTTTTCTCGCTACCGGTTACCCGCTGTCCTTTTTCAGCGCTAAGCCAATGGCGACGCTGAACGACATTAAAGGGGGTACATGGCGCTCCGCCAGCTTCTGGCAGCGGGACTTTTTGCAAAGCGCCGGGGCTAAACCGGTGACCATGCCTTGGGGTGAAGAAACCTACAACGCGCTGAAAAGCGGCGCTATCGACGGCATGATGCTGAACGTAGACAGCGGCTACGAGCTAAAGGCGTACCAGTTCGCACCCAACGTGCTGATCTCCAAAGATCTGTGGCTGGGGCATCTCTATATTTTGACGATGAACAAACAGACCTGGAACACGCTTTCTCCTGAAGATCGGGCCGCCATTGAACGTGCTGCGCAAACGGCATATCAATCCCTGGGGTCGGTGATGGACAGCAGCTTTAACACCCAGATAGAGGACTTACGCAAAGCCGGCGCAACGGTGCGCGTTCTGCAACCGCAAGAGGTCGCACAATGGGAAACCGCTACCCACTACCGGTCAGGGCAAGATAAGTGGGTAAAAGAGCAGGAAGCGAAAGGCGTCAAAGATGCAGGAATGGTGATGGAACAGGTCAACGCCATCATGGATGAAACGATGCCGAAAAAAGCGCCCTGATACTGGCAGGCCCCCTTCATCAATATCAAGGGGGCCTACGAATCCAACTCACGCATCTATTCCAGGTTGGCGTGACGTCCGAACATCGTATCGCTTGTCTGATGCACACGAAGCATTAACGTCATAATCATCGCGTCATAGACCACAAGGGATAACTGTTCAAAGCCTGAGCCCATTGGCTGAATGCTTGCGCGCTGCGGCTCACCTGCCAGGACTTTCGGCGAAGCGCCAGGCAGCACGCAAACCGCATCGGCCAGATTCGCAATAGTTGAACCCGGAGCCATGGTAATAAGCGCAACGTTGAGATGATTGTTTTTCGCTTTTTGCGACATTGCGACCAGGCTCTGCGTTTCACCCGAGCCCGAACCAATAATTAACAGGTCCCCTTCCTTCGCAAAGGTGGTGGTCACATCGCCAATAACCTGAACATTAAAGCCCAGATGCATCAGACGGTTGGCGAATGCGCGGATGACCAGCCCGGAACGACCTGCGCCCGCGAGGAAAATACGCCTGGCCGCCACGATTTCATCCAGAAATGAGTTAAACCCTTCGGCTTCAATCAAATCAGCATTACGCGTCAGCTCACCAAGAATCTCCTTTACGTTCTCGATTACGTCGCTCATTGCGCAGCCTCCTTTAAAGCCCCGGCAATCAGCCGTGCTTCTCGCTCGGGATCCTGAGCATTGAGGATACCGCTGCCAACAATCACGATATCCGGACGAAACGCCAGGTAGCTTTTAATGGTTTTACTGCTGATGCCACCGGCAACGGCAATTTGTGTTTTTTTAACATGACGACGCAGTTCCGCCAGATCCTGTAAAGGCGTCCGACCGCTTGCCTGCTGATCGGCTCCGGTGTGTACGGCGATAACATCCACGCCCAGCGCTTCCAGCGTCGGGACACGGGAAGCAAAGTCAGTCACGCAAATCATATCGACCAGTACTTTCTTACCCTGTTTTTTAGCCTGGTCTACACAGCCCTTAATAGTCAGATCGTCCGTAACGGCCAGAACGGTGACGTAATCTGCACCAACATCATAGGCCAGCTTTGCCTCATAACCACCCGCATCCATAATTTTGGCATCGCACAGTACTTCTTTATCAGGAAATGTATTTTTTAACTGTTTTACGGCTTCACGCCCGGCATCAATAAGAAACGGCGTCCCTACTTCAATAATATCGATATATTTTTCTAATGTTTTCACTGCGGATAATGCCTGAGCAAGGTTCAGCTCATCAATAGCGAGTTGTAGTTTCATGGAGATGTTCCTTTGATATATTATTCGTTTTCATAGCTGGCAATAAAACAATCCATTCCCCCCTGAAAAAAGAGATCGCCAAAGCTATCGGGGACAAAAATTGTTTCGCCTTTTTTAATCTCTACGCCATTAATATAACCATCACCTTCAACTACGGTAATAAAAGAAAAACGAGGCTGTGAATAGTGACCGGCGGTTACGGTTTTCAGGCGAGTTAACGTGTACAGACCCGGTTCATTCCAGTAGCGAGTTAATATACAACCGGCTTCCTCAGTGCTATCAAACCACTGAAAGTTTTTGCTATCGTCTGGCACAACGACATTATCGATAACCTTATTAATATGTAATTCACGTTCATGTCCCGTGGTGGGATCGATGCGATGGTAGGTAATGACTCCAACTTAATGATAGTGTTTTATGTTCAGATAATGCCCGATGACCTTGTCATGCAGCTCCACCGATTTTGAGAACGACAGTGACTTCCGTCCCAGCCTTGCCAGATGTTGTCTCAGATTCAGGTTATGTCGCTCAATGCGCTGAGTGTAACGCTTGCTGATAACGTGCAGCTTTCCCTTCAGGCGGGATTCATACAGCGGCCAGCCATCCGTCATCCATACCACGACCTCAAAGGCCGACAGCAGGCTCAGAAGACGCTCCAGTGTGGCCAGAGTGCGTTCACCGAATACGTGCGCCACAACCGTCTTCCGGAGCCTGTCATACGCGTAAAACAGCCAGCGCTGGCGCGATTTAGCCCCGACGTATCCCCACTGTTCGTCCATTTCCGCGCAGACGATGACGTCACTGCCCGGCTGTATGCGCGAGGTTACCGACTGCGGCCTGAGTTTTTTAAATGGCGGAAAATCGTGTTGAGGCCAACGCCCATAATGCGGGCGGTTGCCCGGCATCCAACGCCATTCATGGCCATATCAATGATTTTCTGGTGCGTACCGGGTTGAGAAGCGGTGTAAGTGAACTGCAGTTGCCATGTTTTACGGCAGTGAGAGCAGAGATAGCGCTGATGTCCGGCGGTGCTTTTGCCGTTACGCACCACCCCGTCAGTAGCTGAACAGGAGGGACAGCTGATAGAAACAGAAGCCACTGGAGCACCTCAAAAACACCATCATACACTAAATCAGTAAGTTGGCAGCATCACCGCGATGGTAGTCAAATAAGCGATAGGTCAGGTCCGCATTGCGCGAAATATTATAAGTCAGAACATCTTTGCCAATAGCGTGCAGCGTCCCGGCAGGAATATCCAGGTACCAGTCTTTTTTGGCCGGGATATAACGAACCAGCTTATCGAACGCGTGGCTTTCGCTCAGTTGCTTAAACTCTTCCCGAGATTTGGCATAATGCCCAAAGGCGATACGACCATCAGCAGGCGTATCCAGAATGACCCACGCCTCCGGCTTACCGCGAGAACTATCGTACTGCAACGCGTAGGCATCGTCCGGGTGAAGTTGTCCGGACAGATCGTCCAGCGGATCGAGAATATTGACGCGAATCGGAAGCTGGGCGGTAATACAAGCGGATGAAATTTATAGGAGATTAAGATTTTATTTTCCTGAATTGCAGGTTTCGCCCAAAAAACGATGAGTTTTGTTCAGCGGGAGGGAACATTGCGGTTTAGGGTCTACCGTGTTAGGTAAATCACCCTGACAGCCAATAGCGCCCAACAACAAAGGGCGCTTTCTTTAGGGAAGGTGCGAATAAGCGGGGAAATTCTTCTCGGCTGACTCAGTCATTTCATTTCTTCATGTTTGAGCCGATTTTTTCTCCCGTAAATGCCTTGAATCAGCCTATTTAGACCGTTTCTTCGCCATTTAAGGCGTTATCCCCAGTTTTTAGTGAGATCTCTCCCACTGACGTATCATTTGGTCCGCCCGAAACAGGTTGGCCAGCGTGAATAACATCGCCAGTTGGTTATCGTTTTTCAGCAACCCCTTGTATCTGGCTTTCACGAAGCCGAACTGTCGCTTGATGATGCGAAATGGGTGCTCCACCTTGGCCCGGATGCTGGCTTTCATGTATTCGATGTTGATGGCCGTTTTGTTCTTGCGTGGATGCTGTTTCAAGGTTCTTACCTTGCCGGGGCGCTCGGCGATCAGCCAGTCCACATCCACCTCGGCCAGCTCCTCGCGCTGTGGCGCCCCTTGGTAGCCGGCATCGGCTGAGACAAATTGCTCCTCTCCATGCAGCAGATTACCCAGCTGATTGAGGTCATGCTCGTTGGCCGCGGTGGTGACTAGGCTGTGGGTCAGGCCACTCTTGGCATCGACACCAATGTGGGCCTTCATGCCAAAGTGCCACTGATTGCCTTTCTTGGTCTGATGCATCTCCGGATCGCGTTGCTGCTCTTTGTTCTTGGTCGAGCTGGGTGCCTCAATGATGGTGGCATCGACCAAGGTGCCTTGAGTCATCATGACGCCTGCTTCGGCCAGCCAGCGATTGATGGTCTTGAACAATTGGCGGGCCAGTTGATGCTGCTCCAGCAGGTGGCGGAAATTCATGATGGTGGTGCGGTCAGGCAAGGCGCTATCCAGGGATAACCGGGCAAACCGACGCATGGAGGCGATTTCGTACAGAGCATCTTCCATCGCGCCATCGCTCAGGTTGTACCAATGCTGCATGCAGTGAATGCGTAGCATGGTTTCCAGCGGATAAGGTCGCCGGCCATTACCAGCCTTGGGGTAAAACGGCTCGATGACTTCCACCATGTTTTGCCATGGCAGAATCTGCTCCATACGGGACAAGAAAATCTCTTTTCTGGTCTGACGGCGCTTACTGCTGAATTCACTGTCGGCGAAGGTAAGTTGATGACTCATGATGAACCCTGTTCCATGGCTCCAGATGACAAACATGATCTCATATCAGGGACTTGTTCGCACCTTCCTTAGACTATTGACTCAGTTCAGCTTCTGGGAAAGGTTAAAAATGACTACCGGTATGGGTAGAAGACGTCGCGATCTCCACCGGCATACCAGAACGACGCTCAAGCGCCTGCTCCGCGCGATTCATATCAACCCCCTCACCTTTCACAAAAGCCTGAATAGCGGTCGTCGTCGGTAGCGGAACCTTTCTGTCGGATTCATATTCCGCGCGATTACGCGACAATGGCTCATGGACTTCAACCCAACGGCTACCATCCGGTTCGGTGGTGTATTTCACCGGCTGATCGATTATTTGCACGCGGGTCCCCACCGGCACGGTGTCAAACAGGTATTTAATATCATCGTTACGCAGGCGGATGCAGCCCTGGCTCACGCGCAGACCAATACC
This sequence comes from Klebsiella sp. RHBSTW-00215, assembly GCF_014103785.1. Taxonomy (NCBI): domain Bacteria; kingdom Pseudomonadati; phylum Pseudomonadota; class Gammaproteobacteria; order Enterobacterales; family Enterobacteriaceae; genus Klebsiella; species Klebsiella sp. RHBSTW-00215. The sequence continues at coordinate 5,416,988 of NZ_JABXQS010000001.1, forward strand.
GAAATTGGCATTGGTGCCGTGAATGGCGTAGAGCCTGCCGATATAAATTGCGTACAGCCCCATCGGGTTATCCGGACCAGCCGGAACAAACGCGGGCAAACTTTCTCCTCGACTGGCGTATTCACGACGGGTATTGGCAGTCGGCGTCCATGACGGCGCTTCCTGCTTGCGTTCGACCGTAGTCACCCAGTTGCGCGGCGTTTCTCGCCCTGCCTGGCCAATACCAATCGGCAGAATTTCAACCGTTGCGCCATCGGGCGGGTAGTAATAGAGGCGCATTTCAGCAACGTTGATCACAATGCCGTTGCGTACCGTGGCGGGTAGAATAACCTGCTGTGGTATCACCAGCGTGGACCCCGATTTCGGCAGGAACACATCGACGCCAGGGTTGGCCTCAAGCATGTTGCTCAGGCCCTGACCGTACTGAGCGGCAAACGCCTCCAGCGGCTGGGTATTGCTTTGCGGAACAGTGATGGTCAGCGGGCTGCCCACCAGACGGCTTCCTTCCGGCGGTAACGGGTAGCTCACCGCCAGAGCGCTCTGGCTGGTGAGGATCATAATAAGAGAACAAAGCAGTTTCATACGCCGCACAATTTCCCTTCCTCTGTGGCGACAATCGTGAATGAATTATAGCTTTGTTTACTACCTCATACCCTGATTATCAGCCAGCTAAATTTGATAATCGATCGCCGCCTCTTCCGGCTCCATCGCCTGGCGTTTAATTTCATCCAGAGACAGGCCCGCATTGCACAGCTCGATAAAGCGCCAGACGTAGTTACGCTGCAGCTGTCCGCGCTTGAGGCCTAACCAGACGGTGTTGGCATCAAACAAATGGCGGGTTTCCAGACGGGTAAAGGTATCAGACTCGCGGGTATCGCCCGACTGCTCTGCGACCAGCCCTACCCCGAGACCGAGCTCAACGTAGGTTTTAATCACATCGGAGTCCTGCGCGCTCAACACGATATCCGGCACAAGGCCTTTACGGTTGAAGGCTTCATCAATACGCGAGCGCCCGGTAATTCCCTGACGGTAGGTGATCAGCGGCCAGCGGGAAATAGCTTCCAGCGTTAAGGGCGTAACCTGAGTTAGCGGGTGATCTTTTGGCACCAGCAGGCTGTGGTGCCAACGGAACCAGGGGAAAGCCACCAGCGTAGGATCGTTGCTCAAGCGCTCGCTGGCGATACCGATATCCGCGCCGCCGTTGTGCAGCAGCGTCTCAATTTCCTGCGGTGTCCCCTGAACCAGCTCAAGACGCACGTCAGAAAAGAGTTCACGAAAAGCTTTAATCACCGGCGGCAGGCTATAGCGCGCCTGCGTGTGCGTCGTTGCGATGGTTAAGACGCCGGACGCATCGTTGGTAAACAGGTCAGCCAGACGACGGACGTTGCTGGCTTCGTTGAGAATACGCTCAGCAATTGATAGCAGCGCCTTGCCCGGCTCCGTCATCCCCAGCAGACGTTTACCGCGGCGGATAAAGATCTCGATCCCCAGCTCTTCTTCCAGTTCACGAATATGACGGCTGACGCCCGATTGCGATGTATAGAGCATATTGGCGACCTCCGTCAGGTTGTAATCCTGACGGGCCGCTTCACGAATAATTTTAAGTTGCTGGAAATTCACCCTTTCCTCCGGGCTATCAGACATAACATATGCTCTATTGTTAAAGTCTGTTGTCCTTGCTAACAAATAATAAAAACCAGCAACTTATTCCTTTAAGGAATATACCCGTCATACTTCAAGTTGCTTATGTGTTGGCTGCGCTCGCTCACCCCGGTCACATAGTTATCTATGCTCCCGGGAACTCACTCCCTTGCCGCCTTTAAGCAACTCGAATTATTTAGGGTATAGACTAACTCACTAACAGCAATTCACGGTTTTCAAGCGACGGACGGCTCACAAGCGACATCAAAATCTCCTTCACGGCCTGTGCCTGCGGCGACAAACTACCACGCGCTGACATATTCAATGAGAGTGAGAGACTCATTGACGGCGTACTGATACGCGCCATCCAGCCATTAGCCGCACCACACAGTGAACGCGCAGCAGACTCCGGTAATACGGTCACACCCATTCCGCTGGCAATCGCCGCCGTCAAGGTGGTGATTGATTCAATTTCACCAATAATTTTTGCTGAGAGACGACGTAGAGTGAAGGCCTCAGTGACCCGCGCACGCACAGCACTGTAATCGCGCGGCAGGAACAGATTCATCTCTGCGACGGCGGTCAGATCGATACTTTGACCCGGGCAGTCTCGGGTGCCGACCAGGTAAAGATCTTCTTTCAACAACGGCTGGCTGATGATCCCGGCGACCGGAGAACGTTCGTAGAGCACCGCCATATCCAGTTGCCCTTCAATCAGCTTGTCATTGAGGATAGTGCCGCTGCTTTCCTGCAAATAGACCATCACTTCCGGAAGTTCGTTGCGCACCGTCTGCAACAGAGGCATGGTAATTGCCGAAGCCGCCGTTCCCGGAGCGAGGCCAATTGACACCTGACCGCTCAGGGTCTGTCCGACATTGTTGACCGCCAGTTGAGCCTGTTCACACTGGCGTAGAATGGTACGGGCATGGGTATAGAGGATCTTGCCCGCTTCGGTCGGTGTGACGCCGCGCTTGGTACGGATCAACAGTTGCTGATCCAGTTCGCCTTCCAGGGTCGCAACCTGCTGACTCAACGCCGGTTGTGCGATGTGCAAGACTTCAGCGGCCTGGGTCAGACTGCCGATATCGACGATTTTTACAAAATACTTCAGTCGTCTTAAGTTCATTTTGCCTCCTGTAAGGAACACCAGTGCCAACGCTGGCTGTTTAGATACAGAAGGTTTTGCAATTTGCTTGCCAGTTTTTTATACCCGGTGCAAACGCCGCTGTGAGCCGCGTAATAAGGGATACTGATAGCAAGCCACGATTTTGTTGCCCGGTAAGCGGATTGCGATATGCCCCATTAGGGGTATAAATGCACTACGACAGTGCAGATTGCCATGCACAGTGGCAAAAATGGGCTTATTGCTGAAATAGTCAGCAAACGAACGGACTTTGGCGATTCAGGCTTTGACAAGGTGGGTGGTCATCGTTACTATGCGCCCCGTTCACACGATTCCTCTGTAGTTCAGTCGGTAGAACGGCGGACTGTTAATCCGTATGTCACTGGTTCGAGTCCAGTCAGAGGAGCCATATTTAAGAAGCCTGCTTAGGAAACTAAGCAGGCTTTTTGCTTTTCTGTATCTATCTGTCACTTCAAAAACATCAGCTCAGAATGGCTTCCAGCCTGGCCAGCACTTCATTCACGATAGCTTCAGGTATTCGCTCCAGACGCTTGCCGTTCCGGGCTTCCATATCAATGGTTCTGGGCTGGTCACAGCGAATGATGCCCGTTGTTTTCGTTCCTGCCCCGTCAAGCGGTACGGCAAAACCCGCTGTACGGGCAAAATCTCCGCCGCTGGTGACGGGTACAACTACAGGTAGCCGGGTGAATTGATTAAACGATGCCTTCGATACGATCAACACTGGACGCCTCCCGCTTTGTTCATGTCCGGCAATCGGATCCAGTGAGACGAGCCAGATTTCCCCTCTGTCCATTTACAGGATCTCCTTACCCACCGCAGACGCATCAAGCCATTCCCGATCCTCTTCGCCCATTTCGGCGTGCGGATCGCACTGTGCCAGCAGTTCTTCCAGAGAATATCGAGGCCGTTTCTGGGGTTCAATAATCAGGCGGCCATTATCAATGGTCATGCCCACTTCGCTGTCCGCCGACAGCGCCAGCGTTTTCAGCACGGCAGGTGGAACCGCCAGCATGACGGATCCGCCAACCTTTTTTAGGCGGGTAATGTACATAGAATACCTCCAAATATTATATTTAAATATAACATCAGGGGTTGGTAATGCATAGTTTTTAGTCAATTCCATTGCGGGTGATTTCCTTAGCGTAACGAAGCCTGATAATAGAAAACTGTTTTTGCGTTTCAAAGGATTATGGCGAATCAGATAAACAAAATGCGGCGCAGCTTCCGGATGTGAGCTGCGCCGAAATATTCGCGATATCACGAGAACCAATCAGGGCCGTATCATGCTTTGCTCTCGATACCATCAATAAACTTCACGCCTTCAACTGTACGCAACCAGCGAGGCGCTTTCATTTGTGCAGCAAAATAGTTAATCAGGTCGTACAGCAGCCAACTAAGGCATTTCTCCACTTCTGAGGAGAATCCCCGCCCTGCCAGCATCTGCGTCAAGGCAATACAGTAGCGGCAAAGATCCGTGCATTCAGGATCAAAACGCGGAGAACTGACAGGAAATGTGTCAACAGTCAGGCTTTCAACAAGATGGGGAGGTATAGGCTCTAAAAGAGTGGGCTGTAGCAATGCCAACCTTCCAGTCTCCATAGCACGTTCTTCAGTACCAGCAGAGGAATATAAGTAAAATATATCAATTAGATACGCATATAAACGACGGTGAATACAGGTTTTGCACCACGTAGGTATTTTTCATTTTCTGGATTTTGATATACCGTCCGGAATCTGGATCAGGGCTAAAGAAGACCTTCTGCATCACCCCTTCAATCATGTTGTCCGCGTCTCTCTTTGAGAGGGAGGTTTTGACCAGGTGGTAAATATTATTTTCTTTCACTTCATAATCAAAATGATATGACCTTTCAACGGTGTATCTCACATCGTTGATCATCACCTTGCCAGACACATCAAAGTATCCAGAATGATTTCCCCGCATAAGCAAGAAAGTCTTAAAGCTTGCATCAAAGCCGGATGAACCTGATTCAATTCGCATATTGGCCGAGCAATCAAAACCACTCTTATGATGGTATGAGTACATCAACAGGCCAAAAGCCAAAATGATACAGAGGATGAAAGAGGCAATGTAAACATTCGCTCTTGGGAGTTTACTTAGTAATTGCATAATCTGCCCTGTAATAGTTCTCACATGAGTAAAAGTTGTCCTTTTTTGTATTTGAATATATGCAGTGAGCTAAAAATCCCCTTCCCTCATTCCCTTTTAATACTGACTCTGAGACGCTAAAGTAAAAAACACTGTTATCTAAGCAGCGCATCCCCTCTTTTACGATAAGCTGCCGGGCCAGATCAATAAGCTGTTTTCTATGTTCCACCGGAACTGAGCTAAGGAAGGTGCGAATAAGCGGGGAAATTCTTCTCGGCTGACTCAGTCATTTCATTTCTTCATGTTTGAGCCGATTTTTTCTCCCGTAAATGCCTTGAATCAGCCTATTTAGACCGTTTCTTCGCCATTTAAGGCGTTATCCCCAGTTTTTAGTGAGATCTCTCCCACTGACGTATCATTTGGTCCGCCCGAAACAGGTTGGCCAGCGTGAATAACATCGCCAGTTGGTTATCGTTTTTCAGCAACCCCTTGTATCTGGCTTTCACGAAGCCGAACTGTCGCTTGATGATGCGAAATGGGTGCTCCACCTTGGCCCGGATGCTGGCTTTCATGTATTCGATGTTGATGGCCGTTTTGTTCTTGCGTGGATGCTGTTTCAAGGTTCTTACCTTGCCGGGGCGCTCGGCGATCAGCCAGTCCACATCCACCTCGGCCAGCTCCTCGCGCTGTGGCGCCCCTTGGTAGCCGGCATCGGCTGAGACAAATTGCTCCTCTCCATGCAGCAGATTACCCAGCTGATTGAGGTCATGCTCGTTGGCCGCGGTGGTGACTAGGCTGTGGGTCAGGCCACTCTTGGCATCGACACCAATGTGGGCCTTCATGCCAAAGTGCCACTGATTGCCTTTCTTGGTCTGATGCATCTCCGGATCGCGTTGCTGCTCTTTGTTCTTGGTCGAGCTGGGTGCCTCAATGATGGTGGCATCGACCAAGGTGCCTTGAGTCATCATGACGCCTGCTTCGGCCAGCCAGCGATTGATGGTCTTGAACAATTGGCGGGCCAGTTGATGCTGCTCCAGCAGGTGGCGGAAATTCATGATGGTGGTGCGGTCAGGCAAGGCGCTATCCAGGGATAACCGGGCAAACCGACGCATGGAGGCGATTTCGTACAGAGCATCTTCCATCGCGCCATCGCTCAGGTTGTACCAATGCTGCATGCAGTGAATGCGTAGCATGGTTTCCAGCGGATAAGGTCGCCGGCCATTACCAGCCTTGGGGTAAAACGGCTCGATGACTTCCACCATGTTTTGCCATGGCAGAATCTGCTCCATACGGGACAAGAAAATCTCTTTTCTGGTCTGACGGCGCTTACTGCTGAATTCACTGTCGGCGAAGGTAAGTTGATGACTCATGATGAACCCTGTTCCATGGCTCCAGATGACAAACATGATCTCATATCAGGGACTTGTTCGCACCTTCCCTAAAACTCCGAACCGGGCAAGTATCGATATCACCTAAATAATAGATATCATCCTTCTCAGCCCAAAAATGCAGATGAAAGAAATCATTTTTGAAGCCCACAAACAGCAGCGTTAAAGTGAGCAGCGCAAGACATGCATAAGAGACGTTCTTGATAACAGAGCTTGATGATCTATTTTGTTGATTGCCGGCTTTGCTTTCACGACTCTCTTCAACGTCTCTTTCAATATGACTTCCAACGCCATTTAGACTGCGGGCATCGTTTTCTGGGCGGTCAATTATCTCTATCGCAATGCTTTCAGATACCCTGAACCCAATTTTGGGCACGGTAACGATAACCTCTTCAGTGCACCCCATATTCCTGAATACGGCTCTCAGGTCCGAAATATACTTATTGAGACTATGGCTGGAAGTCCGTAGCCCATGCGCATCCCAGACTTTTTCAAGGATCTCATCCCGATAAACCACACGCTCTCTATGGTCTAAAAGGAATTTAAGCAGGCGACTTGTTGTGGCTGTTAGCGTGACGTTAGAGTCATCATCGAGCCATACCAGCCCGTCATCACTCCTGAAATGAATCGTACCTTGAATTTTGTAGATCATATACTAGCCTTTCAAATAATCCTCAGACGCACACAATCCGCATAGATTTGGCACAAACAGCATCTTATGCTGAATTCCATTATAATTTTCTTATAAATTAGATTATAACATCTAAAAATCGAAAAAACAAAATACATATAACCAATGAAAAATTCAATGGTATTATTGTCCCCATCGAAACAAGGGGGCTGCCTGACTCATCGGAGCTTACCTTCCACTGGAGACAACATGGCCACGCTGCGGTAAGCAGAGATAAAGAAACCTGATGCTGCGGTAGAGATTAAGAGACAAATACATAAGCATAAAATAATAACGCCATGTAATTAATTGCATGGAAAAACATAGCATCTATGGTGGTATTTCCTCTTCAGGATTAGATACCCGGAGCGGAATATGCAGATATTTTATATGAGTATAAAAGAACAAAAATATGCTTTTAGCGTACTAATGATAAGAAACACTGGAAATCAGGGAAGAATATTCCCTAAGAAAATTCCAATATAAAGAGTACGCCTATTGTTTTACGTAAAATGATAACTAAATCCTATCATTTTATTTATATAAAAGTCGTTACGGACATTGAAATTTGAAATTTTAAACCACCAGGCAGCCAGTTTGGCAACATATGACCCTGCAACCTGTGTGTTTAATAGCTATTAAATCCTTTAACTTATCAGCTGCGTGTCTCATAACGATATGCGATGGTAGATTACTCCTAATTCGCTGAATGGTTTTAATAACGATGAGTTAAAGGTCAACCCAAGGATGAGATTGCGTTCAGATATGAATCTATCAACTAATATTTTATCTAAGGATAAATATTTTACCCGGGGCCTTATTGAACTGCTTGGGGTAGAGTTTATTGACAATTTCTTTTTGATTATAGACCTGGACTCCAACGATCTTTCAGGCTCGGAGTGGGTTTATTTTACGAATAAGAACATAGTTGCCTTTGCATCCAGCGACTTAGCCTTTTATAAGTCGGAGCTGTTTGAAAAAATAACAGTACTAAATAGCTGCGCCTAATACCGCTACACTTTTGCCTGACCATGTTTTCCTCCGGGGAATGGGCTGGCGGTTTCCATAAAATGGCGGACCTTTTTCAGTAACTGCCACATTGAGCGGCACTGATGATTACGGGTTATCGTGTCATGAAGTGCCTGCCATAGCCGTTCCACATGATTCACCCACGGCGAGTAAACCGGCTGGTAAATTACCCTGAACTTGGGATTTGCTTTCAACCAGCGCTGTGTTTCGCGGCTTTTATGGATAATGTAGTTATCAACGATCAGCGTGATTGTTTTCGCCCGCCGGTAAGTGGCTTTCAGGTGCTTCAGCAGAGCGATAAACAGCGCTGAACTTTTGCTGTTGCCGCCCACGTAGCTGACTTTACCCGTGCCACTGTGCAGTGCGCCGGCCAGATAGTATTTTTCGTTCTGCCCCGGCGTCACTACCCGTTTCTGCTGTCCGCGCAACTGCCAGTCCGCACCGATTTTAGGATTAAGGTGGATATCCACTTCATCTTCATAAAATACCGGATGCTCTGCGCTGCATTCATCCAGCGCTTTGTGGATTACCGCCATCTTTTCATCTTTATGTGGGTCACGGATACGCAGAGTTGGCGCGGCCCTGCGCCATACAAGCCCCGCAGATGGCAACCAGCGGCGAACGGTTCCTGCATGTAACTGGCAACCGGTTATCTCATTGATTTTTAATGCCAGTAATTCGGTGCTCCAGCGTGAACGTTGATAACCAAAATCGCCGGGAGAATGCTTTATCAGCTCACGTAACAGGGTGCAGATATGTTCAAAAGGCCAGCGTCGGGAGCGCCCTGCGGGTAAGGATTTCAGGCCTTCAATACCTGAGTGCGTAAACCAGTTAATCCAGCGACCAACGGATGAACGAGCACAACAGAGAGTTCTGGCAACATCGCTGACCCGTTCACCCCGATGAAGCATCAGCATGGCCGTGAGTCTGCGGGCATGATTTTTATCGCGCGTTTTATGAATAGCTTTCTGCATCAGGCGTCGTTCGCCACGGGGTATTGGTGCTATGATCGGCATCGCTCAGTCCGGTTGGTGGTTTTGGTTGGTTTGGCGATTGATCAGATCGCACAATCCGGGCTGAGTTCCCTTTCAGTGATCTACTATTCCGCGCATCTATTTAGACAAAAAGAGTAACACCAAGAGCATCCTGAATTTCTTCTTAAAGAAAGAGATGTCGGGAAACTATCATACTAAATTCCATCTGAGTCTGCGCGAAAAGCAGATATTAAGTATGTTAAGCAGAGGGGAAAGCAACCAGGAAATAGCAGAAGAATTTGGCGTGAAACTTAAGACTATTTATACGCATCGCCGCAACCTGATGAATAAACTGGGTTGCAGAAATAGGATTACGTTTCAAAAATTATTTTTTAACAACAAATGTTTTTTTAAGTGAAGCACCGCTTCAGGATTATTTAATCAACAGGAGATTTACCATGAACAAATTAGCACTCATCGTTATTTCAGCATTGTCCCTGAGCTCTGCAGCGGCCCTGGCAGCGGATGCCACGGTGAACGGCGGTACGGTGCATTTCAAAGGTGAAGTGGTTAACGCAGCCTGTGCAGTTGATGCCGGTTCTATCGACCAGACCGTTCAGTTAGGCCAGGTTCGTTCAGCACGTCTCGCTACCGCGGGCAGCACCAGCTCTGCAGTCGGCTTTAACATCCAGCTGAATGATTGTGACACCACCGTTTCCGAAAAAGCGGCTATCGCTTTCACCGGCACGGCGATTGACAGCACCAACCCAACCGTACTGGCACTGCAGAACTCCGCTGCGGGCGGCGCGACTAACGTCGGCGTGCAGATCCTTGACCGTACCGGTGTTCCACTGGCGCTGGATGGCGCAACCTTCGGCGCGCAAACCACTCTGAACGATGGCACCAACGTCATCCCGTTCCAGGCTCGCTACTTCGCGACAGGTGCAGCCACAGCGGGTACTGCTAACGCTGACGCCACCTTTAAAGTGCAGTACGAGTAATTTCTTCATCAGGCAGGGAAGCACATCGGGCCAGGATGGCCCGTTATCCGAATTAAGACTGGGGTGATAACGATGCAAAGGATGAAGTCAGGTCTGTTGATATTTTTGCTCCCACCGCTGGCGCTGGCCGGTAACCAATGGGACATCATGCTGCCCGGTGGAGGCATGCGTTTCCAGGGGCTTGTCATTGCCGAGTCATGCCGCGTTGAAGCGGGCGATCGGCAGATGACGGTCAAGATGGGGCAAATCAGCAGCAATCGGTTTCATTCTGCGGGCGAGGATACCAATCCCGTCCCCTTCGATATTCACCTGCAGGAATGCAGTACCGCCGTGAGCCAGCGCGTTGGCGTGGCATTTCACGGCGTCGCGGACGGTAAAAACCCGGACGTGCTCTCGGTGGGCGAAGGACCGGGGATCGCCACCGGCATTGGCGTGGCCCTGTTTGATAAAACAGGCAATCTGATCCCACTCAATGCGCCACCAGCATCATGGACACAACTGCACACGGGTCCAACTACCCTGCATTTTGTCGCCAAATATCGTTCCACCGGGAATCAGGTCACCGGAGGAGCAGCAAATGCTCAGGCCTGGTTCTCCCTGACCTACCAGTAATCAGTACCGGTAACAGGAAATAACAGTGAGTAAGAAAGAGGTAAGCATGAAAAATACACTGGGTGCTATGCGCGGGATGCGCGGTTTACTGGCAGGACTTTTACTGATCGCCACCACCGGTTTCGCCGCGCAGGCGCAAGCTGGGGTCGCGCTGGGTGCAACTCGCGTCATTTATCCGTCCGGGCAGAAGCAAGTTCAGTTGGCTGTGACCAATAACGACGAGAACACCTATCTGATCCAGTCCTGGGTAGAAAATGCCGATGGCGTGAAAGACGGACGTTTTGTTATCACTCCGCCGCTGTTTGCCATGCAGGGGAAAAAAGAGAACACCCTGCGCATCCTTGATGCCACCAATAACCAGCTGCCACAGGACCGGGAAACCCTGTTCTGGATGAACGTCAAAGCGATCCCGTCGATGGACAAATCGAAACTCAGCGACAACACCCTGCAGCTGGCGATTATCAGCCGCATCAAGCTCTATTATCGCCCGGCAAAGCTGGCGCTGCCGCCGGATCAGGCTCCGGAAAAGCTGAAGTTTCGTCGCAGCGCGGGCTCGCTCACGCTGATTAATCCGACGCCTTATTTTCAGACGGTTACCGAGCTCAATGCCGGAACCCGCATTCTGAAAAATGCGCTGGTCCCGCCGATGGGCGAAACCACCGTCCAGTTACCCTCCGATGCAGGTAGCGAAATTACCTATCGGACGATCAACGACTACGGCGCACTGACTCCGCGTATGAAAGGCGCTATGCAGTAACTGAACGGGGAGCCGCGCTCTCCCCCCTGAACTAAAAATATACCGATTGCCGGGCGACTTTGGACCGGAGGGACTATGTCACATCTGAAATATGGACTCGACCGTTTGGATACCCGGCGCATTGCTCCAGGATCGGCGCGCATATTCGCGCAGATCCCTCTTGCCTTTTTACTCGCCTCACCAGCCTTTTATGCACAGGCGGAACTCTATTTTAACCCGCGTTTTCTGGCGGACGATCCCGCGGCCGTAGCGGATCTTTCAGGTTTTGAAAAAGGCCAGGAGTTGCCGCCAGGTACCTATCGCGCAGATATCTATCTGAATGACGGGTATATGACCACCCGCGATGTCACCTTTAATGTCGACGAAAAAAGCCACGAGCTGGCCCCCTGCCTGACGCGTGGGCAGCTTGCCAGCATGGGCGTGAATACTTCAGCAATTGCCGGAATCGACGTACTGGCAGCGGACGCCTGCGTGCCGTTGACCGAGATGATAAAAGACGCCACTACCCGCTTTGATGCCGGGCAGCAGCGGCTCTGGATAACCGTTCCCCAGGCATTTATGGGCAACCGCGCCCGCGGCTATATTCCGCCTGAACTCTGGGACCATGGGATTAACGCCGGGTTACTGAACTACAATTTCACCGGCAACAACGTCCACAACGACGTGGGCGGCAGCAGCAACTACGCCTACCTGAACCTGCAAAGCGGCCTGAATCTGGGCGCCTGGCGCCTGCGTGATAACACCACCTGGAGCTACAGCAGCAGCGGTAGCTCGTCGATCAGTGAAAACAAATGGCAGCACGTTAACACCTGGCTGGAGCGTGACATCACGCTGCTGCGCTCGCGCCTGACGCTTGGCGACAGCTATACCAACGGTGATGTCTTCGACGGCATTAACTTCCGCGGCGTGCAGTTGGCGTCCGACGATAACATGCTGCCGGATAGCCAGAAGGGCTTTGCCCCGGTAATCCACGGGATTGCCCGCGGCACGGCCCAGGTCTCGGTGAAGCAGAACGGCTATGAGATCTACCAAAGTACGGTACCGCCTGGTCCGTTCACTATTAACGATCTCTATGCCGCAGGCAACGGCGGCGATCTGCAGGTGACCATCAAAGAGGCCGACGGCAGCAGCCAGGTCATCAGCGTCCCCTACTCGTCGGTCCCGGTGCTCCAGCGCGAAGGCCATACCCGCTATGCCGTCACTACCGGTGAATACCGCAGCGGCAGCACCCAGCAGGAAAAACCGAAATTCTTCCAGGGCACCCTACTGCACGGGCTTCCGGCTGGCTGGACGCTGTACGGCGGCACCCAGCTGGCGGACCGCTATCGCGCCTTTAACCTCGGAGTGGGGAAAAACATGGGAGAACTGGGCGCCCTGTCGCTGGATATCACCCAGGCCAACGCCACCCTGCCCGATGACAGCGATCATCAGGGGCAATCAATCCGCTTTCTGTATAACAAATCGCTCACGGATACCGGCACCAATATCCAGCTGGTGGGGTATCGCTACTCCACGCGCGGCTATTTCAGCTTCGCCGATACCACCTACAACAGGATGAGCGGCTACAACGTCGAAACGCAGGATGGCGTGGTTGAAGTGAAACCGAAGTTCACCGACTACTACAACCTCGCTTACAACAAGCGCGGCAAGGTACAGCTCAGCGTCACCCAACAATTGGGTCGTACCGCCACCCTCTATCTGAGCGGTAGCCATCAAACCTACTGGGGCACCGGCAAGGCCGATCAGCAGCTACAGGCCGGACTGAACGCCGCCGTCGACGATATTAACTGGACGCTGAGCTACAGCCTGACCAAAAACGCATGGCAGCAGGGGCGCGATCAGATGCTGGCGGTTAACGTCAATATTCCGTTCAGCCACTGGATGCGCTCGGACAGCAAATCCGCCTGGCGACACGCCAGCGCCAGCTACAGCATGTCTAACGATCTGAATGGTCGAACCACCAGCCTCGCAGGCCTGTACGGCACGCTGCTGGAAGATAACAACCTGAGCTACAGCGTGCAGACCGGCTACGCGGGCGGCGGCGAAGGCAACAGCGGCGCGACCGGTTACACCGCGCTGAACTACCGCGGCGGCTATGGCAATGCCAACATCGGCTATAGCCGCAGCGACGGCATCAAGCAGCTTTATTACGGTCTGAGCGGCGGCGTACTGGCCCACGCCGATGGCGTCACCCTGAGCCAGCCAATGAACGACACCGTGGTGCTGATTAAGGCCCCCGGCGCCGACAATGTGAAAGTGGAAAACCAGACCGGAGTTCAGACCGACTGGCGCGGTTACGCCGTACTGCCTTACGCCACCGAATACCGGGAAAACCGGGTGGCGCTGAATACCAACAGCCTCGCCGATAACGTCGATCTGGACGATGCGGTGGCCAGCGTGGTCCCGACCCACGGGGCGATTGTCCGCGCTGAATTTAAAGCTCATGTCGGGCTCAAGCTACTGATGTCGCTTATCTATAACGGCAAACCGGTCCCCTTCGGCGCGCTGGTCACCTCGGACAGCAACCAGGGCAGCAGCATCGTCGCCGACAACGGCCAGGTTTATCTGAGCGGGATGCCGCTGGTCGGCAAAGTGCAGGCGAAATGGGGTGAAGGCCCGAACGCCAGCTGCGAAGCCGACTATAGCCTGTCGCCGGAAAGCCAGAACCAGATGCTGAGCCAGCTATCAGCCGAGTGCCGCTAAGGAAACCATGATGATGAGAAAAACCCTTTATCTGCTGTGCGCCGCCCTGTCGCTGGTGGTTGCCAACGCCAGCGCGGCGGACAGCACCATCACCATCAGCGGTTACGTTCGCGATAACGCCTGCGCCGTCGCGGGCGAATCCAAAGATTTTACCGTCGACCTGCTGGATAACGCCGCAAAACAGTTCCATGCGGTCGGGGCCACCACGCCTTTGGTGCCCTTTCGCATCGTACTGTCGCCCTGCGGCAGCTCGGTCACAGCGGTGAAAATCGGTTTTGTTGGTATTGCCGATAGCATCAATACCGACTTGCTAAAACTCGACGGCGGGGCGACAGCCGCAGCGGGCATGGGCGTGCAAATCCTTGACGCACAGCAGACGATGCTACCGCTTAACGCCGCGTCAGCCACGATCCCATGGACCACGCTGAGCCCCGGTCAGACCAATACGCTGAACTTTTATGCCCGGCTGATGGCCACTCAGGTACCGGTGACCGCCGGACACGTAAATGCAACCGCAACATTCACTCTCGAATTTCAGTAACCGGAGGCGCTGATGAAATTTACCCACACCGGGTGGCTTCTGGCCGCGATGCTGGCAGCGACCTCCCCAACGCTACAGGCCGCCGACGTGACCATTACCGTTAACGGCAAAGTGGTGGCCAAACCCTGTACGGTGTCCACCGTCAACGCCACCGTCGATCTTGGCGATCTTTACACCTTTAGCCTGGTCTCGGCTGGCTCCTCTTCGCCCTGGCACAGCGTGGCGCTCAACCTGAGTAACTGCCCTGTTGGCACCTCACGAGTCACCGCCAGCTTCAGCGGCACGGCGGATGCCACTGGATACTACAAAAACCAGGGCACCGCAGGAAATATCCAGCTTGAGCTGCAAGATGACGGCGGCGTCACCCTGAACACCGGCGCGACAAAAGGGGTTCAGGTGGATGATGCGACCCAATCCGCCAGCTTCCCACTACAGGTCCGCGCACTGTCAGTCAACGGCGGAGCTACCCAGGGAACCATTCAGGCAGTAATTAGCGTCACCTACACCTACGCCTGATTCAGGAGAATATGTTAATGAGAAAGATGATAACCCTGTTGATGACGCTGCTGTTGGCGGGTTGGTCGCTCAACGCCTGGTCCTTCGCCTGTAGAACTGCTGGCGGCACCACCATCCCCATCGGCGGCGGCACGGCGAACGTTTACGTGAACCTCGCCCCGGCGGTCAGCGTCGGGCAGAACCTGGTCGTTGACCTGTCAACGCAGATTTTTTGTCATAACGATTTCCCGGATACGATGGTCGACTACGTAACGCTGCAGCGTGGATCGGC
Organism: Klebsiella sp. RHBSTW-00215; assembly: GCF_014103785.1. Lineage (NCBI taxonomy): Bacteria > Pseudomonadati > Pseudomonadota > Gammaproteobacteria > Enterobacterales > Enterobacteriaceae > Klebsiella > Klebsiella sp. RHBSTW-00215. The sequence continues at coordinate 5,432,342 of NZ_JABXQS010000001.1, forward strand.
CTACGGCGGTGTGTTGTCGAGTTTTTCGGGCACTGTCAGGTACAACGGCACCAGCTACCAGTTTCCGACCACCAGCGAAACAGCGCGGGTGGAATACAACTCAATAGTCGATAAACCCTGGCCTACCCTGCTCTATCTGACGCCCATCAGCACCGCAGGCGGGGTGGCGATTTCCGCCGGGTCATTAATCGCCGTGCTGATCTTGCGCCAGACCAATAACAAGGACAATGACGACTTCCAGTTCGTGTGGAACATTTACGCTAACAACGATGTGGTGGTTCCAACCGGCGGCTGCGACGTTTCTGCTCGCGATGTGACGGTGACGCTGCCGGAATATCCAGCTTCAGCGGTAGTACCGCTGACAGTTTACTGCGCGCAAAGCCAGAATCTGGGCTATTACCTCTCCGGGACCACAGAAGATGCTGGCAACTCAATATTCACGAATACCGCATCGGCCTCTCCGGCGCAGGGGATTGGCGTTCAGCTAACGCGTAACGGTAGCGCGGTTCCCACCAATAGTACGGTGTCCTTAGGCAACGTGAGTACTTCGGCGGTGAACCTGGGCTTAACGGCTAACTACGCGCGCACCAGCGGACAAGTGACGGCGGGCAACGTGCAGTCAATTATCGGGGTGACTTTTGTTTACGAATAATTCGCCCATACCAGACAGCGAGTCGGGGGTGGATTATATCTTGTCTCCCTGCTCGCTGGCCGCCACGGGGCTAGTCGCCATGATGATTGAAGGCGGGATGCCGCCCGTAGTGCTGTCCTCGGACACCCCGGTGATACCCGTCAACACCCACGTTCACCGTATCGTGGTATTTTTGCCCGACTCGCCAGGCAAGCTCCTTAGCACACTACGGCAAGCCGCAGACCTGCTGGAGCACTCCAACGTGCCGCTGCCGATGCTGCTTCTCAGCCGCAGCCCGGCGAACTGGCTATGGCACACGCTGTTGCATCAGGTTGCAGACCGGCGTCTGCTTTCTGAGGTGCGTGCCGCCGCCTCCGATCTCCCCGTCTCCTGTCTGTCAGCACTGCTTCAGGATCACGTTCTGGAGAGCTATCCTTTACTTGAGCAATTATCAGACGAAGAGGCACAAGTTCGTGGAAAACGCCCCGGCGGGCTAACCAGGCCGGAGCTCAACGCCATTCTCGGTTTATTCAGCGGATACAGCGCTATCGTCCAGGCAAAACGCCGCGGCATCAGCCATAAAACCCTCTACAACCAAAGAACTGCAGGACTGAAAAAGATGGTGGAACACCACCCTCAGCTGGCCGCGTGTTTTCCCGGCGGTCAGCTCAAAGGAACGACAAATAAAGCCCTCGACGCGCTGTCCACTTTTGAGCGCGAGTTTGTGCATGCTATTTACAGTCGGCAAATTTTCCCGGTTTTCCAGCCCATCACCGATGAGCATCTGCAGGTTCGGGGAATAGAGATCCTTTCCCGCTGGCGTCGGAATGGCGACGTACTGCTTGCTGGCGATTTTTTGCCGCAGGTACATTCTGAGTACGCGTGGCTGGTACTGACCGCGTTTGTGCTCCAGGAGGCGGTACAGAATATTAATCAGCATCCTGGCGAGTGTTATTTCTCGGTGAATATTCCCGCCGCTATCGCCAACAATGAAAACCTGATCCGAATGATGGAAACGGCGCGCCAGCAGCTACGTCATCCCCGAATGTCTGACCGACTGGTGCTGGAGTTTGCCGAAACCATAGATCCTCATCATCATGGAAAAATAGCTGAAAATATCGCCCGGCTGCGCAAACGCGGTTTTCGCATCGTGCTGGATGACTGCTTTTCACAAAGCAGCGTGATGTTTCCGGTGCGCACGGTCATATTCGACGCATATAAGCTGGATATGAGTATTGTGAACGATATGCAGTGCGACCTGCACGCGCTGACTCTGATAAAGAGTCTGGTCTATTATTGCCAGCTTACCGGTAGCCGCTGCATTGCCGAAGGCGTAGACAGCCAGGAAAAATTCAACCGATTGCAAGCGCTGGGAATCGATCGCTTTCAGGGATATTTCCTCTCGCCGCCGGTGGAAAAAGATAACGTGGCTGAGCTGATTTTGCAGCTTTCGCATGGGATGGAAGGTCGGTTCGACGATGCACCTAACGTTCAGGTAAAGCATGCAATCCATTCTTAGCATTTCCAATAAAAACACAACTTCAGTTAATTAAAATATATTTTAAAAATTTAATTGAACTACCCTTCGCTTTTGATAAAGTACTTCTGAAGCCAGAACCATGAGAAAGCACTCATATCTTTTTCAGGAGCTAAAAATGCAAATTAAGGTTCAAGATGAACTGTATGTTGCTTACGTCAGCAATATGTTGTGTATTCCCGAAATCGCCAAATATTGTATCGATGCACAAAAAACAATAGAGTCAGAATTAAAAAAACAGAATATTAAAGTAGATAATAAATGGATTTTCATCTCTTACAACTTGCCTAAAAATGGCAAAACAAAATATAAAATAGATTTTTGCTTAATCGTTGATGAGCGAGCTCAGGCTGCCGGCGCGGTGTCGGTTAAAAAACTGAATAAAGTCTCTTGTGTCTCCTCTTGTTACACTGGCCCTTTACGTTCGCTGTTCACCCAAGGATATGCGCCGCTGCTGAAAGATATTGTTGCGGAAAAAATTATGCTGACCAATGAAAGTCGGGAGGTTTATCACTTCTGGAATGGACCTTTAGCCAAAGATAATCAAATCGAGATCCAGTTTATACTGGCGGACTAGTTATCTTTCCAATAGCATTGGTGCTGTCAGAAAAAACTTTGAATTTGCCTGATCATCAGTTGGATTCGCCGTCGTACGCCACAGGCAGTTCATCGTCAGCTGACCATCGACGGCAGCTGACGGTTCTGCTTTAACAAACCCACTACCAGCCGCAGACGTTGGTCTCTTCATCAGACTCGTAGCCGCGCACGATGTTGATCAGGTCTTTAACCGCATCAGCGGCGATGGTCGGATCCTGCAACTCAGCCAGGGTAGCGAATTCATTGTCTACCGATACACCATTATTATTGTTGGTGACCGTCAATATAAACCCTTTTCCTCCGGTATTATCCGCGGACAGCGTAGAAATAAGCTCAGATACGGCCTGGACGGCGATATCAGGAACATAAAGGGCCATCGGCTTAAGATAGACTTTCTCTTTTTTATCTTTATTGTTGCCGTTAATCACCGCTAACGAGTACCCCAGATTTTCACTGTTCATCATCTTCCTTAGCCCTCAATCAGAATTTTGGGATCGACATAAAAATCGACATTAAAAACTGTATCTTCAGTTAATGCTTCAATGCAGTGCCATTTCTCTGGAGGAAAAACGCCAAATTCACCTTCGGCAATAGTTAACGTTTCAACCGGATCGGGGCTGGTCTCGTCAGCAAATCCCAGATAGCGTATCGCCCCTCTCATAACCGACAGGCGCGGATAGACGCCCTGCCGGGTCCCGGCATCAAGATGTCGTTTCCAGATTGACGCCGGAGCGGTCTCTTTGGTCCACAGCGGCGTACTGCGGGTCTGGACATAGTGGGTCGGGATAATGATTCGCTGCATGATTCTGCCTCTCTTTACACACTATCAGTGCGATCGGGAACGGGAAAATATATTGCATATCATATACCCCTTTGAATCACTGAGGCCATTATTTTTTGGCAAACGTTGCACCTACCCCTATTTATACCCACCAGGAGTTAGATACTCACTAAAATAGATACGGGCGATTCTATAAAATCGAAATCGCCCGCCAAAAAACAAGATAAGCTAATTATTCCCAGATGAGTTCAGCGGCCCGGGCTTACCTATTAAATATCCTTGCACCAGATCGCATCCTAATTTCTGCAACGACTTCAGCTGCTCTTCTGTTTCAACACCTTCGGCAACGATGCGCATATGCAAGCTTTTACCCATACTAATAATCAAGCGGACGATATCGAGATCATCTTTCTGACCCGGGATATTAATCACAAATGAACGATCGATTTTTATCTTATCAAAAGGGAAATAACTCAAGCGCGATAGCGATGAATACCCGGTTCCAAAATCATCAATAGAAATTTGAACGCCCAGTTCGCGCAGTTGGCTGAGGATCTCTAAGGAACGGGTGTTTTCGTTAAATACATCCGACTCGGTAATCTCCAGATCGAGTCGGTGCGGATCGAGCCCAGTACTTTTCAGTATCGAAATGACGGTATCGGTCAGCGAACTGTTAATAAGCTGAATGGGCGAAACGTTAACCGACACCTTGAGCGGCGATGACCAGCTGGCGGCCTCCCGGCAGGCGGTTCTGAGTACCCACTCACCCAACGGGTTAATCAGGCCGATTTTCTCGGCAACCGGGATAAATTCGCTCGGCGGTACGCTACCGCGCAGCGGATGAAACCAACGGACCAGCGCTTCATAACCGTAGATTTCACCGTTAATCGTATCGGCAATGGGCTGGTAGTAAACCCTGAACTCACCTTTATCCAGCGCCTGCAGCAGATCGTCTTCAAAGGATTTATTCTCCTGCAAACGCTCAAGCATATCGGGACGGAATATCTGTACTTTACCGGAACCCTCTTTTTTCGCTTCGTACAGCGCCAGATCGGCACACTTGTATAAATAATCGGTACGGCTCTCGCCATCAGAAATAACAATCCCGATGCAAGCGCCGATATGGATCAGCGAATCATAAATCTGATACGGCTGACTGATTTTTTCGCGAATGACATTCGCCCGCTCCAGCGCCATCTCCTCGCTTAAATCGTGCGAAACAAGCGCAAACTCATCGCCCCCCAACCGATACAGCGTCTCTGACGTTTTGCGAAAAAAGGAGAGACGGCTAGCTAAATCCTGCAGTAGCTTATCCCCGGCATCGTGGCCCTGGGTATCATTCACATCTTTAAAATTGTCGAGATCGAACAGCATCACCACCGCCGAGCCGTTATAGGGCCGGACCTGGTTAACTATCTCCTGCAACCGTTGCCAGAAAGAGAGTCGGTTGGGCATACCGGTCAGCGAATCATGATAGGCGTCGTACTGCAGCCGACGGTTCTGCACTTGCAGTTTCTCTTTTGATGTCTGCAGATCGTTGGCCAGTAATTTCATCCGCACATGTGCACGACGCAGCGTATTATTTTGCCGCAGCATCAGCAGACCCAACGTGATACAGAGGGTAATCAACAGGATAGAAATGGCTGAATAGATATAATACAGGTTCTGTATTTTATCGTGGGTCAGGTTAACAATATTGATGTCCTGAGCAAGCGAGGTTGACGCTATTGAGGTCATAGGTCCGTCCAGCGTGCTCATTTCGCGCAGTAGCGGTTTTAACTGCGCGGTCGTCATGGTATCCAGTTGCTTATCCAACTGATTCAGGATACGCACCAGGCGGGCAACCGTCGCCTTACGCTGCGCATCTTTACCAATAAACTTTCCCAGATCGCCCTGCTGTAGCAGCGCAATCTGGCTCATCATAATTTCCAGGCGTAGGCGCACCTCATCGCGATCGCTCCCCTCAACGCCCATCCCCATCGCACTCAGCCGCGCTTCAAGGCGCATGTATTCGGAGACTATTTGCGAGACTGACCACGAATCGGTGTAACGCGTTAATTTTTGCAGCTCACTTTGTCGCTCATGTACCAGATAGGTAATGTATCCGGTAACAATGAAAAGCGACAAAATAATGGCAGTGAGTATTCGATTCAAGATCAAACCCTTACTCAATTATAATCTTCGAAACCTGCCATGCTGAACGAGAATAATAGATTTGATTCTGCAATTCCGGGCTGCTGTCATAAGGGTAAACAATAAATAAAGGCCCTTTATCGCGAATGCGCATATATTCGCCATTCATTTTTAAAGCCAAAATAACAGGGAATTTTTGAAAATCATCAAGCGGAACGATGGTGGTATAATCATTTAGCGCCAGCACCCTGGCTGACTTTCCTTTAGCACCGACTAAATCCATGAGCTTACTAAGGGAAACCCCGTCAAAGCGGACTTTTCCGGAATACCATGGCGTCGTGGTCACTGTCGTTTCCATGCCCAGTTTTTCTAACGCTGCGACATCAAAAACAGCCTTATCGCCTTCATTCGTATTCCCAATCAGTCCGGAAATAGTTAAAACGGGTTTCCCCACAGGCATCGGCAGTTTTTCTGCAAAAGCGGAAGGCAAAACCATGACACAAAATAAAGCTGCAAAAAATAAACGCATTTAACTCACCATTCCGAAATTGGAGACATGTTAATTGTAAACCATTTGCGTGAATTCTTAAAAGATGTCCCCATCGAGACTAAAAAATAAATTAAAGACAATAAGCCAACTCTGAAGCTCACATTCTGAGCGACCGGGAAGCCGCTGTCCTTACCCCTCTTCAGACGCTAAATGCCTTTCAGGACAAAGCCCAAGTAAAAATCTTTTCTCTTTTCCATCAGCGCGGTAGTCTCAATAGAACGCTAATCAGGAAAGCGTCTCATTCCAAAAATTATAAATTCAGCAACAGACAGGACAAGTATGGACTCAACGCTCATTTCTAATCGCCCCGGCAAGGAGGCAAACTCACTCAATCGCGCCCGCAGGGCGGCCTGGGGCAGCTTCGCCGGGGCCGTGGTCGACTGGTACGATTTTCTCCTCTATGGCATTACCGCCGCGCTGGTTTTTAACCGGGAGTTCTTTCCGCAGGTCAGCCCGGCGATGGGCACCCTGGCCGCCTTCGCCACTTTCGGCGTAGGCTTCCTCTTCCGCCCGCTCGGCGGCATTATCTTCGGCCACTTCGGCGATCGCCTTGGGCGCAAGCGTATGCTGATGATGACCGTCTGGATGATGGGGATCGCCACCGCCTGCATTGGCCTGCTGCCTTCGTTCAATCAGATTGGCTGGTGGGCACCAGCTCTGCTGGTTCTGCTGCGTGCCGTGCAGGGTTTTGCGGTAGGCGGTGAATGGGGCGGCGCGGCGCTGCTGGCGGTAGAAAGTGCGCCAAAAAATAAAAAAGCGTTCTACAGCAGCGGCGTGCAGGTGGGCTACGGCGTCGGCCTGCTGCTCTCTACCGGCCTGGTGTCGCTGATAAGCTCTTGCACTACTGATGAACAGTTCCTGAGCTGGGGCTGGCGTCTGCCGTTCTTGTTTAGCGTGGTGCTGGTGCTGGCGGCGCTGTGGATCCGTAACGGCATGGCAGAATCGGCTGAATTCGAACAGCAGCAACGTGATCAGCAGAGCCAACCGAAGAAAAAGCGTCTGCCGGTGGTAGAAGCTCTGCTCCGCCATCCGGGCGCTTTTTTAATGATCATCGGTCTGCGCCTGTGCGAACTGCTGACGATGTACATCGTCACCGCCTTCGCACTGAACTACTCCACGCAGAATCTCGGCCTGCCGCGCGAACTGTTCCTCAATATTGGCCTGTTAGTCGGCGCCATCAGCTGCCTGACCATTCCCTGCTTCGCATGGCTGGCGGATCGCTTCGGGCGACGTCGGGTGTACATCACCGGGGCGCTGATCGGTACGCTTAGCGGTTTCCCATTTTTTATGGCGCTCGAAAGCCAGTCCTATTTCTGGATCCTGTTCTTCGCGCTGATGCTGGCGAACATCGCCCACGATATGGTGGTTTGCGTCCAGCAGCCGATGTTTACCGAGATGTTTGGCGCCAGCTACCGCTATAGCGGGGCCGGGGTGGGATATCAGGTCGCCAGCGTGGTTGGCGGCGGCTTTACACCGTTTATCGCCGCCGCGCTGGTCACCTTCTCAGGGGGGTCATGGCATAGCGTCGCTATCTATTTGACCGCAGGCTGCCTGCTCTCCGCCCTGACGGCGATGTTGATGAAGCCCAGTCGCCACGCTGAATAGTCTTTAAGGAGACAAAATGACTCAGGACTATCGCGGCGAGGCATGCTGGCCGACGCGTTTTAATCATCAGCTTCTTCCGATTCAATATTGCCCCGACCCGACGCTGGCGGAGCAGCCGCTGTTTGATCGGGCTATTAACGGGGAAGCCGTCGCTCAGCTCTGGCAGGCTCCGCAGGGGTTTGTGGTCCCCGGAAGCTACCGAAAATTCACGGAACTGGCGGCGGTAAGTGAGCAGTTTGCCCACCAGGGTTGGCCGGTCTGGCTACGCCGCTCCGGCGGCGGGCTGGTGCCGCAGGGGCCGGGGATTATCAATCTCAGCCTCGCCTGGCCGGTTTACCAACCGCTGGGCGACGCGGCAGAGCCGATTTATCTGTTCCTCTGCGGCCTGCTTCAGCGCACGCTGGCAACTTTTAACGTCGCCAGCCACTTCCAGGCGGTGAGCGGTTCGTTTTGCGATGGTCGCTACAATCTGGCCTGCGGTGAAGGCGAGCAGGTGCGTAAAATCGCCGGTACGGCGCAGTACTGGCGACCAATGGCTGGGGGCAAAGGCCATGTGGTTCTCGCCCACGCGGTGATATTGCTGGACGCCGATCTCCATGCAGCGCATCAGGCGGCGAATGCCTTTGAAGCGCATCTGGGCAGCGGTCGAATCTACCGCACCGATAAAACCGTGGCCCTGGCGGAGCTTATCCCTGAAGAGGCTGATTTGCTTCCCCGCTTTCACGAGGCGCTGGTGCAAGTGCTGCAAAACATCAGCTAAAAGTGGTCTTCAGATAGCGGCTAAAGGTCTCTACCGCCCGCGATACGCGCGGCGTGTAGGGGCGAATGACGTAAAGATTTTCCGCAAACACATCCACCGGCTGCCAGCCCGGCAACAGTTCCTGTACCAACCCACGGCCAATCGCCTCTCTGGCGCTAAAATCCGGCAGTAATGCAATTCCCAGCCCAGCCAGCACCGCATCGCGCAGGGATTCACTGTTGTTGGTCGAAAATGGCCCCTGCACTTTCACGCTGACTCGTTCATTGCCGCATTCGAAGGTCCAGTGCGGGCTTTGCGGCCCACGCGGATAGGTCAGGCAGTGATGCTGACGCAGCGCGTCTGGCGAGTCGGGGCGACCAAAGCGGCGAATATAATCCGCCGAGGCAACAACCAGGGTTGCCGTCTGACAGAGTGGCCAGGCCACATGGGTCTGTGGCAGCAGTTCGCGACGGCAGTGGCGAATGGCAAGATCGAATCCTTCGCTAGCCAGCGACACCAGCCGGTCGGTGACTTCCAGTTGAAGATGAAGCTGTGGATGCTCGTGCAAAAAGGGCGTGATAGCCGGGACCAGCTGCTGGCGCGAAAAGGCCACCGGTGCGGTTAGCCGCAGCGTTCCGCGCAGTGGCCCGCCTTCATCATCGCAGGTGCCGGTGAAGATCTCGCGGATCTGGCCGAAAGGCTCGTTAAGCTCCGCCACCAGCCGCAACCCATCTTCGCTTAACGTGACGCTGCGAGTGGTTCGGTGCACCAGCGACTTGCCGGTCACCCGCTCCAGTTCGCTGATCTTCTGACTAATGGCGGACTTACTCACCGCCAGCTTTTCAGCCGCACGGGTGTAGCTTTTTTGCTCCTCCAGTACCGTTAGCCAGTACAGGTGAGTCCAGTATATTTCCGGGCGGATTTCGTTCATGTCGATTGTTCACGTAGGAAAACAATGAGTTCAAATATAGCGGTTTTTGCCCGCATCAGCATGGGTTAGCATCACATTCATCGCTCGTTAATCCAACAATAAGGACCATCTGCCATGCCGTTACTAACGTTTGATATTATTGAAGGCCGTAGTGAAAGCGAGATCAAAACCCTGCTGGATGCGGCTCACCGCGCCGTGGTGCAGGCATTCAAAGTACCCGAGCGCGACCGTTACCAGATTGTTCACGAAAACAAAGCTCACCATATGGTGATTGAAGATACCGGACTGGAACTAACGCGCAGCAAAGAGGTGGTCGTGGTGAGAGTTTATACCAGCCCGCGCAGTGAACAGCAGAAGCAGCTTTTCTATGCCACTCTGCAAGCTCAATTACAGGAGCACTGCGGGCTGAGCGGCGATGACCTGATGATCTCGGTGATAAGCAACCACAAAGGCGACTGGAGTTTTGGCCGCGGCGTCGCACAGTATATGACCGGCGAGCTTTAGCCCTGGTGGCGATGAGACTGGCGCACGATCAGTTCCCCGGAGCGCCACGCCGCCGGCAAGCCTTCAGTTGCGTCGATCAGTCGATTCAGTGCCTCTTCAACCAGCCGCTCGCGCCGTTGATCGTAAGTGGTCAGCTGCCACTCCGGCGCTGCCGCTTCGTCGATATTATCGAAACCGACAATACTCATGGTTAAATCCCGCTCGCGCAGTGCCTGTAACGCGCCAATGGCCAGAATATCGTTTTCGCAGAACAGAGCATCGACTCGCTCGGCTTCAGGCGTAGCGTCAAGATAGTCGCTCATCGCAGCATATCCCCGAGTGCGCAGATACTGCCCAGCCACCAGCAACGTATCAAGTCGACAACCGCCCTTCTCCAGCGCCGCCTGATACCCTTCCATTCGCAGTAAATGATGCGACGGGGTGTCAGGCCCTTTCATATAACCAAATGTACGATGCCCCTGCCCCAGCAGCAGTTCAGCGATCTGCTTGCCAGCAAGCCAGCCGTCGATATTCACCACCTGGATTTCCGGATTCTCGGTATTACGACCAATCTGCACCAGCGGTACCCGGTGAATTTCAGTGGCGATCGCAATAAGCTCCGGCGTCAGTACCGTTGCCATAAACAGAATGCCGTCAACCTGGAGCTGGTAAGCCAGCGCCATCGCCGTGCGGTTGCTTTCCTGATCGGCGACGTTAATTACCAATGCCATATAGCCGCGATTTTGTAGCTGGCGAGTCACTTCATTGAGCAACAGCACCATATTGGGATTGCGCAGTTCGTCTACCGCCACGCCGATGATGTGGGTTTGCTTTTGCGTCAGGCTGCGCGCCAGCAAATTAGGCCGATACCCCAGGGTATTGGCGGCCTTCATGACATCTTCTCGCGTTTTCGCCTGGATAGATGCCCCGGGAGTAAACGCCCGGGAAACGGTCCACTTTGAGACGCCCGCCAGTAACGCAACATCGCTGGCGGTCGCTTTTTGTCGTTTAGAGGCGCTCATTCTCGGTTTTAACGTTCCTGATGATTAACATCCAATAGAACGTAAAATACAGCAAGATAGAATCCGCTCAACAAAAAACGCACCGCGTTCTCCCGCCCCCCGGTGGAAGAACGCGGCCCGTTATCACTGACTTAAGGTTGCGTTAAGGGCATCAATCGACGTCCGTAGCCCCGCTTCAACGCTCATCGTCAGGTCCTCCATCTCCAGTGATACATAACCGTTGTAACCGGTCATGCGCAGCACTGAGAAGAACTCCTTCCACCATTTCAAATCCTGTCCGCAGCCAACCGCCACGTAGTTCCAGGTCCGGGTTTTGGTTTCAGTCACCGGTTGATACTCCAGCAGACCGTCAACGTCCGCCAGCCCGCGCTCAATACGCGCATCTTTACCGTGAACGTGATAAATCACTCCTTCCAGCTTCCGGGCAGCGGCAATGGGCTCAGCCCCCATGGCAATCAGGTGCGACGGGTCGAGATTCATGCCGATGATGTCACCCACCGCATCGCGCAGGCGTAGCAACGTGCTCGGGTTGTACACCAGCTGGCTGGGGAACTCTTCGAGGGCAATCTGTTCGATCCCGTGTTCAGCCGCATGGCGGGCAAAAGCCTGCCACCACGGTATCGCCACCTCGTTCCACTGGTAATCAATCACTCCTGGCATATAGTCGGGCCAGGAAACCGTTGAGGTTATCCAGTTAGGGATTTTGTCGTCCGGGCCGCCGCCGGGCAGACCGCTCATCATGACGATTTTTTTCACGCCGAGCTTCGCCGCCAGCTCAACGGTGCGGTAGCTGCTGGCGGTATGCTTTTCGCCCAGCGCGCCGGGTGCCAGCGGATTACCCGAACAGTTCAGGGCAACGATTTCCATGCCGCGTTTTTCCAGTTCCCCGCAAAACGCCGCGAGCTTCGCTGGGGAAGCCAGCAGCTCTTCGGTTTTCACATGCGGACAAGGCGACCAGCCGCCTGCGGTCATCTCCACGCCCTTAATGCCATACTGCTTCACGCGGTCGAGCATTTCAGGGAAAGCCAGGTCGGCGAGAACATCAGTACAGAGTGCCAGTTTCATATTCTATCCTTCTTAAATGAGTGACCTTCGAGGATCTGCATAAACGCGTCTTTGCTGTCGGCGCTGGCGAGCAGCGTCGTTTTCACTTCGTCATCAAGCAGGTCTGCCAGATCCGCGATAACATCAATGTGTTCATTATTTTTTGCCGCCACGGCGACCACCAGGAAAGCCACTCTGCCTTCCCCCCAGCCCACGCCATCCGGAAACTGAAACAGCTGGAAGCCAGTTTGCCGCACCAAATCAATGCCCTCTTTGCTGCAATGAGGCATCGCCACGCCCGCCCCGAGCCAGGTAGAGAGCGCCTTTTCGCGATCTACCATTGATTCAAAAAAACCGTCGCTGACGTAACCGCTGGCCTGCAGGGAATCCGCAGCAATGCGCAGCGCCCTCTTCTTTGAATTCGCCCGGCAGCCAATAAAAATATCTTCTTGTTTGAGGGTTAACATGCGCCTCTCCCGTGCGTTAAAGGGTTAGCGATACAGCGCCGGGCATTCCGGCAGAGAGACGGCGTGCTTCTCGCCATCCTTCAGCGAAGCCAGCCCGGCATCGCACACCATCGCCACGACATACCCATCCCACGAAGATGGCCCGGTCATTTCACTGCCTTCATTCACGCGGTCAACAAAGTTCTGCACTTCACGATCGTAGGCGGTGGCGAAACGTTCCATGCAGGTCTGCGGGATCGCCCGGCTATAGCCTTTCGTTGAACGAGTGGTGGTGAGCGCCTGCTCGGTCAGCGCGCTGATGGCGTTTTCACCGATCACTTCACAACGGATGTCGTAGCCGTAATCACAGTTCACAAACAGTTCATCATCGATGCGCACGCCGGATTCGGTTTCAAAAATCACGATCAGCGGATCCTGCAGGTGCGCACAGGCTCTGTGGGTCTTCTTACGCGGTTTGTCGACGCGCACCGACACGATATTTTCGTTGAGCAGATAACGAATAATGTCTATTTCGTGGGTCGCGGAATCGTTAATCGCCATTTCCAGGGTGTAGCTTTCCGGGACCGAGGCATTGCGGTGGGCGCAATGAATCAACAAAATTTCGCCCAGTTCACCGCCGTCCAAAGTGGCTTTAAGCTGGTTGTACCCGGGGTCGAAGCGACGCATAAACCCCAGTTGCAACATGCGTTTGCCGCACGCCACTTCAGCATCAATAATCGCCCTCGCTTCATTAGCGGTTGGGGTCAGCGGTTTTTCGCAAAATACCGGCTTGCCCGCTTTAATCGCTGCCAATATTTGCTCTTTGTGAACCGGGCCGATTGAGCAAATAAAAACGGCATCTACGTCGTCTGATTGAATCATCTCCACCGCATCGTAATAAGCCTGCGCGCCATATTCACGAGCTATGGAGTCGGTCACGTTGTGATTAATATCACAAACAGCGCTGACTCTGGCGTTCTGAATAACCGACTGGAAACGCTGTAAATGGTCGCGCCCAATCATGCCCAAACCAATTAAACCGATATTGACTGTCATATGTTCCTCCACATTTCTAAATCAGAATCTGAATTTTTGTTCAATTTGCTCAAGGGTTAATCCGCGGGTTTCCGGAAGATATTTCACCAGCAGAATCAACATAATGACGTTGGTACCGGCGAAGAAACCGAAGGTCATTCCACCGCCATAGTTGTTAAGTAAAATCGGGAACACGGACTGGATGATGAAGTCAAAAATCCATAGCCCGAATACCGCAAAGCCCATTCCCAGGCCGCGCATCCGCAGCGGGTAAATTTCCGCGAGCATTAGCCAGAACACCGGGGCAATCCACCCCTGCATAAAGGTGAGGAACACCAGCATCAGGGCGAGAATGATGTAGCTGGCACCGGCAAAGTTGGCCTGCAGCCCGCTAACGCCATCAACGGTTTCCATGTGGAAGAAGAGTTTGAAAGAGAGGCCGATCAGCACCAGGCTTAACGTGACGCCTATCTGCCCGGTGAAGAACATTTTCCGCCGCGAGTGTCTGCCAATCAGCAGCATCCCTAATAGAGTCGCGAGGATAGAAACCACGCCGTTGGCCACCGCGCCGGTCACCGCCGCCGCATCGCCAAGACCGGTGGATTTCAGCACCGTCGGGGCGTAGTACATAATGGTATTAACCCCGGTGACCCGCGTCGCCAGCACAATCATCAGGCCAATTAAAATCAGCTGTAGCACCCATTTCTTTTTCAGTTCATCGATAAACCGACCATGGATAGCGCCAGCCTGGCTTACCTGCTGAATATCGCGGATCTCCTGCTCCACTTCTTCCGGGCGGCGAATCGTTTTCAACACCGCAACCGCTTTGTCGATTTGCCCCTTACGCACAAAGAAACGTGGAGACTCCGGCATCACCAGCATGCCGATCCACAGCAGCGCACCGGGCAGCGCCGGGATTGCCAGCATCAAGCGCCAGTTGTGTGACATATCGGGAAAGAAATTGACGATGGCGGCGTTGACCGAATAGGCGAGAAACTGCCCGGTGACGATCATCAGCTCGTTGACCGTGACCAGCCGTTCGCGCTGTGAGGGCCGCGCCAGTTCGGAGATATAAATCGGTACCGTCACCGACGCGCAGCCCACCGCCAGGCCAAGGATAAAGCGGGCGATAATCATCGACGACATATCCCACGCTACGGCGGTACCGAGCGCGCCGAAGATAAAGATAATCGCCACCCAAAGGATATTTTTCCGCCTGCCCTGCCGGTCCGACAGCCAGCCGCCACCAACGGAGCCGATTGCAGCGCCGAATAATAAGAACGATGTCACCAGCCCTTCCTGCAACGGGCTGAGGCCAAGGTCGTTCTTCATAAAAATCAGTGCGCCGGAAATAACCCCGGTGTCATAGCCAAAGCACAAACCGCCGATGGTGGAGACGAGGGTTATTAATCTGATTTTCTTATCATTATCTGTTTTACGACTTTCAGTTATCACATGATCGGTCATTTTGTTGTCCTGTCAGGGATGAGCGTTCTATCGTTTTGTTTTTATGAATAAAAAGATCACATTGCCAATGCAGAGACAGCAGGTTCTGGCATCGTAAATCAGTTGCAAACCTCTTTGCACCCGGGTGCATAATTTAACAACTTGTTATACGCTTACGAATTAAAAAATCCATATCAATTTATTTTGGAATTTTCATTTCGTTAAGGGCGTCAACTTTTTGCTCATCAAATGGACGATTTTCTCGATCGCAATCACGATCCAGAGAGTTTTGTACGTACGGGGCGTGAAGAATTGCCTGACTCGGCTATTGGTCGGGAGGAAGTACAATAAAAAAGGGAACGCGAGGTAAATTCACGTTCCCCCGGTAGCAGGAAAGAAAATCAGGATCGTTGCGTGCTGGCGATCCGCAGCCTGGCTTTCTGCTCGATATTTTCCAGCAGTTCCTGCACGTCATCTTCATCAATATCGAGAAACTGACCGTCGAGCAGCGCCGCGTGGATATCGTCACGCGTCACTGCGATGCCCAGCGGCACCGATTTCGCCTTCACTTCTTCCGCCGCCAGCGGGTGCGGATAGCGGCGTCCAACCAGATTATTGAAGACAATGGCCAGCAGCGCCAGCATTAAGGAGTTGAGTAATACCGGAGTTAAAACAAAGTGATAGCCTTCACTCTGCACGCCAGCGCCGCCAAGGATCGCGGTTAACGCCACCGCCCCGCCCGGCGGATGCAGGCAACGCAGGAAATACATTCCGGCGATCGCCAGCCCTGCCGCCACACCGCAAGCCAGCGCGAGATCGGGGACCAGTATCCCCACCGTCACCCCGATGAGCGCCGATAATACGTTGCCGCCGACAATCGACCACGGTTGGGCTAGCGGACTGCTCGGCACGCCAAACAGCAACACCGCCGATGCGCCCATTGGCGCGATAAACCAGAGGTTGACTTCGCCCAGCAACCAGTGGCTGAACATGCTGGTTACCGCCAGCCCCGTCCCGGCACCGATCGACGCCAAAACAATGTGTTTTCTGGCGACCGGCAAAGCATGTGGTTTCAAACGGCCAAGGAAGATACGGATCCGTGAAAAGAACGATCCGGGTAAAACGCTTAACATCGTACAACTCGCTTACGTCATAATAAGAACTTATATTTCATTTTCTTTTTTTAACCATAATTTAACAACCATGTCTTTATCGTGGCTTTACAGTATTCATTTTGTGAATATAAAAAATTTACACGCTACGTTAAAATCACTCTCCCCGTCGGGATATATACCCTAAATAATTCAAGTTGCAGGAAGCCAACGCACATGCAACTTAAAGTATGACGGGTATACCCACTCTATGGATTGAAGGTCAACCACATTGAATAACAAAACAAATTTAGAGAAAGAAGTGGCATGGGCCAGTCAGAATATGCCGCGCACCCTGCGCCAGGTTGCCGCCCTGCCCGATCTCAGCCAGGTCCGCCTGGCCTGCTGCATGCATCTTGATATGAAAATGATCCCGCTGGTACAGGGGATCCTGGAGAAAGGCGCGAAGGTTTTCCTCACCACCTGTAACCCAACGACGGTGCAAGATGACGTTGTCGCCTGGTTGGTGGAACGCGGCGCAGAAGCCTGTGCATGGCGCGATATGAGCGATGCCGACTGGCAGCAATCCTGGGAAAAAGCGATTGCCTGGCAGCCGACGCATCTGTGTGAAATGGGCGCGGATATTACCACGCTGCTGCATCAGCGCGGCGAGTTCGGCAACATCGTGGCTGGGCTTGAAGCGACGGGTTCCGGCGTCAGTCGTTTGGGCGATATCCGTCCCGGCTATCCGATTTTTAACTGGGATGATTTACCGGTTAAAGAGGGGCTGCACAACCGCCATATGGTCGGTTTGACCGCCTGGCACACCTTCTTCCAGACCACCCATCTCACCCTGCATGAGAAAAAAGTACTGGTGATCGGTTATGGTCTGGTTGGTCAGGGCGTAGCGGCGGCAGCAAAAGCCTTCGGCGGCCAGGTGATGGTGGCGGAAATCGATCCGGCCCGTCGACTCCAGGCGGCCTACGACGGCTGGCACGTGGTTGAATTGCAGGAAGCGATTGCCTCAGCAGACGTTGTTGCCACGGCGACCGGTGGTAAAAAAGTGGTCAATAGACAGGCGCTGGATAAGGCCAAAGATGGCGTGTTTATCCTTAACGTCGGCCACGTGGCGGAAGAGATTGACTGCGAGTACCTGCGCCAGTTCAGCCATGAAGAGGTGATGCCGTATATCAACGCCTATCGGATGGGCGATAAAACCGTGTATCTGATGGCTAATGGTTCAATGCTCAACCTGACCGCCGGTTTTGGCGATAGCCTGAACGCCTTCGACGTCACCCTGGCGGTGATGACCAGCGGCATTCAGCATATCGTGACCGACGGAATGAACGCGCCAGCGGACGTTTATCTGCTACCGCAGAGCGTGTGGCAAAAAGCGCTGTAGGCGTATGCGCTGAGTAATTTCCCGGAGGCGGCGCGATGCGCCTGTCCGGGCTACCCAGCATGCAGACTGTACTACCCGTAGCCCGGTCATACACAGCGCCACCGGGAAGAAAGCAATTCCTATAGCAGCGCCAGCAGAAATATCACTTCCCCCAGCTCAATCGCTGCGCCTAATGTATCGCCTGTTTGCCCACCCAGGGTACGCTTCAGCGCCTGACCCAACGCCCAGACCAGCACCACCGTGATGAGTGCCGCTCGCAAACCGTTGACTCCGAGCAGCAGCGTCGCCAGCACCAGAGCTATCCCCATGGTAATCAGCGTCTGACGCAGCGTAATCTTGCCGATAAACAGATTACCCAACCCCTCCTCGCGGGCGTAGCGCTGGCGATACATCAGCAGCACCGCCATCCCGCGACCCACGGCGCAGGCAGCCGCCAGCGCAGCAATTGCCGACGTCCCGCGTAGCGCGACTTCGCTCACCACCAGCACCTTAGCGAGCAGCACGAAGATCAGCGCCAGACCCCCATGGGTTCCTAGCCGACTGTCGCGCATGATTTCCAGCATCCGCTCACGGCGACGGGCGGAAAAGATGCCATCGCAGGTATCCGCCAGACCATCAAGATGAAAACCGCCAGTCAACAGCGCCAGCGCCAGCACGCCGAGCAGCGCGGCAAGCGGGCCACCGCACCACGGCTGGAATAGCATCACCACCGCGCCGCCGATAGCCCCCAGCAAAAGCCCGACGAATGGAAACGTGACGATACTGCGTTGATATTGTTCTATCTCCAGCCCCTGGGACAAACGCGCCGGGACCGGCAGGCGGCTGATAAACGATAATGCGGCAAAAAAAGACTTAATCATTGAAGTGAGACTCCTGTCGATAAAACCCACGGTCAGCGGTGATTTATCGCCGACCGCTACCCGATTTATCCGCGTAGCTATTTTGCAAAAAATGCCTGACATCCATCTTCCAGACGCCAGTGAGCCAGCCGGGTATCACGGTGGTGTTGGATGCGAGCGGTTACTTGATTGTCGGAAATCCAGGAGGTGATGATGTAGGCAGCCGAAACGAAGGTGTTGAGTATAGATTCGGCATCACGGCATTGGTCGCTATGCGCGCCACCGGCAATCAGTATCATCGCGGCGGCACCTGTTGCAGGGACAGCATGAGATAAACCCTTCCGATATCAATATGTTTACGGCGGGAGTATACCAAATTATAGGGGGTTGGATCAGCGTTGCGCGGGCTGTTTTGCTGAGGATTTGAGAGATAACGCAGATTTGGGGAAAGATGACCCCGGCGGCGAGAACCGCCACCGGAGTGCTAAACCGGGGATTACTCGCCCGCTTTCTCTTCGACTTTCGCTTCGCCCATCACTTTCAGCTTTTTAGAGATATCGCGACGTTCTTTAGAGATCTCAGCATTTTTGATGATGTAATCGTCAACACGATCTTCGTAATCGCTTTTCATGCTGGCAATGATGCCCTGAATAGCTTCAACGCTCATGCCCGGCTTGATGTAGTCGCTGAGGTTGTCCAGCAGCAGTACGCGCTTCTGGTTATCACGGATCTTTTTCTCAACGTCCTGAATTTCACGCTGCAGCTTGTTCTTACGACGGTACAGGCGAACAAACTCCAGTACGTCCTGGAAAGAAGGCTTAATTGTTTCCATTTTTACACCCCTGATATTTGAGATTCGGATTCGCTAAAGCGACTGCTACATAGGGTTAACATAACTGTTAGCAGCCGCTGATGACAATGTTTTTTCCTTTGCCCCAATCATAACCCTAAACGCTGCTGAATCGAAGCAAGCGATGGGCAAACCGCGCGTATCTGGTCTTTATTTACGCAACGCCCGGCAGATTAAATGCGACAGCAGTTCAAGCTGGCGCGCCAGCTCTATGGTTAACCAAACATAACCATGAATCGGCGTTTCGGAGAAATTCTCATCCTGCTGCTCTTTGATAAGCAGACGCAGCTCGGCAACGATTTCATTCAGCTTTTCATTATTGGCGAGAATTGGCTGCGGGTTACCTTCGTAGAGTGCATGAGCGATGGTCAGCAACGTTTGCTGAGTCATTTGCTGGGTTTCACGCAGCGTATGGGCATTAAGCATCACGAAGTGACCGGGCCTTGAGGCCCAGTAAGCATTGATTTGCAGCTCCAGCATACAGACCAGATTGCGGCTGACGGTCTGGATCGCCTCGAAGATGGATTTCTGGATGTGCGTCTCTTTGCTGGCCGGGGTGATCAAACCACGCATTTTCACCACGTCGTTGAGCACTTTTTGCAGATGTTTTTCCAGACGCGGACGTTCAACGAGATTCGGCGAAAAGCCCGCCTGATAGAGCCGGTTAAAAGTGGTGACGTAGCTAGCCATCTGGATACGCCAGTGCAGAAACGCCCGCTGCGGCCAGATACCGGTAAACAGCATCGCCAGCAGGGAACCAAAGATAACGTCGCCGCTTCGCCACAACGCAGTATTCATGTCTCCCGGCGGCGCACCGACAACCACCGCCAGCGTAATGCCAATCAGCAGCGCCTGATAGGGCTTTTTGCCCAATGCCAACCAGCCACAGAGGAACATTGCCGCCGCGCACCACAGCAGCATAATGGGCAGCGAGATAAGCTCCAGCTTGAGCGCCACCAGCCCGAGAGCCGAACCAAGAATGGTGCCGCCGATGCGCTGAAACGCACGCGGCACCACGTTTCCCCAAAAGGAGATGGGCCCCATCACCACCACAAGGGTGATGAGTGGCCAGGTCCCTTCCGGAACCTTAAGCAAGCGCACCAGCAGAAAGGTGAGCACAAAGGCCAATGCTATTCGCACACCATGAACTATGCGGTAATGGCGATACAGCCGAATTTCAAATGGCTTAAGTGATTTATCCGCGCGCACAACCGACTCCGACACAACGAAAACGCCAATTGTAACTGCTTTTTCGCCGCAAGCATCACGCGAATGTAAGAAACCTTGTCCACTGAGGGGACAAAGCCTTATTTCACCGAGGGCTCGACCGCAATGTACATCTCGATATCCCAGTAGCCATCCTTATCACCGTCGTTAAGATAGACTTCAAAGCAGGGATCCATCGTCATCTGATACTCTTTGCTTTGCATCAGGCTGTCGAAGAACTGACACCACGGCGTCTTGAAATCGAAATTTTCGACTCTGGCGCGGGCGACGGCATAATCTCCGGCGGCGATTTCGGTCATCATCACACCTTCGCTGTTAGCGGGGAGCTCGTAGTCTTCCGCCACCGTGACGGCAGTATCGCAGCGCAGTTTTTCCGCCGGGACTTCATCAGGGTTGTCGTAATAGACAGCGACCCACTCCTGTGCCGGAACCTGGCTGTTATCAACCCACATCATCAGCTGTTCAAAGCCCTGTTTTACCGTCTGCTCCCAGGGACCGACCAGATGAAACCCGGCGATCTTTCTTTTGCCCACGGATTTAACGTTATAGTCCATGCTACCTCCATTGTTGATAAAATACTGTATGAATATACATATAATCTAACAGTACTATCCCCCATAGTATGTGCGGTAATTCACAAAAATTGCGTGTAAAAAAGCCTAAAAAACATTCGCCATTCGATTACAAACTGAACGGCAGTTCGAGACCGATACTGGCCCCAAGGTCATCGCTGGCGCTATGGTTAGCATCGGTGTACCACACGGAGGTACTCAGGCGTACCGTCGGCATGACATCTCCGCTCCAGCCTAACTGCACGCCTTTGAGCGTGTCGGCGTGCGGGAAGGCTTTGTTGATCCGTTGATTCTTCGGATTCACCTCGGCGTACACCAGACGCGCGCTCCAGCGCTGGTTCTCTTCGGTCACCAGCTCCACCTTCCCGGCATACAAGCGTCCGTCGCCCCCCATAGCATCACCCAGCGGATATCCCTGCTGGTAGTAGCCATCTTTGTAGATAAAGTGGTTATAGATATAGTTGGTGCGTCCCATATTCGAACGGGTATCGTGGGCTTCCAGATACCAGTTAACCGCGTTGCTGTTCCATTGATGATGCCCTTCTACGCCGCCAAGATAGAGGTGCGCCGAGGGTAAATACCCGGCTTCATCTTCGCCGATCATCTGACCGTAAACGCTCACCGGCCAGCCCAGCGTTGGCGCCAGCTTCAGTTTGAAATCAAAACCAGCCAGCTGATTGCCGGGATCGTCGGCTGATTCGCCAGTGTTGTCATTGCCGGTCAGGCCGTCCCAGAAGCTGCTAAACGAGGAAGGACGCCCTTCTCCCCCCCACTGCATAATGCGCGAAGCCCCCAGCTCCAGCGAGGTAAACGGCGAAAAGGTCAAGCGACCGCCGAAGATTTTGGTATGCGGAACGGCAGCGTACTGGCTCATTTGGCTGGCAGAGAGTTGATACTGCCATGGGCCAATCCAGCTTAGCCATGACGTCTGCGGCGCGCTCTGCTCGGCACGCTGTAGCAGAAAACCGGTCATCGGTCGCGCGGCATCGGAACGAATCAGGCTGCCCTCATAACCCGGCCCCCACCACTGTGGGATCTGCCCGAACGCCAGCCACTGGTTCCACAACTTTACCGCGCCGTATGCGCCATTAGCGTTAACGTTTGAACCGTTGCTAATGCGCTTGTCCCCTTCAACGTTGCCCTGTAAGTGCAGGTCCCACCATTCGCCGCTGTTATTCAGCGCGATAGAGAGCGACTGATCAGCGGGATAAGACTGGGCGAAGCCCTGCGGCGTTCCTGGTTTGTCAGTGGAGCTGTAGCCGGTAAGGCGCACGTCGGCCTTTAGCGATCTTAATCGCTGATTCACCCGGCTCAGCACCACCCGCTCTGCGGATGTTGTCGGATGGGCATTCGCCAGCGCACGGTTAATCTCCTCCTCGCTCAGGGGCCAGGTCGACAAACTTAAAGAGAGGGTTCCACGATCGGATAACCAGGCTAAATCATTGCGGAATTCGTTATCGGCCAGAACCAGGCCAGAGGCAAAGCAAGAGGTGCTAAAAACGGCGAACAATCCCAGAGAAAGCGCACTACGCGCAAAATATTTCATCTTCCCAGCTCCGTGTTTGGCGCAGAAGCGCCAGGTTATTTCCTGACGGTGACCGGGTAAGGTAATGGATTGAAACTAAACGAAGCGCCAACCAAAGTGGCATAATAATCAAACAGCTACTAGGTGCCGCTCCAGAACGGAGCGGCCGGAGAGTTACAGCTTCTGATGCAGATAATCGCTAAAGCGCGAGAAAACACCGCCCTTGCCGACGCTTTCCAGTGTCACCAGCGGCCAGTGGGCCACCACTTTATCGCCGTCATAAAGCGAAATTTCACCGACCCGCTGATGGGCGGCAATCGGCGCTTCCAGTACTTTTTTATCCAACACATATTTTGCTTTAATGCGCGACACTTCCGACTTCGGCAATGCCAGCCAGAAGTCCTGATCGGTGCCCAGCGTAATCTGCTCTTTATCACCATACCAAATACGCTCAACCCCGACCTGTTTGCCGTCCTGCAAAACCTGTACGGTGTCGAAATTTTGCTGACCCCAGTGCAGCAGCTTCGCCGCCTGTTGTTCCCGCCCTTTCGGGCTTTCAGCTCCCATTACTACCGCAATCAGACGGCGCTGACCATCCACCGCCGACGCGATCAGGTTAAATCCCGCCCCGGAAGTATGGCCGGTTTTCAGGCCATCGACGTTCATGGTTTTATCCCATAGCAGGCCATTGCGGTTCTGCTGGGTAATGCCGTTCCAGGTCAGGCTTTTCTGGCTGTACATATGATACACGTCCGGCGAGCCGTGAATTATCGCCCGCGAGAGCACGGCCAAATCGTAGGCCGAACTGTGTTGCCCCGGAGCGTCCAGGCCGTGAACGGTTTCGAAGTGGGTATCCTTTAAGTGCAGTTTCTCTACGTAGCTATTCATCAGCGCGACAAACTGTGGCTGACCGCCCGCAACGTAGTCCGCTAACGCCACGCAGGCGTCGTTACCAGAGTCAACAATTAGCCCGCGGCTCAAATCACGCACGCTAAGGCGGTCGCCAGGCTTGAGGAACATCAGGGAAGAACCGTCGAATACCGGATTACCCTTGGCCCAGGCATCTTTGCCAACGGTGACGATATCGTCAAAGGTGATACGGTGGCTGTCGATGGCGCGGTCAACCACATAGCCGGTCATGAGTTTGGTCAAACTCGCGGGATTGCGCTGCTGATGCTCGTTACCCGCAGTCAGGATCTGACCGGTGGTGTAATCCATCAGCACCCAGGAACCGGCCTGAATGGAAGGCGGCGTCACGTTGACGGGAAAATCATTGGCGGCAAATGCGCAGGAAACGCTCGCAGCGAGCAAAGTTACAGCAATAAACAAACGGCCTTTCAACGGCATATCCTCTAAATTGACAGATTCGCCGTCCTTTTTACGGAACTTCTCGTTTCATATCAGGGTTTAATTGCAAGAAAATATGACATCTCAGACGATGGGCAAAGCCGATGCCCTTCTGATGGCCCGGTAAATCGTTTACCATGATGGCTGCTCGCCACCAGGGATAATGAACAGATTATGCAAGATAGCGCCAACCAGCCCGGATTTTTGTTTCACGATTACGAGACTTTCGGCACCAGCCCTTCGCTCGACCGACCGTCGCAGTTTGCCGCCATTCGCACCGATGAAGATCTGAACGTTGTCGGTGAACCAGAGGTCTTCTACTGCAAGCTCGCCGATGACTATCTGCCTCAGCCGCAGGCGGTAATGATAACCGGAATAACGCCGCAGGAAGCTATCGCCAAAGGCGACAACGAAGCCGCCTTTGCCCGCCGCATTCACGATCTGTTCACGGTGCCGAAAACCTGTATCGTCGGCTACAACAACGTGCGCTTCGATGACGAAGTGACGCGCAATATCTTTTATCGCAATTTTTACGATCCTTACGCCTGGAGCTGGCAGCACGATAACTCTCGTTGGGATTTGCTGGACGTGATGCGCGCCTGCTATGCACTACGCCCTGAAGGGATCAACTGGCCGGAAAATGAAGATGGCCTGCCAAGCTTTCGTCTGGAGCATCTGACCGTCGCCAACGGTATCGAGCACAGCAACGCCCACGACGCGATGGCCGACGTTTACGCCACCATTGCGATGGCAAAACTGGTGAAAACCCAGCAGCCGCGCCTGTTTGACTATCTATATAGCTATCGCAACAAACGCAAGCTGGCGACGTTGATTGACGTTCCGCAGATCAAACCGCTGGTGCATGTTTCCGGCATGTTTGGCGCGGCTCGCGGCAATACCAGCCTGGTGGCTCCGCTGGCGTGGCATCCGGATAATCGTAATGCGGTGATTATGGTCGACCTGGCCGGGGATATCTCTCCACTGCTGGAGCTGGATACCGATACCCTGCGCGAGCGGCTGTATACGCCGAAAAGCGAGTTGGGCGATCTGGCCGCAGTACCGATTAAGCTGGTGCATCTCAATAAGTGCCCGGTGCTGGCGCAGCAAAACACTTTGCGTCCGCAGGATGCCGACCGGTTGGGGATCAATATCCAGCGCTGTCTGGATAACGCCCAGCAGCTACGGGCTAATCCCCAGGTGCGCGAAAAAGTGGTGGCGATTTTTGCCGAAGCGGAGCCTTTTGTGCCGTCCGATAACGTCGATGCCCAGCTGTATAACGGCTTTTTCAGCGATGCCGATCGCGCGGCAATGAAAATCGTGCTTGAGACCGAGCCGCATAACCTGCCGGCGCTGGATATCACCTTCGCCGATAAGCGTATTGAGCGTCTGTTGTTCAACTATCGTGCACGCAATTTCCCAGGCACGCTGGATGAAGCCGAGCAGCAGCGCTGGCTGGAGCATCGTCGTGAGGTGTTTACGCCAGAGTTTTTACAGGCCTATGCCGATGAGCTGCAGATGCTGTATCAACAGCATGCGGATGATAAAGAGAAGCTGGCGCAGCTGAAGGCGCTGTGGCAGTACGCGCAGGAGATTGTTTGATTGGAGAAATTCCCGGAGGCGGCGCTTGACGCGCCTGTCCGGGCTACTCGTCTGATAGATGGTAGCCCGGACAGATGCGCAGCATCGCCTCCGGGAAGGTTACTTAGCCTTTAGCGCGACTGGCGATAATCGCCTCTGCCACGTTGTGCGGGGCTTGTGCGTAGTGGTGGAACTCCATGCTGTAAGTCGCCCGGCCCTGAGACATCGAACGCAGCGTGGTGGAATAACCAAACATTTCGGCGAGCGGCACGTCGGCGCGGATAATCTGGCTGCCGAACCGCTCTTCCATCCCCTGCACCATCCCGCGACGGGAAGAGAGATCGCCCATAATGTTACCGGCGTAATCTTCCGGCGTTTCCACTTCCACATGCATCACCGGTTCAAGAATCACCGGATCCGCTCTGCGCGCCCCTTCCTTGAAGCCGAAAATCGCCGCCATGCGGAAGGCCATTTCCGAAGAGTCGACATCATGATACGAACCAAAGGTCAGAGTCGCTTTGATATCCACCACCGGATAGCCCGCCAGCACGCCGGAGCCCAGCGCTTCACGCAGCCCTTTTTCCACTGAAGGGATATACTCACGCGGCACCACGCCGCCTTTGGTGGCGTCTTCAAACACAAAACCGCTACCCGGCTCCAGCGGCTCAAGGGTTAGTACCACATGACCGTACTGCCCTTTCCCACCGGACTGGCGGACGAACTTACCCTCCACCTCTTTAACCGTTTTGCGGATCGTTTCGCGATACGTTACCTGCGGACGACCGATATTCGCCTCAACGCCAAACTCACGCTTCATACGGTCGACGATGATCTCCAGATGCAGCTCGCCCATTCCGGAAATAATTGTCTGCCCGGACTCTTCGTCAGTATGCAGACGGAACGACGGATCCTCCGCCGCCAGCCGCTGCAGGGCGATGCCCATTTTCTCCTGATCGGCTTTGGTTTTCGGTTCAATCGCCAGCGAAATCACCGGCTCCGGAAACTCCATTCGTTCCAGAGTAATCACCGCGTTCGGGTCGCACAGCGTGTCGCCGGTAGTGACATCCTTCAGGCCGACGCAGGCGGCAATATCCCCGGCATGCAGCTCATCGACCTCATGGCGATCGTTGGCCTGCATCAGCACGATTCGTCCGATACGCTCTTTCTTCTCTTTCACCGGGTTCCACACCGCATCACCTTTTTTCAAGGTTCCGGAATAGACGCGAATAAAGGTTAGCTGTCCGACATAGGGGTCGGTCATTAGCTTGAAGGCCAGCGCCGAGAACGGCTCATCATCGCTCGGGTGACGTTCAGCAGGCTGACCTTTCTCATCAATGCCCTGAATCGCCGGAATATCCAGCGGCGACGGCATCAGCTCAACCACCGCGTCGAGCATCCGCTGCACGCCTTTGTTTTTAAACGCGCTACCGCACAGTACCGCCTGAATTTCGCCTTTCACGGTGCGCTGACGCAGCCCGGCGATGATTTCAGTCTCGCTCAAATCGCCGGTTTCCAGATACTTATCCATCAGCTCGTCACGGGCTTCCGCCGCCGCCGAGACCATTTTCTCCCGCCATACGCGGGCGGTTTCCAGCAGGTCGTCAGGCACCGGCGCATAGCTGAAGGTCATGCCCTGGGTGGCGTCATCCCACAGAATGGCGCGCATCTTGATAAGATCCACCACGCCGGTGAAGTGCTCTTCCGCGCCAACAGGAATGACGACAGGCACCGGGTTCGCCTTCAGGCGGTCGGTCATCATCTGCACCACGCGGAAGAAATCCGCACCGGGGCGGTCCATCTTGTTGACGAAAGCCAGCCGGGGGACATGGTATTTATTCGCCTGACGCCAGACGGTTTCTGACTGCGGCTGTACGCCGCCAACGGAGTCGTAAATCATCACCGCGCCGTCCAGTACGCGCATGGATCGTTCCACTTCGATGGTGAAATCCACGTGCCCGGGGGTGTCGATAATGTTAATCCGGTGCGGCTCGAAGCTGCGGTCCATACCGGGCCAGAAGCAACTCACCGCCGCAGAAGTAATGGTTATCCCGCGCTCCTGCTCCTGCGCCATCCAGTCGGTGGTTGCCGCGCCATCGTGTACTTCCCCCAGCTTGTGGCTCATCCCGGTATAAAACAGGATACGCTCGGTGGTGGTGGTTTTGCCGGCATCGATATGCGCGGAGATACCGATGTTGCGATAACGTTCGAGGGGGATGGGTCGGGGCATGATGCGTCCTTAGTCATTTTGACTGTCAGTAAGCGGCCGGAATTGGCCGCGATTCATTTAACGCCATCTATCATAGTACAACTGTACGAGTATATTCGAACTATTTTTGCTATCGTTACTATTGGTGAAGCTGCGACGACG
Organism: Klebsiella sp. RHBSTW-00215; assembly: GCF_014103785.1. Classification (NCBI taxonomy): domain Bacteria; kingdom Pseudomonadati; phylum Pseudomonadota; class Gammaproteobacteria; order Enterobacterales; family Enterobacteriaceae; genus Klebsiella; species Klebsiella sp. RHBSTW-00215. Next base: position 5,460,121 of record NZ_JABXQS010000001.1, read on the forward strand.
CGCGTGGCTTTAAAAAAGCAGTTTGGGTATATTACCGGCCAGCCGCCGATACGGGCTGCTGCTCGCGGAGCAGCACAACCGCCGACACAGGAATATTATGATCGCCAATCACCCCGAACGTGAACAAATCCGCCTGGAAAATGTCCTTTTTGCCCTCGGTAACCCGCTACGACTTGAGATTATCCGCATCCTTGCCGACGGCAGCGAACAGAGCTGTAACGCACTGCGCCATGAAGATGTGGCCAAGTCGACCATGACCCACCACTGGCGCGTCCTGCGCGACAGCGGTGTGATTTGGCAACGCCCTCAAGGGCGGGAGAATTTGATTTCGCTGCGCCGGGAAGATTTAGACGCGCGCTTTCCTGGATTGCTGGATACGCTGCTTAAGGTGATGCAGCAAGAGAAGTAAACCGTCCGCATTTCTGCCGTATCTCCCGGAGGCGATGCTGCGCATCTGTCCGGGCTACCAGACCGCAGAAACCCGTAGCCCCGGTAAGGCGCCAGCCGCCACCGGGGAATCAGCGAATGCCAGATACAAAAAAGCCGGAGGTTTCCCTCCGGCTTTTCTCATCACATTGTGTGATTAAGCAACGTCTTCGTACTGCGGTACCGGGTTGCGGAAGCTTTTAGTTACGCAGGCCAGGTAGAGCAGACCAATACCGCCCCAGATCAGGCCGAGAACCATTGAGCTCTCTTCCAGGTTGATCCACAGTGCGCCAACGGTCAACGCGCCGCACACCGGCAGGAACAGGTAGTTAAAGTGGTCTTTCAGCGTCTTGTTGCGTTTTTCACGGATCCAGAACTGTGAGATCACCGACAGGTTAACGAAGGTGAACGCCACCAGCGCACCAAAGTTAATCAGCGCCGTCGCCGTCACCAGGTCGAATTTAATCGCCAGCAGGGCAATCACGCCAACCAGCAGTACGTTCCATGCCGGGGTACGCCATTTCGGATGAACATAACCGAAGAAACGGCTTGGGAACACGCCATCGCGGCCCATCACGTACATCAGACGAGAAACGCCCGCGTGCGCGGCCATGCCGGATGCCAGTACGGTGACGCTGGAGAAAATCAGCACGCCCCACTGGAATGTTTTGCCCGCCACGTACAGCATGATTTCTGGCTGCGACGCATCCGGATCTTTAAAGCGCGAGATATCCGGGAAGTACAGTTGCAGGAAGTAGGACGCCCCGATAAAGATCAGGCCGCCAATCAGCGCGGTCAGGAAGATAGCTTTCGGGATCACGCGCTCTGCATCTTTGGTTTCTTCAGACAGAGAAGAGATACCGTCAAAGCCGAGGAACGAGAAGCACAGGATCGTCGCACCGGTAATCATCGGCACCACGTGCGCGCCTTCAGACCAGAACGGACGGGTGCTGGTCAGCGTCCCCGCGCCTTCGCCGTGCGCAACACCGTAGATAATCATCCCAACAATCACCGCCACGATACCCATCTGCAGGATAACGATCAGCGTGTTGAAGTTCGCCACGGTCTTAATGCTGCGCAGGTTCGAAGCGGTCATAAAAGCCACCAGCGCGACAACGAAGATCCACGATGGTACGGAAGGCACCAGCGCTTCAAAGTAAATTTTCGCCAGCAGAATGTTGATCATCGGCATGAACAGGTAGTCCAGCAGCGATGACCAGCCAACCATAAAGCCGACAGCCGGGCTGATGGATTTCTGTGCGTAGGTGTAAGCGGAACCCGCTGACGGGAAACGGCGAACCAGTTTACCGTAGCTCAGTGCCGTGAAGAGAATGGCGATCAGCGCGAAGGCGTAGGCCGTCGCAACGTGACCATCAGTCAATCCAGAGACGATACCAAACGTATCGAACAGCGTCATTGGCTGCATATAGGCCAAGCCCATCATAACAACCGGAATCAACGTAAGCGTTTTACGTAATTCCACGCGAGAGGTTTTTGGAGTAGCGTTATGCGACATAGTTATCCCCTTTTACGGCGAATGCCAGCGCGTAAGCAAAAAATTGCCCCATTTCTTTGTATTCCTCAGCGACAACCACTGTCGGTTTTTAGTAAATATCTATCCGGTACGAAGCCCGGCCTCTTGGTATTGAATGATGTGTCTTTCAACCAAAAAAATAACCGACACTTTAAAAAAGCGTCGGCCAGTTTCTGATTTTCAGGACGCGTATTTTGCAACAACTACTGGCACGATGACAAGATGTTGCAAGGCCAAAAAATGGCGGCAATTATTTAAAAGCCTAATATTCATACGATTTTAGTATTATAGATGTTACGGATAGCACTATTTGCTAATACCTCGTTTCGCCACCATTCGCCTGCAGGTCCACAGGCATCTTCATTCCAGCCAATCCAGGCACGATTTAAAGGCCCAGGAACCGTCGCTGTTATTATCTTTAGCTCGCCGCTCTCTAATAACGCCTGTACCTGAAATAGCGGCAAATAGCCCCATCCCAGTCCAGAGCAAAGTAAGGCCAGCTGACTGGCGATATCGAAAACCGTCAGGCTGTCCGGACTATCCCCTTGTGGCCAGGGGTTAACGGTCACAATAGCGCGATGGCGTCGCAGCGTCCGCCAGCTCAACGGTTCAGGGGTATGGGCAAGCGGATGCAGTGGTGAAACGACAAACACCTGTTCCAGCGTCCCTAGCGGGCTAAAGCCGTAACCGCTTAACGCCGGCGGTTCGCTCAGCGCGCCGAGCACCAGATCCGCCTCTCCGTCCACCAGCGTTTGCCAGGCCGACGAGGCTATGTCACGGCGAAAATGCAGGCGAGTGACGTTATGCAGGCGGTAAAACGAGGTGATTAGCGGGGCCAGTAGAAAGAAAGGAAAGGCGTTATCGACGGCCAGCACCAGCGCATTTTCCCAGCCCTGATGCAGCTTAATAGCCTGTTTTTCCAGTTCACGGGCGGTATGCAGCACGTCGCGCCCCTTTTCCAGCAGCATCTGTCCGGTTCGGGTAAAACGCGCCCGGTGGCCGCTGCGGTCAAGGAGCTGAATATTGAGGTCGCTTTCCAGCTTATGGATGGTGTAGCTCAATGCCGAGGGCGTTTTATAGAGCTTTGCCGAGGCTGCGGCAAAGCTGCCCTCTTTTTCGAGGGCATCAAGAATGACGAGCACATCCAGCAGTGGTTTCATCGTCGTCCCCCTTACGGTACGCGATTCGCCGCTGGCGGATTACTCCATCGGCATTACCAGCGGGTCGGGGTACTGGTATTCAAACCCCAGTTCGTAGCAAATACGGTTACCATCAACGATCTTGCCTGCGCCGTTTTCCGGATTATCACTAAATACAGGCTCAGGAAGCCCCAGCTCACGGGCCATTTGCGGGTAAAAAACGCCGCGCGCAGGGTGCTTAGGCGCACATATATTATAGATGTGCCCGCCCTTCGGGGCCTGCAATAACAGCTCAATGGCGGCAATCACATCCTGGAGATGCACCAGATTGACGCCGTGCTGGCCGTCCGGCGCGGATTTCCCGGCAAAGAAGCGCCCCGGATGACGGGACGGCCCCACCAGCCCGGCGAGGCGTAAAATATCCACCGAGGTGCCGGGAAGATTATGCAGCCAGTCCTCCAGCTCTTTCAGCACCCTGCCGCTGGCGGTTTGCGGGTTGCGCGGGGAGCTCTCTTTCAGCGTGCCGCTGGCGTTGCCATAAACAGAGGTTGAGCTGGTAAAAATGATCCGCGGCACGTGATGGGCCAGCGCGGTATCGACGATTTCCTGTACCGCCTGAAGGTAAAAATCCTCCCCCGGCCCAGTGCGGCGCGCCGGTAAGGTGATCACCAGCGCATCAACATTCATTAGTGCATCCAGGTCGTCGGTATCGCAGACCAGCTGCGGTTCCAGACGTAACGGATAGCCGTCGATGCCGCACATCCGCGCCGCCTCCACGCCATCTTGCGTGGTCTTACTGCCGGTCACCTGCCATCCACGCGACATCAACGACAGCGCAAGCGGCATACCCAGCCATCCCAAACCTACGATCGCGACCTTTTTCATCCCCTTGCTCCTGACTTTTCGCTGTACTGACTTAAGGCTACGCCAGCCGATGGCAACTGACAATTTCTTCGGTCAATATGAAATGAATTAATGATAGAAAAAAGCCCTTGCTTTATGCGAGTAAAGTGGTTTAGGTTAAAGGCATCAAATGCATAGTCATTCACAGAGAATTTTATGAACAGCGTTCAATTTAAAAACCACCATCATCACCATCATCCTGACTAGTCTTTCAGGCGATGTGTGCTGGAAGACGTTTGGATCTTCCAGTGGTGCATGAACGCAAAGAGAGCCCCCGGAAGATTCACTTCCGGGGGCTTTTTTTTGGACCGAATTCGGACAGATTCAGACAAGGTTACAGAGGAAAATAAGAATGTTAGACAACAGCCGTTTACGCATAGCTATTCAGAAATCAGGGCGTTTAAGTGAAGATTCACGCGAATTACTCAGCCGCTGCGGCATCAAAGTGAATTTGCACACCCAGCGCCTGATTGCGATGGCGGAAAATATGCCAATCGACATTCTGCGCGTGCGTGATGACGATATCCCGGGCCTTATCATGGATGGCGTGGTCGATTTGGGGATTATCGGCGAAAACGTGCTGGAAGAAGAGCTGCTGAGCCGCCGCGCTCAGGGCGAAGATCCGCGCTACTTCACCCTGCGCCGTCTCGATTTCGGCGGCTGCCGCCTGTCACTGGCGACTCCGGCAGATGAAAAATGGGACGGCCCGGCTGCGCTTGACGGTAAACGCATCGCCACCTCCTACCCGCACCTGCTGAAGCGTTACCTTGACCAAAAAGGCATCTCGTTCAAATCCTGCCTGCTGAACGGCTCGGTTGAAGTGGCCCCGCGCGCTGGCCTCGCCGACGCCATTTGCGACCTGGTGTCTACCGGCGCGACCCTCGAAGCGAACGGCCTGCGTGAAGTGGAAGTCATGTTCCGCTCCAAAGCCTGTCTGATCCAGCGCGACGGCGAGATGGCAGATAGCAAACAGCAGCTGATTGACCGCCTGCTGACTCGTATTCAGGGCGTAATTCAGGCCCGCGAGTCGAAATACATCATGATGCACGCCCCGACCGAGCGTCTGGAAGAAGTGGTGGCCCTGCTGCCGGGCGCCGAACGTCCAACTATTCTGCCGCTGGCTGGCGACAAGCAGCGCGTGGCAATGCACATGGTAAGCAGCGAAACCCTGTTCTGGGAAACCATGGAAAAACTGAAAGCGCTGGGTGCCAGCTCCATTCTGGTGCTGCCGATTGAGAAGATGATGGAGTAATCCGACAGGTCGGTAATGGGACAAACAGGGGAAACAATCATGAGCTTCAACACAATCATCGACTGGAACGGCCGTAGCGCAGAACAACAGCAACAACTCTTAATGCGCCCGGCGATTTCCGCCTCCGAAAGCATCAGCAAAACGGTGTCGGAGATCCTTAGCAATGTGAAAAGCAACGGCGATGCGGCCCTGCGCGAGTACAGCGCAAAGTTCGATAAGACCGATGTCAAGGCGCTGAAGGTCAGTGAAGAAGAGATTGCCGCCGCCGGCGCGCGCCTGAGCGACGAGCTCAAGCAGGCGATGGCCGTGGCAGTTAAGAACGTCGAAACCTTTCATAACGCGCAAAAAATTCAGGCCGTTGATGTCGAAACCATGCCGGGCGTACGCTGCCAGCAGGTGACCCGCCCTATCGCCTCCGTCGGCTTATATATTCCCGGTGGCTCTGCGCCGCTGTTTTCAACGGTACTGATGCTGGCGACGCCTGCGCGCATCGCCGGTTGCCAGCAAGTTGTTCTGTGCTCGCCGCCGCCGATTGCCGATGAAATCCTCTATGCCGCCCAGCTGTGCGGCGTGCGCAATATCTTTAACGTCGGCGGCGCGCAGGCGATTGCCGCCCTGGCCTTCGGCACCGAGTCGGTCGCCAAAGTCGATAAAATCTTTGGTCCAGGCAACGCCTTCGTTACCGAAGCCAAGCGCCAGGTGAGCCAGCGTCTTGACGGCGCGGCGATCGACATGCCCGCCGGACCGTCGGAAGTGCTGGTGATCGCCGATAGCGGCGCCACCCCGGATTTTGTCGCCTCTGACCTGCTTTCGCAGGCGGAGCACGGCCCGGATTCGCAGGTGATTCTGCTGACGCCGGACGCCGATATGGGCACCCGCGTTGCACAAGCCGTCGAGCGCCAGTTGGCTGCGCTACCGCGTGCGGAAACTGCCCGTGAAGCGCTCTCTGCCAGCCGGATTATCGTGGCTCGCGATATCGCCCAGTGCGTTGAGATTTCCAACCAGTACGGTCCGGAACACCTGATTATTCAGACCCGCAACGCCCGTGAGCTGGTCGACAGTATCACCAGCGCTGGTTCCGTGTTCCTTGGTGACTGGTCGCCGGAATCCGCAGGCGATTACGCCTCCGGTACCAACCACGTATTGCCGACCTACGGCTACACCGCGACCTGCTCCAGCCTTGGCCTTGCGGATTTCCAGAAACGCATGACCGTGCAGGAGCTGTCGCGCGAAGGGTTTGCCGCCCTCGCCGCCGCCATTGAGACTCTGGCCGCCGCCGAGCGCCTGGACGCCCACAAAAACGCCGTTACGCTGCGCGTTGCAGCCCTTAAGGAGCAAGCATGAGCATCGAAGATTTAGCCCGCGCCAACGTCCGCGCGCTGACGCCGTATCAATCTGCTCGCCGTCTGGGCGGAAAAGGCGATGTCTGGCTGAACGCCAACGAATTCCCCACGGCGGTAGAGTTTCAGCTAACCGAGCAAACGCTGAACCGCTACCCGGAACCGCAACCGAAAGCAGTGATTGAACGCTACGCACAGTACGCGGGCGTGAAGCCGGAACAGGTGCTGGTCAGCCGTGGCGCAGATGAAGGTATCGAACTGCTGATCCGCGCGTTCTGCGAGCCGGGCCAGGATGCGGTACTCTACTGCCCGCCGACCTACGGTATGTATAGCGTCAGCGCGGAAACCATCGGCGTGACCTGCCGCACGGTGCCGACGCTCGCCGACTGGCAGCTGGATCTGCCGGGTATCGCGGCAAATCTCGACGGTGTGAAAGTGGTGTTTGTTTGCAGCCCAAACAACCCAACCGGGCAGATTATCAACCCGAAAGATTTCCGCACCCTGCTGGAGATGGCGCGTGGTAAAGCTATCGTGGTGGCGGATGAAGCCTATATTGAGTTCTGCCCGCAAGCGACGCTGGCAACCTGGCTAAACGAAAATCCGCACCTGGTGGTCCTGCGCACGCTGTCCAAAGCATTCGCGCTGGCTGGACTGCGCTGTGGCTTTACCCTCGCCAACGCCGAAGTGATTAACGTGCTGATGAAGGTGATCGCCCCCTATCCGCTCTCCACGCCGGTCGCCGATATCGCCGCCCAGGCGCTCAGCGCCGAAGGAATTGCCGCAATGCGGGCACGCGTGGCGCAGATCCTCGACGAGCGCGATTATCTGGTCAGCCAGTTGCGCAACATCGCCTGCGTTGAAGAAGTGTTCGACTCCGAGACTAACTACGTTCTGGCGCGGATCACCGCCTCCAGCGCGGTGTTTAAATCTTTGTGGGCTCAGGGCATTATCTTACGTGACCAGAATAAACAACCTTCATTAAGCGGCTGTTTGCGTATCACTATCGGTACCCGTGCAGAGAGCCAGCGCGTCATTGACGCTTTGACTGCGGAGAATGTATGACCCAGAAGTTTCTCTTTATTGACCGTGACGGTACGCTGATTTCCGAGCCACCGGTTGATTTCCAGGTAGATCGCTTTGATAAGCTGGCCTTTGAGCCGCAGGTAATCCCGGCCCTGCTGAAGCTGCAGCAGGAAGGCTACAAGCTGGTGATGATCACCAACCAGGACGGTCTGGGGACCGCCAGCCTGCCGCAGGACGAGTTCGACGGTCCGCACAACCTGATGATGCAGATTTTCACCTCGCAGGGCGTCAACTTTGGCGAAGTGCTGATTTGTCCGCACCTGCCGGCCGATAACTGCGACTGCCGCAAGCCGAAAACTAAGCTGGTGCTGCCGTGGCTAGCAGAAGGCGTGATGGATACCGCCCACAGCTACGTGATCGGCGACCGCGAGACCGATATCCAGCTGGCGGATAATATGGGCATTATCGGCCTGCGCTATGACCGCGAAAAGCTGGATTGGTCAACCATTTGCGAACAGCTGACCCGCCGCGACCGCTATGCCCACGTCGAGCGCAACACCAAGGAGACGCAGGTTGATGTGAAAGTGTGGCTGGACCGCGAAGGCGGCAGCAAAATTCACACCGGCGTCGGCTTCTTCGATCATATGCTCGATCAAATCGCCACCCACGGCGGATTCCGCCTGGAAATCAACGTTGGCGGCGACCTCTATATCGACGATCACCATACCGTGGAAGATACTGGCCTCGCGCTGGGCGAAGCGCTGAAGCTGGCGCTGGGTGACAAACGCGGCATCGGTCGTTTCGGTTTTGTGCTGCCGATGGACGAATGCCTGGCCCGCTGCGCGCTGGATATCTCCGGTCGCCCGCATCTTGAATACCGCGCCGACTTTACCTATCAGCGCGTTGGTGATTTGAGCACCGAGATGGTTGAACACTTCTTCCGCTCGCTCTCCTACACCATGGCGGTCACCCTGCACCTGAAAACCAAGGGTAAAAACGACCATCACCGCGTGGAGAGCCTGTTTAAAGCCTTTGGCCGCACGCTGCGCCAGGCGATTCGCGTCCAGGGCGACACGCTGCCGTCTTCGAAAGGGGTATTGTGATGAACGTGGTGATCCTCGATACCGGCTGCGCCAACCTCAATTCGGTGAAATCGGCGGTAAGTCGCCACGGCTATGAGCCGCTGGTCAGCCGCGACCCGGATGTGGTGCTGCGCGCCGATAAACTGTTCCTTCCCGGCGTCGGTACTGCTCAGGCGGCGATGGACCAGCTGCGCGAGCGCGATTTAATCGAACTTATCAAAGCCTGCACTCAGCCGGTGCTGGGGATCTGCCTCGGCATGCAGCTGCTGGGTACACGCAGCGAAGAGAATAACGGCGTCGATTTGTTGGGCATCATCGAGCAGGATGTGCCGAAAATGACCGACCATGGCCTGCCGCTGCCGCATATGGGCTGGAACCAGGTGTATGCCAAAGCAGGCGACCGTCTGTTTCGCGGTATTGAGGACGGGGCATATTTCTATTTCGTCCACAGTTATGCGATGCCGGTTAACGCCAATACCATCGCCCAGTGCAGCTACGGCGAGGCCTTCACCGCGGCAGTGCAGAAAGATAACTTTTTTGGTGTGCAGTTCCACCCAGAACGCTCCGGCAGCGCCGGGGCGCAGCTGCTGAAAAACTTCCTGGAGATGTGATGATCATTCCTGCGTTAGATTTAATTGACGGCACGGTTGTCCGTCTCCATCAGGGCGATTACGGCCAGCAGCGCGACTACGGTAACGATCCGCTGCCGCGCCTGCAATCCTATGCGGCGCAAGGGGCCGAAGTGTTGCACCTGGTCGACCTGACCGGTGCAAAAGATCCGGCGAAGCGCCAGATCTCCTTACTGAAAACGTTAGTTGCCGGAGTCAACGTACCGGTGCAAGTTGGCGGCGGCGTGCGCACGGAAGAAGACGTGGCCGCCCTGCTTGAAGCGGGCGTGGCGCGCGTGGTGGTAGGCTCGACGGCGGTGAAATCGCCGGAAGTGGTCAAAGGCTGGTTTAAACGTTTTGGCCCACAGCACCTGGTGCTGGCGCTGGACGTGCGCATCGACGCCGAAGGTAATAAGCAGGTGGCGGTTAGCGGCTGGCAGGAAAATTCCGGCGTCACGCTGGAAGAGCTGGTGGAAAGCTATCAATCCGTCGGCCTGCAGCACGTCCTGTGTACCGATATTTCCCGCGACGGCACCCTGGCCGGGTCAAACGTCTCGCTGTATGAAGAAGTTTGCGCTCGCTACCCACAGGTGGCGTTTCAGTCCTCCGGCGGCATTGGCGATCTCAATGATATCGCCGCGCTGCGCGGTACCGGAGTGCGCGGGGTGATTGTCGGCCGCGCGCTGCTGGAAGGTAAATTCAACGTAACGGAGGCCATTCAATGCTGGCAAAACGGATAATCCCCTGCCTCGACGTTCGCGATGGCCAGGTAGTGAAAGGCGTGCAGTTCCGTAATCACGAAATCATCGGCGATATCGTCCCGCTGGCGAAACGCTATGCCGACGAGGGCGCAGATGAGCTGGTGTTCTACGATATCACCGCCTCCAGCGATGGCCGCGTGGTGGACAAAAGCTGGGTGTCGCGGGTCGCGGAAGTGATCGACATCCCGTTCTGCGTGGCGGGCGGCATTAAGTCGCTGGAAGAGGCGGCACAAATCCTCTCCTTCGGCGCGGATAAAATCTCTATCAACTCACCTGCCCTCGCGGATCCGACGTTGATTACCCGCCTCGCCGACCGTTTCGGCGTGCAGTGTATTGTAGTGGGCATTGATACCTGGTTTGACGCCGATAGCGGTAAGTATCACGTCAATCAGTATACCGGCGATGAGAGCCGCACGCGGGTGACACAGTGGGAAACGCTGGACTGGGTGCAGGAAGTGCAGAAGCGCGGGGCCGGCGAGATTGTCCTCAACATGATGAACCAGGACGGCGTGCGTAACGGCTACGACCTGGAACAGTTAAGCAAGGTACGCGCCGTGTGCCATGTTCCGCTGATAGCTTCCGGCGGCGCGGGCACCATGGAGCACTTCCTGGAAGCCTTCCGCGACGCCAACGTCGACGGTGCGCTGGCCGCCTCGGTGTTCCATAAGCAAATCATCAATATTGGTGAACTGAAAACGTACCTGGCAGCACAGGGCATGGAGATTAGGGTATGTTAACTGAACAACTGGATTGGCAAAAAACCGACGGTCTGATGCCGGTCATCGTGCAGCACGCCGTTTCCGGCGAAGTGCTGATGCTGGGTTATATGAACCAGGAAGCGCTGGCGAAAACCGAAGAAACCGGCAAGGTCACTTTCTATTCACGGACCAAACAGCGTTTGTGGACCAAGGGGGAAACGTCAGGCAATTTCCTTAACGTGGTCAGCATCACCCCGGATTGCGATAACGACACCCTGCTGGTACTGGTGAATCCGATTGGCCCGACCTGCCATAAAGGCACCTCAAGCTGCTTCGGCGATATCGGCCACCAGTGGCTGTTCTTGTATCAGCTGGAGCAGCTGTTGGCGGAACGCAAACATGCTGATCCTGAAAGCTCCTATACCGCGAAGCTCTATGCCAGCGGTACCAAGCGTATTGCGCAGAAAGTGGGAGAAGAAGGTGTGGAAACCGCGCTGGCCGCAACGGTGCATGACAAGTTCGAGCTGAAGAATGAAGCGTCGGATTTGATGTATCACCTGCTGGTGCTGCTGCAGGATCAGGAGTTGAACTTGACGGATGTGGTGGAAAATCTACGTAGTCGACATAAGTAAATGACAACAGGGAGGCAGTTAGCCGCCTCCCTATAATATGGCTCGATTGGTACTGTGTGTATTTCAACCCACTTTTGCAATAAAGCGCTTTAGTAGTCGGTACAGTGGATAGTCAATAAACCGGGCGTAGATATAGGCAATAAAGATAGCCGCTGCTGCGGCAATAGAAACTGATGTCCAACCGTTTTGTGGATCAAATATAAATCCCGAGACAATGATCAGCTCATGTAAGAGATAGAGCGGGAAACTGATATAGCCTAAAAATAAAAACACGCTGGAGGTAAACACTTTCTTAATGAGTTGTTCATCTTCCAGATAGTCGATAAACAAGACTGGAATAAACACGAGAAAAAGAAAATAATCCAGTCGACTATGATTCAGGGCATACACGCCAATAATACAGGCAACAGCAGAGACAGTAATAAACAGTGCTGAAAATTTCTCTTTCATGATACGGCTAAAAGCAGCCGTCTGCGCTAGGGAAAAGCATAACGATCCCACTAGCATTGAAAGTGCCGCTGTAAGCATTGATGCTGGGACGCCAGATGAATAATAACCCCACATAAAAACGAATATCACTACGGCAATAACAAATCGAACCAGAACACCTAACTTAATGAAAATTAAGGGTATTAGTAGTGAACACCAAAATTCAAGGCTAATACTCCATGAAGGTTCATTAATCAACTGAAATTTATACCAATATATACCGTGAAGAAATAGAATGTTTTTTAGGAAATTGACCAGAGAGAAAACCTCTTCGCTGGGTACATAACCACCACTTCTGGCATTATAATAATAAACCAATACCATTAGTACCGCAGAGATAAAATGTAACGGCCATAGTCGGGCCAGGCGAGTTAGCAGATATTTAAAAAAACTGCCTGAAGAGTGTGCGTAAGAGAGAACAAATCCACTCATGATAAAAAAGTAAATCACGCACAGATAAGCACCGCTAAAGGGTCTTACTGGTGTCCATCCCACAAAACTGCCTATCATATGGCTAAGCATGACCATAACAGCCAATATGCCACGAATTCCATCAATGGCATTAAACCTGTTGACGTTCAATTGATATTCCTTTGACCCATGAGTATATTATAAGCACTAGCAAAATTATCCGCACATGGAATAATAATATTTAAAATTTAATACTATTCAGTAAAACCTGGCACCCTCCGCAAGACATCTATAAAACATCTCCTTTATAATACTCAACAATTAGACTGCCCCCAGTCTTAATTATGAGGTCATAAAGAATACATATACGAAACATTTATAACTTGTAACATTTTTAAAAGATACGGAAAAATTGTCAATATGTTAATTCCGTCGTAAAAATAATATATTTTTATACTCTTTAATTGATTTTTATAAATGAACATAAAAAAGGCCTGTCTGCACGACAGCAGACAGGCCGATAAATAATGTTAAAGAAAAAAACCTGCAAAAAGTTAGATCATTTTTTCTTCACAATAAATTCGTTGATAACTCTAAATGGTTTTGTCATTTTCCAGGATAAAGACGAAACGATACTCGCATGGTGCTGAGTTACACGATGCAGTTCGTTTCTAATCTTTAATAGTTCCTGCTGCTGATTTTGATATTTACCCTCTAAACTCATGTTCAAATCTTCGAACTGCTGGATACGTGTTTCTTGTTCTTTTATATGTTCACTAAACTCAATCATCTGCTTATTGAGTCCGTCAACTTCATTCTGCATAGTTGACGTTAACTGCTTGAGAGAGTTGTTCTCCAGTTGCAGTTGCGTCGCATTCATATGCGCATGTTCCAGTTCCCGTAAGACCCGATCCTTTAAAGAAAAGATATACTCTTCAGCTGATTGATTAACTATTCGGTAATACGCAGCTTTAATAAAATCATCGAAAAAATCGCTGTCATTAACGTTTAGCGATACTACGAATGATTTAACATCATTGAATAAAGAATTAAAGATTGGATCTGAAATCGTATTCAAATTCCACTCAAGAAAAACAACAACATAGTTATTAAAATCCTGAGTTCTCAAGGGTACAAACCCATGGGATTGCATAAAATTATGCAGTGCAGTCAATGCATCCAGGGCACAGTGCCAGGAATGAGCTCGGGTTGCTGAAAGTGACTCTGAGCGATTGACGGTATGAGATATAAGAATTTCATCCAGCAAAGAGACTCGCTTTGCCATGAGCATAAAAGAGCTCACAAAAAACAGATCATTGGTCGTTCTGAGAGGCTGAAACTGAAGTCCGAGGTCAAGAATTGCTTGTCGTCTGAACAATTTATCCCACGGCCACCAAATGAATGCTCTAAAAAAGTCGTGAGTTATTTCCTGAGAGGAGAAAACCTCTCTTTCAGGCAGTAAGTCTTCTCGTACAGATGATGGCATGGGTACATATGAAAGTGTTTGTAGATCATATGACTGGCACCGACAGACAACAACATCAGCTTGAGTTGCAATTGCCCGATCGGACATTTGCTTTAACATATCTTGATTAGCAAAATCATCATCATCAAGGAAAATAATGTATTCGCCTGTGGCTAATTTTAGTCCACGATTCCTGGATGCACCGCCACCAATGTTGCTCAAATTATTAATAATTTGAACTCGAGGATCAGTATCAGCAATATATTTGATAATATCTAAGGTATCATCTGATGAATTATCATTAACAATGATAATTTCTATCTCTTTCAGCGATTGCGATAAGATTGTATCTAACGTTTCTACAATGTATTCAGCTGCATTATGCACAGGGATGACAACAGAGACAATTGCTTTCATAGATTTTTCAGACATTCAAGCACCTTTCATAATGGGAGAAACGCATATGGTTATTATTAATAGAGCGCGTTTAAGGTGTGATTTATTAAAGTCGGATACAACCAGCAGGTATTAAATTTTGTAGGTAGAGATAAGTAAATGAACAAGGTTAGATTTTAATTATTATCCTTCAACAACATCATGATATGTTTTCAAAGTTTTGCTAATAATCATCCCGCTAGAGAATTTATCCTGAATGCGCTTGCGTCCTTTAATTCCCATTTCAACTCGTGCTTTCGGATTGCCTAATAAAAAGTCGAGTTTATCAGCTAATTCCTCCGGAGAATTACTTTTCACAATGATGCCATTATCATTATCAATAATAAGACTATCGCAACCTCCAACATCGTAGGCAATGCATGCCCGTCCAACCGAAGAAGCCTCAAGCAGTATACGCGGGACCCCTTCAGAGTAGACCGATGGTAAAGCCACTATATTTGACTCTTCAATCAGATCACACACATTAGAACAGTGGCCGAGCCAGTTAATCAGTCCCTCATTATGCCAGCGCTGAATAACATCCAGAGAAATAGCATCCTTGTCATTTTCAACAAGAATGCCTGCTACATTCAAAGTAAAATAGATGTTTCTCTTTTCGAGAATTTTTTTGGCCTCAATCAGGTCACCTAATCCTTTACTCCATAGCATGCGGCTGGCGAAAAGTACAACCGGGATATCACGTTCTTGCTCAATCGAGTATTTATAAATATCAGGGTTGATGCCCGCACCATCGATAACAATCGTCTGTTGGGAGTCAATGCCAACAAAACCGATTAGCTTTTTGCGGTCTTTATCATGTTCAAACATAAAAATACTACGCTTATTACTGGCGATATATTTATATGCAGAAATAGTTAAATTACGCAATAACTTCAGCAGTCTGGATTCACACGAAAAAACACGTCCTAACCCCACAAAACTCACAATGACAGGACGATTAGCCCTTTTCGATAAAAGACCACCGATAAGACATGGCTTTATTGTGATGCAGTGAAGAAGATCAGGATTAATTTCTTTAATAATTTTCCGAGCACTAAAGAAAGCGCGGAAAAAAGTTGCGACATTAAATGACTGAGCTTCAAGAGGAACGCTATGGCATTTAAAACCGAATGTCTTAAATTTATTTTCCACTCTGTCATCAACGAAATGGCTAATGATGTGAATCTCATAACCAGCATCCCGGGCGGCGATTGCACGATCTATCCAGTGCAAATCAAAGTACCAATCCGAGTTTATGAAATAACACAATTTTTTCATTGACATATCCAATTAATGATACTTACCGCTGATTCCCTTTATGCCATGGATAATTCCACGAGACAGAAAACGTAAATACAACCATTTACTGTGCTGCCATGGCAATATAGAAATATATTTAACCAAGCGTAAAAGAATCGAGAGACTGCTGAAAACCTCAACTCTCGGGAATATTTTCTTAGCTAAAATAAGATTTCGGCAAAGATAATAAACTTTCCATTCCGGTGTAATGCTTTTCCCTTGAATACTCACATCATGCGAAAAAATAAGCTCAGGAGAATAGCGAATTTTTTCCCCACTCAGCGTCAATCGATAACCAAAGTAGAGATCGTCAAAATATAAAAATAGCTCTTCATGAATACTATCAATATGATTAGAGAGCAAATCTTTCGCTATAATCATACCGACAAACGAAACAGTTTGGACAATCTCTGGTCTATAAACAGACGGAATAAACCTGGCTGGATTTTTAATATAACGTAAAGTATCTGACAATGTCGATGGCACCTTAGAAAATGGCATATTCATTGCGCAGGGTTTCCCCTGAAGATCCTTTACTAACCCAGCAAAAACCCGTGAATCATCTTTTTCTAATTGAGAAAATTTTTCCAGAATATCGCTTTCAGGATAAGCATCGTCATCGTAAAAGAATATCCAGTCAGTATCGATATGGCTGCATATAAATTGACTTCCCTCCTTAAAGCCACCAGCACCACCGGTATTGAATGGCAAATTAAGTACGGTAATCCGCGGGTCGGTAACCCGGTCGAGCCAAGTTTGGGTACCATCCGTAGACCCATTATTAACAATAACAACCGTTGAAAAATTAAGCCTTACAGTCTCAAACACTGTTTTTTTCAATTTTTCCAAACGGTTGTAGGTGACTATTAGCGCAGTACAATTCATCGTACAGAGACCGTAAATACCGGCATTTCCTCATTATTACTCAGCGTTGATAAATACTTATCAGCCGTTTTCAATGCTTCGGCAATGGTAACATCCATATCGAGGTAGCGATAAGTTCCCAGGCGTCCAACGAAAGTAATATTTTGCTCACTCTCCGCAAGAGATAAATACTTTTCCAGCAATGCCATCTCACCCATCTGACGAATAGGGTAATAAGGAATATCGTTTTCTCCACATGCACGACTGTATTCTTTATAACATATAGAACCTTCGTGGTTTTCCCAAGGAGAGAAATATTTGTGCTCTGTAATACGGGTGTACGGTACATCAATGGAGCAGTAATTCATCACTGCACAGCCTTGATAATCCCCCTGATAACTAAATTTCTCAAAATCAAGGGTACGATAGCCAAGGCGGCCATATTGGTATGAATAAAATGCATCCAGAGGCCCACTATAGAATACGTGATCGTAACTTTCACGCTCTTGCGCATCAAAGGATTGCTGAAGCTCAATGGTAATATTTTCATGATTGGCAATTGACTCAATCATTTTTGTATAACCTAGTTTCGGCATCCCCTGAAATTTATGGTTAAAGTAATTATCATCATAGTTAAATCGCACCGGCAAACGCTTGAGAATCGATGCAGGAAGCTCCGAGGGCTGCATCCCCCACTGCTTGATAGTGTAGCCTTTAAAGAAAGCTTCATAGAGTTCTTTACCGATAAACCGCAAAGCCTGCTCTTCAAAGGTTCGTGGTTCCAGAATCGAGCTATCCCCTTTTTCAGCAATTAATGCTCGAGCCTCATCCGGAGAACATGTTTTAGCAAAAAACTGGTTAATCGTATGCAGGTTAATCGGTAGTGAGAAGACCTGATTGTTAACGGTTGCTTTCACCCGATTTATATAAGGCATCATCTCGGCGTGCTGAGTTACATAGTCCCATACGGTTTCATTGTCGGTATGGAAAATATGTGGGCCATAAACGTGAACCATCACGTCGGTCTGCGGATCGCGAGCATCGTAGGAGTTGCCGCCAATATGATCACGTTGATCAATTATTCTAATACGATGCCCATGCTCTGCGAGCTGGCGCGCGATGACAGCACCGGAGAATCCAGCACCCACGATTAATATATTTTTAGTTTTCATTGCTTATCTCCAAACAGTCTTAACCAAGAATCGAGCGTCTAACTTTATAATAATATTTAGTAATCGTATTTCGCCTCGGTGAGCCGATGGGAGCATATTTATTCAGATAAGGCATCAGTACTCTTTTTATTTTTGTCTGGAACAAAATTTGTTGTTGCGCAGGAATAGATGAAATGCTGGGTGAATGCATCACAGGTAATTGACGAAAATAGACTTCTTTCTCCCATGGAGTATTGATGACGTTTTCAAAGAAATCATCATAAAAATCCACTTTATCTGTATTCCATGGCTTATTTTCACCAGCATAATGAATCATATTTGGATTCATTCTGGCCTTCAAAAAACGCATATAGGTTGCAAACTGCAAATTCGGGAAGAAGTCCTCTGTGTTACCATTACCATGATAAACATTCCACTCCAGGGGTAGAAACTCGACCCTGCCGTAGAAAACTTTATTCATGATATCCTGATCAAGAAACCAG
The DNA here is from genome assembly GCF_014103785.1 of Klebsiella sp. RHBSTW-00215. Classification (NCBI taxonomy): domain Bacteria; kingdom Pseudomonadati; phylum Pseudomonadota; class Gammaproteobacteria; order Enterobacterales; family Enterobacteriaceae; genus Klebsiella; species Klebsiella sp. RHBSTW-00215. Next base: position 5,478,136 of record NZ_JABXQS010000001.1, read on the forward strand.
TATTTCTTCTCTTTAAGTGTCTTAATCAGCTCCGCAAAAGTATTTTCCTGTACCATTTGTGCGACATTGAAAACAATAATACCGGCCTGGAAATACTCATCAGGATTAGTCATTTTCAGCGTTTTTTGCAGATATTCCCCGGCAGGCATTACGCCATCTGCCGATTCCGACATAGCACCAAACTTAACAAAACCTTCCATGACAATATCTTTGACCGCTGCGACCAGATTACTACCAAGATCGACTTGCAACAAAGCCGCCAGGTCGGCCTTCACAACGGTATCTGAATCAATAAACACCACTTTTTCATAGTCGCGGAAAAGCTGTGGGATAAACAAGCGGGCATAAGTCGATGCGCTGAAATGTGCACGAGTATGCACACCGTTCATTTCTGTAAACGCATTGACATCAAAAAATCGTAGTGAAATATTTTGGTAACCTGCAACCAGGTTGACTAGCCTCTGTTTATTAAGATTGCTGACTTTATTTTCTAACACCACTATGTCGTAGTTGGAATTTTTATTTGAGTGGCGAACGATGGAGTTGATTAAAGCACCGCCGCTTAAAGCATAATTATCATCAAAGCTAATAACAATGGGGGTCGCAGTAGCAAAAACAGGCTTCAGTTTGCCATTAAACGTTTCGTTAGTAACAAACGTACGCTGTAATTCTTTAATCTTCAGATCTTTGTTTTGCTGCTGCTTGATAATGTAAATATTAAAAAGCCGCTCTGCAATATGTCCGATAACGCGTTTCTCCTGAGCATTGTAATTATTCATGGAGATACGACCTTCCAGATTAGACAAAATGGCGAAAAGCCACTCTGAGTAATCAACGAACATCTCTTTGCGCATCACAAACATGTTCGTATAGTAGCCATCCGTTGCATTATTAAATTGCTGAACAGCTGACTGATAATCAGGATATAGATCAGCAACCACCTCTAGCGCTGCCTGATAATCTTTTAAGTGTAAAAAATCACCCTTCTCATAATGGTCAAGGTTGTTTTTACTGCCAGCGGAGAGAACCGACCATTTTTTGGGTAGCAGTAAATCATAAGCTTCAATGCATTGTTGGATCGAGGTATCGTTCAACCCAAATTGATTTTCATACTCTGAATCAATAATCGGCGAATTTACCACTCCCCAGTTATCTTCTGGAAAATCCTGTTGTTCTGAAAAATTTAAATGCCGGCGATAATGCATGAACCCGACATAATCCGGTAGAGATTCATTTTTCCAGACCCAGTAATGTGCAGTCAACTCACAATAGAACGGGTTTTTAAACGAAATACTCTCTCCGGTATCATCACCGACACAACCAATATCGTTGTAAGAGTTGGCTTTACCTACATGCAGTGGTTTTATAATCGAGGCATTCAGAAATGCACTGGGTTTATGATGACAGGTGTAAATTTTAATACTATTCATTTTATTACCAGACTTAGGCCATTGCTTGTTTGTAAAGTTCAATGATTCTTTCTGCCGAACCAATTTCCCGGAGACGATGATTTTCTATCCAAACGACCCGATCACAAATTTTTTCCACATCACTCATATTGTGACTAACAAATAAGATCGTTACTCCACGACTTTTGAATTCTTTAATGGTTTTGATACACTTAGCCTGAAAGGCTATATCACCAACGGCAAGTACTTCATCAATGATCAATATGTCAGGTTCGACCTGACTTATAACCGAAAACCCTAATTTAGCTAGCATACCACTTGAATAAACACGAATAGGCTCATCAATAAACTCGCCTAACTCGGAAAACTCGATAATACGCTCCATCCGCTGCTGAACTTCTTTACGGCGTAAACCAAGAAGGGTGGCATTCAGAAAAATATTCTCTCGACCTGTCAGTTCAGGATGAAAGCCACCACCTAACTCCAGCATTGAAGCGACCCGCCCATGGGTTGTCACGGAACCTTTAGTCGGTTTAATTACGCCAGCCACTAACCCCAGAGAGGTGCTCTTGCCCGCGCCATTACGTCCAATAAGAGCGACGGCTTCTCCTTTACCAACGGTAAAAGAAACATCCTGGATAGCAAGGTATTTACGCCCCTTCAATAACTGGAACGCCCTTTTAGGGTGAAATACTAAATCTTTAATTCCTGAGCCAATATGATGGTAAAGTGGATATTCTTTTGTAACGTTGTTGAAATTAATTACTGGTTCCATCACAAGATCTCTGCAAATCGATATTTTAATTTATTAAAAATACTCAATCCCACAACCGTCAGGATAATACCTGTCATGTACAAAACGGATATATGTTCATAGTTTAATACACCATCCATAAACAACTGACGCCAGCTAAGAATCATACTGGCGAGAGGATTATAGGTGATTACCCAACTATATGTTTCAGGGATCATGTCCGATGCGTAGAGAATGGGTGTACAGTAAAACATCAGCATAATGCCTAGGGTGACAAATCTTTCTAAATCCCTAAAAAAGAGGTTCAATGTAGAAAATATGATTGATACACCGAACGTAAAAATGACTTGTCCAATAGCAATCAACGGTATCCCCCAAAGCCATGAAATAGAAGGACTCATTCCATAAACATAAAGAAATGCAATAATAACCGGGATTGTGCACAAGAAATGCAAGCCCTCCATCATGACATTACTTAATGGAATGACTGAACGCGGAAATACGGTTTTTTTAATAATTTGTGCATTGGCAATAAATGAAAATAATGAATTGGTTGCTGAACTTGCAAACCACTGCCAAGGGAAAAGACCGGTTATCAGGAAAATGGTATAATTAGGTATCTGCACTCGCATGATAAGTTTGAAAATAAAATAATATATCATGGCAAAAAGCAAGGGATTGGCAATGGACCATAAATAACCGAAGACGCTACTTTTATAACGTACCTTAAGATCTTTATTAGTAATAACAACAAGAAGATCAAATAGATAGCCTAGATTATACTTCATTTTTATACTCATATTTACTCTATGATATTTAACGCAAACCACTCATACACAATAGATTTAGAATTACAGCGTAGAATACTAAATTTGCCTTGAAATGCAGAGTCTCTGAAAAAACAAATCCGTTAGATGACTTAGTCAGTCATATTCACACATGTAACAAGGAAAATGCAAAATACAAGTTTAAATGAATTCTTTCAGAATTATTAGTTTGCTTTACTCGTCGTAGCGATAAGGAATCGACCATTTTCACACGTCATAAAGCTATTTAATCTCTCAGATAGAGAGTATCGATAAACAAGGTAGCCATCAACAACGTACTTGTCTCCCCCTAGATTTTCGACCTTGCTCTCGTATAGGAAGGCTTTCCAACACCAACAAACCTAAAACATAAAACATAAAACATAAAACATAAAACATAAAAGTCTTATTTTTTAATTAGTTATAAAAAAACCATCCAACCTATCTCGCATTGAAGCACGCTACCGCCATTGGCTGTCGCAACCAAACTGCGTAACGCTTCCGTTTTCTGGTTATGAGATAAATCTGTAGCAACTACTCTTACTACAGCAATATCAAATCACTGAGCCGCCCCCCCCTGCTCTACAGACCTCAATCTCATAGGATACAGCGCTAAAAGATTTGCAGCCCCTAGCACTTGCGCTCTTCGGATGAAAAGCAAGTCAGTCAGGCCTCACTCTCTCTGTTTTCCGGTACTCTAACCATCAGGATTTTCTCAATTCTTGCCTCTAAAATGGCTCATTGCTTAACTGGCATTCCTTGTAAACCCCGAGCATGTAACTTTACGATGAGTTCCAAGAACTCTCTTGCACGGGTCACTGCGTTCCTGCCTTTGCAAAGGCACCATAATGTAACTCATTCTCAGTTTAGTGTCTTATTTCCTAATAAACATAAAATTGACGCTCATTCGAACAATACGATCGCCAAACAAATGAATCGTCGCGCATTATAGCTCTGGTCCGCAAGAATAAAAATAAAAAAGCGCAGATAATCAATTCACCAAACAAATTAATTGCGTTACAAATATTTACTTAATAAAAATGAAATCACATGTAACATCATGATTTAAAAGAAATAACAACCTAACACACTAATTTTAATTTGATTAAACTGAATGATCAACCAAAAAATGATCGAGAATACATACTAAAAATCAATTTTAAGGTATAAATTTTTTTCAATTCCTTTGACAACTCCCCGCCTGTTATCCTTCTCTGATCATATATATATCATTATGAAATTATTAATAAGCTAACCATACTTAATGGTAATGATTTTTATTTACAGAGGAACTGATGCATACTTTGCAGGAATTCCGACGATATCGCGCTCATCTCTCGGATTGCAGCGCGCCACGGCGACAGGGAAAGCAGGTGATCCGCACGGCAAGCCAGTGTAAAATCGATGATTATATTGAGCGGGGCACAGCAAACCCGGAGGATAAATATGAAGTTTTTAGTGACTGGAGCCGCAGGATTCATCGGCTTTCACGCGTGCAAGCGCCTTCTGGAGGCGGGTCATGAGGTTGTTGGTATCGACAATATGAACGACTACTACGACGTCAATCTTAAACAGTCTCGCCTGGACTTACTGCAATCTCCCCTGTTCAGTTTTCACAAAATTGATCTGGCCGATCGTGAAGGTATGGCTCAACTTTTCGCTAGTGAGAAGTTTAATCGAGTGATCCATCTCGCCGCCCAGGCTGGCGTGCGTTATTCCCTGGAAAACCCGTTCGCTTACGCTGATTCCAACCTGATTGGTTATCTGAACATACTGGAAGGTTGCCGACATAACAAAGTCGAACATCTGTTATATGCCTCATCCAGCTCGGTCTATGGTTTAAACCGCAAGATGCCATTCTCAACCGACGATTCGGTTGATCACCCGGTTTCACTGTATGCGGCCACCAAGAAAGCAAACGAACTGATGGCGCATACCTACTCTCACCTTTACGGGATCCCAACAACCGGACTGCGATTCTTTACCGTTTACGGCCCATGGGGTCGGCCGGACATGGCGCTGTTCAAGTTCACGAAGGCTATGCTGGAAGGGAAGAGTATTGATGTATACAACTATGGGAAAATGAAGCGCGACTTCACCTATATTGACGATATCGTCGAGGCGATAGTGCGCATGCAGGATATCATTCCACAACCCAATCCTGAGTGGACGGTTGAGACGGGTTCGCCAGCGGACAGCTCAGCCCCGTATCGTGTTTATAACATCGGTAATAGTTCACCCGTTGAGCTAATGGATTACATCACTGCGCTGGAAGAGGCTTTAGGGATGAAGGCTGAGAAGAATATGATGCCGATTCAACCCGGAGATGTACTGGAAACCAGTGCCGACACCAAACCGCTGTATGACATGGTTGGATTCAGACCGCAGACAACGGTCAGACAGGGAGTGAAGAATTTCGTTGATTGGTATAAGGCATATTACAAAGCGTAATATCCGTAGATAGCAAACGATAAGCCGCAGTGTCTACATTGCGGCTTTTTTACGCCGGGGGGAAACGTCATTCAAAGGCCTTGTTTAGTTAGTCTCACTGATCGGACTCGACTTATGTGCAATGTTCATAAAACCGACTAAATCTTGCCAAAGTCAACCAAGAATAAACTAATTGGAAATATTTTTATCGTAACCCCATATTCCCCCCTCTCTTCTGTCACCTCTCATGCAGCCTATAATCTCACAAAATCTGTAAAAGACAGGTTTTTAATCCATAAAAATAATGACTACGGGTTCAGGATTCAGTAAAAATCATAGAAAAAGCGTTATATTCTTTCCTGATAAATACCACTCACAGCATATAGGAATTTTCTTAAACTTAGGTTATGTTAATCAAGCTAAAGCAAACTTTAGCAGATGTATCATAAGTGCTCAGGCAAATGGACTTATAACATTACTCCCAATCTGGTATGTATCATGGAAAATATTTTTTTCTTGGTCGTTGCTGCCATACTACTGATTGTTTCAGTTTTCTTTCTGATTTCTTATCTCAAAGATCAGAAAAAAACCAAACTAACATTTAACAAGCGCAAGTGGTGAAACGAAAAAATAATATAATTATAATGCTGGCATAGGAAATAATAATATAAGAATAAAACACTGCCAGCGGTGGGGAGCTGTACGGTCTTTATCAGCTGGCATTGGGAAATTGGTAGTGGTGATAACCTTAAGTTATTCAGTATCGGAAATCGATATTATGCATTAAGACATCAATAATACATCTCTATACCCTAAATAATTCGAGTTGCAGGCAGGCAGCAAGAGAGTGAATCCCGATGAGCTTACTCTGGTAAGTGACTCCGGTGAACGAGCGCAGCCAACGCACATGCAACTTGAAGTATGACGGGTATATGACTACAGGTGCATTATAAGCCACTAATATCGCAGCTTCCCACCACGACCCCTGCCCACCTACCGAGCAAACATTAACCGGGAGTGCATCGCACGACTGGGAGTTGCAGCTTCCAGAATCCCTGGATTCAGAAATAACAAAAGCCTGCAAGCAGGCTCTGTTTTACCTTCCGGCGCTTATCTCCAGCATCTACATCTCAGTGACGGTAGCTCTCCACAAGGTAGATTTAACATATCCGACCTCAATGATTGGCACAAGATGATCGATTGAAGAATACAAGCGGGGTCACGTTTTTTGGGTGTTTAGCCAGGGAAGAAAAACGGGATGATTTGCCAGACGAATAGCTGAACAGCTGAGGGAGGAGAAAGGACTGGTGAAAATTTCTGACCGGCAGCGAAAACCACCGGTCAGAGGGGAGATTAGTCACTACCAAACAAATCGCGGGTATACACTTTATCTGCAACGTCCGACAGCTCTTCAGCCATGCGGTTTGAGACAATCACATCAGCCTCTTGTTTGAACGCTTCGAAATCGCGAACCACGCGGGAATTGAAGAACTCATCTTCCTGCATGACCGGTTCGTAAATAATAACCGGGATACCTTTGGCCTTGATGCGCTTCATGATGCCCTGAATAGAAGAAGCACGGAAGTTATCAGAACCACTCTTCATTATCAGACGATAGACACCAACGACTTTAGGCTTACGCGCCAGGATAGAGTCGGCGATAAAATCTTTGCGTGTGCGGTTGGCATCAACAATCGCGCCAATGATGTTGTTCGGCACAGATTCATAGTTTGCCAGCAGTTGCTTAGCATCCTTCGGTAAGCAGTAGCCGCCATAGCCAAAGGATGGATTGTTATAGTGATTACCAATGCGCGGATCGAGACACACACCTTCAATAATCTGCTTACTGTTCAGACCCTGACTCTCAGCGTAGCTATCCAGTTCATTGAAGTAAGCTACGCGCAGCGCCAGGTAGGTGTTGGCAAATAACTTAATGGCTTCAGCTTCTGTAGAGTCCGTAAACAGCGTCGGAATGTCCTGTTTGATCGCCCCTTCTTTCAGGAGGTTAGCAAAACGTTCTGCGCGTTCTGAACGCTCACCAATAACGATGCGGGATGGATGCAGGTTGTCGTATAACGCACGGCCTTCACGCAGGAACTCTGGAGAGAAAATAACATTATCAATCCCCAGACGCTCTTTAATATCACGCGTAAAACCGACGGGAATTGTTGATTTAATAACCATTACCGCATTAGGGTTAATTTCCGTGACATCACGAATAACGGCTTCAACGGTTGAGGTATTAAAGTAATTTGTTTTTGGGTCGTAATCAGTCGGCGTGGCGATAATGACATAATCAGCATTACGATAGGCATCATGCTTGTCAGTTGTCGCACGAAAATTCAACGGTTTTTCCGCCAGATATTCCTGGATCTCCTTATCGACGATCGGGGAGATCTTTTGGTTAATCATATCAACTTTAGATTGAATGATATCCAGCGCAACCACCTCGTGGTTCTGCGCAATCAGGATGCCATTCGACAAACCAACATAACCGGTACCGGCAATAGTAATTATCATTCGATCACACTTTAATCAGTTAACTGGACGGCGGCATATTTGCCACCCTGGTAATCAACACTTGTGGCGGTTTTACTCCGTGGCAGTAAGTATGTCAAGAACAGACCTTACACACGACAGAGTAATAGGCAAATTTTTAATGAGGAAGCGCACACTCGTTACAGGAGTGTTATTGTCTGGAATATATCAGTAAAAAAACACCTGCATATCAGGTGGCATTGATTGCGCCCCAGAGCGACGTACTTAGTTCAGACTCTAAGAGCCTTCACTTCACACCTCTTTTAGCGGAAGCTGGCTCTCTTCCATCTCATGCTTTTCCTGATATTTCACATACTTTCTCATTCACACCTACGGTGTCCACGAAATAACCCCGCGCCCAACAGTGATTGCCCCATAAGTTGTTCTTTACCAAATAGGGAAATTTACTGAACAGGCGCAACGCCGTTTTCCCTTCAGATGTCCTATCACATGCGAAATTGAAAGTTGAGGCGGGATCTTCACCAGCAAATGGACATGGTCCACCTGAACATTCAGCTCTACCACTTCTATCTCGAGCTGCTCACTTGAGATCCTTATCTGCTTGTAGACCTCTTTGCCAACATTGTTCCTAAGGATGCGAAATCGGTACTTGGGTGTTCATACAATACGATATTGACAACACCAGAGCATATGAGATGCTTTCTGGAAGCTGACTACCTCCATAGGAGGTGTTTGGATGCGTATAAAAAATCCCGGTGAGTGAATACCGGGATTTTACCTGAACTAACTAAATGGAAATTAATCCAGCCATTCAGTGTGGAATATGCCTTCTTTATCGGTACGCTTATAGGTATGAGCACCGAAATAGTCACGCTGTGCCTGAATCAGATTCGCAGGCAGAACAGCGGAACGATAACTATCATAATAAGCGATAGCTGCAGAGAAAGTCGGAACTGGAATGCCATTCTGAACGGCATGTGCAACTACATCGCGAAGCGCTTGCTGGTAGTCATCAGCAATTTGCTTGAAGTAAGGTGCCAGCAGCAGGTTGGCAATGCCAGCATTTTGCTCATAGGCATCAGTGATCTTCTGCAGGAACTGAGCGCGGATGATACAACCGGCACGGAAGATTTTAGCGATCTCACCGTAGTTCAGATCCCAATTGTATTCATCAGATGCTGCGCGCAACTGTGAGAAACCCTGCGCGTAAGAGACGATTTTACCCAGATACAATGCGCGACGAACTTTCTCGATAAACTCTGCTTTATCTCCTGCAGTCTTCGCTTGCGGCCCGGTAAGGACTTTTGAGGCTGCTACGCGCTGCTCTTTCAAAGAAGAGATATAGCGAGCAAATACGGATTCGGTAATCAGGGATAATGGTTCACCCAGGTCCAGAGAACTCTGGCTGGTCCATTTACCAGTGCCTTTGTTTGCGGCTTCATCCAGAATCACGTCGACCAGGTATTTACCTTCTTCATCTTTTTTGGTGAAGATGTTCTTAGTGATGTCTATTAGATAGCTGCTCAGCTCACCTTCATTCCACTCGGTGAAGGTATGTGCCAATTCTTCGTTAGAAAGTGCAAGTCCATCTTTCAGTAAAGAGTAGGCTTCAGCAATAAGCTGCATATCGCCGTATTCAATACCGTTGTGCACCATTTTGACATAATGACCAGCACCATCCGCACCAATATAGGTTACGCACGGCTCACCATCTTCTGCGACAGCAGCAATCTGCTTAAGAATTGGAGCAACCAGCTCGTAAGCTTCTTTCTGCCCACCAGGCATAATAGAAGGACCTTTCAGAGCGCCCTCTTCCCCGCCGGACACACCAGTGCCGATAAAGTTAAAGCCTTCTGCTGACAGCTCACGATTACGACGAATGGTATCCTGAAAGAAGGTATTGCCACCATCAATGATGATGTCCCCTTTGTCCAGGTATGGCTTCAGGGAGTCGATGGCACTATCAGTGCCTGCTCCAGCTTTCACCATTAACAGGATACGGCGAGGAGTTTCGAGCGATTCCACAAACTCTTGCACTGTATAATGTGGGACCAGTTTCTTGCCTGGATTCTCGGCAATCACTTCTTCGGTCTTTTCACGGGAGCGGTTGAAAACGGAGACGGTATAACCACGGCTTTCGATGTTAAGCGCAAGGTTACGCCCCATCACTGCCATACCGACAACTCCGATCTGTTGCTTGGACATTACATACTCCTGTCAGGTGTAGTCACTGCGACATGCTCGCAACTTAAGTGTGAAGATTATGTTAGCGTAAAGCTGGTAAGGAGCATAGGGTAAAATGAGTTATTCACAACCAAATAATAAAAACAATAATTAATACATTAAATCTTATACCATTAGTAGGCAGATTTATTTATAAACCCTTTAAAAACAGTCAGAAAGATAATCTTAAAGTCCAACCATATACTCCATCCCCGAATATATAATAAGTCATATTCAATACGTTTCTCCATTTTTTCTAAAGTGTCAGTCTCACCTCGCCATCCATTAATCTGAGCCAAACCTGTTATACCCGGTTTAACCTTATGCCTCAACATATATCCTTTGATCAATAGTCGATATTGTTCATTATGAGAAACTGCATGAGGACGGGGACCAACTACAGACATTTGGCCACAAAGCACATTAAAAAACTGGGGTAACTCATCGAGTGATGTACTTCTGAGAATTCTACCGACATTTGTTATTCTTGTATCATTTTTTTTAGCCTGTATGACATTATCACCATTTTCCATTACTGTCATTGAACGAAACTTCCAAACTTTAATGGGTTTACCGTCCATACCATATCTTATTTGTCTAAATAAAATTGGACCAGGCGAAGAAACCTTAACTGCTAATGCAATAAGAGCCAGAACAGGAGATATTAAAATCAAGATCACGGATGAAACAATAATATCCTCAATCCGTTTGAAAACCATGTTAATACCACTTAGTGGCGTATCAAATAAAGGAACAACAGGGACACCATTTATCTCTTCGATTCTTGACTGGAGTATATTAAACGTAAACACATCAGGAATCAAAAGAACAGAACAGGTGGTATCAGTCAACTGAATAACAATATCTCTCAATTGGGATTCGTCTTTCATACTCATTGCAATATAGATACGATCTAATACACCATTTTTTGCATCAGCTATAAGATTAGAAAAATCTCCAGCGTACGGAACATCTGCATTAAAAATACGCTTATCAGAATATATACCTTTAACATTAAAGCCCATCCATGGTTCGGACATAAAACCTTTCAATAAATTTATGCCGGCTGGCAATTCACCAACGACAGCAACACTACGAGTATTATACCCTAACTTACGCATCCCCCCTAAAAACAGACGGATAAAGCTTCGACACAAAATAAAGCCGAAACATACAATCACATACCATAACAAAAATACAGCACTATTTTTTTGAAATTCCACGACAAAATCAAAAAAAGAAAATAAAGCAAAACAAATCAGCAAACCTAACGTCCAATTCTTTAAGATTAGCTTTAATTCGGAAACCAATTTAACACCACGCCATGAACGATAAAAATCAGATATACCACCGATCATTTGGAATATTACCAAGGATGTAAGAAAATACAGCCATGGAATGTAATCGAAACTCAAGTCATATATTGAAAAAGTTAGAAACAAACCTATAAAAATTATAGATATATCTGAAAACCGCTGAACCATAGAAATTAATGATGCATTCGAATTATAATTCGTTCTGTGTTCAAAAGGCTGCATAACTAAGGTGCTCCTAAAACTTGATATCTTTCTACACTGGAATATTATTTCTGTAGCGCAACAAATTTTACATATTTAACGGCCATATCTTTACCAGCTGGATTTCTAGATGTTTTACCGGCAAAAGGCGTCAAAGCAGTAGATAAACGTATTTTAGATTTGTCAATAACCAGTGATGAAGTATCAAATGTACCAACAATACTATCATTAACCGAAAAAATCATTTTTTCCGGAAGCCAAAGAACTGCATACCGATTAAAATCAGAGCTTAAATTTTTGGAAAGATAAATGTTATATCCAAAAGCTTTATGCGCATTTCCACGCCAATCATGGATTGTAATATGAATATTATTAGGATAATGCACTTCAGCAATATCAACCTCAATATCGTTTGAGGACATGAGCCAAAAAGCATTATTTATCCCTGAAGCATTAGTAATTTTAATAGATGATTCAATATATCCGTAGTGGATAAAATCTTTAGACTCTATATATCCAGTAGACCATGCGCGATTTAATTTACAAGAGTGTTCACTCAATGTTTTAAATAGCAAGAGATTTTTATGATATTCAATATTACCAAATCGACGACATGAATATATATCTTTACTATCATCTGATTTAACTATCCAATAATCATTAAAAGTATCTTGGTTTAAGAGATTTGCTTTTGCTGCGGCTAATCGAGTGTACTTCTTAAGCATATCCGAATCTGAACTTTCACTTTCTCTCTTTAGAGAAAGAAGTTGATCTGTTTTATTCCAATCCACACTATTAAGAATAAAACGTTCACTTTCTGCCGAAACACTAACAGAATGTAAAAACAATCCACAAAAAATCACTAACTGCGGAATTTTTTTTAACATAAAACACCCTGCCTCCTAAATATAAATACGTCATCATTTACAAGATTACTAATGCCGAAATTTATCCAAAAGAAAGTATAGTGGGAATTTTAGTCCTGCGATAATATATCGTTTTCTCGTATGAGGTTCTTTTAGCATACGATACAGAAAACGTATATTTAGTCTATTTACTAATGCAGGATAATAATTTGCATCACCTAAAGCTAACTGATGAATGAAACCTCCGCAGGTAAAGGCGAGTCGGTCATAACCATTCTCTTTAAGCTTTAACAAAAACTTTTCTTGCCGAGGCGCTCCCATACCAACAATTACTATATCTGTTTTGAGATCAATAATTTTTAAAACTGAGCTTAATATCTCAGCATCATTTGTAAAAAAACCATCTCTATAACCAACGATGTTAATTGAAGGGTAAGACTGAATAATTTTTTGATATGAAATTTTTATGAGATCAGATTCTGAACCAATTAGAAAAACACGTTTATTTTCTTTTAGAGAAAAATTAAAAACAACTGGTGCACATGATGTCATATCAAAACTACATCTGTTAATTGACTTTGAATAAAAAAAATTAATGAATTTTACCAACAAAGAACCGTCAGAAAAAATACCGTCTAAATTTTTATAAACACAATAATTATCCCTTGCAATAAGATAAGATACCGGATTTAAAAAACTATACACCCCCCTCCCTGAATATAATATATCAACAATCCCTTTTTCCGAAGTATTTACAATTTTATTTACAATTTCTTTCATTTTTTTAAACCGTCATATAAATCAAATTGGGTTTTGAGATTATTAGATTCCCTCCACCTCTTAGTTTGCTCATAAAAGTAAGCACGGTATTTTTTATTATATAAGCCGTTATAAAGTAGAAATGCCAAATCTGCAACTAAAGCATCAGAGTGCTCAAGTGCAATAAATTTTGACCATGATGATTTTTCAGAAAAAATCTCCTCAGGTATAGCTTTCTCTGTACCGACAAAAGGAATATTAAGAGCACATGCTTCAGCTATTACTATTGGAAATCCTTCATATAGACTTGATAAGCAAAAAAGAGAGGCTTCCGCGAAATATGGATATGGGTTGCTGTTAAATGGTAAAAAGAAAACTGTATCCTGGATATTTAAACTACTAATTTTTTGTCTTAACTCTCTTTCCTTCTCTCCTTCTCCCATAATAACCAGGTTAGCATTAAAATCAGGATAATGTTTTAAACAATACTCATAAGCTTCAATTAATCTATGTTGTGCTTTCTGCTCACTGAATCGACCTAATGAAAAAATGAATTCCTTCTCTTTGAGAAAAGATGGAATATCCTTCTTACTTTTCGAAAATATTTTTATTGCATCAATATCAACACAGTTATTAATTACATCAACATTGTCCTGTGTGATGGAAAATGCACTAATCAAATCATCTTTAACTTGTTTGGATACAGCAACTACACTATTTTTTCGTCTACAATAAACAAACTGTAGAGTTTTATATAATAGAAATTTTACTAATTTACTAGTAACTTTATTGTATTGTATTGACAACACATTGTGAACAGTTAATATACATTTAACATTCAGTCCCAGTGTCGATATATATGTCAAAACATTGCTTTTTTCAAGAAACGAAAAAACAATATCCGATTTATTTTGTTTTATTTTATTTCTCAATTTGAAAACTGCTTTAAATAATGTATACAGAGTGCGGGGGGTCCCCCCCCCCTCCTTGTTATCACAATATTCAATACTCAGACCATCAATATTAAAACCTTCCTTTGCAGGTTTCTTAATAGAGAAAATAGCGACTTCATTGCCTGCTTTCAATAAATAATTGTAATAATCAAGCAAAATTTTTTCAGCGCCGCCAGATCTAATCTGGTCAATTACAAGAATATATCTACTCATCCTCAGATATTCTCAAAGATGTTATTTAAATATTGAATTTGACGATCTTGATATATATGCAAGTCGGTTGCTTTTGTTAATTCTTTTGTTACACCCTGCAAATTTACATTATCAAAAAGAGCTAAGCGCTTGCTATCAGAATAAATGCGACAAACACCACCAAAAGATAATGTTGGTATACATGAATGAACTCGGTCTGAATGAACTTCTTTTGCGTTAGCTAGTAAAGTTAGATAATCGATTGGGCTATCAGAAACAAAAACATTATTTACCAATAAATTTTTAACATAAGAAAGTGGAAATGGTTTATTATTTGTTTTAACAGCATTTGCATGCTTCCCTTCTAGTTCTTTAGATAATTGCTCATTCTTGGGGTGATCGAAATTCAATACAACGTAATCATTTTTCGCAATTCCCTTCGGAATATAGGTACGGTTAACAAAAAAAGCATTGTCCATGCCATTATATGTATTTTCAGAAAAATCCTTATAATGGGAATGTGCAATATGATCTCTAAACATCAACGCAGACGGTTTCAATCTTTGAAGACAGGCTTTAACATAGTTAACCTCATAATCAGTGTAATAGTTTCCACTAGCTCCTAAGAAAATAATTTTGACTCCATTATCGCTTAGATGCTGTAATTCTTTTTCATAAATTTTAAAAAATGGAACAGTCAGAACACACCCAGGAATAACCAAGGCATCTAATGAAACAAAATCCATTAAATTAATAGTTTTCTTAGATGATAATGCAGAATACATTTTGTCATGCAATTTTGAAGCATGATTCTTCATCACACTTCTCCATATAGCACGTAGAACTTTAGATTCTCTTAAAGCCATACCTGAACTCATTGTATTAATGAAACTTTGAAACTGACTGACTTTAACTAATTGAGCATTGCTTGGCAAGGCAGCTTCAATGGTAGCCTGCGCGCCAATGTCAATAAAAGCATTACCAATATTATTAAAATAAACAGATGTAAATAAGCCGATATTTTTCATATAAAACCGCCGAATTAATTAACGCTATTTTTAACTGAAAGAGAAGAAGACAATTTCTTAATAAATTGAGGCATTAAAAACCATTTTATTTTTCGCAAAAGAAATATTAGAACACCTATTTTTTCAATATAATTTCCTTTTTTAATAAAACGACCACATATGGAAAAGATTCGATATCTAATCCAAAATTCTAGATCAACTTGGCCCTGTTGGCTCACTGGGATTTTATTTAGAATAAATTTTTTATACGCGGTCAGTTCATTATACGTACTATAAAGAATAGATGAAGAGTATGATTTATTCTCGCCCAATAAATTCCACAAAACGGCATCACTAATACCGCTAAAACCACAAAAGACAAGATGCTGTTGGCATATAACAAACATACGTTCATGCTGAATTTTAGATTTGGTTCTATTAATACCATCAGTACTTAGTCTATAGTATAAAAGCACTTTTTCAATAGTATAACACATATGACCATCAGTTAACATTCTTAGCCATATATCATAATCTTCAATATATTCAACCGATTCAACATCCCTATAAAGGTACGATTTCATTAGATCAGTCTTGACCATTACCCCTGGGTGAGAAATCATATTTTTGAAACATTGGATTAATCGAATAGCTTCAAAACCAACTTGTATTGTACTTCTATTATCACTTATTTTTGTTCCAGAATCATCAATTAATAACGTCTTAACATTGACAATATCAATACCAATATAAGTTCTAAATACTTCAAGTTGCTCTTTAAATCTGTTAGGCAAAGAAATATCATCTGAATCCATTCGAGCAATGAACTCTCCACGAGCTAGTTCGATGCCCTTATTTAAGCTTTTAATCAAACCTAAGTTTGTTTCATTCTTTATATATCTAATCCTAGAATCGACATAGGATAGAATTATTTCTTCAGAATTATCAGAACTTCCATCATTAATTAATATCAGTTCAAAATTACTTTCGCTTTGGTTTAATACACTATCGATGGCCTCTTTTAAATATAAAGACGCATTATAAACCGGCATTAACACTGAAATTAATGGCTTGCACATAAAAATCCCTTAAAGGCTATTAGCATAATATTGAATATAATAAATACAATTTACTACATAATATTTTCTTCTTAATTTTAGATTTTATGCCGTGCGGTTTAAATAATCCATACAAAATCCAATCTGAATCAGTTATTGTTTTTAACATTTCGACTCGCTTATAAATACTCTTCTCCAATTTTATACTTCTAGTAGCCCTTAAAAAGAGATTCCCTGAAATTTTCCATTTAACATCATTTATTGAGGCAATTGATAAATCCTTACCAAATAGATCATCTAAATAATTATTCCATAATTGAAAAGCTTCATACTCTGATACAAAAGAATTCATTCTATGCGATAGTGACGTAGGAATGATTTTCCGAAAATAATTAATTTTAGGCGAGATATTCATCGTAGTAACATATTTATAGTACTGAGCTAAAAAAATACCATCCTCCCCCATATGTATTCCTGTCGGAAATCTAATATTTTTATTAATAATAATACGTCGGTCAAATAACTTGGAATAAGGCTCAGAAAAAAGTAGGATATCTGTGCTGAGCAAACTATCAATAACATTTTTTTTTGAATTGACTATGATACTCGGCAAACTACGTGTACCTATGTATCCACTAAAACTATTGACAACGATTCCACAGGAATCAATACCCAGAATAATTCTATCATCGTATAATTCTTGCAAATAATTTTCATTAACAGAATCATCAACGTCAACGAAACAGATATAATCACCTGTAGCTAGTTCAATTCCATAATTTCTTGCCGTACTTACTCCGCCATTTTTCTTCTGAAATAATTTTATTCTATTGTCATTCAATGCAAAACCCTTGCAAATCTCCTCTGTTTGATCGGTACTGCCATCATCGATAATAATTAATTCAAAATTCATTAATCGCTGTTTTAACAATGCCCTAACACAATTACTGATATACTCTTGCCCATTAAAGACAGGCAGTATTACGCTAACAGAAGGTTTAATATTCATGAGTTTAATCAAAAGCAGTAGTATAGGGGATAACATCGTTAGCATTGTTAATAATACCCCTAGTAAAGAAAACCAAACTAAAGCATAACAACGCTAACCCAAATATCAATTTAATGTTTCTATTATTCAAACTATAATATACGTTTACAAAATAAATACATGAAACAATTTCATATAAGAAATAGACTCTTCCTAGCATCGGTACCATAGGAACAAATACAATCCTAAAAATAACACTAATAAAATAGATATAAAAAAATAAATTTCTTTTATCCTCTACTACCAGAATCACTATCAAACACAAACTTGCAACCATTAACATTTCAATCGAAGAATATGATGCATTTTCATATAACCCCCATCGAATATAATTTGCATAGCGATCTGAAAGAAACTCAGTAGCCCAAACAAGAATGTTAATTAAATAACTTTTAAAATAAAAAAAGCAAACAGCCATCAATAAAATTAAAACAAGTATTTTTTTTGATATTACCCTATTTGTTAAAAATAGATGAATAAACGGTAATATTGTAAAGGTCAGTAGGGATATATGTATATTGATTGCTGTAAAAACAACAGCAACTTCATAAAATATTAAATTAAACCATCTTCGCTCTATATATAAATAGAGGTATACCAAGCAAAATACAAGCGCTAAATACTGACGCATATAATTAAACAATGAGAAATAATAGAATAATGAATATAACAAAAACAAAGAGTAGATAGGTCTAACTGAACATTTATATATAAAGAAAGACAATAACGAAAATGTAATTACAAACAAGAAACTATAAAAGACGTAATAGTCATTCGTTATATACTCCTTAAAAAAGGCCATCAGCAAATTAAAACCGGGTTCAAAAGGAGTATAAACGTTCCATGTGATTTCATTAAATGTAATTGGCGCGAAATTTCTATAATACACCAATATATCAGTACCTACTGTTGAACCTCGAAATGCACCTACTATTAACAATATACAAAACGCGAGTGGATATGTTAATTTATCTGTATTTTTTGGCAGGAAAATGAAAAACGTTAACGTCACGTATAATAATAAATATACTTCCATACCCCTCGAGCATCCTTTTAATGGTCTATTATTCGTATAGGTATTAATTGGAAAATAAATTCTGTGGGAATGATGAATAAAGCCCATTCTTCAGAGAATCAATACCTGATGCTTTTTCAACGCAATTAAGTTTCAGCGCATCCTCAATATTGTCAACAATATTGTACGTTTTCCTACCTGTACTTTCATAATAATCATTATATTTAAATTTATCGTATTCGATATCGTTTAACATTATAGCAGGTATTCCATATGCTTCAGCTAAGATAATACCATGTAATGATGAACTAATTACAAGTTTACTATTTACAAGTTGTTCAATAAAATCTCGCCAATCTGTTGTTAAAGTAGATATCACATTGCTAAATTTCTGGTAATTTTTTTCTCTTGTAAAATGAGGGACTATAACAAAATCTTTTATTTTTTTTGCTCCCGGTGAAAAAAAATCAGGAAGCAATATACCTGGGTCACCATAAACTTCAGGAACACTATATCCGTACCTTTCAAGAACCCGCTTTGTTTCTGGGCCTCTGACCGCTCTAATATCTAGTTTTGCAGCTCTATTCAGTTCATTAATGTGTGATGCTGTTAATAAGCCACTACCCCAAATACATGTATCTCTTTGTATTGTTTGAATAACTGAACCAATTGCCGTCATTCTATATGTTTTATTTAACCAACTATTTTTAAGATTATATTCCGCAAGCATAAAATCAAATACCACTTTTGAAAGCAAATCCCCTACGTTATCTTTACCACTTCGTGTTTTCCAATAGATTAAATTTACTTTTTTCGGAAGTATAGGCCTCCGTATATCACCAAATATACAGTTATCATTTTTCAATTTCTTTAATTTCTGATATAACATTATTAATTACCTATTTTTTAGCAAGGATTTTTTGTTTGATGATATTAAAAATAATAATTTTCTCATCTTTATCAAGATAAATATAATAAATAGAGAAAAAGCTAATGAAATAAAATGCTAAAGACGTATATATAAATCTTTCCCATCCATCCTCTATAAATTTGGTCATACAATAAGGCACAATAGACACAACAACCGAAAATATAATCGCACGCCCAACAATTTTAATAAAATATTTTCTTAAGGATATCGATACCATGTTTCTAACAAATAGAAGACGTATTATTTGAGCTAATATAGTAACTATAACTTGGACATAAAATACACTTATAGGTGAAGAAGTTATCTGCGCAACTGCATAGGATATCGGAATTATTAATAACAAAACCCCACCAACGGTCAACTGATATTTTTTGATATTACCAGTAGCCTGCGCAGATATGATTAATGGATTCGATGTTGCCTCAACTATAGATATTAATAATGCTATACGACAAAATTCAGTTGCATAGTCAGGTAGTTGTCCAAGCCAGAGCACTAACACAAATTTCGTTTCAATTAATATAGGAAATGATAATAAAAAAATCAAAAGAAATGATAACTTTGAACTTATGAAAATAAGAGAATGCATTTCATCTAATTTTCCTGATGAATATGTTTTTGTTATCTGGGGATTGATCGCCATTTGAAAACTGGAACTGAAACCAATGATTGCTGTTTGTACCTGCAGAGCAAGCGCTCGAGCAGCATTTACTGGTGAACCAAACAAGACATTTAGTAAAATATTGATCCCTTGAGTATATGTAACTACGGCTAAATTTCCGACTAAATTCCAACTAGCAAATCTAGTCAATTCCCAAACAAATTCCTTACTATATTGATTACTGCTCCTAATTTCTACTATAAAAAACTTACAGTACAATGCGTATACAAAACGGATCATTAAAGAAAAGATAAATAACATTACAGCATAATAAACCAATTTATTTACTGAGAGAAAGATAAGTATAAAAGCTGCTAGTAATTTTAAAAGTGCATCAAGTATTGATATGTATGAAAAAACACTCATACGCTCAAATGCAATAATTAAAGCGTTATAAGGTATACTTATCACGCTGATTACTACTGTTAATAAAGAAAATTGAAACACAATATTTGCTGCATAAAACATCCCTTGAGGAATTTTCAGCAAATAATTAACCATCCATAAGCCAATTAACTCACCAAATACAAAAACAATTAACGCAATCACTAGATGAACATGTAAGCACGCTTTAAAAACTGCTCCAACATTTGAATCAATTAACTTCCCAAGTTCATAACTTAAAAAGCGCTGAGTTGCCGCAGTCATTGCTCCATTCAGAAAAGAAAATAATAGAACTACTCCGCCGATGACATTATACAACCCAAAATCAATAATCCCGAGCTCTTTCAAAACGATTCTTGATGAGTACAATGTAATTAACATCATAAAAATCATTCTGATATATAAAAAAACGGTATTTTTTGCTAACCGTTTCCCTGAACTGATGGACATATATTTCCTATAATTTAAAGAATTTTATAATAAAACTTTATAAGCCATAACACGCTGAATATAACACCACATTAAACTTTATTATTAAAAAATCACAGAAGCGGAGTATATAATAATATATTCCGCTTACTCTTAATATTTATTTTTCTTCTTCTTTATACGAATATCCATAATTACTATATCCATAACTGTAATAGCTACTTGCTTTTTTAATTACTCCGTTCAGTATACAACCCTTAACATGAACTCCACTTTGTTCAAATCGTTTAACACTAATCTCAATTTCTTTCGCTGTATTTGCTTCAAACCGAGCCACTAACAGAGTTGTTCCCGCATAGTTACCAATTATGGCAGCATCTGTAACAGCCAGAATTGGAGGTGTATCCAACACGATTAAATCATACATCCCACATGCCCACGTAATAAAGTCAGAAAAGCGTTTATGCATCAATAATTCTGCTGGATTCGGAGGTACGGCACCACGAGAAATATAATCAAACTTGGCTTGAGGTATTGTCTTAACTACCTTGTTTAATTCTATAGAACCAGACAAATAATCTGACAATCCTTTGGTATTAGGGACATTAAAAAGTTTATGTGTATACCCTTTCCTCATGTCAGTGTCGACGAAAAGAACCTTTTTACCTGTTTGTGCAATAATTTCAGCAAGATTAGAACTAATGAATGTCTTGCCTGCATTAGGGCTAGCGCCAGAGATCATCAGTACATTATTATGAGCCTCCATCATGGCAAAATGAAGGCTCGTTCTTAATCCCCTTATTGCCTCAATAGCCAAGTCGGCAGGATTTTCAAGGGCCAAAAAGCTATAGGATTCTTGTTTCGTACGACCAGTATTTTTTTTCTTCGCAAATACATCTGATACCGGTACACTTGCATAAACATTAATACCCAATTCTTCAAGTTGCTCTGGTGATTCTATACCCTTTCGTAGAAATACTCGTAACAGTATCAAACAGGTTGAAAAAATAACCCCAAGGATAATCCCTCCGATTACAATTATCGTCTTTTTAGGTTTAACGGGTTTTGGTAATGTTATTGCTTTATCAACGATTCTGACATTACCAATTGCACTTGACTTTGCAATGCTCAATTCCTGTTGTCGGTTTAACAATTGCATATAGACTGCACGACCAGATTCTACATCACGACTCAAACGTAAGATTTCCTGCTGAGTTTGAGGCATTGCAGAAACCTTTTTATTGAGTTTAGTTTTCTCATCCTGCAACGTCTTTCTTTTTTCAAGAAGAGCTTTATAGGTTGGATGTTCTTTCGTATATAGTTGAGAAATTTCTGATTCTTTAAATGTCAGCTCATTAATTTGGTTATCGACATTTACAATCTGATCCAAAACTGATTTAGCTTCAAGTGATAGATCAACTGAGTCATTCTGTTTTCTATAATGATTTAATTTATCCTCAGCAATATCTAAATCATTTCTTACAATTGGTAGCTGTTTATTCAAAAAATCTAAGCTTTTGGCATCTTGAGCAGCTTGTCGTGCGATGTTTTGTGTAAGATAATTATTGCTTATATTATCCAATATCCTAGATATTAATTCAGGTTCTTCTCCTGTTAAAGTAAGCTCCAACATTCCAGTATCTTTACCCTGGTCCGCAACAGTAAGATCTTTTTGCAAATCAGTGATAGCTTTTAAGCGTGTCTTATATGAAATTATGAATTCTGTTCCGACCTCAGCTTTGATATCATCAATTTTCAATGCCAAATGCTGGTTTTTAAGCAATTTACCAATTATTCCATCAAAAGTGAATTCATCACCCTCTATAGTATATTTTCCATCGCCGTTATAAGTAAGGGTTAGATCATTACTATCATTATCAAGTGAGTTTAGTTCTAAATCTGACACCGATACGTTTCCAGATTTGTTACCTAACAGTCTAGCAAGGCCCTCTCCAAATACAGGAAAGTATTTTTGTTTAACTCTAACTTGTAAGTTAAGGTCATCTACTGTTTTTCCTAGTATCATTCTTGATTGTAGAAGAGCAATTTCAGGTGCTGATTCAGGTTGAGTGTCTGGTAATACCTGACTCAAACTGCTAAGTATTGCATTCCCCTGTTTTTGCTCGATCTGAATTAATGCATCAGATTGATAAATTGGCGTAGAGAATAACGCATACGTTAATGCAATTAAAACGCATACAGACGTAATCGAAATAATTAATTTGTGATGATCAATTACTTCACCGATCAATCGACCAAAATCAAATTCATCAATATCTTTTTTTACTGATATATTCTTTACCGATGTCATTAATATATTCCTAATTACTTTTCACGTAGCTTTTCAGCCCAACACTGTCCAGCAAGCTCAATCAACTGATATACTGAAATGAAAGCTTCTTCACTTTTCCGATAAGGATCAGGTATATCGCGATGGTTGATCCAATGACCAAACAACATTGTTTTACCCCTTGCTTCAGGAGCAAGACGACCAATTTGCTCCATATGTTCTTTTTCCATTACTAAAATTAACTCATATTCACGAGCCATCCTCGCTGTGAACTGCCTTCCTTTATGACCATCAAGAGAAAGATTATAGCGAGAAGCCACTTTTATTGCACTAGCATCTGCATTGTGATCGACCAAGGCACCTGTGCCAGCAGAGTCAATTCGCTTAGTTGGTAATTCTTTGCGTAAGTACCGTTCTCCTAAAGGAGAACGGCATATGTTGCCAGTACAGACAACTAGAATAGAGTTGAACATAATTAATTCCAATTTCTAATATATCGAACAGCCTCAGTCATATCATGAACACCAGTAATTGTTGGCACCAATTGTGATATAACTCTATTCCATCTAACTAACGGGGCTGCAGTAACATATACAATATCATATGGTTCTAATTGAAACTCAGTGCCTAATACCATAGCTGATGCATCTTGCGCATTTAATTGATATATATTTGCTATTTTCCCTTCTTTATTGCTTTTAACTTGGCGAATAACAAAAATACCAGTTGCATCGCTCATTGTTTGAGATATACCATCAGAATTGCCTAAAGCTTCAGCAAGAGTCATTCCGCTTCTATCCATCTTCAAAGTACTTTGTTTACCAACTTCACCCATTACAAATACTTTCAAATCGTCGTTCCTAGGTACGAAAAGAATGTCCCCAGGATATAACAAATGGTTTTGAGTTAAATCTCCCTTCTGCATTAATGCATATAAGGATATTTTTAAATCTTTACCATTATGGGTTAAAATAACATTTCGCCAATCTGCATCTGGAGCAAGACCACCAGCAGTATTGATCGCATCCATAACGGTTAAAGGAATATTTGTTATAGGCTGCTGACCAGACTTGGTTACTTCTCCTGTCACATATACTTTTTGTGAGCGGAAAGCAGCAATGCTTACATCGACTTGGGGGCTTTCAATATATGTTGTTAAGCGATTACTAATCTCTTGGCGAACTTGACTTAATGTCTTGCCTACAACACTGACCTTACCGATGTATGGGTAAAAAATAGTACCATCTGAATTAACCCAATTGCCAGTATCGCTGGCACTACGATATTGCCCGGCAGGGGTCGTTAATTCAGGATGGTCCCATACTGTAACCATCAAAACATCGCCAATGCCTATTCTATATTCGTAATTTTTCAATAGGCTATCTAATTGAGGATTAGGGCGTGCAAGTATCGAGTCTGGTCTAAGTTTATCCACCAGGCTTGGTGTCATAGGATAGACATTCACTAATTTGTCCCAGTCATAGTCGCTCTCAGGTAATTCAACGACATTTTTTCGTAAACTATTTAGGCCCTGTCCAGGAATCACGGTGCAACCGGATAAAATTCCAATTGCTAACGCCAATGCCGAAAATCTAACAATTTTTTTCTTCATAATGTCACATCATCAGTAAACCAAAAGTTTCTAATCCCCTAACAACAGTCTATTTACAAAAGCTGCGTTAAGGCTATAAATTAAAAGGGATTTCTATTCCAGCACTGGCACCAACATCATCACTATCGCTATTATCAGCATCGGTATACCAGAGTGAAGTGTTTAGCCGTACTGATTTATACACATCACCACTCCACCCCAACTGCACACCTTTCAAAGTATCTGAGCGAGGAAACGCTTTATTTATTGACTGATTTTCAGGATTAACCTTCGCATATGCCAAGCGAGCGCTCCAGCGCTGGTTATTCTCTGTCACCAGTTCAACTTTGCCAGCAAAGAGTTGACCATCCCCACCCATTGCATCTCCCAGTGGATACCCTTGCTGATAGTAACCCCCTTTATAAATATGGTGGGTATAAATATAATCAGTGCGACTCATATTTGAACGCGTATCATGGGCTTCAAGATACCAGTTAACAGCATCTTTACCCCAGCCATGGTGACCTTCAACTCCCCCTAAGAAAGTATTAGCCGAAGGTAAAAAGCCAGCCTCGTCTTCACCAACCATTTGTCCATAGAAGCTAACAGGCCAACCTAGCGTCGGCTCTATCTTAAATTTAAAGTCAAAACCAGCAAGCTGGTTACCAGGCTCATTATTTGTACCTGTATTATCATGCCCAGTGAAACCATCCCAGAAACTACTGAACGATTGAGGTCTCCCCTCCCCTCCCCACTGCATAATGCGCGAGGCACCTAGCTCAAGTGACTGGAAGGGCGAAAATGTCAGACGACCACCAATGATCTTGGTATGCGGAACGGCGGTATATTGATTCATTTGGCTGGCGGAGATCTGATACTGCCATGGGCCAATCCAGCGCAGCCACCAGGTTTCCGGTGCAGCCTGTTCAGCACGCTGCATCAAAAAGCCGGTCATTGGGCGCGCGGCGTCACCGCGAATCAGGCTGCCTTCGTATCCCGGCCCCCACCATTGCGGCATCTGGCCAAATGAGAGCCACTGGTTCCAGAATTTCACTGCACCGTACGCGCCGTTGGCATTAAAACGCGAACCGTTGCTTATGCGCTCATCACCTTCAACGTTACCCTGCAGGTGAACATCCCACCACTCGCCGCTATTATTAAAAGCTAATGATAATGAGTTATCTGCGGGCTGGTTCTGACCAAACCCTTGCGGAGTCCCAGGCTTATCCGTTGAGGTATAGCCGCTCACGCGAAAATCGGCTTTCAAAGAAGAAAGTCGCTGGTTAATTCGTGCCAGAACAACCTGTTCAGAAGAGTAGGATGGTTTAGCTTTTTTGACCGCTCGATTGATCTCTTCCTGACTCAGAGGCCATGTAGACAGGCTGAGATGAATGACTCCGCGATCGGACAACCAAGCCAGATCGTTACGGAGTTCGTTATCATTCATTACCAGACCAGAGGCATAGGCAAGTGAGCAGGCAGAAGTAAGCAGCCCTAATGCGAGTGCGATTCGCGCAATTTTTATCATTGTACAAGATCCATTTTAAGCCCCGTTTCCGCAAGCTGGCGCGACATGGGGAACACTGTTAGATGCAGCGCCCTCTGACGCCAACCTTAAGTATGATTGTCCTACAGGTTCTGGCCTGGCCACACGAAAGTGTAGGCCTGGTTGTATCCCCAGGCCATCGCCAGCTTTCAACTTTAGAGCAACCTGCAGTACACAATGTATGCGAAATTGTTATTGAAGGCCATTCCATCGCGCTTCATACCTGCGGTTTTCTATCATTCACCCAAAGTGGGCAAACGCTAGTTTGCTGACAAACTCGCTAGTATATACAGGTTGAGAGGATAATCACCTGTGGGGAACCTACTTTAGGAATTTCGGTCGCATGAAATGAGATGTGATTGAAAGAAAACGCCAGCTCGCAGGTACGCTACCGCCCTTGGCTTAACAGCTACCAATGCACTGGACTTCTTCCATTCTTAATTTAATCACCATTTTTGAGAAATCGGTGATTAATCCATCAAAGCAATCAATTTCGCGGCACAAGTTTACGAGATTCTGCTCACAATTGGGAGTCTAATCTCGAATTATTAGCCACTCGGTTGATAGCACGCACAGGTCATGCAATAACATTATTATTTATCAACGAGCGATTATAAACACGACGAACTCATGCTACAGACCAAATCTCAACAGCATGATTTTACTGACTTTTCACCACACCAACCATACTGGTTTACTTTCAAAACAATTAAAGCCAGTCAACTACAAAAATTAATAGTTAAAAGAGTTATGCCAGATTGTTGTTATCATTAATAAATTCGATGTTAAGTTAAAAATACTATTTAGGATACATCCTGGCAGTTTATCATTGTGCTGAATATCGTACATAATGCAGCATCACTAATTTATTTCATGAATATGAATTTCAACATGAACCATCACTTCAGCCTGAACGCTTCATAATGTGTAATATGTGAACTGCTTTTGCCATAACACTGCTGCTGTCGTCATGAGCATCAATAAAAACGCTTATGCAGATCGGCCCGAGTAAACGGTTTTTCCAGTGGTCCCAGCTTCACTGCTATCTCGCCCAGCAGAGACTGAGTTGGCGCTTTAGCACCAGTATTCAATAACATCAGCGGGATGATAACAACGCTTGCCAACCCTCCCCATGAGAGTTGCGCGACATGAGCGCTTTCACCACGCGACTGCATCAGTAAGAACAGTGCACTTCCCGCGGCCCCCAGAAGTAAACCGGCAATGACTTCCGAAGTTGAATGCGCGTGAATCACCAATCGCGAGTAACCAACTAACCCAGCCAATGCATAACCTAACAGAACAGAAATACGACGAATTGCTGGTGCTGCACGTGCGCACAGCAGCCATAAGAGAATTGGCCAAAAAGCGGTAGATAATGCAGTGTGTCCGCTAAAGCCTGTGAAATCCAGCTCGCGAATGCCTATCCCCCACCCCATAAATGCCAGTTTTGATGCGCACACTATCGCGCCAGTGATACCGAACAGCAGCGCCCAATCCCAGGCAACCTGCTTTGAGTCTTTTCGCAGCAGAAGGACTATAAACAACACGGCCGCACTGGGTAACAGCACAGTACTATCGCCAAAAAATGTGACAACCTGCCAGTTCATTTACCTTTCATCCTTTAACGATCTCTCCTGTCTGGAACGCCATTTCCACGATATCTTTGTGGACATGCCCATTTCGTAACTTCACATTTTTATGCATGCATAACCGTTGTTTAATGCGCAAACATGATCTCAGTCAAGTTTTATTTTTATATTGTGATCTTATTAACGACCACTTTATTAAGAAAAATCTTAGTAAGTAATTATTAGCTAAGATTAAATTTCACTCACCTACTCATTGCATCATGATACATCCAGTCTGACTACCAGAAGTCTCCGAACCTAATTTGCGTCCCTAAATGATACAACATAACAGGGCACCGCCTAATCCATTGTATTTTAACGTCAATCAGGTTCAAAGCCGACCATACCCTCAGTCAGTGAACGACTGCAGTCTCTGATACTTATCTTAATATTGCCGCAGACCGTTCACGTTCATAAACCTGAAAGACTATGTTCACGAATTACGCTAACAGCTTTTTAATGCTCTCGCGGAATTTAGCGCCTTCTTTATGGTTACGCAGTCCGTAGTTTACAAAAGCCTGCATATAACCCATTTTTTTACCGCAATCGTAGCTTTCGCCAGTCATCAACATGGCATCAACAGATTGTTTCTTCGCCAGTTCAGCGATGGCATCGGTTAACTGAATACGACCCCAGGCACCTGGCTCGGTACGTTCCAGTTCAGACCACACCTCTGCAGAAAGTACATAGCGGCCTACCGCCATCAGATCAGAATCCAGCGTTTGCGGTTCATCAGGTTTTTCGATGAACTCAACGATACGCGCAACCTGTCCTGCTGATTCCAGCGTATCTTTGGTCTGGATAACAGAGTACTCAGCGAGATCGCCTTCCATACGTTTTGCCAGAACCTGGCTGCGGCCAGTTTCCTTAAAGCGAGCGACCATAGCTGCAAGGTTATAGCGCAGCGGATCGGCACTGGCGTCGTCAAGAATGATATCCGGCAATACAACCACAAATGGGTTATCGCCAATTAACGGACGCGCACAAAGGATAGAGTGCCCTAATCCGAGCTGCTGACCCTGACGCACGTTCATAATAGTTACGCCCGGTGGACAAATAGCCTGCACTTCCGCCAGCAGCTGACGCTTCACACGTTGCTCGAGCAAAGCTTCCAGCTCGTAGGAGGTGTCAAAATGGTTTTCAACAGCATTCTTAGATGAATGGGTGACCAGCACAATTTCCTTGATACCAGCAGCTACGATTTCGTCAACAATGTACTGCACCATTGGCTTGTCGACGATCGGCAGCATCTCTTTCGGAATGGCCTTGGTGGCGGGTAACATATGCATCCCTAGTCCTGCTACCGGTATAACTGCTTTCAAACTCACCATTATCATTTCCACCCGTATGGTTATAAATCTCTCGATTCCTGTCAGATTGTATGTATCACTGGCAATTATCCATGATGATACACGGTTGCAGTCTGTCCTACTGTCCGTCAAATTCCGAAATTACACGAATAGTTTAAGAATACACGTAAAGCGTGTAGACCAATAGACAGACTTAAGAAAATTCTTATGCATGATTGTTCATACGAACTTACTACTATTTACAATGACTTATCATAGCTAACTATCTGTTTTAATTTGTAAGAGATAGCACTGACATTCATCTTTTCGCCATCTACACCCTTTGATACTCTGTTATCTTTCAGCTTGAGTTGATACAGAACAAGTGACCATAAAAAAATAGAAAATCAGCCAAAATAATCGCTTATAGTGATAATAAAATTATTTGTACGTATAAAAGCGACTAAATTTCAGCAACATCTCTTTCATTGTCTATTTTCAGCAGGACCTCAGGCTTATCCAGTCAATGAACTGGGATACCTTACTCTCTGCTAATGCCCTTCACCTCTGATTTTATTACTATTTATCTCCACATAACGCTGACAATATCGTCTAGCAAAATTTTTTCTCCGGCAAGCCACGATATTAAGTAGTATAAAAATCCAAATTATACAAAAACGATGTTATATACATCAAATCTATTGATGGGGTTTTGTTACTACGCGGACGATGCATCAGCGGCTGGCTATCCTTCAGGAGCGATTGAACTATTTTCAGCCCATGAATTTGATCGGAAATCAGACGCCCCTCCGACATTGATGAAAATTAGCACAACCATGAATAAGTAAAATCCTGGACGCAGGAACTTAATAGGTTACATCGTTGACAACTGGCTATTTTGCTTTCTGGTATGACAAGGACCTGAATTTTGACCATCAGGCAAATTACGGCTGAAAATATTGCATTTTATCTATGCCTTATCCATGATCGGTACATGGCACTCTTAGGTTGTAAAGGTTTTAACTGATTATGGAATGGATTGCCGACCCTTCGATCTGGGCCGGACTCATAACTCTTGTCGTTATTGAGCTGGTTCTCGGTATTGATAATCTGGTCTTTATCGCAATTCTCGCGGAAAAACTTCCCCCGGCGCAAAGAGACCGTGCGCGGGTAACGGGCCTGCTGCTGGCAATGCTGATGCGTTTGCTATTGCTGGCTTCTATCTCCTGGCTGGTCACCCTAACTAAACCACTGATTATCTGGCACGATCTGAGCTTTAGCGCCCGCGACCTGATCATGTTATTCGGGGGATTATTTTTGCTCTTTAAAGCCACTGTCGAGCTCAATGAACGGCTGGAAGGGAAAGATAGCGATAATCCCAGTCAGCGCAAAGGGGCAAAATTCTGGGGAGTCGTGGCGCAAATTGTAGTACTTGATGCCATCTTTTCCCTAGACTCCGTCGTTACGGCGGTCGGAATGGTTGATCATCTGGCCGTCATGATGGCAGCGGTAGTTATTGCCATTAGTCTGATGCTAATGGCCAGTAAAGCTTTAACCCGTTTTGTTAACAGCCACCCGACGATCGTTATTTTGTGCCTGAGCTTCTTGCTCATGATTGGCTTTAGCCTGATAGCCGAAGGTTTTGGTTTCCCGATCCCGAAAGGCTATTTGTATGCCGCAATCGGCTTCTCGATAATGATTGAATCCTTTAACCAATTGGCGATGTTCAACCGTCACCGTTTTCTTTCGGCCAATCTGACCCTGCGTCAGAGAACAACTGAGGCGGTCATGAGCCTGCTGAGTGGCCACAAAGAAAAAGCCGAACTCGATAGTGATGGTTCCTCGCTTATCGCTGACCATGACGACAATCCGCTCTTTAATCCCCAGGAACGAAGAATGATTGAGCGGGTCCTCAATCTTAACCAACGCACCGTCAGCAGCATCATGACCTCGCGTCATGACATTGAACATATCGATCTGAGTGCGCCGGAAGATGAGATTCGTGCATTACTCGATAAAAATCAGCATACGCGCGTGGTGGTCACCGGTGGTAATGATGACGACGATATGCTCGGGGTCGTGCACGTTATCGACCTACTGCAACAGTCGCTGCGTAACGAGCCGCTCGATTTACACGTTCTTATCCGCCAGCCGCTGGTATTTCCGGAGGCGCTGCCGCTGCTTTCTGCTCTGGAACAGTTCCGCAACGCCAGGACCCACTTTGCCTTTGTTGTTGACGAGTTTGGTTCCGTAGAAGGAATTGTTACGCTCAGCGACGTGATGGAAACTATTGCAGGTAATCTGCCTAATGAAGTCGAAGAGACCGATGCCCGCCATGATATTCACAAGAACAGTGACGACACCTGGACAGTCAATGGTCATATGCCGCTGGAAGATTTGGTGCAGTACGTTCCTTTACCGCTGGATGAGAAACGTGAATATCACACTATTGCCGGTTTACTGATGGAGTACCTGCAGCATGTCCCGCAAGAGGGCGAGGAAGTGGAAATTGCCGGGTATACATTGCGCACTTTGCAGGTGGAAAGCCATCGGGTACAAAAAGTACAGATAGTGCCGCCAGTACATGAAGAAGATGAACTGGATTATGAAGTGTAACGCCTTCATATGTGAACAGGGTGAAGGGTGGTAAATCAGTTGTAGAAAGTGCGCTAATGTTTATGTCGGGTGGGGGCTAACGCCTTACCCGACCTACAAAACCTGCACTCGTATTCACGCCAGGTGCCAGCTTACGCCCTTCCCGCCCGACAAAAAATGTACTCGTATTAACGCCGGGTGGCGACTGGCGCCTTACCCGGCTAATAAAACCCGCACACTCTTAGCCTGTAGGCCCGCGCAAGCGAAGCGCCGCCGGGCGATTTCACAACAGAGCATATTGCCAGCAATTCGGGCACGAGACGCTTCTTCTGCTTTTCCAGGCCAAACTCACAGCTTATCGAGCAGCTTCTTCACATCCTTCCCGTCCTGGGAGTTTTTATTGCGATCCGCCCAGTCATTCAGGCGTTTTCTGGCTTCATCTTGCAGCTGTTTACGCAGAATCTGGTCCACCTGCAGGCTATAGCTCAACGTCTGCCAGTTACCATAAATACGCAGCGGAATTGCGGTTTGCTTGAGTCTGTCAATGAGCTTGCTCTCGCCCTTCCAGCCACCCAATACTCTGACGTTAAAACGCATATCGCAGTCTTCTTTCAGCAGGTTAAGCTCACCTTGTCCGGTGAGCGCCATCAGTTCAGATTGCCCCTGCATTCGCCTTAACGTCACCAAGCCATTATCCAGCTCCAGCGCACTGCTGACAGAATCGAGCCGGGTGGCGTTATCGTAGTTTTCCTGCGCCTGCACATTGGTGCTGCGCTCAACGGCCTGCTGCACGAGCTGCTGGAAATTGAGTCCTTCAGTACGCGTATCCGTCATCTGGATTTGCGCCTGCCCTTGCCAGTTACGACGGAAATCATCGGCATCTATTTTTTCGCCGGAGAAGT
Organism: Klebsiella sp. RHBSTW-00215; assembly: GCF_014103785.1. Lineage (NCBI taxonomy): Bacteria > Pseudomonadati > Pseudomonadota > Gammaproteobacteria > Enterobacterales > Enterobacteriaceae > Klebsiella > Klebsiella sp. RHBSTW-00215. The sequence continues at coordinate 5,510,918 of NZ_JABXQS010000001.1, forward strand.
CCCCGCTCAGCGACAGCTTACCTGTGAGATTTAACGAATAGTTAAAGGCTTTCAGAATCGAGCCGATCTCAATATTGTCGAGTTTCGGCTGGAACGAGGCCTGCGGCGTATCGCTCCGGGCGTCCAGCGAACCTGGCAGCGAGAGGTTGCCGCCATCCAGATTTCCCTGCAGCTGATTGATCGTCAACAGCCCCTGCTGATTACTGATATCACTTTTAACCTGGGTAAAATTCATTCCTCGCCACTGAAGCTGGTCAGCCGTTAGCGTCATTTGCGCATTAAAAGCGCGCAGAGCGTTGTAATCTTGCTGAATATCGCTATTGGCGATAACTGGACGCAACTGGCGAGTCTGACTCTGCCCTTGCTGGTTGGCTCCGTTATCAGCGGCAGGTGAAGCATGAGTCAGTAAGCTGTCCAGGTTCAGCGTGCTCGCCTGAAGATTCAGCGTCCAGTCAGGTTGTTCGCCTAACACCACGCTGGCATTGCCGGTAATAGCGCTGCCGTTGGCGCTTAAATTTAGTTTGTCAAAACTGAGTTTTTTCGCGTCTTCAAACCAGCTTGCCTGCAGGCTGCCCTGACCACTGATCCCCGCAGCAGGAAGTTCAGCGCCACGAAGCTGCCAGTTCAATTGTGAAATTTCCGCCTTCAGGGAGTGAGGATAGTCGCCGCCCTGCACTTGAGCGGAGAGCGAAAGCGCCAGGTCTCGCTGATCGCGGTTAATCCGGCCAGAAAAATCGAGCGTCGCATGATGATGCTCATCCTGTTCCATCTGCAGATGAATATCGCGCACCGTGACCTGTTCGCCGTCTTCATGCTGGAAGAAAAGCACGCTATCGGCGATCTGTAGCTGCCGGACATCATACGACCAGCCGCGATCTTCAGACACCTGCGGCAGCGTATTATCATGTGGAACCACCGGCGCATTTTGACTACGCACGGCTTCGGTTTTGGAGGTTAGTTGGATAACAGCGCCTTTCAACATCACCTGCTTTACCTGCAACTGATGAGAAATCAGCGGCATCAGCGCAACGTCCAGGCGCATATTGTCGGCACGAATCACCGGTTCGGCAGCGCCAGGCGCGGTCAACGTCATGCGACCAGAGAGAATACTGAGCTGCGGCCAGACGTGCCAACGCAGCGGACCGTCGAGCTCAAGCTGATAGCCGCTACGATCCGCGACCTCTTTGACCATATAGGCGCGAAAATCGTTGGGATTGACCAGCAATACCAGTGCGGTAAGACCGGCGACAACCACCGCCAGCAAGATCATCAGCGTCGTCAGAATTCGTCTCATGGCTTCCTCAGCAAACCGCTTAAATTATCAGTCCTTGTCGATTCGACTCGCCACCGCACCCTGCTGGTCACGATATTTGGCATCTTCACGACGGTTATAAGGCCGCGCTGCCGGGCCAGATAACGGTTCAAAGCTTAGCGCCCCGATAGGCATTCCCGGACGCAACGCCAGCGGCAGTTTGCCGGAATTATAGAACTCAAGCACGATGCAGCCGGACCAGCCCGGATCGATACGGTGTGCGGTGACGTGAACCATCAACCCAAGACGCGCCAGCGAAGAACGCCCGTCGAGCCAGCCAACCAGGTCTGCAGGCAACGTCACGGATTCATACGTTACCGCCAGCGCCAGCTCACCAGGATGCAGGAAAAACGCCTCTCCTTCCGCCAGCACAATCTCCTCGCTCATCACGCGATCCAGCGCTGCGCTGACTTCCGCTTTTGGCCCGCTCAGGTCAATAAAACCCGCGGTGTGGCCGCGAAATGTGCGGAATTTATTCCCCAGGCGGACATCAACCGTCGCGCCATTAATCCGTTCTACAGGTGGACGTGGATTAATGGCCAACCGCCCCTCATCCAACCAGGCTTCTATATCTCGGTCGCACAGACGCATGAACGTTCTCCTTTAAGGCATCGCGCCCTTACGCCTTCCGGGGATAAGGGCAATTTGGCTTCTCTTTGCACGTTACACAATTCGTTCGTGTTATTCAAAGAACTGACTGATTTTGGCCTTCAGAATATCGATGGCGATGCGGTTTTTACCGCCGCGAGGCACAATAATGTCGGCATACTGCTTGGAAGGGTCGATAAACTGCAGGAACATCGGGCGAACGGTTTTCTGATACTGCGCCATCACAGAATCCATTGAACGCCCACGCTCGTTCACATCACGCTTAATGCGGCGCATCAGGCAGATATCCAGCGGGGTATCAACGAAAATAGAGAAACTGAGTTCATTACGCAGGCGAACGTCAGTCAGTAGTAAGATCCCTTCAAGGATGATCACTTTCTTCGGTTCAATATGAATTGTTTCCGGCATGCGAGTGTGCTCGACATAGCTGTAAACCGGTAACTCAATCGGCTGGCCGCTTCTCAGCATCTGTAGATGCTGAAACAGCAAACTATGATCCATCGAACTTGGGTGGTCATAGTTGGTTTTTACACGCTCTTCCATCGACAGATGACTTTGATCCTTGTAATAGCTGTCTTCCGGAATAACGCCGATATGCTCATCGCCGACTTGTTCACGTAGTTCACGATAAAGCGTGCTGGCGATGAGGCTTTTGCCCGAAGCCGATGCGCCGGCGATGCCTATAATGACGCACTGATGAGACGTATCAGTCATAAATTTTTGCGACCTGATTAACCTGGGAATGTAGGAAGGGTGGCGGTTGAACGCCAAACTCGGCAATTATAGGGATTTCAGGCCTGCGATACTAGTGCTAAGCGCCCTGCCCGGCTATTCCTCATCCGGCGACCAGCCTTGCGTATACCATATGTGCAATAACGCATACGATCGCCACGGCTGCCAGCGGCTGGCGTAACGCGCAATACGCGTCGGCGTCATTCCGGGGAAGCGCTGTTTAATCAGGTAGTCATCCGGCAGAAAGATATCCTGCGCCTGCCAGCCGCGAAGCGCAAAATAGCTGGCGGTCCAGCGGCCAATGCCGGGCAGCGTCTGCAACTGCTTCATTCCGGCTTCTATATTATCTGGCGCAACTAAGGGCAGCTCGCCGCTGATTGCCGCCTGAGCTAAATGAATCAGGGCTTCTGCACGCCGAAGCGGCATTCCCAGCGCCTTTAACGCTTGCGGGTCAGCCAGTGCCAACTGGTGCGCGGTGGGGAAAAGGTAAAACTCCGGCGCATCGGCGAGCGGTTCCCCCCACGCAGCAGCGACTTTTCCGGCCAGTTTCGCCGCCATGGCCACGCTGACCAGTTGCCCCAGCACCGCACGTACCGCTTGTTCAAAGGCGTCAAGGGAACCCGGCAGGCGTAAACCCGGCCTCGGCTGCGCCAGCTCCCCCAGCGCCAAAGCGACCTGCTGCGGGTCACAGGATAAATCAAACAGTCGCGCAATACGGGCCAGGCACTCATCTGCCACCGGCTCCAGCCCGGGGGAAAGCGTGACTTGCATTCCTTGTGCCGCTTCGTCCGGCGTGACGGTTATCAGACCGGCATGGCCCGCCAGCGCAAAACTGCGGATATAGCGCCCGTCAACGAAGGTTTCAACCCCCTGCACCGCACGAGCGCCAAGAAAACTAAACATCCACTCCCAGTCATAGGGAGGGTGCCAGGCTAACAGCGTCATCATTTCTCCTTTTTCAGCGCTTCAATCATAGCTGCGGAACGTCGCATGCGCCTTGCTTTTAAATTCCAGTTGTCGCGATGGCATCAATCCGCTAAAGTCGCCCCCCTTCTTCACTGGCATGGGGATTTTGCAGGCTATGTTTATTGGTTTTGACTACGGTACCGCTAACTGTTCAGTCGCGGTGATGCGCGACAATATTCCGCAATTGCTAACGCTGGAAAACGGCAGTTCACTGCTGCCATCAATGCTTTCAGCGCCCACTCGCGAAGCGGTCAGCGAATGGCTCTACCGCCATCATGAAGTCCCGACCAGCAGTGATGAAAACCAGGCGCTGCTGCGGCGCGCCATCAACTACAACCGCGATGAAGATATCGATGTGTTACGCAATAGCGTGCAGTTTGGCCTCGCCTCGCTGCATCAATACGTCGACGATCCGGAAGAAGTCTACTTTGTGAAATCGCCGAAATCGTTCCTCGGCGCCAGCGGACTCAAGCCGCAGCAGGTTGCGCTATTTGAAGATTTAGTCTGTGCCATGATGCTGCATATTAAGCAGCAGGCACAAGCGCAGTTGCCGGAAACCATCGACCAGGCAGTGATTGGGCGACCGATTAACTTCCAGGGGCTCGGCGGCGATGAGGCCAACGCCCAGGCGCAGGGAATTCTGGAACGTGCGGCAAAACGCGCAGGCTTTCGCGACGTAGTATTTCAGTTTGAGCCGGTTGCGGCAGGGCTGGATTTCGAAGCGACACTCAGCGAGGAAAAACGCGTTCTGGTTGTTGATATCGGCGGCGGTACCACTGACTGTTCACTGCTGCTGATGGGGCCACAATGGCGAGAAAAAGCCGATCGTCAGCAAAGTCTGCTCGGGCACAGCGGTTGTCGTGTCGGCGGTAACGATCTGGACATCGCGCTTGCCTTTAAATGCCTGATGCCGCTGCTGGGCATGGGCGGCGATACTGAAAAAGGCATCGCCCTGCCGATTTTGCCGTGGTGGAATGCGGTAGCAATTAACGACGTTCCCGCACAGACTGATTTTTACAGCACCGCCAACGGCCGTCTGCTGAACGACTTACTGCGCAGCGCCCGCGATAGCGAGAAGGTTGCTTTGTTGCTGAAAGTCTGGCGTCAGCGTCTGAGCTATCGTCTGGTTCGCAGCGCGGAAGAGAGCAAGATCGCCCTTTCCGCACAGTCGAGCGTCACGACCGGGCTACCGTTTATCAGCGACGAGCTGGCGACGGCTATCAGCCAGCAGGGTCTGGAAGCGGCTTTAGATCAGCCGTTAACCCGCATTATGGAACAGGTGCAGCTGGCGCTGGATAACAGCAACGATAAACCGGATGTGATTTACCTGACCGGCGGCAGCGCTCGCTCGCCGTTGATTAAAAAAGCGCTGGCGGCTCATCTGCCGGGCATTCCAATTGCCGGTGGCGATGATTTTGGCTCGGTAACGGCAGGATTGGCCCGCTGGGCGCAGGTGGTGTTTCGTTAATCATTGATTGTTTCCCCGGATGATCGGGGTTTCGTAGGCCGGGCAAGGCGTCAGCCGCCGCCCGGCAACAATACGAACACAATATTAAAACCGTGCTCTGTTATTTCCCTTCACGACGCGAAACGTAATCTCGCATCTCTTCTCCGGTATAAATCTGTCGCGGGCGATAAATGTTCAGCGGCGCTTCATGCATTTCGTTCCAGTGCGCCACCCAACCGAGCGTTCTGCCTACGGCGGTAATCACCACAAACATCGACGCAGGCAACCCCATTGCTTTGAGGATCACGGCCGTATAAAAGTCGACGCTCGGCGACAGGCCATTCTCAACAAAATACGGGTCGGTCAGCGCCACCTCTTCAAGCGCCATCGCCACCTGCAATGGCATATCGCACATGCCCAGCTCTTCCAGTACCCGGTGACAGGTCTCACGCAATATAGCCGCTCTAGGGTCAAGATTACGGTAGCGAGAGTTACCAAAACCCAAGCGACGGAATGCCTGCGGATCGCGTTTTGCTCTACTCAGGAAGGCGGGGATTTGGTCAACGGTCTCAATCTCTTCCAGCATTCGCATGCTGGCTTCGTTAGCCCCGCCGTGTGCTGGCCCCCACAGGGACGCAAGCCCCGCGGCAACGCTGGCGAATAAGTTTGCTCCGGAAGAGCCCGCTGCCCGCACAGTCGTGGTCGACGCGCACTGGCCGTGGTCAGCATGCAGCACCAGAATCTGATTCATGGCCTGCTCAATCACCGGGTTAAGTTGATATTTTTCTGCCGGGATCGCAAACAGCATATGCAGGAAATTACCCGCATAAGAGAGATCATTACGTGGATACTGCGCCGGCTGTTCAATGGAAAACTTATAGCTCATCGCCGCCAGGGTTGGCATTTTCGACAGTAAACGCGTCGCGGCCAGTGCGCGGTGTTCCGGGTTTTCGACGTCCAGCACATCGTGATAAAACGCTGCCAGGGTCCCTACCAAAGCACACATTAATGCCATCGGATGGGAGTCGCGACGAAAACTGCTGCACATGCGGGCAATCTGCTCGTGCACCAGGCTATGGCGGGTAATTGTTTCGTTGAAAACCTGATAGCTGGCTTCGTCTGGCGCATCGCCACGCAGCAGAATATAAGCGACCTCAAGGAAGTCACACTGACGAGCGAGTTGATCCACCGGGTACCCGCGATGCAGCAGAACGCTATTTTCGGTATCAATCCAGGAGATGGCTGACGTACAGCCTGCGGTGTTGCTAAAACCGGGGTCAAAACTGCATATCCCTAAAGGCGCTAACGGGCGTATATCCATGCCAACGTGGCCGAGAGTCCCGGTGACCGTACTCAAAGGAATTGACCGTTGTTCATCCAAAGAAAGCATTAACGATTTCGTCGTCATCCTGTAAGGTCCCCCTGTACAACATAATGAATAATTTGCCTGGCCATTTCTCCAGGCGGAATTGCCAACATAACCAGAGTCGCCCAGGGATTCTTTGATATGAATAACCAAAACATTCACAAAGGCGCATTATTATTCGTCGTTTTAGTGAAACTTCGCCACACTCCCCATCGAATAAAATAATGAACAACCGATCATTTGCATGACTTAAATCCTGCGATTTTATGCATAAAGGATGATTTTATTTTACATTCGATAGCCAATCGTGGTTCCTCATTTTATTCAGCATTTACTCCCACATCATTACCCAATGATATCAATCCCTGGCCCCCCAATAGCGACAGGAGGGTCTACACGCGAGACTGCAGGTTCGATCGTTGATACCGTTCGACGGTGGTGCTTTTTCAGACTCCCTCGTAACATACCAATAAATAAAAAATTAATTAAAGTGTAATATCTGCGACTATCAGTAGCCGTCGTTATTAAATAAGCTATTGCAAATTTTATATATCTATACCAATGGCCCACTGGCTAATATCAAAAACGCCTATGCTTTGACGGAATTTTTAGCTTGCATATCCTCCCTTTCTCCCCATACGTTAACCTGACATGAGAATTTACCCAAGGCAGGTCTGGCCAGTTGCCCGACATGCAAATAACGCTGGAATAATATCTTTGACAACAGCAGAATGCTGCGTCGTCCAACCCTACGAGTTTATTTCCCGGATTCCGGGGGATTGCCTGTGCCAGCAGCAGGCTTCATCGCCGTTCATATCGTACTGGTTTTATTAATCCATACCGCAAGGGGTCGTGATTGAATCGTGTGTGCGCAGTTTTTGATATTGTTTGCCGATGCAACAGACTTCATTTCTGGGCATGGAGTGGCGTATTTTTTGCTCTACAGATGTTGGCCCCGGCTCGCGCGGAAGTCCGTCAACTGGGTATCGATATTCCTGTATACTGGTACGCCGACGCCAGCGACAAAATGACGTTAGATGCCTTTCTTTCTCTGCCGGAAGATGCGCTGAAAACGGCACCGCTGATTCCCTCGTTTGGCTATTCGCCAAAGACCTTCTGGTTGCGTACCACGCTTCCTGCGGCATACTTCGCCGGTGAACAACGCTGGCTGCAGCTGGGCCCGTCATTTGTTGATCATCTAAGCGTATTTTATCGTCCTTACGGCAGCGATAGCCCGTGGATACGAAAAGAGTTTGGCGATCATGCTCCCGCTCGGGATAACGATCTCGACTATCGGGAGAGCGTGCTGATTTTACCGCCGCCTCCCACCGTTGAGGGCTACGAGATAGCATTCCGTCTCCAGAGCAGCAGCACACTCATTCTGTTGGCAACCCTCTCTTCCCCACAGGAGTTTGTGCGCTCTGCGACTCTCGACACGGCCTTCTGGAGCTTTTATTTTGGTCTGGCTGTGATTGCCAGCGGCATCGCACTGTGGCTCGCCGTTGCGCTGCGCCGCCGTTTACTGTGGGGGATCTGCTTGTTCTCCCTCAACTATCCGCTGGTGGCGGCACTGCACGGTTATCCTGAATGGCTCTTTGGCGACGTGATGTTGCCGGTGCAGGATTACATGATCAGCTGTTTGTCGCTGGTGAGCTACGCCACTGCCCTGTGGATGCACAGCGAGGTTTTTGATCTTAAAAAGAATATGCCGCGACTGCATAAACTGCTGCTGGCGGCTATCGGGTTAAATATTATCTTGCAAATCAGTATCCCGTTGGGCTTCTATGGCCTGGCGATGCAGATAGAAGCGGGGATATTCTTCGTCGCCGCCCCTATTCTGCTGATAACGTCCTGGACGCTGTGGCGGCGTAAAGCGATTGACCTGAATACGCTACTGCTGGGGCTGCTGCCGCCGGTATACGTGGTATCCGCCGCGCTGGTTTTGCTCTCCATCCATGGCGTCATTCCCTTTCATAATATGGTTTATTCAACCTGGCAGTACGCGCTGATTATCCATATCGTCACCGTATTGATTATCGCCGTGCTGCGCGTTCGCGCGGAAAACCGCAAGTTAATGAAGAAACAGCAGCTGGCGCGGGAGCTACAGATTGAGCGCGAAGCTAGTTTCCATCAGCGCCAGTTTATGGGCATGGTGGCGCATGAGTTCAGAACACCGCTGGCAATTATTCAGGCCGCGCTGGAAAACTTACGCCTGTGCTCTTCAACCTCTGTGCAGGAACCGCGCCTCGACAGGATGCAGCGGGCGACGACCCGGCTGGTGCAGTTAACCGATAACTGTCTGGCCGACGCCCGCCTGTCGTCCTATGCCCTCCGGGCTGATAAGCAAGATTCAGAACTGCTACCGGTCATTCAGATGGCCGCGACGGTCGTCGATCTTTCGCTGAATCATTATTTAACTGTCACCCTTGATGGGCAAACTACCAGCCCGGAATCGTCCTCCCCGGTGCTATTTATTGACGGCGGGTTGCTATGTATTGCGCTCGCCAATCTGCTCGATAATTCGGTCAAGTATTCCGCTTCAGGTGAGATTTGTATCGAAATTCATCAACAGAAAACGCCGTTCGAAATACGGATTAGCGATCGCGGGCCCGGTATTCCGGGTGAACAGGTTGAGCTGATTTTTGAGCGCTATCGCCGCGGTGAGACGCATACGACAACGCCTACCGGAACTGGCCTCGGATTGTATGTTGCCCGACAAATCGTACAAGCCCACGGTGGAGACTTGTGGTTAGCCAAAAACACCCCTGCCGGATGCGAATTTGCGCTCACTCTCCCACAGACCGGACAGCAGAAGGAAAAATCATGACATTACGTGTGGCTATCATCGAAGATAGCGCTGATTTACTCGATGAACTGCTGGCCTTTTTACGCCATCGCGGATTCGACGCCTGGGGCGTGCGCAGCGCAGAAGCATTCTGGCGTCAGCTGCATCGCGATCCGGTTGATATCGTACTCATCGACATCGGCTTACCGGGAGAAGATGGATTTAGCGTGCTAGACTATCTGCACGAAATTGGTCAGTTTGGACTGGTCGTCATCACCGCCAGAGGGCATGAGCAGGACCGGCTCCAGGCGTTAAATTCAGGTGCTGACCTCTACCTCATCAAACCGGTGAATTTTTCCGATCTCGCCGATAGCATTAATGCGCTTGGCTCCCGGCTTCGGCAGCAAAAACCGCCAGTTAACGCTCCCCAGGCAGTATCAGCGGAACAGTCAGCGTCGTCGCCCTGGACGCTGCAAGTTGAGCAGCTTGTCGCACCTTCGGGGCTGACCCTACCGCTGACGCAACAAGAGTATCGGCTGCTGGAGGTCTTAATGCGTAATCGTAATGAAGTCTGTAACAAAGTTGCCCTGCACGACTGCTTGTTCACCGATGAAGGCGAACCGGAGCTGCACCGAATCGACGTGGTCATCAGTCGTTTACGGCACAAGGCCCGCCTGCACGGCATTACCCTGCCTATTCGCGCCATTTTTGGCAAAGGTCTGGCGTTTATTTCCTGATATCTCTCGCCCCGGCAGTCACCAGTCTGCCGGCTTAGTCCGTCCTTTCTGTACTGTTTCATTACTATTACGTTATGAATTCGGCTTTTCTTGTTAACTTTTTTTCATTTTTTGAGAGGAATGAGAGAAATGAGACTGACAGCATATTAAGAATTTTCCTACATTGACATGGTGTCGTGAGCGAACCACGTCAAAGCGTCATTAAGATAATGGACTGTCGATAAATTCAGCAACCTCTGAATTCCGGCCGTTTGCCACACGCTTTGCTCCCACGATCGCCAGTACGATTTTGAAGAAGAGTATAAAAATATTCTCGTGCGTACGATGTACTGTTTTAACACCTAAAATTAAGTTAAAGGATATCAATCATGGCCATGCAAACATGGTTAGCCTTATTGCTGTGTATATTTTGCCTTTGCGTTTCCGTCTATAGTCTTGTTTCTTATATCAGAGACAGGAGAAAACAGAAGTTTCCGTTTTCAACGAAAAACTCTTCGCGCAGAAGATAATTAAAGCCACAGCAATAATAAAAAATCTGCACAGCAACAATCACCGCATACGCCCGGAGGATTGATCACAACATGGCGTTATGTTGATTTATCAGGAAAATAACGCCATGAAAAGAATAAACATCGCAATAAATACTAAAAATACGTTTCTCAGAGAATCTTTGGTTTCAATGGTCAATGAACTGACCGGCAACAACGATAATCTCGCTGCCAGTTTTTCTTATAAGCATAATGACTTTTTAGATAAGGATATCATTATTGCTGAAGTTCTCCCTGGAGAGATCTATCTGTGCAATACCAGCATAAAGAATCGCAAGAAAAACAGCTCAGTGATCATATTACATAGTTATGACAAGCTCCCGGAAAAAGAGTTAATCGTTAACTGCCTGAAAGGCGTTATCTTTGTCTCAATAAAATCGGTCAACATTGATAAAATGTTTGAAATTATTGCCCTGGAACTAAAAAGGTGTGAACGCCTGACGCTGGCGCAGGTTACAGATTCAACGCTAATCTGCGCTAACTGCCCGCATAAAATGCTATCACGATCGCAGATCGCCGTCGCCAATGGCATTATTCATGGCTTTGACATCAGTAAGATTTCGGCCCTCAACAAGGTCAGTATCAAAACCACCACCTGGCACAAAAGTAAAATCATGGAAAAATATAGTCTTAATAACAATTATGACTTTTTCCAGTTTATTAATTTGTTAAGAGAGCGGTGGTAACCTGTCTCATATGCCAATCATTGATAACATTAGAGCATTGAAAATTAGGAATTTGACGGCTTGTACAGGAAGATATTCCGAAAAAATATCACCCGGTAAAAAAGGTCTACTCTGACACCATAAGCAGCAGGTAGTATTGTTCGATTCCTTGGTATAAAGATACAGCTGTGTATTTTTATACAATAAGAAAAATGTCTCTATCGAGGAATATGTCACTTCGTCACATTGCCCCTTGCGTGCCTGTTAGGGGCCTCTTTTTCATCTCATGCAGCAAAACGCCCCCATCAGAGAGGGCGGATGGCCATCAGGCTTCGACCTGCTGAGGTTCAACCTCAGACTCAGGCTCTTCTTCCCGTAATAAACCTTCATTTTTCGACAGCATCGCCGTGGCGATACCGTTACCCAGTACGTTAATCGCCGAACGCCCCATATCAAGGAAATGGTCAATACCCATCAGCAGCAGAATACCGGCAACGGGAATATTGAAGCTTGGGATAGTCGCAGCCAGCACCACCAGCGCGGAACGGGGTACCCCGGCAATCCCTTTTGACGCCAGCATCAGGGTCAACATCATGACGGTGATTTCGCTAAAGCTCAGCTGAATATTGTAAGCCTGGGCGATAAACATGGCGGCAAAAGAGCAGTACACCATCGATCCAACCAGGTTAAAGGAGTAACCGATCGGCAGAACAAACGACACGATATTGCGCGAGCAACCGAATTTAACCAGCCGTTCCAGGGTCTTTGGATAGGCAGCTTCGGAGCTACTGGTCGTGAACGCTACCAGCACCGGGTCTTTGAGCATGTTCAGCAGGCGGAAAACCTCTTTTTTCAGTACCACGTAGCCTACCGCCAGCAGCACCGCGCTGGTCAGTAAAATAGCGACATAGTAACCGCCAATAAAAGAAGCATAGTTAAGCAGGATGCCCAACCCTTGCGAGGCAATAACCGAGGAGATCGCGGCGAAAATTGCCAGCGGCGCGACATACATTACATACCCGGTCACCTTCAGCATAATGTGGGAAACCACATTCAATGCCGCGACCAAAGGCGCATTGAATTTTTCCCCCAGCGACGCGCCGCCAATGCCAAAGAACATAGAAAACACTACGATTTGCAGGATTTCATTGTTGGCCATCGCCTCGGTAATGCTGGTCGGTATGGTGTGGGTCAAGAAGCCTTTTAAGCTCATGCCGCTCACCGCCAGCCCCGTCTCAACGGACTCTTTAGGGATCGTCAGATTTAAGCCGGTACCCGGATGCTCAATGCTTACAATCACCAGCCCGACCAGGATGGACAGGATTGACGAAGTGATAAACCACAGCATCGCTTTGCCGCCAACCCGCCCGATTGTGGCCGTCTCGCCAAGGCGCATGATGCCGACCGTCAAGGTACTGAAGACCAATGGCGCAATCACCATCTTAATGAGGCGCAGAAACACATCGGTCAGCAGCGTAATGTTTTCAGACCATGCGGTAATGGTCGTTTGCGCGGCATATGCGTGTATCGCCGCGCCGGAGAGGATCCCCAACAGCATGAAAATGATGATGAATAGCGTGAGTTTGTTTGCACTTGCCACAAAAATTAACCCCTGATTTATTTAACATGTTGATCTTAATGCTCATGTATTTTATTTATTGGAGAGCATTAAACATTCACCATACAAATTTAATAAAAGCAGGAGAAGTTACAACTGTTTTTTAGTTTTTATAGTAAAAGTTAATGTGCGCGTTGATGTGCATCAAGCCGCAGAGAGCCTCAGCAAACCGTCCGGTTCTTACATCGCCAGCCCGCCACCGCCGCTAAACGGCTGCTCTCCGGCGATTTTCATCACTTCCGCCCCGAGAGTCACAAACGGCGCACGACGGCTGGCATAGATCAGGCCGCCCGCTTTCGGCCGTACCGCTTTGACCATATCAGTAAGCGGATCGATGATTTCCGCAACAACATCGTCGCGGCTGACCCACTCACCAGGCTGTTTTAGCTGAACTAAAATTCCGGTTGCCGGGGCAGTGACAATCTCTCCGGCGGCAAACGGCAACATTACCGTTTCCTGCTGCGGCACCTCAGGCTTATCGCCCGCCAGCACGCCGCGATATTGCAGATAGCGGTAAATTCGTTCGGCGTCCTCACACGCGGTGGCGTGATTCACATCCTGCTGCCCGCGCAGCTCGACGGTCACCGCCATACAGCCAGGACGGTATTGCTGCCACTGTGGATACTGCACGGCCAGACGTCGCCATGGTAAACCACAGGCTTCATCAAACGAGTTGCCGCCGCTCTCCTGCGACAGCAGCACCGCGCCAATGCCGAGAAACGCCGCCATAACGCCTGCTTCCTCCTGCCAGTCCGGGTCGGCGTACAAATGCAACATGGCCTGGTCGTCACAGTGCAGATCCAGGACCAGATCGGCATCGCAGGCCAGACTCAATAGATGATGACGCAGGGCCTGAACTTCACTCTCGCTGGGAAGTGCCGCTAATGCGACCTGCATTGCGCCGCGCACTCGTTGCAAGTAATGCATACGGGAAACAGGCAATTCCGCATCGATATGCGGTCGCGCCAGTAAGGCCAGGTCGGGGAAGTCACGATTAAAATTGCGCCCGCTAGCCAGATCAAAACGGCCAATACCACTATTGAGCAGCACCTGAGCCAGCCCCGGCGGGTTCGCCACCGGCACGAGAATGATTTCACCGCGCAGCTCACCGCGTCGCTCCGCCTGACTCAGCAATCTTTTAAGATAGTGCAAAACCAACATGCCCGGGATTTCATCGGCGTGCAGCCCCGCCTGCAGATAGACTTTTTCCCCGGCTCCGGGCTCGCCAAAGTTAAAATGGCTTAATTGCCTCTGCCCACTGAGCGCATGTTCAGGTAACGTATGGTGTTTAATGTTCATTGGACGTCCTGGTTGTGGAAAAGAAAGCCCGGCTTGACCGTATTGATCATAAGATCCTTGAAATCCTGCGCCGGGATGGCCGCATTTCTTATCAAAAGCTCTCGGAGCAGGTAAACCTCACCGCGCGTCCCTGCCTGGAACGCGTGCGCGGCCTTGAGCGCGACGGCATTATTCGCGGCTACAGCGCGATCATTGAACTGCCCGAGCCGGAACACGCTTTTGTGGTGCAGGCGCAAATCGCGCTGGCCGATCACGGTCGCTCGCAGCCGGTATTTGAACAGGAGATGCGCCAGACGCCTGAAGTACTGGACTGCTGGCTGGTCAGCGGCAGCTTTGATTTTCTGGTGCGCATCGGTTGTCGCAGCATGGCCCACTACTGCCAACTGGCGGATAGCTGGCTGACCAGTAAAAAATTTCATGTTGATAAAATCGTCACCCTGACCGAACTGCAATCCATTAAGCGATCCTGATTAGCCGCGACGAATAAATGCCAGCCAGCGCCTCTCGGCACGTGAAAAGGCAAAAATCAGCAAAAAAGTGCAGAGCAGATACAGCGCGGCGGCCATCAGAAACGGAATGAACGGCGAATAGGTCATGGCGTAGAAGGCGCGCGCCACGCCGGTGACATCCAGCAATGTGACGGTACTGGCCAACGATGTGGCGTGCAGTAAAAAGACCATTTCGTTGTTCAGCGCCGGAATTCCCCGTCTGAGAGTCGCGGGCAGAACCAGACGGCGGATAATCTGCCATTTGCCCATTCCATAGGCTTCCCCGGCAACCCACTCCTGACGCGGAAAAGTCACCATCATCCCCGCCAACAATTCCGCGACGTAAGCAGAAGTGTTCAGCACCAGCGCAAGCGCCGCGCAAAAGGTGGCATCGCGAAACAGCAGCCAGAACGGCTGGTCGTTCATCCAACCCGTCTGCACGATGTCGAACTGCGACAAGCCGTAGTAAATCAGCATCAGTTGCAGATAAAGCGGCGTACTGCGGAAAAAATAAGTAAATGCGCGAATGGGCAGCGCCAGCGCCCGAGGGCCGTAAACCTGCCCCACCGCCATCAGTACCGCCAGCACCATGCCCGGGATGATCGAGAGTAAAAACAGCTCTGCCGTCACCGCCAGCCCGCTCGCTGCTCCGTTGCCGTCGCTCCACAAATAGCTGGGAAGCGCGTCAATAAAGGTTTGTACATTCATAGCGTCGCTCCCGCCGTTGAAGAGCGCAGCGCGTAACGTTTTGCCAGGCGACTAAACAGCCAGCTGGAGAGCGCGGTGATGACCATATAAATCAGCGAGACCAGGAAATAAAACAAGAAGGGCTTTTGTGTGGCGCGCCCGGCCTGTTCAGCCAGCCATACCATATCCTCCAGGCCGAGGATCGAGACCAGCGCCGACGCTTTCATCAGCCCCAGCCAGTTATTGTTAATGCCCGGAATCGCAAAGCTCAGCATCTGCGGTAGCATCACCCGACGGAACACCGTCCACGGGCGCATCCCATAAGCCTGCGCCGCCTCTGTTTGCCCGCTATCAACGGTAAGAAACGCGCCGCGAAAGGTCTCGGTGTAGTAGGCCCCGAAAACAAAACCAATCGCCAGTACGCCGGAAATAAAAGTGTTGAAGCGAACGGGACCCAGCCCAACCAGCCCCAACAGCAGATTCACCAGCATTTCGCCGCCGAAAAACAGCAGCAGCATAATCACCAGCTCCGGGATACCGCGCACTAACGTGGTGTAGGCGGTGGAAAACAGGCGCAGCCACGGCGGGCCAAACAGCTTAATCAGTGAATTGACCAGTCCCAGCAGCAGGGCCACCAGCAGCGAAGCCAGCATCACGCACAGCGAGAGCGCCGCGCCGCGTAACAGTAACGGTAAATAATCTGCGACCATGTTCAGCCTTCCGCTTGTACCCTAACGGGGCGCAAATCATCGACTGCGCCCTCCCCCTCCAGCTTATTTGCCGTAGATATCAAAGCTGAAATATTTTTTCTGAATGGTGTCGTAGGTGCCGTCGGCACGAATCGCTTTAATCGCGCCGTTTAGCGCGTCACGCAGCGCCGGATTGTCTTTATTGACTGCGATCCCAACGTCAGAGGAGATGCCGCCGTCCTGGATAACCGGACCGGCAAAGGCAAACTTCTGCCCGCGTGGGGTATCGATAAAACCAGTCGCCGCCTGAATATTATCCTGCAAAGCGGCGTCGATACGACCGGAAAGCAGGTCGAGATAGACGTTATCCTGGTTTGCGTAACCGACGATTTTCACGCCGTGATTAGCCCAGTTGGCCTTAGCAAAAGCCTCATGAGTGGAGCCTGTCTGGACGCCAACGGTCTTGCCTTTCAGCGTCGCAACATCCGGCAGCAGCGGACTGCCTTTACGTGCCACCAGCTGCGCCGCGCTGCGATAGTAGCGGTCGGTAAAATCCACTTCCTTCTTGCGCTCATCGGTAATGTTCAGCGAGGCGATAATGGCATCGAATTTATGCGCATTCAGCGCGGCGATCATGCTTTCGAACGGCTGCTTAACGAAAACGCATTTCGCTTTTAGCTGCGTACAGAGCGCATTGGCGATATCAATATCAAAACCGGTAATTTCACCGCTGGGTGCCAAGACATCGAAAGGCGGATAGCCGCCATCGACGCCAAAACTGATGGTGTCAAACTGCTGGGCGGCCAGCGGCGCGCTGAGCGCCATACAGGCCAGTAATGCGGCGATGCGTGTTTTCATTTCGGTTTCCCCGGTGTCGGCGCGGTAATTAAAAACGCAGTGAGAGGCAGGTCAGCCCGCCATCCATTTTCTTAAATTCGCTGGTGTCGAGCTGCACAATGGGCATTCCCAGCTTGCTGATTTCGCCCAGGGTATGGGGGTAACCCTGCGGCGTAATTAAGGTATCGTTAATCCACAGCGTATTACCAGCGTAGGACTCTTCTTCAGGGATAACAATGCTGTTAAAACCGTTAAACGCCGGGTGGTTAACGTAGCCTTCCGTCAGCAGCAGCGTATTGCGGCCAACGTAGTTAACAATTGATTTCAGATGCAGACCGGCGCTCACTTCAATCGCCGTCACCTGATAGCCGTGTGGCTCAACGGCGGCGGCAAACTCGCGAATGCCCTGCTCATCGGTACGCGCCGTCAGGCCGATAAAAAACTGCTTGTCCACCAGCAGCACATCGCCGCCGTCCATATGCCCACGCTCGCTCATCTGCACCAGCGGACGAAAACCCGCCAGCACCGGCGCGATGGTGTCAACTTCGCCCTGGCGGCTCGGTGCGCCCGGATGGGTAATCACCGCCAGTTCCGGCATCACCACGGCGGTATCTTCAACAAAGTGCGCATCCGGATAATCTGCCGCCGCAGGCAGCACGGTCACTTTGAGACCGAGCTTAAGCAAAGTTTCGACATAAGCGAGAAACTGGCGAGTGGTGCTGGCAACATCCGGTGCGCCTAGCTGTGCGGTAGTTTGGCCCGCACCGCAGGTAGCGGCCGGTAGACGAGCGATGGCTTGGGTAAAATGCATAAAGAACCCTCTGGTATTGGTCGCTTTGATAAAGGCAAAATAATGAGTGAATTTGATTATCAAACAGATACGACCGCCAATCAGGTTGAATCGCATCCAGCGGCTGCTTATTCACGCTGTATATCAGTTCAGATTCGACGCAATCCGCTGTTGGTATCAAGAAACAACGGATACCGATAAATAAATATCGGCGTTCGCAAGATCGGTGGGTAAAAATCGATAAGCGTAAATTACGCGTAAATATTCACCGTAAGCCTCTCAGCAAAAAGCGTTTTATCCAGACATATCTCAACAGTCTTTTCATAATTCCTCCATTTTTAAGCAGCGTTCACTGACTAAACTAGTATCATTCCGTGAAACGTTTCAGGATGAGATAGCAAATTAATGAAAGGTAGCAAGAAAAGCCGTTGGGTAGCCGTGCTGGTAGTCGCGATCGTCGCGGGTGCAGCGTACTGGTTTTGGCAGGGTCGCGAAGCGGCAAACAGCACCTCTGTAACGGCAGCAGGCCCGGGCCAGCAGGGTCCAGGGCCAGGTGGGCCACGCCACGGTCGTTTTGGCGCAGCCCTTGCGCCGGTGCAGGCGGCAACGGCCACCAGTGAATCGGTCCCTCGCTATCTCTCCGGCCTTGGTACGGTAACGGCGGCGAACACCGTCACCGTGCGCAGCCGCGTTGACGGTCAGCTTTTGGCTATCCACTTCACGGAAGGCCAACAGGTAAAGGCGGGCGACCTGCTCGCCGAAATCGACCCCAGCCAGTTTAAAGTCGCCCTCGCCCAGGCTCAGGGCCAGCTGGCAAAAGATCAGGCCACCCTGGCCAACGCTCGTCGCGATTTGGCGCGCTACCAGCAATTGGTCAAAACCAACCTGGTTTCACGCCAGGAGCTGGATACTCAACAATCGCTGGTCAGCGAATCTCAGGGCACGATTAAAGCTGATGAAGCCGCCGTCGCCAGCGCCCAATTACAGCTGAACTGGAGCCGCATCACCGCGCCGATTGATGGTCGGGTCGGCTTAAAGCAGGTTGATATCGGCAACCAGATCTCTAGCGGCGACACCACCGGGATTGTGGTGCTGACGCAAACTCACCCTATCGACCTGGTCTTTACGCTGCCGGAAAACCAAATCGCCACGGTGGTTCAGGCGCAAAAGGCGGGCAAAAACCTGGTCGTCGAAGCCTGGGACCGTACCAACAAACAGAAGATCAGCGAAGGTTCTCTGCTGAGCCTCGATAACCAGATTGATGCCACCACCGGCACCATCAAGCTTAAAGCACGCTTTAATAATCAGGACGACGCCCTGTTCCCGAATCAGTTCGTCAACGCCCGGATGCTGGTGGATACCGAGCAAAACGCGGTGGTTATTCCGACCGCAGCACTGCAAATGGGCAACGAGGGTCATTTCGTCTGGGTGCTGAACGATGAAAACAAAGTCAGCAAGCACACGGTGACGCCTGGGATTCAGGACAGCCTGAAAGTGGTGATTAACGCCGGGCTTTCCGCCGGGGATCGTGTGGTGACCGACGGCATCGACCGCCTGACGGAAGGCGCGAAGGTCGAAGTGGTTGAGGCTCACGACGCCACCACCGCAGCCGAACCGGCAAAAGCCACCAGCCGTGAATACGGTAAAAAAGGAGCGCGCTCCTGATGCAAGTGTTACCGCCGAGCAGTACGGGTGGCCCTTCCCGTCTGTTTATCATGCGCCCGGTAGCGACGACGCTGTTAATGGTGGCCATTATGCTGGCCGGGATTATCGGCTATCGTTTTCTGCCCGTTTCGGCGCTGCCGGAAGTGGATTATCCGACGATTCAGGTGGTGACGCTCTATCCCGGCGCCAGCCCGGACGTCGTGACCTCGTCGATTACCGCCCCGCTGGAGCGCCAGTTTGGCCAGATGTCCGGGCTTAAGCAGATGTCGTCCCAGAGTTCAGGCGGCGCATCGGTGGTCACGCTCCAGTTCCAGCTCACGCTGCCGCTGGACGTTGCCGAACAGGAAGTACAGGCGGCCATCAACGCCGCCACTAACCTACTGCCGTCAGATCTGCCTAACCCGCCGGTCTACAGCAAAGTGAACCCCGCTGACCCGCCGATTATGACCCTCGCGGTCACCTCTTCCGCCATTCCGATGACTCAGGTCGAAGATATGGTGGAAACTCGCGTGGCGCAGAAAATCTCCCAGGTTTCCGGCGTCGGGCTGGTGACCCTGGCGGGCGGTCAACGCCCGGCGGTGCGCGTGAAGCTGAATGCCCAGGCTATTGCCGCCCTCGGGTTGACCAGCGAAACGGTCCGCACTGCGATTACCAGCGCCAACGTTAACTCGGCAAAAGGTAGCCTCGACGGTCCGTCCCGTGCGGTTACGCTTTCAGCTAACGATCAGATGCAATCGGCGGAAGATTACCGCCGCCTGATAATCGCCTATCAGAACGGTGCGGCGATTCGCCTCGGCGATGTCGCAACAGTTGAACAGGGGGCGGAAAACAGCTGGCTCGGGGCATGGGCCAATAACCAGCGGGCGATCGTGATGAACGTTCAGCGCCAGCCGGGGGCCAACATCATTTCCACCGCTGACAGCATTCGCGAGATGCTGCCACAGCTAACCGAAAGCCTGCCTAAATCGGTCAAAGTGCAGGTGCTTTCTGACCGCACCACCAATATTCGCGCCTCGGTCAGCGACACTCAGTTTGAGCTGATGCTGGCGATCGCCCTGGTGGTGATGATTATTTACGTGTTTCTGCGCAACGTCCCGGCAACCATTATTCCCGGCATCGCCGTGCCGCTGTCGCTGGTCGGCACCTTCGCGGTAATGGTGTTCCTCGACTTCTCGATTAACAACCTGACGCTGATGGCCCTGACCATCGCCACCGGGTTTGTGGTCGATGACGCCATCGTGGTTATCGAAAACATCTCGCGCTATATCGAGAAAGGCGAAAAACCGCTGACCGCTGCCCTGAAAGGCGCGGGTGAGATCGGCTTTACCATTATCTCCCTGACCTTCTCGCTGATCGCGGTGCTGATCCCGCTGCTGTTTATGGGCGATATCGTGGGCCGCCTGTTCCGCGAGTTCGCCGTCACCCTGGCGGTGGCGATCCTTATCTCGGCAGTGGTGTCGCTGACTCTGACGCCGATGATGTGCGCACGCATGTTAAGCCACGAGTCGCTGCGCAAGCAAAACCGCTTCTCCCGCGCCAGCGAACGCTTCTTTGAGCGGGTGATCGCCGTCTATGGCCGCTGGCTGAGCCGGGTACTGAACCATCCGTGGCTGACGCTGAGCGTGGCCCTTAGCACGCTGGCGCTGTCGATTATGCTATGGGTGTTTATTCCAAAAGGCTTCTTCCCAACGCAGGACAACGGTATTATCCAGGGCACGCTACAGGCCCCGCAGTCGGTATCGTTTGCCAGCATGGCCGAGCGCCAGCAGCAGGTTTCCGCGGTCATTCTTAAAGATCCGGCGGTGGAAAGCCTGACGTCATACGTTGGGGTTGACGGCACCAACCCGGCGCTGAACAGCGCCCGCCTGCAAATCAACCTCAAGCCGCTGGACGAGCGTGACGATCGCGTACAAACGGTCATCGCCCGCCTGCAAAACGCGGTGGACGGCATTCCCGGTATCGAACTTTATCTGCAGCCAACCCAGGACCTGACGATTGACACTACCGTCAGCCGCACCCAGTACCAGTTCACGCTTCAGGCCAACTCGCTTGATGCGCTGAGCAACTGGGTACCGCAGCTGCTGACCCGCCTGCAGGCATTGCCGCAGCTCTCCGACGTCAGCAGCGACTGGCAGGATAAAGGCCTGGCGGCGTATATCAACGTTGATCGCGATAGCGCCAGCCGTCTCGGCATCAGCATGTCCGATATCGATAACGCCCTGTACAACGCCTTCGGTCAGCGCCTGATTTCCACTATTTATACTCAGGCGAACCAGTACCGCGTGGTGCTGGAGCATGATACCCAGGCGACGCCGGGGCTGGCAACGCTGGATAACATCCGCCTGACCAGCAGCGACGGCGGGATCGTGCCGCTTACGGCGATCGCCAAAGTGGAGCAGCGCTTTGCCCCACTGTCGATTAACCATCTCGATCAATTCCCGGTCACCACGATCTCGTTTAACGTCCCAGGCAACTATTCGCTGGGCGATGCGGTCGAGGCGATTCTTGGCGCCGAGCAGGCACTGGAGTTCCCGAGCGATATTCGTACCCAGTTCCAGGGCAGTTCTCTGGCCTTCCAGTCGGCGCTCGGCAGCACCGTCTGGCTGGTGGTTGCCGCCGTGGTGGCAATGTATATCGTGCTCGGCGTGCTGTATGAGAGCTTTATTCATCCAATCACCATCCTGTCTACGCTGCCAACGGCCGGCGTCGGCGCGCTGCTGGCGCTGTGGCTGGCCGGTAGCGAGCTGGATGTTATCGCCATTATCGGCATCATTCTGCTTATCGGTATCGTTAAGAAAAACGCCATCATGATGATCGACTTCGCGCTGGCCGCCGAACGCGAACAAGGCATGCCGCCGCGCGAGGCGATTTATCAGGCCTGTCTGTTGCGTTTTCGTCCGATCCTGATGACCACGCTGGCGGCCCTGTTCGGCGCGCTGCCGCTGATGTTGAGCACCGGCGTTGGCGCGGAACTACGTCGTCCGCTGGGGATCGGTATGGTTGGCGGCCTGATGCTCAGCCAGGTGCTGACCCTGTTCACTACTCCGGTCATCTATCTGCTGTTCGACCGCCTGTCGCTGTATATGAAGAGCCGGTTCCCACGGCGTGAGGAGGAGGCGTAAGTGAAGTTTTTCGCCCTCTTCATTTATCGCCCGGTGGCGACGATTCTGATTTCGCTCGCCATCACCCTGTGCGGCGTACTCGGTTTCCGCCTGCTGCCGGTCGCGCCGCTGCCGCAGGTGGATTTTCCGGTCATTATGATCAGCGCCTCGCTGCCCGGCGCCTCGCCGGAAACCATGGCCTCTTCGGTGGCGACGCCGCTGGAGCGCTCCCTGGGGCGGATTGCAGGGGTAAACGAGATGACCTCCTCCAGTTCGCTTGGCAGCACGCGAATCATTATGGAGTTCAACTTCGATCGCGATATCAACGGCGCCGCGCGCGACGTACAGGCGGCGATTAACGCCGCGCAAAGCCTGCTGCCGAGCGGCATGCCGAGCCGCCCGACCTATCGCAAGGCCAACCCGTCCGACGCGCCGATCATGATCCTCACCCTCACCTCAGATACCTACTCCCAGGGTGAGCTGTACGATTTCGCCTCCACCCAGCTGGCGCAGACTATTGCGCAGATTGACGGCGTCGGCGACGTTGACGTCGGCGGCAGCTCCCTGCCCGCCGTGCGCGTTGATCTCAACCCGCAGGCGCTGTTTAACCAGGGCGTGTCGCTGGATGCGGTACGCACCGCCATCAGCGACGCCAACGTGCGTAAACCGCAGGGAGCGCTGGAAGACGCCTCCCACCGCTGGCAGGTGGAAACCAACGACGAGCTAAAAACCGCCGCCGAATATCAACCATTAATCGTGCACTACAATAACGGCGCGGCGGTGCGGTTAGGTGATGTCGCCAACGTCACCGACTCGGTACAGGATGTGCGCAACGCCGGGATGACCAACGCTAAACCGGCAATTTTGCTGATGATCCGCAAGCTGCCGGAAGCCAATATCATTGAAACTGTGGACAGCATTCGCGCCCGCCTGCCGGATCTGCAGCGCACGATCCCGGCATCTATCGACCTGCAAATCGCCCAGGACCGGTCGCCAACCATCCGCGCCTCGCTGGAAGAAGTCGAGCAAACGCTGGTGATTTCGGTTGGTCTGGTGATCCTCGTGGTGTTCCTGTTCCTGCGCTCGGGACGAGCAACGCTGATCCCGGCGGTGGCGGTTCCGGTCTCGTTGATTGGCACCTTTGCGGCGATGTACCTGTGCGGCTTCAGCCTGAATAACCTGTCACTGATGGCGCTAACCATCGCCACAGGATTTGTCGTCGATGACGCCATCGTGGTGCTGGAGAACATCTCCCGCCATCTCGAAGCGGGTATGAAGCCGCTACAGGCAGCACTTCAAGGGAGTCGGGAGGTCGGTTTCACCGTGCTGTCGATGAGCGTGTCGCTGGTCGCCGTCTTCCTGCCGCTGCTGCTGATGGGCGGCCTCCCGGGGAGGTTACTGCGCGAATTTGCCGTCACCCTGTCGGTGGCGATCGGTATTTCGCTAGCGGTGTCGCTGACCCTGACGCCGATGATGTGCGGCTGGCTGCTGAAAAGCGGCAAACCCAACGAGCCAACGCGCAAGCGTGGTTTTGGTCGTCTGCTGGTGGCGATTCAGGGCGGATACGGCAAGTCGCTGAAATGGGTACTGAAGCACAGCCGCTTAACCGGCCTGGTACTGCTCGGCACCATCGCGCTCAGCATCTGGCTCTATATCTCGATTCCGAAAACCTTCTTCCCGGAGCAGGACACCGGGGTACTGATGGGCGGCATTCAGGCCGACCAGAGCATTTCGTTCCAGGCAATGCGCGGTAAGCTGCAGGACTTTATGAAGATCATCCGTGAAGACCCGGCGGTGGATAACGTCACTGGCTTTACCGGCGGCTCACGGGTCAACAGCGGGATGATGTTTATCACCCTGAAATCGCGCGATGAACGCCACGAAACGGCGCAGCAAATTATTGACCGGCTGCGTAAAAAACTGGCGAAAGAGCCGGGGGCCAACCTGTTCCTGATGGCGGTACAGGATATTCGCGTAGGCGGACGTCAGGCTAATGCCAGCTACCAGTACACCCTGCTGTCGGACGATCTTGCGGCGCTGCGCGAGTGGGAGCCAAAAATCCGCAAAGCGCTGGCGGCGCTGCCGGAACTGGCGGACGTTAACTCGGATCAGCAGGATAACGGTGCGGAGATGGATCTGATCTACGATCGCGATACCATGTCGCGTCTGGGGATCAGCGTGCAGGACGCCAACAACCTGCTCAACAACGCCTTCGGTCAACGGCAGATCTCAACCATTTATCAGCCCTTGAATCAGTATAAAGTGGTGATGCAGGTTGACCCGGTTTACACCCAGGACGTCAGCGCGCTGGATAAAATGTTTGTAATCAACAGCGAAGATAAGCCGATCCCGCTCTCTTATTTCGCCAAATGGCAACCGGCCAACGCCCCGCTGTCAGTGAACCATCAAGGGCTGTCGGCGGCGTCGACCATCTCCTTTAACCTGCCGACCGGCAAGTCGCTGTCGGAAGCCAGCGATGCGATTAACCGGGCAATGACCCAGCTTGGCGTGCCGTCAAGCGTGCGCGGCTCGTTCGCCGGGACCGCGCAGGTATTCCAGGAGACCATGAACTCGCAGGTGATTCTGATTCTGGCGGCAATCGCCACGGTCTATATCGTGCTGGGGATCCTCTACGAGAGCTACGTTCATCCGCTGACTATCCTTTCGACCATTCCTTCCGCTGGCGTCGGCGCGCTGCTGGCGCTGGAGCTTTTCGATGCCCCGTTCAGCCTAATCGCGCTAATCGGGATTATGCTATTAATTGGCATCGTGAAGAAAAACGCCATCATGATGGTCGATTTTGCCCTTGAGGCGCAGCGTAACGGCAACCTGCCGCCGGAAGAAGCCATCTTCCAGGCTTGCCTGTTGCGTTTTCGCCCGATAATGATGACCACCCTGGCAGCGCTGTTCGGCGCGCTGCCGCTGGTTATCTCCAGTGGTGATGGCTCCGAACTGCGCCAGCCGCTGGGGATTACCATCGTCGGCGGTCTGGTGATGAGTCAGCTGTTGACCCTGTACACCACGCCGGTGGTCTATCTGTTCTTCGACCGTCTACGGCTGCGTTTTTCGCGAAAACTCCATCAACCGGTAAGCGAATAACATGACCGATCTCCCCGCCAGCGTGCGCTGGCAGCTATGGATAGTGGCCTTCGGCTTCTTTATGCAGGCGCTGGATACCACTATCGTCAACACCGCCCTCCCCTCAATGGCGAAAAGCCTTGGGGAGAGCCCACTGCATATGCATATGGTGATCGTCTCCTATGTGCTAACGGTGGCGGTGATGCTGCCCGGCAGCGGCTGGCTGGCGGATCGGGTGGGCGTACGTAATATCTTTTTTAGCGCCATTATTCTGTTTACCGCCGGTTCGCTGTTCTGCGCTCAGGCCACGACCCTCGACCAGTTAATACTCGCCCGCGTATTGCAGGGCGTTGG
The DNA here is from genome assembly GCF_014103785.1 of Klebsiella sp. RHBSTW-00215. Classification (NCBI taxonomy): domain Bacteria; kingdom Pseudomonadati; phylum Pseudomonadota; class Gammaproteobacteria; order Enterobacterales; family Enterobacteriaceae; genus Klebsiella; species Klebsiella sp. RHBSTW-00215. The sequence goes on from NZ_JABXQS010000001.1 coordinate 5,536,691, forward strand.
CGGCGCGATGATGGTTCCCGTCGGTCGTCTGACGGTGATGAAAATCGTCCCGCGCAGTCAATATATGGCGGCAATGACCTTCGTCACCCTGCCCGGCCAGGTCGGCCCGCTACTCGGACCAGCGCTCGGCGGCATCCTGGTAGAATACGCGTCGTGGCATTGGATCTTCCTGATCAACATTCCAGTCGGCATTGTCGGAGCCATTGCCACGCTCTGGCTGATGCCCAACTACACTCTACAAACCCGGCGCTTTGATATCTTCGGCTTTATTCTGCTGGCGGCGGGAATGGCCACGCTGACCCTGGCGCTCGACGGTAAAAAAGGGCTCGGTATCTCTGTGCTGTGGCTGGCGGTGCTGGTGACAGTCGGTATCGCCTCGATTTTGCTGTATCTGTGGCACGCGCGCGGCAACCTCAACGCCCTGTTCAGCCTGAAGCTGTTCAGCAACCGCACCTTCTCTCTCGGCCTCGGCGGCAGCTTCGCCGGGCGCATCGGCAGCGGCATGCTGCCGTTTATGACGCCGGTATTTTTGCAGATTGGCCTCGGCTTTACGCCGTTCCACGCCGGGCTGATGATGATCCCGATGGTGCTCGGCAGCATGGGCATGAAGCGTATCGTGGTCCAGGTGGTCAACCGCTTCGGCTATCGTCGGGTGCTGGTGGCCTCAACCATCGGCCTGGCGCTGGTCAGCCTGCTGTTTATGGCGGTCGCTCTCGCTGGCTGGTACTGGCTGCTGCCGGTGGTGCTATTCCTGCAAGGGATGATCAACTCCAGCCGCTTTTCGTCAATGAACACGCTGACTCTGAAAGACCTGCCCGATGACCTCGCCAGCAGCGGCAACAGCATGCTGTCAATGGTCATGCAGCTGTCGATGAGTATCGGCGTCACCATCGCCGGCATGCTGCTGGGTCTCTATGGTCAGCAGCATATCAGCGCCGATGCGGCGACCACTCATCAGGTCTTTCTTTATACCTACTTAAGCATGGCAGTGATTATCGCGCTACCCGCGCTGATTTTTTCCCGCGTACCGGACGACACCACCACCAACACCGTGATTGGTCGTCGCAAAAGGAGTGAATCTTGAAGTTCTGGCGTCCCGGCATTACCGGCAAGCTATTTATCGCGATCCTCGCCACCTGCATCGTGCTGTTAATCAGCATGCACTGGGCGGTGCGCATCAGCTTTGAGCGCGGGTTTATCGACTATATCAAGCGCGGAAACGAGCAGCGGCTGACCATGCTCGGGGACGCCCTGAGCGAACAGTATGCCCAGCACGGTAGCTGGAAGTTCCTGCGCAATAATGATCGGTTTATTTTCCAGTTGCTGAAAACATTTGAGCGCGACAACGACGACCACTCGCCGCAGGGGCGCGGTATGAGACCTGAGCCAATGGATGAGCCTGGACCGGGTCCCGGCCCCGGGGAGATGCCGCCGGACGCCGCGCCAGACCGACCGCTCGATGGCCCACGCGGCGATCGAGGTCCCGGCCCGGACATTCCGCCGCACGGCTGGCGCACTATGTTCTGGGTAGTTGACCAAAAAGGCCGCGTGCTGGTAGGGCCTCGCGAACGCGTACCGAAGGACGGTACCCGCCGCAGCATTATGGTTAACGGCGTGGAGGTCGGCGCGGTGATTGCGTCGCCGGTTGAACGTCTGACGCGCAACACCGATATCAACTTTGACCGCCAACAAAAACGCACCAGTTGGCTGATTGTCGCCCTCGCTACGCTGCTAGCGGCGCTCGCCACCTTCCCGCTGGCGCGTGGCCTGCTTGCGCCGGTCAAACGACTGGTTGAGGGCACGCATCGCCTGGCTGCCGGAGATTTCTCAACCCGCGTCACCGCCACCAGCAGCGATGAACTGGGGCGTCTGGCACGGGACTTTAACCAGCTAGCCAGCACCCTTGAGCGCAACCAGCAGATGCGCCGGGACCTGATGGCTGATATTTCCCACGAACTGCGCACGCCGCTGGCAGTGCTGCGCGGCGAGCTGGAAGCGATTCAGGACGGCATCAGGAAATTCACTCCGGATTCCATCACCTCTCTACAGGCCGAGGTCGCCACTCTCACCAAACTGGTTGACGATTTACATCAGCTATCGATGTCCGATGAAGGTGCGCTCTCCTACCAGAAAACCTCGGTGGATATCATCAACTTGCTGGAAGTCGCCGCTGGCGCGTTCCGCGAACGTTTCGCCAGCCGCGGACTGTCGATCGGCGTTTCGCTACCGGAAAGCGCGACGATTTTCGGCGACCGGGATCGCCTGATGCAGCTTTTCAATAACCTGCTGGAAAACAGCCTGCGCTATACCGATAGCGGCGGGGCTCTGCAAATTAGCGCCAGCCAAAATGGCCGCATGCTGGTTCTCGACTTTGCCGATAGCGCCCCCGGCGTCACCGACGAACAGCTGGAGCGGCTGGTTGAGCGCTTTTACCGTACCGAAGGATCGCGTAATCGTGCCAGCGGCGGCTCTGGTTTAGGACTGGCGATTTGCCTTAACATTGTGGCGGCCCACGGTGGCACTTTGCGTGCCGGTCATTCGCCTTTGGGCGGGGTTAGCATTAAAGTAGAGTTACCTCTGGAACGTAATTTATCGAGAGACGTATGACTGAATTACCTGTTGATGAAAACACACCACGCATTCTGATCGTGGAAGATGAACCCAAGCTGGGTCAGTTGCTGATCGATTATCTTCAGGCGGCGGGCTATGCGCCGACGCTGATTAATCACGGCGATCAGGTTTTACCGTACGTTCGCCAGACGCCGCCGCATCTGATCCTGCTAGATCTGATGCTGCCCGGCACCGACGGACTCACCTTATGCCGCGAAATCCGCCGCTTCTCCGAAGTTCCGGTGGTGATGGTGACGGCGAAAATCGAAGAGATAGACCGTCTGCTCGGGCTGGAAATCGGTGCCGACGACTATATTTGTAAGCCCTACAGCCCGCGTGAAGTGGTCGCTCGCGTGAAGACCATTCTTCGCCGCTGCAAGCCGCAGCGCGATCTGCAGGCGCTGGATGCGCAAAGCCCGCTGATCGTTGACGAAGGCCGCTTCCAGGCCTCCTGGCGCGATAAACTGCTGGACCTCACACCCGCTGAGTTCCGCCTGCTGAAAACCCTCTCCCAGGAGCCGGGTAAAGTCTTCTCGCGCGAACAGCTGCTGAATCATCTGTACGATGATTACCGCGTGGTGACCGACCGAACCATCGATAGCCATATCAAGAATCTACGGCGCAAGCTGGAGTCGCTGGACGCCGAGCAGTCGTTTATCCGCGCCGTTTACGGCGTAGGCTATCGTTGGGAAGCCGACGCCTGCCGGCTGGCCTGACCGTAGCGCCAACTAATAAGGGAGGCCTAAGATTGTGCCTCCCCATCAGTGCCCGGATAATAACCCGGTCGCATTTTCAAAACGATTCCAGTTGGCCGCTTTACAACATCAAAAGAACACAAATAAGTACGATCCAACGACATATTTTACGAAAATGCCCCCATACTCGCTAAGCACCATATTCATGATGAAAGTTTAGTTAGCATTGTACATTCCACATCTTTAACGCATTGAACTAGCTATTTATTTTAACTTCACATCTTCTTCAGACCTTGATTTATCGAATATATGTGATAGATTTATCTCAATCTATCTTTAAAGCTAAAGGACGAAGATCAACTGCAGATGTGTTATTATTATAAAAGCGTCAGGATTGCAGTAACCAACGGACTTAAGTAGATAATAACGGTAATGAACATGAGATTTTATGGTATAGATTATTTGCAAACGCAGTCTGCTTTGAATGATTATCTAAAATATATCATTATCTTTAGCACGCTATTTATATTACTTGCGGTTTTCAGCATGTATATGCGTCATCGCCTGCAGACCAAATACAGAGACCTCACAATCATTGTCTTTCTGTTTTTACTTTTTCTTTCTGGCGTTCAGTATTCAGATTATACCAATAGCCAAAATGTCCATTCTCAGTCATCACAGATGGTTAACTTTGTTAAACTATTAGCGCATGAAAAAAATATAAGCGTCAACAATATCTACTCCAATTCAGTACAATTATCAGATGGCGTAATAGTTAAAATTAATGATGATTATTACCGGGTTAACTTGAGTACCGATCAAAACACCTATAGATTAGAGCAAACGTGGTTAACCAACCCGGCCATTAATATTTTAAAAAAATAAGGAAACGAAGATGGCTATTTATACGCCTATTATAATAAAACTCGGCCTGGGCATTCTCTGCCTGATAATCCAGATCAACCTAATGGGAAAAGGCAATCTAGCGCCCTCATCAGCAATGGACCAGATCCAAAACTACGTCCTTGGTGGTATTATTGGTGGCGTAATCTATAATGAATCAATTACGGTGTTGCAATTTGTTCTCGTATTGATCATCTGGACGCTACTCGTCTTTATTCTTAAGTTTTCCAAAGAACATAATCACCTGATTAAACGCATCGTGGATGGTAAACCTATTACTCTTGTGCATAATGGTAGTGTTGACGTGAAAGAGTGTTTGAGAAATGGTATCTCCGCAAATGATTTAATGTTTAAACTAAGGTCCAACGGCGTATATGAAGTTGAAAAATTAAAACGAGTTATCCTCGAGCAAAATGGGCAATTAACGATAATTGAAAGCGGTGATGAAAATATTCGCTATCCAATTATTGTCGATGGGCAGGCAAATCGCGATGTGTTGGAAATAATTGACAAGGACGATCAATGGTTAGAATCAAAAATTAAAGAACAAGGCTTTAACAAAATCAGTGAAGTCTATTTAGGCGAGTATTTATCCGGTAGGCTCAACCTCTATGGCTATAATCGTTAAACAGGAGGGGGTATGATAACGGGCCCCTTTCATCTAATGAGCAGCAAAAATTACCGAAACTAAAAAATCTGTTGAAGTCCTGTCAATATCACGGATAACCGAAGCCACTCGTCTACTACAGTACATTGTGCTCCAGTGCCCGACAAATCTTCGCAAAGCATATACTCACGTATCTTCCATACTTTACCCCCTATGGATACCCCTATGATATTTACTCCCCTCTCCTACAGCGCTACAATGCCCGCCCTTAATGTGGGGGCACTCCCCAACTCGTCGCACCGGGTGCGGCGAATCTGACCTGTCATCAGAACGAGAAAATCATGTTTAAACCGGAACTCCTTTCCCCGGCGGGAACGCTGAAAAATATGCGTTACGCTTTCGCTTACGGCGCAGATGCAGTTTATGCGGGTCAACCGCGTTACTCCTTGCGCGTGCGCAATAACGAATTCAATCACGAAAACCTGCAGCTCGGCATCAACGAAGCCCATGCGCTGGGCAAAAAATTCTATGTGGTCGTCAACATTGCGCCGCATAACGCCAAGCTGAAAACGTTTATTCGCGATCTGAAGCCGGTAGTGGAAATGGGTCCGGATGCGCTGATTATGTCCGACCCGGGTTTAATCATGCTGGTGCGGGAAAACTTCCCCGAAATGGCGATTCACCTGTCAGTACAGGCTAACGCCGTTAACTGGGCGACGGTCAAATTCTGGCAGCAAATGGGGCTCACCCGCGTGATCCTCTCCCGCGAACTGTCGCTGGATGAAATCGCCGAAATTCGCAGCCAGGTGCCGGAAATGGAAATCGAAATTTTCGTTCACGGTGCGCTGTGTATGGCCTACTCCGGCCGCTGCCTGCTCTCCGGCTATATCAACAAGCGCGACCCGAACCAGGGCACCTGCACCAATGCCTGCCGCTGGGAATATAACGTCCAGGAAGGCAAAGAGGACGACGTCGGCAATATCGTGCATAAGCATGAGCCGATCCCGGTGCAGAACGTCGAACCGACGCTGGGTATTGGCGCGCCGACCAACCAGGTCTTTATGATTGAAGAAGCTAAACGTCCGGGCGAGTACATGACCGCCTTTGAAGACGAGCACGGCACCTACATCATGAACTCAAAAGATCTGCGCGCGGTTGCCCACGTTGAGCGTCTGACCCAAATGGGCGTCCACTCGCTGAAAATCGAAGGACGCACCAAATCACATTACTACTGTGCGCGTACCGCCCAGGTTTACCGCAAAGCCATTGACGATGCGGCGGCGGGCAAACCGTTCGATACCAATCTGCTGGAAACCCTGGAAAACCTCGCTCACCGTGGCTACACCGAAGGCTTCCTGCGTCGCCATACTCATGAAGATTACCAGAATTACGAATATGGCTACTCCATCTCCGAGCGCCAGCAGTTTGTCGGTGAATTTACCGGCGAGCGCAACGGCCAGCTCGCCGCAGTAGCGGTGAAGAATAAATTCTCCGTCGGCGATAGCCTTGAGCTGATGACCCCGCAGGGTAACGTCAACTTTACGCTCGAACATATGGAAAACGGCAAAGGCGAAATCATGCCGGTCGCGCCGGGCGATGGTCACACAGTATGGTTGCCTGTTCCGGAAGATATGGTCCTGCAATATGCGCTGCTGATGCGCAACTTTACGGATCAGACAACCCGAAACCCGCATAGTAACTAGTTATACCCGTCATACTTCAAGTTGCATGTGCGTTGGCCGCGTTCGTTCACCCCGGTCTCTTACCAGAGTAAGTTCCCGGGGATTCGCTCACTTGCCGCGTTACTCGGCCTGTGGCCTCGCCCCTCCGGGGCCAGCGCAAGCGCTGTTCAAGGCACAAGTGCCTTGTCCTGCAACTCGAATTATTTAGGGTATAAATTTGGTTAATTTTTCGCGATGTAAAGATATTAGAAACGGATCACATACCGTTTCGTTCAAAGCAGATATCATCCATTTCGCTGAAAAACATAACCCATAAATGCTAGCTGTACCAGGAACCACCTCCTTAGCCTGCGTAATCTCCCTTACGCGGGCTTATTTTTTATCTATCTCCCCGGCCTTCGCTTCCTGCATGCGGTACACTTTATGCATTACTGTGCAATAAAGGTCCCCTTGATGATGTCAACATTTCCAGCCAGCTTACTAATCCTGAATGGCAAAGGCGCCAATGAACCGCAGCTGCGCGAAGCGGTTAAACTGTTGCGCGACGAAGGTATCGACATTCACGTCCGTGTCACCTGGGAAAAAGGTGATGCCGTGCGCTTTGTCGATGAAGCCCTCGAGCTGGGCGTAGAAACGGTCATTGCTGGCGGCGGTGATGGCACCATCAACGAGGTCGCCACAGCATTGGTCGAGCGCGATGGCAAGATGGCGTTGGGGATTTTACCGTTGGGTACGGCGAACGACTTTGCCACCAGCGTCGGCATTCCTCAGGATCTGGCCAGCGCCCTGAAACTGGCGATTGTCGGGCGCGATGTGGCTATCGATATTGCACGAGTCAACGACCAGAGCGGATTTATTAATATGGCTACCGGTGGTTTCGGCACCCGTATTACCACTGAAACGCCGGAGAAACTGAAATCCGCCCTCGGTGGCGTCTCCTATCTGATCCACGGCCTGATGCGCATGGATACCCTTAAGCCAGACCGCTGTGAAATCCGCGGTGAGAATTTTCACTGGCAGGGCGATGCGCTGGTGATAGGTATCGGTAACGGACGCCAGGCCGGTGGCGGCCAGCAACTTTGCCCGGAGGCGTTAATCAACGACGGCCTGCTGCATCTGCGCATTTTTACCGGCGAAGAGCTGATCCCGGCGCTGTTCAGTACCCTGGCAAACCCGGAAACCTCGCCGAATATCATCGATGGCGTCTCCTCATGGTTTGAGATAACCGCCCCCCACGAGATGACGTTTAACCTTGATGGCGAGCCGCTGAGCGGCAAAACCTTCCGCATGGAAATTTTGCCGGCAGCGCTACGCTGCCGACTGCCGCCAGACTGCGTGCTGTTACGTTAATTCAAGTCTCGCAAAGCAAAGAGGGTGCCCGGCTGGTATACAGCAGCCGGGTACGTTCGTTCAAGCGCTGGATATTCAGGTAAAACGGCACCTGCGGCTGGATGAAGAAGGTCGGCAGAATGGATTTGATCTGCTCTTCTTCCTCAAGCTTACCGATACTGGCAGAGACCGTTTCGGAACGCAGGAAGTAGTGCTGACCATCGCGGGTAAAGCTAAACCAGATGTTCTGATTGATAGTGAACGGCTTACCCTGCGGCGGCGTAATTTCCCCACGGACGATCGCCAGACCGCGCTCATCATCAAATATGTAGCGTACAGAAATATCTCCCTGAAAACCCGAGCTAAATAAACTCAACTCACCGCTGCACTGAAAATGATTTCGTTGCCAATATTGCCAGGATTTTATTGCTAATGCCGTTAGTACACAGATAAATATGATTGCTATTAACCATTTAATTTCACTTCTGCGCATTCAGTACCTCCTTAATATAATAATTGGTGAGGCATTGATTATCACGCCATTGACTAAATTGCTGACGGCAGCTTATCACCGAGACGCGGGCCTGGCCGGGATAGAGTGTCAAATAGACCCAAGGGTATTTTTCACATTCAAATTCCCTTCGGTTGATGAATTGTTCATGTCGCTTGTGCTCAACCACATCGCTATTGGCAAAGAAGTGACATTGTTGCGAATATTTTACATTAATGGGCAAATAGTTTTGCAAATAAGATTCGAATTCAGCTTGCCAGGTAACAACCCCAACGACCAGACAGCTCAGTAATGCTGCGATGCCCCATAAAGCGGGACGCCGTAGCCGTAACCGCTTTTTTTCTGCAAACTTCGCAGCAGCGACCTCCTCTGCCACGGGCTTTACGATGGGTTCTGTAATCGGCGCGGCTTCTGACTCAGCTGGTTGGGATTCAATTACGGATAATGTTGCCTCCAGCCTGACGCCGACTCTGGGCACCGTTACAATAATTTCTTCGTCAACACCCAGTTCCTTAAAGGCCCGACGTAATAAAGAAATATTTTGATAAAAACCGTTGCTGGTCACCTGTGAGCCATGCTTTATCCATACTTCCTGAAAAAAGGTTTCACGAGCAACCGTTGCACCATGCTGCTGAATAAGGAGCATCAGGCAACGGCTAACGGGAATATTTAATGATACATTCTTCGTATCATCAGCAATAAGTAACAAAACGCTACACTGAGGAATAAAATTAATTTTTCCGTTGATGATATATGTTTTTTCCATGCTGTTCCCTGAGTATTGTAACCATTTGGATGAGAGCGGCATGAAAACCAGGCTGTAATTTAGATAACTCGCCTTACGTAGACCACATCTTAGGATTATTCGCCAGCGAGTTTACTCTATTACGGAGAGGATCTGGAGGTGCAATACACAGTTTTTCCTTGCTATATGCAAGGTTTAACTGAGTTTACATTTTTGGATATCTGGAAAACGAAACAGTAAATAGTGATTTATTTCATTTTCAATCATACATGCGAATTATAATTTCATAACAATTGGTTAGATGCAGTATATATTTCTGTTTTAGATCTAAGCACCATCTTTACACTAAAAGACAACATTTATAGCTATAAATACATTTCCCCTCACTGTTTTATATAAAAAATGGCGCATCTCTCGAAAGAGAATGCGCCGTATAGACTAGTACGCTGCCACTTCTCGCGCCATTTCACGCGTATATTGCTGGCTGGCGTTGACCAACATCTGCGTATAGGCCGTTTGCGCCTCGCCGTTCACCAGCGCATCCACGGTCAGGGTTTCGAGGATCTTACCGTACTGCATCACCGCGACCTTCTGGCATAAGTGGGCGATAACGCCCAGATCGTGGGTCACCATCAGGTAAGTCAGCTTAGCTTCTTTCTGCAATTCCGCCAGAAGATTGAGGATCTCCGCCTGCACAGACACATCCAACGCTGAGGTTGGCTCATCCAGCAGCAGCACCTGGGGTTCGAGAATTAGCGCTCTGGCAATCGCCACACGCTGGCGCTGACCACCGGAGAGCTGGTGCGGATAACGTTCGCGAAAGGCACGGTTCAGGCCGACCTTGTCCAGTAGCGCATTGATCCGCCGGTCGCGATCGTTAATGTTATGGATCTGCAGCGGTTCTTCCAGAATGTCGCCGATGGTATGCCGCGGGTGCAGAGAGCCGTAAGGGTCCTGAAACACCATCTGTACCTGACGGCAGCGTTCGCGACTGATCTCGTGAGCCAACTGTTGTCCATCTATCGCCAGCTCGCCCTTCCAGTGGGTAAATAGCCCGGCGAGGCACTTCAGCACCGTGGTTTTGCCGGAACCAGATTCCCCCACCAGACCGTAGATTTCGCCTGGCTTAACGTGAAAATTCACGTCATACAGCACCTGGTTGCGCTTCTCTCCTTCGCCAAACGCCAGGTTGAAGTTTTTGACTTCAATCATCATGCACTCCTTAGTCCGTCAACCAGCTGGTCTGGCGCTGCAATACCGGTAAAACCGGGCGACGATGCTGCATATCCGGCAGCGAGTTAATCAGTCCCTGAGTATAGGGATGACGGGCGTTATCGAGGTCTTTAGCAGCAATGGACTCCACCACCCGTCCGGCGTACATCACCAGCACGCGGTCACAGAAGCTGCGCACCAGGTTGATATCGTGGCTAATAAAAATCAGCCCCAGACCGCGCGATTTCACCAGGTCATCCAGCAGACCCAGCACCTGCAGGCGCACCGACACGTCCAGCGCCGAGGTCGGTTCATCGGCAATCACCAGCTCCGGGTCGGTGATCAGCATCATCGCAATCATGATGCGCTGCCCCTGACCACCGGAAATCTCATGCGGATAGAGCTGATACACGCGCTCCGGCTGGCGAATGCGCACCACTTCCAGCATCTCCAGCGCCTTTTCTTTAGCCTCATCTTTACGCCCCGGATGATGCGTGAGCCAGGCCTCCGCTATCTGATTACCGACGCAAACCACCGGGTTCAGCGAGTATTTCGGGTCCTGCATAATCATTGAGATGCGTTTACCGCGTACGCCGCGCATTTGTGCCTCGCTGAGATGCAGTAAATCAAGGTCAGCAAACTGCATCCGACTGGCGGTGACGCGGGCCTTTTTCGGATGCAGCTGCAACAGCGCGCGTCCGACGGTGGATTTACCCGAGCCAGACTCGCCAACAATCGCCAGTTTTTCCTGCCCCAACTGGAAGGAGACGCCGCGCACGGCATGGGTCACCGCGCTACCGTTAACAAAGTCGACGCACAGGTCGCGCACGTCGAGCAGTGGAGCATTATTCGCTGCGAGGATCGAGGATGTCACGTAAGCCATCTCCTAAGAAGTTGAACGCTAAGCTGTTGATCAAAATCGCCAGCCCCGGAATCGTTACTACCCACCAGCACTCCATCATATAAGTGCGTCCACTGGAGATCATCGCCCCCCACTCCGGCTCTGGCGGCTGTGCGCCAAGGCCAAGAAAGCCCAGACCGGCGGCGGTCAGAATGATCCCCGCCATATTCATGGTGATACGAATGATGACCGAAGGCAGGCACAGCGGGACAATATGCCGCCACAGTACGCGAGCCGGAGACGCGCCTTGTAAACGCACGGCGGAGATAAAATCAGCCTGACGCAGTGACAGCGTTTCAGCACGCGCCAGACGAGCAATCGGGGGCCAGGCAGTCAGCGTAATGGCGATAACCACGTGCTCCAGCCCCGGGCCTAAAGCAGCGACGAACGCCAACGCCAGCACCAGGCTTGGGAAGGAAATGAAGATATCGGTGACGCGCATCAGCACCATATCCACCTTGCCACCAAAATATCCGGCGCTGACGCCGAGCAGCAGCCCAAGCGGGCCGACGGTGACCGACACCAGCAGCACGATGTACAGCGTGATACGCGAGCCGTACACCAGACGACTAAAAATATCGCGGCCAAACTCATCGGTACCAAACCAGTGCTGGGCGTTCGGTGCCACCAATGCGCTGTTCAGGTCCTGTACCAGCGGGTTATAAGGCGCGATCAGCGGCGCAAATACTGCCACGACGATCAACAGGAAGATAATCCCACCGCCGATAGCCGTTAGCGGGTTGTGCACCATTTTGCCGATAAACCCGGCAGCCCGTGTCGCCGCACGTTGCAGCCGCTGGCGGCCTTCGCCCGCCCCGCCCGAAAGCGACGTATCCAGAGAAACGGTCATGATTTTGTCCTCGGGTCAAAGAATTGATACAGCATGTCGGAGAGCAGGTTGAGCATCACGAAGATAACCCCGACGAGTAGCACGCAGCCCATCACCGCATTCATATCACCCAGCAGCAGGCTGCCGGTGAGGTAAGAGCCAAAACCCGGCCAGGAGAAGACGGTTTCAATCAGTACCGCCCCTTCCAACAGCGCGCCGTAGGCCAGCGCCACTACCGTCAGCAGCTGCACCAGGATGTTACGAAACGCGTGGTTCCAGATAACCTGACGCTCGGTCAGACCTTTGACGCGCGCCGTGATGATGAACTCTTGCGACAGCTGGGCCAGCATAAAGCTACGGGTCATACGGCTGATGTAAGCCAGCGAGTGAAAACCGAGCAGCGAGGCCGGTAAAATCAGGTGGTTAATGGCATTCCAGAACACCTGGCTGTTACCTGCCAGCAGCGCATCGACGGTCATCAGGCCGGTGCGACGTGGCACAATACCGTCCAGACCAAGGTCTACCCGTCCAGCACCGCCAACCCAACCAAGCCAGGCGTAAAACACCAGCAGCCCCATCATCCCAACCCAGAAAATCGGCGTTGAATAGCCGGCGAGGCTGATAATACGCACCACATAATCGGAGAGGCTGTTACGTCGCGCCGCCGCCAGCACGCCCAGCGGAATACCAAGGCCTGCGCCGACGATAATCGCCATCGTCGCCAGCTCCATGGTGGCCGGGAAGACGCGAATAATGTCGTCTACCACCGGTTTCCCGGTCAGCAATGCATTACCCAAATCGCCATGCAACAAGTTGACAAAATAGATGCCAAACTGGGTGACCAACGACTGGTCAAACCCCAGTTGCTGATAAACCTGCTGATAAGTGCTCTGGTCGGCGTCCGGCCCAACAATCGCCAGTACCGGGTCGATGGGCATCACGCGCCCAATGGTGAAGGTCAGCAGTAGCAGGCCGAACAGCGTAATCGCCACCTGCAGCAGTCGTTTTGATAAGCGCCGGGTGCGGGAGCCGGGCGCAAGGATTGCCGTACTCATCCTTTCTCTCCTTCGCGGGTTTTATAGACTTCACGCAGAAAAGTGGTGGCGGAGGGGTGCGGCTGATAATCCTGCACCTCGTTGCGTACCACGACGGAATCGACCATTTGCGACAGCGGAATTAACGCCGGGATCAGCTGGTCATAGCGCTGCTGAATCGCCTGATAGCTCGCTACCTGTTGCTGCGGGTTACGCTCCAGCAGAGCGTGGTCAATCATGGAGTTCAGCTGCGGGTCGTAAAAACCGGTACGCCATCCCTGGAAGTTGGTCAGGCGAGCTTCAGCGCTATTATCCGGGTTATAGACCAGCGCACGCAGGCTGGAGTGCGGGTGAGGTTCCATTCCGCTCCCGCCGCGCCCGACCAGCAGATCAAACTTACGTTCGCGCATCGCGCCGTAAATCTGGTTGCCGGTGCCGGTGATGATTTTGGCGTTAATCCCCGCCTGCATCAGCGTCGACTGCACGGCAATGGCGATATTGAGGAACGGCTGATCGGAGAGCACCCGCAGCGTGGTATCAAATCCGTTGGGATAGCCAGCTTCCGCCAGCAGCTTTTTCGCCCGCGCCACGTCGAGCGTATAGCCCGGGTCAGGCAGCGTGGACGGCATGCCGGCTTTGATCGGCCGCTGATGCAGCACGCCATAGCCCGGCATCAGCGCTTTATTGATGCCCTGGTAATCAATCAAATAGCGTACCGCTTCGCGCACTTTCGGATTGGCAAAATGATCTTCATTCATGCTCATGGCGACGTAGTACATAGTCCCACGCTGCACCGCATCGACGGTCAGCTGCGGATCGCTGCGCAGGGCATTGATATCGGAGACCGCCATGTTGTTAGCAATATCGAGATCGCCTTTCGCTACCATCAGACGCAGAGTTTGCGACTCCTGGAAGTGGCGCAGTACCACGCGGCTCATTTTCGCCTCACCGCGCCAGTAGTCAGGATTGCGCTTCATGCGCAGGACATCTTTCGCCTGCCAGGTTTCGAGGGTAAACGGCCCGGAACCGGCTTCATGGGTGGTCAGCCAGCGGTTGCCCCAGTCCTTATCCTGCTCGTGGCTCTGCACCGTTTTACTGTCGAGCACACCGAGGTTGCCCAGCGCCGCCAGCGAGTAAATCACCAGCTGCGGGTCGTTATCTTTCGGTAACACGATTTGTACCGTCACGTCGTCCGGAGCGCTCACCTGGTTATCAATATTTTTCTTACTGAAGCCGTAGGATTTCCACACCGATGCCTGGGCGAGGTTGAGATGCAAAATACGCAGCATTGACCACACCACATCGGCGGCGGTCAGCGGATTGCCAGAGTGAAATTTCACGTCATCGCGCAAATGGAACGTCAGGGTTTTACCATCCGGGCTGATATCCCAGGATTTCGCCAGCGCGGGCCTGACGTTGGTTAGCTGTTTAGGATCAAGCTCCACCAGCGAGTCATAGAGATTGACCACAATCCCGACGACTTCGTTACCGGTCATCGCTGCCGGGTCAAGCGTCAGAAGGTTGTTCATATTCATGCCGATGATCAGCTGGTCGGGCGGCGTTTTCGCTATTGCCGCCCCACTCCCCATCGACACGGCGAGCGCGAGTAAGCACGCTCCCAGTAAAGAGTTTTTTTTCATATCTATCGCCTGTAGGGTACACGCCCGTCATCATTCGCGCCGCAGCTACGTTGGCTTCATCTCCTCACCCCGGTCACTTACCTGATGTAAGCTCCCGGAGATTCGTTGATTTGCCGCCTTGCTGCAATACGACTGATTTAGGGCCTGGTTTATATTTTTTATCCGTTCGCCCAAACCCAATAAGCCTTAAGCCTTTGGAATTTTTATTAATTAGTCGTGGCTAACGGTATTGGCTTCGATATACGCAAAATTAATGTCTTCACCGAGACCTGGTCGTTGTGACAAATGCACTAATCCCTGGTCATCCATCGGGTCGACAATGCTGTTGAGATACGCGGCTGGCTCATCGTAATCGAGGAACGGGTGCAGCAGGCCGCGCTCGTACCAGCGACAGTTACGGATCGCGCCGACCACTGCCAGGCTCGCCGCGCCGTTACCATGGACTTCACAATCCATACCAAACGACTCCGCCAGCGCCGCCACCTTCATCGTTGGCGTAATACCGCCAACGCCGTTGGATCCGGCGCGCAGGATGTCGCAGGCTCCGGCTTTCACCCATTCGGCGCGCATATGGTGTTTGCCGCCGAAGCTCTCCGGTCCGACGATGGGAATCGACAGGTTTTCCGCCAGCCATGCGTAAGAAGACATCGAGTCCTCTTCCATCGGCTCTTCAAACCAGGCGAAATTCAGTTTTTCCAGCTCTTTGCCAATCCACAGCGCTTCGGCACGGCTGTACCAGTGATAGCCATCAATCATCAGGTCGATATCCGGCCCTACCGCTTCACGCACCGCCGCGCAGGCTTTGATGTCCATTTTCGGATTTGGCGCAAAAGAGATCGGCGGCATCCAGGTGTGCAGCTTGATGGCCTTGTAGCCACGGGCCACCAGCGTTTCAGCAAATGACGCATACTCATCCGGGGTCGACAGTCCGCCAGGCAGATCGTCGCCGCACATGGTACTGCCATAGGCCGGAACCGTATCGCGATAGCCGCCAAGTAGTTTGTAAACCGGCATATTGAGTTTGCGACCAATCAGATCCCACAGCGCCTGCTCGACAAACGACAGCGCACGTTCGGTCAACTGATGGGCGCTACCGCGCTGCCAGTGATTAAGATCCTGCCAGATACGCTCGCGGTTAAACGGGTCCTGCCCCACCATCACCTTGCGGAAAAAAGTGTTCACCACAAACGGACGCACCACTTCCGGCGGCGCAAACGAAAAACCCTGGGTGCCATCATCGGCAGTAATGGTCAGCATCGCCATTTTTGCCATGCTTTCGGCTCCCGGATGGGAGTGCCCGGCGCTGTCGGAAACCCGACGAGTGGGATACTGGAAAACGGTGACATTTACAGATTCAATTTTCATTCTCAGTCCTTATCGCAGCCAAACCCGATCTATAGACGCAAATCGGCAAAGTGGTTTCACATTATTGAAAAAACGTTTCAATATCTAATCTAAGCACAATTACGCAGCAGTGCCTCGGACAATCACCGCTAAGCAAGAGATTAAATTTGGGCATTGGCACGACGGGGCGTGATTGTTTTCACAAAAGAAGGGCGAAATGTGAGGGCGATCGGCATGATAAAAAGAGGAGCGTGAGCGCAGAAAAGAGATTAACCGACCGGGTACATCCTGAAACTTTCTGCGCTCACAAATTACTGACTTATACCGCCGCCTCAGGCTCTGCAGAAAGAGCTTCCAGCAGTTCAGGTAACGCCCGATAGCGACCCGCGGCGGCTTGAAAACGACCATGCTGGCAATCTTCGGCGATAACGATAGTGGGGATGTTTGCTGCCTGAGCGGCGCTAAAACCGTTAAAGCTGTCTTCAATCACCAGGCACTGACTGGCGTTGAGGTTGAGCTTGCGCAGCGTTGACAAGTAAACCGCCGGATGAGGTTTGCCGCATTCCTCATCGTCCGCGCTGGAAACCACATCAAAATAGTGCCAAAGGGAGAGTTTGTTCAGTACTGCGGAAATAACCTGATGGGATGATGAGGTTGCCAACGCAATTTTATACCCGACATGGCGGAAATAGCTTAACGCCTCGCGCACGCCGTTCATCGGCTCACCTTCGGCAGATATCAGGCCAGTGATGCGCTGCAGTATAGCTTCTTCAAGCCGCTGTGGCGCAACATCAAGTCGACAATGCTGGCACCAGGTGCGCGCAATGTCGTCAAGGCGTTTACCTTTGGTCAGCGTTTCACACTCATCGATACTTACCGTTGCCCCCCATTGCGCCAGCGCTTCTATTTGCGCCTGTCGCCACAGGATTTCGGAATCAATAATCACACCATCCATGTCAAAAATGACTGCTTTAATACTCATCATCCACCTCAATAAGGCTGGCATGAATCTCATGCCAGCCGCACAACGTTAAGAAAACTCAACCTGCTCGCTGGCGGGCGCTTCCTTGTGGGAAAATCCCGGCTGCTCGACGCGAATAAATGCGCAAAGGAAAAATGCCACCACGTACAGCGCCGTATAGGCGATAACCACCCCAATGGTGCTGAAGAACGGCAGCAATATCACCGCAATCGCCGGGGCGAGAAAGTTCGACATCCCCGCAGACAGGTTATACACCGAAATCGCCGCACCTTTGTGCTTCGGCTCCAGCGCCGGGAATACGGCAGCCAGCGGCACGAAAGCGGCGACAAAGATCCCCAGAGCAACGGCCGGAATCATCGCCATGGCGAAGTTGTGCCCGAAGTGCTGCGGGATGTAATAAAACGCCAGGCTGGAGAGCGCCATACCGACGCAGCCAAACCAGCGCACCACTTTAATCCAGCCCAGTTTTTCGCCCAGAATCCCCCACAGTACGTTGGAGAAAATGGTGGTAAAGAAGAAGACGGCCCACACCTGCAACCATTCAGAAGTGGTGAAACCCAGTTCATCGACAAACATCATCGGCATGATTACCGCAAAGCCAAACAATGACAGCGTATTGATGATACGCACCATGCTGGACAACATAATATTGCGGTTGGTATAGAGCAGCGTCGCCGCGCGTCCCAGTTCGGAAAATTTCTCTCGAGTGGTCAAATTTCGCATATGGTGCGGAGTTTGAATGTTACGCAACGAGGCCAGCGCAATGATCCCACCGGTCACGCAGAAAGCCAGCGCCAGCCACAATGTCCCCAGCTCGCCGATATGCGGGATGGTGAAACTCGGAATATAGCTGCCGAAAACGCCGATACCGACAGAGTAAACCGCCCAGAACCAACCGATGGCCGAACTGGCGCTATCGCTTTTGACGTTATGGATAATGGCGACGATGAACGAGTAGAGGAACAGCGGATACGCGAAGCCGCGGATACCGTAGAAAATCAAGATCAGCGCATAGTTGGCGTGTCCAAGGCCGAAAACCAGGAACAGTACGTGGAATACGCACCACAGCACGAAGCCAATCATCATGGTTTTTAGCGGGGTGATAATTTCCGCTACGACGCCGGAAATCCACGCCGACAGCGCGGCGGCCAGTCCGTACAGGGTAAAGGCAAATGAGGCCTGCGCCGGGGTGAAACCAAGCTCTTTAATGTAGTGCGACAGGAATGCCAGTTCGAAACCGTCACCGGTCATAAACACGGCAATGGCGACATATCCCCATATCAGATTCAGGGGTAAACCGAGCCACTGTTTATTATTTACGGACATAATGACCTCGTATTTAGGGTACAGGAGGCCGCTCCGGCGATTTCACCGGAGGGCCATTCTACCCGTCATAATTCAAACCGCAGCTGTGTTGCCTTCCTCGTTCACTCCAGTCACTTACTTATGTAAGCTCCTGGAGATTCACTGCGTCGCCGCCTTGCTGCAACTCGAATTATTTAGGGTATGTTTTTAAAATTAGTGTTTACGGAAGTTCAGGTCGTTTAAATACAAAGCGTTAAACTGCGCGTAGCGTTGCATCAGGGTTTGATGACGAACCGGGTCCGCCTGCCAGGTCTGCCAGATTTCCGGTTTTTCACACACCGCCGCAAGCGGTTTACCCGCCGCCAGACAGGCCAGCCGCGCCGCGCCCAGTGCGCCACCGGTCTCCCCGCCTTTGTGGGTCACCACCGGCATATCGAGGATATCGGCCAGCAGTTGCGCCCAGAATGGACTGCGGGCACCACCGCCAACCAGCGAGCATTGATCGATCTGCGTACCGCTCTCTTTCAGCACCCGCAGGCCATCGTTGATACCAAAACTCACCCCTTCAAGCACCGCGTAACCAAGCTGGGCGCGCAGGCTGGAATGGGTCATTCCCCAGAACATTCCGCGCGCTTCAGGGTCGTTATGCGGCGTGCGTTCCCCGGAGAGATAAGGCAAGAAGAACGGCGCATTGGCTTTCTCTTCGTCACTTAATTCAGCAATCTCCTCCAGCAGCGCCACTTCCGTAGTGCCGGTCAGGCGACAGAACCACTGCAAACAGCTGGCAGCACTGAGCATCACGCTCATCTGATGCCACAGATTCGGCAGCACGTGACAGAAAGCATGTACCGCCGACTGCGGGGCCGGACGATAGGCGTCGGTCACCACAAACAGTACTCCGGATGTGCCGAGCGAAATAAACGCATCGCCCGGCGAGACCGCGCCAACACCAATGGCGCTGACCGCGTTATCTCCGCCGCCACCGGCGACCACCACCGAGGCGTTCAGCCCCCAGCGCTCCGCTACCTGCGGGTCAAGCGTGGCGGAAACCTCGCAGCCCTCAACCAACGTTGGCATATGGCCACGCGACAATCCGCATTTATCCAGCAGCGAATCAGACCAGTCGCGTTTCGCCACGTCCAGCCACAGCGTCCCGGCGGCGTCTGACATATCGGAGACTTTCTTGCCGGTCATCTGGTAGCGCAGATAATCCTTCGGCAGCAGCACCGTCGCGGTACGTTTAAAGTTTTGCGGCTCATGACGACGAACCCACAGCAGCTTCGGTGCAGTGAAGCCCGGCATTGCCAGATTTCCTGCCACCTGATGCAGCTCCGGTGCCATCTCTTCCAGCTCTTCGCACTCCTCGGCGCAGCGGGTGTCATTCCACAGAATCGCCGGGCGAATCACCTCCCCCGACGCGTCCAGCAGCACCGCGCCGTGCATCTGCCCGGAAAGGCCAATGGCTTTGATTGCTGGCCAGTGCTGTGCGCATTTTTCCCGTAGCGTGGTCATCAGATATTCCGTCGCCTCCCACCAGGATTGCGGCGATTGTTCTGACCAGTGCGGATGGGGCCGCTGAATACTCAGCGGCGCGCTATGGCTGGCGATAACCTCATTGTTCTCATCAATGACCAGCGCTTTGACTTCCGACGTGCCGAGATCGATACCCAGATACATAGCCACCTCTTATTTAATCAGTGCATAAACGGCGGCGATCTTCTCGCGCATCAGCGCCAGGAAATCAGCGTTGTCGGCCAGTTCGCCAAATAGCGCTTTATCGCGAGCATAGACGGCTACCGGGTCGCTGGCTTCAAACATTTCATGTACCGCCTGAGCGTCGAGGATCCCGTCCTGGTATTCATATGGCAGGGTTCCTTTATGCCACTGCTCCATAAAGACGAAGAACAGTGCGGGCAGCATGGCGGTTGCTTCCGGGCGAGCGCCGCGGCGATAGCACTCTTGCAGAGTCGGCGCGATCATCGCCGGAATTTTCGAGAAACCATCGGCAGCGACGCGCTGGTTGGTATCCTGGATGTACGGGTTGGTAAAGCGCTTCAGGACCACATCGCGATAGGTCGGTAAATCAATGCCGTTATCGCCTAGGCATGGGATCACATCTTCTGTGACGTAGCGGTCGGCAATAGCGTAGATGAAATCCGTTAGCGTACTTTCATGAATATACTGCTGGCCGATTAAGGTGCCCGCCCACGCAATGCAGCTATGGGAAGAGTTGAGAATGCGGATTTTCGCTTCTTCATAAGGGATAACCGACTCCACCATCTCCACGCCGACCGCTTCCAGGTTCGGGCGTTCGTCGCGGAAGTTATTTTCCACTACCCACTGGATAAAGGTTTCACCCATCACCGGCGCTTTGTCATCAATGCCGGTTTGCGCTTTGATGCGTGCCGGTAGTTCAGCCGCCGGACGCGGGGTAATGCGGTCCACCATGGTGTTCGGGCAGGTGGTGTTGGCTGCCATCCAGTCAATCACTGCCTGTTTGCCGGTCAGCGCTAGGAATTCAACCATACCATCGTGGAACCGCTCGCCGTTGTGACGCACGTTGTCGCAGTTCAGCAAGGTTAACGGCCCGGCGTTATCGGCCATACGTTTTTCCAGAATCCGCGCGATAGTGCCGTAAATGGTTTTGCAATCGCCCTTAAGGTCGGCGATCAAATCGGGGTTGTTGGTTTCCAGTTTATGGCTGGTGTTCAGGTAGTAACCCCCTTCCGTTACGGTAAAGGCGATAACTTTAGTTTGCGGATTTGCCCCTTCGTTAATCAGCGGCTGCAACCCTGCCTGCCACGGCAGCAGTTTCTGAATAGAGGTGATCTCTTCATATTCACTCTCCCCTTCCGGGCTGACGGTTTCCAGCACGTAACGCCCACCCTGCGCCGCCAGCGCCTGGACCACCTGCTCGGCATCGTTGCGAATATTCCCCGCCGCGATGTGCCAACGCTTATCACCAGAAACAATCAGACGATGCAGATACCACGCCTGATGTGCGCGATGAAAAGAACCCAGACCAATGTGAAGCCATGTGAATTGATTGTTCATGTTCTGCTCTCCTTGAGTTGATGGGCTCACTGTAATTGATCATTTGACCTAAATAAGAGCGATGGATCACAAAAGAACAATTACCCAATTAAATTACAAATGACCAGTAAAGAGCAAAAGCTTGCCAGTTATCCCGACCGCAGCCAGAATGCGGTTATTCGCCAGGCGAATTTATCGCTGTGGCCAGAAACTTAGGGCAGGAAACCATGAGTAAAGAAGATGATATCCGGCTGGATCAGAAGGTCCGCGCCGCATGGATGTACTACATCGCCGGACAAAACCAGAGCGAAATCGCCAGTCAGCTTGGTACTTCAAGGCCAGTGGTGCAGCGGTTGATTGCGGCGGCGAAAGAAGAAGGGATCGTATCGATTAGTTTGCACCATCCGGTAGCAAACTGCCTCGATTACGCGCAATTATTGCAGGAAAAGTACCAACTTATCGAATGCAATATCGTGCCCGCCTTTAGCGAAGAAAGCACGCTGGATAGCGTGTCGTTTGGCTGCTACCAGCTGATGGCTCGCTATTTACAGGATGATAAAGAGAAAATCATCGGCCTCGGTTCCGGCCTGACCTTGAAAAAAACCCTTCAGCGTATCGATTTCGATAGCCTGAATACCCGTTGCGTGGCGCTCATAAGCGCCATGGACGCCGACGGCCAGTGTAACTATTACGATGATGTTCCTCTGTTGCTGACCAGCAAAATCAAAGCGAAGTACTATCAATGGCCCGCTCCGCGCTATGCGCAGACCCAGGAGGAGTACGATATGTGGTGCACCAGCCGACTGTTCCGCAACGTTTCTGCCGTCGCCCGCCAGGCGGACGTTATCTTCGTGGGGATTGGGCCATTAGGCCCGCAAAGCCCGATATTTAAAGACGGTTTTATCAATCAGGCGCAAATGGACGAGGTGACCGCGCAAGGCGGGATCGGCGAGATCATGGGGCGCTTTATCAATGCCGAAGGCGGCGTGGTCGACAGCGAAATCAACAGAATGATCACCAGCTACGACATTCGCCAGAACCAGTGTCCACGGATCGCGGTGGCGTGCGGAGAGTACAAGCGTCCGGCCATTCTGGCGGCGCTTAAAGGCGGTTGGGTCAACGGCCTGGTGACCGATGAACACACCGCCCGCTGGCTGCTGACGCGTTAACGTCAACAGCCGAATCAGCGGCTGCTCATCAACAGCGGCGGGATCTCAATCCGCTGCTGGCTGGCATCGCCGGAGTCGATGATACTAAATACCGCCTCCAGCATCGCCGGGACGTTCTGCTGCACCATATCAATATCGTGTCCCAGCAGATAGACAAACGGGTCCCAGTCAAAGCAGCCCATTGGCGGCTGACCGCTACCGGTGAGCCCCGCCTGCGACAACCATCGCACCACGCCTTCCAGAGAAATGGTTGAGTTAACGAACAGCCCCTGCAGATGAATATCAGTCGGACCAAACCGCTCTTGCAGGCAAGCCTCGACTTTTCCTTTTGAATAGCCTGGAGCCAGAATATTTGCTTCAGGCACGCTCAGCCCCAGCTCCTGATGAGCATCATGAAAACCGCGTAAACGCTCGATGGTGTTATGGTCGCTACTGCGCCCGCCGATAAAGGTCAACGGAGCCTGCTCCCCCCAGCGCCTGGCGCTGTTGTCGAGGATCTTGTGGGTCAGCGCTTTGGCACCGCCGTAGTTATCCGAAATCACTGATGGCGCAAGAGAACCGGGTAAGTCGAGATTAACCGTCGGCACCCCCGCCTGCTGGCATAACGCGGTAATCTTGTCCGGGTTGGTCGCCCCGGTCGCTACCACCCAATCCACCTGCCAGGAGAGCATCGCTTTTACCGCTTCGATTTCCAGTTCCGGGCTACGACGTGTGCAGGTAATAATCGGCAGCAGGCCGCGCTCGCGGGCCATCTCCTCAAAACGCTCGGCAACCGATCCGAAATAGCGGTTATCGTATTTGGGGACAATCATGCCGATCACGTGTGATTTTTTACTGCGCAACATGCTGGCCTGGCGATTAACCGCATAGCCCTGCTCCTCAGCAATCAGCGTCACCTTTTCGGCAAGCTTCGCGCTAATACGCCGCTTCTTCCAGTTGCCGTTAAGGATGGCGCTCACTGCGCTTGCCGACACGCCGGATAGCTCCGCCAGGTCGTAAATCGTGATTTTCTTCATTTTCCCAACTTGCGTCACAAATTCATTTCGCTGTTAATTTCCCCACTTGCTCAATCGATGAAGCTAGCGCAACATGAGCTTCATCGATTGAGCATCCATTTCACGCTACGAAGTATTAGCGCATACAGCGTTAACATTCCAGCAAACCTGAATAAATGATGCTGATATTCAATATATTACCAGGTTTTAGTCCATAGCCTCGAACGTGACGCTCTCGCGTTCGATAGTTTCAACCAGACTCTGCAAAGGATTATAAAATGAACCACTCTGTCTCCTCTATGAATACTTCTCTTGCTGGCAAAGTCGCCGCCGTCACCGGCGCGGCATCCGGTATCGGCCTCGAATGCGCTAAAACCCTGCTGGGGGCTGGCGCAAAAGTGGTGCTTATCGACCGCGAAGGCGAAAAGCTCAACAAAATCGTCGCCGAGCTGGGCGAAAACGCCTTTGCTCTACAGGTTGATCTGATGCAAGCCGACCAGGTCGATAATATTCTGACGGGTATCGTTAACCTCGCCGGTGGTCTTGATATTTTCCACGCCAACGCCGGAGCCTACATCGGCGGGCCGGTCGCCGAGGGAGATCCGGATGTATGGGATCGCGTGCTGCATCTCAATATCAACGCCGCTTTCCGCTGCGTGCGTAGCGTCCTGCCGCATCTGATCGCGCAAAAATCCGGCGATATTATTTTCACCAGTTCTATTGCCGGCGTGGTGCCGGTTATCTGGGAACCTATCTATACCGCGTCGAAATTTGCCGTCCAGGCATTTGTCCACACCACCCGTCGCCAGGTTTCTCAGCACGGCGTGCGCGTCGGTGCCGTGCTGCCGGGTCCGGTGGTTACTGCCCTGCTGGACGACTGGCCAAAAGCCAAAATGGACGAAGCGCTGGCCAACGGTAGCCTGATGCAACCCATTGAAGTAGCCGAGTCAGTGCTGTTTATGGTGACACGTTCGAAAAACGTCACCGTACGCGACATTGTTATCCTGCCTAACAGTGTGGATCTCTAACCGTCAACCAGACTGCTAAAGAGGATTTTATGCAAAGCAATACTCAAAATATTATTGGCGTGGATGTTGGTTCAGGCAGCGTTCGCGCGGGCGTATTCAATCTGCAGGGCGAGCTGCTGGCCCATGCCACCCGAGAAATCACCCTGTTCCGCAGCGCCGGAAGCGTGGTTGAACAGTCGAGCCGCGAGATCTGGCAGGCGGTGTGCTACTGCATTAAAACGGCGGTAGCCAACGCCGGTGTTGAGCCGTCGTCAATAGCCGGTATCGGCTTCGACGCCACCTGCTCGCTGGTGGTGATTGGCGAAAACAACGCGCCGCTGGCGGTGGGTCCTTCAGAAGATCCTGATCGCAACATCATCGTCTGGATGGATCACCGTGCTACCGGGCAAGCAGAAAAGATCAACGCCACGGGCCACGCGGTGTTGCAGTACGTCGGCGGTAAAATTTCGCCGGAGATGGAAACGCCGAAGATCCTGTGGCTGAAGGAGAATCGTCCACAAATCTATCAACAGGCGCGCCACTTCTTTGACCTCGCGGATTATCTTACCTGGCGCTCAACCGGCGATTTAGCCCGCTCGGTGTGTACCGTCACCTGTAAATGGACCTATCTGGCGCATGAAAAACGCTGGGATGCCGGTTACTTCCGCCAGATTGGTCTTGAAGAACTGGCGGATGAAGATTTTGTCCGCATCGGCCAGCGTATTGTCGATCCGGGAACGCCCTGCGAGGGCGGTCTGTGCGCAACAGCAGCAGATGAGATGGGCCTGCCCGTCGGCACGCCGGTGGCGGTCGGCATGATTGACGCCCACGCGGGCGGGATTGGTACCGTTGGCGTGCTTAACGGCGCGGTCAATAATATGGCCTACGTATTCGGCACGTCTTCCTGCACCATGACCACCACCCAGGATGCCGTCTTTGTGCCCGGCGTGTGGGGGCCTTACTATTCCGCCATGGTGCCGGGATTCTGGTTAAGCGAAGGCGGCCAGAGCGCGGCCGGTGCGGCTATCGACCAGCTATTGAGTTTTCATCCCGCCGCCACAGAGGCTAAAGCGCTGGCAAAAGAAGCCGGTGTCCCGCTACCGGTGTATCTTGCCGATAGAGTGCTGGCGCAGGTGGATAATCCTTCCGAAGCAGTCAAGCTCGCTGCCGGTCTGCACGTGGTGCCGGAGTTTTTAGGCAACCGTGCGCCGCTGGCGGACCCGAACGCGAAAGCGATTATCGCCGGGCTGGGGATGGAGCGGGATCTGGAAAACCTGATTGCGCTGTACGTCGCGGGATTGTGCGGTATCGGCTACGGTCTGCGGCAGATTATCGATGCGCAGAAAAATTGCGGGATTGATAGCGAAAATATCGTCATCAGCGGCGGCGCAGGTCAACATCCTTTAGTTCGCCAGCTGTTGGCAGACGCTTGCGGCATTAACGTGGTCAGTACCGAGTCCAGCGAACCGGTGCTGTTAGGTTCGGCGATTCTCGGTGCCGTGGCGGGTAAAATTGCCCCTTCGCTGCCAGAAGCCATGAAGCAGTTTACCCGAGTGGATAAAACTTACCGCTGCGAAGAGCAATTTAGCGCCGATCATCAGCGTCGTTACGAAGCGTATAAAACGCTCCAGCACACGGCGCGGCTGATTCGCGATTAAGCAAGACCCGGGTCGCGGCGTAAACGCCTTACCCGGGCTACGGGTTCACAGCCTTCTGCGGACCGGTAGCCCGGACAAGGCGCGTCAAGCGCCGCCTCCGGGAAACAACGCGCAACGCAGCTTCAGCTGACGCCGGTGCTTATCAGGCGATGGTGACTTTGCTATCCAGATAAACGTCCTGCACGGCGTTAATCAGCTTCACGCCGTCGGCCATCGATTTTTTAAACGCCTTACGGCCCAGAATCAACCCCATGCCACCCGCACGTTTATTGATAACCGCCGTACGTACGGCGTCGCTCAGATCGGTTTCGCCACCCGCCGCACCGCCGGAGTTAATCAACCCTGCGCGGCCCATATAGCAGTTCGCCAGCTGATAACGCACCAAATCAATCGGGTTCTCAGTGGTTAATTTGCTGTAAACCCGATCATCGGTATAGCCGAAGTTCACCGCCTTATAGCCGCCGTTATTCTCCGCCATCTTCTGCTTCACAATATCCGCGCCGATAGTGGCCGCCAGATGGTTGGCCTGGCCGGTTAAGTCGGCGGAAACGTGATAATCGACACCATCTTTCTTGAACGCCGGATTGCGCAGATAGGCCCACAGCACGGTCACCAGGCCCAGCTCATGCGCGCGCTCAAAGGCCACAGAAATCTCCTCAAGCTGGCGACGAGATTGTTCAGAACCGAAATAGATCGTCGCCCCTACCGCCACGGCTCCCATATTGAACGCCTGCTCAACGCTGGCGTACAGCGTCTGGTCGTATTCAGTCGGGTAGCTCAGCGTTTCGTTATGGTTCAGTTTGACCAGGAAGGGGATGCGGTGCGCGTAGCGGCGTGACACCGAGGCCAGCACGCCATAGGTGGAGGCCACGCAGTTACAACCGGCTTCAATAGCCAGTTCGACGATATTTTTCGGATCAAAGTACAGCGGGTTGGCGGCAAAAGAAGCGCCAGCAGAATGCTCTACGCCCTGGTCAACCGGCAGGATAGACAGATATCCGGTTCCCGCCAGGCGTCCGGTGTTATACAGGGTTTGCATATTACGCAGCACCGCCGGTGGACGATTGTTATCAACCATCACCCGATCGACGTAGTCCGAACCCGGCAAATAGAGTTGGTCGGCTGGAATAGTCATACAACGGTGCTGTAAAAGCGTGTCGGCATCTTTGCCAAGTAACTGCGTAATATCAGTCATAGCGATCTCCCGTAAGTGCCGGTCGAAACCGGCATGCATTTTCCCAACCCAATTATTTTGGGCAGGTTAAGCCTGGTACCGACTCAGCATATTTTCCAGCCGGGAGCGTATTTTTTCAGCACAGTCTGCTGGCACGTTGTCGTGCCGTTTACCACCAGGCGTGGAAGTGATGCACCGGACCTATCCCGTGCCCGACCTCCAGCGAGTCCGCCTGCGCCAGCGCCGCAGAGAGCCAGCCTTTAGCCTCCGCTACCGTTTGCCCCCAATCATCGTAACGAGGACGCAGCGCCGCCAGCGCCGCCGCTTCCGGCAGGTTCGGGGTGATTAGCGACACCTGCGGCAGCAGGCGCTGACGCAGCGTTTGCACTGCGCTGAGCGAAAGCAACGGATCGCCGCTTTTCGCCAGCATCACGGTATCCAGCACCACGTTTTTAATCTGGTACCGCGCCAGTCGCTCCGCCACCGCTTCGACGATATCCGTTTCCGCCAGCATGCCAATTTTAGTGGTATCGATTCGCACATCGCTGAACACCGAATCCAGTTGCGCGGCGACAAAATCAGGTTCAATACGGTACACCGACTGCACGCCTCGGGTGTTTTGCGCCACCAGCGCAGTGATGACCGAGCAGCCGTAAGCGCCCAGCGCTGAGAAGGTTTTGAGATCCGCCTGGATCCCCGCACCGCCGCTCGGGTCGGTTCCGGCGATGGTTAAAGCATTAATTCGTTTCACAGGCCGCCCTCCGTGTACAGCGCATCGAGAAACGCCGGAGTAAAGCTGCCAGGGCCGCCCTGCTGCGCCGCTTTTCCACCCGCCAGTTTCATCAAGCTGCAGGCGGCGGCGACGTTTTCCAGACGGTCGCCGGGCATCGCCGTGCTGGCGGCAACCACCGCCGACAGCGCGCAGCCGGTACCCACCACCCGAGTCATTAGCAGATCGCCGCCGGTCACCATGCGCGTACGCTGACCATCGGTGACGTAATCGACCTCTCCGGTTACTGCGACCACGGTATTCAACTGGCGAGCTAACGCCTGAGCCGCAGGCAGCGCGGCAGCAGCGGTATCAGTAGTATCAACGCCGCGTCCGCCGCCGCTCATCCCGGCGAGAGCCATAATTTCCGAGGCATTACCGCGAATAGCGGCAGGCTGTAGCGCCAGAAGCTCCCGACAAAATTCAGTGCGCAGAGTCAACGCGCCGACCGCCACCGGGTCCAGCACCCACGGTTTGCCCGCCTGCTTTGCGCTATGCGCCGCCGCCCGCATCGCCGTCGCGCGCTCAACGGTCAGCGTGCCAACGTTAATCAGCAGCGCATCGGCAATCGCAGCAAACTGACTGGCTTCATCGGGGTCGATAACCATCGCTGGTGATGCACCAATCGACAGCAGCACGTTGGCGGTAAAGGTCTGCACCACGTCGTTAGTCATGCAGTGAACAAGGGGGGAATGGCGGCGAAAAAGATGCCGCAGATGGGCAATATGCGCGGGGTTTAGCAGGTCAGACATCGTTTGCTCCCGCCAGGCGATGAAGAAGCGACGACCCTGCGGTCTCTGACTTCCCTACGCTGGCATTATCCAGATCAGGTGGTACGGGTATTTCTCAGCCTTCACAAAGAAGGGCACCCCGAGTCAAATAAAATCAAAATCAACTACTTGCGATTAACGTCCCGTTAATCCCTGATCAGGATAATGCCAGCGGAAAGTCCAACAAACAAGATTTAAAATCTGTACAAATCCCGCAATGTATCCCAGCTTGTGTCCCAAGTTATTAATGAAACGAGGTGGAAAAGATGCAAAAAAGCCGGGTTATTCCCGGCTGTAATTTGCATTCGCAGGCAAGCGATCAAGCTGCACTTCGTAACCGAGCATAGTGCAAACCAACCTCCTCAATGAGTGGCTGCAAGTTTTTGCTACCTCTTACGGTGAACATAGTTGCTGGCTGATCGTCTTTGATGCATTTATTGATATTGAATGGGCAAGGAAGGCGTATTGGTGGCCTCATTGTTATAGGCATCAAAGTTGTTAATCTCACAAGATTATCCTCTGTATATTCTAATATCGGAGGTTGATGGTGAACCTTTATCTTCCCGCAAGATGTGAGCAACTCTTTGACCTTACACCATTCGCCTGACTTAACCCAAGTGCGTACTTTTTCACGTTCATCGACAGTCAAGTTGAAAATTTCTGAATGTGTTGGCTCGCTCCGTCGTGACAATATGGCGTGATGATATATAGCGTTTGATGCACACCTCAGCACTTTTGTCATACGCTCCGTGTTTCGTTTGGAAGGGACTGACTCATCACCTTGCGAGATATTGTAGCCCCACATCTGCTGAAACACCGTGGGAGTATCAATGTAATCAAGCTGATTTAAGATCGCGACTATTCGTTCTCTACTATAACCCTGCGATTCCTTTTCCTGCCCCATCGCCCCCCATATGCAATCATCCACAATCTGAGGTAACTCAGCTAACGATCTATGCATTAACAAAAATGCTCGCACGGCTTTGTTATCCACACCCTTTGCCACTGCACCTTTCGTTCTCGCCATTTGTGTTCTCCTTTTAAATTGGTATATGAAATCCTCCGCTATCGCTGGTAGCGATCAGGATATGTGGCCTTCCTTGGTGGATGGCATTTCGTTTTGGGTTACTGTATTTCCAGTAATTTGATAAATCTGGCCTTGCACCAGATGGTGTAACACTCTGGCAGATATAATGGTTGAAATGCGATTGGTAGAGGCGCTGTCAACGCCGCCTACAATCAACCACATTGTTATACGGACTACAGTTCCAAACACATGCTGGCACATGCTGGGATGTAAACATCACCAACAAATTCCACACACAGTGTAAATGCAGCCCAGTGCAACCATCGGGTTACCTGAGTCCACGACTGGGACATGCCAAACTAAGACAGGTCATGAGACCTGTTGAAGTTGTGGTATGTAGCAGAGTGGTAAACGAAGGTTATGGTATGGACAGACGAGTCAGTTTACGTCTGATACAAACCATTACCTTGAGGTTTTCTAAAGAGGCGTAGCCGTCATGTCACGTAGTGACGATAGTAAATAAACTAAACAACCCACAGATGACACCAGTCATCTCGTCGTTTTCTTTTAATGTGTAGTTGTTTCGACAATACTGGTGTTGGTAATTAATTGTTTTAATTATGTCGAAACAGGATTTCAGAGACCGTAGCCCGAATGGGTGAGTGTTGTGAGTTTTCTTTCCTGGCTAAGGAATGAAAATGAACAAAAGCGCGGTCTCTTTATATTGTGGCGTTTTATTCTGTCACTGTTGGTCAGAAAATCACTTCACAAAGAAGCACGCTACCTTATTCAGGAAGCAAAAGCCTCCGAAGAATTGAAAAACGACATTCTGCAATCTACCTGAACCATCATCCTCAAATGCCCATGATTGTCAAGAAACTCTTTGCTTCAAACAGAGTGAGAACGATTCCAATTCTTGCGAATTTATGATAAAATACCATAAACATCAATGCATTACAAAGAGGAAACTTTGTGTCATAAACAGACGACAGTCCCCTTTTCTTCACCCACAGCCGTTGAACGCATCACTCTGACGACAACCCTGAATAACACCGACCTTCGTGCAACATGGGCCCGGATTGAAGTCCTTCACTTTCTGAATATCACAGATGTTCCGGTTACTGCCGAAACGGTTAGCCGCTGCGTCGATTTGCCGTTGTCCACGACGTATCGGGCACTTTCAGCTTTGGAAGAACACCGACTGGCGGGGGTGACTTTTAGTAGGGGCAATGTCACCCGGTGGTTTCGATTCACACCGGATAAATCACAGCACTGTCCCGCATGTGGACAGAGGTTCCATATCGAGTACGCATAAGCCGTACACACAAACACCGATGAGATGACCGCATATTACGGTCACATCAAATGACGCTCACCAGAGAGCGCCAGCGGGCTTTTACGCCCTTTATTCAACGATTACAGAGGATTACCTAATGACAAAGAAGACCGCTCAGAGAGCCGCAGACAGCGATTTACAGGCGTTTCTGAGAGAAGCCGCCGACAGGTTCAAACCGGATGCCGCCGTGCTGGCAGCGCGTATCGATACCGCCGTCCATAGGCACACAGCCACCAGCACCACGCAGAAATTTAGCGCCCCGGCACCACTAGCATTACAGCAGCTACAGGAATGGATATTGGAAGGATGGCGGTACGATATCGGCATCCCTCAGTCGGTCTACGTTGCTGGTACAGGAAACATGAGTATCACACTACGCAAACCGATGGAGCTGGTGGAGAAGGAGATTGCCGACCTGAAACGACAAGTCGAGGACGCTTACCACAACGAACTCGCCGCAGCGCTGGAACGCGAGGTTGATAAACTGATTCAGGACGCCGCCAACGAGGCACAGCGCCGTGCAGAGGAAGCCGCAGCAGCAGAGCGTGATGCTATGCGCCAACGCATGAGAGATATGCTACTAACCAGGGCGGCTGTATGACCGTCAGCAAGAAGGGGCCGCAATGCCCCGCTTACATCGACCCAGATGCACTGGAGCGAGCTATAGCCGCCGCACGCCAAATCAAAGAGGCCAACCCGGATCTCTACAAACCGCTACCCGTCCAACCGGAAGTTAAACGATGAAATTTTATGACATCACGGTGACTGAATAACTGCCGACTGGCTCACCGCCACACGTGGAAATATATCTCTGCCAGCATTCGTCCGTAATACGTAAGCTGCTGACTGAAATCGCCAGCAATCGGAAAAAATAAAGATCTAACTAAAACCACCAATGCCTCATTGGGAGAGAAAGCCACAGAACAAGAAAAAAACGGATATGGACTAGCGCGGCGCTCACTGGTGGAAGGATGCATATGCAATTCTGGTACGTCATTAAGATTTCTAATCGTTAAACAATGTTCACCCCATCAAGCCAGCCATACGCATAAGAAAATTATTGAGAGCCATATTCTCACGGCAGATTCGTAGCCAGCAGGCGCACCAATGCCCGCAGCGATCCACACGACGCCGCTTTTCTCAGATTAAATTATGAATAACTATATGTAATTTAAAAAATTAATCCTCGCAAACGGGCGAGGCTGTAGGAACAACGAAGGGAGTTACGGTAGTGGCTTATGTCTATTAGCTCAAACTCAATCTGGTAGTATTACTGCATTGAGCTTAACCTAAGCTGACAGGCAACTTTGTGCCAAAAGCGGAATTTGCTATATCAGTCTATGTTAATCAACGGGGAGCAGGTCAAACCTTTCAGTATTGACTGATATCTGGCCTGCAATAGCAGACCAGATTCATGAGCTGGAAATATTTAACGGGGGCTTGGATAAACTAAACAGTGATCAGCTCTGCAATTTTTGTTGCAACAACTGCCAATGTATCTTCTCCCGTGTCGAGGCCGCTTCGGGATGCAAGCAAGGGACTGACATTACGGAGAGCTTCATACGTCGTGTTATGCACGATGGGAACGAGTTGGTTGCCTGCCAGTAAAGCGGAAAGTTCTTTATCAGCAACGCCTTCTTTAGGAAGACGGTTTAACAATGCAGGTGTCACTAAAACCAAGCCGATTCGAGAGTTTGCTAATCCTTTATCAATGGCACGCATCATCGGAACGCCAAGGGCAAGGTCCTTTTCGCTGAACCATACTTTGACACCTGCCGCTTCGAGCAAATCGTGTAACTCTTTGGCAATACCTTGTCGGTCATCCCAAGCATGGCAAAGAAAGACATCACGCAGATCAGGTTGCTCAATGGCAAGTTTCTCTACCGCTTGTCGAATTGGCGTGAGTGATTGTACTTGGGCTGTTGTGTAAGAAACGGAAGACCCTGATTTTGACCAACGTGGCTTCGCGCTGCTGCTGGAACCACCGCTACTGCCTCCATAACTTCCGCCACCGCTAGAGCCTGATGATGAGTAAGAAGGGTAACTATCATAACTGTAGCTACTGCGGCGATAACCACTGCGATTACGACATGCGGGACAGGCAGCAGCAGCTGCTGCTGAGCTATGTCCACGTACAGGAGCTGTACATCTTGCCATACTCTTGTTTCCCCTTAATAATCTGAAAGATAACTGCTGCACCATTAAAGCCAGATAGTAATGGGGGCTTTTGAGTGTAAAACAACTGGCGTATTTTCAGAAACTTGCCCCTTATCACACTGTCAGATTTAATTTTTAGCTCAAAAGTCCAAAAAGAGCAGGGCTAGTGGTTGAAGTGGCAGCACTGATGACTTAAGCGGTATTGTCTTTGTATACCAGATGAAGGCCTGCTCCTCGCTCAAAGCCGCCCATCAGAACTGGTTTTGCTTTATCCGCGAAGACAGTCAGTTCAAGTCTGGTTTATCCAGATTTACTCTTCTTTGATGTTCCAGTTACGCTTAATTGTAGGCAGGCTCAAACCCACTTCTAGCGCCGCTTTGGACTGGCTCAGTCCCTTTGCTTTGGCTTCCTGTACTCGCTTAAAGGTATCCGTTGCCGCCGGACGGCCTAACTTTTTACCCTCAGCCTTTGCCCTTGCCAGACCTTCTTTGGTGCGCTCAATGATGCGGGACTTTTCGAACTCCGCAAAAGCTGAAAACATTTGCAGCATCAGCTTTCCTTCCGCACTGGCAAGATTACGCACGGGCAGATCAAGCGAGACAACGTCAACCCCCTTATCCACCAGCATCGCTATAGTTTGCTGCACATCGATGTTGTCACGCCCCAGCCTGTCCAGCTTGAGCACTACCAGCCGATCGCCGTCTTCCAGTTTGTGGGTCACCATATCTGCAAAGGCTTTGCGTTGCATCGCCTGCACACCACCGGATACGGTTTCGGATACGACACGATTGTCTGGAACGTCATAACCGGCCTGACGGATGGCTACAATTTGGTTTTCGGTCGTCTGTTCACTGGTCGAAACGCGGCAGTATGCAAAGGTGCGGCTCATAATATCCCCTCGTCTGGTATCAAAAACGGTATCATAATCCATGACTGGTATCATTATGTCAATATGCTATTTTATTGATACCAGTTTTACAGGGTATTTTGCGGTGTCACAAAACGACCGATTGTTGATACCGCCAGGGGCAATAAGGCCAGCAACGGGATAAAGATATTTTGAAAAGATCGGCGGTAAATCTTGACGGGGAAGAACATCCGCCTAACACCTCAGACCATGCGACAGCAGCACAATCACCGGCAGGATATTTCCACGAGCCGATTTATATAGTGGTGGGGTATTGGTGAATCGCTTCCGGGGGGCGAAGGTTTGGGGTAGAAAGTAGCGTCTACCCCGAGTGGAATTTTAGCGGAATTGATTCATCGTGAATCTATACGAAATGTCATCAGAATTACCGTATGCCTCAGTTATCACTAACACGTTATCCTTGATGGTGAACTCGACATTGAATGCAACACTCCCCGATCCGTTCCAACGGTTGGAAGTCTGCCCCGACTCAGTCCATATCACATTGTTGCCGGATAGTTTGCAGTCGAACGAGTACTGACTACCATCAGACGGACGACGATAAGAGATTTTAAACACGCCCGCCTGATTCGCTTTTGCAGCTTTGATTGTATTCACTTCATACCCGAACATTCCGCTGATTGCAGCCTTGCAAACCTGAGAAGTAGTAAATGGTGCCGTTGAAGCCGGAGCCTGATTTACGGGAGCAGCAGTTTTAAGACGAATTTCTCCTATTGAGGCCGAACCGCTTTCCGTGGATAGCTGATTGCTGCCTGACGATTTGTCATCAGTAAACGCCATCCACCCAGTCCATCCAATTACTGCCAGCAAAAAGACGCCTTTGAGGGGTGAAATATAGGGCTTTTTTACTCCACAGGATGGGCACACCTTCGCGCTGCTTGAAACACTATGCCCACATTCACGGCACTTTTTCATTGCCATATCCGGCCCTCAATCGTTGACTTCAACAGTCCAGCGACCGCCGCGATCCTTGATTGTGTACTCATATACATCATCGCAGAAGACGTTAAATGAACGGCTGAATTGAGCGGGATATACGCCGTTGACCTTATTGCA
This sequence comes from Klebsiella sp. RHBSTW-00215, assembly GCF_014103785.1. Taxonomy (NCBI): domain Bacteria; kingdom Pseudomonadati; phylum Pseudomonadota; class Gammaproteobacteria; order Enterobacterales; family Enterobacteriaceae; genus Klebsiella; species Klebsiella sp. RHBSTW-00215. The sequence continues at coordinate 5,572,099 of NZ_JABXQS010000001.1, forward strand.
CTGATACCCTGCCCCCTGAATCAACACCTTCGCTTCTGCCTTCATCTCAGACGAACCGTCATCTGCATAAGCATTACTCACCAGCAATCCCAGTACAACCAGAAGTATTTTTCTCAAAATCAGCTCCTTGAACAAATTTACACAATGAAAACCAAGATTCATCTTAACCACTTTGATCAATTAATTCGATCTTAAAGATCAGTATTTTCGATCGATTGAGATGATAAACTTCACGTATAAATTGTGAGCAGAAAAAAGTTGCCCGAGAGGAGCAGATTGAAATGAAGGCGCTTTGTTTGATTTTTTGCGGTTTGTTGGTGTCATTCAGCGCCGTCGCAGGACGGATCACCATGAATGCACCAGAGCAGTCAACGACGGAGAGCGGACAAACATTGTGTATCTACAGCAGCTCGAGCTACACGTTTACATACGTCACCAAGTCAAAACATTGTCCCTACAGCAAGACGTTCGATACTGAGGATGCCGAGTAAGTCAGGTACGATTACTTGATGCAAAGGCGGGCTTTAACAGGGATACAGTGCGTGATACATGACTGATGCGGCGCTTGATTGCATCAGTATATTGTTAGAACGAGCCGACTTAACAGTCATCTAATGAATAAAACCCTGTTGATACAGGGTTTTTAATTTTGTTCAATTTCATCACATTCAGCCTAAAGCTATTGCTCACCGTGATGCAATAACATGTAATCTTTGATTAGAAATTCATCATATTTAGCAGGTAATAAAGCCACTTCCCCCCATCCAAGCTGAGGTGTCATATATCCCATCCCAACCCCATCGACTTGGCTATAAAAAACGACTATCCGACCGAGGTTATTTTCATTGAAAAATCCTCTCCCATCAGCAGTATCGTTAGTAATTCGTATCCTGAAATCTTTAAATGATGTTCCTGGGCTGATCTTTAACCAGACATTGCTATGACCTGAAAACCTTTCAATCTTCCAAAACTTACCAAAGTAGAATGCTGGCTCAGGGAGATCACCTGTTATATCGTTTATTTCTTTAAGAGAGTCACACAACCTATAACGCTTAGGGAAGGTGCGAACAAGTCCCTGATATGAGATCATGTTTGTCATCTGGAGCCATGGAACAGGGTTCATCATGAGTCATCAACTTACCTTCGCCGACAGTGAATTCAGCAGTAAGCGCCGTCAGACCAGAAAAGAGATTTTCTTGTCCCGTATGGAGCAGATTCTGCCATGGCAAAACATGGTGGAAGTCATCGAGCCGTTTTACCCCAAGGCTGGTAATGGCCGGCGACCTTATCCGCTGGAAACCATGCTACGCATTCACTGCATGCAGCATTGGTACAACCTGAGCGATGGCGCGATGGAAGATGCTCTGTACGAAATCGCCTCCATGCGTCGGTTTGCCCGGTTATCCCTGGATAGCGCCTTGCCTGACCGCACCACCATCATGAATTTCCGCCACCTGCTGGAGCAGCATCAACTGGCCCGCCAATTGTTCAAGACCATCAATCGCTGGCTGGCCGAAGCAGGCGTCATGATGACTCAAGGCACCTTGGTCGATGCCACCATCATTGAGGCACCCAGCTCGACCAAGAACAAAGAGCAGCAACGCGATCCGGAGATGCATCAGACCAAGAAAGGCAATCAGTGGCACTTTGGCATGAAGGCCCACATTGGTGTCGATGCCAAGAGTGGCCTGACCCACAGCCTAGTCACCACCGCGGCCAACGAGCATGACCTCAATCAGCTGGGTAATCTGCTGCATGGAGAGGAGCAATTTGTCTCAGCCGATGCCGGCTACCAAGGGGCGCCACAGCGCGAGGAGCTGGCCGAGGTGGATGTGGACTGGCTGATCGCCGAGCGCCCCGGCAAGGTAAGAACCTTGAAACAGCATCCACGCAAGAACAAAACGGCCATCAACATCGAATACATGAAAGCCAGCATCCGGGCCAAGGTGGAGCACCCATTTCGCATCATCAAGCGACAGTTCGGCTTCGTGAAAGCCAGATACAAGGGGTTGCTGAAAAACGATAACCAACTGGCGATGTTATTCACGCTGGCCAACCTGTTTCGGGCGGACCAAATGATACGTCAGTGGGAGAGATCTCACTAAAAACTGGGGATAACGCCTTAAATGGCGAAGAAACGGTCTAAATAGGCTGATTCAAGGCATTTACGGGAGAAAAAATCGGCTCAAACATGAAGAAATGAAATGACTGAGTCAGCCGAGAAGAATTTCCCCGCTTATTCGCACCTTCCTTAGCTCTACCATCTTCACCAACAAGATAAATCTCACGGTAATAATTGTGATCGAAATTAACGCATAGAGATTGAACACTTGTTACTTGACTGGGAACCTTGAAAGATTCGCCATGATGGCGGGAAATGGGTAATGAAACCTCTTTGCCATTTTTCCTCTCGAAGTGCGAATCCACAGGTGCTTCATCACCCTCAGAGCCTATCCTGGGATTATTGTTTGGACGAGACTCAAGAAAACCGCTTATGACAATGAGCTCCTCATCTTCAACTGCTTTTTTTGCATCTTCCTGAGAGGAGTATTTTTTGTACTGAATGGGGCCACATCTCAGGCTACAGAAAGGTGCATTGTCATCTTTAAGATGTTTGTAATAGGCAGGAACCTCGTTCGTAGTCATTCCCTTATCGGGATCAGCAGGTACTCGGGTTATATGTTCATAGCAAGAAGGACAGAAAATATTTCCTTTCATGTGCAATGAGTAATCCAAGGGTTCCACAGTATTTCTTTTGAGAGCAAGAAGCGTATGCTCGCCTTTTATCCAGTCAGGATCATAATATGCATAAGCGATTCTTCGAATTGCCATCTTATCTCCTTGATAAACATGACATTAAAACTTATTTATTCCAATATGACGATGAGATACCGTCAAGATAACCTTGAGCATAGGCAGCATGCGGACTCTTATGCCGAACATTTCCTGCTTGGCTCTCTGGAAGAGAATCTAAGTTAATATGAAGGGTTTCATCTCTTCTTGTTCCCGCCTGATATCCTCTTTCATAAGCACAACCACAACACTTGTGTCTTCCAATTCCCCCTTGATCATCAGGAAGTTGTTCAAAAAAACCCCAGTAACGATGTTCATCTTTACAATTAGCCATGACACCCCTTTCCTTCTGCCAAGTAAGTATTAAAACTATATGAATACCGCCCCCTACTTTTTCAAGATAAATCCTAAAGACTTCTTGATCCTAATCACAAAAATGATGAAAATTAATGTGTTATTACTTCCAACACAATCCGTCAATTACGTAGCAAACTGAATTTAGCGGGAACGTATGCAGATAGCGTCTCGTAATTCCCGACCCGCTTTTCTCATGACCGACCACCTGTTGTAAGTGTGACAAGTTCCCAACCCAGCCAGCTAAACAGGTCGAGATCATTGTGTGCCGGAAACTATGCACCAGCCGCCGTTGTCCATAATCATCAAGGTACGGGATACCAAGCTGATCGCGGATATCAGCTAAAACCTTGCCAATCTTCGGCATATTCTTACCCGCCACTGGAGAAAATATTTTCTCTTTCCACTGACGATTCACAAAATCGATGAAGCCCCACTCGATCAAGTCAGGATGAATTGCTACTTGGCGTGTAGCGTTTTCAGTTTTGCCCTGTCCACCTTCGGCAATCAGAAGGTAATGACGCTGGCTGTCTTCATCATATTTGATTTGCGATTTTTCCAGCTTGGCTATCTCACCTCTCCTGGCTCCAGTGTAAGCCAATAATAACGTAATCCATTTCTGCCAGCCGTCAGGCTGCTTGAGCGCCCAACCCACAAATTTTCTCATCTCCGTCGCGCTGTACGCACCAAACCGTGCTTTCGATGGTGCCGCCACTACGCCATCAGTCGGAGATTTATCCAGAATCTCTTTGCTATCAGTAAGAAAGGTCTTGAACAGCGATTTATAAATTTTGAGATGTTTATGAATTGCCTCGGCCCCCACCAAATCATCTGGTGGAACATCATCACATTCGATCAGTTGCTGAATAGTCATTGAGCGATACGGCTGAACAACACGCTTAGGCAGGTTTTCTACAACTTCCATCACCTGCTTAATATCTTGCCTGGTGACTGCCTTTACGTCCGTTGATGCACCCAAAACTACGAGCAGTACTTCCATAAAACGCTCATTGGCCTGGGCGATTGCTTTAGTCCAGCTTCGCCCCTTCTCGCTTCGGTACATGTTCCATGCACCAGCCAGAGTTAAAGCGTTTTCTGGCTCGGTTAGCTCTTTTTGGTCCGCAACTACAGCAGGAGCGACAGCATCTCGATATTCATGCGCTGTTATCGGCTGAGTTTGGACTTCACGCCGCTCATCATTGAGGAATTGTTGTGCTAACCAGTGGTCAGCCTGTTGTTTCAAGCGACTGGTGATCGCAGAAAGGCGAGCGGAAAATTGATCGGGCTTGATAGCCCCGCATTGCACTAAGTGAATGACAGGAGAGGCAAAAGACATTACCGAGTGCGCTTGGGCGTAGCTGTCTGTTTCCAGCGACTTACGGAAATATTTTTTGCCGGACAGACGAAAGCGAACGTAGTAGATCCCGTTACGTCTAGTGGTATGACGAATGGTTTTGTGTCCCATTTGATGAGCCTCAATGTGTTACGGCTGAACAAAACAGGACGAAAAATAGAAGTAATTGTTTGATTTTTATCAGAATAATTGCCATGGCTACGCTGGCATTATCCAGATCAGGTGGTACGGGTTTTTCTCAGCCTTCACAAAGAAGGGCACCCCGAGTCATTGAGAAATAAAACGTTCTCAGCGGGCAGGTTACGGGAAGTCACCGGACAACGCAAGCTGGCCTGAGGACCTCTCCTGACTCCAACCAACAATAAAAAACATTTCATTAACAAAACAAACACTTTTTCAGATACGCGATTATAGTTTGAGGAGTCATTACAGGATGTAACCCAACGTCATATCGAAATTAGTGAGTAAATCAGCATAAATACCTCGAGGATCTCAATGAAATTAACCCCGATAATGAAAGGATTGGCCCTGGCTGGAATATTCTCTACCCTCCCCCTGACAAGCTGGGCGGAGACCTCCCCTAAAGAAGCGACAGCGGCAACCAAACAAGCGAACGACGCGCTGTACAAACAGCTTCCCTTTTCCGATAACACCGACTTTACCAACGCGCATAAAGGCTTTATCGCCGCTCTCCCCACTGAGGTAATTAAAGGCGAACAGGGCAATGTTATCTGGAACCCGCAGCAGTATGACTTTATTAAAGAGGGTGAAAAAGCACCGGATACCGTCAACCCCAGCCTCTGGCGTCAGTCTCAGTTAATTAATATTAGCGGCCTGTTTGAAGTGACCGAAGGCGTGTACCAGATTCGCAACCTCGATCTCTCCAATATGACCATTATCGAAGGCAAAGAAGGCATTACCGTTGTCGATCCGCTGGTGTCGGCGGAAACCGCCAAAGTCGGTATGGATCTGTATTACAAAAATCGCGGCAATAAGCCGGTGGTTGCGGTGATTTACACCCACAGCCACGTTGACCATTACGGCGGTGTGCGCGGCGTAGTCGATGAAGCCGATGTGAAATCCGGCAAAGTCAAAGTCTATGCACCTGCTGGCTTTATGGAGGCAGCCGTTGCGGAAAACATCATGGCTGGTAACGTGATGAGCCGCCGCGCCAGCTATATGTACGGTAACCTGCTGAAGCCGGAAGCCACCGGTCAGGTTGGTGCAGGGCTGGGTACGACGACCTCTGCCGGTACCGTCACCCTGATTGCCCCGACCAACATCATTGAGAAAGATGGCCAAAAAGAGACTATCGACGGCCTGACCTATGACTTTATGCTGGCTCCGGGATCGGAAGCACCGTCAGAAATGCTGTGGTATATCGAAGAGAAGAAGCTGATCGAATCCGCAGAAGATGTCACCCATACCCTGCATAACACTTACTCTCTGCGTGGCGCGAAAATTCGCGAGCCGCTGCCATGGTCGAAATATATCAACGCCGCCATCGTGCGTTGGGGCGACAAAGCCGAAATCATCATGGCGCAACACCACTGGCCGACCTGGGGCAATGAGAACGTTGTTAACCTGCTGAAAAGCCAACGCGACCTGTATCGTTACATCAACGACCAGACCCTGCGCATGGCTAACGAAGGCCTGACTCGCGATGAAATCGCCGCCAAATTCAAGCTGCCGGACAGCCTGGCAAACACCTGGGCCAACCGCGGTTACTACGGTTCCGTCAGCCATGATGTAAAGGCAACCTACGTGCTGTATCTCGGCTGGTTCGACGGCAACCCGGCAACCCTGGATGAACTGCCGCCAGAAGAAGCGGCGAAGAAATTCGTTGATTATATGGGCGGTGCCGATGCCATCCTTAAGAAAGCAAAAGAGGATTACGGCCAGGGTAACTACCGCTGGGTGGCTCAGGTCGTGAGCAAAATCGTCTTCGCCGACCCAGGTAATCTTGAGGCGCGTAATCTGGAAGCCGATGCTCTGGAACAACTGGGCTATCAGGCAGAATCAGGGCCATGGCGTAACTTCTACCTGACCGGCGCGCAGGAGCTGCGTAACGGCGTGGTGAAAGGCCCGACGCCGAACACTGCCAGCCCGGATACCGTGCGGGCAATGACGCCTGAGATGTTCTTCGACTATCTGGCGGTACATATCAACGGCGAGAAAGCCGGTACGGCTAAATCGGTGTTCAATATCGACCTCGGCAACGATGGCGGTAAATATAAGCTGGAGCTGGAAAACGGCGTGTTAAACCACACGGCCGATTCCGAGGCGAAAGACGCCGATGCCACCATTACGCTGGATCGCGCTACGCTGAACAAAATCATTCTGAAAGAGGAAACGCTCAAGCAGGCGCAGGATAAGGGTGAAGTGAAAGTGACCGGCGACGGCGCGAAGCTGGACGAAATGCTGGGTTATATGGATAAGTTTGAGTTCTGGTTCAATATTGTGACGCCGTAAATAAGTCACCCCGCGGCAGTCGGTCGCGGGGTCTTAATCTGCCTATTGTCCGATTTGCTTTCCCCTCATGGCGGGCACAGAATGATATCAAGGTGCCGTCTTGTGTTGAGGTCTCGTTATGCCCGTTTATCACCATGTCCTGGTGCTGATCAACAGCAGCCAGGATGGCGTTCCGCTGCTACAGCACGCTGCGAAAATGGCGGAAGAAAGCGCTATGCGCATTACCATTGCCCATATCAGTACCGACTACCGGGCACTGAATTACGTCTCCGATAGCCTGCTGGATGATGACGTTTCGCAGGAGGTGATTCAGGCAAAAGCGCTGCTTAATGAGCTGGCAACAACGGTATCTCTACCCGTGCAGACGCTATCGCTGGTGACCGCTCGCCGTTTTGCCGATGTTGAAGAGTGTGTGCGCCAGAGAAATATCGATTTGATTATCGCCGGACATCACAACCGGTTGCTGGGCGTCCTCGCTTCCCACTCTCTGGAGTATATTAATCATCTCACCGTCGATGTGCTGATTAAGCATCTCCCTTAGCAAGTTCTCCCCGGAGGCGGCGCTGGCGCGCCTTGTCCGGGCTACCCTACCCACACAGCATGGGCTTCCAGCCCGGTCGACATTACGCTAATAAGAGACTTTCGGCGATTGCATAGCGCGGTTGTTAGTTGATTAATTATCCCCGTTGCCGTGGGGAACGTACTAAATATATCTTTTTGTTTTATAATAAATTTTTTCATTCAAAAACAATCTACCGACATTTTTGCAACAAATTGATTTTATTAAAGAGCGATAACCCTTTGATTTTAATAGATACGATAAAGTATTTCGTTAGCTCTTTCACTTTCACTGAAATGAACCGCGATAATGGCATCCTATAGATTAACTTCCCGCAGCGAACTCAATAGTAAAGCAAAACACGCTTCAATCAGCGGCGGCAAAGGCTGTGGCCCGCGCATCAGCGCCACGGTCCGCGTTAAGGCAGGTTGCTGAAGCTGGGCAATCTTCAACACAGGATCCTGAAGATGGGTGGTATAAAGCGCAGGCAGAATCGCCACTGCCAGCCGGGAACGCACCAGACCATAGAGCGTTTCAATATAATCAACCTGATAGCGCGTATTAAGCGTCAGGCGATGACTCTCTGCCAGCGCGCCGACCAGACGCTGAATATTGCCCTTTGAGAACACCGCGATATCGCGCCCGGCCAGTAGCTTCCACGGCAGATGCGGCTGCCCGGCCAGCGGATCGTCACAATGCAGCACCGCAACGAACGGATCTTCGCGCAGAGGATAAACCAGCAGTTCCGGCGGCAAAGAACGATCAATTGCGCCAATGGCAAAATCTATTTTCCCCGACTGCAGCTCGCAAAACAGGGCATCGTTGGTCTGATCGTGAAACTCCACCCTCAGGCGCGGAAAAGCCTGAGCCAACGTCTGCGGCAGCAGCGGAAACAGCAGCGAGCTCACCGATGGCACCAGGCCAATGCGCACCGTGCCATCGCCGCCGGCCTCGACAATCTGCTGCATATCCTGAAACGCCAGTTGCGCCACGCTCAACACCCGCCGGGCATGGGGCAAAATGGCAGACCCCAACTCGGTCAACGTCACTGACGACGCCGTGCGGTTAACCAGCTTACCGCCCAGTACGGCCTCAATTTGCCGCAGCGCGCTGCTTAGCGCCGGTTGGCTGATAGCCAGCCGATTAGCGGTATCGGTGAAATGGCGTAGCTGGGCCAGGGTCACAAAATACTGGAGCTGTTTAAGCGAAAGTGCAGGCAGACGCTGCCAGGGTTCAGTCATAGTGTTTTTCGTCAACGGTCATTACGCAGAATAACCCGAGGTTATCGGGCGATAAATTTATTCATCTGGGCAAACGTTTGCTCTGCCCCTAGAGTATCTGCATTATCCTTGTGCCGGAGTTGTTATGTCCAGCAGTGCTGAAACCCGCCGCCGCGCCGTCCAGGCCGCACGCGGCGAATCCCCGTTCGATCTATTACTGACCGACGCACAGATCGTCGACATGGCGAGCGGCGAGATCCGCGAGGCCGATGTCGGCATCGTTGGCGAAATGATCGCCAGCGTGCACCCGCGCGGTAGCCGATCCGATGCCCACGAACGCCGCTCTCTGGCGGGTTATTTTTTGTCACCAGGGCTGATGGATACACACGTTCACCTCGAAAGCTCCCACCTGCCGCCCGAGCGTTATGCCGAAATCGTCCTGACTCAGGGCACTACGGCGGTGTTCTGGGATCCGCACGAGCTGGCCAACGTGCTGGGCGTTGAAGGTGTGCGCTATGCCGTCGCCGCCAGCCGCGATCTGCCGTTACAGGTAATGGTCGCCGCGCCCTCCAGCGTGCCGTCCACGCCGGGGCTGGAGATGTCCGGCGCGGATTTTGCCGGTGCGGAAATGGAAACCATGCTGGCGTGGCCGGAAGTACGCGGCGTCGCCGAAGTCATGGACATGCACGGCGTGTTGCACGGCAGCGAGCGGATGCAGGAGATTGTCCAGGCCGGTCTGAACAGCGGCAAGTTGATTGAAGGCCACGCGCGCGGTTTAAGCGGCGCGGACCTCCAGGCCTATCTCGCCGCCGGGGTGACATCCGATCACGAGCTGACTTCTGCGGAAGATGCACTGGAAAAACTGCGCGCCGGGCTGACCGTCGAAATTCGCGGCTCGCACCCTTACCTGCTGCCAGATATCGTCAAGGCGCTGAAAACGCTACCGCATCTCTCCTCGCAGATCACCGTCTGCACCGATGATGTCCCGCCGGATATGCTGCTGGAAAAAGGCGGCATCATTGCCCTGCTCAACCTGCTGATTGAGCATGGTCTGGCGGCGACCGACGTATTACGCTTCGCCACCTTAAACGCGGCGATCCGTCTACAGCGTAACGATCTGGGGCTAATTGCCGCCGGACGTCGCGCCGATCTTGTCGTTTTCGATTCATTAGAAAAGCTCAAAGCGCAGGAAGTCTACGTCGCCGGGAAGCTGATTGCCCGCAAAGGGACTCTGCTCCAACCTGTTTCAGCGGCGGCTGGCGTGACGCCACCGCGCAATACGCTTCAGCTGACACCGCTAAATCCTGACGATTTTATCCTCCGCGTCGAAGATATCCGCCACGGCGTCGCCCGCCTGCGGCATATTCGCGGTGCGCGTTTTACCCAGTGGGGCGAAGTGGAGGTGCAAGTCCGCGACGGCAAAGTGCAAATCCCGGACGGGTTTAGCCTGATTTGGGTTAAGCATCGCCACGGCCGCCACGAAGCGAAGCCGCAAATTGCGCTGCTGGAAGGCTGGGGTGAGCTGCGCGGTGCGATCGCCACCAGCTATTCGCACGACTCACACAATCTGGTGGTGCTGGGTCGAGATGCCGACGACATGGCGCTGGCAGCAAACCAGCTTGTCGCATCAGGCGGTGGTATGGCGCTGGCGCAGCAGGGCAAAATCCTCGCTCACGTGGCAATGCCGATTGCCGGGATGCTTTCCGATTTACCAGCCCCGGAGCTGGCGCAACAGTTCCGCCAGCTGCGAGACCTGAGCGCAGAAGTTGCCGACTGGGAGCCACCGTACCGCGTGTTTAAGGCTATTGAAGGCACCTGCCTCGCCTGTAACGCCGGACCGCATTTGACCGATTTGGGTTTGACCGACGGCAGTACCCGCCAGATTGTCGACCCGCTGATAGACTGCCGGGAAATCCCGGAATACATAAAACACACAGAGCACAACAATAAACATCAGGGAGCCTAAGCATGGCCGACAACACCCTTCATTCATCCGCGCAAGGAAGCTGGCTGGAGCGCCGTTTTGCCTTGTATTCGCGCGGCAGCACGTTGCGTACCGAGTGCCTGGCCGGGATCACCGGCTTTCTTGCCGCCGCCTATCTGCTGGTGGTTATCCCCGGACTGCTGGCGGTGGGCGGGATGGATAAAGGCGCAGCGACCACCGGCACGATTCTGGTATTCGTCGGCGGCACCCTGCTGATGGCGTTTTACGCCAATCTGCCGTTTATCGTTGGGCCGGGCATCGGTGGCTCGGTGCTGGTTGGCGTGACGCTTGCAGGCAGCGAGGGTATTGGCTGGCAGGTCGGCCTCGGTATCGCCTGCTGGTCAGGGATCCTGTTTTTCCTGCTGACAAAATTCGGCCTGCGCGAAGTGGTCACCCGCTCGGTGCCACAATCTATTAAACTCGGGCTAACCGCCTCGATCGGCCTGTTCGTTGCGGTACTGGGCTTTCGTAACGCCGGGCTGGTGCTGGCAAATGCCAAAACCAATGCCCTGATGCTCGGGGATTTCCTTTCACCGGGCGCACTGGTCGCGCTCTGCGGGCTGTTTCTGGCGATTGCCCTACAGGCACGAAAGATCCCCGGTTCTATTCTATGGGCCATCCTGGTCGCTACCCTGATCGGTATCCCCATGGGCGTCACTAAACTGCCGGGCAGCATTATCGATATGCCGCATTCGCTGACGCCGGTGCTGGGGCAAATCGATATGCTGGGGGCGTTGAATATCGCTTTCCTGCCGTTCCTGTTCGTCTTTTTCGCCTCAGAGTTCTTTTCCACGATGGGCACCACGCTGGCGGTGGGCGGCGAAGCGGGCCTGCTGGATGAAGAAGGCAATATGCCGCATATCAATCGCCCGTTTATGGTCGATTCCATCGCGGCGGCTATCGGCCCGTGGCTGGGTATTCCGGCAGCGACCGCGCTGATTGAATCTTCGGCGGCAGCGGAAGCTGGCGGCAAAACCGGGTTAACTGCGCTGTCGGCGGCGGTAATGTTCCTGCTGATGCTGCTGTTTACGCCGGTGGCGTTGATGATCCCGAAAGAAGCCACCGCGCCAGCGCTAATTCTGATCGGCCTGAATATGTTCAGCGGCCTGCGCAAAGTAGATTTAGGCAATTTCACCGACGGATTGCCGGTATTGATGATGGTGATGATTACGCTGATTGCCAACAGCTTCGGTACCGGAATTGCCGGTGGACTGCTGTTTTATGTGGTGATTAAGACTATTGCTGGCAAGTGGCGAGAAATCCCGATTGGCCTGTGGATCCTCGCCATTCCTCTGGTGTACTACTTTGCTACGCTGGTGAAGCATTAAGGTTCATGCCAATAATTGCCCCAGAGGCGGCGCTTGACGCGCCTGTCCGGGCTACCGGTCCGCAGACGGTGGTGGACCCGTAGCCCGGCCAGGCGAAGCGCCGCCGGGAATGACACCAGCGTTAGAGCCTATACTTTCTCGCACTCCGCTTTAACCGCCTCATACAGTAGCCGCACCGCAGGAGAAAGCTGTTTGCGGTGCGGGCAAATCATATTTAGCGGCACGACATCACCCTGATACTGCGGCAACAGCACCTGTAGCCGCCCTTCGCGAATGTCATCGCTCACGTCCAGCGTGGATTTATACGCAATCCCCTCCCCGGCAACCGCCAGGCGGCGAATAACTTCAGCGTCATCACTCACAATCGTGCCGGAAACCTGCACATGGTGAACGTCTCCCCCAACGCTAAGCGGCCAGCGATCGAACGGCCTGCCGCGCAGCACGTAGGTCAGCGCATTATGCCGCGCTAAATCATCCAGCGTCTGCGGTTCACCGTGCTCGGCTATCCAGCCGGGCGAGGCCACCAGCACGCGCCGGTTCTCGGGCGCAACCGGCAGGGAAATAAACGAGGCGTCGTCGTTATCGCCATAGCGAAATGCCACGTCCACCGGGTCTTTAAACACATCGGTCCGATGATCGGAAAACAGGATCCGTAAACTCAGCGCGGGATGGCGCAGACGAAAAGCGCGAAACACGCGCAGGAGCAAGTTACGCCCCAGATCGGACGGCACGGCAATTTGTAACGTACCGCGAACTTCGTCATCGGGAGCCTGGATTTTTTGCAGTCCGGCGTGCAGCGTATCCAGCATCTGCGTGGCATAGGGCAACCAGGTCTCCCCTTCAGGGGTCAGACGCAAACTACGCGTTGAACGGGCAAAAAGACGAATGTTCAACGTCGTTTCCAGGCGTTTTATCGCCGCACTCACCTGCGCGGGCTGCTGCCCTGCCTCTCGCGCCGCCTCGCTAAAGTTGCTTAATGCCGCGGCGCGGACAAACAATGCCAGATCTTCCAGCCTGAACATAGTAGCTCCCGAATCAGGATTATTCTCAAAACCGACGCGATCCGCCGAAAAACGTCATAGCATCACTGTTTGCTTACACTTTTAACCAAACCAACACTTGCCATTTCCTTGATGTATCAGGAATGATACGAGGCTGCGATTTTGTGTCCAGGATAATAATGAGGAAATTATGCGTAAAACAAAAATGATGCTTCTGGGCGTACTGTTGGCCTGTTCCAGCGGAGCGTGGGCTGCTGGCGGCGCTATACAGAAATATGAGCTGGATGGTGTTACCGCAGACTTCAAACAATTCCACATCGGCGATACCGTACCGCCGCTGTACCTCACGCCAGAATACAACATTAAGCAGTGGCAGCAGCGCAATCTGCCCGCACCGGACGCCGGTACTCACTGGACCTATATGGGTGGGAGCTACGTTCTGATTACCGATACTGAGGGGAAAATCCTCAAAATCTACGATGGCGAGATTTTCTACCATCGTTAAAAGCCGAACGCCAGCGCGCTACCTGCCGCTGGCGTTTCTCGTTTCTATTCGTTAAAACGGTTTTGCTTTTGCATAAATTCCTCGACGGCAATATATGAAGCAATTTGCTCATATAACATCAGAATACTTAATATCAGATCGCCGCCGCTTCGCAGTAAATCATCTGGCGCAGTGCGGCTTTGATCACCTGATAAAAAAGTGATTTGTTCGAAAATTTCATTATATTCACCATAAGCGCCAATCGGAACCTCAGTTAGCGGGATGTTTTCCTGACAATAACGCAACGCATCGTCTGCTTTCTCCGGCAAAGAGCGCTTATGCATAAAAATAACCAGTAGTTCTCGTAACTTAACGATTAGAGCAATATTATTCATCATTCACTCCGAAAATGTATTACGGATATTTTATTCCTTACCTCGTTTTTATCTACGTATGACTAATGATGACAACTTCCCGCCCAAAAAAAATTAGATGAGGAAAATAAATTCCTGTAAAAAAACACCTCATCCTGGCGAATAAAAAATATTTCACTTCTATGTTAATGAAGCTCTCACAATTGCCGGAAGAATACAATGTTAATAATATGTTTTATTGATAAATCTCAACACGCCTGAATGTGAATAAAAATAAGTAATAGTTAACACCAATGATATTCATTTGGTGATTAACTTATAAGGCAGAAAAGCGCAGTTATCTGCAGACATAAAAAAACCGCGCGACGTAAAACGCCGCACGGCTTAGCCTGGAAAGGTGATTACACCGCCCGGAAGGCAATCTCGCCGGGGATCACTTCGCCCTGCCAGTACAGCTGCGCCGCGACGCGGTCCGCTAGCTGGCGGTAAGTCTCGGTAAACTCGCTTCCCGGACGCGCGACCACCGTCGGGGTACCTTTATCGAGGTCTTCACGCAGCGTGATATGCAGCGGCAGCTGGCCCAGTAACTGAGTATGGTATTTATCCGCCAGCTTTTGCGCGCCACCGGTACCGAAGATAGGTTCGTGGTGCCCACAATTGCTGCAAATATGCATACTCATGTTTTCCACAATCCCCAGTACCGGCACTTCCACTTTTTCAAACATCACGATGCCTTTTTTGGCGTCGATCAGCGCAATATCCTGCGGCGTAGTGACCACTACCGCGCCGGTTACCGGAATGTTCTGCGCCAGCGTCAGCTGAATATCGCCGGTGCCTGGCGGCATATCCAGTACCAGATAATCGAGATCCGGCCACAACGTTTCCTGCAGCATTTGCATCAGCGCTTTGCTGGCCATCGGGCCGCGCCATACCATGGCGTTATCGTCAGTCACCAGATAGCCGATGGAGTTGGTTGCCAGACCGAATTTCATAATCGGCGCCATGTGAGTGCCATCCGGTGACGTCGGACGCTGGTCTTCCGCGCCGAGCATGGTCGGAATCGACGGGCCGTAAATATCGGCATCGAGAATACCCACTTTCGCCCCTTCCGCCGCCAGCGCCAGCGCCAGGTTAACCGCCGTAGACGATTTCCCCACCCCACCTTTGCCGGAGCTGATGGCGATAATGTTTTTTACGCCGTTAATACCGGGCTGATTTTTTACCCGCTGAAGCGTGGCGATGCTGTGCGTCAGCTTCCAGTCAATGGCTTTAGCGCCGGTAATGCGCAACAGCTCGGCGCTGCACTGCTCTTTTAACACCTCAAACGCGCTATGCCACACGAACGGCATCTGAATTTCGATGTGCACGGTCTCGTCCAGCCAGGCGACGTGGTGCAGCGCCTTCAGCGTGGTGAGGTTATGTTTCAGGGTTGGGTGCTGGAAATTAGCCAGGGTCCCGGCAACCATCGCACGTAGGCGCTCGGGGGATTTGGCCTGGGATTGCGAACTCATCCCGACTCCTTTGTTATTGTGAGTTGAATCTTGTCCGTTAAGTTTACCTTAAAGGGAATAATTCCCCCACAATAAGCTTTGGGCTTACCAAATTATTGCCTTTGCGGTAACATCGAAAGCCCTTTTTACAATAGAAGATGTAATGCCCACTATGACTCAAGTCGCGAAGAAAATTCTGGTAACGTGCGCGCTGCCGTACGCAAACGGCTCAATCCACCTCGGCCACATGCTGGAGCACATCCAGGCTGATGTCTGGGTCCGTTACCAGCGAATGCGCGGCCACGAAGTCAACTTCATCTGCGCCGACGACGCCCACGGCACCCCGATCATGCTGAAAGCGCAGCAGCTCGGGATCACTCCGGAACAGATGATTGGCGAAATGAGTCAGGAGCATCAGACCGATTTTGCTGGCTTCGGCATCAGCTACGATAACTATCACTCCACGCACAGTGACGAAAACCGTGAGCTGTCGGAGCTTATCTATGGCCGCCTGAAAGAGAACGGTTTTATTAAAAATCGCACTATTTCTCAGCTTTACGATCCGGAAAAAGGCATGTTCCTGCCGGACCGTTTCGTAAAAGGCACTTGTCCGAAGTGTAAATCACCGGATCAGTACGGCGATAACTGCGAAGTGTGCGGCGCGACCTACAGCCCGACCGAGCTTATCGAGCCGAAATCGGTGGTTTCCGGCGCGACGCCAGTGATGCGCGAGTCTGAGCACTTCTTCTTTGATCTGCCGTCATTTAGCGAAATGCTGCAAGCGTGGACCCGTAGCGGCGCGCTGCAGGAGCAGGTGGCGAACAAAATGCAGGAGTGGTTTGAATCCGGCCTGCAGCAGTGGGATATTTCCCGCGATGCGCCGTACTTTGGCTTCGAAATCCCCAACGCGCCGGGCAAATATTTTTACGTCTGGCTGGATGCGCCAATTGGCTACATGGGCTCTTTCAAGAACCTGTGTGACAAGCGCGGCGACACTATCAGCTTTGACGAATACTGGAAAAAAGACTCTACCGCCGAGCTGTATCACTTTATCGGCAAAGATATCGTCTACTTCCACAGCCTGTTCTGGCCTGCGATGCTTGAAGGCAGCAACTTCCGCAAACCAACCAACCTGTTCGTTCACGGCTACGTGACGGTCAACGGTGCGAAGATGTCCAAGTCACGCGGTACCTTTATTAAGGCCAGCACCTGGCTGAAGCATTTTGATGCCGACAGCCTGCGCTACTACTACACCGCCAAGCTCTCTTCACGCATCGATGATATCGACCTGAGCCTGGAAGATTTCGTGCAGCGCGTGAATGCCGACATCGTCAACAAAGTAGTGAACCTGGCGTCCCGGAATGCGGGCTTTATCGCCAAGCGCTTCGACGGTGTGCTGTCCGCTGAGCTGGCTGACCCGGTGCTGTACAAAACCTTCACCGATGCAGCTGCAAGCATTGGCGAAGCATGGGACAGCCGCGAATTCGGCAAAGCCATCCGCGAAATCATGGCGCTGGCTGACGTCGCGAACCGCTACGTTGATGAGCAGGCTCCATGGGTTGTGGCAAAACAGGAAGGCCGCGACGCCGACCTGCAGGCTATCTGTACCATGGGCCTGAACATGTTCCGCGTGCTGATGACCTGGCTGAAGCCGGTTCTGCCGGAGCTTTCTGCGCGTGCGGAAGCCTTCCTTAACAGTGAACTGAGCTGGGATGCCATTCAGCAGCCGCTGCTCGCTCACAAGGTCAATAATTTCAAAGCGCTGTATAACCGCATTGAGATGAAGCAAGTTGAAGCGCTGGTTGAAGCGTCGAAAGAAGAGGTGAAAGCGCTGTCAGCACCGGTCACCGGTCCGCTGGCGGATGACCCGATTCAGGAAACCATCACTTTTGATGACTTCGCCAAAGTCGATATGCGTATCGCGCTTGTCGAAAACGCCGAGTTCGTTGACGGTTCAGACAAGCTGCTGCGCCTGACGCTGGATCTCGGCGGCGAGAAACGCAACGTCTTCTCTGGCATCCGCTCCGCCTATCCAGATCCGCAGGCGCTGATTGGTCGCCTGACGGTAATGGTCGCCAACCTGGCGCCGCGAAAAATGCGCTTCGGCATCTCGGAAGGCATGGTGATGGCCGCCGGTCCCGGCGGGAAGGATATCTTCCTGTTAAGCCCGGACAGCGGCGCTCAGCCGGGCCAGCAGGTCAAGTAACCCCGCATAAAGCGCTGCTCCGGCAGCGCTTTTTTTTATAAACTCTGAAATATCCCGCCTTACCTCGTAGACCCCTTTTTAATCTGACAATAACTGTTAGCATCAACGTAAAACTGGATAAAACAACAGGGACGCCGATGAAAACATTTATTTATCATGATGAAAAATCACATAAATTTTGGGCAGTAGAGCAGCAGGACAACGAGCTGCATCTGAGCTGGGGTAAGGTCGGCACCAGCGGTCAGAGTCAGATTAAAACCTTTGCCGATAGCGTCGCCGCCAGCAAGGCCGAACTGAAGCTGATTAACGAAAAAACCAAAAAAGGCTATGTTGAAGATACCGCCGCAGTGCAACCCACCGTTGCCAGCCAGCCTTCTGAGCCAGTCGCCACGACAGCATCCCCACAGCCGGAGCGCGTTCCCACGCCTGTTGACGTTACCCGCCCGTGGCTGGCGGACGATGCCGAATTGCCGTTGTCGGATGAACTCCTTGCGCAAGCGCTCCCTTCGCGCCTCTTCCCCGGCGAACCGATTGCTGCGCCTGAGGACAGTAAACTGATGGACCTCGGCAAAGAGATCCACAAACAATCCGGTAAAACCGTCACCTTCAATAGCGCCGGCTGCTCCGCATACTGGCAGCAAGTCATCAATGAAGCTCTCACCGATGGCCAGCTATCACCAGCCGCGCTGGCGGTTCAGGTCGCCGTGGCAACTCGCCGTGGCTGGCGCAGCGGTGATAATCCCGAACTGATGGACGAAATTGTTTACGTCTACGGGCTGGAATATGCCGTTGAAATGTTTATCGCCCTACAGCACATTGAATTTGAATATAATTATCAAACCGTTCAGGTCACCTTTCTCGCAGAACCAGTCTCGGCTCGTGGAGCGAATATGTTCGATGTTCGCCTGCGTGCGCATCTGGCCCTTGCTGATGAGCCGCTGTGGCAGCGCTGCGTGGATAAACTCATTGCCGCATTGCCGGATATGCCTGTCGGCCAGCAACCGCTGGTCGCGTTATTGCTGCCGGAGCGCCAGGATGTTGTTAACGACATCGCCTGCCGGGTGCTGGCGCACAAAAATGTCAGAACGGCAGAATGGCTGAAGCTGGTTGCCCGCGACCCGCAGGTCGTCAAAGCGCTGGAGCCCTACCTGGCGGAAAACCTGTTCAACGATTACTACAACGGCAGCGTCTGGAACGCGACGGTGATGCGCGAGCAGGGAGTCGCCGGAATCTCCCGCTTTGCGCCCTACGTTCACGATGACCTGTGCGGCGAGCTGATAAGCTACGTTAATCATCCGCAGGCCCTGACGCAGCTGATCCGCGTGAGCGAACAAGGAAAACGCTGCCATGAACGGATGACTCAAGCCTGCACCCGTTTCCCACATGCGGCGCTGGCGGCATTGGCTGAGCTACTGGTGCATAAAGAAGAGAAACGCTGGCGCATTATGCTAATGACCCAGTTGAGCACCCGACCGGAACGGGTCGCGCAGATCGCGCCATGGATCTCTTCACAGGCCGCGGCGCTGCTGGAAACCTGCCAGCAGCAACTCAATCAGCAGACCGACTGCGCCAGTGACGATATGCTGCCATTGGTGCTGGTTTCCCCGCCGTGGGCGACGAAAAAGAAAAAATCGCCGATTCCCCAACTGGATTTATCACCGCTGGCCTTAGACCCGGTCTGTATGCTGACGGAAGAGGCGGGCAAGCAGCTTCTCGAACAACGTAGCTGGTATGCCCACCAGGTGGAAATGGGCAGAGGAAAGGATGAAAAAAATTTCCTGATGCGCTTAGGCTTTCGGCGCTGGAATGGTAATCTTTCTGACAACGCCCCCGACTCCGTACCGAGCGCCTGGCAACGGCAGGATTATCCCGCGCTGATCGCGAAGTTTAAGTCCCTCCAGGGTTCTTCACGCGAATGGGCGGTTTATATGCTCACCGCGCTGCCCACAGAGCAGGCAATCGTGGCCTGGAACGCTCTGAGCAAAGAGCCGCACACCGGCGCGGAATACGTAATGACGTATCTGCGTCTTGCCGGACTGCCGGGCTTTATACATTCTCTCTCACGTTACCCGCAAGAGAACTTATCCGTCGCAATCTGGTTTGCCGCCAGCGAACTGGCCCCGATGGTCGCCCGCGCCTTTAACAAACTTAAAACGCTGCGCGATGTTGCCCGCGAGTGGCTGCTGGCCTATCCGGAGCATGCCATTACCGGCCTGCTGCCCGCAGCCTTTGGTAAAGCAGGCGAAGCGCAGGACAGTGCACGTCTGGCGCTACGTCTGCTGATAGATAACGGCCATCAGCGTCTGCTTGAGCAGGTCGCACAGCGCTACAATCAGCCGGAGGTGATGGAGGCCATTAACGCCCTGCTCTCACTCGATCCGCTGGATAACCATCCGACCAAAATTCCAGCCCTGCCTGCGTTTTACCAACCCGCATTCTGGACGCGCCCGCAGCTGCGAGAAAACGGCCAGGCACTCCCGGACGCAGCATTAAAATCGCTCGGCGAAATGCTGCGCTTCCCGGCAGAAGAAGGCCTTTACCCCGGCTTACAGCAGGTGAAAGATCTCTGCACTGCCGAGTCACTCGCCGCCTTCGCCTGGGACCTGTTCAGCGCCTGGCAAACCGCCGGAGCGCCATCCAAAGAGGGCTGGGCCTTTAGCGCGCTGGGAATTTTCGGCAACGACGACACCGCGCGAGCGCTAACGCCGCTGATCCGCGTCTGGCCGGGTGAATCCCAGCATAAACGCGCCACGGTCGGGTTAGATATTCTCGCCGCGATCGGCACGGATATCGCTCTGATGCAGCTTAACGGCATCGCCCAGAAGCTGAAATTCAAAGCCTTACAAGAGCGCGCACGGGAAAAAATCGGCGATATTGCCGAGAGTCGCGAACTGACCGTTGCCGAGCTGGAAGACCGCCTCGCTCCGGATCTCGGATTGAACGATGATGGAACGTTAACCCTCGATTTTGGCCCGCGGCGCTTTATCGTTAGCTTTGATGAGGCGCTCAAGCCGTTCGTGCGCGATGAAAACGGCAGTCGGCTGAAAGACCTGCTAAAACCCAATAAGAGTGACGATGACACGCTGGCAACAGAGTCGGTTAATCGCTACAAAGCCCTGAAAAAAGACGCCCGCACCATCGCCGCCCAACAAATCGCGCGGCTGGAATCCGCCATGTGCCAGCGCCGACGCTGGACGCCGGAGAACTTCCACCTGTTCCTGGTGAGCCATCCTCTGGTGCGCCATCTTACCCGTCGCCTGGTATGGGGTGTCTATGGTGCGGACAACAAACTGCTGGCCTGCTTCCGCGTTGCCGAAGACAACAGTTACAGCACCGCCGATGACGATCTCTTTACCCTGCCGGACGGCGAGATCCGCATCGGTATTCCGCACGTGCTGGAAATGCCTGCGGGAGACGCCGCCGCCTTCGGTCAACTGTTCGCCGATTACGAACTGCTGCCACCGTTCCGTCAGCTCGATCGCAATTGCTACACCCTGACGCCCGCTGAACTTTCTGCCTCAGAGCTGACCCGCTGGGCCAGGCGCAAGTGTCCAAGCGGCCGGGTAATGGGGCTGGCGAATAAAGGCTGGCTGCGCGGCGACCCACAGGATGCAGGCTGGATTGGCTGGATGCTCAAACCGCTGGGACAGTGGACGTTAGTAATGGAAATCGACGAAGGCTTCGCCGTGGGCATGTCACCGGACGAACTGAGCGCCGAGCAGCTGTTAAGCAAAATCTGGCTATGGGAAGGCAAAGCGCACCAGTACGGCTGGGGCAGCAATGGTCCGCAAACAGCAACGTTTTCCGTACTGGATAGCGTCACCATCAGCGAACTGATTAACGATATTGACGCGCTATTTGAATAGAACAAGGAACGTTTATGCACAACGCAGTAACCCCACCGTGGCTGGCGGATGATGCACAGCTGGAGTTGACCTTTAAAAAGGGTAAAGAACCGTTAAGCCATCGCCGTTGGCCGGGCGAGCCGGTGCCACTGGTTGAAGAGGGGCGGATTCAGCAGTTGGCGAACGATATTCCCGCCCGCTATCGCTCCCTCACCTGGGGCTATGAAAAATGTACGCCGGAGTGGCAACAGGCAATTGCTCTGGCAATTTCTTATGTGGGTAAGGCAAAACCCGCCATGCCCGCCCCCACCATGGCGACGTTAACCCGCCTGACGGAAGACGACACCCCCGAGCTGCTGGATGAGATCGTTCAGTTGTATGGCGTCGAGTACGCCACCGAGGTAGTCATTGCCCGCCAGAGTATTGCTATGGCATATAACAAATACGAACAGCCTAATATCGTGTTTTGCTACCCGGATAAGAAGAGAAAATACGGTTTTCGCGCCGAAACCTACGATGCCTTCGACCTACGCCTGCGCAAACACCTGTCGCTGGCGGAGGAAGAGATCTGGCAACGTTGCACTGACAAACTCGCCACTGCGCTTGCAGACGTGCCGCTATACCGCCAACCGTTTATTGCCCTGTTGCTGCCAGAATGGCCAGATATCGCCAATAAAGTTTATGTTACTCACGGTCAGGAAAGCTATAGATCATCAAAAGAGTGGCTAAAAGCCGTCGCCACGACTCCCGAAGCGCAGGCTGAGCTGGAGGAGTATTGGGCGCGCGATATCTTTACCGATCGCGAAGGTAGCGATATGTATTACGAGAACCGCTATGGCTACGCCGCCTGTGCCGCCGTTCTGCGCGAGCAGGGGCTGGCGGCGGTTCCTCGAATGGCGGTCTACGCACACAAAGACGACTGCGGCAGCCTGCTGGTGCAAATCAACCATCCGCAGGTTATCCGGCTATTGCTGCTGGTGGCGGACAAAAACAAACCCAGCCAGGAGCGCGTCGCGAAGTTTGCCAAAAAATTCCCCGCCTCGACGCTGGCGGCGCTGGCGGAACTGCTGGCGCTGCCGGTACCGCCCGCTCGCCCCGGATATCCTCATATCGAAGAGAAAAAGCTCCCGCAACAGCAGAAAAAACGCGCTGAGGGCTGGCGCATGCTGCTTCAGGCGTTGCTAAATACGCATCCGCAGCTGGCTGAAGAAGTCAGTCCCTGGCTAAGCTCGCAGGCGCTGGCCCTGCTGGCAAGCTGTCAACAATTGCCTTCTTCAGGCGTAACGACAACCACCGATAACGCCAGCCTGCCGGAAATCCTGCTCTCGCCGCCGTGGCGCGGCAAAAAGAAAAAAGCCGCCGGCCCACGCTTTGAGCTTCCCGTACTCCAGGTTGCTCCGCAGGAATACTGGCAACAGGGGGAAAGAGAGGCGCTGGCTACCAGCAAGCCAGCCAGCTTCTTTAACGACCTGCCGCTGCCTGAGCGCCTTAGCCGTAAAGGGGGCGTTGTATTACAAGAGCTGGGCTTTGAGGACATGGATTATCTGTTCCATCAATATACGTTGAATGGCCGGCAAGGGCATTTGGGATCATCGTATAGCGTCTACAGTAATAAAACGGGATGGTGTGAAGCTGCCGTTAAGGCGCTGCACAGCGGTAATAGCGAGGTGCTGCTGCAGGCCTGGCGAGACTATCTTGACGAAGGCTATAAACCCAACGACTGCTGGAATCTTTATCTGCTGATGCAGTTGCCCCGCGAGCAGGCTGTGACGCTGTGGCAGCGCATCAATGAAGAGAACTTCAAATTCGTTGGGGCCGAATATATGTTGAGCATTCTCGGGACGGATGCCCTGCCCGGCCTGCAGCTGGCGCTTCAGCACCGGCCAAAAGAGATCTTTCCGCTGCTGATTCATATCGGTGCAACGGAACTGGCGCTACCGGTCGCCCGCCTCTGGCGACGTTTCCAGGCGCAGAGCAACCTCGCCCGCGAGTGGCTACTGCAATGGCCGGAACACGCCGCCACCGCGCTAATCCCGCAGGCGTTCGACAAAGCGGGCGATAACCGCGAGGCGGCGATTAACGCCCTGCGCCTTCTGCATCAGGAAGGCCACAGCGAGCGGCTAAAAACGGTGGCACAACGCTGGAACGAACCGGCGCTATGGTTAGCGCTCGAACAGTTGCTGGCGCAGGACCCGCTGGACAACTACCCGACCCGGACGCCGAAAGCACCAGACTTCTGGCAGCCCGCGCTCTGGCGCAGGCCACGACTGATTGGCAACGACCAGCCGCTAACCGACGAGGCGCTGGAGATCCTTGGCGAGATGCTGCGCTTCGCCCAGGGTGGCCATCATTACTGCGGACTGGATATTGTCAAAGCCGCCTGTCAGCCCCAGTCGCTGGCCACTTTTGCCTGGGATCTGTTTAACGCCTGGCAAAGCGCAGGGGCTCCCGCCAAAGAGAACTGGGCATTTCAGACGCTGGGTATCTTCGGTGATGAAAGCACCGTACGCTGTCTGACTGCGTTAATCCTCGCCTGGCCGCAGGAGGGGAAATCGGCACGCGCCGCCAGCGGGCTGCATCTCCTCACCCGCATCGGCAGCGATATGTCATTACTCCAGCTGCACCATGTTTCACTGCGCGCCAAATCGCGCCCGCTGCGCGAGAGCGCGGAACAGTATCTTAAAGAAGTTGCCGAAGCGCGCGACCTGAGCGAAGAGCAACTGCAAGACCGGCTGACGCCGACGCTGGGGCTGGACGACGCCAGTGCGCTGACCTTTGACTTTGGTACCCGTAGCTTTAGCGTGCGCTTTGATGAAAACCTGCTGCCGGTGATATACGACCAGCAGGGAGCGCGGCAAAAAAGTATTCCGCGCCTGCGCGCCGAGGATGAGCAGACCAAAGCCGAAGAAGCGCTGGTCCGACTGAAAGGCCTGAAAAAAGATGCGACCCAGGTAGCCAAACGCCTGCTGCCACACCTGGAAAGTGCGCTACGGCTGGCGCGGCGCTGGAGCCGGGCTGAGTTTCAGGCGCTGTTTGTCGACCACCCACTGACCAGCCATCTGACCCGGCGCTTAGTGTGGGGAGTTTACGCAGCGAATGAACCGCGACGTCTGCTCAACGCCTTTCGCGTCGCAGCGGAGGGCGAATTCTGCGATAGCCAGGATGAATCCATCACGCTGCCGGAGAATGCCGTGTTCGGCATCGCCCATCCACTGGAAATGGGTGATGAAACGCGCGCGGCGTTCGAACAAATCCTCAACGACTACCTGCTGTTGCAGCCCTTCCGTCAGCTAGCGCGCCGGACGGTGCTGCTGTGTGAGGAAGAAGCAACGCGAAGCAAGCTAACTCGCTGGCAGGGCAAATCAACCACCTGCGGACAGCTGTTGGGGATTCGCAGCCGGGGCTGGTGGCAAGGTAGCGAAAGCTATTTCTGTTACGATGTTGCTCAGCATCGGCTGATACTGGAAATCACGCCGGGGTTTGTTCACTACAGCATAGACGCTAAAGCCCCTCAGCAGTTTGGCGCGATAACGCTCTATTACGGCGAACAACCCGTTGCATTCTCCCGGCTCGATCCTCAGGATCTCAGCGAAGCGCTAAACACAATAGAGATTATTTCCCGCTAGTGTGACAAACGTGGTGAGTCAATTAGCAACAATATTCGACTCACCACATGAGTCGAATATTGACTTTTTAGCTCCACTTACCGAACGCGCCTTTGTGACCTCAGAATACGCAGGGAGATATTGCGCTAAATATAACTCTTTAAGGAAGAAATATGTCACCACAG
Source organism: Klebsiella sp. RHBSTW-00215 (assembly GCF_014103785.1). Taxonomy (NCBI): domain Bacteria; kingdom Pseudomonadati; phylum Pseudomonadota; class Gammaproteobacteria; order Enterobacterales; family Enterobacteriaceae; genus Klebsiella; species Klebsiella sp. RHBSTW-00215. The sequence goes on from NZ_JABXQS010000001.1 coordinate 5,597,353, forward strand.
GAAAAACATCTTCAGCGCCCGCCAGCTGCCGTACTGTATGCCGACGAACTCGCACGGCTTAAGCAGGATGACTCGCTCCCTTGCCCGCCCGGCTGGCAGTTGAGCCTGCCGGCGGCGCGGGCTTTTATCCTTGGCGATAGCGCTCGCAATATTAGCCGCAAGGTGGTTATCAGTCCCGCCGCCGTCGAACGGATGCTGGTAACCCTGGCGACCGGGCGCGGCCTGATGCTGGTGGGCGAACCGGGAACCGCGAAATCACTGCTCTCCGAGCTGCTGGCCACCGCCGTTTGCGGCGACGCCGGGCTCACTATCCAGGGCGGCGCGGCCATTACGGAAGATCAAATCAAATACGCGTGGAACTATGCATTACTGATAAACCAGGGGCCGTCGACACAGGCGCTGGTGCCCGCCCCGCTGTATCAGGGAATGCGCGACGGTAAAATCGTTCGCTTTGAAGAGATCACCCGCACCCCGCTGGAGGTTCAGGACTGCCTGCTGGGGATGCTTTCCGATCGCGTAATGGCGATCCCGGAACTGACTGGCGCTGACAGCCAGCTGTACGCCCGCGCCGGATTTAATATTATCGCCACCGCCAACACCCGCGATCGCGGAGTTAACGAAATGAGCGCGGCGCTGAAACGCCGCTTCGACTTCGAAACCGTCTTTCCGATTATGGATTTTCAGCAGGAGCTGGAGCTGGTGGCCAGCGCCTCGGCCCGGCTGCTGGAGCATAGCGGCATCCCGCATAAAGTGCCCGACGCCGTGCTGGAGCTACTGGTGCATACCTTCCGCGATCTGCGCGCCGACGGTGGCAAGAAAACGTCAATGGATACCCTCAACGCCATTATGTCCACCGCCGAAGCGGTTAACGTCGCCCACGCCGTCGGGGTGCGGGCGTGGTTTTTAGCCAGCCGTGCCGGGGAGCCCGCCGATCTGGTGGATTGCATCGCCGGGACCATCATTAAAGATAATGAAGATGACCGCGCCCGCCTGCGTCGCTATTTTGAACAACGCGTCGGCACGCATAAAGAAGCCCACTGGCAGGCCTATTATCAGGCCCGTCACCGCCTGCCGTGAGGGAACACGCATGCCTGAGCAGCCGTTAATTATCGGCGTTCGTCATCACAGCCCGGCTTGCGCCAGGCTGGTGAAGGAACAGATTGAACAAAAGCGTCCGCGCTACGTATTGATTGAAGGCCCGGCGGATTTTAATCATCGGCTGGATGAGCTGTTTTTACCTCATCAGTTGCCCATCGCCATCTACAGCTACTGCCAGCATCAGGACGGCGGCACGGCTGGGCGCGGTGCCTGGACGCCGTTCGCTGAATTTTCTCCGGAATGGCAGGCGTTGCTGGCCGCTCGCGCAACCGGGGCGCACGTCCGATTTATCGACCTGCCGGTGTGGGCGCAGAGTGAGGACGATGAAGAAGTTCCTGACGCTCGCCGCGCCGATGACCAGCAGCGCCTGCTTCAGGCCAGCGGGATGGAGAATACCGATACCCTGTGGGATCACCTGTTTGAAGACGAAACCCAGCGCGCTGACCTGAAGCAGGCGCTGGAGACTTACTTTATCCGCCTGCGCGGCGACGAAAGCGGTGGTGAAAACAACCACCAGCGCGAAGTCTTTATGGCCCGCTGGCTGGCATGGGCTATGGGGCAAAATGACGGCCCGGTAGTGGTGGTGTGCGGCGGCTGGCATGCCCCGGCGCTGGCCACGCAATGGCGAAACTGCCCGGCGCAAACGCAGGAGCCTGAATGCCCGCCTTCGCCGACGCCCGAGGCCATCACCGGCTGCTATCTGACGCCCTATAGCGAAAAGCGCCTGGATGTGCTGGCAGGTTATCTTTCCGGGATGCCCGCGCCGGTGTGGCAGAAATGGTGCTGGCAGCTCGGCCAGCAGCAGGCTGGTGAACAGCTGCTGAAAACCCTTCTCACCCGTTTACGCCAGCGTCGCCTGCCCGCCTCCACGGCCGATCTCGCCGCCGCCCATCTACGCGCCATGGCGCTGGCGCAGCTTCGCGGTCACGCCCAACCGCTACGTTGCGACTGGCTTGATGCGCTGGCGGGGTCGCTGATTAGAGAAGCGCTGAACGCCCGGCTGCCATGGAGCTATCGCGGCGTGATTCATCCGGATACCGACCCGATCCTGCTGACAATGGTCGATGCGCTGGCAGGTTCTGGCTTCGGCAAGCTGGCGTCGGGAACACCGCAGCCCCCGCTGCCGCTGGATGTGGAGCGCGAACTGGCCCGGGTCGGTATTACCCTGTCCGGTAGCCTGACCCTCAACCGCTTTGAACCCGGCGAGCTTGCGAAAAGTCAGGTACTGCATCGGCTGGCCATCCTCGATATTCCAGGGATCCAGCGGCGACAGGGCAGCGCAATGACGCTTTCCGGCGACGGCGAAGAGTGCTGGTCGCTTTTTCGTCCGCTGGAACAGCATGCCGCGCTGATTGAAGCCGCCTGCTACGGTGCCTCCCTGGCAGAGGCCGCGCGCCAGCGGCTTGAGGTAGACATGCTGGATTCCATCGGCATCCGTGGCCTGGCCGCCAGCCTGAACCAGGCGGCACTGGCGGGGCTATCTACCTTCAGCCAGCAGATGCTGGATCAGTTGGCGCAGCTTATCGCCGGGGAGAGCCAGTTCGCCGAAATGGGCCCGGCGCTGGAGGTGCTTTACGCGCTGTGGCGTCTGGACGATATCAGCGGTATGCAAGATGCCGTGGTGCTGCAAACTACGCTCTGCGCGGCGCTTGACAGGACGCTATGGCTCTGCGAGTCCAGCGGCGTTGCCGAAGAGGCGCAGTTTCATGCCCATCTACATAGCTGGCAGACGCTGTGCCATATTCTGCGCGATATGCAAAACGGCAGCGTTTTACCCGGGGTGTCGCTCAGTGCCGCCCTGGCCTTATTTGAACGGCGTATGAGAGCGTTCGATGCCGCCCCGCTCGACCGCGGCGCGGCGCTCGGCGCACTGCTTCGCCTTGAGTATCCCGCAGCAACTGCTGAAGCGGCCCTGACGTTATTGGCGCAGTTGCCGTCGCAGCGGCTGGGGGAAGCTGTGCACGGCATGCTGGCGCTAGCCCGCCATCAGTTGGCCTGCCAGTCCGCGTTTATCGCCGGATTCAGCGGATTGCTTGCCCAACTGGCGGAGGATGAGTTCATTCTCGCCCTGCCGGATTTACGCGCGGCGATGGCCTGGCTGCCACCACGCGAACGCGGTGCGCTGGCGCGTCAGGTACTCGATCACTATCACATGACCATGCTGCCGACGCAGGTGCTTCAGGCACCGATCCCCTGTTCGCCGGAACGCTTTACTCGTCATCGGCAGCTAGAACAGCAGGCGCTGGCAGCACTGCAGCACTGGGGAATTCGCTAATGCATACGCTATCCGATCTTCTGACCACCCGTGAACTCCAGCGCTGGCGGCTGATTTTAGGCGAAGCCGCCGAAAACAGCCTTGGCGGGCTTGATGAACGCGCCTGCCAAATGGACCAGGCGCTGGAGTGGCTATATGGCCGCGACCCTGAACGCCTACAGCGCGGCGAACGCCAGGGCGGGCTGGAGGGCTCGAACCTGACGACGCCTGAGTGGATCAACGCCATCCATACGCTTTTCCCGCAACAGGTCATCGAACGACTCGAGAGTGATGCGGTGCTGCGCTACGGCATTGATGAGGTGGTGACTAATCTGGAGGTGCTGGAACGCATCGAACCTTCCGAAAGCCTGCTGCGTGCGGTGCTGCATACCAAACATTTGATGAACCCGGATGTACTGAACGCCGCCCGCAAGCTGGTGCGCCAGGTGGTCGAGCAAATCATGGCCCGGCTGGCAAAAGAGGTTCGCCAGGCCTTTTCCGGCGTACGCGACCGTCAGCGTCCCTCGCGCATCCCGCTGGCGCGCAATTTCGACTTCAAAAACACCCTGCGCGCTAACCTGAAGCACTGGGACCCGCAGCGCAGCAAACTGTACATTGAATCACCGAAGTTTATCAGCCGCATTAAGCGCCATAGCGAACAATGGCAGTTGGTTTTGCTGGTCGATCAGAGCGGTTCGATGGTGGATTCCGTTATTCATTCCGCCGTCATGGCGGCCTGTTTGTGGCAACTACCGGGTATCCGCACTCACCTGGTGGCCTTTGATACCAGCGTGGTAGATCTCACCGCCGACGTCGCCGACCCGGTCGAGTTGCTGATGAAAGTCCAGCTTGGCGGCGGTACCAACATCGCCCAGGCGATAGAGTATGCCCGGCAGCTCATTGAACAGCCGCAAAAAAGCGTCATCGTGCTGGTGAGCGATTTTTTTGAAGGCGGTGCGACATCCCTGTTGATTCACCAGGTGAAGCAGAGCGTACAAAGCGGTATCAAAGTCCTCGGGCTGGCGGCCTTAGACAATACGGCATCGCCCTGTTATGACCACGAGATGGCTCAGTCTCTGGTTAATGTTGGGGCGCAAATCGCCGCGATGACCCCCGGTGAACTGGCTGCCTGGCTGGCGGAGAATTTGCAATCATGATGCCTTTACGCCCTGAATTACTCGAGCTTACGCAGCAGGCGCTGATGGCGCTGAGCAATGCCGGATTCGTTAAACGCAGTATCAAAGAGCTGGATAGCGGTAATATTCCCGAGCTGGAGCAGGATGATGCTGGTGCGCTCACCGCTCTGTTTAACGATGGAGTCCGCACCCGACTGGCAAAGGACCAGGCGCTGAAAGAGTCCAGCTGCACCTGCGGCGCCAGCAGCATGTGCCGCCATCGCGTGATGCTGGTGCTGAGCTATCAGCGCGCCAATGTCAGCGACGACGTACCCGAAGAGGCGGCGGAAAATACCGAGCGCTGGCATCCTGGATTGTGGCAGGAAGAGCTGGCGACCCTACCCGACGCCGTCCGTAAGCGGGCGCAGCAGTTAGCGGATAAAGGGTTAGCTGTGGAGCTGTTTTGCTTACCTGGCGAAATGCCTTCGGCAAAGCTGCCGATGAGCGATGTGCGTTTTTACTCCCGCAGCAGCATCCGCTTTGCCCGCTGCGATTGTGTGGAAGGATCGCTATGCGAACATGTGGCGCTTGCGGTACAGGCATTTACCGACGCCGAAGCCCAGCAGCCCGGCTTTACTCATCTGGTCTGGCAAACCCGCAGCCGCAAGGTCGCCGCCAGCGGGGGGCCGTTTGATACCCCGGAGGGCGAAGCCTGCCGGCATAGCCTCCAGCAGCTAAGCCACCTTCTGTGGCAAGGCGGTATCAGCCAGCCGCCGATTAATCTAGACGCCGCGTTTACCCGCGCACAGCGTACAGCGCATGCGGCTAACTGGCGCTGGGTCGTCGGGGCGCTTGACGAGGTTCGCCAGAGCGTCGATGCGTTCCAGCAGCGTGCCAGCTATTATCACCCCGCGCAGCTACTCGCTCAGCTCGCCGGTCTTAACGCCCGCCTTGAGAGCGCCGGGCACATGGCGCAACTTGCCGTTCCGCCTCTGCCGTGGCGCACCATCGTCGGTCTGGGCGTTGCCGGTGAGGCACAGCTCGACCACGTGCGGCTTATCTCTTTAGGCATGCGCAGCTGGCAGGATAATCGCCAGTATGGTTTACGCATCTGGTTTAGCGATCCGGACACCGGCAGCATCCTGCATTTATCGCGCAGCTGGCCGCTGGCTGAACGGGTGCAAAGCCCGGCATGGCAGCGTCGCCTGTTTACTTTTCAGGCTGGGGCGCTGGCGGGCGGGCAAATCATTTCCCAATCTGCGCGGCGTAATGCCAATGGCGAACTGCTGCTGGGCACACGCCACCGCCTGAGCAGCAACGTTCCGCTCACCCCGGACGCCTGGCTTATGCTCAATGCGCCACTGCGCCAGCCGGGCGTGGCGGCGCTGCGCGAATATCTGCACCAGCGCGCCCCGGCCTGCGTACGTCCGCTCAACCAGGTGGATAATTTATTTATTTTGCCGATTGAGGCGTGCCTTACCGTGGGCTGGGATGCGGCGCGGCAAACGCTGGATGCGCAGGTTATCAGCGGCGAGGGGCAAGATAATCTTCTGCATCTGTCGCTCCCCGCTTCCGCCAGCGCGCCTTATGCCGTTGAGCGAATGGCGGTGCTGCTGGGGCAAGAAGACGATCCGGTGGTGATGGTTTCCGGGATGGTCACGTTTAGTCATGGACAGCTCACCCTGGAACCACTGGTGATGATGACCCGCTCGCGGGCATGGGCGCTGGATGCCGAACCGCACCCCGCAGGGCCGTTGCCCGCCGCCGATTTATCCCCGGCGGTATCTCAGACGGGATTGCTTTTACAGCGTTGCCAGGAGGTGTTAATCCAACTTCTGCATAATGGTCTACGCTACCAACAACAGAACCTTTTTCGCGAAGCGAGTACGCTGGCCGATGAACTGGCGGAGCAAGGCTTTAACCAGCTGGCTCGTTTGCTGCGCCAGTTGCATGAGAATAAATCAGCCACATCAGACAACACATTGAATACGTTAGTTTTACTCTATCTACAGCTGCAAATGGCACAATATTAAACAAAGGGAATCGTTATGCAATTCAACCGTAAGATCGGCACTATCCTGAGCGCAACCGTGTTGCTGGCGGCGCTGGTCGGCTGCGATAACAAAAAAGACGAGGTTAAAGCCTTTAGCAACACCATGAACGGCGTTGAGCTGACGTTCACCTATCACTACAAAGGGGACATCGTGACGCGTCAGGATGCGGACAACACCATTCCTTATAAATCACTCGGGGTGACTAACGAAGAGCAGGCGCGCAAGATTATCGACCCCATCGGTGCGGCTTACGGCAGCATTAAAGGCGTCACGCACAAGGTGGACTATAAGGAGAGCTACGCACAGGAGCATCTCTCTATCGACTTTAATCAGGTCAAAATTAGCGATCTGTGCAAACTGCCGGGTGCCAGTTTTACCGATTGCGCGCAAAAGTTTATTTCGCTTAGCGAGTCGGAAAAAATGCTGACGTCGCAGGGATTTAAAGAGGTGAAATAACGTCAATTCCCGGCTTGCGGTGGGCTGTGCCTTCGGGTAGCCCGGCTAAGGCGTTTACGCCGCAAGCCGGGGAAGCATATCAGGATTTCGCGTGCGCGCGTTCGGTCAGGCCGCGCAGGAAGTAACGCAGGAACTGGTCACCGCATTCGCGGTAGTTTTTATGGTCCGGCGCGCGCATCATGGCGGTGATCTCCGGCATTGAAACGCGGAATTTCTGCTGGGTAAGGATAGCGAGAATGTCATCAGTCTTCAGGGAGAAGGCGATACGCAGTTTTTTCAGCACGATGTTATTATTTACCCGGCGCTCAACCGCCAGCGGCGGTGCGGATTCATCTTTACCGCGTTTGTCGTAAATCAGGCCATTGAGGAAGTTCGCCAGCACGATGTCCGGGCAGCGCGCAAACCCTTCTTCGTCTTCTTTTTTCAGCCACGGTACCAGTTGCTCTGCACTCACCGGTGCATCTGCCAGAGTAAAAATGCGCACCAGGCCGTTATTGTTGGTTTTCAGGATGTAGCGCAGGCTACGTAAGATATCGTTACTGATCATAATGCCTTCATGATGAAAAATTCTGGCGCTAAGTCTACCACGATTCCGCCGTTTTACAGCCCAATCGCCTCTTTCAGGCTTTTCAGATAGCGGCGGCTGACCGGCACCGTTTGCCCGGCGCGCATCAGCAGTTCCGCCTGCCCGTTCTCCTCCAGGCGGATCTCCTTAAGGTGGGCCATATTGACCAGATACTGGCGATGACAGCGCAGCAGCGGCGTTCGGCTCTCCAGCGTGCGCAAAGTCAGCTCGGTAAATCCCTCTTTCCCTTCGCTATCGGTGACGTAAATACCGCTCATTCGGCTGCTGACAAACGCCACGTCTTCCATTTGTAATAACCAGATCCGGCTGTGGCCGGTGCAGGGGATATATTTTAGCGCCTGCTGGGTATCGTCGAGGACGGTCATATCCTGCAGGCTGCGCTCATGGCGCAGTCGGGCCAGCGTTTTCTCAAGCCTCGTGGACTCAATCGGCTTGAGCAAATAATCAAACGCGTGCTCTTCGAACGCTTTCACCGCGTACTCATCAAAAGCAGTCAGGAAGACGATATAAGGCCGATGTTCCGGGTCGAGCATGCCGACCATTTCGATGCCGCTGATCCGCGGCATCTGGATATCCAGAAATAGCACGTCCGGGTGCAGTTTATGCACCGCGCCAATTGCCTCTACGGCATTCCCGCACTCGCCGACGATCTCAATATCAGGCTGGGTCTCCAGCAAGATACGCAGATTTTCACGCGCCAGCGGCTCGTCGTCGACAATTAAAACTTTTAACATGCGTTCTCCTCCAGAGGCAGTCGCAGCGTAACGCGGGTAAAACACTCCGGTTCGCAGGTGACGGTTATTCCGCAGTCGGCACCGAAGCGCGCCCGCAGTCGTCGGTCAACCAGGTTCATTCCCAGCCCGCTGGCGCTGGGTTTATCCTGGTAAAGCCCGGCGTTATCTTCAATATCCAGCTGCAGCCAGCGCTCATATTGGCTCGCGCGAATGGTGATTTCGCCGACGCCAAGGTGCTGCGAAGTGCCGTGTTTAATCGCATTTTCGACTATCGGTTGCAGGGTAAAAGCCGGAAGATGATGCTGCGCCAGCGCCTCTGGCACCAGCATTTGAATCTGTAAATTGGCCTGAAAACGCGCTTTCTCAATCTGCAAATAGGCGTTCACATGTTCAATTTCATCTGCCAGAGTGACGATTTCCGCTGGCCGTTTCAGGTTTTTGCGAAAAAAAGTCGACAGATATTGCACCAGCTGTCCGGCCTGGTCGCTGTCGCGGCGAATCACCGCCTTTAACGTATTCAGCGCGTTAAACAGGAAGTGCGGGTTCACCTGAGCATGCAGCAGCTTAATCTCCGATTGGGTCAGCAGCGCCTTTTGCCGCTCATACTGACCGGCCAGAATCTGCGCTGACAGCAGCTGCGCAATCCCCTCCCCCAGCGTGCGGTTGATAGAGCTAAACAGCCGGTTTTTCGCTTCATACAGCTTAATGGTGCCGATGATCCGCTGATTCTCACCGCGCAGCGGAATAACCAGCGTGGATCCCAGCTTACAGTTGGGATGAATCGAGCAGCGATAAGGCACTTCATTGCCATCGGCATAGACCACTTCGCCAGTATCAATCGCCTTCTGGGTATACAGGGAAGAGATCGGTTTACCGGGCAGATGGTGATCGTCGCCGATCCCGGTAAACGCCAGCAGCTTGTCGCGATCGGTGATGGCCACCGCGCCGATATCCAGCTCCTGAATAAGCACCTGCGCCACCTTCATGCTGTTCTCTTCGTTAAATCCCTGGCGCAGTATCCCTTCCGTAGAGGCGGCAACCTTCAGCGCCGTAGCCGAGAACGCAGAGGTGTATTTCTCAAACATCGCCCGCTTATCCAGCAGGATGCGCATAAACAGCGCCGCGCCGACGGTATTGGTGACCATCATCGGCGCGGCGATGCTCTGCACCAGATGCAGGGCATCCTGAAACGGACGGGCGATCAGCAGGATAATCAGCATCTGCACCATTTCGGCAACGAAGGTGATAGCGCCAGCGGTCAGCGGGCTGAAGACTTTATCCGGCCGCCCGCGTTTCACCAGAATGCTGTGTACCAGGCCGCCAAGTAGCCCTTCAACAATGGTGGACACCATACAGCTTAATGCCGTCATGCCGCCCATCGAGTAGCGGTGGAGCCCGCCGGTCAGCCCCACCAGACCGCCGACAACCGGGCCGCCGAGCAGGCCGCCCATCACCGCACCGATGGCACGCGTATTGGCGATCGAGTCTTCGATATGCAGGCCGAAATAGGTGCCCAGAATGCAGAAAATAGAGAAGGTAACGTAGCACAACAGTTTGTGCGGCAGGCGAACGGTGACCTGCATTAAGGGGATGAACAGTCGCGTTTTGCTCATCAACCAGGCGATGACCAAAAACACGCACATCTGCTGAAGCAGCAGCAACACCAGATCAAACTCGTACATACCCGCAGACCACACTTCACTTGAAAGCGCGTAACATACACTGCCTGCTTATAACTTTCTTTGAAGCAATACAAGAAAATGATAATTCACGGGCGAGATCACACTTCTTGCCGTTACGCTCGGCAGAGTCTGTATAAAAAAAGAGCAATATTTTCCCCTTCAGCAAACTGCTTCTACAGTTAATAGAGGAGAACACGACGGGAGGAGAGAATGGCGCTTTATACAATTGGTGAGGTCGCGCAGCTTTGTGACATCAATCCCGTGACTTTACGCGCCTGGCAACGGCGCTACGGATTACTCAAACCCCAGCGTACCGACGGCGGGCACCGATTATTTAATGAGTTCGAGATAGACCGTATTCGCGAGATTAAGCGCTGGATTGACTCTGGCGTGCAGGTGGGGAAAGTCAAAACGCTGTTGATGGATAACGAGCAGGAGATCGCCGATGGTTGGCGCGAGCAGCAGGAGATCCTGCTAGGGTTTCTACAAAATGGTAGCTATCACCGTTTGCGCCTGTGGCTTAAAGAGCGCAGCCGCAGCGAATCTGCGCACATCCTGATCAAGCACCTGATTAATCCCCTACGCCAGCGCCTGTTGAGCCCGCAACCAACGCTGCTGGCGCTACGAGGTATTCTTGACGGCATTCTTATCAATCATGTCGCCCGAAGCCTGTCATCTGCTGCCAAACAGCTGGGTAGCCATGCGCTGGTGATTGGCTGGAATATTAACGATCTTACCCGGCTTTGGCTGGAAGGCTGGATAGCCTGCGAGCAGGGCTGGCAGGTTGATATCCTCGCTCATTCGTTGACCCAGATTCGCCCGGAGCTTTTCCCCGACAGCACGTTGATGGTCTGGTGTGGTGATGTTCCCGCCAGCTCCCAGCAAGAGCAAATGCGTCTTTGGGAGCAGCAGGGCCAGGTTATCTGGCTCAATAACTCTGCGGCATCATAGGCGCATATTTTCCCGGAGGCGGCGCTTGACGCGCCTTGTCCGGGCTACCAAACCCAGACCGCACGCAGTAGCACGCTTTCGATTGAGCACGGACCCGTAGCCCGGTCAGCGCAGCGCCACCGGGAGGGATAATCTCAGAGGATTGAGAGCAGCGGAAATCCCGGAGGCGGCGCTCGACGCGCCTTGTCCGGGCTACCCAATCCAGGCCGCACGAACGGGTAGCCTGGCTAAGCGCAGCGCGAGCCGGGGTTATTGTCGTAGCTAAAAAGCAATTAATGTTTCATTAACACCTGCGCTTCACCGTATAATCTCTCCGTTAACATCAGGAGCCTATTATGAAGCCAGCGAAAATTGCGGTTATTACCCTATTCTTATTTATGGCGATCAGTGGGATCGGCGGCGTGATGCTGGCCGGTTACTCGTTTATTGTTCGCGGCGGTGTCGGCTGATTCGTCGGTTCAGCCGTTCAAAACCGCGGTCGACGATAATCGCCGCCAGCGCCACCAGCAGCGCCCCCTGAATAACATAAGCGGTATTAAACCCGCTCAGACCGATAACAATTGGCGTGCCGAGCGTGTTCGCTCCCACCGTTGAGGCGATGGTTGCCGTACCAATATTGACGATGGTCGACGTGCGGATACCGGCCAACATCACCGGCGCCGCCAGCGGCAGCTCGACTTTTATCAACCTCTGCCAGCCGCTCATCCCCATCCCCTGGGCGATCGTTAATACCCCTGATGGCACCGCCCCGAGCCCGGCCAGCGTCCCCTGCAAAACCGGCAATATGCCGTATAGCGCCAGCGCAATCAGCGCGGGCTGCCAGCCAAATCCCATCACCGGCACCGCAATCGCCAGCACCGCCACCGGAGGAAATGTTTGCCCCATTGCAGCAATCGTCTCCACCAGCGGGCGAAACTCCTGGCCCGCCGGACGCGTCACCGCAATCCCGGCCCCGACGCCAATAACCGTCGCCGCCAGGCTGGAGAGCGCCACCAGCCAAAAGTGCGCCAGGGTCAGCGAAACAAAACTCTCCTGCTGATAGACCGGACGCGGTAGCTCGGGAAACAACGTGCTGAACAGCGGCGCGCTGTAGGGCAGCACCAGCAACAGCGCGATAAACATTCCCGTTAGCCACAGCAGCGGATCACGCAGAACTTTCACGCCGGACCTCCTCGCGCAGCAGGTCGGCAAAATGCAGCGTCCCGCAGGCCTGCCCCTGCTCATCAACCACCGGCAGCACCTCGCGGCGATGGGCAACAAACTGCGACAGCGCCTCGCGCAGGGTCATCGCTACATTTAGCGCATCGCCCGCCAGGCGCTCATCCCGGCGCAGATAATCACCGACGCCGCGCAGCGACAACAGGCGCACGCCCAGTTCGCTGCGGCCAAAGAAGGTCTGCACAAAGGCATTTTTCGGCTCGAGCAGCATCTGCAACGGTTCGCCCTGCTGCACGACTTCGCCGCCGTCCATCAGCACCAGATGATCCGCCAGCCGCAGGGCTTCGTCGATATCGTGGGTCACCAGCACAATCGTGCGCCCCAGCAGGCGGTGAATGCGGATCATCTCCTGCTGTAGCGCTTCGCGCGTCACCGGGTCGAGCGCGCCAAAAGGTTCATCCATCAGCAACACTTCCGGATTGGCCGCCAGGGCGCGCGCCACGCCGACGCGCTGCTGCTGACCGCCGGAAAGCTGGTGTGGATAGCGCTCGCGCAGACCAGGCTCCAGCCCCAGCAGCGCCATCAGCTCATCAACCCGCGCCTGTGTTTTCTGCCGAGACCACTTTTGCAACTGCGGAACGGTGGCAATGTTCTGCGCCACCGTCCAGTGGGGAAACAAACCAATAGACTGGATGGCGTAGCCCATCCTGCGGCGCAGCGCCAGAACCGGCTGCTGGCGAATATCCTGCCCGGCGAAACGGATCGTGCCGCTATCATGCTCCACCAGCCGATTGATCATCTTCAGCGTGGTCGATTTACCCGAGCCGGAGGTGCCAATCAGCACCGAAAATGCCCCTTCGCGCAGATGCAGATTGAGGTTTTTAACCGCAGGCTGTCCGGCAAAGGCTTTGTTGACGCCGTCGAACTCAATCACGGGCCTCTCCTTTCAGTAATGCGCCCCACAGCGCGAATAGCGCATCCACCACCACCGCCAGCGCGATGGTCGGGATCACCCCTAACAGTACCAGGTCCAGCGCGCTGCTCAGCAATCCCTGGAAGACCAGCGCGCCAAAGCCGCCCGCGCCAATTAACGCCGCCACCACCGCCATGCCGACGGTTTGCACACTCACTACCCGCAGGCTGCGCAATAATACGGGCAGCGCCAGCGGCAGCTGCACCAGGCGAAAACGCTGACCGCTGCTCATCCCCATCGCCACAGCGCTTTCCAGCGCTTCGCGCGGCACCTGTTGCAATCCGGTCACCACTCCGCGCACCAGCGGCAAGAGCGCATACAGCACCAGCGCAATCAAAGCAGGCGTCATGCCGGTGCCGGAAACGCCAAGCTGCGCCATCCACGGGAAATGGCTGGCTAATCCGGCAAGCGGCGCGATCAGCAGGCCGAACAGCGCCACCGAGGGAACGGTTTGAATCACGTTGAGAACGGCAAAAATCGGCGATTGCCAGCGGGGATGCCGCCAGACCCAAATGCCAATGGGCAGCCCAATCAGCAGCCCTGGCAGCAGGGTGCCAAACAGCAGCGTGAGATGCTGATACAGAGCATCGTCAAAAACATCCTGGCGGTTGAAGTACTCTTTGAGTAGCGACAGGCCGTCCAGTGCGCCCAGCCACAGCAGCAGTCCGGGCAGCAGCCAGATTTGCGCATTCAGCAGCCAGCGCCAAAGCGTGCGCGGCGTCAGGCGGCGAACGGCGTCACTGGCGATCAGCAGACAGAGCGCCAGCGCCAGCCACAGACCGCTTCCGGGTGAAGTTCGGGCTAACGGTGAACCGCTACGCGCCAGTTCAACCGCCGCCTGACCTGCGCCCCATAGCAAAAGCGGCAGCAGCAGATCCGCCAGCAGAAAGATAAACAGCAGAGGGAGACGTCCAGGACGCCAGCACAGGAAAGAAATCGACAGCGCCGCCGCCACTTGCACACCCGCCAGTGACGGCCAGACCTGCCACAGCCAGCGCCCCTCGCCGGATAACAGCCGGTTAGGGGCATAATTGATAAACGGCAGCGCCATCACCAGCAGCAGTAAAAACGACAGCAGCAACGCAACGCGGTTATAACAACGAATCGTCACGCGAGTTCTACTTCAGCAGCCCTTTATGTTGCAGATAGTCGGCAGCGACTTTCTTCGCATCCAGGCCCTCCACCGCAATACTTGCATTCAGCTGCTGTAGCGTTTTTTCATCAAGGCTGGCGAATACCGGCTGTAACCATTCGGCTATCTGCGGATACTCCTTTAACACGGCCTCACGCACGACGGGAGCTGGAGCATAAATCGGCTGCACGCCCTTCGGGTCGCTCAGAGTTTGCAGCCCCAGCGCGGCAACCGGGCCATCGGTACCGTAGGCCATCGCCGCATTTACACCGGAAGTTTGCTGTGCCGCCGCCTTGATGGTGACCGCCGTATCGCCACCCGCCAGCGACAGCAGCTGGTTTTGCTTGAGGTTAAAGTCGTAGGCTTTTTCAAACGCCGGCAGTGCGTCCGGGCGTTCGATAAATTCCGCCGAGGCGGCCAGCTTAAACTCGCCACCCTTTTGCAGGTAGCTGGCAAGGTCGCTTAATGAGGTGAGGTGATTTTTCTCCGCCAGGTCCTGACGCACGGCGATAGTCCAGGTGTTGTTGGCCGGAGCCGGGGTCAGCCAGATGAGTTTGTTCTTTTCCGCATCCAGCTTTTTGACTTTCTCATAGCCCTGCTGGGCGTTTTTCCACGCCGGATCGTTCTCTAGTTTGAAGAAGAATGCGCCGTTGCCGGTATATTCCGGATAGATATCCAGCTCACCAGCAGTGATTGCCCCGCGCACCACAGGCGTGGTGCCGAGCTGGACTTTGTTGACAGTCTTTACCCCGTGCTTTTCCAGCACCTGCAAAATAATATTGCCGAGCAGCGCCCCTTCGGTGTCTATCTTCGAGCCAACCTTAACCGGCTCCGCCGCCTGCAACGGCAGGCTTATCAGGGCCGTCAGCGCCAGCGCACCTGACCATTTGCTTGCCTTTATCATCCCGCATCCCTCATTAATTTGCGCTCCATTTACAGGAGCTTAAGAGAAAAGCTTAGTTCATTTGAGGCGTCGAGGAAAAAAGAAAAGGCCGATTAATCGGCCTTTAGGATAACGGTCCGCAGATGACGGTGAACCCGTAGCCCGGTCAGCGCAGCGCCACCGGGAAGAAACGGCTCCGATGCATCAACCCGGCACATTCCCCGGAGGCGGCGCTTAACGCGCCTGTCCGGGCTACAAATCGCTGTTACAGCAGCTCAAATTCGCTCTGCTTAACGCGGGCGGAATCGACGCCAACAAAGACGTTGAATTTGCCCGGTTCGGCATCATACTTCATCTGCTGATTCCAGAACTTCAGGGCATCAAGCTCAATCGGGAAGCTGACGGTTTGCGTCTCACCCGGCTTGAGCGTCACCTTCTTAAAGCCGCGCAGCATTTTCACCGGACGACTCATGGAAGCAGTGACGTCCTGCAGATAAAGCTGAATCACCGTTGCCCCTTCGCGCTTGCCGGTGTTGGTCACCTGCACGCTGGCGATCACGCTGCCGTCGCGTTGCATGCTCGGTGCTGACATTTTCACGTCGGAAACGCTAAAGGTGGTATAGCTCAGGCCGTAGCCAAACGGATAGAGCGGGCCGTTAGCCTCGTCAAAATAGCGCGAGGTGTACTTGTTTGGCTTATCGGCATTATAAGGACGACCGGTGTTGAGATGGCTGTAGTAGGTTGGGATCTGTCCGACCGAGCGCGGGAAGGACATCGGCAGCTTGCCCGACGGGTTATAGTCGCCGAACAGCACATCGGCGATCGCATTTCCGCCTTCGGTACCGGCAAACCAGGTTTCCAGCATGGCATCAGCCTGCTGATCTTCTTTCACCAGCGCCAGCGGACGACCGTTCATCAACACCAGCACTAACGGTTTGCCGGTGGCCTTCAGCGCGCTAATCAGGTCACGCTGGCTCTGCGGCAGCGTGATGTCGGTGCGGCTGGAGGCTTCATGGGCCATGCCCTGCGCTTCACCCACCACGGCAACCACCACGTCGGACTGCTTCGCCGCCGCTACCGCTTCATCAATCATCTCCTGAGGCGAACGCGAGTCGACCTGCACCGCTTTCTCATACAGATTGAGGAAGTCGACGATGCCTTTATCGTTGGTGACGTTAGCGCCTTTGGCATAGATAACCTTGCCTTTGTCGCCCAGTGCATTCTGGATGCCGGTCAGCACGGTTACCGACTGGTCGGCAACGCCCGCCGCAGACCAACTGCCCATCATGTCGCGTTTGCTGTCGGCCAGAGTGCCAATCACCGCGATAGTGCCCGATTTTTTCAGCGGCAGCGTGTCGAGACGGTTTTTCAGCAGCACCAGGCTTTCGCGCGCCACTTCACGGGCTTCTTTGCGATGCAGACGGCTTTCAGCATTGGTGTCCTCTGGATCAGACTCTTTCGGCCCCAGATGGCTGTACGGGTCATTGAACAGGCCCATATCATATTTAACGTTCAGCACGTGGCGGGTGGCGTCATCCAGCTCCGCCATTGTTACCTTGCCGGATTTCACCAGCTCTGGCAGGTACTTGCTGTAGTATTCGTCGCTCATACTCATGTTGATGCCGGACTTCAGCGCCACGCGCACCGCGTCTTCCGGGTCGGACGCCACGCCGTGTTTGATAAGTTCCTTGATGGCCCCATGGTCAGACACGGTGATGCCCTTAAAGCCCCACTGGTCGCGCAGCACGTCCTTCAACAGCCAAGCATCGGAGGTCGCCGGGGTGCCATTGAGCGAGTTCAGCGCCACCATTACCGCCCCGCTTCCCGCATCCAGCCCCGCTTTGTACGGCGGCATATAGTCATTGAACAGGCGCTGCGGGCTCATATCGACAGTGTTGTACTCTTTGCCACCCTCAACCGCGCCGTAGGCGGCAAAGTGCTTGACGCTGGTCATCACTGAATACCTGTCCGCCGGGCTTTTCCCCTGCATCGACTCAACCATCGCCCGGCCCATCACGGTGGTCAGGTAGGTATCTTCCCCGAAACCTTCTGAAGCACGGCCCCAGCGCGGGTCGCGGGAGACATCGACCATCGGCGCCCAGGTCATATTCAGGCCATCGTCAGCCGCTTCATAAGCGGATACTCTCCCGACGGTGTTGACCGCATCGAGGTTAAAAGAGGAAGCCAGGCCAAGGCTAATCGGGAAGACGGTGCGCTGACCGTGCAGCACATCATAGGCGAAGAACAGCGGGATTTTCAGGCGGCTCAACGCCATCACCTGATCCTGCATAGTACGAATATCATGGCGGGTGACGGTGTTAAATATCGCCCCCACCTGACTCTCTTTAATCATGTCACGGATGGCTTCTTTCGGGTTATCCGGGCCGACGCTAATCAAGCGCAGCTGACCGATTTTTTCATCCACCGTCATTTTGGTCAGCAGTTCCGTCACAAACGCATCCCTCGCCTGCGGCGTTAAGGGATGATTGCCGAACAATTCATCCGCCAGCGCGGGTTGCAGCGCCAGACTCACAGCGACGCCTACAGTACAGAGCCATTTCATTTTTATCCCTCATTGTTCCAGTCGGATATATCGGCGAAAAGATAGCAAAAACCGAAGTTTGCCATAAACATAAACGAGACGCCTGG
Source organism: Klebsiella sp. RHBSTW-00215 (assembly GCF_014103785.1). NCBI lineage: Bacteria > Pseudomonadati > Pseudomonadota > Gammaproteobacteria > Enterobacterales > Enterobacteriaceae > Klebsiella > Klebsiella sp. RHBSTW-00215. The sequence continues at coordinate 5,615,078 of NZ_JABXQS010000001.1, forward strand.
AGAAAGCGCGCGTTATTCTCTGATTTTTCGAAACATTGATGCATGAAATTGTCATACAAAGGGCTATTCTTAAAGCTGATTATTTTGTACCACCACAAGGAGTGGAACATGTCATCTGCAACAACAAATAACAACGCCTTTCTGGCAGAACTCACCCGCCTGGTTGGTTCTTCGCATCTGCTGACCGACCCGGCCAAAACGCAGCGCTATCGCAAGGGGTTCCGCTCCGGCCAGGGCGAAGCGCTGGCGGTGGTCTTCCCCGGTACGCTGCTGGAACTGTGGCGCGTGCTGAGCGCTTGTGTCACCGCGGATAAAATTATTCTGATGCAGGCCGCCAATACCGGTCTGACCGAAGGCTCAACCCCGAGCGGCAATGATTATGACCGCGAAATCGTCATTATCAGCACCCTGCGTCTGGATAAACTGCATCTGCTGGATAAAGGCGAGCAGGTGCTGGCTTACCCCGGCACAACTCTTTATTCGCTGGAAAAAGCGCTGAAGCCGTTTGGTCGCGAGCCGCATTCAGTGATTGGCTCTTCATGCATCGGCGCGTCGGTGGTTGGCGGGATTTGTAACAACTCCGGCGGCTCGCTGGTACAGCGCGGCCCGGCCTATACCGAGATGTCGCTGTTTGCCCAGATCGATGAAAACGGCAAGCTCAGCCTGGTCAACCATCTGGGTATCGATCTGGGCACCACGCCGGAGCAGATCCTCAGTTGCCTCGATGACGAACGGGTTAAAGATGAGAACGTGCGCCACGACGGCCGTCATGCTCATGATCATGATTACGTCACCCGCGTACGCGACGTGAATGCCGATACCCCGGCGCGCTACAACGCCGACCCGGATCGCCTGTTTGAATCTTCAGGCTGCGCCGGAAAGCTGGCGGTATTCGCCGTACGCCTGGACACCTTCCCGGCAGAGAAACGCCAGCAGGTGTTTTATATCGGCACTAATCAGCCGGACGTACTCACCGAAATTCGCCGCCATATTCTGGCGGAGTTTAATAACCTGCCGGTGGCGGGCGAGTATATGCACCGCGATATTTACGATATCGCCGAGCAGTACGGCAAAGATACCTTCCTGATGATCGACAAGCTCGGCACCGATAAAATGCCGTTCTTCTTCACCATGAAGGGCCGTACCGATGCGATGCTGGAGAAGGTGTCGTTGTTTAAGCCGCACTTCACCGACCGCTTTATGCAAAAGCTGGGACACGTTTTCCCGGCACACCTGCCGGAGCGGATGAAAACCTGGCGCGATAAATACGAACACCATCTGCTGCTGAAGATGGCAGGCGATGGTATCGAAGAGGCTCAGACCTGGCTTGGCGAATATTTCAAAAACGCCGAGGGTGATTTCTTTGCCTGTACCGCGGAAGAAGGCAGCAAGGCTTTCCTGCACCGCTTCGCCGCAGCGGGCGCGGCAATCCGCTATCAGGCGGTTCATGCCGATGAAGTGGAAGATATTCTGGCGCTGGATATCGCCCTGCGGCGTAACGATAGCGAATGGTTTGAGCACCTTCCCGCCGAGATCGACAGCCAACTGGTTTATAAGCTCTATTACGGTCACTTTATGTGCCACGTTTTCCATCAGGATTACATCGTGAAAAAAGGCGTCGATGCCCACGAGCTGAAAGAGAAAATGCTGGTTCTGCTGAAGGAGCGCGGCGCTCAGTATCCGGCCGAGCATAACGTCGGCCATCTGTATGAAGCGCCGGAAAGCTTAAAACGCTTCTATCGCGAAAACGATCCCACCAACAGTATGAATCCGGGGATCGGTAAAACCAGTAAGCAAAAATACTGGGGCGAAACGCCGGATAACACCGCGAGCGCGACCGAACCGCAATAATCCGCAAGAGGGACTGTTCAGCCGCGGGGCTTCTGTATTACGCTGCACGCCGGAGAAATCCCCTCTCCGGCAACCCCGCTAAAGGAACCCAACATGTCCGCAGTGGATAAGTTACATGACGCTGACTTAGAGATCCGTGAAGCGCTGCCCGATGATGCCCACGCCATCGCCGCGCTGTACGTCTGGCACGTACTGAACGGACGCGCATCCTTTGAAGAGATCCCCCCAACCGTCGATGAGATGCGCAAACGCATCAAAAACGTGCGTGATAACGGGCTGCCGTGGCTGGTTGCTCTGTGGCGCGGGACCATTGTCGGCTACTGCTACGCCACCTTTTATCGCCCCCGTCCGGCCTACCGCTACACGCTTGAAGAGTCGATTTACGTTGAGGCAGGAATGGGGGGGCGCGGTATCGGTAGCGCCCTGCTCTCCCGCCTGATTGAGAAGTGCGAACAGGGGCCGTGGCGACAAATGCTGGCGATTATCGGCGACGGGCACAGCAACGCCGGGTCTATCGCTATTCATAAGAAGTTCGGTTTTAGCGTAGCGGGTCAGCTACGCAGCGTTGGCTATAAGATGGGCGACTGGCGGGATACGTTGATTATGCAGCGCCCTCTCGGCGATGGCGACTGGACGCTGCCGGAGTAAGCCTCACCCTACCACAGAAAATAAAGTCGGGGCGATTTTCTCCCTCTCCCCAAAAGGGAGAGGGAACCGTTCGGAGCCCGGGTATGCGGGTAGCCCGGACAGGCGCGCCAGCGCCGCCTCCGGGGGACGTCAGGTTAATCGTTCTGCGCGGTCTGCGTGCCGCCTTTCAGCATCGCGTCGGCCATTTGCGCTTCACGCTGCTTCTTATAGCTGAGCGCGGAAGCCGGAACCGGCATCACCTTCCCGGTTTCAATCCACGTCCTCAAACGACTGGCATCGGCAAAGTGGGTATATTTTCCGAACGCATCCATGACCACCAGCGCCACCGGACGCCCTTTGATCACCGTACGCATAATCAGGCAGTGGCCCGCCGCGTTGGTAAAACCAGTTTTGGTCAGCTGAATATTCCAGTTATCGCGGTACACCAGATGGTTAGTATTACGGAACGGCAGCGTGTAGGCAGGATGAGCGAAGGTCGCCATATCCTCTTTGGTGGTGCTCAGTTGACCAATCAGCGGATACTGTTCGCTGGCGATCAGCAGCTTGCTCAGATCGCGTGCAGTGGAGACGTTATGAATCGACAGGCCAGTTGGCTCAACGTAACGGGTACGGGTCATTCCCAGCGCCTGCGCTTTGGCATTCATCGCACGAATAAACGCATCGTAGCCACCCGGATAATGGTGCGCCAGGCTGGCGGCAGCGCGGTTTTCTGACGACATCAGCGCCAGCAGCAGCATATTGCGGCGGCTGATTTCGCTGTTCAGGCGCACGCGTGAATAAATACCCTTCATTTCAGGCGTATGGCTGATATCGACGCTCAGCATCTCATCGAGCGGCAGATGGGCATCCAGCACCACCATCGCGGTCATCACCTTGGTGATTGACGCCATCGGGCGAACCAGATCCGGCTGGCTGGCATAAATGATTTTTTTACTGGCAAGATCGACGATCATTGCGCTACCGGAAGCGATATCCGGCTGTGAAGCGGTAACCGCCGCAGGGGTTTTAGCTATCGCCTGGGGCGCAAAAGGCACAGCCAGCAGCAAAGTCAGGCTGAGCAAAGAAACTCGAAATTTGGTCATCGTGAGCATTCTGAAAAGTATTTTTGCACGTTATGAACGTACGCCGCGGCGTTGGGGTGGTAACGCCGCTGGCAAAAATCATCATACCCCGGCAGAACGCTGGCTGGCTAATAAGAATCGTGAACAAATGCTGCATTGCCGACATAAAAACCTATTTATGTCGGCAATGAGTTAATCAAAAGAGTCGATATCCGTAACCCCAGAGAATCACGGTTATGGCGAGCAGCACTTCCAGCACCAGCACCCCAATCGCCAGAGTGGAGCTGGCGAAGCTCAGCCCCTCTTCTTTATTGATACTCAAGAAGGTTGGAATGCCGAGGTACAGCAGATAACCGGTATACAGCAGCGCGACGGTCCCCACGAGCGCGCACAGCCATACCAGCGGATAGAGCGCCACAATCCCGCTCAGGAAGATCGGCGTGGCGACATAACCGGCAAACACCATACAGCGTTTCAGCGAAGGCCGCTGCGGATAGCTTCTTGCCATCCACCAGATAACCCGCCCCATCACCGCTACCCCGGCGAGCATAACGGCATAAAACAGCACCGCCAGCGCCAGCCCGGTCATCAGCGACAGTTTTACCACGGTGCCATCGCCGAAGTTCCAGCCCAGCTGCGTCGTGCCGATAAAGGCGCAGATAACCGGAACCGCCGCCATGACCAGCACGTGGTGCGTATAGTGATGCGAAATGGTCTCGTTTTCACTTTTGATAACGCTCATCTCTTGATTAGGATGAGAGAAGAGTCCCCAGACATGGTTCATAGCGTCCCCCTTGTCACGGCGTGGTACAGCACTGATCCAAGTATAATTCACCTTGTAGATTATTTTGTGTACAACGATAAAAATGCTCTTCCCCGCATTTTTATCATCAGGGTGTATGATTAAGGGACTGACGTGTTAAGGAGTTTATCTTTATATGGATATCAATAACCTGATTTCCCAGTACGGCTACGCGGCGCTGGTCATTGGCAGCATGGCGGAAGGCGAAACCATCACTCTGCTCGGCGGCGTGGCGGCACATCAGGGATTATTGAAGTTCTGGCTGGTGGTTGTCTCGGTCGCCCTCGGTGGGATGATCGGCGACCAGTTGCTTTACTTACTTGGCAGACGCTTTGGCGGGCGCATTCTGCGGCGATTCTCGAGCCAGAAAAAGCGGATTCAGAAAGCCCAACGCATGATTCAGCGACGCCCTTATCTGTTTGTGATTGGCACCCGTTTTATGTACGGCTTTCGGGTTATCGGGCCGCTACTGATTGGCGCCAGCCGTCTGCCGCCAAAGCTGTTTCTGCCGCTGAATATTCTCGGCGCGATTATCTGGGCGTTAATTTTTACCACCCTCGGATATCTCGGCGGTGAAGCGATTGGCCCGTGGTTGCATCATCTGGATGCGCATCTGAAACACTTTATCTGGCTGGTTCTGGTGGTCGTTCTGGTGGTTGCGGCGCACTGGTGGCTCAAGCGCCGCGAGGCGAAAAGGAAAGAGTGAAGACCAACCTAAAGTCTCAAAATCAACCCCTGATACACTTTCAGGAGTTGATTTTGGGTCAGTCTATTAATGTAGAAAGTCAGTGTTATAACTTTTCACGTTTTATCAATAAATCTTGCGTAATGCGTTGCCCCGTTTTGGTGATACACAATCCCCCCTGACAGGTGCAACGCAGTGTTGCTGGCATTTTCTGTCCGATGTCATACATTGAATGAATAGTTTCATCCAGTGGAATTATTGGGTTAAATCCCCACATCACCATATTCGCAGATAGTGCCGCATTACTGACCGAGCTGACGTTACGGCTTATGCAAGGAATTTCAGTCAAGCCTCCTACCGGATCGCAAATAAGACCAAGCATATTTTGCATCGCCATTGATGCAGCCTGAAAAGCTTGTTCGATGTTACCGCCTAATAGTTGAACAATACCGCCAGCCGCCATTGCGCTTGCTGACCCATTCTCAGCCTGGCAAGCAGCAACTTCGGCACCAAAAGAAGCGTTGTTTGAAATAAACGATCCAATTAAGCCACTGACCAGTAACCCTTTGATGATATCTTCTCTTGGTAAATTCAGGCTTTCACCAATAATGATGATACTAGCAGGAATGACGCCACTGGACCCTGCCGTTGGCGCGGCCACGACGATATTATGCGCACAGCTATTTTCCATGACTGAAATCGCAGCCAAAGCAGCATCATTTAATACCCCTGATGGTATTGAATTCGTGCTTTTAATAGCCTGTTTCATTTCCTGAGCTTTGTAGGGTAAAAAACCATACAACGGCGTTGAGGCCGGATCTGGCGCAATCGTTGACTGTTTCATCACATCATAGGTATGTTCCGCCAGCTGCCATATCTCTTCTTCGGTTGTTTTACCAATCGAAACCTCATAGTCCAGGGCAATCTCCCACATCGATTTCCCTGTTGCTTTCGCATAGGATAATGCGCCTTCAGCATTAGAAAAAAGTACCGTCGGTTTTTTTTTCATTTCAACCGGCATAATTGCAGGGGCATATTTCACCCATAGCACATCAGGTTGCTTATCAAACGCCAGTACTTTTTCTTTTGTTTGCCCATTAAAACCCGACACCGCATACAACACGTTGTCATTTTTCATCGATTTCTTTATTGAAACATGTAATTTATTAAGTACATCAACCAAATGGGTGGCATTAGCCAGGGAACAACAAATAAAAATCTGTTCCTGAGTACCATCGATAAAAACAGGAAAACCATTTAACTCTACAATCTCAAACATCCCGCCGCCGGTTGAAAATGTTAAAACGGAAAGTTCGATTTCATCATTTTCATTATAGACATTAATCAATGCCTCATTCGGATGTCGTGATGAGATTTTTTGCTTAGAGAACCATATGTTCTTGCCCATACTTTTAGCAATTTCTACCGCATCTTTGACTTGCGCATTGTCTGTTTTAAAACCAAGCAATCCGCCGGTAAATCCGAAGTTTGAACCTTGCCCAATATAAGTTTCAGGATAAGAACCGCTTTCATCAAAAATAATATTTGCTTTATTTATCTCTCGTCCAAACAATAAACGAGATTCTAAACCTATCCTTGCACAACCCGCTGAATGTGAGCTGGAAGGGCCGCACATAATCGGCCCCAACACATCATTGAAAATACTATGAACCATCATACAGCCTCATTATTACGGTTTTTTGCTAAATAGATACGGATAAATTTTACGACCATCAGGACAACAATCAGCGAACCAACATATCCACTCATGATATAAACTGCATTGATAATGACATCAAATGGCATTGCAATGGCACCAAGTAGTGCAATGAGAGAAACACCCCAAACGATAGCTTTATGTTTCTTCGTGCCTTCCTCAGAGAATTTAATCGCAATAATATGAAGCAATGGCGTTGAAATGGTATAGATAGCAAAAAATATTAATGCGCCAAATGCAATACCAAGCGGGGCCCAAATTTCTTTCGCAAGGAAGAAATTGATAATTTGTTTATTTGCTACTTGTTCAATATTAGAGGTGATGGCGTAAGAAGCAACCACATCAAGCAGTGCATAGATAATCAACCCAATACTTTGACCAATCACCAATGGTTTAAAATCAAACTTCGTGGCTAAATCTGCAGAGAATGCGGCCAGAAACAGCACCATTAAACCAACTAAAGATATACCAGAAAGGAACCAGTTTGGTGCGACCTTTAATAGTTCAAATTCATTCGCCTCGATACGAACCGCATTTACATCAATGTTGCTCCCGTTCATAACCAGTGTTGCGATACTCACAATAACCACAAAGGCAGTTAAGAACGGCATAATTATACCCAGAGATTTAAGGATAGAATTTAAACCGATAGTAACAGTCCCGGCGGTGATAACCGCAGTAATAATTGCACCGATGATTAGAGGTAAACCATATTGCTCAAATAATATTGAGCCACCGGCGGCGATCTCTGCAATAAACATGGTAAAACAGAATAGCAGCGAAAACCATTCGATCACTTTACCAATAATCGGCCCACAGAAGAATGTAAATACCTCAGTTCCTTTACTACAACCGCCATATTTACCTGCGTAAATGAATCCTATATTGACAAAAATAATCACCAGACTGAACACAATCCCGACGCCAACAGCGTGATGGCCGAATGGGACAAAAAACTGAATGGTTTCCTGGCCGCTCATAAAACCGCCGCCGATTAGATAGCCCAGGCTAGAGGCAACGAAAATATAGACCTGGCTTAAAAATAGTTTATTCACACATCCTCCTCGATCAGATTTGAAAATCCTTAAACCCCATGAACATCACCATTATTAAAAAATATAATTATTTTTTCATGATCATGAAAACAAGCTATCATGAACATCCTCCCTCATCACGTTGTTTTTTCCATAATTATGATTATAAATTCACAATTGTGAATTCGATCTGATTTTTAAGAGTACGAATCAGTACTAAGGAAGGAAGAGAGATCAGAGTTCCATCGGGTTGAAATATAAAGTTAAGATATTGAAAACAATAACAAATTAGCCCATTCAATCAATCCATTCGAAGATCACAGGAGTGTTTTGTACATTGTTAGAAGTGAGCGTAAGCGATGAGATCGCCCATGAGTGACACTCTATGAATCCCATCATCATCTCCGCTGGGGCCCGTAAAACCTACACCAGATTTGAGGGCAGGTTTACTGACAAACGTGTTGATTCAAAATGTGATTTATTCAACACCGTATCGCTTGTATTATACTCCCTAGGCGCGGTTAGTTTTCGAGATAACCTCTATCAGATCAGTGAATTACAGCAAGGTGTAACGAGCCAATGAATGAAGATTTTTCGAATTGTAATGTCGGACAAAGAATAAAAGAAATCAGAAAACAACAAAGTAAGACATTACAACAGTTATCAGCTGAGAGCGGCTTATCTAGCGGTTATTTGAGTAACTTAGAGAGAAACGTGATCAGCCCGACAATCTATCAGTTGCAAAAGGTATGTTTTGCCTTAAACGTGAACATCACCGATGTGCTAACCGTGCATGATACCCCTGTGAGCCCTGTGGTTCGGGCAGATGAAAGAGACGTGTTTTTTGCTGAGAAAGGAAAAGTAAAATACGAAATGCTCAGTCCTGGGGAAAATGACATCGAAGCCATCTGTATCACGGTGGAAAAAGGGATTACCTATGAACGCACTTCCTGGGGTCATGATTATGATGAAATAGCGATCATTACTCAGGGAAGCCTATGCATCGAAATGTTAGATCAAGAGTTTGTTATTAATGCTGGTGATACCATCTATATTAAGAAAAATACCTTGCATACCTTTAAAAATATTGGGGATTCTACCTGCGTCAGTTACTGGTTCTACAAGAAAAAATAGATAATCTGTGCCGATAAGAATGCAAAATGATCCCTACCTGGTGACTCCGTCGTGGTTACGTCTTTCGAGATTCTCAGATTAGCCCCAGAGCCTTTGTTGACTCCTGGACCGCAGAGATACGTCTCCCCGATAACCACCAACGCCACCGGGGAAACAGAGCTACTTCGCCGCCTGATGGTACCCGCCACCCAGCGCGGAAGTCAGTTGGATACTGGCATCAAGCCATTGACCGTGCAGTCGTAGTGCGGTGACTCGCTCCTGCAATGCGGGCAGCTTCGCCAGGCTGACGCGTGAACCGGAGAGTATCCCGGCATTCATCCGCGCTTGCGCCAGAGCGACTATCCGCTGAGTATCTTTCTCTACCTGCTGTTGCTGCTGATTTTTTGCCATCAGCGTCTCAACCTGGCTGGCCGTTTTCGCTACCTGATTAACCGCATCAACTACCGCTTTATTGTACTTCGCCACCGACAGGCTATTCTGCGCGCTGGCGATATCCAGATTTGCGTTCAGGCGACCGCTATCAAAAATAGGCAGCGTCAGACCGGCGGTCACGCCCATCTGCTGTGCGGAGTGGCGGAACAGATCGCTGAGGTGCAGCGCATCCTGTTGCAGGAAAGCCATCAGGTTGATATCCGGATAAAACGCCGCTTTGGCGGCATCGATTTCGCTCAGAGAAGCTTCGATATACCAGTGCGCAACCTGTAAATCCGGACGCCGCGCCAGCAGCTCGTAGCCTAGCTCCGTTGGCATCTGCGCGCTAACAGCAGGCAGTTCGGTCGGATGCAGGTTTAGCGCCTGACTCTGGTTGTTGGTCAGCGCCATCAGCCGGGCCTCAATCTCTTTCATGTTGCCCGCAACATCCGCGAGCTGCTGATCGGTTTTGCTGACGTTAATATCACTCTCCGCCCCTTCGGCCGAGTTGGTGATCCCACGCTGATACAGCGCCGTATCCACGGTCACGATATTATTCTGCTCACTCTTCACCTGGGTCAGCACGTTGTTAATGGCGGCTTCGGTTTGCCATTGCCAGTAAAGACGGGCGACGCTGCTGGCCAGCAGTTCGCGAGTCTGCGCCTCTTCAGCAACCTGAGCTTTAACTTCACCGATGCGTGCTTTTAGCAAAGCGCGATTTTTACCCCATAGATCCAGATCCCAACCCGCCGTCAGGCCAAAGGTTCCGTTGGTATACCACGGCCCGGTGTTGCCATCAGTATCGGTAGCAAACGGTCCCATCAGGCCTTCAGAGGACATTTTTTGCCGTTCAACGTCGGCGGAAAAATCCAGACTCGGCCCCAGGTTAGACTGCGACATCCGCGCCTGCGCTTCCGCCAGCCTGATACGCTGTTCAGCAATCTGCATATCCGGAGCGTTGGCTAACGCGCGCTGAATCAGGCTATTGAGCTGCGGGTCGTGGTAATCCTGCCACCAGTTGCTCTGCGGCCAGCCGTTTTTTACGGCTGCGGGCAGTTCCATTGAAACGTGGGATGCCGGGGTTTGCTGCTGCACCGGGTTGCTAATATCGTGCGATGGCGCACAGCCAGCCAGCGCGATGGCCAATGGCAGGCTGGCCAGGACGCGTTTGCTCAAGTTCAGGTTCATGAAATCGGTCTGATGACTAAATAAGGTTGGATATAATAAGCTAATTGTATAAGTACCGTTTAGTAAAGCGTGTGCCGAAACTATTAGCAGGCTAAAAATAAACCATACCCAAAATAATTCGAGTTGTATGAAAGGTATATTCACGGAGTGAAAATGAGTCAGAACATCTATGACGATCCCGCTTTTTTTGCCGGATACGCCACCCTCGATCGCTCGGTAAAAGGGCTGGAAGGCGCACCTGAGTGGTCAACCATTCAGCAGATGCTTCCGCCATTATCGGGGTTACGCGTCGTTGACCTCGGCTGCGGCTACGGCTGGTTTTGCCGCTGGGCCCGCGAGCAGGGTGCAACACAAGTAGAAGGACTGGATATCTCCAGCCGGATGCTCGATCGCGCCCGCGAGATGACCGATGGCGAAGGGATTAGCTATCGCTGCGAAGATCTACAGACCCTCACCCTGCCCGCCAATAGCTGCGAGCTGGTTTATAGCTCGCTGGCGCTACACTATCTGCCCGACATCGCGCCGCTGTTCACCACCATTTACCGGGCATTGACCCCCGGCGGTACGCTGCTGTTTTCCGCCGAACATCCGATTTACACCGCCCCGCCGCATCAGAGCTGGCAGGAAGATGAGAACGGGCAGAAGAGCTGGCCGGTGAGCCACTATCAGCAAGAAGGCGAGCGCATCAGCAACTGGTTTGCCGATGGTGTCAAAAAGCAGCATCGCAAGCTTTCCAGTTGGATAAACCTGCTGGTCGCCGCCGGTTTTGTTATTGAGCATCTGGATGAATGGGGGCCGACGGCGGAGCAAATTGCCGCCCAGCCCGCGCTGGATGAAGAAAAAGAGCGACCGATGATTTTTCTGTTGCGCGCGCGCAAACCGGGATAATAAGCAAAATGGCCCGGAGGTTATCCGGGCCGTGGGTCGAGAGTTTTAGCTGCGGTGCGCGCATTTCTGCCGGGTGGCGGCTAGCGCCTTACCCAGCCTACACAACCTCCAGCAGATTACTCTTTTAAGCTGCCGCCGTTAGTGGCAATCACTTTTTTATACCAGTTGAAGCTTTTCTTGCGGCTGCGCGCCAGGGTGCCGTTGCCCTGGTCATCACGATCGACGTAGATAAAACCGTAGCGCTTGGACATCTCTGCCTTCGACGCACTCACCAGGTCGATTGGCCCCCAGCTGGTGTAGCCCATTAACTCAACGCCATCTTCAATCGCCTCGCGCGCCTGCACCAGGTGATCGTTGAGGTAGCTGATGCGGTAGTCATCGTTGATGCTGCCATCGGCTTCGACTTTATCCTTCGCGCCAAGACCGTTTTCAACGATAAACAGCGGTTTCTGATAGCGATCCCACAGCACGTTCAGCAACGTACGCAGGCCCAGCGGGTCAATCTGCCAGCCCCACTCCGAGCTTGCCAGGTGCGGGTTAGGCACCATGCTGAGAATATTGCCGCGCGCTTTTTTGTTCAGCTCTTCATCGGCGGTAACGCAGCCGGTCATATAGTAGCTAAAGGAGATGAAATCGACGGTCTCTTTCAGGGCTTCGCGATCGGCATCGGTGATCTCAATATTAATGCCGTTATCGCGGAAATAGCGCAGCATATAGCCAGGGTAGGCGCCGCGACACTGGACATCGCCAAAGAACTGCCAGCTGCGGTTCTGCTGCAGGGTTTCAAAAATATCTTCCGGTTTGCAGCTGAGCGGGTACATCAGGCCGCCGAGCAGCATGTTGCCGATTTTGCCCTCCGCGACGATCTCATGGCAGGCCTTCGTCGCCAGCGCGCTCGCCACCAACTGATGGTGAATCGCCTGATAAACTTCGGCTTTGCTGCTGTCTGACGGCAGGCCGACGCCGGTCATCGGTGCGTGCAGGGACATATTGATTTCGTTGAAGGTCAGCCACAGCTTGACCTTCGCCTGATAGCGCGCAAACACCGTACGGGCATAGCGTTCAAAGAAACCAATGACCTTGCGATTGCCCCAACCGCCGTAATTTTTCACCAGCGCCCAAGGCATCTCGTAGTGCGACAGGGTCACCAGCGGCGTGATGTTGTGCTTCGCCATTTCATCAAACAGCTTATCGTAATAAGCCAGTCCCGCTTCGTTTGGCTGAGCATCATCGCCGTTAGGGAAAATACGCGTCCAGGCAATCGATACGCGCAGGCAGTTAAAGCCCATTTCAGCAAACAGGCTGATATCTTCCGGGTAACGATGGTAGAAATCGATGGCGACATCTTTAATACTGCTATCGCCCGGTACGCGTTCCACAACCTCACTAAAAATACCGCCGTTTGGCTGGATATCAGAAGTCGACAGTCCTTTGCCATCCTCCAGATAAGCGCCTTCGACCTGATTTGCCGCGGTCGCGCCGCCCCATAAAAACGCCTGTGGGAATGTCTTCATTGATCTCTCTCCTGTGATTAATGGCTTACGGACAACAGCGGCTGACCGGCATCCACCGTGCTGGCGGAGACAATATCGAGAGCACGATAATCGTCGCTGTTGCTGATAATAATGGGCGTTGCCAGGTCATAACCGGCATCCAGAATCGCCTGGCGGTCAAACTCCAGCAGCAGATCGCCCGCTTTCACTTTGTCGCCCTCTTTAACATGAGCAGTAAACGGCGCGCCATCGAGCTTCACGGTATCGATGCCGACGTGGATAAGCAGTTCGATACCGCTATCGCTTAGCAGGCCGATGGCATGTTTGGTTTGAAAAATTGAGGCAACTTCACCTGAGAACGGGGCGATAACCTTACCCACGGACGGAATAATCGCTACGCCCTGGCCGAGCAAACCGCTGGCGAAGGTGCTGTCAGGAACCTTGTCCAGCGCCAGTACGCTACCGGTCATCGGCGCCAAAATATCGTTTTCTGTGGCAGGGGCGACGACGACAGCAGTCTGCTCAGCGGTGCTGCGCGGCAGCCCAGCGATAAAGGTCAGTACGCAGGCGATAACCAGCGCCACCACCATACCGACCACACCGCCCCAGACGCTGGTATCGACGCCGCCTGGCGGGATCATCAGCGCAGGTAAAAAGATATTAGGGAAGCCGAAAGAGTAGATGCTGGTATTAAAGAATGCGGTAATCGCGCCACCAATCGCCCCGGCCACGCAGCCAAAGATAAACGGACGGCGCAGCGGCAGCGTCAGACCATAAATTGCTGGTTCGGTGATACCAAAAATCCCGGCGGAAAAAGCAGAACCGGCCAGCACTTTCTGGCGGGTATCGCGAGTACGCAAGAAGATACCCAACACTGCGCCGACCTGCCCCATCACCGCAGGCAGCACCATCGGCCCCATGGTATCGTGGCCCAGTACAGCCAGATTGTTAATCATCAGCGGTACCAGCCCCCAGTGCAGACCAAAAATCACGCACACCTGCCACAGCGCGCCCAGCGCGGCGCCCGCCAGCCACGGAGCGACGGCGTAAATTATCTGGTAACCCTGCGCCAGCAGTTGGCTTAGCCAGGTGGCTACCGGACCGATCGCCAGGAAGGTCAGGGGAACAACCACGCCCAGGCAAATCGCCGGCGTGAAGAAGTTTTTCATGGCCGATGGTAGCAGCGCATTGCTTCTGCGCTCCAGCCAGCAGCTCACCCAGGAGGCGAGAATAATCGGGATTACCGATGAGCTGTAGTTAATAAACGTCACCGGAATACCAATGAAATGCTCGACCGGTGCGCCCGGCGCCTGAGCGGCCTCAAAGGCCTGAATCATCAACGGATGCGTTAGCGCGCCGCCAATCGCCATGGTGATAAACGGATTACCACCGAATTTCACCCCGGCGGTATAGCCGAGGAAAAGCGGGAAGAAGAAGAACAGCGCATCGCTGGCGGCAAACCAGATTTTATAGGTCGCATCGCCAGTATTGAGCCAGCCGCAAACTACCGCCAGCGCCAGAAAACCTTTAAGCAAACCGGTGGCCGCCAGTACGCCGATAAACGGGGTGAAAATACCGGAAACGATATCGATAAGCTGGCCAAGCAAAGACGTTTTCTCGCCCTTTTCCGCGACCGGCTGACTCTCGTCCGTCAGGCCCGCTTCGCTACGCACCGCTTGCCAGACATCATGCACATGGTTACCAATGACCACCTGGAACTGGCCGCCGCTTTCCACCACCATAATGACGCCCGGATTAGCTTTTAGCCCTTCAGCATCCGTCTTTTTGCTATCTTTGAGCTTAAAACGCAGTCGTGTAGCGCAGTGAACCAGACTCACAATATTCTCTTTGCCGCCTACCCGGCTGAGAATATCCTGCGCGAGTGCTTTATATTCCATGCTGTTTTCCTTACTTCCGCTGCCCGCAGGCATCGTTAACTGAGTATTAAAAAATAAAAAAACCCGAGAACAACGCCGGGTTTGGCGTTGCGCTCAGGTTTTGCCTGCGTAATGCAGTAACAATCCAATTTTAATGAAGGTGCTCAGAGCCAGGCCCGATAAGCGCTTAGCGTCCCTCTTTTCTCACCCGTTCAATATGAATGGCGAGAAACATAATTTCTTCCGTCGTTAGCGCCCGCTGATAGCTCTTTTGCAAATGCCGGGCAACGGTTTCCGCACACTTCCACGCCTTAGGGTAGTTATCCTTTACCGCGCTGTGCAGCGTCACATCGTCATCTTCAACCACCGTTCGCGTCAGCATCCGCTGGGCGAAAAACTTAAGATGCGTGACAAAGCGCTGATAGCTCAACGACTCTTCGTCGTAGTTGAGCGTCAGCTGATACTTCACTAGTTGCAGAATTTCCTGCATCACCCGGGTAACGTGCATCACCTCCGGCATTTCGCTGTTAAGCTGCGCCGTGACCAGATGCAGGGCGATAAACCCGGCTTCATCTTCGGCAAGCTCAACCCCGAGCCGTTTGGCGATAATCGCCCGCGCTTCCTGCCCTAACTCAAATTCCTTCGGATACAGCCGCTTAATTTCCCACAGCAGGACATTACGAATCGCCATGCCGTTCTTTTGCCGCTCAATCGCAAAGTGGCAGTGATCGGTCAGGGTAATGTACAAACTGTCCTGTAACTTACCGAGACGACCGCGCGCCAGATCGATAATCCGATCGCAGGTGGTCATCACTTCTAACGGTATCTGACTGAGTAATTCGCCTAAACGGCCAACCAGTTCATCGCTCTGCAGCGCGAAGACCTTTTCAATTTTACTTTCATCAAGAGAGTCACCAACGCGTTTTTGAAAGGCAAGTCCTCGGCCCATGACCACCTGTTCGCGCTGCTGCTCATCTACAACCACCACTACATTATTATTAAGTACTTTGGCGATTTGCATATGAACCCCAAAAACAAAAAAACCTGACCCCGACAGATGCCAGGAAATCAGGTTTTGCCTGCCGGAGCAGTAACAATCAGGGCTGAGTATTTCACTGTCCGCTGGGTAATCTCAATGGGACAAGCAGAAAAATGTGATGCAGGTCAGATAGTTTAACTACGCCAGTCGTTAATTGTGCGTGCAATGCTCTTTGAATCCTGCAGAGCGCGTACTGCGCTAAAAAGCTCAGAGGCTTCCAGGTATTCTTTGCGCAAATAACCCAACCATTGTTTGATACGCGCAACGTGATAAAGGCCGGTGTCCCCCTGTTTTTCCAGGTGAGCGTATTTTTTCAGTAGCCCGACCACTTCAGGCCATGGCATGCGCGGTTCGTTATATTTGATCACCCGGCTTAAATTCGGCACGTTCAGCGCGCCGCGGCCAATCATCACTGAGTCGCAGCCGGTCACGGCCATGCAATCCTGAGCGCTCTGCCAGTCCCAGATCTCGCCATTGGCGACCACCGGGATGGTCAGGCGCTGACGAATTTCGCCGATGGCCTGCCAGTTGATGCGCTCCGCTTTATAACCGTCCTCTTTGGTGCGCCCGTGAACCACCAGCTCGCTGGCCCCCGCCTGCTGAACCGCATCGGCGATTTCAAATTGCCGCTCGCCGCTATCCCAACCAAGACGTACTTTGACCGTCACCGGTAGATGATCCGGCACAACCTCGCGCATCGCCTTCGCGCCGCGATAGATAAGTTCGGGGTCTTTGAGCAACATCGCCCCGCCGCCGCTACCGTTAACCAGCTTTGACGGACAGCCACAGTTGAGGTCAACGCCCCAGGAGCCAAGCTCGACCGCGCGGGCAGCGTTTTCCGCCAGCCATTGCGGATACTGCCCGAGCAACTGAATGCGCACGCGAGTACCGGACGGCGTCAGGCTATTGTTGTGCAATTCCGGACACAACTTATAGAACGATTTTACCGGCAGGAGCTGATCCACCACGCGCAAAAATTCGGTGATGCAGAGATCGTAATCATTCACTTCGGTCAGCAGCTCGCGTACCAGCGAATCGAGCACACCTTCCATCGGCGCCAGTAATACACGCATATTGTTTATCATTGCCCGGAAAAAAAGAGGCGCTATGGTAGCGCCTCCCGGGGCGGGTTGAAAGGGGCGATGTCGGTTTTCCCGGAGGCGGCGCTGCTTCCCGGCTTGCGCTGTACTTAGCCGGGCTACAAGGTCACCGCTGTATGCGAGTCGGTAACCCGGGTAAGGCGTTAGCCGCGACCCGGGAAATGCACTGCGGGTTAACGAGCTTCCAGGCAGTTATCCTCTTTCCAGCCGTACAACCACTCGATACCGCGATAAAACTCACTCTGGGTTTTACCTTTCCACAGCAGGTTGCGCACCTGGCGCTCGACCCCGGCCGCATGATAAACCCGCCCCATTTCGCGGGTTGACCAGACGATACGCGCGGTGCGCGGAATGCGAACAGATTCATAAAGCGCAAACGCGCGGGCCGCATCGCCGTCGCACTGCGCCAGCGCTTTGCCCAGCGTCACCGCATCTTCCAGCGCCATGCAGGCCCCCTGGGCCATATACTGCGCTACCGGGTGGGCCGCATCGCCGACTAACGTAATGCGATCGTTACCCCATTTATCTACCGGCTCGCGATCGGCGGTAGACCAGCGTCGCCAGGAGGTTGGCTTATCCAGCATCTGCCGGGGGCGCGGATGGATACCTTTGAAATATGAAAGCACCTCTTCCTTGCTGCCGTCGCGCACGCCCCACTCTTCTTTTTCGCGGCTATGGAAGGTTACCACCAGGTTGTACTGCTTGCCGCCGCGTAGCGGGTAATGCACAAGGTGGCAGTGCGGCCCGGCCCACAGCACCGGGGCGTTAATACGTAAATCTTCCGGCATATCGGTAGCGTCAACCACCGCGCGATAAACCACGTGGCCGGTCACTCTTGGCGCATCGCCGAGCAGGCTCTGACGCACCACTGACTTTCCACCGTCGCAGCCGATCAGCACATCGGCTGTCCAGCTGTTGCCTTTATCATCGAAAACCGTCACGTCATTGGCGGTCTGACGAATATCCACCACCTGCGTTGAGGTGCGATATTCCACGCTGGGATGGGTCAGCACCGCTTCCCAGACGGTGGCGTGGATGTCCACCCGATGGATCACCGCATAGGGGCCGCCGAAGTGGTCGCGGAAGGCCTGCCCGGTCTCAATGCACACCACCTCTTCACCGTTTACTGCATCCATCATGGTGATGTGATCGGTAAATACCGCACGTTGACGGGCGATTTCGCCAACACCCAGGCTATCCAGTGCCGAGAACGCATTTGGGCCAAGCTGGATCCCCGCGCCGATTTCGCCAATTTCATGGGCCTTTTCTAATAGCATCACCTTGATGCCCTGGCGTGCCAGAGAGAGCGCCGTTGCCGCCCCGCCGATGCCGCCGCCGACAATAATTGCTCGCATCACTTTTGCCATGTTGCCTCCTAAGCCGGGATCTTATCTTGTTGGTTTTCCGGCGCTGCGGCGATAAACGCCGGCAGCCGGGTACAGGCGTCATAGACCGCCTGGCAGCGTGGGTAGTGGCTCAGATCGCAGCCCATTCGCAAAGCGTTAGCCCACTGCGGCACCAGGCAGCAGTCGGCCAGAGTTGGCGTATCACCCACGCAGAAATTGCCGGATTTGGCGTGGCGCAACAGCTGCTCCACGGCGCTAAATCCCTGTTGGATCCAGTGCGCATACCAGCGTTTTTTATCTTCTTCACTCACCTTCAGCTCGTCGCCAAGGTAGCGCAAAACGCGCATGTTATTAATCGGGTGGATATCGCAGGCGATGGCATAAACAATCTCCAGCACCCGCATGCGTGCGGTATCCTCCTGCGGTAGCAGCAGCGGCTGCGGATAGTGACGGTCAAGCCAATCCGCAATCGCCAGCGACTGACCGAGAGATTCACCCTCGTCGGTGGTAAGCGTTGGCACCAGGCCAACCGGATTCAGCCGCCGATACTCCAGCGCATTCTGCTGGCCGATGCGGATGTTGACCCCCACGCTCTGGTAGTCAATGCCCTTCAGCGCCAGCGCAATCCGCACGCGATATGATGCCGAGCTATTAAAAAAACTGTACAGCTTCATCATTCACCTCACACCACGCGAACCGCGATTGGCGTCAGACCCTCTACGTTGCCGGTGATCACATCGCCTTTCACCACCGCGCCCACGCCTTCCGGGGTACCGGTGAAAATCAGGTCGCCGGGCTGAAGTTCGAAGAAACCAGACAGGTAGCTGATGGTTTCATTGACCGACCAGATCAGATGGCGGATATCGCTGCGCTGGTGATCTTCGCCGTTAACCTGTAACCAGATCCCGGCGTGATTCACATCTGCGGTATCGGCTTTATGCAGCGGCGCAATCGGCGCGGAGAGGTCGAAGGCTTTACCGATTTCCCACGGACGGCCCATCTGGCGCATCTCCATTTGGCGGTCGCGGCGGGTCATATCCAGGCCGGTGGCGTAACCCCAGATATACTCATGGGCCTGCTCCAGCGGAATATCGCTGCCCTTCTTACCAATCGCCACCACCAGCTCAATTTCATAGTGGTAGTTATCGGTTTGCGACGGGTACGGCAGGTTCAGCGTTTCCCCTGCGGCAACCGGCACCACCGCATCTGCGGGTTTGCAGAAAAAGAACGGCGGTTCGCGATCCGGGTCGAAACCCATTTCGCGGGCGTGTGCGGCATAGTTACGCCCCACACAGTAAACGCGGCGTACCGGGAACTGCTCGTCGCTGCCAACAACCGGAACGCTAATCGGGGCCTGGGGTGCAAAAACGTATTGAGTCATGATTCGTTTCCTTATTTTTAATTTTTAATAACGCGCTTCGCGGAACAGGCCGAGAGCTTCCTGCACGGGACGATCCGAAAAGCTGAATAACACGGTATCTTCGGCGGAAATAAATGAGACGGCGTGCCAGGTCGGCACCACGAAGATATCTTTTGCCTGGAAAGAGAAAGTCTGCTCGCCGATAGTGACCTGACCGCTACCTTCCACTACGTGATAGATAGTGCTGTCGGTGGTCTTCGCCGCTCGCGAAGTAAACCCTTTTGGCAGCAGTTGCAGGAACGCCCCCATCGACGGCATCGGGTAGCCGCCGGTGACCGGATTGACGTAGCGCATCTTGTAGCCGTCCCACTCATCAACATCCCCCATACGAGTGAGATCGTGCAGCGCCTCGCGGCTGCGGTCATAGCGATAGTTAAAGATGGGTGAAGAGTTACCGACCTGATGGCGCAGCGGCAGCATATTGGCGGCGTAGCGCGGCAGATAATCCCCCTCTTTACGGGTCACCGGTTGCTGATCTTCCGGGTAATCCTCAGCAAACCCGCAGCCCAGATAGTTCACCAGCGGCAGGTCTAAACCATCCAGCCAGATAACCGGCTCATTGCCGGGGTTGCCGTGGTCGTGCCAGCGCCACTGCGGGGTCAGGATAAAGTCGCCAGCGCGCATTTGCGTGCGTTCGCCGTCAACGGCGGTGAACGCCCCTTCACCTTCAACGATAAAACGTAACGCCGACTGGTTATGGCGATGGCTCGGCGCGACTTCGCCGGGCATAATCAGCTGTAAACCGGCGTACAGAGAGGACGTAATCGACGACTGCCCGCGCAGCGCCGGGTTTTCCAGCACCAGTACGCGACGCACCGCTTCTTTCGCGCCAATCAGCTGGCCGCTTTCCAGCAACAGCGGGCGAATCTCCTGATAGTTCCAGTAAGCCGGCGCGCAGGTGGCATTCGGCGTTTTCGGCACCAGATGGTGCAATGACTCCCAAAGCGGCGTCAGGTTTTGCCCGGAAATATGCTGGTAAAACTGCTGACGACCGTTGTTTGCTTGCGTGGTGGATTGAGACATTATTCTTCTCCTTATTTATTCACGATGCCTGCAGAAGGCAGCGCGGCAGGTACAGATGTCGGGTTGCGGACGGCAAGCGTCAGCAGAATAAGCATCACGGCGCTGACAACGGCCGGTACGGCGATAACAAAAAACAGGGTGTCGAAAGAGAAATTCATCGCCATCATCATGCCGCCGGAGAGCGAGCCGACGATGGCCCCACAGCGGCCCACGGCGTTTGACCAGCTCACGCCAGTGGCGCGGCTTTGGGTGGGATAGAGCGTTGCGGTCAGCGCATTCAGCCCGACCTGCGAACCGCTGATGCCGATACCGGTACCGAAAATCGCCAGCGCCATCAGCCACAGACCGTTCTCGCTCAGACCAATCATCACGATGCAGACCGCGCCCAGGGCATAGCTCAGCGCCAGCACCCGGAAAGGGTTGAAACGGTCTATCAGTACCCCGAGCAGCAGCGCGCCAAAGGTGCCGCCAATCTGGAAAGCGGCGGTAACCCACGATGCATGCTGTAAATCAATGCCGCGATGGTTGAGCAGCGTCGGCATCCAACTGGAGAGCAGATAGATAATCAGCAGGCTCATAAAGAACACCACCCATAACATCAACGTAATGGGTAACTGGCGGCCCACAAACAGCTGACTGATGCTGCCCTTTGCGCCTGCTGCGGGTTCATCGAGCCAGAAATGGGTGTCGTCATAGCGCTCGCCGGTAATTGCGCTGACGGTTTTAGCGATAGTCGCCTGCGGTAACTGGCGACGGATCTGCCAGCGTGGGGATTCGGGAAGCAGCGGCACCAGCGCCACCGCCAGCATCAGCGGTAAAACACCGCCGAGTACCAGAATGCCGTGCCAGCCAATCAGCGGTACCAGTTGGGCGCTGACTACGCCACCGAATGCCGAGCCGAGGGTGAATCCGCAAAACATCAGGGTCACCAGCGCGCCCCGCCGCCGGGCAGGCAGATATTCCGACGTCATGGTAATGGTATTGGGCATCGCACCGCCGAGGCCGAGGCCGGTCAGAAAGCGCAGAATGACCAACATTTGCAGGTCAGGCGCAAACGCCGAAAGCAGGCTAAACAAGCCAAATAGCGCGACGCAAAATTCAATCACCCGTTTACGACCAATGCGGTCGGAAAGCGGGCCGCAGAGCAGCGCCCCGGCGGTTAAGCCCAGCAATCCGGCACCAAACAGCGGTGCGAGGTCGCTGGCAGTGAGCTGCCAGTGGCTACGAATATCCGGTGCGATAAAACCAATAGCAGCGGTATCGAAGCCGTCCAGCATGACGACCAGGAAACAGCAGATAATCAGGCGCCACTGACGGGCACCGACCGGTGCGCTATCCAGCAGCTTTTGCAATTCATGTCGTTGAGTCATGGCTATGCCTCGGTGCAGGTAGAGGAAGATGTTGTATTTATTTCTTTTATGTTGCGATTTTGTAACTCGAGCAATGAAATGTACAATGGTATTTCGGGCATAGACATAACCTAGAGGTTATCGCTGATGGCAAACTGGACGCAGAAACTGAAGCTGCATCATCTGCAGATGCTGGTGGCGCTGGGAGAGCAAGGCAATCTCACGCAAGTGGCGAAAATGATGAATATTACGCAACCTGCACTTTCCAAATGGCTCAGCCAATTTGAAGGCGAAGTCGGTATGCCCTTGTTCGAGCGCCACAGCAAAGGCCTGCGTCCCTCAGAAGGCGGAAAACTGCTGATACAGCATGCCCAGCGGCTGATTAACGATATGTCGCGATCGCAGTATGAAATCGAGCGTTTCAAGCAGGGCGGCCAGGTAGGCAGTCTGATGATCGGCTGTTCGCCAGTGGCGACCGACTGCGTCTCGCAGGCTATTCTTGAGCTGCTTAAAGAGATGCCAACTCTGCACCTGAATATCGAAGAGAAAGTGATGACGCCGCTGCTCAACGATCTGCTCGCTGGAGTGGTTGATGTGGTGGTGGGCCGGGTCGGCGGGCGAGCGCTCGAGCTGCCGCTGAGCTACCGGGTGCTCTACACCGAGCCGGTGTGCTTCGTCGCCCGTCCCGACCACCCGCTGGCGGAAAAACCGCGGTTAAGTTGGGCCGACCTCGCCCACTGGCGCTGGATTGTCTGGCCGACCGGCACCCCGATTCGCCTGAGTATTGATAATGCGCTGGTGGATAATGGCGTAATGTTGCCGGAAAACACCATCGAATCGGCATCGATGAACGTCACCACCAACCTGCTACAAAGCAGCGATATGGTATCGATTCTTTCATTGCGCCTGGCCCAGCGCTACGCCGCGCAGCACCAGTTGGTGATTCTTAATTTGCCGCGCATTGAACAAAAAGGTAGCGTTGGCGTGTTCTGGCGAAAAAGTGAAGCGCCATCACTTGCACTTAACCGCTTTCTTCATTATCTATCCCTGCAGCCGTCGCCCTGAAATCAGTATGGTCAAGTGTTCCAGATCTCTATCTCAGGTATGCGTAGAATTCATGATGTGATCGGTAGCACATTTTTGGGTTTAATTGTATGATGAATGTGGTTCATCAAGGGTTATTACCATGAGTCAATCACTGATTATTGTCTGGCAGTATCTGCGCGCTTTCGTGCTGATATATGCTTGTTTATATGCCGGTATTTTTATCTCCTCCCTGCTGCCGATAACGATCCCTGGCAGCATTATTGGCATGTTGATTTTGTTCTTTTTGCTGGCGTTGCAAATCATGCCCGCGCAGTGGGTTAACCCCGGCTGCAATGTTCTGATCCGCTATATGGCATTGCTGTTTGTGCCCATCGGCGTAGGCGTTATGCAATATTGGGATTTACTACGCGCGCAGTTCGGCCCGGTAGTGGTCTCCTGTGCGATAAGCACGCTGGTGGTCTTTTTGGTGGTCAGCTGGAGCTCGCACCTGGTTCACGGGGAGCGCAAAGTGGTCGGACAAAAAGGACGTGACAAATGATCCATGAAATCTGGTGGTCACTGCCGCTAACCCTGGCCGTCTTTTTCCTCGCCCGCAAGCTGGCGGCGCGGTTTAAATTTCCGCTGCTCAACCCGCTGCTGGTAGCGATGGTAGTGCTGATTCCTTTTCTGCTGATAACCGGTATCTCATACGAGCGCTATTTCCTCGGCAGTAAAATTCTTAACGACCTGCTGCAGCCGGCGGTAGTTGCTCTAGCCTTTCCTTTGTATGAACAACTGCACCAGATCCGCGCCCGCTGGAAGTCCATCATTACCATCTGCTTTATTGGTAGCGTGGTGGCGATGGTCACCGGCACCACCGTCGCATTGCTGATGGGTGCGACTCCGCAGATTGCCGCTTCTATTTTGCCTAAATCGGTCACCACGCCGATTGCCATGGCGGTGAGCAGCAGCATTGGCGGTATTCCGGCGATCAGCGCCGTGTGCGTTATTTTCGTCGGTATTCTCGGGGCGGTGTTCGGTCACACCCTACTGAACCTGATGCGTATCCGCACCAAAGCCTCCCGCGGGCTGTCGATGGGTACCGCATCCCACGCATTAGGGACCGCTCGCTGTGCAGAGCTCGACTATCAGGAAGGGGCATTCAGCTCGTTGGCGCTGGTACTTTGCGGGATTATCACCTCGCTGATTGCACCGTTTTTGTTTCCGGTAATTTTGGCGATAGTTGGTTAAATGTGATTTAAATCACATTATTCAATGCAACACCAATGAGTTGCACAAACAATGAGATGTTTATCACATATACAGGTTACAACCACCCGTACACTAGATTTCCATTACATTGTTATGAGGCAACGCTATGCACCCACGTTTTCAAGCTGTTCTTCCCCAACTGGCGGCGGATCTGCAAGCGGCCATCGCCCCGATGCTGGCCGACCCGCATTTTCCGGCGATGCTCAGCGCCGGGCAAGTTGCAGCGCTGCAAAGCGCAACGGGTCTGGATGAAGACGCGCTGGCCTTTGCTCTGCTGCCGCTAGCGGCGGCCTGCGCCCGCGCTGACCTTTCTCACTTTAACGTTGGCGCGGTGGCTCGCGGCGTCAGCGGAACCTGGTATTTCGGCGGTAACATGGAGTTTCTCGGTGCTACCATGCAGCAGACCGTGCACGCCGAGCAGAGCGCCATTAGCCATGCCTGGCTGCGCGGCGAAAAGTCTCTGCAGGCGATTACCGTTAACTACACCCCTTGCGGTCACTGCCGTCAGTTTATGAACGAACTAAACAGCGGGCTGGCGCTGCGTATTCATTTGCCGGGTCGCCAGGCTCATTCGCTCCAGCACTATCTGCCAGATGCTTTCGGACCGAAAGATCTGGAAATCAAAACCCTGCTGATGGATGAGCAAGATCACGGCTTCCCGCTCAGCGGCGACGCGCTGACTCAGGCGGCGATTCAGGCGGCTAACCGCTGCCATATGCCTTACAGCAAGGCCCCGTCCGGCGTGGCGCTGGAGTTGAAAGACGGAACTATTTTCACCGGCAGCTATGCCGAAAATGCGGCCTTTAACCCGACTCTGCCGCCGTTACAGGGCGCGCTCAATCTGCTGAGCCTCAACGGCTATGATTACCCGGATATCCAACGTGCTATTCTCGCCGAGAAGGCCGATGCGACACTGATTCAATGGGATGCGACCGTAGCGACGCTGAAAGCGCTGGGCTGCCATAATATCGATCGCGTACTGTTAGGCTAATCACAGACTGCGGGCCAAACGGCCCGCATTGTTGAAAATCCCCGCAATTAAACGACGGTTTCTTGCGCTTGCCCGGCGGGTAAAGTAGCCTGAAGGCTCCCTCGTTCACTATTGAGCCAAGTCCATGTTAAAGCGTGTGTTATACAGCCTGTTAGTCCTGTTCGGCTTGCTGCTGTTAACCGTGCTGGGCCTCGACCGCTGGATGAGTTGGAAGACCTCTCCCTATATCTACGATGAGCTACAGGACCTGCCCTATCGCCAGGTTGGCGTAGTGTTGGGCACCGCCAAGTACTACCGCACCGGCGTCATCAATCAATATTATCGCTACCGAATTCAGGGCGCGCTGAACGCCTACAACAGCGGCAAGGTGAACTATCTGCTGCTGAGCGGCGATAACGCGTTGCAGAGCTATAACGAGCCGATGACCATGCGCCGCGATTTGATTAAAGCAGGCGTCGATCCGGCGGATATCGTGCTGGATTACGCCGGTTTCCGCACGCTCGATTCGATTGTGCGCACCCGTAAAGTCTTCGACACTAACGACTTTATTATTATTACTCAGCGTTTCCACTGCGAGCGGGCGCTGTTTATCGCCCTGCATATGGGGATTCAGGCGCAGTGCTATGCGGTGCCATCACCGAAAGATATGTGGAGTGTGCGACTGCGCGAGTTCGGCGCTCGCTTCGGCGCGCTGGCGGACCTCTATCTTTTTAAACGCGAACCGCGCTTTTTAGGCCCGCTGATCCCCATTCCCGCGCAGCAGGAAGTCCCGGAAGATGCGCAGTCTTATCCGGCGGTAACGCCGCAGCAGCTGCTGGAATTGCAGAAAAAAGAGAAGTGATGTCGAAATTGATGAGTGATATAACTATCATTAAATCAAAGAAAGCTCATTAATGAGTGATATAAGTTACGTAATTGCCAAATCGCTTTACCCCAAAATGAGCGTGAGGACTGACGTCCCACTAGCCCTGAATACGTTTCTGATTACGCGATTGAGTGTCTTGATCCAAGCAACCACCTGCTGTACCCATCACTACATTCCGACACATAATGCAAAAGGCAGACGTCTTGAGTGACGTCTGCCTTAACCCAACAACGCTTACTTCTTCCGCGCGTACTTCAGTGAATCCAGCGCCACGGCGAAGATAATAATCGCCCCTTTAATAATGTACTGCCAGTACGGGTTGACGCCGATATAGGTCAGACCGTAGTTGATGACGGTGAAGATGATGACCCCGGTCACCACGCCGAATACGGTGCCGACACCGCCGCTGAACGAAACACCGCCCACCACGCAGGCCGCAATCGCGTCCAGTTCGTACATAAAGCCGAGGTTGTTGGTGGCCGAGCCGATGCGTCCTGCCTCCAGTAATCCGCCGAATGCGTAGAATACACCGGACAGAGCATAAATCATCAGCAGGTTCAGGGCGACGTTAACACCGGAAACCTTCGCTGCTTCCGGGTTGCCGCCAATAGCAAAGATGTTTTTACCAAAGCGGGTCTTGTTCCACAGGATCCACACGAAGAAAACGGCAATCAACGCATAGAAGGTGATATACGACAGGCGGAAGGTCCCTAACGCGACAAACCCTTGGGCAAACTGTGAGAAGTGGCTATCGAAACCAGAAATCGGCGACGCGCCAACGAAGTCGTAATACAGCGAGTTGATGCCGTAAACGATGATCATCGTGCCGAGGGTAGTGATAAACGGCGTTACGTTCAGATACGCAATAATAATGCCGTTGATAAGGCCAATCACTGCGCCAATCGCGCAGACCAGCAGGATAACCAGCGGAATCGGCATGGTGGCCATTTCCGGGAACACCTTGTTAGCATTGTCCACCGCCTGCAGCATCGTGGCGGCGATAACCGCCGCCAGCCCAACCTGACGCCCTGCAGAAAGGTCTGTCCCCTGGGTCACAATAAGCCCGGCAACGCCGAGGGCAATAATTATACGCACCGAAGACTGAGTCAGAATATTACTTAAGTTCAGCAGACTTAAGAAAGTCGGATCCTGGAAAATAATAATAGCCAGTAACACCAAAAGAACCACATAAATCCCGCCATCTTTCAGATAGGTGAGAAAACTCTTTTTATTTAACGCACTCATGGGAAGCCCCTGATCTTAAAGATGCAACGACGCAAGACGGAGAATTTCGTTTTGCGTAGTGGTTTTAGTCTCAACAATTCCGGCAACAAGACCATTGCTCATTACCAGAATACGGTCAGTAATACCCAGCAGCTCCGGCATCTCGGAGGAAATAATAATGATCCCTTTTTCTTTTTTTGCCAGCTCAGCGATCAGCTGATAAATCTCGAACTTCGCCCCAACATCAATTCCGCGCGTCGGCTCATCGAGCATCAGAATTTCCGGCTGAGTTAATAGCCAGCGACCGATAATCACCTTTTGTTGGTTACCACCGGACAACGAACCAATTTGCGTATGCTGCCCTGGGGTTTTCACTCGCATCGAGTCAATAACCCACTGGGTATCGCTTTTCATGCGCGAGTTATCCAGTAGTCCGACCTTATTTTTATATTTTTTAATATTGGAGATCAGCGAGTTAAAACCGATATCCAAATAGGCGTAAATTCCCGTTGAACGGCGTTCTTCGGTAACCAACGCAAAACCATGGTTAATCGCTTCATTGGCGCTATGGTTATTAATTTTCTTGCCGTGCAGTTTAATGGTGCCGCTGGCTTTCTCGCGAATACCAAATAAGGTCTCAACGATATCGGTACGCTTAGCGCCGACCAGTCCGGCGATACCCAGAATTTCGCCTTTGTGCAGGTCGAAAGAGATATCACGGATTGACGGCTGGCGTAGCGAGGTCAAATTACGCACCTCGAGAATCACCTCACCCGGCGTATTCTCACGGCTCGGGAAGCGCTGGTTCAGGGAGCGACCAACCATCATGGCGATGATCTTATCCATATCCAGCCCTTCCAGCGGCTGGGTGGCGATCCACTGACCATCGCGCAGAATAGTAATTTCATCGCACAGCTGAAAAATTTCTTCCATCTTGTGGGAAATATAAACTATACCGCAGCCGCGATCTTTCAGCTTACGGATAATTTTAAACAGATGATTGACCTCTTTTTCGGTCAGCGAAGACGTCGGCTCGTCCATAATTACGATTTTAGCGTTATAGGAAAACGCCTTCGCAATTTCAATCATCTGCATTTGTGATACTGATAATGTCCCCACGCGCGCCCGCGGGTCGATATCAATATCCAGTTCATCAAAGATAGCCTTGGTATCGCGATACATTTTGTCCTGATCGACAAACATACCTTTGGTGGGATAGCGCCCCAGCCACATGTTATCCATCACCGAACGTTGCAATACCAGGTTTAATTCCTGGTGAACCATTGAAATCCCGTTTTCCAGGGCTTCTTTCGCCGAATGGAAATCGATCTCTTTTCCCTGAAAAAGAATACTACCGGAATCTTTTTGGTAGATCCCAAAAAGGCATTTTAATAATGTGGATTTGCCCGCGCCGTTCTCCCCCATTAATGCATGAATAGAGTGGGGACGAACCTTGAGGTTCACATTATCGAGCGCCTTGACGCCAGGAAACGATTTGTTGATGTCGCTCATTTCCAACAAATATTCGCCTGACCGTTCGCTATTATTGCTGACCATAGTTATACCTGGCTGCGTGCGTGCATACCCCAGCCGACGAATTAACGGCGCGCAGGGACGAGTTCTGTATCAGGAATAATCGGGCGTACAACACGTACGCCCGCAATTTATTAATCTACTATTTGCTGGTGAATTCGCTCAGATTATCTTTATCAACACCGACGTACGGTACGCGGACAATCTTATTCTCAATTTTCCAGTTAGTACCAGCAGCCGGTTCTTTACCGTCCGCCAGGTTTTTCGCCAGATCGAAGGTTGCTTTCGCCTGGTTGTTAGCATCGTTCAGCACGGTACCGGCCATCGCGCCAGATTTAACCAGTGCCAGCGCTTCAGGCAGCGCATCGACGCCGAATACCGGAATGCTGCTCTTATTGTGGGCTTTCAGCGCTTCTACCGCGCCCATCGCCATCGCATCGTTGTTGGCGATAACGACTTCAATTTTGTTAGCATTCGGGCCAGACAGCCAGGCATCCATCTTATCTTTGGCCTGAGCGGTGTCCCACATTGCGGTATCTAACGCCAGTTGCTGAGTTTTAAAGCCCTTGTCGTTCAGCTCTTTAATCACGTAGGTGGTACGCGCTTCAGCATCCGGGTGGCCCGGCTCGCCTTTCAGCAGAACAAACTGAATCTGACCGTCTTTATTCAGATCCCAATTCGGATTTGCTTTCCAGTGTTTAGCAATCAGGTCGCCCTGAATCACGCCGGACTCTTTTGAGTCGGTACCGACGTAATACGCTTTATCGTAGCTATCCAGAGCCTTGCGGGAAGGTTCTTTGTTAAAGAATACCACCGGCACGTTCTGGCCACGGGCTTTATCAATAACCGTGCCCGCTGCTGCCGGGTCAACCAGGTTAATAGCCAGCGCTTTCACGCCTTTTGCCAGCAGGACATCAATCTGATCGTTCTGTTTGGACTGGTCGTTTTGCGAGTCATTCATCAGTAGCTGGACGTCTGGCGCTGATTTGCCGTCTTTTTCGATTGCCTTACGCACCACCGACATAAAGTTGTCGTCATATTTATAAATCGTCACGCCGATACGGGTATCTGCTGCGTGTGCCGCGGCGCCAAATAACATGCTAGCCATTACAGCAGACAGGGTTAACACCTTCTTATTCATGGAATCTCCGGTTTTATTATGCAGGGTCTTTGGTGTGAAAATGGCTGGCGGGAGTGTTACATTGATGTTACCGCACAGCGACATTCACGACTGTAATTCGGTCTTCCGTGTAGGGTAACGCTCCTGAAAAACGGCTTTATCTATCGTTTAACTGCCGATGACTACTGTAAAAGTGATTAATCACCGTGACATAGTATGTTCAGACTCGTAAACGCAGCAATCATAGTCAGCTTAATGTTAACAAACTGTGAAATCACTCACAGATTGAAAGCGGTTACATCAGGCAGATAATTAGTTAGTGATCGAACCCACAATTTGCCTCTGCGCCACCGAATGTCGACGCACCAACGTCGGCATAAAGCAGTGGCTAGCCTCACGATCAAGCTTTCCAGCCGCACCCTGGAGCGCCAGCTCGGTCGCCAGTTTCGCCATCGACATAATGGGGTAGCGCACCGTCGTCAGCTGCGGGTCGGTGTAACGGGAAATCGGGATATCATCAAAACCGATCAGCGAGAGATGCTGCGGCACAGCAATGCCATTGTCTTTCAGGGTAGTCAATGCACCAGCCGCCATGCTGTCGTTGTAGGCAAAGACGGCGGTCAAACCAAGATTACGCCCCAGCAGTTCAACCATTGCGGCCTCTCCGCCCTGCATATCCGGCGACCCCGAACCGACCCAGCTATCGGGAGCGGTAATGCCCTGCTCATGTAACGCCCTGAGCCACCCTTCCCGACGCATATCATCATCTTCAATACCGTGATTGGAAGAGAGGTAGCCAATGCGCTGGTGACCATGATTGAGCAGCATTCGGGTTGCCATCAACGCGCCGCTAACGTTATCCAGCCCGACGCAGCGATGGGCATATCCCGGCACAATGCGGTTAATCAGCACCATTCCCGGCATATGTTCCATAAAATCACCCAGTTCCGCGTCGCTCAGCGCTTTGGAGTGGACAATCAGCGCCGAGCAGCGCTGGCGAATCAGCACTTCAATGGCGTTGCGCTCTTTTTCCGCTTCATGGTAGCTATTGCCGATCAGCACATATTTCTGATGCTGCTGGGCGACGGTATCCACGGCTTTGACCAGTGCGCCAAAAAAGGCATCCGATACGTCCATTACCACCACGCCGATGGTATCGCTGACCTGCGTCGCCAGCGCCTGAGCGTTGGCATTGGGCCGATAACCCAACTGCGTGACCGCTTTCATTACCGCTTCTCGCGTATCCGGACTCACCAGCGCACTGTTATTGAGCACACGCGAGACCGTCGCGACGGAAACACCCGCCTGACGGGCGACATCACGAATGGTGATCATACTCACCGACCTTTAGAGAATTGCAGTACGTCACACTCACCTCCTGTGTTCAGCAAGGTGGCTATTCTGGCAGCGACGCGCTGCACGCTACGTGAGTGATGTCACAAGGATGGAAACGGTTACATCCATTTTGTTAATGATTGTGATCCAGATCGTTATCTTGATGTATCTTTTAATGATGTCCCTGACGCACGCAGGGTTAATTGACGCCATAGCCACTCAACGGGGCCCTGACGGAAATGACGCAGCCAAAGCCACGAGAAGATAAGATTTACCGCCCACACCGGCGGCACGAAGGCTAACAGCTGTAAGCGGTCAAACTTCATAAACAGGCCGAAGCGGTAAAACAGCGTAGTGCAAATCAGCGTTTGCAAAAGGTAATTGGTGAGCGCCATGCGCCCAACGCAGGCTATTGCCCCCACCAGCCGCAGTTTACACAGCTGCGGCCAAAAGCCCCAGGCCAGCGCCGCGTAGCCAATGGTTTGCAGCGGCGCACTCAGCTCGCGAGGCGCCTGTAACAAGAATGCACACCAGCGGTAGTCCCAGCCAAGATGCCACTGGGCAAGAATAGAGGGCAAATTGACCGTCATTCCGGCAACAATCAACAACGCGCCAGTACGACGGTAGTGACGAAGGCTGAACTGCCCTTTGAGCCAGCCGCTGCGCATCAGCGCCGCCCCCATCAGCATCATTCCCGCCAATTGCCAGCCGTACTGCGCCCCCAGCGCCAGCAGGTTGTCCGACAGCATATCCGCACGGTTGCTCACCGCTTCAAAACCGCCCTTCAGCTTCCAGAACTGCTCATACTGCAAATTCGCGGCATCGGGCATCCACGAACGATTGGGCGTATTGCCGGAAATCAGTCCCAGCAGCAGAAGCACCGCAATGCCGATGACGTACAGCACCACGCCTGTATTAAAGAGGGATTTAACATCATGGGCGTCGCGCACCATCCGCCAGCTCACCAGTCCCACCAAAGCGTAAGCCAGCAGAATATCGCCGTCCCAGAAAAATAGACCATGGATGAAGCCGAGCAGCGCCAGCAGCGTCAGGCGCGATTGGATCCAGCGCTTGCCGCGCGGCAGCAGAAGCTGAAGACCTGCGCCAAATAGCAGTGCGAACAGAGTCAGAAATTTAACCTGCGCAAACAGATCGAGAATTGCCCAGGTCCAGGCGTCGCTAGCAGAAATGCTCCCGGACCACGCCGGGTTGAGGTAAGCGGCCTTCGGCAAACCGAAGGCGCTAATATTCAGTAGCAGGATACCGAGGATGGCGACGCCGCGGACAAAGTCCAGCGTGACATTTCTCTCCATGTACCCTGCTCCGTTTTAGTTGTGGTGGCGTACGGCGCGCAGGAACTCCTGGCGGGTATTCTGGCTGGATTTAAACAGGCCGCCCAGCGATGTGGTGGTGGTGGCGCTGGTCGCGTCGCGGATACCGCGCGCTTTTACACAGTAGTGAACCGCATCGATCGAGACCGCGACGTTGCTGGTGCCCAACAGCGTTTGCAGCGCGGTGAGGATCTGCTGCGTCAGTCGCTCCTGCACCTGCGGGCGCTGGGAGAAAAACTGCACAATACGGTTGATTTTCGACAGGCCAATCACCGAATCTTTCGGTATATAGGCCACCGTCGCTTTACCGTCAATCGTCACAAAATGGTGTTCACAGGTACTGGTCAGGGTGATATCACGCACGGTCACCATTTCATCAACCTGCATCTTATTTTCGATGACGGTGATTTTGGGAAAGCGGGCGTAATCCAGGCCGGAGAAGATCTCATCAACGTACATTTTTGCGATGCGATGCGGCGTCTCCATCAGGCTGTCATCACTTAGATCAAGGTTTAACAGCTGCATAATCTCGGTCATGTGTCCGGCGATCAGACGTTTACGAGTTTCATTATCAATTTCTTGCACTGGCGGACGCAGCGGCGTCTCCAGCCCACGAGCGACCAGCGCTTCATGAACGAGTACGGCTTCTTTACTCAGTGATGACATTTTTGTTCTCCTGCAGGTGTGGCGCTCTTTGCTCTTCTGAGGGCAAAGTTTGTATTCATTGTGCGTGAGGTGACGCACAGAATCCAGTAGCCGCATCGATAATTGTTGAAATTGGCGTCACCTCTCGTTCCACGCCGCCAGACCGGCGTATTCCGATGCGTCACGCAACGCCTTACTCCCATTGCCGCAACCAACACAATACCAGGCACATAGCGCAATTCCTGACGCGATGGCAACTTCAGTATGTTGGTTAAAAGTTGCATTAATGATGCAATACGTTCCGAAAAGGAGAAAGTGAAAGTTACTCACGGGCGAATGAAATATCTGTATTATGGAAAATTACGCGCAAAACCCATAAGGAGCCCTGCATGGAACTGCTCGAAGAGCACCGCTGTTATGAAGGTCGGCAGCAACGCTGGCGGCACGACTCCACGACGCTGAACTGCGCCATGACGTTCAGCATCTTTCTCCCCCCATCTCGCACAGATACGCCGCCGCCGGTTCTCTACTGGCTTTCCGGGCTGACCTGTAACGATGAAAACTTTACCACCAAAGCGGGCGCACAGCGGGTCGCCGCCGAACTGGGCATTGCGCTGGTGATGCCGGATACCAGCCCGCGTGGCGATAGCGTTGCTGACGATAGCACCTACGATCTGGGCAAAGGCGCAGGCTTTTATCTCAATGCCACCCAGGCGCCGTGGTCCGCACATTTTCGCATGTACGATTATCTTCGCGACGAACTGCCGCAACTTATCGCCAGCGAGTTCAAAGTCAGCGAGCGCTGCGCTATCAGCGGGCATTCGATGGGTGGTCACGGCGCGCTGGTTATGGCGTTGAAAAATCCGGGTCGTTTCACCAGCGTGTCGGCTTTCGCGCCAATCGTTAACCCGACTCAGGTTCCATGGGGTAAAAAAGCGTTTACCGCTTATCTGGGAACCAATGAAGCAACGTGGCAGGCGTGGGATAGCTGCGCCTTAATGCGAGCCAGCCAGGAAGAGAATGCTATCCCAACACTGATTGACCAGGGCGATAGCGATTCATTCCTCGCTGAGCAGTTACAACCGGCGGTGCTGGCGGAAACCGCGCGGCAGAAAAGCTGGCCGTTAACCCTGCGTATTCAGCCCGGTTACGATCACAGCTACTATTTTATTGCCTCATTTATTGAGGATCACCTGCGCTTTCATGCCCAACACCTCTTTAAATAATCTTTTCAATACGCCGTGAAGAACGTTCGCGGCGCATTCACATACAAAATCCCTCACCATCAAATAGTCATAAAAACTAATATATACAGAGAGATAGTGTATTTTCTGGCTTCGAGGCGTATGATTTTTAGCGGCGCTTGAGGCTTTCGCCTCATGGCAATATTGAGCTTTATCGCTGTACTGAGGCAGAAAGAAGAAAGCCCCGAAGGTAATATACTCACCCACGAGGCTATCTGCATGCTTAGACAACATCAGGTTAGTCTCTTACCCGCCGAAAGGCAAGGAGAACAAGCCATGAAGGTGCCACACAACGCCCTGATCTGGTGTCTGCTAATCGTGTGTATCACGCTATTAGTTTTCACCCTGATGGTAAGAAAATCGCTCTGCGAAATTCGCTACCGTGATACGAACAGGGAAGTGGCTGCTTTTATGGCTTACGAACCCGGTAAGTAGCAACCTGGAGCGGTGGGATTTCCCACCGCTTTTCAGGCCTGAAGCTGTCAGGCTTCGCCACAAGCGCCTTTAGCGAGGGCTGACAGGGAAACCTGCCAGCCCTCTTTTATTGGCCTAATCAGAAGCGGTAATCGACGGCCATAAAGTAACGGCGGCCTTCTTCGGTGTAACTGTAATCGTCTCTGTTCAGATCTTTATCGCCGACGTTAAGCACGCCGGAACGCAGTTTGACGTTTTTAGTCACGTTCCACGCCGCACCGATATCAAACATAGTGTAGCCACCCGGCGTTTTGCCCGTAGAGCTGACCGCACGCTGCTCGCCGGTATAGTTGGCGGTCACGTAGAAGGACCAGTCGTCCAGCGGTTTCCAGTCGAGGGTGCCGTTGGCAGTATGGAACGGCAGCGTTTGCAGCGGTTTATCGCCGCCGTTACTCAGGTCGCGACCATCGTTATAGGTGTAGTTCACCGTCAGCTTCCATTCGTCACCGAACGGCACTTTCACTTCGGTTTCAACCCCTTTGATACGGGCCTTATTGACGTTGAAGTAGCGGAAGACCGGCACCCGCTTGCCGTTGACCGTTTTCCAGCCGACAAAGTTCGGGTAGCCCGGCGCTTCGCTAGCGCTGGAGGTACGCAGGATATCAATCATATCATCAACGTTGTTCTGGAAAGTCGTGACGCTCCCTTCTACACCTTCCAGCAAGCCCTCTTCGCCACGGTAATAAAGACCGAGCTCGAAGCTTTCGCTGGTTTCCGGTTTCAGATCCGGGTTACCGATAATACTGCATGAACCACGGCAGGAGTTGGTGGTCCAGTCTGGATTCAACTGCAGCAGGGATGGCGCTTTGAATGCCGTCGCCCAGCCGCCCTTCACGGTCACGGTGTCTGTGGCGGTATAGACCAGGTAAGCACGCGGGCTCCAGTGATCGCCATAAGTCTGGTGATCGTCCATACGAATACCGGTGGTTAACGCCAGCGGCTCGATGATTCGCCATTCATCTTCAAGGAACAGTGCGTACTGGCTGGCGGAGGTAGATTTACCGCCGCTGCTCAGGTTAACCGGATCTTTGAGCTTGTCATGACGCCATTCACCACCGAAGGTCAGGAGCTGGTTAATCATTCCTAGCGGCAGGACGTATTTACCATCTACGGAGTTGCTTTCAGAAGTGATCGTCCCGGCCTGGCCTGGGTTTTTATTATCGACTTTCTCACCGTAGAATTTCAGCTCGCTGTTGCCAACATCCCAGCGGCCATTGTGGCTTAGGGAGTAGTTCTGCCGCTCAAGGCGGTTACGGTCAAGAGAGTCAGAGTCACGATCCTGGCGATCGAAACCGTAGCCCGCGGTAATATCCTGATTGTCCGTTGGGGTCCAGGCAAATTCGACGTTACCGTCGCGGCTGGTGAAGCCTTCAATGCGCGGCGTTTCGCCTGCAGCATTGCTGGAAGCCTGCTGATCGTCTTTGGCGCGTTTCGCCAGGCTGCCGTAAGCTTTCATACCCAGCACGCCGTCAATTAGCGGGCCGCTGGTGAAGAACTGACCGTTATAAGTATCACCGCGATCGCGATGTTCCTGAATGGTGGTGTCAGCGCTCAGGGTACCGGTCCACTGTTGGCCGACTTTTTTGGTGATGATGTTCACCACGCCGCCAAGGGCATCGGAGCCATAAAGTGAAGACATCGGTCCGCGCACAACTTCGATACGTTCAATCGCATCAACCGGGATCCAGTTGAGGTCGAAATCGTTGTGGCGGAACACGGCGTTGCGCGAGTTAACGCGTTTACCGTCAATGAGGATCAGCGTATAGCTGCTATCAAGACCGCGGATACTGACGCCTTTGCGGTTATCCCCTTCGTTAGTAAGCTGCACGCCGGGAACATCTCGCAGAACATCCTTCAGATTCTGAACCGGTTTACGCTGCAAATCCTGTTGGGTGATAACGCTAATACTGGCAGGAGCATCTTTTACGCTCTGTTCAGTTGCCGCAGCGGTGACGACCAGCGTTTCTTCGTTAACGGCGGCAAGCGCCGGAAACGCCAGTGATACGACGGACGCGCATAATCCGGCCCGGACAAAAGGGTTTAACCTGAACATTCCATATCTCCATGAGGTGTACTACAAAACAAACAAAAGGGTGCTGCTCACAGGTACTGTCGGCCTATCGCTCTATCGGCGATATGCGCGTAATTTTTTACAGTAGATGTGGCTGGTCGCCCCTTGTCAGTCTGACCGTCTGCAAGATATGGGGATTGGCTTCATCCTGAATTTGGTGTAAATGATAAGGATAATGATTCCAATTATCAATACAATTATGGAGAAATGTATCAATTTGTAATGGATTCAGACATAAAAAAACCCTCTTAAAAAGAGGGTTTTAACTATTATGGTCGCTCGCCTTAGCCCTTGAAACGCTCCGGGAACTTCATTTCGCTGTAGCGGACAAAACGCGTCCCCTTCGCCAGCTTGTAACCAAACCAGATAACCAGGAACAGCGGAATACCAATATAGGTTGCCGCGACGCCGCCCCAGTCGATGGTGTCTTTAAGGAACGCTTCATAGTTCTGGCCAAGCGTAATAATCAGGCACAGAACAAAGGCGAAGATCGGTCCCAGCGGGAAGAAGCCTGAACGATACGGCAGATTATTCAGATCATGCCCTTGCAGCACGTAACCACGACGGAAACGATAGTGGCTAATGGCAATCCCCAGCCAGGCAATAAAACCGGTCATCCCGGAGGTGTTCAGCAACCACAGGTAAACGGTCTGATTACCGAACATCGAGCTCAGGAAACACAGTGCCGCAATCACGGTTGTGGCATACAGTGCATTACGCGGCACGCCGCCTTTTGACAACTTAGAGAAAATGCGCGGCGCTTTGCCATCACAGGCCAGGGTGTAGAGCATACGCGTGGAGGCATACATCCCGGAGTTACCCGCTGACAGCACCGCCGTCAAAATAACCGCGTTCATAATCGCCGCCGCCGACAGCAGACCCGCATGCTGGAACACCAGCGTAAACGGACTCACGGAAATATCTTTCACGTCGTTACGCAGCAGGCTCGGATCGGTATACGGAATGATCAGGCTGATAATCAGAATCGCAAACACATAGAACAGCAAGATACGCCAGAACACCTGACGCACGGCGCGTGGAATATTCTTCTCCGGGTTTTCTGACTCGCCCGCCGCAATACCGATAAGCTCGGTTCCCTGGAACGAGAAGCCGACAATCATCGCCACGCCAATCATCGCCGCAAAGCCACCAGCGAACGGCGCATCATCGACAACCCAGTTGCTCCAGCCTGCGGGCTGTGCGCCTTTAAAGATACCGAAGATCATCATCACACCGACGATAATAAAGATAATGACGGTGGCAACTTTAATCAGGGAGAACCAGTATTCCGCTTCACCGAACCCTTTTACCGAGATCCAGTTCAGCAGGAACATGATACCCAGGAACAACGCGCTCCAGATCCAGCCGGGCGCATCAGGGAACCAGTAGGTCATCACCAACTGTGAGGCGACGAGGTCAACGGCGATGGTTACCGCCCAGTTGTACCAGTAGTTCCAGCCCAGCGCGAAGCCGAAGCCTTCCTCAACATAATTTTGCCCATAGGTGGCAAAAGAGCCGGATACCGGCATAAAAGCCGCCAGCTCGCCGAGGCTGGTCATCAGGAAGTAGACCATCAGACCAATAAGAATATAAGAAAGCAGCGCGCCGCCTGGGCCCGCCTGAGATATGGTTGCGCCAGAGGCAACAAAAAGACCTGTACCGATGGAACCGCCAATAGCGATCATGGTCAAGTGGCGCGCCTTCAGTTCACGGCGTAAACCGGGCGCTTCTGTGGTTTTAGTATCCGAAACCATGTGAAAATGCTATCCATCCAAAAAACGAGGCGAGATTGTAGCAGAGTGTCTGTGATCCATCCGATACAATTGCAAAGTTATAAGAGAGCTTCATGATCGAGCATGGATTATTAGTAAAGCATGAAATCCCGGAAATGCCAGCCCTGGTTCTACACTTCGCAATAATGCAGAAAACGTTGTAATGCCTTAGAAATATGCTTCTGTCGGTGATGAATACGCCACAACGTTCGGGTCAGGCGCGGTAATGGGATAGACAGTTCCACCAGCGATCCCACCTCAAGCTGTTCCGCCACCACTCTTCGTGACAGGCAGCTAATCCCTAAACCATGACGCACCGCATGCTTAATGGCTTCAGAGTTGCCCAACTCCATCCCCAGATGAAACGCCGGTAAATGCGACAATAATAAGTAGTCGACAATTTCTCGGGTTCCGGATCCGTGTTCACGCAAGATCCACGGCGCTTCCGCCAGCCGTTGCAACGTCACCTCCCCCTCAAGGAGCGGTGAATCTGGCGGTGCGAAGACCACCAGTTCATCTTCCAGCCACGGCTCGGCAATGATATCTGCTGCGTGACAAGGGCCTTCAATCAGCCCGATATCCACTCGCAGGTCAGCCACCGCATTAATGACGTCCTGGCTATTCCCCACGCTTAGTTCCAGCGGTAAATCCGGGAGATCACGTCGGTAGCGCGCAATGATTTCCGGCAGAATATAGTTGCCGATGGTGCTGCTGGCGTAGACGCGAATCGCGCCGTTGTCGCCGCGAAACAGCTGTTCTATCTCCAGCGCGCGCTCCAGCAGCGCCAGCGCTCGCGGATAAAGCAGCCTGCCATGTTCATTAACTACCAGTCGCTTGCCGACACGATCAAACAACTGCACGCCCAACTGGCCTTCCAGATCGGTCAACGCCGCGCTGACTGCCGATTGCGAAAGCGCCAGCATTTGCGATGCCTGTGTTGTAGAGCCACTCTTTAAAACTTCAGCAAAAACTTCCAGCTGTCGTAGCGTGATATGCATAGCCTTTCCTGCCTTCATTTATATACAGCGTGGCTCTCCGATAGCTCGATGTTTGTGGAACAACGCCCAAAACCACGAAACAGCTCGTATACCACTTATTTCGATTAATTATAAATATATAATCAATTTTATATTTAAACCAGCGAGTCGTATGCTTTTCCCAGACAAAGGAGAAGGTTATGACAGCACTCACTTTACCGACTAAACATCGCCCATTGTGGCACTTTGCACCTGGACTGGCGCTGACTGCCGTATTAACTGGCGCTGCACTGTGGGCCGGTAGTTTTCCGGCAATCTCTGGCGCAGGCTTCAGCGCACTCACGCTGGCTATTCTGTTCGGCATGGTGATCGGTAATACGATTTACCCCAAAATATGGCAGTCCTGCGACGGCGGCGTAATCTTTGCCAAACAGCATCTGCTGCGTCTGGGCATTATTTTATACGGCTTTCGCCTGACGTTCGCCCAGATTGCCGATGTTGGCGTGAGCGGTATCGTCATTGACGTTCTGACGCTTTCCAGCACCTTTTTTATCGCCTGTTTTTTAGGGCAAAAGGTTTTCGGCCTGGATAAGCATACCAGTTGGCTGATTGGTGCCGGCAGCAGTATCTGCGGCGCAGCAGCGGTACTTGCCACCGAACCGGTGGTGAAAGCGGAAGCCAGTAAAGTCACGGTAGCCGTCGCGACAGTGGTGATTTTCGGGACCATTGCTATCTTCCTCTACCCGGCAATCTACCCTTTCCTGGCGCACTGGTTTACCCCGGAAGCCTACGGCATCTATATGGGTTCCACCATGCATGAAGTTGCCCAGGTAGTGGCAGCCGGTCATGCCGTCAGCCCGGATGCGGAAAACGCAGCGGTCATCGCCAAAATGCTGCGCGTCATGATGCTGGCTCCGTTCCTGCTGTTCCTGGCCGCTCGCGTTAAGCAGTTAACTCCGGCGGGAAGCGGTGAAAAAAGCAAAATCACCATTCCGTGGTTTGCGATCCTGTTTATTGTGGTGGCGGTGTTTAACTCTTTCCACCTGCTGCCGAAAGCGGTTGTCGATATGCTGGTGACTCTGGATACCGTGCTGCTGGCAATGGCGATGGCTGCCCTGGGCCTGACCACTCACGTCAGCGCGCTGAAAAAAGCCGGTGCCAAACCGCTGCTGATGGCGCTAATGCTCTTCGTCTGGCTGATTGTCGGCGGCGGTGCGATTAACCTGGCCATTCACAGCCTGCTGGCCTGACTCCCACTCAATACCGAAGCTTTATTAAGGATGATGTAACTCTCCGGCTAAGCCGCTATCATTACCCTCCAACCAGCGGCTTAACTGGAGTTTTTTTATGAAATATATTGGAGCGCACGTCAGCGCCTCCGGCGGAGTGGCCAATGCCGCCATTCGCGCCGCCGAAATCGGCGCGACCGCCTTCGCCCTCTTTACCAAAAACCAGCGCCAGTGGCGCGCCGCTCCGCTGAGCGACGAGACCATTGCTGAATTTAAAGCCGCCTGCGAAAAGTATCATTTCGGACCCGGACAAATTCTGCCCCACGACAGCTATCTGATAAACCTCGGCCACCCGGTTGAGGACGCGCTGGAAAAATCCCGCGATGCCTTTATTGATGAACTCTCCCGCTGTCAGCAGTTGGGCCTGACGTTGCTCAATTTCCATCCGGGTAGTCATTTACAGCAGATCCCCGAAGACCAGTGCCTGGCGCGCATCGCTGAATCCATCAATATCGCGTTGGCAAAAACCGAAGGCGTGACGGCAGTGATTGAAAATACCGCCGGTCAGGGCAGCAATCTGGGCTTTAAGTTTGAGCATCTGGCCGCCATCATCGACGGAGTGGAAGATAAGTCCCGCGTTGGCGTGTGCATTGATACCTGCCACGCTTTTGCCGCTGGTTACGACCTGCGTAGCGCCGAAGAGTGTGAGAAAACCTTCGCAGATTTCGAACGCATTGTCGGTTTTCAGTATCTGCGCGGTATGCACCTGAACGATGCAAAAAGCACCTTCGGCAGCCGCGTTGACCGTCACCATAGCCTGGGCGAAGGTAATATCGGCCACGATGCTTTCCGCTGGATAATGCAGGATCCCCGTTTTGACGGCATTCCGCTGATTCTGGAAACCGTTAACCCGGATATCTGGGCAGAAGAAATCGCCTGGCTGCGGGCCCAGCAAACAGAAGAGGCCGTGGTCTGATATGAACGATAGGGAAAAGCAGATCCTTAAAATGTTGCGGCGTAACCCGCTCATTCAGCAGCACGAGATTGCCGACATTCTGCAGATTAGTCGTTCCCGCGTAGCCGCACACATCATGGATCTTACGCGCAAAGGGGCTATTAAGGGAAAAGGCTACATCCTGACCGAGCAGGAGTATTGCGTCTCTCTGGGTGCGGTCAATATGGATATTCGCGGGATTGCCGATATTCATTATCCGCAGCCGGTTTCAAACCCGGGTAATATCCAGTGTTCCGCTGGCGGCGTAGCGCGCAATATTGCACATAATCTGGCGCTGCTGGGCCGCGATGTGCATTTGATTTCCGCCGTTGGCAGCGATTTTTACGGTGAAACGTTGCTGGAACAAACCCGCCAGGCCGGGGTTAACGTGCAGAGTTGCATCCGCCTTCACGGTCATAATACCGCCACCTATTTATCCATCGCTAATCCACAGGAAGAGACGGTTCTGGCGATCAATGATACCCATATTTTACAGTCGCTTACCCCACAGCTACTCAATCAGTACCGGGATCTGCTGACCCATTCAGGCGTGGTTCTGGTGGACTGTAATTTAACGGAACAGGCGCTGGAGTGGGTATTTACTCTGGCCAACGCTATTCCGGTATTTGTTGATACGGTGTCGGAGTTTAAAGCGCACCGTATTCGCCCGTGGTTGGCAAAGATCCACACGCTAAAGCCAACGTTACGCGAATTACAGATCCTCTGGGGACAGACGATCGCCAGCGATGCGGATCGCGATCGTGCGCTGTCATGGCTGCACGAACAGGGTACCCAGCGCGTGGTGCTCTGCGCGGATGACGACTCTATTTTCTGTAGTGAGACCGGAGGTGAACGCTTCCAGATGAGTCTACCGAACCATACGATGGTCGACAGTTTCGGGGCCGATGATGGGTTAATGGCCGGGCTGCTGTATAGCTATCTTGATGGTAGCGATTTTAAAGAGAGCGCCGCTTTTGCCATGGCTTGCACCGCCCTCACCCGCGCCAGCGACAGTATCAACAACCCTTCTTTATCCGTCGATAACGCACTCAATTTACTTTCAGGCGTATAACACCGTGCACCGCAGAGGCGATGCACGGTTAACGCTACGCGAGTCCAATAAAGAATCCGGCGATGGTCGCGCTCATCAGGTTAGAGAGCGTTGCCGCCGCCAGGGCGCGCATTCCGAGCTGAGCAATTTCTGGCGCACGCTGCGGGGAAATGGCGGAGAACGCTCCGACCACCACGCCAATTGATCCAAAGTTAGCAAACCCGCACAGCGCAAACGAGATAATCGCGATGGTTTTCACATCCAGCGTGCCGCCTGTTTGCAGGTAGGGCGAGAAGTTGAGATAGGCGACGAATTCGTTGATCGCCAGTTTCTGCCCAATCAGACTGCCTGCCAGGGTCGCATCGCTCCAGTCAACGCCCATAATCCACGCCAGAGGCGCAAGGATATAACCGAAGATCCCCTCCAGAGTGGCGTGACCAAAACCAAACCAACCGCCGATTCCACCGATAATGCCGTTCAACAAGGCGATAATCGCCACAAACGCCATGACTACCGTTGCTACGCCAGCGGCAATTTTCAGCCCGGTCATCGCCCCGGATGCTGCCGCTTCGATAATGCTT
This sequence comes from Klebsiella sp. RHBSTW-00215, assembly GCF_014103785.1. Taxonomy (NCBI): domain Bacteria; kingdom Pseudomonadati; phylum Pseudomonadota; class Gammaproteobacteria; order Enterobacterales; family Enterobacteriaceae; genus Klebsiella; species Klebsiella sp. RHBSTW-00215. The sequence continues at coordinate 5,658,879 of NZ_JABXQS010000001.1, forward strand.
TTCGGCGGCGTTTCGGTGAAAGAGAGGTTATCAAAAGTCACCTGCGATGCTTCGGTTGCCGGGCTGAGCATACGAGCAAACAGGATCCCACCGGGAATAGCCATCAACGACGCAGCCAACAAGTAGTCGATCGGTACGCCCATACCGGCATAACCAATCATCATCGATCCGGCGATTGAGGCCATCCCGCTACAAATCGCGGTAAACAGTTCGTTGCGGTTAAGCTTGTCGATAAACGGTTTGACGATCGCCGGGATCTCGTTCTGCCCCAGAAAAATGGTGGTTACAGCAACAAACGATTCAATTTTGCTGATATTCAGCGCTTTCTGGAAGATACCGCCCAAAATGCGAATCAGCAGTCCCATCACGCCGAGATAGTAAAGGAGGCTTATCAGCGCGGTAACGAAAATAATGGCCGGCAGAACGCGAAAGGCAAACACAAACCCCGCACCGTCAAACAGCACATCCATTTTCGGGCCAACTAGCGAGCCAAAAATAAACGCGCTCCCGGCATCGCTATAGGACATAACTTTATGCACCCCAAGCGCCGCCTGTTCGACCAGCCATTTGCCCGGCGGAAAATAGAGCATCACCCCGCCGATGACGATTTGCAGCAACAGCGCGGCGCCTACGGTTCTGATACTGATGCGTTTTTTATTCACTGACAGCACAAAGGCAATGGCCAGTAACACCACCATCCCCAAAAGACTTCTCATGATGTCCATAATGATATCCTTACCTGGTGGAAAACCCGGCCTCAGGCCAGGTTTTCGGTACATTTGATATCGGGGCGGGCAACCGCAAACAGCCCGCAGTTATCGTTACGCGATCTGCTGATACTCTTTGGCAATCTCGCAGGCCAGGATAGCGTTGTTAAAGACCAGCTGAATATTGGATTTCAGGCTGTCTCCACCGGTCAGTTCCGCGACGCGGGCCAACAGGAATGGCGTACTCTCTTTGCCCACCACGCCCTGTTCTTCAGCTTCTCTCACCGCCTGATCAATGGCGGCGTTGATTTTCGCTTCCGGCATCGCGAACTGCTCAGGGATAGGATTCGCTACCACCATGCCGCCCTTCAGGCTCGACTGCCATTTCACCGCCATCGCTTTGGCGATTTCTTTGGCGCTGTTAAGCCGAATGCTGACGTCAAACGGGCTGGTACGGCAGAAGAATGCCGGGAGCGCCGAGGTTTGATAACCAATAAGCGGAACACCGAAAGTTTCTAAATATTCGGTCGTCAGGCCCAGGTCGAGAATAGATTTCGCACCGGCACAAACTACGGTGACATTCGTATTCGCCAGTTCCTGAAGATCGGCGGAAATATCAAATGTTTGCTCCGCTCCACGATGCACACCACCAATACCACCGGTGGCAAAGACTTTAATTCCGGCCATCGCCGCGATGATCATGGTGGACGCTACGGTGGTCGCACCATTTAATCCCGCAGCAACCACAAACGGTAAGTCCCGACGGCTAACTTTAGTGACATTATGCCCTTCACGGCCAAGAAGTTCTATTTCCTCTCGACTTAAACCGACCTTCATTACCCCATGGATAATCGCAATCGTTGCCGGAACGGCCCCCTGCCGACGAATAGTTTCTTCCACTTCCAGCGCCGTTTGCGCATTTTCAGGGAATGGCATGCCGTGAGAAATAATGGTTGATTCAAGCGCCACGATTGGCTGGTTATTTTTCAATGCTTGCTGTACTTCCGCAGAGATCTGTAATAATTCAGAGGAAATATTTAATTCAGACATAATCTTTCTCCACTAATTTTTTTACGTTTGCGTAAGATAATTCAGGATTATTGGTAAATTCCGATGAGAGCGCGAGGGAAGAGCACCCTTGAGCGAACTGCACCGCTTGAGAAAATGAACAACCGTCCAGCCAACAGGATGCAAGACCGGCCATCATGGCATCACCCGCGCCAGTCACATTCACAACCTGGGTTTTTAGCGGTGCCGACCAGCCGTGTTCGCCATCCTTTTCGCTGTAGTAAACGCCATCTCCACCCATGCTCAGTACCAGGCGCTTCAGGCCATGCTGGTGAAACCAGTCGGCAACGCGAGCCACATCATCGGTGCCGGACAGCGAGATTCCGCTGAGGGTTTCCGCCTCGATGCGATTCGGTTTCAGGGTATGGATTCGCCCCAGATGTTGGCGAACTTTCACGCATTTCCAGGCGGAAACCGGGTCAACGAAAATGGGTGTTGAACCAGTATTTTCCATCAACCAGGCCAGCGCTGCCTCACTGATATTACAATCAACAACAATCACCGTGGCTTCACAGATAAAGGCCTGATGTTGGCTTAGAAATTCCGCCGTAATATGCTCAGTAATGCTCATATCATTTATCGCCACCAGCATTTCACCGGTATTATCAAGCAACGATAAATAGCTGGATGTACCCTCGCCTTTGATGACCTGACATTTATCGACATGTACCCCCGATTGTGCAGTCTGAGCCAGCAAAGAATGGCCATAAAAATCATCGCCAACGACGGATAATAACCATGAAGATTTATTCAATAAGGCAATGTTTTGCGCTATGTTCCTACCTACCCCACCGGGCGTATACTTTATTTTCCCAGGATTTGAATCAGCATAGTTCAGCGACGTATTAGAATAACCAGCAACATCCATATTTGCCGAACCAATAATCACAACATAATCATTTTCAGGCATATAAATACCTCCAGCACAGAATGCTGTAAAAATAGAATTATTTAATACAAAGAAGTAGGTCGTCCTCTATTCAGATCAACCTAACAAAACAAATGTTTGGTTATGAACATGTGTTTATAATAAGCAATGAACTTTCAAAGTAAAGGGGATGTAAATAGGATTTTCATATGAACATGAACCCAATCACAGATTTCGGCCAGTATGGTTTTTAAACAGTTAAAAAATGCGAAGGAGAGCACATATGACGAGATTGACGCAAGGTCCCGGCTGTATACAGGAACGCTAACCGTTCACGCTATGAGGGGATTTTCTGATGAGAAAGGACCTGGGCTTAATTATTCTGCACTCCAAAGGTTGTCATTCGTTCCTGATGAGCGAGTAATCGCTTGCTTATAGCCCTGCGCCGCATCGCTATTATTTGGCTCCAGCCGCCAGGCGTTGGCATACGCCTGAGTCGCCATATCGACATTTCCTGATGCCATCCCGAGTCGACCAAGAATAACCCAGCCTTCTACACTACCAGGATCGCTATGCAAACGTGTACGTAAACCCAGGGCCAGGCGCGCCATCTCCTCTTGATTGAGCGGTTTTTCTTTCGGATACAGGACTCGTTTCAATAGCGTTGGCAGCTGCGCCGTCGCCTGCTGCCAGATTTTTACTTGCTTGTAGCTACCGGTCTGGTAATAGCTGAGGGTCGCGACGACCAGCGCAATAGCGATCCCCGGAATATAAATGGCAACTCCACCCTGTTTACCCTCCGTGTGAATGTCGTCAGGAAATGCTTCCTGCTTCAGCCGCACGCGGCGGTGCGAACGGGCAAAAATAATCCAGCCGCCAGTGGCGACAGCGGCAATCGGTAGCACCCACAGCAGAATAGTCAGCGGGGTTAATGGCGGGTCGTAGGTGACGAAGTTGCCGTAGCGCGCCACCATATAATCGATGATCTCCTGCTTACTTTTTCCCTCCAGCATCAGCTCATAAACCTTCTGCCGCAGGTCAGTGGCAATCATCGAGTTGGAATCGGCGATACTGTTGTTCTGGCATTTCGGGCAGCGCAGCTGTTCAGTAAGCTGGCGGAACCGCTGCTCCTGAGCTTCATCCTTAAACGGCATGACGTCGATGGCGGCCAGCGCCGACCCGGAAACAATCAGCATCAGCACGCCCAGTAACACCCTCATTGCGCAGCCTTCCTGCTGTATTGCTCCCAAAGTGACCTGAATTCACACTCCCACACCCGCTCGTTGAGATCGCCCGCATGGCGATAACGAATAAATCCTTTTCCATCGATCAGGAAGGTTTCCGGTGCGCCGGAAACCCCCAGATCCAGTCCCATCCTCCCATCGCCATCAAACAGGCTCAACGCGTAAGGATTTCCCAATACTTTCAGCCAGGTCATCGCTTTCTGCCGCTCGTCTTTATAGTTCATCCCCACCACGCGGATCCCCTGCACCGCGAGCTGATTCAGATACTGATGCTCGGCGCGGCAGGTCGGGCACCAGGTCGCCCAGACGTTGAGCAGCAGCGGTTTGCCTTGGATTAGCGCATCTGCCTGATAGTACTGCCCGGGATTCTCCAGCGACTCAAGACGAAAGGTCGGCACCGGTTTACCGATCAACGCCGACTCCAGGATGATCGGATCATCCCCTTCAGCATTGCGCGCCAGCTGCCACAGCATCAGCGCGGCGATGACCACAAAGATCATCAACGGGATCAATCGTAAACTGTGCTTCATGCGGCCTCCGGCACGGGCTGGCGATAGCGTGGATCGCACAGACACAGCAGCCCGCCCAGCGCCATTAATAAACCACCCGCCCAAATCCAGCGAATAAACGGTTTGTAATACAGCCGCACGGCCCACGCGCCGTTGTCCAGCTCTTCGCCAAGGGCAGCATACAGATCACGAGTGAATCCACCGTCAACCGCCGCTTCGGTCATCACTGAGCGGGTACTGTTATAAAAACGTTTTTCTGCATGCAGTACCGCTTCCGCTTTGCCATTTCGCGTGACGCCAATCATGGCCACGCCGCCGCGATAGTTCGGCCCGGTCACCTCTTTGACTTCACGGAAGATGAAGCGATAATTATGAATTTCGATACTATCGCCAGCCTTCATTCGCACATTGCGCTCCACGCTGTAGTTCTGGCTGAAAGCAATACCGACAACCGTCACTGCCACACCGACATGACCGGCGACCATCCCCCAGTAGCTGAGGGTCATCTTTGCGCCGCGTGAAATACGCAAAGCGACTTCCGCCATCGCCAGTACAAAGACCCAGCAGGCCATCGCCAGCCCGACCACCGTCATGGCGACAACCTTGCTTTCAAATAGCCACGGCAGGAGCAGAGACAGCGCCAGGGTGCTCCCCAGGGCGATAATCAGTAGACGCTGCAGCTTGCGTGGACGATCGCGTCCCCAGCGCACCAACGGGCCGATGCCCAGCAGTAGCGCAAACGGTGCCATCAGCCAGCTGAACATGGTATTAAAGAACGGCTCACCAATGGAAATGCTGCCCATCCCCAACTGTTTATGCACCAGCGGCAGCAGCGTCCCCAACAGCACTACCAGCATGGCGGTAACCAACAGGACGTTGTTACCGAGGAGCAGCGACTCCCGTGACCAGAGAGCGTTATTCACTCGCGATCGCACCCTGTGCCCGCGGATAGCGAACAACAACAGCGAGCCACCGATAACTAACACCATAAACGCAAGAATAAACATCCCGCGCGACGGGTCAGAAGCAAAAGCGTGAACCGAAACCAGCACGCCGGAACGCACGAGGAAGGTGCCCAGCAGGCACAGAGAAAATGTACAGATGGCGAGCAATAGCGTCCACGCTTTAAAACTGGCACGCTGCTCCGTTACAGCCAACGAATGCACCAGCGCGGTACCGACCAGCCACGGCATCAACGAGGCGTTTTCCACGGGATCCCAGAACCACCAGCCGCCCCAGCCCAGCTCGTAATAGGCCCACACCGAACCCAACACAATGCCCAGCGTCAGAAAGGCCCACGCCGCCAGCGTCCAGGGACGGGAAAAACGCACAAAGGTGCTGTCCAGCCGCCCGCTCAGCAGGGCGGCAATCGCAAAGGCAAAAACCACCGAGAAGCCGACATAACCCATATACAGCAGCGGCGGATGGAAAATCAGTCCCGGATCTTGCAACAGCGGATTCAGGTCGCGTCCTTCAATCGGGAACTCCGGCAGCGTGCGGGTAAACGGGTTGGAGGTAAACAGGATAAACAGCAGGAAGCCGACGCTTATCATCCCCATTATCGCCAGCACGCGGGCGACGATATCGAGCGGCATGCGCTGACTGAACAGCGCCACGGCGAACGTCCAGCCGCTCATCAACAGCATCCACAGCAGTAACGACCCTTCATGCGCGCCCCAGGTTGCCGCCACGCGATACCACACCGGTAACTGGGTGTGAGAATTGCTGGTAACGTAATTCAGCGTAAAGTCGTTCACCACGAAGGCGTTGATCAGCACCATAAAAGCGCCCATTACGAGGAAAAACAACAGCCAGGAGAAGAGCCGGGAAGATGCCATCATTCGCCTATCGCCACGCACAACGCCCCACAGCGGGTAGATGGAGAGCAATAGCGCGATGCCGAGCGCCATGCACAGCAGTCCGTTACCGATTTCAGGCATCATGATGACTTGCTCTCCGGGCGACGATGGTGCTCCTGAATCGCTTTTTTCACTTCCGGCGGGGTGTAGTTTTCATCATGCTTAGCGAGTACTTCTTTCGCCAGCAGATGATTTTTCTCGCCCAGTTCCCCCTGCACCACCACGCCCTGCCCTTCGCGGAACAGATCCGGCAGAATGCCTTCATAACTGACGTCCACCGAGCCTTCAGCGTCGTAGATGCTGAAATTAACCTTCAGTGAATTTGGGTCGCGCCTGACGCTGCCGGGCATCACCATTCCACCAACGCGCAGGCGCTGGCCCACCACCGGCCGTTGCTGTGTTTCACGCTTGCCATAAAGGATTTCACCTGGCGTATAAAACAGGTCGATGTTAGAGCGCAGCGCGTAGAGCACCAGCGTGATGGTCAGCGTTAACCCCGCCAGTATCGCGAGGGCCACCCACAGACGGTTGTTAAGCCGAATATTCATACTGCCTCCCGCGCCGCGCGCATGCGGGCTTCGCGGGCTTGCTGTTGCGCCACGCTACGTAAAATCGAACGATGTTGTCTCGCCGTGTGTAGAACCAGCACCGCCAGCGGGATAACCGTCATCACTACCGCCAGCCAGATGTAAAAGGCATAACCGCCCATGGCGAAGAAATCACCCCAGGTTGCAAATGCATTGCTCATCGGCGACCTCTGTTTAAAATCAGCTCACCCACCCACGGGCGACGTTTTTCCATTAGCAAAATCAGGTTGCGCATGCGCATCAGCGCCAGCGAAATAAACAGCAGCAGGTAGCCAATAATCGCCAGGCGCAGCGGCGTACGCATCGCCGGGTCAATGCTTTGCTGCATGTTGGTTGATCCCTGATGCAGAGTGTTCCACCACTCCACCGAGTAGTGAATAATCGGCAGGTTAACCACACCTATCAGCACCAGAATGCCCACCGCACGCCCGGCCAGACACCGATCGTTAAAGCCGTGCCACAGGGCAATCACGCCGACGTAAAGAAACAGCAGCACCAGTTCGGAAGTCAGCCTGGCGTCCCACACCCACCAGGTACCCCACATTGGTTTCCCCCACGCGGAACCGGTCGCCAGCGCAATAAAGGTAAAAACCGCGCCAACCGGTGCCATCGCCATCAGTGCCAGGTTGGCCATTTTCATCTGCCAGACCAGGCCTATAAACGCCGCAATTGCCATCAGCGCATAAATCCCCATCGACCACATCGCAGCCGGTACGTGCAGATAGATAATGCGGTAGCTGTCTCCCTGCTGGTAATCCGCAGGCGCAAAGCCGAATCCCCAGACCCAGCCCACAGTCAGCAACAGCGCACTGGCAATGCCCAGCCACGGGACCAGCCTGCCGCAGAGCAGATAAAGCTGCGGGGGATTCGCTAGTTGATAGAGTGTTTTCCACATAATTGAGTCACCAGAGCAGAAAATAATGAGTGCGTTGATAAAACTTTTACCGGATGGCGGCGCAAACGCCTTATCCGGCCTGCAAGCTGATACGTAGCGCAGCCGCCGTCGCAAAGGGGCTCAACGTTGCGCTGCCCGCCAGCAACGCGCCCAGAATCGCCATGTAATCCTTAACAGGCAGATGCATAGCAGCCGCCTCCATCGCGGCGGTCGCAAAAATCAGTAACGGAATGGTCAGCGGCAGCACCAGCACGCTCAGTAGCACGCCTCCGCGCTTTAGCCCGATGGTCAACCCAACGCCCGGCGCGCCGAGAAAACTCAGCGTCGGCGTTCCCAGCAGCAGGGTCAGTGCCATGATTTGCCAGCCGTAAACGTCCATTCCTAACAGCAGCGCCACCAGTGGTGAGAGGATAAGCAGCGGCAGGCCGGTCACCACCCAGTGGGCCATTACCTTCGCCAGCACCACCGCTGATAACGGCAGCGGCAGCAGCATCAGCTGTTCGAGGCTTCCGTCCTGTAAGTCGTCGCGAAACAGGCGCTCCAGCGCCAGCAGCGAGGAAAGCAGCGCGGCGACCCAGATAATCCCGGGGGCGATGCGCGCCAAAAGCTGCGGCTCAGAGCCAACACTCAGTGGGAACAACGTAATAACAATCAGGAAGAACCACAGCGGATTGGCGATTTCCGCACGATGGCGAAACGCCACCCGCAGCTCAAGACGAAAAATCCGCCACATCATCACCCAGCCTCCTCGCCGCTCAACGCAATGCGGCGAATCTTATCGGTCGCCATGTTTATGGGCTGATGGGTGGTGAGAATGACAATGCCGCCCCGCTCGGTGTGCTGCGCCATTCGTTGCGTCAGGCGCTCCACGCCGTTCATATCAATGGCGGTAAAAGGTTCGTCGAGGATCCAGAGCGTAGCGCGCGTCAGCCAGAGTCGCGCCAGGGCAACCCGGCGCTGCTGCCCGGCGGAGAGTTGATTAACGGGAATATCTTCGTATCCGGCAAGACCCGCCTGAGCCAGCGCGTTCATACATTGAGCTGCGTCACCGTCATGATGGAAAAAACGCAGGTTCTCTAGCGCCGAAAGCCGGGTTTTAATCCCTGGCTGATGGCCAATCCACAGCAGGTTTTGTTGATAGCTGTCGCGCACACGGTGCAGCGGCTGCGCCTGCCAGTACACTCCCCCGACGTCAGGGCGAGCCAGTCCACTGAGCAACCGTAGCAAAGTCGTTTTCCCCACGCCGTTGCCCCCGGTAATTTGTATCCACTCCCCCGCTTTCACCAAGAATGATAAATCGCTAAACAAGATTCGTTCATCTCGCTCGCAGCGGAGCTGTCTGGCTTCAAGCATATTACCCACTCTCTCTCGCTTATTTCGGCGAACGTCTCTTCATTAGTCGTAAAACCCATAGCAATCCCAGCATCACGGAGAGGTAGCCCATGACGTAAATTCCCTGCTTTTTTCGCGCCCAGAGATCCGGGTCCGCAGCCCATGCCAGAAAGGCGGTGACATCCTGAGCATACTGCTCTTCTGTTTCGGCTATCTGCGACGCCGTTTGCCAATGAATTTCGCCATCCGTAAGCGGCTTTGGCATATTAATCACGCCACCAGGAAAGTAGCGATTAGCCTTCATTTCAGGATCATCGGGCCGGTAACCGGTTAATAGTGCGAAGACATAATCCGCTCCCTGATCCGTGTAGGGTAAAAAGGCATCAAACAGGAATTGTGGGAATCCGCGATCATATGATCGGGCCCGGACGATATAGCTCAGGTCAACGGGTTCAGTACCATTGTTAAGGTATCGCGCTTCCTGAACGTTAAGATATGGCGATATAAAACTGTCATTTAGCGTACCGTCCCGCTCGCCAACCTGGCCGTCATCCTGTATGTCAGGGAACTGATAGCCGCTGGCGATACTTTTTGCTTCTTCGAGCGTGAGTTCCGGGCCGCCGGGTCTGGTCAGGGTGCGAAAAGTGAGGTATTTCATACCGTGACAGGCGCGACACTTCTCTTCATAAACCTGCATGCCGCGCCGAAGCTGATCTTTATCATACTGGCCCGTGATGCCGCTAAAGCTCCAGTCCTGCCGCACAGGCGTGGGCTCTTTCGCCCAAGTAGAACCCAGCTCTAAAAGTGACAGACACAAAACGCTGAATTTCAATAATCGCGTCATCTTCAGTCCTGTTTTTCCAGAAAACGGCGGCAGGGCAGCACGATTAAAAACCAGGCAAACCAGATCAGCGTTGAAAGCTGCGACGCCGCGCGGATCCAGCCCTCTTGATTGCGGAAACCGTCAATAAGGTCAGGTCCCACCAGCGCTTTTGTTCCCAGCCAGCCTAAAAAGCAGGCATTGATAACCCACAGCCAAAAGCCGCACTTAACCAGCTTGCTGTAGTGGCGAAAACGGGCCCGAGAGGAATCAAGCCAGGGCAAGAAATAGAAAATCAATACCGAGCCGCACATCGCGACTAACCCGGCGAATTCATTCGGAAAACATCGAAGCATCGAGAAGAAAGGAAGAAAGTACCATTCAGGTGCCACAATCGCTGGCGTAATCGTTGGATCAGCTGGGATAAAGTTATCTGCGCTGCTCAGGTAGTGCGGCGCGAAGAATAAAAACCAGGCGAAGAGCATCAAAAACAAGGTGATTTTGATGGCATCAAGATCGGTGATTTTATAATCAAACAAAAGCTTTCTGGACTCTTTCTCACTAAAGGTCTTCTTCATCGCCTGCGCAAAAGCAGACTGGACACTACGAACGTGGAAGATCGTCGCGACAACAATTGCGAAGGGAAGCATAAAGTGCAGAACAAAAAAACGGCCAAGCATCGGGGTACCTGGCGTATAGCCGCCGACCAGAAACGCATACAACGTATCGCCCACCAGCGGGATGGCCTGTGCAAAACGAGTAATGACGGTTGCCGCCCAGTAGCTTTTTTGCCCCCAGATGAGGCTATAGCCAAGAAGTGCGGTAATCATCAGCAAGACGTATAGCGTTACGCTAATCATCCACATTGCAACCCACGGCTTGCGATATACGTTGTAGTACATGCCGCGAAAAATATGTAGATAGCAGGCGAAGAAAAAAAGCGATGCGCCAGTGGCGTGCAGATTACGCAGCAGTTCTCCGTGGCTTACCGTGCGCATAATATGCATGATGGAATCAAATGCCAGCTCAGCCGTCGGCACGTAAAACATCGCCAGTACAATACCGGTAAGGATCTGCACGCCGAGCATGACCAGCAGAATAGCGCCGATAGCAAATACCCAGAGTCCGGCAACCGTTCGGGGAAAAGGGATACGCCAACGGAGCGAATAAGCGCGCGCAGTCGTCATCTCAGACTTCCTTAGCGCCGATGCGCACGGTCAGACCATCGGGATGAAAAGTAAAGTCGGGAACGGCCAGATTCGCGGTCGCCGGTCCGCGGGTAACGCGTCCAGAGGCATCGAATTCAGACCCGTGGCACGGACAAACCCAGCCCTGTCCGCCAGCTCTGGCGTTTGGCACGCACCCGGCATGAGGGCAATATCCCTGAACAACAAGCCATTGGGGATAATCGGCATTAACCCTTTCGTTGTCTGCCTGTGGGTCAATGAGTTTATGGCTTTCGACATCCCGGGCGGCAGCTATCTCATCTGCAGTCCGATGGTGAATAAGAATGAGCTTGCCTTGCCAGACACGCCTAACGGTTTGACCGACAGCCACACCAGCAAGGGAGACATCGATCGGTTCATTTTCTCCGGCCGTCTTTTCATCCGGGCCCAGAGCGGATACCAGCGGCCAGACGGCAGCGGCAACGCCTGCAGCGCCAACGAATTTTGTCAGCCTGCACAAGCAGTCGCGGCGCTGCTCCTGAATTTCATCACCGGTATGTTTGTTATCCGCCACAGCACAATTCTCCCTGAGTGTCGCGAGCTACTGCTTGTCGATACGTGAGTAGATATCCTGGAAGCGTTTATCGGCAATTCCCGGTGCTTTAAACGCGCGATAGCTGTCCGGCAGAGTGGCATCACCAACCTTAATCAACATCACCATGCCCTGCGCGTAGTGTGGTGTGCATTTGACGCCGTAAAATCCGGCATTGTCATATTTCACTTCGATCTCTTCATCGATTTTGCCCATAAACCCCGGATAATCCGCCGGAGACAGTTCCGCGATGGAGGCCGCGTTATGGCTTTTATGCTTACGGATAAACTTCACCGTATCACCAGGTTGGATCTCCAGGTAATCCGGCTCATAGATCATTGGCCCTGCCGTCCCGCGATTTTTCATTAATACTTCATGAGTTTGCGCGAAGACTGAAGAAGTGAAGGCCAGTAAACATAAAACTTTCAGGCTCTGTTTGAGGTATTTCATCGATTCTTCCTTAGAATTCATCAGGTCTCTGATAACGAATAAAGCAGCTTGTACCGCCTGGTTCGCGTTCAACAATGGCGTCAATGCCAAACCAGGTGCTGAGGTGTTCCCGGGTAAAAATGGTGCCTGGAGCGCCCTGCATCACCATGCGTCCAGACTTCATCACGATGATGCGATCGCAAAACATCGCGGCATGATTCAGGTCGTGCAGGGCGGCAATTACCGTGAGCTTTTCACGTTTAACCAGGCTAAGCAGGCCAATCTGATGTTGAATGTCGAGGTGGTTGGTAGGTTCATCCATTAGCAACAACTGCGGCTGCTGTGCCAGCGCCCGGGCGATATGCAGGCGCTGTTTCTCTCCCCCAGAAAAGGTATGCCAGCAACGGTGCTGTAATTCGCGGAGATCGACCTTCCTCAGCATCGTTTGCACGATATCGTCATCTTTAGCGGACCAGGGCGAGAGCAGGCTAAGCCAGGGGGTCCGTCCCAGCGAAACGGCCTGCAAAGCGGTAATACGTTCACCTGTCTCAGCCTGTTGTTCGACCAGCGCCACCTGCTGTGCAAGATGGCGACGTGAGTAATGATGGAGTGCTTTGTGCTGTAGCGTGATGCGTCCAGACGTGGGTTTCAACAAACCTGCTAACAACGAAATGAGTGATGTTTTACCCGACCCGTTGGGGCCAATAATTCCGACAAACTCGCCGGGAGCCACCCTGAGCGAGACATCATCAACGATCACTTTGCCTTTTACCTTCCAGCGCAGGTTACACGCCTCGATAACGACTTCAGCCGAGGCTAAAGGAGGCAGTACAAGATTGACGGTCATTTGGCCTTATTTCCTCTGATCAGGATGATTGAAAACGCGGGCGCGCCGACCAGAGCCGTGATCACACCTATAGGTAATACCTGTCCGGGCAGTAATGTGCGGGAGATAACATCGGCAATGATGAGAAAAATCGCCCCAATCAGTGCGCTAACTGGCAACAGGCGATGGTGTTGGTTACCAACCAACATACGGGCAGCGTGGGGGATAACCAGACCAACAAAGCCAATGGCACCGACGATGGAGACCATAATCGCCGTCATACCGGTGACAGCGGCAATAAGTACCGCACGGGTGCGTTTGACAGGAATTCCTAACGATGCCGCAGACTCAGCGCCAAAGGAAAAAGCATCGAGATGGCGGGCATAACAGAAGCACAGCGCGACACCGACCAGGGCAGTAGGAATGGCTAATACAACATCGGGCCAGCGCACGCCGCTCAGGTTACCCAACAGCCAGAACATAATACCGCGCGCCTGTTCGGCGTTTGCTGAGCGGGTGATGATCAGTGAAGTAATAGCGTTGAATAGCTGCGAACTGGCGATCCCAGCAAGAATGATTTGGGTTGTGATGCCACCACCTTGCCTGCCGCCTGCAGCCATCGCCAGCAGAGCGACGAACAGAAATGCCGTCAGCGCACCAATGAAAGCGCCAAATGACATACTGATGATCCCAGCCCCCAGACCGGTGAGCGCAACCAGTACTGCACCGGTAGAAGCCCCGGCGGAAATGCCCAGCAGATAGGGCTCAGCAAGCGCATTACGCAGTATCGACTGTAGCACTACCCCGGACACCGCGAGGCACGCGCCGCAGCAGGCAGAAACCAGGGCTCGCGTCAGGCGATAGTTCCAGATGATCCCGGCATCCAGCGCATCGACTGGATAGTCAGTATCAAGCAGACGATTTGCCAGCGTACTGAGTACATGCTGCCAGGGGATAAGCGTTTCGCCAATGGAGATCCCCGCCAGCAGTACGCAGCACATCAGCACACTAACCCAAATGGCATGTCCACCAACTCTTACCGCAAGCTGACCAACAGCGCGACGCATCCTGCGAGAATCACTCATGATTATATCTGCGTTCCTGAGTAACGGAGATGCGCTATGCCGGGCAAGGACATAGCGCAAAACGTAGATTAATGAGAGGCCTGTGGATGCGCTAAGCCATATTCAACCAGGGCATCAGCCAGTTTTTCTAGCCCATCAATAGTTCTGATGCCGGCGTTCATTGTTTGTACGTCAATGACAGGCAGATGATTTTCCTTCACCGCAGGAAGTAGTTTGGCGACTGGGTCGGACTTGAGGTAATCCATCTTGACCTGCCAGTCATCGGCCGGGAAGCGGCGACGACTCATCTCACCGAGTACAATGACCGAAGGATTGGCTTTGGCAATGGTCTCCCAACCTACCGTTGGCCACTCTTCGGCTGAATCAATAACGTTTTTCACGCCTAGCTTCTGAGCAATCCATGCGGCTGGACCAAACTTCCCTGCCACGTATGGATCAAGCTGCAGGTCGGCGCTGGAGAACCAGAATACTGCTGAGACATTTTTATCCATGCCGGAAATTTTATTTATCGCTGCTGCTTCACGTGCTTTAAGACTGGCAATCAGCGCATCGCCTTTATCCTGAACGTCGAAGATTTTTGCCAGATCAGCGACTTCCTGATACACCATGGCAATATCAAACATACCTTTACGGACGCCATCACCGCCATCTTCGTTATCTTTCGCGCAGTCGGCAGGTGCGGTGTAGACCGGAACGTTCAGTTCACTAAACTGCTCGTAAGAGGCAACCGTACCCGCAGGACCGATTTGCCACTCAAACTGGCTGGCAACCAGCTCCGGTTTTTTAGCAATAATCCCTTCAAAGCTGGGAATATTTTGCGCAATGACGTCCACTTTCTCGTTTGCCGCTTTATACGCATCAGGTACAGGGCCAAACCACAGCGAAGTACCCACTACGCGATCGGCAAGCCCGAGCGAATAGAGAATTTCAGTGCTGTTCTGACCCACCGTCGCCACACGTTTAGGGGCCTGATTGAAGGTGATGTCGCGGCCGCAGTTTTTAATCGTTAAGGGATATTCAGTTTTTGCCGCACTGGCGACACTGGAGTTGAGTAGTAGAGTTGCGCCTGCAATAATCAGAAGCGTTTTTTTAGAAGTGAAAGAAGTAAAATTAGCGTGCATTATCATCGTCCCGTTGATGCCAGATCTGAAGGTCTGGTCATGGCTCATTTCGTTCCATATATCGGGAGGAGACATGAAGATAGATGACATTGAATCGTGAAATTTAAGAATAAAGATATGCAAAAAATGCAAATAAGCCTTACTTAGCCAAAATTTTATTCATAAATACACTACTGTCTGCGTCAAATAATTCATCCCATGGACCATCCCGTCCACTCAATGGTATACAACATTATTGACAGCAGGTCTCCTGACTCACGGTAACCAGAATATCAGCCTTCCCATAAAGACAAACTTTACAGTGACCAGCGGTTAATTAACCGCACAAGGATATTCTGCATCCGCCTACAGTTGCGGGGGCAGTTATGGCATTGAATTTAACAATTCGCACCATATTCCTATTCAAATACAAAAATGTAATGAAATGCTGTCGAAAGCGACTCTAGCGGCAATTGTAAACAAGGTCAACCGTATGACGAAACGATTAAAACGTCACACTAATATAAAAATAGCAATAAAATACAATCAGTTACAACAAAATCACTTACCAGAAAGTTATGCTTGAAAATAATCACAAAAAGCTAAATGAGAATTAATTGACACTGATCAAACTATATACTCGGTTTGCTTACCTCAAATTAAATATATTGATCGCTATCAACAATGCGTCCAATTAGCGTTGGGTTCATTTATTAATGTGATCTCTCCATATGAACCAACTGCCATTTATCCTGCATATCCATCACAACGCTAAAATGATTACGCAACCAGAAATGATAGCCTCCAGGCAAAAAATGATGCGTGTGAAGATATAAGGTTTTATATTGTTGCTGCCGACAGAATTCCTCAGCAAAAGCGATCAACTGACTACCAATGCCCTGTCTGCGATAGCGCTTATCCACATAACAGCGGCAAATTTCTGCGGTTTCAGACAAATTATAACGCCCGCGCAACTCAGCGAGCCTGTCATCATATTGACATACTGCCAGTGTAGCGATTAACTCCTGTTTTTCATCCCATGCACAAAGCAGCAAATTCCTTTCCTGCGAAATATACTGCTGTTCGAGATTAAAAATATCCTCATCGGCAGAAGGTATTGATCTACCAGCGTTGAAGAACAGATTGAGGTGCTGAACAAGGAACGACTGAACTGCGGGAATATCAGCGTGAGTCATTTCACGAAGCGTAAATGGAAACATAGTATGGCTGGCCCAAACTAGACAAGGAAAAAGAATAATAACAATTCAGGCAGGGAAAACCACTAGCGTCAGAAACAATAAAAAAGGGCAGAGAAAACTCTGCCCTTAATGAAGATATTACAAGGTCTATCAGGCTGCTTTTTCTTCCACCTGAACTTCAGGACGTTTCAGCACCGCGTAGGAGAGACCTGCGACCAGCGTACCGACAACAATCGCCATCAGGTAGCCGAGAACCGGCGTAATCGCACCAGGAATCAGCAGAACAAACAGACCGCCATGCGGTGCCATCAATTTGGCGCCAACCCACATGGACATCGCGCCGGTCACCGCACCACCAACGATACAGCAAGGCAGGACGCGCATCGGGTCACGAGCAGCGAATGGAATCGCCCCTTCAGTGATAAAGCACAGACCGAGGACCAGCGCGGCTTTGCCACCTTCTTGCTGCGCTTTGTCGAACTTTTTACGCGCAACCAGCGTTGCCAGACCCAGCGCCAGCGGTGGAACCATACCCGCCGCCATAATCGCCGCCATCGGCGCATAGGTTTGGGTACTCAGCAGGCCAACACCAAACGCATAGGCTGCTTTATTCACCGGACCGCCCATATCGGTACACATCATACCGCCGAGGATCGCGCCGAGCAGAACCGCATTCGCCGTACCCATGGTTTGCAGCCAGTGGGTCAGACCTTCGAGGATCCCGGCAACAGGTTTACCAATCAGGTAAATCATCGCCAGACCGACGATCAGACTGGAAACCAGCGGAATGATCAGAATCGGTTTCAGCGCTTCCATACTTTGCGGCAATTTCAGCTTCGTACTAATCGCTTTCGCCACATAACCTGCAAGGAAACCAGCGATAATACCGCCGATAAACCCAGACCCGGTGCTCACTGCCAGCATACCGCCGATAAGACCAGGGGTCAGGCCCGGACGGTCAGCAATTGAGAAGGCAATGAAGCCCGCCAGCACCGGAACCATCAGCGCAAAGGCTGAGCCACCGCCGATTTGCATCAGCGCCGCTGCCAGAGTATCCGGGACTTCAAAAGCTTTAATACCAAAGGCAAAGGAGAGCGCAATACACAGGCCGCCCGCAACAACCATTGGCAGCATGTATGAAACGCCGGTCAGCAGGTGACGGTATGCCCCCGCAGACTCTTTTTTCCCCTCCGTTGCCGCCTGGGATTTACCCGAAGGCTGGTACGGTTTCGCCTCAACGACAGCTTTATCCAGCTCCTGAGCGGTTTTCTTCAGCGCCAGGCCGGTGGTGGTGCGATACATCGGCTTACCAGCGAATTTCGCCAGATCGACTTCGATATCAGCAGCAACCACCACCAGATCCGCTTGTTCCACTTCTTCCGGGGTGATCGCGTTGCCCGCGCCCACGGAGCCACGAGTTTCAACTTTCACCCACCAGCCGCGTTTTTTGGCTTCGGTTTCAATCGCTTCCGCCGCCATAAACGTATGCGCTACGCCAGTCGGACAAGCGGTTACCGCCACAATGCGTTTCGGGCCGTTGGTCGCAGCCGGTAAAGCAACCGCCGCCGGAGCGGTGTAAGGCGTCGCGTGGCTTTTGGCTTCACTGAGGAACAGTTCCGGGTGAGCCACGGCGCGGTTAATGTCGCCGAGATAAACCTTCTTGCCGTTCAGCGCGCTATCAGCAGGCAGCGTCGCGCCCAGCACGATCGCCAGTTCAGCGTCGTTCGGGTTATCAATCAGTTCGAGTTGCGCTTTTTGCGCCGCAGTGCTCAACAGGGTCTTCGCCATATAGGCGCGAGCCTGTCCAAGCCCGGCATCAATAATCAGCAGCGTTTTCATTATGCCTCTCCTGCTGTTAATTAAAGGGTTGTAAGTCGACGCGCGCCATCATTGCGGCCAACTGGGTACGATCGGTAATACCGACATTGCTTTGACTCACCGCCAGCGCGGCAACCGCCGTCGCCAGACGCAGCGTATGCTCGCTGGACTCGCGCATTAGCAGACCGTAAATCAGGCCGCCAACCATAGAGTCCCCCGCACCAACGGTGCTAATCACTTCGACTGAAGGCGGCTTAGCAATCCACTCTCCGGATGCGTTAACCCACAGAGCACCTTCTTCGCCAAGGGAGATAACCACGTGGGCAATCCCCTGTTCACGCAGCGCGTGGGCTGCTTCAATCACATCTTTCATTTCAGGCAGCTTACGACCCGCCCAGATTTCCAGCTCGCGACGGTTAGGTTTCACCAACCATGGCGCCGCTTTCAGGCCAGCAACCAGTGCTTCGCGGCTGCTGTCAAAAATGATGCACGGGCACTGACTACGCAGACGGGTCATCCAGTCGGTGAACGCTTCCGGGCTCACACCGGATGGCAAGCTACCGCTCACGCAAACCATATCGAACTGACCTAACCAGCTCAGGGAATCATTAACAAAACGTTCCCAGTCGCCAGGCGTCACTTCAAAGCCAGAGAAGTTGAAATCGGTCACTTCACTGTCTTTTTCCGTCAGTTTGACGTTGATACGAGTACGACCCTGCACAACCTGAAAACGGTTCGCGATGCCCAGTTCACTGAACAGCTGCTGAAATCCATCCTGGTTGTCTTTACCCAGGAAGCCACCCACGGTGACGTCGATGCCGAGATCTTTCAGCACTTTTGCAACGTTGATCCCTTTCCCGGCAGCATGTAAGCCGGTGGTACGCACGAGGTTAACCTCACCGCGTTCAATTTCCGGGGTAAACCCCACCAGGTCATAGGCCGGGTTTAAAGTAATCGTTGCGACACGTCTGCTCATTTATGCGCCCTCCCCAAGGCCTGCGGCGATAGCTTCGCCAATCGCATCCAGCGCCTGTTGCGCATCCTCACCTTGCGCGGTAAAGCGCAGACGGTGACCTTTCTTCACACCCAGCGCCACGACTTTCATCAGGCTGCGACCATTGGCCGGTTTACCCGAACCATCAAGGTTGGTGACGGTAATGTCGCTGGAGAATTGTTTAATGGTATTAACCAGCATAGTGCCTGGACGCGCGTGCAGCCCGTGCTCATTGCGGATCACATATTCAGCGCTCAGCACGTCTTCAGCGATGGCATCATCGCTGGTCAGCAACGCCAGCAGCGTAGCGCCATCAGCTTTCAGCAAACGGTCAGCTTTTTTGTCGAGCAGTAAATTGGTCAGGCGATTAAGTACCGCTGTCGGCTGGTCATCAGCCATCGCTACGGTAATCAGCAGGGAAACCGGCTGCTCATCGCGGATAAAAGCGGTTGCTGCACGGCTGACCGCAACGGCGCTGCGCAGGTTACCTTCAGTGCTGTCGTTCAGCCAGATGCCCTGACCGAGGTTCAGCGGTTGTTCATTAATCGTTTTGCTGACAAAGGAAGCATCAACGGCACCAGCTTCTTTCAATCGCGCGGCGTTCAGCGCCTGCAGAGTCAGCAGATCGCTGGCGACAACGTCCAGGCTCAGCGTGTCGTTGTCCAGCTTCAGCACTTCACTCTGCTTTTCACCCATCAGCAGAGCACGCAGTTCTTCAGCAGTAGTCGCGGATTTAAGCTGTTCAGCAACGGAATCATCGCTCAGTACATGGGTCAGCTGACGCAGCAGTCCCAGATGTTCATCCGAGCTGGCGGCGATACCGATGGCGACGTAAGCGGTCTGCCCTTCGCCCCAGGTCACGCCCTGCGGGAACTGATAAACCTGAACGCCGGTTTTCAGCACCTGGTCGCGGGTGTCGGTAGTGCCGTGCGGAATGGCAATGCCGTTACCCAGGAAAGTGGAGGTTTGCTGCTCGCGAGCCAGCATCCCGTTAATGTAGCCATCCGCCACGTTGCCCGCACTGACCAGCGCGGAAGCAACCTGACGAATTGCCTCTTCTTTATTACCGGCCTGCTGACCGGGATGAATATCTTGCACAGATAACTGGAACATGGTTCTCCTCTCCTGCTGAATTGAATCGTTTCAGCTACTTTGAGAAAAAATGCGTCATCTACCTGCTGGAGAATCTCCCGATGACGCTGAAACGTTTCAAGGAGTCTGTACCTTTATTAGTCATCGCGCAAGAAAACTTAGCAACCTGATAACAGAAGTTAGAGATACTGCACACTTTTGCTGAAGTGCAGGTGACGAATACCTTTCTGGTTCAGCTTTTTGCTGAAGTTGAAAATTTGAAACGTCTTTTTGATTTATTCGTGCCATGCCACTGTTCATTTTCTGACTGGCGGCGTAAACTCCGCGATTCCTGAAACCACAGAACATCGACATGCAAAACAGTAGCGCCGCCTTCCCACGACGCGGGTTTGATTTAACCTCCTCCGCCTTCCTGATCGTCGCCTTCCTGACGGGCATTGCCGGGGCGCTGCAAACGCCTACCCTGAGCCTGTTTTTAACTAACGAAGTGCATGTGCGACCGGCGATGGTCGGCTTCTTTTTTACTGGTAGCGCGGTGATCGGCATTCTGGTGAGCCAGTTTCTTGCCGGACGTTCGGATCGCAAAGGCGACCGCAAACAGCTGATTGTCTTTTGCTGTCTGATGGGCGTGCTGGCCTGCGTGCTATTCGCCTGGAACCGTAACTACTTTATTTTGCTGTTTGTCGGCGTGTTTCTAAGCAGCTTTGGTTCCACTGCGAACCCGCAAATGTTCGCCCTCGCCCGCGAACATGCGGACAAAACGGGCCGCGAGGCGGTCATGTTTAGCTCGATTCTGCGCGCACAGGTTTCACTGGCGTGGGTTATCGGGCCACCGTTGGCTTATGCGTTAGCGATGGGATTTGGCTTTACGGTGATGTATCTCAGCGCGGCGATTGCCTTCGTGGTCTGCGGCGCGATGGTCTGGTTTTTCCTTCCCAGCATGCGTAAAGAGCCAAAAACGGCTACAGGCCATCTTCAAGCACCGCGAACCAACCGTCGCGATGCGCTGCTGCTGTTTATCATCTGTACGCTAATGTGGGGAATCAACAGCCTGTACATCATTAATATGCCGCTGTTTATTATTAATGAGCTGCATTTACCCGAGAAACTGGCTGGATTAATGATGGGGACCGCCGCCGGGCTGGAAATCCCGACCATGCTGATTGCAGGCTACTACGCCAAACGCTTTGGCAAGCGTTTCCTGATGCAGATCTCTGCAATTGCCGGAGTGCTGTTTTATGTCGGCATGCTAACCGTACACACCCCCGTGCTGCTGCTGGCCCTGCAGGTGCTGAATGCTATTTTTATCGGTATTCTGGCCGGTATCGGTATGCTCTATTTTCAGGACCTGATGCCAGGCCAGGCCGGGGCGGCCACGACCCTCTATACCAATACCATTCGCGTCGGCTGGATTATTGCCGGTTCGCTGGCGGGTGTTGTTGCAGAAGTCTGGAGCTATCACGCCGTATTCTGGATTGCGCTAGTCATGGGCGTGGCTACCCAGGCCTGCCTGTGGCGTATTAAAGACGTGTAAAGCAGCGGTGTGCCGCATCAGCGGCACACCAGAGTATTACGCCAGGCCAATAAAAAACCCGGCAATTGTTGCGCTCATTAAGTTTGACAGCGTTGCCGCAGCCAGCGCCCTCATCCCCAGTTGGGCAATTTCAGACGCGCGCTGGGGTGCAATTGCCGAGAATGCGCCAACTACCACGCCAATGGAACCAAAGTTGGCGAAACCGCATAGCGCAAACGAAATAATGGCGATAGTTTTCACATCCAGCGATCCCGGCGTTTGCAGGAACGGCGAGAAGTTGAGGTAGGCCACGAACTCGTTTATCGCCAGCTTCTGGCCAATCAGGCTGCCCGCCAGCGTCGCATCACTCCAGTCAACGCCCATTAACCATGCCAGCGGTGCCAGGACATAACCGAAAATCCCCTCCAGGGTCGCGTGACCAAAACCGAACCAACCGCCGATACCGCCAATCACGCCGTTGATCAGAGCAATAATTGCCACAAACGCCATCACTACCGTCGCCACGCCCACGGCAATTTTCACCCCAGCCATCGCGCCGCTAGCCGCAGCTTCAATAAAACTTTTCGGCGGCGTTTCGGTGAAGGAGAGGTTTTCGAAAGTCACCTGCGATGCTTCAGTCGCCGGGCTAAGAAGACGGGCAAACAGAATACCGCCGGGAATCGCCATCAACGATGCCGCCAGCAGATAATCAATCGGCACGCCCAGCCCGGCATAGCCAATCATCGTCGACCCGGCGATAGAAGCCATCCCGCTGCAAATCGCGGTAAATAACTCATTACGATTTAGCTTGTTAATAAAGGGCTTAACGATCGCCGGGATCTCATTTTGCCCAAGGAAAATGGTGGTAACGGCAACAAATGACTCAATCTTGCTAATATTCAGCGCTTTCTGGAAAATTCCGCCAAGAATTCGGATCAGTATTCCCATTACGCCAATATAATAAAGCAGGCTGACCAATGCGGTGATAAAAATAATGGCAGGCAATACCCGAAAAGCGAAAATAAAACCAGAACCATCGAATAAGAGATCCATTTTTGGCCCGACCAGTGAACCAAAAATAAATGCGCTACCGGCATCGCTGTAGGTCATCACTTTATGTACGCCGAAAGCCGCCTGCTCCGCCAACCATTTTCCTGGCGGAAAATAGAGCATAACGCCGCCAATGGCAATTTGCAGTACCAGCGCCGCGCCAACCGTGCGCAGACTAATTCTTTTTTTATTTACTGACAGCAGAAAAGCGATTGCCAGTAATACCACCATACCCAAAACACTTCTCATTATATCCATAATGATTATCTCTTGATGCCAGCAAACCCGGCATTACGCCAGGTTTTGGTATGTCTGATATTATTGCGGGCGACCGCTTACTGCCCGCCTGTTTCTATACCCAATGGATTTCAAGTTGCTTCGAGGCGGCAAGAGAGAGAAGCCCCAGGAGCTTACTCAAGTAAGTGACTGGGGTGAACGAACGTAGCCAACAAAGAAGCCGCTTGAAAGACGACGGGTATATCAGGCGATGAGGGATATCCCACACGCCTGGCATAAAGTGATTAACGGTACATCCGCACGCACTCTTCAACTAAACCCCAAAACCAATCGGTATCAATGGTGATGCCGACTTTGGTATTCGGCGCTTTACCGAGCACGCCCAGTTCGTCGCAGACCGTACGGCCATAGCAGGGGCCGCTGTTAACATCCACCTCAACGTACATATCCTGTGTTTTGATGCCCTGAGGATTAATCAGATAGCCGATGCAGGTGGCATCATGCACCGGGCCACCCGCTAAGCCGTAGTTTTCAAACTGCGTTTTGAGGGTGAAATTCATGATATCGCTAAACAACTGTCCCGCCGGACCGCCGGCTTTTTCCATGCGTGCAATAACGTCAGCGGTGCAGACCGTCTGATTCGTCAAATCCAGGCCCATCATGACCAGAGGGACGCCCGAGCTGAATACCACGCGAGCGGCTTCAGGGTCGGCATAAATATTAAACTCTGCCGATGGCGTAAAGTTTCCGGTACCATAAGCACCGCCCATTAATACAATCTCGCGAATTTTCGGCAGGATTTCCGGCTGCATTCGCATGGCGACGGCAATATTGGTCAGTGGGCCAACGGGGACCAGCGTGATGTCACCCTCACTGGCCATGAGCGTGTCAATAATATATTTAACCGCATGCGTTTCTTCTGCCTGACGAGTTAACGGTGAAAATACCGGCCCATCGAGTCCGGTTTCACCATGAATATTATCAGCGACAATTTGCTGGCGCATAATTGGCTGTGGCATCCCGGCATAAATCGGCACATTGATATCTAAGTGCTGGCAAACATTTAATCCATTGACTAACGTTTTATCCAGCGTTTGGTTACCCGCAACAATCGTTATCCCTAATAAATCAATTGCCGGATGTCTGGCCGCCATCATTATCGCAATAGCATCATCGTGACCTGGATCGCAGTCGAGTATAATTTTTCTTTTTTCCATTTTTATTTCCTCTTTTCGCTTTTACGCCATTTTTATGTTATTACAGCAGGATTAAACAGGTATCGGATTAACGTTTGCAGCATACCAGGCGAAAACTGATACTGAATATGAGAAATCTCATACCGGGAAGCGACCGTGAAAGAAATCCAAAATGAAAATCTCAAGCAGCAATTGATAAGCGACTCGGGGTACCTGGAAAAATTTTCCGTCGATGTTGTGCGGGATACACGATTGTTCCACGTAGTGGCAGGGGATTATATTGTCAAAGAGGGGGCTCAACCCGCGCACCTTTTTTACCTCGCACGCGGCCGGGCTAAGCTTTACACCACATCAGCTAATGGTCGTGTCTCGCTGATCGACTTCTTTGGCGCGCCCTGCTTTATCGGCGAGATAGAACTCATTGATAAACATCACGATCCGCGTGGCGTTCAGGCCATCGAAGAGTGCTGGTGCCTGGCGCTGCCCATTGCTTCATTCCGCCCGTTGTTGCTGAACGACGTCATTTTCCTGCGTAATCTCTGTATCGCGTTAAGCCAAAAAAACTATCGCAACATCGTTTCGCTCACCCAAAATCAATCTTTTCCGCTGGTGAATCGTCTGGCAGCATTTATTTTATTAACTCAGCATTGTGATATTTATCACGAAAAACATACCCCGGCGGCGGAATATATGGGCGTGTCGTATCGTCATTTATTATATGTGATCGCACAATTCTGCCAGGAAGGCCTGCTGGTTAAACAGAAATCCGGATACGCTCTTGGTAATAAGAAGAAACTGATCGCCCTCGCGCGGGAGATGGATCCTGAGCATAATTTTTCTGATTTATTGTATTAAGCAGTTCGTGGCTTCAGGAAGTGCTCTGTTCAAGATGAATAAGCCAGGTCATCGCGTCATCGCGATTCGTCGCGCACATCTCTACTTCAGGCTTCAGGCTGCCACACACTTTAGGCCTTAACGGCGAGCCAAAAATATTGCACAGGTTGCTGTCTGATAGCTGTATGCATCGGGTGTTTGCGGGCTTGCCCTGCGGCATACCCGGAATGGGGCTGGAGATAGAAGGAGCGATACAGCAAGCTCCGCAGTCGGGGCGGCATTCCATAATCGACTCTTCTGATAACGCTTTTGGCGGCCCAGACTAAACGTTTTACCTGAAGATAGCAAAACACACGAATTCCACTTGCCTGAAAGGCCCGGCGCGAGTAGTTTTACGCGATATTTTTGACCCTTTATGTGACAGGATTACCGCAATGCCAAGAGCGAATGAAATTAAAAAAGGTATGGTGCTGAATTACAACGGCAAACTGCTGATTGTTAAAAACATTGATATTCAGTCACCCAGCGCCCGTGGCGCCGCAACGCTGTACAAAATGCGTTTCTCTGACGTACGTACCGGCCTGAAAGTGGAAGAGCGCTTTAAAGGCGATGATATCGTCGATACCGTGACCCTGACCCGTCGTTTCGTTGACTTCTCCTATATTGATGGCAACGAATACGTCTTTATGGATAAAGAAGACTACACCCCGTATATCTTTACTAAAGAGCAGATTGAAGAAGAACTGCTGTTTATTCCTGAAGGCGGGATGCCGGACATGCAGGTTCTGACCTGGGACGGTCAGCTGCTGGCCCTTGAACTACCGCAGACCGTTGACCTGGAAATCGTCGAAACGGCGCCGGGCATCAAAGGTGCATCCGCAAGCGCCCGTAACAAACCGGCGACCCTGAGCACCGGCCTGGTGGTTCAGGTTCCTGAATACCTGAGCGCAGGCGAGCGCATTCGTATCCATATCGAAGAGAGCCGCTATATGGGCCGCGCGGACTAAGTCCTGCTTTTTCTGCCAAAATGAAACACAGAGGACAGCGCCAGGCTGTCCTTTTTTGTTCGTACCTTATCCTTATCTGGTATCGCAGGTCATTTGGTTCATACCAACTCAAGGTTACAACCGTCGCGCTCCTCGCCAAAGTTATTATACCAATAATGTGTTATTTACTGCTACGCTATGGTCATCGCTCTCAAGCCTGACGAGATAGAACGCTTGGCTGATTGATCAAGTTCACACAAAGTGGATAAATTCGGCTCACCAATTTAATTTGTTGTCATATAACTTTACACTAATGAATGTTAATCGTCAGTTAATCAGGTGTATGAATAATGACTACCATTGCTACAGCTACGCTGCCGGAAGGCGTGCAGCTCCCTCAGTACGATCGCAACCAACTGCGTTCGCGTATTGTGCATTTCGGTTTCGGCGCGTTTCATCGCGCGCACCAGGCCCTACTCACCGACAGGGTGCTCAACGCCAGCGGTGGGGACTGGGGAATTTGCGAGATTAGCCTGTTCAGCGGCGATCGGCTTATGAGCCAGCTTCGCCAACAAGATCATCTGTTTACCGTGCTGGAGAAAGGGGCCGAGGGTAATCAGCCGCTCGTTGTCGGCGCAGTGCATGAATGTCTGAACGCCAAACTTGATTCGCTGGCTGCCATTATTGAGAAATTTTGCGAACCGCAGGTCGCCATTGTTTCTCTAACCATTACCGAGAAAGGCTACTGCATTGACCCTGCCGGCGGCCTGCTGGACATGACGCAGCCACGCATTATTCATGACCTGGAAAACCCCACGCAGCCGCAATCGGTGCCCGGTATTCTGGTCGAAACGCTGGCGCGCCGCCGCCAACGTGGACTGCCGCCGTTTACCGTTCTCTCCTGCGATAATATTCCCAACAATGGGCATGTGGTGAAAAACGCCGTGCTGGGAATGGCTGAAAAACGCGATTCGGAGCTGGCGCAGTGGATTGCTGAACACGTCAGCTTTCCCGGCACGATGGTGGACCGCATTGTGCCAGCCGCCACCGATGAGTCGCTGGCGGAGATTAGCGCCGTGCTGGGAGTGGAAGACCCCTGCGCGATTAGCTGCGAGCCGTTTATTCAATGGGTTGTCGAAGATAACTTTGTTGCCGGTCGCCCGGACTGGGAAGCGGCTGGCGTACAGATGACGGATGATGTACTGCCGTGGGAACAGATGAAGCTGCGGATGCTCAACGGCAGCCATTCGTTTCTCGCCTGGCTGGGCTATCTGGCGGGCCACGAACATGTCAGCGACTGTATGCAGGACCCGGTTTTCCGTAGCGCCGCTTACCGTTTGATGCTTGATGAACAAGCACCAACACTCTCAATCACCGGTGTCGACCTGACGGCCTATGCTGACAGCCTGATCGAGCGTTTCAGCAACCCCTCGCTGAAGCATCGCACCTGGCAAATTGCTATGGACGGTAGCCAGAAGCTGCCGCAGCGTATGCTTGACGGTATCCGTATCCACCTTGCTCGCGGCAGCCAGTGGCCGCTGCTGGCGCTGGGCGTAGCGGGCTGGATGCGCTATGTCAGCGGCATTGACGACGCTGGAAATAAGATTGATATCCGCGACCCTCTGGCGGATAAAATTGGAAAAATTGTATCCGCCAGCAATGAACAACAGCGCGTTAGCGCCCTACTCTCCCTGGAAGAAATTTTTGGCTGCGATCTTTTGCAAAACCCGCAGTTCGTCGCCAACATCACCGCCGCGTGGCATCAACTTGTGACCGCTGGCACTCGCCAGGCGATTAACGCCGCACTGAATTCTTAACAATTTCTGCCTTTAAGCGGACAGAGCACCTTTCTGTCCGCGGTAAGGCTTCTCTTTTCACTTTTTTTTCGTCAGGATAGTCTCAACTGTTACAACATTACATTTATCCTGGAGAAAAGGTGACCAAAACTAACTTGATCACGGGATTTCTCGGCAGCGGCAAAACGACCTCGATTTTGCATCTGCTGGCCCATAAGCCCGCGGATGAAAAATGGGCCGTGCTGGTCAACGAATTTGGCGAAGTGGGCATCGACGGCGCACTGCTGGCCGAGAGCGGAGCCCTGCTTAAAGAAATCCCCGGCGGCTGCATGTGCTGCGTCAACGGCCTGCCAATGCAGGTTGGGCTCAATACGCTGCTGCGCCAGGGAAAACCTGACCGCTTGTTAATAGAGCCAACCGGTCTTGGCCATCCCAAACAGATCCTCGATATTCTGACCGCTGCGGTATACGAGCCGTGGATCGACCTGCGCGCGACGCTATGCGTGCTGGACCCGCGTCAGTTGCTCGACGAAAAGGTGGTGACCAACGAAAACTTTCGCGACCAGTTAGCCGCCGCCGATATTGTCATCACCAATAAAGCGGACCGCGCGACCAGCGAAAGCCAACTGGCCTTTGCAACATGGTGGCAGACCTATGCCGGAGAGCGTCAGCACGTCAGCGCCACCCAGGGCAATATTGACCCGGTATGGCTTGATTTGCCGCGCCGCAACGTCACGCCGCTACCTGAAAGCGCTGAACACGCGCATAGCCACGGGAAAAAACCAGGTCTAGCGGCGCTTAATCTCCCTACCCACCAGCGCTGGCGCCGCAGTCTTAATAGCGGTCAGGGCTATCAGGCCTGCGGTTGGATTTTTGACGCCGAGACCATTTTTGATACCGTTGGCCTGCTCGAATGGGCGCGACTGGCGCCGGTCGGGCGCGTTAAAGGCGTGATGCGTATTGCCGAAGGACTGGTGCGTATCAATCGCCAGCAGCTTGACCTGCATATTGAGACGCAGAACGTTGCGCCGCCGGATAGCCGCATTGAGCTGATCGCTGATTCCGATACCGACTGGAACGCGCTACAGGCCTCCTTGTTGAAGCTTCGTTTAAGTTAAGACGGCTATGGTTGCCGTCGTTTTACACAACACGCGATAATTATGATTAAAAATCGAATTCCCCTTATCCTGCTGCTGAACGCGGCGGGTATAGCGCTATTTTGCTCGTGGTACTTTCCTGTTAACCATGGTTTCTGGAATCCGCTGGATTCCGCTATCTTCTATTTCTTTAACCACCTGGTTGGAGTGAGCCCTGCTTACACCTGGCTGCTGGCAATTATCAACAACCGCGCATTCGACGCCTGCTCGCTGCTGGCAATGGGCAGCCTGATGCTGAGCTTCTGGTTTAAAGAACAGAGCGCCGGACGCCGCCGGGTGATTATCATCGGCCTGGTAATGCTGCTCGCCGCCGTCGTCATCAATCAGTTGGCTCAGCATCTGATGCCGGTCAAACGCGCCAGCCCCTCGCTCTCTTTCACCGACATTACTAAAGTGAGTGATGTGATCTCATTTCCCACTAAAGATGCCTCTAAGGATAGCTTCCCGGGCGATCACGGCATGATGCTGCTGATTTTTGCCGCCTTTATGTGGCGCTATTTTGGTCATCGCGCGTTGGCTATTGCGCTGGTCATATTTGTGGTCTTCGCGTTCCCGCGCGTAATGATTGGCGCTCACTGGTTTACCGATATTGCCGTCGGTTCATTAACTGCCGTATTGATTGGCGCGCCCTGGGTGTTGATGACCCCACTGAGCGATCAAGTGATATCTTTATTTGAACGTTATCTACCCGGCGGAAAAACAAAAAATTAAACTCCGTCTTACAAATGATTAATATCATTCATAAGGGATCGTTCTGGGTCCCTTTTCTCTCAGCTCCTTTTTTCTCATCCCTCCATCATCTTCCCGTCACATTAATCATTATAGAAATGAGTGGATTGCATATTTTTTACCCACAATTGACGCTATTTTACCCTTTCCCGATGATTCACTTTTTGTCGCAAAAATACTTATAAGAAATTGCGCAAAACCGCTCGCCATCCCTTGTTTGATCGGGTAATCTCGATCTCGTTTTGCCTTTCCAGCGACATCAATTCAGAGAATGAATAAATTTGTGCGTTAGGCCACAATTTTATGCTTACGGAATTGTCTCATTGCGACCAGGTAATTAGGCTCTAACACGTTTGGCATTTTTTATAACGACATTGTCGTTAAGGACAACAAGGGATAACACACAGCATGGTCAAATCTCAGCCGATTTTGAGATATATCTTGCGGGTCGCCCCCGCGATTGCAGTTGCGGTTCTGCTTTCCGCGTGTAGTTCAAATAGTACCGCCAGAAATATGCATTCTGAGACGCTTGCTGTGGGTAGTGGCGATTTATCATCACTGCAAGCCTCTCAGGATGAATTTGAAACAATGGTTCGCAATCTGGATGTTAAGTCCCGTTTGATGGATCAATATGCCAGCTGGAAGGGTGTGCGTTACCGCCTCGGCGGCAGCACTCGTAAAGGCATTGATTGTTCTGCCTTTGTGCAACGTACTTTCCGTGAACAGTTTGGTCTGGAACTGCCGCGCTCAACTTCTGAGCAGCAGGATTCAGGTAAATCCATTACGCGTTCTCAACTGCGTACTGGTGATTTAGTTCTGTTCCGTGCAGGTTCTACAGGTCGACATGTTGGCATCTATATCGGCAACAACCAGTTTGTTCATGCATCCACCAGCAGCGGTGTGACGATTTCAAGCATGGATGAGCCGTACTGGAAAAAGCGCTATAACGAAGCGCGACGAGTTCTGAGCCGCTCGTAAACTCTTCTGATATTGGTTATCCCTTGGCCAATGCCAGAAAAAGGAAAACACTGCCGAGGCAGTGTTTTTTTTTGCTCGTCAGCGAATGAACCTGCCAATATAAGCTATGTCTTTAAGTGGGGATGGAAAAAACGACTTCTATGACCCCCTGGCGCAAATCAATAACACGGACTGATATAGCCTATGCCTACCCGTCACTTCTCTCCTCGGCGTAAAATCTGGCTAACCAGCTTATGTATCGGAATCGCCGTCGCCCTGCTGGCCGGTAGCATTCAGTTTATGGTGATTTATCACAATCGGGCAGAGCGTTTCGACGTCATCATTGATAATGTTCATGCATATCTAAAGAGCTACTTCCACGATTTAAATCAGACCATTGATGGCCTGCAACCACTAGTCGATCAGCCCTGTGAAAATGTCGATTCTGGATTAACCGCCCATGCTGCATTCAGCCCAAACGTGCGTGCGCTCCTGCTGGTTAAAAATGGTTTCGCGTTTTGTTCTTCCGCCACCGGGGCAATGAATACGCCTTTAACCCAGCTCATCCCCCAGCTCGATATCTCTAAAGCGGTCGATATGGCCATTCTGCCCGGGACGCCCATGATGCCGCAAAGCGCCGCGCTGGCGATGTGGGTCCGCAGTCCGCACGGTGGAGAAGACGGTGTTTTTGTCTCGATTAATGCCAACCTGACACCCTATATTCTCTACTCTGCCCGGCAGAACGATTTCAGCGGACTTGCCCTGGCCATTAACCACACTGCCATCTCCACCTTCAGCAATAAACTTATCGACCCGCAAACGCTACTCTCGCCACCAATCCGCCAGGTGCAGATTGACGGTTTACCGCTCAAAGTTTATCTCTACGCCAACAGCTGGCTGGCAGAAAATACCCAATTTGCCCTGCTGCTTGGCGTGGTATGCGGCCTGCTGGCAGGGTTTTTGAGCTATTACGTCCTGACTATCAAATCTGACCCGCGCAAAGAACTGCTGTTGGCGATCAAAAACGATCAGTTTTACGTGGTTTACCAACCGGTAGTGAAATCCGACACGCTGCAAATTAGCGGTATTGAGGTACTGATGCGCTGGCGGCACCCGACCGCCGGGGAGATCCCTCCCGACGTGTTTATCACCCTGGCTGAAGCCCAGCAGATGATTATCCCTCTCACCCGCCATCTGTTAAAACTGATAGCCCATGATGCGGTGACTCTGCAAAGCCTTCTGCCCGCCGGTAGCAAGCTTGGGATAAATATTTCACCCGCCCACCTGCATGCCGACAGTTTTCAGCAGGATCTTCAACATTTCGCGACAACTATGCCTTCTGACCATTTTAGCGTGGTGCTGGAGATTACCGAGCGCGCGATGATCGATAAAAACCGATCGTTGGAGAATTTCGACTGGCTACATGAGCAAGGCTTTGAAATTGCGATTGATGATTTTGGCACCGGGCATAGTGCGCTTATCTATCTGGAGCGCTATAACTTTGACTATCTGAAGATTGACCGCGGCTTCGTGCAAGCTATCGGTACCGAAACCGTGACATCACCGGTTCTGGATGCCGTGATCTCGCTGAGCCGCCGTCTGAAGCTCACCACCGTCGCCGAAGGTGTGGAAACGCAGGAACAGGCCGAATGGCTATGCCAGCACGGAGTGAACTATCTGCAGGGTTACTGGTTAAGCCGACCGCTGACCCTGGAAGCGCTGGTCGCCGCCCACAATGAACCCGCGAAATATTTCACAACCCGCTGAGTCTCCTTTATCATTCGCTATCAGAGGTCAGGCCACTTCAGGCCTGTCATTGGAGGACGATATCCTGGTTATGTTTGTACGCATCAGCCTGATACTGCTGACCTTATTTAGCCTGCAGAGCCAGGCGCAAGCGATTAAAGAGAGCAATACGTTCGCCATTATCGGCGAGCCTAAATACGTCGCTGGCTTTGACCACTACGATTATGCCAACCCCTCCGCGCCGAAAGGCGGTGCGATTACCCTTGCGGCCATTGGCACCTTTGATAACTTCAATCGCTACGCACTGCGCGGCAACCCGGGCATACGTACCGAAACGCTGTATGACTCCTTGTTTACCACCTCTGATGACGAACCCGGCAGCTACTATCCGCTGATTGCCGAAAGCGCTCGCTATGACGAAGCATTTTCGTGGATGGAGATAACCCTCAATCCACACGCCCGCTACCATGACGGCAGCTCAATAACCGCCAGCGATGTCGCGTTTACTTTTCAAAAGTTTATGACCGAAGGGGTGCCGCAATTTCGCCTCTATTATAAAGGCACCACCGTTAAAGCGATCGCCCCGCTAACGGTTCGCATTGAGCTGGCAAAACCGGGCAAAGAGAATATGCTCAGCCTGTTCTCCCTGCCAGTGATGCCGGAAAAATTCTGGCGTAACCATAAGCTCAGCGACCCGCTCTCTTCACCACCGTTAGCTAGCGGTCCGTACCGCGTGACCGCCTGGCGTATGGGTCAGTACATCACCTACTCGCGAGTAAAAGACTACTGGGCCGCTGATTTACCGGTTAATCGTGGGCGCTGGAATTTCGACACCTTGCGCTACGATTACTATCTGGATGACAACGTCGCCTTTGAAGCCTTCAAAGCCGGAGCCGTTGACCGACGCGAAGAGAATATCGCCAAGAACTGGGCCACCCGCTATGTGGGGCGCAATTTTACCCATGGCTACATCGTCAAAGATGAATATACCAACACCTCAGCGCAGAATACCCAGTGGCTGGCTTTTAACATCCAGCGCCCGGTATTTACCGACCGGCGGGTACGCGAAGCCATAACTCTCGCGTTTGATTTTGAATGGATGAATAAGGCGCTGTTTTATAACTCTTACAGCCGCGCCAATAGCTTCTTTCAGAATACCGAATACGCGGCGCGTGATTATCCAGATGCCGAAGAGCTTGCTCTACTGACGCCGCTGAAAAAAGAGATCCCAGCCGAAGTTTTCACGCAGCTCTACCTGCCCCCGGTCTCCAGCGGCGACGGTTTCGAGCGCGCAAACCTGCTCAAAGCAGATGCCATCCTTAACCAGGCGGGATGGGTGGTGAAAAACCAGCGGCGAGTTAACACGAAAAGCGGCAAACCGTTACGTTTTGAGCTGCTACTTCCTTCCGGGAGCAGCGATCGCTGGGTTCTGCCCTTTCAGCACAATCTTCAGCGGCTCGGGATTGCGATGGATATTCGCCAGGTCGACAACTCCCAGTACAGCAACCGCAAGCGCAGCCGCGATTACGACATGATGCCCAACGTCTGGCGCGCCACGCCCTGGCCCGGTACTGACCTGCAAATCTCCTGGGACTCTGAATATATTGACTCCAGCTACAACGCTTCCGGTGTACAAAGCCCGGCCGTCGACCAGCTGATTGCCCAAATTATTCGCTGGCAGGGCAATAAGGAGAAGCTGCTGCCGCTGGGCCGGGCTCTCGACCGCGTGCTGACGTGGAACTATTACATGCTGCCGATGTGGTATATGGCGCAGGACCGAACCGCATACTGGGATAAATTCTCTTTCCCGCAGACCCGCGCGGTCTACTCTTCTGGTTTTGAAAACTGGTGGTACGACGCAGGCAAAGCCGCCAGGCTCCCCGCGGACAGACGTTAAGGAATTAAGATGGGTACATATCTGCTCCGCCGACTACTGCTGATCATCCCAACGCTATGGGCGATCATCACCATTAACTTTTTTATTGTGCAAATTGCGCCCGGCGGCCCGGTCGATCAGGCGATTGCAGCCATTGAGTTTGGCGATCGCGGCAGTTTGCCCGGGGCCGGAGAAAGCGGAATGAGCGCCAGCCATGCGCGTACCGGCGTCAGTAACATTAGCGACGGACACTATCGCGGCGGGCGCGGGCTCGACCCGGAGGTCATAGCTGAAATAACCCACCGCTACGGCTTTGATAAACCGCTGCACGAGCGCTATTTTAAAATGCTCGGCGATTATCTACGCTTTGATTTTGGCGATAGCCTGTTCCGCAGCTCGTCAGTACTACAGCTGATTAAAGACAGCCTGCCGGTCTCCATCACCCTCGGTTTGTGGAGCACGTTGATTATTTATCTGGTGTCGATTCCATTGGGGATCCGCAAAGCTGTCAGCAACGGCAGCCATTTTGACGTCTGGAGCAGCACGCTGATTATTATCGGCTATGCGATCCCGGCATTCCTGTTCGCGATTTTGCTGATCGTTATCTTTGCCGGGGGGAGCTATTTCGATCTCTTCCCGCTACGCGGGCTGGTTTCCGCCAACTTCGATAGCCTGCCGTGGTATCAAAAAATCCTCGACTATCTCTGGCACATTACGCTCCCCGCCCTGGCGACGGTGATCGGCGGTTTCGCGGCCCTCACCATGCTGACCAAAAACAGCTTTCTTGATGAGATCCGCAAGCAGTACGTGGTCACTGCCCGTGCCAAAGGAGTGAGTGAAAAGCAGATCCTCTGGGGTCATATTTTTCGCAACGCCATGCTGCTGGTGATTGCTGGCTTTCCGGCCACCTTTATCAGCATGTTCTTTACCGGCTCACTGCTCATTGAGGTGATGTTCTCGCTAAACGGACTGGGGCTGCTGGGCTATGAAGCCACCGTTTCCCGCGATTACCCGGTGATGTTCGGCACGCTGTATATTTTTACCCTGATTGGCCTGCTGCTGAATATCATCAGCGATATCAGCTATACGCTGGTCGATCCGCGTATCGATTTTGAGGGCCGCTAATGTCATTTTTTAGTCCCGTCAATCAGGCCCGCTGGGCGCGCTTTCGCCACAACCGTCGCGGCTACTGGTCCCTGTGGATCTTTTTGGTGCTTTTCGCCTGTAGTCTGTGCGCCGAGCTTATCGCCAACGATAAACCTCTGCTGGTGCAGTACCGCGGCAGCCTCTACATTCCACTATTAAAAAACTACAGTGAGACCACCTTCGGCGGCAGCTTTGCTACCGCCGCCGACTATCAGGATCCGTGGCTGCAAAAGCAGCTGGACGATAACGGCTGGGCCCTGTGGGCGCCGGTACGTTTTGGTGCGACGACCATTAACTTCGCCAGCGACAGCCCCTTTCCGTCTCCACCGTCAAAGCTGAACTGGCTGGGTACCGATGCTAACGGCGGTGATGTGCTGGCGCGAATCCTCTATGGGACGCGAATTTCTATTCTCTTCGGTCTGTTGCTGACCTTCTTCTCCAGCGTGCTGGGGGTAATGGCTGGCGCAATCCAGGGGTATTACGGCGGAAAAGTCGACCTCTGGGGACAGCGATTCATCGAAGTGTGGTCAGGGATGCCAACTCTGTTTCTGATTATCCTGCTCTCAAGCGTGGTCCAGGCCAATTTCTGGTGGCTGCTGGCGATTACCGTACTGTTCGGCTGGATGACGCTGGTGGGCGTCGTCCGCGCTGAATTCCTGCGCACCCGCAACTATGACTATATTCGCGCCGCGCAGGCGCTCGGCGTTAGCGATCGGGCGATTATTCTGCGCCATATGCTGCCAAATGCTATGGTCGCCACCCTCACCTTCTTGCCGTTTATTTTGTGTAGTTCAATAACCACTCTGACCTCGCTGGATTTTCTCGGCTTCGGTCTGCCGCTGGGCTCCCCGTCTTTGGGCGAGCTGCTGTTGCAGGGGAAAAACAACCTTCAGGCTCCGTGGCTGGGCATCGCCGCTTTTCTGTCGGTGGCAGTGCTGCTGACGTTGTTGATTTTTATCGGTGAAGCGGTTCGCGACGCCTTCGACCCAAGCAAGGCGGTGTAGCATGACGCAACCTCTGTTAGATATCGATAACCTCTCCATCGCCTTCCGCCAGCAGGGTGAAACCACCACCGTCGTCAGCGAGCTGTCGCTGCAAATCGCGGCGGGCGAAACCCTGGCGCTGGTGGGCGAATCCGGTTCCGGCAAAAGCGTTTCGGCGCTGTCGGTGCTACGCCTGCTGCCCTCTCCGCCGGTCAGCTATCCCAGCGGCGATATCCGTTTTCACGGTCAATCGCTGCTGCACGCTGATGAACACACCTTACGCGGCGTGCGCGGTAACCGCATCGCGATGATCTTTCAGGAGCCGATGGTTTCGCTAAACCCGTTACATAACCTCGAAAAGCAGCTGTACGAAGTGCTCTCTTTGCACCGCGGTATGCGTAAAGAGGCGGCGCGCGGGGAGATCCTCGACTGTCTTGATCGCGTGGGGATCCGCAATGCGCCGCGGCGACTAGGCGATTATCCGCATCAGCTTTCCGGTGGCGAGCGCCAGCGGGTGATGATAGCCATGGCGCTGCTGACGCGCCCGGAGTTGCTTATTGCCGATGAACCCACTACCGCGCTGGATGTGTCGGTTCAAGCGCAAATCCTCGCGCTGCTGCGCGAACTCAAGCAAGAGCTCAACATGGGGCTGCTATTTATCACCCATAACCTGAGTATCGTGCGTCAGCTCGCCGATCGCGTGGCGGTGATGCAAAACGGCCGCTGCGTCGAGCAAAATAGCTGTCAGGCGCTATTCTCTGCGCCTGAGCATCCTTATACTCGCCGCCTGCTGGATAGCGAGCCGTCGGGCGATCCGGTGCCGCTGGCTCCCGATGCGCCGGAGCTGCTGCGGGCGGAAAACTTGAGTATCTCTTTTCCTATACGCAAGGGGCTCCTGCGCCGGGTCGTCGATCATAATCGGGTGGTTAACGCCCTCAGCTTTCATTTACGCGCCGGAGAAACCCTTGGTCTGGTCGGCGAATCTGGCTCTGGTAAAAGCACCACCGGGCTGGCGCTTCTGCGCCTGATTCACTCTGAGGGAACGATTAATTTTGATGGTGAGGCACTTCAGGGGCGCAATCGTCGTCAGATGCTACCGCTACGCCGTCGTATGCAGGTTGTTTTTCAGGACCCTAACTCATCGCTGAATCCACGGCTCAATGTCCTGCAAATCATTGAAGAAGGGTTGCGCGTGCATCAGCCGACGCTCACCCCTGCCGAGAGGGAGCAGGCGGTGATACAGGCGATGCAGGAGGTAGGACTGGACCCGCAATCTCGTCATCGCTATCCAGCCGCCTTTTCCGGTGGTCAGCGTCAGCGCATCGCTATCGCCAGGGCATTAGTCGTTAAGCCTCAGCTCATCGTGCTGGATGAGCCGACCTCATCGCTGGATAAGACCGTACAGGCGCAAATTCTGGCCTTGCTGAAGGCGTTACAGCAAAAGCATCAGTTGGCCTATATTTTTATCAGCCACGACTTACGCGTAGTGCGGGCACTGTGTCATCAAGTCATGGTACTGCGGCAGGGAGAGGTTATCGAGCAGGGGGAGTGCGAGCGCGTTTTTACCGCTCCGCAACAGGAGTATACCCGCCAGCTGCTGGCGCTAAGCTGACGGTCAGAATGGATTATTACCAGAGAAAGGTTCAGCAATCGCCACGCCGAAATTTTTCAGGCGACAGGTTGCAGCAAACTCGTCCTGGCGATTAACAAACAGGCACGGTTCCCCTTCGCATTCAACAATAGAGCTATCTACTTCGATGTCGCTGAGCGCCTGGCTAAGCTTATGCATGACCGACCATGCATTTTGGCCATCCGGACTCAGCAATTTCAAAGCAACAAGGCTGTTTTCACTCTGCGCGCCGTTTTGCGGAATCGGTTCAACTCTTGAACCTGCAAAACCGGCCAGCCAGCGATAGCTCTGCGGCAGACGGTGTACGATAGAGAGTTGCAGTGTATTCACGTGTTTTCCCCGGAAGCAAAATACTTCACAATAATTTCACATCAATGCTAACACATTATTGACAAATAGTCCTGATTCCGCACGGAAAACGCTTACACCGGTATAATATCTGTGTTATTGGGTTGTAATGTAAAAGTTTAAAATCGTGCAGATGGAACATCTTCGGGCTATATGTACCCGTTTCTGTGATCTAAAACAACTTTTTTATCGCAACAATGCGACTTTTTAAGCGATCTGATTTTACATAAAAGAAACAAATTGCTAAACCGAGAAGCGAGTTTCGGTTGATATGCATCAAAAAAGGGGCGAAATCGCCCCCTCGATGTAACTCAACGTGCGGCTTTTCGCCGTCGGCTGGCATAGAGATAAAAGAGAATGGAGCTGCTGGCACAGACGGCGATAGAAATCAGCATCGGCCAGGCGGTGGTAAAGGTCGCCATTGAGAGGAGTGCACCGACAATCGCCCCAATCCCGAAGCGGAAGGTTCCCGCCAGCGAAGAGGCCGTCCCTGCCATATGCGGAAATTCATCAAGAATAACCGCCATCGCGTTTGAAGAAACCATGGAAACGCAGCCGATAAACGCGGCAACGCCAAACACTAACGCCCAAAAACCAACATCAAACAGCGCACAGACCACCATCCATACGGCCATTGCGAACTGGATCCACAGCCCGGCGCGGAACATATTTACCGCCCCAACCCGCCGCACAAACCGGCTATTGATAATGGTCATAACGAACAGGAAAACGACGTTCAGCGCAAAATAGTAGCCAAAGTGCTGCGGCGAAACGTGGTTGATATTGATATAGACAAACGGACCCGCACTCAAAAACGAGAACATCCCGGCAAAGCTAAAACCGCTCGCCAGCATATAGCTCAGCACTCGTTTGTGGCGGAACAGGGTAGCAAAATTGCCAAGCGTAGTGCGGATATGAAACTTTTGTCGCCGCTCTGGCGGCAGGGTTTCGCTAATGAAGAAAGCGATCATCGCCGACGCTAATAGCGCCGCCACCGCCAGGATCCAGAAAATCGCATGCCAACTGAACCACACCAGCACCGCCCCGCCAACCATCGGCGCCACCAGCGGTGCAACGGTGGTTACCAGCATGACGAACGACATCATCCGCGAGAACTCTTCTTTTGGATAGATATCGCGCATCAGGGCGTTAATCACCACGCTTGCCGCCGCAGCCGCCAGGCCGTGGAAGAAGCGCATCGTAATCAACATATCGATAGTCTGCGACAGCGCGCAGGCCACCGCCGCCGCCGCGAAAACCAGCGTTCCGCCGAGAATAACCGGTTTACGCCCGATACTGTCAGCCATCGGGCCATATAAAAGCTGACCCACAGCAAAGCCCAGAATATAGGTGCTGAGCGTCATCTGCGCGCTGCCATCAGGCACATTGAACTGCGCCGAAATCACCGGCAGCGCCGGGAGATACATATCAATCGACAGCGGCATCAACATGGCCAGCAGGCCAAGAATAAACACAATTCCTAATGACGAATTCTTCTTTGCCGTCACGTTTTACTCCGCGCATGTTGGCCGCCGACGCTGGCTATTTCAGCTTCCGTCAGCGGACGATATTCACCAGGGGCCAGCGACTCATCAAGGGCAATGTCGCCAATACGTTCGCGGTGTAACTCCACTACGTGGTTACCGACAGCGGCAAACATCCGCTTAACCTGATGGTAACGCCCTTCGCTAATGGTCAGGCGGACTTCGGTCGGTGTTACCACTTCCAGCACCGCTGGTTTGGTCAGTTCTTTCTCATTGTGCAGTTGAACGCCTTTAGCAAACTGCTCGGCGGTGGTTTCATCAACCGGGTTTTCCAGCTCCACCAGATAGGTTTTTTCACAATGATGGCGCGGGGAAGTAATGCGGTGGGACCACTGACCATCATCGGTCATCAGCACCAGGCCGGTGGTGTCGATATCCAGACGTCCTGCCGCGTGCAGCTTGTGGGCCACCGGCTCATCGAGGAAATAGAGTACCGTCGGATGATCCGGATCGTCGGTAGAACAAACGTACCCCTGCGGCTTGTTGAGCATAAAGTAGCGCGGGCCGTTTTGTTGAGTCAGCGTATTGCCGTCATACTCGACATCATGCTCCGGTAGAAGCTTGAAGGAAGAGTCTTTTACAATTTCGCCGTCCACGGTAACGCGGCTGCCGCGGATTTCACGCCCGGCAATAGCCCGACTAACGCCAAGTTGCTGAGCGATAAACTTATCAAGTCGCATGAGATTTTTTTAGCCTGTAAAGAGTGCTGGAGCGGGCAACTTGCCCGAAAAAGAAGAATATCACGGGTTAGTATAACGAGCTCTTAACACCACTCAAGGGAAAAGATTCGTGGCATACTATTCGCGAGTTAATTAACCGCCATAAATTCATGACTTTTACATTACGCCCCTACCAAAAAGAGGCGGTCGACGCCACGCTCGCCTGGTTTCGCCGCCACCATGAACCTGCCGCCATCGTCTTACCGACCGGCGCAGGTAAAAGCCTGGTCATCGCCGAACTGGCGCGGCTGGCGCGCGGTCGCGTTCTAGTACTCGCACACGTCAAAGAGCTGGTGGCGCAGAACCACGCAAAGTATCGCGCACTCGGCCTGGAAGCGGATATCTTCGCCGCAGGCCTGAAGCGTAAAGAGAGCCACGGAAAAGTGGTGTTTGGCAGCGTGCAATCGGTGGCCCGCAATCTTGACCAGTTTCAGGGCGAGTTTTCGTTGCTGATCGTCGATGAGTGCCACCGCATCAGCGACGACGATGACAGCCAGTATCAGCAGATCATCAGCCACCTTCAGCAGGTCAATCCGCATCTACGTCTGCTCGGGTTAACCGCCACCCCTTTTCGTCTTGGTAAAGGCTGGATTTACCAGTTTCATTATCACGGCATGGTACGTGGCGATGAAAAAGCGCTGTTTCGCGACTGCATCTACGAGCTGCCGCTGCGCTATATGATTAAGAACGGCTACCTGACGCCACCAGAGCGGCTGGATATGCCGGTGGTGCAGTATGACTTCAGCCGCCTCCAGGCACAAAGTAACGGCCTGTTTAGCGAGGCCGACCTGAACGTTGAGCTGAAAAAACAGCAGCGCGTCACGCCGCATATCGTCAGCCAAATCGTTGAATTTGCCCAAACGCGCAAAGGGGTGATGATTTTCGCCGCCACCGTCGAACATGCAAGCGAAGTGACTGGCTTGCTCCCGAGCGGTGAAGCAGCATTGATCACCGGCGAAACGCCGGGACCGGAGCGTGACCGAATTATTGAAGCGTTTAAGGCCCAGCAGTATCGCTATCTGGTCAACGTCGCGGTCCTGACCACCGGCTTTGATGCGCCGCATGTCGATCTGATCGCCATTCTGCGCCCTACCGAGTCGGTGAGTCTTTACCAACAAATCGTCGGTCGCGGCCTGCGCCTGTCGCCGGGCAAAACCGACTGTCTGATTCTCGACTACGCTGGTAACCCGCATGACCTGTACGCGCCGGAAGTGGGCGCGCCTAAAGGGAAAAGCGATAACGTGCCGGTGCAAGTTTTCTGCCCAGCCTGTGGTTTCGCTAATACCTTCTGGGGAAAAACCACCGCCGATGGCACGCTGATTGAGCACTTTGGCCGCCGCTGCCAGGGCTGGTTTGAGGATGACGAAGGCCATCGCGAACAGTGCGACTTTCGCTTCCGCTTTAAAAATTGCCCGCAGTGTAATGCGGAAAACGATATCGCCGCCCGCCGCTGCCGCGAATGCGACACTATCCTGGTCGATCCGGATGACATGCTCAAAGCGGCGCTGAAGCTGAAGGATGCGCTGGTATTGCGCTGTAGCGGTATGGACCTTCAGCATGGAGCGGATGACAAAGGCGCGTGGTTGAAAATCACCTATCATGACGAGGATGGCGCGGACGTAAGTGAGCGCTTCCGTCTGCATACACCCGCCCAGCGCATGGCCTTTGAACAGTTATTTATCCGCCCACACACCCGCACGCCTGGCGTGCCGCTGCGCTGGATAACGCCTGCTGACATCCTCACCCAGCAAGCACTTCTGCGCCATCCGGATTTTGTTGTGGCGCGTATGAAGGGGCAATACTGGCAGGTACGGGAAAAA
Source organism: Klebsiella sp. RHBSTW-00215 (assembly GCF_014103785.1). NCBI lineage: Bacteria > Pseudomonadati > Pseudomonadota > Gammaproteobacteria > Enterobacterales > Enterobacteriaceae > Klebsiella > Klebsiella sp. RHBSTW-00215. Next base: position 5,701,336 of record NZ_JABXQS010000001.1, read on the forward strand.
GTATTCGATTATCAAGGCCGCTTTCGCCGGGCCAACGAGCTGCGCTAATCGCCCCAATGGCTGAGGTTTTCATTGCCGTAAAAGCGTTTGACGGCTATAATGCCGCCCGCTTTTGTATTCGCAAAAGCAGATAATCTGCCTGCTGCTGGGTCGCCTGTTGCAGGATTTATATATAGAGAGACGTCAATGTTTACTATCAACGCAGAAGTACGTAAAGAGCAGGGTAAGGGTGCGAGCCGCCGCCTGCGTGCAGCTAACAAATTCCCGGCCATCATCTATGGCGGCGAAGCTGCGCCAGTTGCAATTGAACTGGAACAAGACAAAGTGTGGAACATGCAGACCAATGCTGAGTTCTACAGCGAAGTCCTGACCATCGTTGTTGATGGCAAAGAAGAGAAAGTTAAAGCTCAGGCTGTTCAGCGTCACCCGTTCAAGCCAAAACTGTCTCACATCGACTTCGTTCGCGCTTAATCGCCGACTGAACGTTGTATGGCAAACGCCCCGGCCCGCAAGGTCCGGGGCGTTTTGTTATAGGGCTAACAGCGTTGACGCATTCAGCGCCAGATGCTGCAACAGCATAATCGTTTTCGCATCGACGATCTCACCATTGCGGATAGCCTCCAGAGCCTGCTCAAGCGGCCACTCCAGCACCTCAATATCCTCCCCTTCCGCAGCCAGTCCCCCACCATCGCTACGCCTGTCGTCCGAGGAGTATTCCGCAATAAAAAAGTAGAGCTTTTCCGTCACCGACCCGGGGCTCATATAGGCCGTAAATACCGGTTCAATACGCGTGACGCAAAAACCGGTCTCCTCTTCAGCCTCGGCGATGATCCGCTCCTCTGGCGAGACATTATCCAGCAGTCCGGCGGCAGCTTCGATCAAAAAACCGTCATGACCGTTAATCCACACTGGAAAGCGAAACTGACGAACCAGCACCACCGTTTGCTTTTCCCGATTGTAGAGCAAAATCACCGCGCCATTACCGCGGTCGTAAGCTTCCCGACTCTGCTCCTGCCAGCGTCCGTCCCGGCGCAATAATTCAAACGTGTAGGTTTTCAGCGTGTACCAGTTGTCCGATAATAGCGTTTCGCGGATATGGCGAACGCACGGCGCATCAGCGTGCATGTTTTTCCCCTTTTAGGTGACAGCGAGCACCATAGCATGCATAATCGTGCACAAACAAGATCACTCATGAAGGTATTTTCGATGCTTGCCAGCCAGAGAAAACAGCAGATTTTGCATATCCTCGCCGAGGAAAAACAGGTGATGTCAGGCGATCTCAGCCAGCGTTTTAGCGTTTCAGAGGACTCTATTCGCCGGGATCTGCGAGAACTGGCTGCGGAAGGTAAATTGCAGCGGGTGCACGGCGGCGCGCTGCCGGTTTCCGCGGCAATCGCGCCTATTGAAACAAGAAAAAACGTGCAAATTCCTTCAAAGCAGGTAATCGCTCAACGCGCAGTGGAGCTTATTCAACCCGGTCAGGTGGTGATTATCGACGGCGGAACCACGACCGGAGAGATGGCGCGCCTGCTGCCGAATGACCTGGCGTGTACAGTGGTGACTCATAGCCCGGGGATCGCCGTCGAACTGGTGGAAAAACCGCTGATAGAAGTGATTTTGATTGGCGGTCGGCTATTCAAACATTCGGTAGTCAGCGTGGGCGCAAACGCACTGGAAAGTATTTCCCGCATCAATGCCGACCTGTTTTTTATGGGCGTCACAGGCGTACATCATCGAACCGGATTAACCACGGGTGACTATGAAGAAGCGGGGATTAAGCGCGCGCTCGCGGCACGAGCAGCCGAAACGGTGGTGATGGCATCACAAGAAAAGCTCAACTCCGCTTCGGCCTTTACCATCGGCGAATTGAGCCTCGCTAGCACACTGATTGTGGATACGCCGTTAGATGATGTACTACGCCAGCAATTAGCCATTGATGGAGTAGAAATCCTTTACACCTTCTAGTTGACCGCTTTCAGGCCAGAGTCCTGAAGTAAAAATCCCGACTCTGCGCCGGGATTTTTGTCATTTACTTTCCGCCAGAGGTTCGGCGCTGCAGCTGATCGCGCAAGTTTGGCGGGGTGCCTTTAATGGTTAAGGTATCCGTTGCCGGATCCCAGAACACACGCTCACCCAGCAACATGGCATCAAAGTTGATGGTTAACCCGCCGCCGCTGCCAGCAAACTTAGTTAACTGACGTAAAGTGCTGCGGTCTGCCGGGAAGCTCTCTTCCAGTTCATAGCCTTGTTCGGCGGTAAACTCCTGGAAGGTCTTCTCGCTGACGCCCGCCAACTCTTTGGACAGCGACTCCAGCTCGATTTCCTCACCGGCCTGCAGCTGTTCGTTGCAATAGCTATATACCTGCTGGCGCACATTCTGGCGCTCAGATTTATCCAGTTGCGCATCGGCGGCGAAATCATCCAGCGCCTGCAGCAAGCCACGGTTCTGCGCTTTTGCGTTCAACCCTTCGCTGGCACCGAGGAAATCCATAAAGAAGTCGGCAACTTTACGCCCTACCCGGCCTTTTAAGAAGGTCAGATAACGGGTGGACTCCGGATTAGTTTCCCATTCGGTTAAATCAATACGCGCAACGATATCGGCGTGATTGATATCCAGATAGTGGGTGGAACTAATATCGAGCTCTTCATTAACGCGCATGCTACTTAAGTTATTCAGCACGGCTACCAGCAAATATTCGACCGCCAGATAACGATACTGACAAAACAGGACAATACCGCCTTCAGCAAAAGGATATTTCGCTAATTCGTCACGCAGGCGACCGGTAGCCGCTCGGCTAAATGGCAGAAACTCCTCTTCACCCTGACGCTGCTGGCGCAGGGACTGAGCCAACTCGCTCTCTTCGGTGAACAAACCGTAGGCTTTATTTTTTGCGCTGTAGACACGATGCAGTTCGGCCATCATCTCCACAACCGTCGCAGTCGGTTCCAGCAATGACTCGCGCAGCACCAGTTCCAGATTTTGTTCATCACGTTTGATTAACTGATGCAGGGCAATCTGGTCGATATCCAGACTCATGTTAAACTCTCCTTTTAGACTGGGAAGTATTCAACCACTGCAGGGACGACGACGCAACCAGCACGTCGCTCTTTACGAGCGAAGCCGCGCGCTTTTACGCCATGGTGAAAAAATGCGGAAAAAAAGCCGCTGCTACGGTAATATGTTGCCCTTTCACGAACAGACAGATTTTGAGTTTATGCCGCAAATATCCCGCTATAGCGATGAACAAGTCGAACAGCTGCTCAGCGAGCTGACGAGTGTTCTGGAAACACACAAAGCCCCCGTTGACCTTTCACTGATGGTGCTGGGCAATATGGTGACCAACCTGATCAATAGTAGCGTCGCGCCGGCGCAGCGTCAGGCTATCGCCCGTTCTTTTGCCCAGGCGTTGCAGTCATCTATCAACGACGATCCGGCGCACTAAGGATAACGAACAACAGTATATGGTGACTCTACGTCAGCCCTACCGAGAAAAAGTCTCCCAGATGGTCAGTTGGGGACACTGGTTCGCCCTGTTCAACATGTTGTTGGCAATGGCGCTCGGCAGTCGCTATCTTTTTGTCGCCGACTGGCCAACGACGCTTGCTGGACGTATTTTCTCGTACGTCAGCCTTGTTGGTCACTTCAGCTTTCTGGTTTTTACCAGCTATGTACTGATTCTTTTCCCACTGACTTTTATCGTCATCTCGCAGCGTTTAATGCGTTTTATCTCGGTCATTCTGGCGACCGCAGGCATGACGCTGCTGCTGATCGATAGCGAAGTTTTCACCCGCTTCCACCTGCATCTCAACCCCTTTGTCTGGGAACTGGTGATTAACCCCGATCAGAACGAGATGGCCCGCGACTGGCAGCTAATGTTTATCAGCGTGCCCGTTATCTTCCTGCTGGAAATGCTCTTTGCAACCTGGAGCTGGCAGAAGCTACGCAGCCTGACGCGCCGCCGCCACTACGCCCGTCCGGTTGCCTGGTTCTTCTTTATCTCTTTTATTAGCAGCCATCTGGTCTATATCTGGGCGGATGCGAATTTCTATCGCCCGATAACCATGCAGCGGGCGAATCTGCCGCTTTCCTATCCGATGACGGCCCGCCGCTTCCTGGAAAAACACGGTTTACTTGACGCACAGGACTATCAGCGCCGTCTGGTAGAGCAAGGCGCACCGGAAGCGGTCTCGGTACAGTATCCGCTGAGCGATCTGCATTATCGCGATCTCGGCACCGGTTATAACGTGTTGCTTATCACCGTTGATAACCTTAACTACTCCCGCTTTGAGAAAAACATGCCAGTGCTGGCCGGTTTCGCGAAAGAGAGCGTCAACTTCACCCAGCATATGAGCTCTGGTAACACCGCCGACAGCGGCTTCTTTGGCCTGTTCTACGGGATTTCTCCAGGCTATATGGATGGCGTATTGTCAGCCCGTATCCCTGCGGCGCTGATTACCTCACTGAATCAGCAGGGCTATCAGTTGGGGCTGTTCTCGTCAGACGGTTTTAGCAGCCCGCTTTATCGTCAGGCGCTGCTCTCAGACTTCTCGCTGCCGGTCGCGAAAACGCAAAGCGATGAGCAAACAGCAAGCCAGTGGATTAACTGGCTGGATCGCTACGCCCAGGATGAAAACCGCTGGTTCTCATGGGTTTCGCTCAATGGCACCACCTTCGATAACGGCCAGCAGCAAAACTTTGTTCGCCGCTACAGCCGCGCCGCTGGCGATGTCGACACGCAAATTGGCCGGGTACTGAACGCGCTGCGCGAATCAGGCAAGCTGAACAACACGGTGGTTATCGTGACGGCAGGTCATGGTATGCCGCTGAATCCTCAGCATGAACAGTTTGGCTGGTCTCGAGAACAACTGCAGGTTCCATTAGTGATTCACTGGCCCGGCACTCCGGCACAGGAAATTACTACGTTGACGGATAACAAAGACGTGATGACGACGTTGATGCAACGTCTGCTGCACGTTTCCACCCCGGCAAACGAGTATTCCCAGGGGGAAGACCTGTTTAGCGCCGCCCGTCGTCGTGCCTGGGTGACCGCAGCCAATAGTGATACGCTGGCAATTACTACGCCAAGAGTCACCGTCGTGCTCAATCACAACGGGACTTACAATACCTGGAACAGCGAAGGTGAGAAGGTTAAGGCTCAAAAACCGCAGCTCAGCTTACTGCTGCAGGTGCTGACCGATGAAAAACGCTTCATCGCTAACTGATTGATTATTTATGAATCAATCAGTCATATCCCGGCTTGCATTCAGTTGGGGAACGGGTAATATTGTTCCCCACAAATCGGCACGTAGCGCAGCCTGGTAGCGCATCGTCATGGGGTGGCGAGGGTCGAGAGTTCGAATCTCTCCGTGCCGACCAAATCATTCATCGGTAAGTTGTTTCAACGACCGGTCCCCCTTAAGAACCCGCATTCTCTTTGAGTTTGCGGGTTTTTTAATGCTCAATGATCCCATCTGTTTTATCAAGAAACCGCCACCACTCCGATTGTAAATCGAGGAAAAACTTCTATTATTTTATGGTATACACCCTAAATAATTCGAGTTGCTTAAAGGCGGCAAGGGAGTGAGTCCCCAGGAGCATAGATAACTATGTGACTGGGGTGAGCGAGCGTAGCCAACACATAAGCAACTTGAAGTATGACGGGTACACATCATTTCCCTGAAGGATTTACATGAGAGTTAATGGACTTACAAAAGGATTTTTCATCCTGATTCTGCTGATCGTCACCCTCGCGTTTTTCGACGTTCTTTCCCCTTATTATTCAGCTATTTTATGGGCGGCGATTCTGGCGGTCATCTTCAACCCCGTTAAGAACAAACTGCGTAGCCGCCTGAATGAGCGCAACGGGCTGGCGTCACTGCTTACCGTCGTCATTATTTGTCTGATCGTCTTCACCCCTCTGGCGATTATTCTCTCGTCGCTGGCCTTTGAATTGAATGTGGTTTACACCAAGCTACAGCACAACGACACTCAGTTTCCGACGGTAGTCGCCAGCCTGTTTGCCCACCTGCCGGAATGGGCCCGCAGCTTCCTCTCTGAGCATAACCTGGATAGCGCCGACCAAATTCAGCAGCAGCTTTCTGACGTTGCCCTAAAAGGGGGTCAGTATCTTGCCGGAAGCGCATTCCTGATTGGCAAAGGGACCTTCGGTTTTACCGTCAGCTTCGGCATCATGCTCTATTTACTGTTTTTCCTGCTGAAAGATGGTCCGCAGCTGGTGAGGCAAATTCTTGAGTCTTTGCCACTGTCAAATCACGTTAAACAGCACCTGTTCGCCAAATTTGCCGCCGTCGCGCGGGCAACGGTAAAAGGAACCGTCGCGGTGGCGATTGCCCAGGGCGCGCTTGGCGGACTGGCATTCTGGATTGTCGGTATTGATGGCAGCATCTTGTGGGGTGCGCTGATGGCATTTCTGTCGCTTATCCCCGCGGTGGGCTCCGCGATTATCTGGGTCCCGGCGGCTATCTATCTTTTTGCCACCGGACAGATATGGCAAGGTGCCTTTATCGTTGGCTTCTTCGTGATAGTGATAGGTCTGGTGGATAACATCCTCCGCCCTCTGCTGGTGGGCAAAGATACCAAAATGCCGGACTATCTGATCCTGATATCTACCCTTGGTGGGATGGAAATCTATGGTATCAATGGCTTTGTTATCGGCCCGTTGATTGCCGCGCTGTTTATCGCTTGCTGGAACCTTCTCTCCGGGCGCGATCACGCCGGGAATATCGATGAGATCGATGAGGATTTTTTGGAAGAGGGAAAAAACCGCGAGGAGTAGCGAACGCCCCTCAACAAATAGAGAGAAATTTCCCCTGAGGGATCCCCAGAAACATAGTGTTGGCTCGTTGTGCTCCCTCTCCCTTTTTAAGGAAGAGGGTTGGGGTGAGGGTTAATACTCTGTAATTAAAAAGTGTTCTGGTCTAATAATCGGTGACACCGACTTAAGGGGATATAATCCCTGAAACGGAGGTGCCTATGACCAGAACTACACGCAAAAATTACAGCAAAGAATTCAAGATCGAAGCCGCCAAACTTGTTTGTGAACAAGGGTTTTCATGTGTTGAAGTTGCCCGTCAGCTCAACGTCGCCGATCAGAATATCAGTCGTTGGGTCGTTGCTTATGAGCAATCCCTGCAAACTGAGCTATCGGGGGAAAGACCTCGCAGCGAACTTGAAGCCGAATTACGTCGGCTGCGCGCTGAAAATGAAGAGCTCAGGCAGCAGAAGGAAATCCTAAAAAAGGCCACTGTAGATTCAATCTGTCAACGCAACACCCCTTTCAATTATCTCTTTCGGTGTTTTGAACTTCAGCGTCTTTCTTGGTCTGTTGTTTAGCTGAGCTGCAACCTGATCCAGCTCATGTTGAGTATATTGGGCAAGGCATGTCTTTTTGGGAAAGTACTGTCTAATTAGCCCATTAGTGTTCTCGTTTGTTCCCCGCTGCCAGGGACTCTGAGGATCGCAGAAGTAAACTTTAACTCCGGTGCTGCCAGTAAATTCCAGATGCCTGGCCAGCTCCATTCCTCTGTCCCATGTCAGTGATTGCCGGAGTTCAGGCGGCAAGCTCAGGAATTTGTCGGTAAGAGCCTGATTCACTGAGAAAGAATCTTTGCCCCTGAGTCTAAGAATGATCGTATAACGTGATTTTCGGTCTACAAGTGTGGCTATATGCGAGTTTTTTGTGCCTGATACTAAATCGCCTTCCCAGTGCCCCAGAGAGCGTCTGTTATCGATATGCCGGGAGCGTTCGTGAATTGGCGTTCCGTTCACTATGTTGATCGTACCTCTTTCACCTTTGCGGGTATGGCGTCTGCCATGACGAAGGCTATGCGACCGGCGCAGATGCTGTACATTCAGGTGGTGTAGCGCTTCACGGCTACGAAAGTACAGCGTTTTATAAATTGTCTCAGGTGATATTCGCAGTGTTTTTTGACGCGGCTTCGTTCGCCTTAACCATCCTGATATTTGCTCAGGAGACCACTTCATCTCCAGCTTTTCCAGAACAAGCTCTCGCAACGGTAAATTCTGATCCAGTAAGCACGGTTTTGGTCTTTTCGCCATCCTGTTGGCCCGGTTATTAGCATCAACAGCTTTGTAATAGCGCCTACCTCGATTACGCTGAACTTCACGTGAGATCGTCGAAGGACTACGATTTAGCGCAGTAGCTATCGCACGAATGCTCATTTTGGCTGACAAACCGGCTCGTATTTCCTCGCGCTCAGACAGCGTCAGGTGAGCTACAGCCCGCTTGCGCTCATTGGGTTTTATGCCGCCAGTATCTCTTAACATAGTGAAGATTGTTCCTGGTTTCGAACCCAGGATATTAGCTATTTCACTGAAGCCTGTTCCGTTCTTCCACAGTTCAAAAACAGATGCTTTTTCCTTTGCTGTAAATGTCCGTCTCATTCAAAAATCCTCCGCAACCCCATGTTTTCACATGACTGTTGCGTTGACCAATTGAATCTACAACAGCCTTCTTTGCAAAAGAGCAACGCTGAGGTTCGCTTTTATCGATGAGCAGCGCCTCACCTGGTCAGTGGCGCTGCTTTGTCGAACCATGTCGGTGAGCCGCAACGGATTTTATCGCTGGCTTCAGGCAAAGCATCGTCCTGAGACATCATCAAATGCCGAACGGGATGCCTATGCGTTAGCCTGCTGGAAGGCGAGTCGCGGCAGTCTTGGGAGCAGAACACTGAGCATGGTGTTACGCAAAGAAGGCTTTAATCTCGGACGATATGCGACCCGTAGTCTGATGAAAAAGCTGGGGCTATCGAGCCGCCAGCGCCGACGTAAGTATTTATATGCCTGCGATATAAGCGCCGCAATGCCTAACCATCTCGGTCGGGAATTTAGCGTTGAAGCACCAAATAAAAAATGGGTGACTGACATTACTTATATCCCGACACGTCAGGGCTGGTGCTATCTGGCTGCAGTTGTCGATCTTTACTCGCGTAAAGTCGTGGGTTGGGATGTAGCAAAAACAATGACGGCGGGGTTAGCGCTGAGGGCATTGCACCTGGCGAAACTGTTGCGACAACCGAAAGGCAGCGTGTTGGTTCATTCAGATCAGGGGAGGCAATATACCAGCAGCGAGTGGCGGGCTTATGCTGCAAGTAATGGTGTGGAACTAAGCCAAAGTCGGCGTGGAAATTGCTGGGATAATGCAGTTATGGAACGTTTTTTTGGCAGTCTGAAATCAGAGTGGGTGAAAGAGCGCTGCTATCAGGATGCGGAAAGTGCCAGGCGGGACATCAGTAAATACATCATTGAATACTACAATATGTGGCGACCTCATACCCATCTTGGTGGTCTTTCGCCAAACGAATATGAGGTTGCCGCTTAAAGGGGTGTCAACTTTTACTAGACCAGAACAAAGAATTTTCTGCCTTTTTATATCCTGCCAGCCCCTCACCCTAGCCCTCTCCCCAAAGGGGCGAGGGAATCGTACGGTGCCGTTTGCTCTTACCGCGCAACGAATTAGCATCTTTATTGAACCAGCAAAGTTTACTCGAGGTTCCTCAAGATATTTCGCTCTGTTTGACGCCATGGCTTAACTGATTACTTGGCATAGCCCTTAAACACGCCATCCTGAGTCACAGCGATCTTACCATTGGCGTAGACGATAAAATTATAAAGCCCCTGCTGATAAACGGTTGCGTCTTTATTCTTCTCGATAACTGCCGCCGGTTTACCATCAATGCTCAAGCCAGTACTGGTACCTTTGATCTCCATACCGGCAAAATGCTTCGTTTTCGCCTTCGCGCTTTGGCCATGCTGCACCGCAGCGGCGGCGTTTTCTAACGCCTGCTTTTCATAGGCCGCATTCATAGTAGCCTGACGGTTTTGTTCCGCTAAATAGCAGCTGTCTTTGGAAATACCTTTGGCTTCGCAGTTTGCCAGCCGCTGAGACTCGGAGGTACACCCCATCAAGACCGAAGAGACACCCAGCACGACAACCAGTAAAACTTTATTCACTTTCATCTACCATCACTCATATCAATTAGTCACATAAAATAACAATTCCGTTTTTATTAATTCCATTTATGAATCATTTTAGTTTATTGCCGAGGAAAATATCGAATGAAATAATTTCATAGGTTAATTAATTCATTTTTTGACTACAATCAACGTAAAAATCCCACTCATCAATAATGGCTTCAACGCATGGAGTCCAGAGTGCTAAAAATAGTGTGGTACGCCCACGAAACCAAAGCAGAATTTATAACTAGTAATTATGAAAATTTTGGTAAATAACACTTACCATTCAGCGCAGTGATGCTACTCTTATCCCGTTGAGGATTGATAACAAAGGATTACTCACGTGAAAAAAATCACTACGTTCGCCGTTTCCCTGCTGGCCGTTGCCTGCATTTCCACCAGCGCCCTGGCCGCAGAACAGCCGCTGGAAAAAATCGCCCCTTACCCGCAGGCTGAAAAAGGGATGAAGCGTCAGGTGATTCAGCTCCCGCAACAGCAGGATGAATCGGTGTTGAAAGTTGAGCTGATGATTGGCCAAACGCTGGAAGTCGACTGCAATCGTCACCGCCTGGGCGGTCAACTAGAAAGCAAAACCCTTGAAGGCTGGGGCTACGACTACTACGTATTTGATAAAGTGACCTCGCCGATCTCAACAATGATGGCCTGCCCGGACGGTAAAAAAGAGCAGCAATTTGTGACCGCAGGGCTGGGTGATGCAGGAATGCTGCGCTACAACAGCAAACTGCCTATCGTGGTGTATACCCCGGCTAACATTGAAGTGAAATATCGTATCTGGAGAGCGGACGAGACCATCGGCAATGCCGTAGAACGTTAATGCCTGAGGATAGAATCCGGCGGCCTGAGCCGCCGGACAATGGGTTACAACGCAATATCAGCAATAGGTTTGCCTTCCGGCAGCGGCTTCAGCTCCGCCTGCGGAACATCATCAGCCACGGTAATCGGCTCATAGTGTAGCTCCAGCACTTCACTGGTCCACGCCAGCGCCTTTTCGATTTCTGCCGCATTGCCATCCAGACGCGTACCGTAGCTCGGCACTATCTCTTTCAGCTTCGCCTGCCAGGCTGCTGAATCGACTTTGTCCTTAAAGACTTTTTCCATCAGCTGCAGCATAATCGGCGCGGCGGTAGAAGCCCCTGGCGATGCCCCCAGCAGCGCTGCCACCGTCCCTTCATCATCGCTGACCACTTCGGTTCCGAGACGCAGAACGCCGCCTATCTTCTTATCGCGTTTGATAATCTGCACGCGCTGACCTGCCTGCCATAAGCGCCAATCTTCTTTACGCGCCTCAGGATAGTACTCGCACAGCGCCGCATGGCGATCTTTGTCTTTTTGCAGCACCTGGCTAATCAGGTATTTCACCAGATCGAAGTTATCCAGGCCCACGTTGAGCATCGGCATGATGTTCGAGGTATTAGTGGAGGCCAGCAGATCCCACAGTGAGCCGTTTTTCAGGAAACGCGTTGAGAAGGTGGCAAACGGCCCAAACAACACCACGCGCTTACCGTCGATAATACGGGTGTCGATATGCGGAACCGACATCGGCGGCGCGCCCACCTCTGCCTGACCATAGACTTTCGCCAGGTGATGCTCGACCACTTCCGGGTTCTCGCACACCAGGAACTGCCCGCCGACTGGGAAGCCCGCATACTCTTTGGCCTGCGCAATACCGGTTTCCTGCAACAGGGTCAGGGCCGCACCACCAGCACCGATAAAGATAAATTTGGCTTTGATGACGCGTTTCTGATGACGATTGTTGGCATCCGCCAGCGTCACGGTCCAGCTCTTGTCGGCATTGCGCTTAAAGCGGCGCACCACCGTACCCAGTTGCAGAGAGAAATTTTCATGAGTTTTCAGCCCGGCAATCAGCTGACGGGTAATTTCACCGTAGTTGACGTCGGTACCCATTTCCGTACGGGTGGCGGCCACTTTCTGCTGCGGATCGCGCCCTTCCATCACCAGCGGAGCCCACTGTTTAATTTGTTGATGATCTTCAGAGTAGCGAATGCCGCGGAACAGTTCGCTTTGCTGCAAAGCCGCGTAGCGAGCGCGCAGGAAGTTGACGTTATCCTCTCCCCACACAAAGCTCATGTGCGGCACGCTGTTAATAAAGGATTTCGGCTTATTGAGAATGCCGCGCGTCACCTGGTGGGCCCAAAACTGACGAGAAATCTGGAAGGATTCGTTGATATCAACCGCTTTATCGATATTAATTCCGTTAGCAGTTTGCGGCGTATAGTTCAGCTCCATCAGCGCGGCATGTCCGGTCCCCGCGTTGTTCCAGCCGTTTGAGCTCTCTTCCGCGACGCTGGACATCTGCTCGACCATGGTAATAGACCAATCTGGTTCCAGTTCCTGGAGCCAGGTTCCCAACGTGGCGCTCATGATGCCGCCGCCGATCAACAATACATCCGTCTCTTGCTCATGGCGGGTGTTGGTCCGAGTGTTATTGGAACCAACCGCCTGTGAGCTGGGTACGGCCATCTTTTTCTTCATCGAATTTGAGCCTTACTTTTACTCGCTTTTGTTATATAGCGCAGGTGAAACGATTCTCGGCTTCAAAGGTAACACTGAAGAAAAAAAATTTAAATATTGTTTAAATTTTAAGTTTAGCTTTGAGATCTGTTATAAAAATGTTTAATAAATGTGTACCACAAATCACATTTTGTACTGGTGTGAAGTCTGTTTCCGCGCTATCATCCCCGGTTTTGTGACAGACCGCACGAAAGCATCGGCTGATACCACATCTGTTTTTTTATAATCTGCGAACTTTTTTTATGCCCCCTGTTTCTGATTCCGCTACCATCGGCAACGCTGGCACATTAAGCCAGATACTGCGTTCGCCCGCGCTACTGACGCGCGAAACCCTGGCAGGCGTGCTGACCGCACTAGCCCTGATCCCCGAGGTTATCTCCTTTTCCGTTATTGCTGGCGTTGACCCAAAAGTTAGCCTGGTCGCTTCTGTGGTGCTGTGTCTGGCGATGTCGGTACTGGGCGGTAGACCGGCCATGGTCACCGCCGCTGCCGGTTCAGTCGCGCTGGTCATCGGGCCAATGGTGCACCAACATGGCGTTGGCTATATTCTGCCTGCGGTGATTCTTGCGGGGATGATTCAAATTTTGTTTGGTGTATGCGGTATGGCGCGCCTGATGCGCTTTATTCCGCAGGCGGTGATGACCGGTTTCGTCAATGCGCTAGGGATCCTGATTTTTTTCGCCCAGGTACCGCATTTCTGGAGCAAGCAGCCGCTGATTATCGGCTTGTTTGTTTTAACGCTGTTGATTGTGCTGTGGGCACCGCGCTACATCAAGGCCATCCCCTCGCCGCTGATTGCTATCGTTCTGCTGACTCTGTTTACCGTTTTCAGCGGCCAGCTGCTGCCTACCGTTGGCGATGAGGGTCCGATGGGTGGCGGATTACCCGGATTGACCAGCCTGATAGTGCCGCTGGACTTAACAACGCTGCAAATTATCTGGCCCTGTGCGCTCAGTATCGCCTTTGTCGGCCTGATGGAGTCGCTGCTGACGGCTAAATTAGTCGATGACCTGACCCATACCCCTTCCAGTAAATCGCGTGAGAGCGCTGGTCTGGGGATTGCCAATATTCTTGCCGGGTTTTATGGCGGCATTGCCGGATGCGCGATGATCGGCCAGACCATTGTTAACGTCGAAATGGGCAAAGCCCGCAGCCGCGTCTCCACGATTGCCGCTGCCCTGGTGCTATTGCTGTTAGTGACCGCATTAAGCGAAGTGATGGCAAAAATTCCGATGGCCGTTCTCGCCGGGGTGATGGTGATTGTGGCGGTGAAAACCTTTAGCTGGCACAGTATTCGTCCGACTGAGCTGGCGCATAATCCGTGGCCGGAAACGCTGGTGATGCTGGTGACCGTCGGCGCGACCGTCGGCACCAGCAATCTGGCGATTGGCGTTCTGGCGGGTCTGGTCTCAATGGCCTTGATTCCCCGCCGCCTGCGCAATAAACCGCAGGCTACATCAGAAAAATCGTCGCCAGCCCAAGAAAAATAAAGAATCCACCGGTGTCGGTGATAGCGGTAATCATTACGCTAGAGCCGACCGCCGGATCGCGTCCCAGCTTGACCATCACCATCGGGATAATCACACCCATCATCGCCGCCATCAGCAGGTTCAGCATCATTGCCAGCGTCATCACGCCACCAAGCTGCGGATCGTCGTACAGCCACCAGGTTATGGCGCCCATGATCCCGCCCCAGACGATACCGTTGATCAGCGCAACGCCCATTTCGCGCAGAATCAGAAAGGTGAAACTTCCCGGCTGAATGTGCTGCAACGCCATCGCACGGACGATCATGGTGATTGTCTGATTACCGGTGTTGCCGCCGATCCCAGCGACAATTGGCATCAGCGAGGCCAGAGCGACCAATTGCGAAATAGTATGTTCAAAACCATCAATGACGCGGGAGGCGATAAACGCGGTGCACAAATTCACCGCCAGCCAGGCCCAGCGGGTTTTCACCGCTTTGCTCACCGGGGCAAACACGTCGTCATCGTTACTCAAACCACCCATTCGGCGTAAATCGTTGTCGGTCTCTTCGTAGACCACATCGACGATCTCATCGATGGTCAAACGCCCCATTAACTTGCCGTCAGCATCAATAACGGCGGCGCTAAGTAAGTCATCACGTTCAAACGTTCGCGCCACTTTTTCTGCATCTTCATGCGGCTGGAAGGTGACCGGATCGCCCTCCATCACTTCCCCTACCCGCTTCTGCGCATTGTTAAGCAGGATGGTTTGTAATTCCAGTTCGCCCAGCAGCAGCTTGTTGCGGGTGGTCACAAACAGCTTATCGGTGTTTTCCGGCATTTTGCCTAGCCGCCGCAGGTAGCGCTGTACCGCCGCAAGTGTCGCTTCCGGGCGAACGGTGATGACCTCGAATTCCATGATCGCGCCGACGGTATTATCGGCGTAGCGCATCATCTGGCGAATACGTGCACGCTTATCCGCAGGCAGCGTCGCCAGCAGGCGTCCGGTCAGATCACGCGGTAAGTGTTGCAGCAGGTAGACCTGTTCATCAATATCGAGATTTTGCAGCGCAAACAGCAGGTCATGGTCGCTCATCTCTTCGATGAGATCGCCCCAGACGCTTTCCGAAGCTTCGAGCAGCACCTCGCCGCGTTTATCATCGGCTACCAGCCGCCAGAGCGCGTTACGTGCGTCGTAAGGCAACGCTTCGAGCGCATCGGCAAGGTCCGGAGGCGGAAGGTGAGAAACCAGCACTTCCACTTCGGCCAGATCATCAGCCAACGTGCCTTCATCGTAGCGTTCAGCCAGGGTTAATTTACCCAGCAATGAGGAAGTGACGGCTTTATCGGTGCTCAGCAACCAAATGAGACGGGCGCGCTCTTCGTCGCGCAATCTGGCGCTTTTTTTATGCAAAACGGACATCGGTCAGTCAATCCTTGTAACGATATTTGGCCGACCAGCAGGCCGGAAGCCTTAAGCATAGCGCGAGGAGGCGGAAATAATAACCGCTATGAATTCAGTCGATGGAAAAAACAGCAGTTGGTGGGATTCCCGGAGGTCGGCGAGCGCCTCCGGGATAGATCTCAATCAGGCGGTACGAGCGACCGCATCGCGGGTTGCCAGCACGCGATCTTCTCCCGTCAGCTCCGATAGCTGGCCGCCGCGCATTTCCAGGAGCCTGTCGGCATGCTGGAAATAGTGATCATCGTGGCTGATGGCGAAAACGGTTTTTCCCATTTGCTGCATGAGCGGCAGCAACACCTGGTAGAATTCACGGCGGAAATGTGGATCCTGATCCGCCGCCCACTCATCCAGCATGATGATATCTCGCTCTTCCGCCAGCGCCAGCAGCAGCGCTACGCGCTTTTTCTGCCCCTTCGACAGCTTCAGGTCGAGAATTTTACCGTTATCCAGCTCAAGCTTGTGACTCATTTTCAGATAACCCAGCCACTTGTCTACCAGCGCTGAATCCGCCGTTTTCCCTTCCGGGCCCAGCAGCCTGTCGAACAGCCAGACATCGGTAAATACCGCCGAAAACAGCTTACGATAATCTTCCGGTTTATCTGCCGCCATGGGCTGACCGTCGAGCAGGATCTGCCCGGAAACTGGCTGATATAAACCGGTCAGCAACATGGCCAACGTCGATTTGCCACTGCCGTTACCGCCAATCAGGAACACCAGTTCACCGCGCTTGAGGGTCATATTAATCGGTCCCACGGCAAAGCTGTTATCAGGATAATGAAACGCGACATCGCGCAATTCCAGAGTCTGCCAGTGGGGGTGCGCCTGGGGCTGGGGGAATTCAGCGCGATACGGCGCAAGGGAAAACTTATGCAGCTTATTGAAGGCAACCTGGGCGCTGAGCAGCGTTGGCAGCGCGCCAACCGCGGAAAGCAGCGGCGTGCGCAGAAATAACAGCGTCAGAGAGTAGGTTGCCGCCACGGCGGTATCGGCCCACCCGAGGCTATTAGCCATCCAGAAGACCAGGCCAATTGCGCCCAGCATCATAATATTCGACCAGTTCACCGCGCTCAGGTGGAAGGTGTCGGCGCGAACAATATGGTGGCGATATTCACGCGCATCCGGAAGATACAGCTGGTTAAACACATATTCAGCGCGTTCGCGATTAAGGGTCAGCTCTTTACGCCCCTCGAGAACCGTCTGGTAATCGTGATACAGCTTGTCTTCGGTTTCACGCAGCGAGGCCATATGTTTATAGACCCGTGACACCAGCATAAAGCCGCCCCAGATGGTTAACGCCATCCACAGCGCAGTGATCAGCATCATTTTTCCCGACAGCCAGGCCAGGTAAGCGGCGGAACCGAAGGTCAGAATAATCCCCTGCACCAGCTCTGGCAGGCGCACAAAAGCAATAGTGATATTGCGAATATCGCTGGTTAAACCGGCCAGCAGCGACGCGCTGCCGATTTTCTCAATCTTCTCAATTTGGGTATCAAGAATACGTTTAATAAATTCGCCGCGCAGACGATAGACGAAGTGGTGCCCAAGCGTCGTCAACGCCAGTTGTGAGCCAAGCGTGACCGCCATCAGCAGCAACAGTAGGCCCAAAAATTCCGGCAACACCGTCAGCGAGGTATCGGCAATGGTCATCAGGCGCAAGTTTATAAAGGCAATGAGCCCGATCCCTAGCGCCGCGCTGAGCAGACTTAAAGCAATGACGGAGATAAACGGCCAACGATACTGACGCCAGACAAGAAGAAGAAGTTCCATAAGACAACCCGGGCAAGCAAAAACAGCCAGCAGTTTAAACTGCTCGCCGATGACAGCAAGAATAATTCTTATTTTTATTCTTTATTGCCTGCCAGACGAAAAGTGAGATTATAGCGGCAGCTACCGGTGTCGGGATGAGTCCCCTCTTTCAGCGGCTGAATACCGTGGTAAAACAGCCGTGATTCACCGCCCCAAACCACCACATCGCCGTGCTCCAGCAGCATCCGCCGGAGCGGATCGTTACGCTGTTTACCGCCAAACTGAAACACTGCCGGGAGCCCCAGTGAGACAGAGACAATAGGCGCGCGCAGATCGTGCTCGTCTTTATCCTGATGCAGCGACAGCTTCGCCCCCGGTTGATAACGGTTAATAAGACAAGCATCAGGCGCAAATCTCTCATAACCGCACGCAGAAGCGGCCTCTGTGGCCAGCTCGCGCAATAGCGGCGGCATCGGCGGCCAGCATTTGCCCGTCAGCGGATCCTCGGGAGAGTAAAGATAGCCGTGCTGATTGGTAGTCCAGCCCAATTCGCCGCAGTTAGTCATCGCGACCGACATCGTATAGCCGCCGGGCGTCACCATCTGACGAAAAGGCGAACGGCTGGCAATATCAGTAATGGCCAGCAACAAGGCCGGGGCGCGTTCGCGAGCATAGCGGCGTAAAATTACCGCCCCCGGTGCCAGCGGCTCTTGCCAGGGCGGCGTATCGGCAAAAAGATCGAGCATCAGTTCTCCTCAGTTTGCGCTTCGCGCGCTAGCAGTAATGCTTTACGCGCGATTCCCCAACGATAGCCGGACAGAGCCCCGCCCTCGCGAACCACCCGATGGCACGGGATAACCATTACCAGCTTGTTGGCGGCACAGGCGCTTGCCACCGCCCTGACCGCGCGGGGACGGTCAATACTTTGCGCAACCTGACGATAGCTACGCGTTTCTCCCGCCGGGATCTGCCGCAGAGCCTGCCAGACCTGAAGCTGAAAAGCGGTGCCGCGAAGATCCAGCGGCAAAGAGATTAGCTGGCGATGGTCGTTAAGATGCGCAAATACCTGAGCGACTCGCTGATGAAAAACGTCATCGCCAGGCTGCAGATGTGCATTGGGAAATATTTTGCCTAATTCCTCAAGTAGCGACGTATCGTCATCACCCGGCAGCACGGCGCATATACCTCGTTCACTTTCAGCCACCAGGCAGCGTCCCAGCGGGCCGTCGTCACATACCCAGGTAATATCGGTATCATCGCCGCCGCGGCGAAACTGGCTGGCGGTCATTCCCAGCGCGGCATCAGCCTGCTGATAGTAGCTACTGGTATCCGGAAAACCGGCCGCCAAAGCAGCGTCCGTAACCGTCCGCCCCTGACCCAACGCCTCGCGTAAACGGCGCGCGCGCCAGGCCTGTTGCCAGGCTTTGGGCGTCATTCCGGTAACGGATTTAAAGAGACGGTGAAAATGAAAGGGGCTGACCGCAAGTTCACGGGACAGCACTTCGAGGGTTATCGGCGTTTCTTGCTCCAGCAGACGACAGGCCGCGGCCACTTTTTCCACTTTCTGCTGCTGTGGATCGGTTTTATCCGGCTGGCAGCGTTTGCACGGGCGAAACCCTGCCGCCAGCGCGGCTTCAACGGTGGGGTAAAAACGCACATTCTCCCGCAGCGCCCGCCGTGAACGGCAGGACGGACGACAGCAAATGCCGGTGGTCAGCACGGCAAAAATGAACTGCCCATCAGCACGAACATCGCGCTCGCATACAGCCTGCCAGCGACGCTCATCGGTATTGATCATCATCAGTTTCATAACGGACTCCTGCAGTAAGTGTATCTTCAGTCTGGGCCGAAGTCCGTTAGCAAAAACCCGAAATCTTGCGGTTTAATTTTTCTCGCCGACGAGGAACGCGCGGAACTGCGGCGACATCCAGGTTTTAAACCCTTCACCTTCTTTGATAATCATATACACTGCCAGTCCCTGTTCACGCACCACGTCCTGCGCCCTCTTCGGTCCTAACACCATCAGTCCGGTATCCCAGCCGTCGGCTTCCAGCGCCGTTGGGGCGATAACTGTCACCGAAACCAGCTTATGATCGATCGGTCGCCCGGTTTGCGGATCGATAACGTGCGAGATGCGCTTACCGTCCAGCTCATAGTAGTTGCGGTAGCTGCCGGAGGTGCTGATACCGTGGCCGTTAATATCAACGATCGCCTGAACGGCGTTTTCGCGGTCGGTCGGCTTCTGGATCGCCACCCGCCACGGCTGTTCTTCGGCATTCATTCCGCGACTCACCAGCGCGCCACCTACGGAAACCAGGTAACGCGAGATCCCTTCTTGTTCCATCAGGCGCGCTAAGTGATCGGCTGCGTATCCTTCACCTACGGTGGAAAGATCGACAAACAGATCAGGAATATCTTTTTGCAAAAACTGCTTGTCAGCCTGGTTAATGACCGTCAGGTGCTGTAACCCACTGCGCGCTTTTGCCGCGGCAATTTGCTGCGTATCCGGCGTTTTTACCGGCTGTTTATCCGGGCCAAAACCCCATAAATTGACCAATGGCCCGACGGTAATATCCATCGCGCCATGGGTTTTAGCGCCAATGCGCAGCGATAGGGTGACGATATCCGCCATCGCTTCGCTGACCGGCCAGGGGGTGGTGCCTAGTGAATGGTTGAAACGCATCAGCGCAGAATCGTTTTTCCATGTTGAGAGCAGACGATCGTCGGCATCCAGCTGAGCCTGCACCTTCTGGCGCAGCTCCTGGGCCTTTGCTTCATCAACATTGATCACGCTGACTCGCCAGAACGTGCCCATGGTTTTACCATCCAGCACGGTCGCAGCGGATTTTGGTGACTCTGGAGTGGTGGCTGAGTCACAGCCCGAGAGTAATACGCAAATCCCGAACAGGGCGGTGCGGAAAAAAGTGATATCCATAAAAATTGGCTTCCTCTTGCTAAGGCCCAAAGAGTACACCAGCAAGAGTAAACGGGGCATAAAAAAAGGCGCCATCGGCGCCTTTTTCGAAACTTCAGCGTGCTTAGAACTGGTAAACCAGACCCAGAGCAACGATGTCGTCGGTAGAGATGCTAGCATCTTTGGTGAATTTGTTGTCGTCCAGCAGGTTGATTTTGTAATCAACGTAGGTAGACATATTTTTGTTGAAGTAGTAGGTCGCGCCCACATCAACATATTTCAGGATATCCTGATCACCATATCGGCCGAGGTCCTTACCTTTAGACTGCAGGTAAGCCACGGACGGACGCAGACCGAAGTCGAACTGGTACTGAGCAACAACTTCAAAGTTCTGCGCTTTATTTGCAAAACCGATGTTACCAGTACGAGTTGCGTTATAGGTCTGGGAGTACTGAGTTGCCAGGTAGATATTGTTGGCGTCATATTTCAGGCCACCGGTGTAGGTTTCAGCGTTGTCACCTTCACCCAGAATGCGGCGAGAAATGTTGTCAGAGTCAGTATATCTGGTGTTGATGCTGTTCTGCTCAGAGGTACGTTTGGAGTGAGAGTACGCGAAACCAGCGCTGATACCTTCCCAGATATCATAAGTTACAGCGGTGCCGTAACCGTCGCCATTCTGTTTGTTCCAGCCACGACCATTGTTAGTCGCGCCTTCACCACTTACGCTGCCGTTTTTACCCTGGTACTGCAGAGCAAAGTTCAGACCGTCAACCAGACCGAAGAAGTCTGAGTTACGGTAGGTTGCCACGCCGTTAGCACGGGACTGCAGGAAGTTGTCAGAACCGTAGGTGTCGCCGCCGAATTCCGGCAGAACGTCAGTCCAGGAAGTTACGTCGTAAACAACGCCGTAGTTACGACCGTAGTCGAAAGAACCCGCGTCGCCGAATTTCAGACCTGCAAATGCCAGACGAGTCCATGCCTGATCGCTGGAGCTTTCAGTGTTGTTCGCCTGAACGTTGTATTCCCACTGGCCGTAACCGGTCAGCTGGTCGTTGATCTGAGTTTCGCCTTTGATGCCCAGACGCATGTAGGTCTGGTCGCCATCGGAAGATTTGTCGTCAGAGAAATAGTGCAGACCGTCGATTTTACCGTACAGGTCTAATTTGTTGCCATCTTTGTTATAGACTTCAGCCGCATTTGCTGCGCCCGCTACCAGCAGAGCTGGTACCAGGAGGGACAGTACTTTAACTTTCATGTTATTAACCCTCTGTTTGTTATATGCCTTTTATTATTGCCACTGCTTACTGATTACCCTTCTAATCAGTCGGCTATTTCATTGTGCTGCAAAATACAGAATAATCCAACAAGAATATGATACTAAAACTTCTAAAATGTTTCCAAATGCGCACAAGATGTTTCAATTTGTAAATTAGAGGGAACTTTTTTTATCTCCATACAGACCATTTAAATAAGCACTAATAATCAAAAAATTAAAATTATCAATCAATATCAATACGTTATGAAGTTACACTCCTATAGCACTGAATGGTAAAACAAAAATCTCAACTGAGACTAAAATTAATCCCGCTATCATCATTAACTTTATTTATTACCGTCATTCAGTTCTGAATGTCTGTTTACCCCTATTTCTACCGGATGCCTCGCATCCGGTTTTTTTTACCCTTCTTTACACATCTTTAATTATTCCCTTCCTGGCACAACAAAAAATAACGGTTATTAATCAAACAACTTACGCGCAGAATTAAGGTTATTCGCACAATTTCTTGTTAATTAGTGCTATTTAATTTGAAAAATCGGTAAGTAATTGTACAAAAACAATCGCACTGTTCATGTTTGTCTGCCGCCACGGTTCTAAGATGAATCTTAAGGCAAATAAAACAATGTATGATATTCAGTTGTATGGATTTACGGCATTAGCCTTTATACTGGCTATAGCATCCGTCCTGCTCCCAGTTACCCGGGCGCAACATTCCGTTTACAAACACTGATGAGTCATACTCTCACACGATGACCCCGAAAAAATTTTCCCTGATCCCCGGCAACATTACCCGTTTCTTCATTTTAATGGTCATCGTCCTGCTGGCGACGATGGGGGTCATGATTCAAAGCGCCGTCAACGCATGGCTGAAAGACAAAAGTTATCAGGTTGTCGATGTCAGCTATGACTTGCATAAGCGTATTGATACCTGGCGCTACGCCACCTGGCAAATATATGACAACATCGCGGCAACCTCTCCCGGCACAACCGGAGAGAGCGGTTTACAAGAAACGCGTTTGAAACAGGATGTTTACTACCTGGAGAAACCCAGGCGCAAAACAGAAGCGCTGATTTTTGGCTCTCATGACAGCTCAACGCTGGAAATGACGCAAAAAATCACCAACTATCTCGACATCTTATGGGGCGCGGAGACCATTCCCTGGTCGATGTATTACCTTAACGGACTCGATAACAGCCTTATTTTAGTTTCAACGCTGCCGTTAAAAGATCTCTCCTCCAGCTTTAAAGAGTCAACTATCAGCAGCGTCGTGGAGTCCCGACGGGCCGAAATGTTGCTCCAGGCAAATACATTAGATGAACGTGAGACATTTTCGTCACTGCGTCATCTCGCATGGCAGAACGGTTACTACTTTACTTTACGCACCACTTTTAACCAGCCGGGCCACCTGGCGACCGTTGTGGCTTTCGATCTCCCCATTAACGATCTCATTCCTCCCAGCATGTCGCTGGAGAGCTTCCGTCTTGAACCCGATCCGTCGCAAAGCATCAGCAACAATCCGGACAAAGAAGCCGCCGATATCGTCAGCATCAACTTTAATGGCCCGCGGATTGAAATTACCACCACCATTAATACCACCGGTATGCGGCTGGTTTGGATGGTGCCCTTCAGCGAGCTGATCCTGGAGTCCTTACAGAATATTTTGCTGCCGCTGCTGTTGAATATCGGCCTGCTGGCGCTGACGCTGTTCGGTTTCACGACCTTTCGCCACTACAGCGGACGTAAAAACGTGGTCAGCACAGCGGTATCTTCGGCTGCCAATAGCGAATTACGCGCCCAACGCGCAATCCATGAAGAGATAGTCTCGCTGCTGCCATTGGGGCTGTTGGTTCATGACCAGGAGGCTAATCGTACGATAATCAGCAATCCTATCGCCGATCATCTGCTGCCGCATTTGAACCTGCAGAATATTATCAATATGGCCGATCAGCACCAGGGCGTCATTCAGGCCACGGTGAATAATGAATTGTATGAAATCCGCCAGTTCCGCAGCCAGGTCTCACCGCGTACGCAAATCTTCATCATTCGCGATCAGGATCGTGAAGTTCTGGTCGCCAGGAAACTCAAACAGGCTCAACGTCTGTACGAGAAAAACCAGCAAGGCCGCGCTGCCTTTATGCAGCATATCGGCGCTGCGCTAAAACAACCTGCGCAAACGCTGGCAGAAGAAGCGGCGGCGCTCGGTATTGCTGAAAGCCATAAGCTGGCCCAGCATGCAGATGAACTGGTACAGCTGGTGGATGAGATTCAACTGGCAAACCTCCTTGAGAGCGACAGCTGGAAAAGCGCCCAGGGCCTGTTCTCCATTCAGGAACTCATAGATGAAGTGGTACCTGAAGTCTTACCGATCATCAAACGCAAAGGGCTGCAGCTACTGATTAACAATGCACTACCGGCAAATGAGCAACGTTACGGCGATCGTGATGCGTTGCGGCGCACGCTTTTACTGTTAATTCAGTACTCGGTCACCACAACTCAGATTGGCAAAATCACTCTGGAAGTGAGTAAAGATGAGTCGGCAGACGATCGCCTGACCTTCCGTATTCTTGACACCGGTAATGGAGTTTCCAGTGACGAAATCGATAATATGCACTTCCCGTTCCTCAACGAGACGCAGTCAGACCTCTATGGTAAAGCTAACGCCCTTACCTTCTGGCTCTGCGATCGCCTGACCCGCAAGCTCGGTGGACAGTTGAATATTAAAGCCCGCGAGTCGCTGGGTACCCGCTATTCCCTGCATCTTAAAATGGCGGCCAGTGAAGAAGAGAGTGATTCAGGGGAACATCTACTGGATGATGTTGTGGTATTGCTTGATGTTACCTCTAATGAGGTGCGCCGTATCGTTACGCGCCAGCTCGAAAGCTGGGGCGCGACCTGCATCTCGCCGGATGATAGAATAACAAGTCAACAATATGATCTCTTTTTAACGGATAATCCGTCTAATCTTACTGCTTCAGGCTTGCTTTTAAGCGATGATGAAGTCGGGATTCATAAGATTAGTCCAGGTCAGCTCCGCGTCAATTTTAATATCAGCACCGCGATGCAGGAAGCTATTCTTCAGCTGATAGAGCAGCAACTGGCTGATGAAGAGGGGCAGCCCTCTCCCCGTGAAAGCGTGAGTAACGCCGAACTGCATGCCAGCGGCTATTACGCGCTGTTTGCCGACACGGTACCAGATGATGTTAAGAGGCTGTATAATGAACTGGCAACGAGCGATTTAGCCGCGCTGGCGCAAACCGCTCACCGCCTCAAAGGGGCGTTTGCTATGCTTAATCTGGTACCCGGCAAGCAATTATGTGAAACGCTTGAGCATCTGATTCGTGAAAAAGATACTCAAGGCATAGAAAAATATATCAGCGACATTGACGTCTACGTCAAGAGCTTGCTGTAGCAAGGTAGCCTAATACATGAACAATATGAACGTAATTATTGCCGATGACCATCCGATCGTACTGTTCGGTATTCGTAAGTCACTTGAGCAAATCGAGTGGGTGAACGTTGTTGGCGAGTTTGAAGACTCCACGGCATTAATCAACAATCTTCCTAAGCTGGACGCTCACGTCCTGATTAGCGACCTATCCATGCCCGGCGACAAGTACGGTGATGGGATTACGCTTATCAAATACATCAAGCGGCATTTCCCGGATCTGTCGATCATTGTTCTCACGATGAATAACAACCCGGCGATCCTGAGCGCGGTACTGGATCTGGATATCGAAGGGATCGTACTGAAGCAGGGCGCACCGACCGATCTGCCGAAAGCGCTGGCCGCATTGCAGAAAGGCAAGAAATTCACCCCGGAAAGCGTTTCGCGTCTGCTGGAAAAAATCAGCGCCGGTGGTTACGGTGACAAACGCCTGTCGCCAAAAGAGAGTGAAGTATTGCGCCTGTTCGCCGAAGGCTTCCTGGTTACCGAGATTGCCAAAAAGCTGAACCGCAGTATCAAAACCATCAGTAGCCAGAAAAAATCGGCGATGATGAAACTCGGCGTGGAAAACGATATCGCCCTGCTGAACTACCTCTCTTCCGTTTCTCTGAGTTCTACGGACAAAGACTAACCTCTCTCTTCCCGGATAGCGCCGCGCTATCCGGGAGAATCCCTTACGCCCTTCCCTTGCGCACCCGCGTGGCATAGACCGTCAATGTTTGTTTGATAATATCGAGGGTTACCGGCTTGGATAAACAGCTATCCATACCGGACTCCAGACAGCGCTGCTTCTCTTCGGCCAGCGCATTAGCGGTCACGCCAATTACCGGCAACGTCAATCCCAGTTGACGAATGCGCTGAGTCAGTCGATAACCATCCATATTCGGCATGTTGACGTCACTGAGCACAATATCAATATGCTGTTTACTCAGTACGTTAAGCGCATCGACCCCGTCGTTTGCGGTGATGCACTGATAGCCCAGAGATCCCAGCTGATCGGCCAAAAGACGCCGGTTGATTGGATGATCATCCACCACCAGAATCATCATGTCATCATTGTCGGCAGTTTGCGTTTCTGGCGCGGATAGCACAGGGCCGTTTTCCGCGCTATCGACGGCGATATGGAAGATGCGTCCGAGCAGCGGCAGCAGTTCATGCGGCGTCGTGACGCTATGCAACCACTCACCCGGCGCTCGCTCCAGCGGAATACCGATATGCCGACGGCAGAAGATAATCACGGCGCTTCCTGGCCACGCCGCATTGGTCTCGCTATCGGTCAGCAAAATATCATCCGCTCCCGGCGCTTGCCCTTCAAAACGACGGGCAGGAATACCGCGGTATTTCAGCAACGACTCGACAAACAGCGCCAAAGAGGTGTTATCAATCGCCAGCCAACAGCATTTGTCAGACAGGCTATCAACAATCAGCGACGGTGTATCTTGTACGCCATACAGTGGAATTCGAATAGTGAACCGGCTACCCATGCCCGGTTCCGTTTCGACGGCGATATCGCCATCCATCATGCTGATAAGCTTTTCACAAATCGCCAGACCGAGACCGGTTCCCTGGAAGTTACGCTGCACGCCGGTGCCGACCTGGAAGAACGGGTCGAACAGACGCACGACTTCTTTTGCCGGGATGCCCTCGCCGGTGTCGCGCACGCTAATTTGTAGGTAGTCGCCCGCCCGCTCTACATGCAGGATAATGCAGCCGGTATCAGTAAACTTAATCGCGTTACTCAGCAGGTTTGAAATAACCTGCTGCAAGCGCATCGGATCGCCGGACATCAGCTGCGGCACGTCGGGTTCAATAAAGCAGTACAGCCCAAGCTGTTTGCGCACCACCAACGGCAGGTAGTTAGCGGAAATGTGGTTCATCACTTCACGGGGCGAAAACTCCCGCGGTTCAATTTTGAGCTGCTCGGACTCAATTTTCGAGAAATCGAGGATGTCGCTGATAATTTTCAGCAGCAGGCTGGAGGAGTTATTCATCGCCGTCACCAAGCGATCAACGCCCTTCGGCAGCTCTTTCGTCTGCAGCAAATCGAGATTGCCGATAATCCCGTACAACGGCGTGCGCAGTTCGTGACTAACGGTGGCAAGGAACATCGATTTCGACTGGCTGGCCTGTTCTGCGGCCTGGGCCATCTCCTGCAGCGACTCCTCCATTTTGACGCGCGCCGAGACATCCACCAGCACGCAAATCGCCACGTTTTCGTTACGATAGCGCGAGTGAACGAAGCTGATTTGCAGATTGGTATTATTACTGGTCAGCACGTCAACAAAGTTCACCTGCTGACCGCAGATGATCTGCGTTAACCGCTGCCGGTCCTCATGCGTCAACATGTTGAGATAGTTATGCGCCAGCTCGTTACTCAAGATATTAGTGCCGTCGAGCGTACGTAAAATACAGATCCCTACCGGCGCGGAAGCCACAATTTTTCGGTTGAACTGCTCATGCTCTTCCAGGCGTTGGGCGTCATTTTCTGCCGGAATAAAAATCCGCCGCTCATACATCCGGGCCAGCGCAAAAAGGATAACCCCGGTCAGGATATTGAGCACAATGGCGTTAAGGATCAGCATCCGGATGCGTTCTAACACCTGTTCCACCGACACTGAATAGACGATGCTCAAAGATGACGGTGGCAGGCTTTTTTTCATCGCCAGTTCGCGAAAGCCCGAGGTATAGCCAAACCATAACCGTTCCTGCATCCACTTCGCGTCAGGTTTAATATTGCTGTCTGACCCGGCGAGCGAAATGAGTGACTGACCGTTATCGTCAAGAATAGTGACGTTCATCGGCAAACTACCCGGAGTAAAGAAACTTTCCATGCGGATAGTTTGTTCCACGCCAAGCATCGCCTGCAGCCGGTTAGCCATATATATCGGCGTCAGCGCGTAAAAATACCCAACGCCTGGACGCACGCCCTGGCTTATCCAGAACAGGTTGTTGCCACGTTCGTTTTGTGGAGCATTATGATATTGCTCGATACGTTGATGTAAAACTTTAAGCGCCTGATCTCGCTCCAGCGGCACATCCCGCAGGCCGAAGTTAGCCATACAGAGATTATCACTGCCAATCAAAAAGATACGGTTGAGATCATACGCCGTAGAGAAGTTGTCGCGCCAATAGCGCATGAACCACGCCAGCGACTGCAGAGAGTTACGCCAGGTAGTGCTCATTAGCGCGCAGTCGGAATCAGGGTATAGCGGTTCAAAAGTAGGGATCGCAATATCGCCACTCTGTACTGGCGCATCACCGCCTTCACTGCCGTTCATTGGCCGATTACCCGCGACGTATTTCAGCTCTTTGATAACGTCTGCCGTACGCTGAATATAACGCTGCGCCTGATCGGCATTCAGATTAAATTCCTGACGAATTTCCGATTCCCGATCATGCAGGGCATTAACGATGTAAAACACCGAGACAAAAGCGATCAGCATCCACAGCAGTACCGCCAGCGCTCTGAACAGGTAGCGTGAAACCTTTAACGTCGTATGGAAAGAAGCTAGATATTTCAATGTGGCGATGCTCGGCCGTCAGGGACTCAACAGAATGGGGTTAAGGTAACGATAAAATAACAGTCCCGCAACGGGGAAACAAAAAGGGCCGGGGATAACCCCGACCCTTTCAGAACAATTACCGCAGAGAATTACTCTTCATCTTCGGCGATATCATCGTCAGTGTCCGCTTCCGGCGCGATATCCTCATCGCCTTCCGCTACGCTGCCGTCGATGGCATCCAGTTCTTCATCATCAACCGGCTCAGCAACACGCTGCAGGCCCACCACGTTTTCATCTTCCGCGGTGCGGATGAGGATAACGCCCTGGGTGTTACGCCCTACCACGCTGACTTCCGATACGCGGGTTCGCACCAGCGTGCCCGCATCGGTGATCATCATGATCTGGTCGGTATCAGTTACCTGCACCGCGCCCACCACGGAACCGTTACGCTCGGTCACTTTGATCGAGATAACGCCCTGCGTCGCACGAGATTTGGTCGGATACTCTTCAGCCGCAGTACGTTTACCGTAGCCATTCTGCGTCACGGTCAGGATAGCCCCTTCGCCGCGCGGAATAATCAGCGAAACGACTTTGTCCTCGCCTGCGAGTTTGATACCGCGCACGCCGGTCGCGGTACGACCCATCGCACGAACAGCATCTTCTTTAAAGCGCACAACTTTACCGGCAGCAGAGAACAGCATGACTTCATCCTGACCCGAGGTCAGATCGACGCCAATCAGCTCATCGCCTTCGTTGAGGTTAACCGCAATAATACCGGCTGAACGCGGACGGCTGAACTCGGTCAGCGCCGTTTTCTTCACGGTACCGCTGGCGGTGGCCATAAAGACGTTCACGCCCTCTTCGTACTCGCGCACCGGCAGAATAGCGGTGATACGTTCGTTGGCTTCCAGCGGCAGCAGGTTGACGATCGGACGGCCACGCGCGCCACGGCTCGCTTCCGGCAGCTGATAAACCTTCATCCAGTACAGACGACCACGGCTGGAGAAGCACAGGATCGTGTCATGGGTGTTGGCCACCAGCAGACGATCGATAAAGTCTTCTTCTTTAATACGTGCCGCAGATTTACCTTTACCACCACGACGCTGAGCTTCGTAATCGGTTAACGGCTGATACTTCACGTAGCCCTGATGGGACAGAGTCACCACAACATCTTCCTGGTTGATCAGGTCTTCGATGTTGATATCGGCGCTGTTGGCAGTGATTTCAGTACGGCGCGCATCGCCAAACTGTTCACGAACCAGCTCCAGCTCTTCACGGATGACTTCCATCAGGCGATCGGCGCTGCCCAGAATGTGCAGCAGTTCAGCGATCTGTTCCAGCAGCTCTTTGTATTCGTCGAGCAGTTTTTCGTGCTCAAGACCGGTCAGTTTCTGCAAACGCAGATCCAGAATCGCCTGGGCCTGCTGTTCGGTTAGGTAGTACTGACCGTCGCGTACGCCGAATTCAGGCTCCAGCCATTCCGGACGCGCGGCGTCATCACCGGCACGTTCCAGCATCGCGGAAACGTTGCCCAGATCCCATGAACGCGCGATTAAGCCAGCTTTCGCTTCCGCCGGGGTCGGCGCACGGCGGATCAGCTCGATAATCGGGTCGATGTTGGCCAGAGCAATCGCCAGCGCTTCAAGGATATGTGCGCGGTCACGCGCTTTACGCAGTTCGAAAATAGTACGACGCGTCACCACTTCACGGCGGTGGCGCACAAACGCAGCAATAATTTCTTTCAGATTCATGATCTTCGGCTGACCATGGTGCAATGCAACCATGTTGATACCGAAGGAGACCTGCAGCTGGGTCTGGGAGTAGAGGTTGTTGAGAACCACTTCACCCACCGCGTCGCGTTTCACTTCAATCACGATGCGCATACCGTCTTTATCAGACTCGTCACGCAGCGCGCTAATGCCTTCAACGCGTTTGTCTTTTACCAGCTCGGCGATTTTCTCAATCAGGCGCGCTTTGTTCACCTGATACGGAATTTCGTGGACGATAATAGTTTCACGACCGGTTTTCGCGTCAGCTTCCACTTCCGCGCGGGCGCGAATGTACACTTTGCCGCGACCGGTGCGGTAGGCTTCTTCAATGCCACGACGACCGTTGATGATCGCAGCGGTCGGGAAGTCCGGACCAGGAATGTGTTCCATCAGCCCTTCAATGCTGATGTCTTCGTTGTCAACGTAGGCCAGGCAACCGTTGATCACTTCGGTCAGGTTGTGCGGCGGAATGTTAGTCGCCATACCCACCGCGATGCCGGACGAACCGTTAACTAACAGGTTCGGGATCTTAGTCGGCATAACATCTGGAATTCTTTCGGTGCCGTCGTAGTTATCGACGAAATCTACCGTCTCTTTTTCCAGGTCGGCCATCAGCTCGTGGGCGATCTTCGACATACGGATTTCCGTATAACGCATCGCTGCGGCGGAGTCCCCATCGACAGAACCAAAGTTACCCTGGCCATCTACCAGCATGTAACGCAAGGAGAATGGCTGCGCCATACGAACAATGGTGTCATAAACGGCGATATCACCATGCGGGTGGTATTTACCGATGACGTCACCCACGACACGGGCAGATTTTTTATAGGCTTTGTTCCAGTCATTGCCCAATACGTTCATGGCGTATAGTACGCGACGGTGTACCGGCTTAAGGCCATCTCGGACGTCCGGAAGTGCGCGGCCAACAATGACCGACATCGCATAATCCAGATACGAGCTCTTCAGCTCTTCCTCAATGTTGACCGGTGTAATTTCTCTCGCAAGGTCGCTCATCTAACCGCTATCCCTCTACTGTATCCCGGATTCAAAGGTCGCAAATTATAACACAGCCGCGGTAAGAGAGGTAAACCAATACGGTTTATTCATAGCGGTCTGCTGATATACTCGCGGGTCTGAACTGAAAAGGAGTAAAAGCGCCCATGAATGCCGAAAAACCGTCGGTGGCCCCCAACGTTGATCATAATGAAATCGCCAAATTTGAAGCTGTCGCATCGCGCTGGTGGGATTTAGAGGGCGAGTTCAAGCCATTACATCGCATCAACCCCCTGCGCCTGGGCTATATAGCAGAGCGTTCCGGCGGCCTGTTCGGCAAAAAAGTGCTCGATGTCGGCTGCGGTGGCGGCATCCTTGCGGAGAGCATGGCGCGCGAAGGCGCAACGGTGACCGGCCTGGATATGGGTTTTGAACCGCTACAGGTCGCCAAACTGCATGCGCTGGAGAGCGGAATTCAGGTCACCTATGTCCAGGAAACGGTTGAAGAGCACGCGGCGAAGCACGCTCAGCAGTATGACGTCGTCACCTGTATGGAGATGCTGGAGCATGTCCCTGATCCGCAATCCGTAGTTCACGCCTGCGCGCGATTAGTAAAACCAGGTGGCCAGGTCTTCTTCTCCACGATTAACCGTAACGGTAAAGCGTGGCTAATGGCGGTGGTGGGGGCTGAGTACGTTATGAAGATGGTGCCAAAAGGGACCCATGACGTGAAGAAATTCATTAAACCTGCGGAGCTAATTGGTTGGATTGATCAGACTACTCTGAAAGAGCAGCATATTACCGGCCTGCATTACAATCCACTGATCAACACCTTCAAGCTGGCACCCGGCGTTGATGTTAACTATATGTTGCATACAACAGCCAAAAGCGCATAACGTCAGCTGCTTTTCTTATGATGATTGCGCGGCATCAAGCCGCGTGATTTTTTCTTGCGATGAAGAAATCAGCACTCGATCAAATTTTCATTTTTTTTTCTGATTTATTGACATCTCTTCCAGGCCTTATGTGGCGTGGACTTAGCGATCATTACGCTTCCGCAACCTCAATTTAACCTCAAAATCAACTCTTGTACTCAAAAGAATCCTTACTAGAATACTCACCATATAGCGTTTCTTTTATCGACCACCCCCTACATATAGTATTTATCCACAGAGTTAGTCACAACGGCTATCTGTGGATAAGTGGGGGATATTTTCTTTCACGGACAGGTATAATCCACATGAATCAGAGTCTGCTGGTGACAAAGCGTGACGGTAGCACCGAGCGCATCAATCTCGACAAAATCCACCGCGTGCTGGATTGGGCGGCAGAAGGACTGAATAACGTTTCGATTTCTCAGGTAGAACTGCGTTCACACATTCAGTTCTATGACGGCATCAAAACCGCCGATATTCACGAAACTATTATTAAAGCCGCTGCGGACCTTATCTCCCGCGAGGCACCGGATTACCAGTATCTCGCCGCGCGTCTGGCGATTTTCCATCTGCGTAAAAAAGCCTACGGCCAGTTTGAGCCGCCAGCGCTGTTCGATCACGTGTCAAAGATGGTGAAAAACGGCAAATACGATACTCATCTGCTGGAAGACTACACGGAAGAAGAGTTCAAGCAGATGGATTCGTTCATCGAGCACGATCGTGACATGACCTTCTCCTATGCTGCAGTTAAGCAACTGGAAGGGAAATACCTGGTGCAGAACCGCGTCACCGGCGAGATCTACGAAAGCGCGCAGTTCCTGTACATTCTGGTCGCCGCGTGCCTGTTCTCTAACTATCCGCGCGCAACCCGTCTGGACTACGTGAAGCGTTTCTATGATGCGGTGTCGACCTTTAAAATCTCGCTGCCGACGCCGATTATGTCCGGCGTGCGCACCCCAACTCGCCAGTTCAGCTCCTGCGTTCTGATCGAGTGCGGTGACAGCCTGGATTCCATCAATGCCACCTCCAGCGCGATTGTGAAATACGTTTCTCAGCGTGCGGGTATCGGTATTAACGCTGGCCGCATTCGTGCGTTAGGCAGCCCGATCCGCGGCGGCGAAGCGTTCCACACCGGTTGTATCCCATTCTATAAACACTTCCAGACGGCAGTGAAATCCTGCTCTCAGGGCGGCGTGCGCGGCGGTGCGGCAACCCTCTTCTACCCGATGTGGCATCTGGAAGTCGAAAGCCTGCTGGTACTGAAAAATAACCGTGGTACCGACGCTAACCGCGTTCGTCACATGGACTACGGCGTGCAGATCAACAAACTGATGTACACCCGCTTGCTGAAAGGCGGAGATATCACCCTGTTCAGCCCATCCGACGTTCCGGGTCTGTACGACGCGTTCTTCGCCGATCAGGACGAGTTCGAGCGCCTGTACACCCAATATGAACAAGATGCCAGCATCCGCAAACAGCGGATCAAAGCCGTTGAACTGTTCTCACTGATGATGCAGGAACGTGCTTCTACTGGCCGTATCTATATTCAGAACGTTGATCACTGCAACACCCATAGCCCATTTGATCCGACTGTCGCGCCGGTGCGTCAATCCAACCTGTGCCTGGAAATCGCTCTGCCGACCAAACCGCTGGAAGACGTTAACGACGAAAATGGCGAAATCGCGCTGTGCACCCTGTCCGCTTTCAACCTTGGCGTAATTGATAGCCTCGATGAGCTGGAAGATCTGGCGGTGCTGGCGGTTCGCGCCCTGGATGCCCTGCTTGATTATCAGGACTACCCGATCCCGGCAGCCAAACGCGGCGCCATGGGTCGTCGTACGCTGGGCATTGGCGTGATTAACTTCGCCTACTATCTGGCGAAGCACGGCAAACGCTATTCCGACGGCAGCGCCAACAACCTGACGCACAAAACGTTCGAAGCCATTCAGTATTACCTGCTGAAAGCTTCTAACGAGCTGGCTATCGAGCAAGGCGCATGTCCGTGGTTTAACGAAACCACCTATGCGAAAGGCATTCTGCCGATCGATACCTATAAAAAAGATCTCGATGCTATCGTCAGCGAATCCCTGCACTACGACTGGGAAGCCCTGCGCGAATCAATCAAAACACACGGCCTGCGTAACTCCACGCTCTCCGCGCTGATGCCGTCCGAGACCTCTTCGCAGATCTCCAACGCCACTAACGGCATTGAACCGCCGCGCGGCCACGTCAGCATCAAAGCGTCAAAAGACGGTATCCTGCGTCAGGTGGTGCCGGACTACGAAAAATTGCAGAACGGCTACGAGCTGCTCTGGGAAATGCCGGGCAACGATGGTTATTTACAGCTGGTGGGTATCATGCAGAAGTTTATCGACCAGTCGATTTCTGCCAACACCAACTACGACCCGACGCGTTTCCCATCCGGGAAAGTGCCAATGCAGCAGTTGCTGAAAGACTTGCTCAATGCCTATAAATTCGGCGTGAAAACTCTGTACTATCACAACACCCGTGATGGCGCGGAAGATGCCCAGGATGACCTGGCGCCGTCCATTCAGGACGATGGCTGCGAAAGCGGCGCATGTAAGATCTAAGTTATTTTGCCGGGTGGCGCTATGCTTACCCGGCATACGGTTTTGTAGGCCCGGCAAACGAAGTGCCGCCGGGCCATACAATCTCAACAGGACTCACTTTAATGGCATATACCACTTTCTCACAGACTAAAAACGATCAGCTGCTTGAGCCGATGTTTTTTGGTCAACCGGTGAACGTCGCCCGCTACGATCAGCAAAAATATGACATCTTCGAAAAGCTAATTGAAAAGCAGCTCTCCTTCTTCTGGCGTCCGGAAGAAGTTGACGTTTCCCGCGACCGTATCGACTACCAGGCGCTGCCGGAGCATGAAAAACACATCTTCATCAGCAACCTGAAGTATCAGACGCTGCTCGACTCCATCCAGGGCCGCAGCCCGAACGTCGCTCTGCTGCCGCTGATTTCAATTCCGGAACTGGAAACCTGGGTTGAAACCTGGGCGTTTTCAGAAACGATCCACTCGCGCTCCTACACCCACATCATCCGTAATATCGTCAACGATCCGGCGGTGGTGTTTGACGATATCGTCACCAACGAGCAGATTCAGAAACGTGCTGAAGGGATCTCCAGCTATTACGATGAATTGATCGAGCTAACCAGCTACTGGCATCTGCTGGGTGAAGGTACGCACAGCGTTAATGGTAAAACCATCACCGTTAATCTGCGCGAACTGAAAAAGAAACTCTATATCTGCCTGATGAGCGTTAACGCCCTGGAAGCCATCCGCTTCTACGTCAGCTTCGCCTGCTCATTCGCCTTCGCCGAGCGCAAGCTGATGGAAGGGAATGCCAAGATTATCCGCCTGATTGCCCGTGACGAAGCGCTGCACCTGACCGGCACCCAGCATATGCTCAACCTGCTGCGTTCTGGCGTCGATGACCCGGAAATGGCGGAAATCGCCGAAGAGTGCAAGCAGGAGTGCTATGACCTGTTTGTCCTGGCGGCCCAGCAGGAGAAAGAGTGGGCAGATTATCTGTTCCGCGACGGTTCGATGATCGGCCTGAATAAAGATATTCTGTGTCAGTACGTCGAATACATCACCAACATTCGCATGCAGGCGGTCGGTCTCGATCTGCCGTTCCAGACCCGCTCCAACCCGATCCCGTGGATCAACACCTGGCTGGTGTCCGATAACGTACAGGTTGCACCGCAGGAAGTAGAAGTCAGTTCTTATCTGGTCGGACAAATCGACGCAGAAGTCGATGCTGACGATCTGAGTAACTTCCAGCTCTGATGAAACGCATTTTTTTGAAGATTTCTGACACTCGCCTCGAGTGTCAGGATGAGCACCCTTCGCTGCTCGCAGCGCTGGAATCGCATAATATCGACGTGGAGTATCAGTGCCGCGAAGGTTACTGCGGTTCCTGCCGCACGCGGCTGGTTTCCGGTCAGGTTGACTGGCTAACCGAGCCGCTGGCGTTTATCCAGCCGGGAGAGATTTTGCCCTGCTGCTGCCGGGCGAAAGGGGATATTGAAATCGAGATGTAGTTTTATCAGGTGACACTACGCGTGTTCAACCATCCAAAACGACAGTTCAAAAGCCGGGTCAACCCGGCTTTTGAACGTTTATCTTATGGAAACCGCACGGCCTCACCCGACAAATAACCGTTGGTACTGATGCAGGCAATGACGATGTTCTCCGCGGCTACGACGTCGAAACTCAGCGTCGCACTGGCTATTATTAAACCTGCTTCATCTGTTGATGATGACGCCGCTCACCCAGCATCACGATAATCAGTAATACAACGGCCAGCACGCTGCCGCCAATCATCACCATAAAGCCGCCGTCCCAGCCGAAGAAATCGACGGTATAGCCGACAATGGCGCTCGCGGCCACTGAGCCGCCAAGATAACCGAACAGACCGGTGAAGCCAGCGGCGGTGCCAGCGGCTTTTTTCGGCGCCAGCTCCAGCGCATGCAGACCAATCAGCATCACCGGACCGTAGATCAGGAAGCCAATCACGATCATACAGGCCATATCCACACCCGGATTACCTGGCGGGTTCAGCCAGTAAACAACGGTGGCAATAGTGACCAGGGTCATAAAGAAGACGCCGGTCGCGCCGCGGTTGCCTTTAAACACTTTATCCGACATCCAGCCGCATAGCAGCGTACCCGGGATCCCCGCGTACTCATAGAGGAAATAGGCCCAGGACGATTTATCCAGCGCAAAGTGTTTAACCTCTTTCAGATAGGTCGGCGACCAGTCGAGGATGCCATAGCGCAGGAGATAAACAAACACGTTGGCGACGGCGATGTACCACAACAGCTTGTTCGGCAGAATGTACTGCATAAAGATCTGCTTCGCGGTCAACTCTTCTTCATGCTTCTCGCTATAGTCATCAGGGTAATCGTTTTTATACTCTTCGATCGACGGCAGGCCACAGGATTGCGGGGTATCGCGCATCATGGCGAAGGCGAAAATCGCCAGCAGGATCGCGCCGAATGCTGGCATATACAGCGCTGCGTGCCAGTCGTTAAACCACGCCATCCCCAGCAGGAACAGCAGCGGCGGGATCCCGCCGCCAACGTTATGCGCACAGTTCCATACCGAAACAATACTGCCGCGTTCTTTCTGCGACCACCAGTGCACCATTGTGCGTCCACACGGCGGCCAGCCCATCCCCTGGAACCAACCGCAGAGAAACAGCAGAACGAACATCACCATAATGCTGGAGGTAGCCCACGGCACAAAGCCCATCACCAACATCACTAATGCTGCAAGAATCAAACCTGCTGGTAAGAAAATACGCGGATTCGAGCGATCGGAGACCGACCCCATGATGAATTTCGAAAATCCGTAGGCAATGGAAATACCGGAAAGCGCGAAGCCAAGGTCGCCACGAGAAAAACCTTGTTCAATAAGATAAGGCATTGCCAACGCAAAGTTCTTACGAACCAAATAGTAAGCAGCATAACCAAAGAAGATGCCAATAAAGATCTGCCAGCGTAATCGACGATATAACGGATCGATCTCCTCCGTTGGCAAACGTGCCTTATGCGCTGCGGGTTTGAATACACTTAACATATCAGCCTCCGTGGCTATTGCTGTTCTTCTGACATCGATGCAAAAAATGTAATTTATTCACTAACTTCCGATGAGTCGCGATGGTAGGAAAAGCGTAAACCTAATACTGTGAAATATCGCACACTTTGTTACAGAAATATGACACCACTTTCCAACATGCGCACAAAGTCACATAAAATGTTCGAATTTCGCGCAAATATGCTCGAAATCAAACATCACACACTATTGATATGACTAAATGGAGTAAAACGAAAACAGAGGACAGGGAGATGGCCGATTGTCTTGAGTATGACGTCATTATTATTGGCGGCGGCGCAACGGGAGCCGGAATTGCGCGCGACTGCGCGCTGCGCGGACTGAAGGTGGCGCTGGTTGAGCGTTATGATATCGCCACCGGCGCAACCGGTCGCAACCATGGATTGCTGCATAGCGGCGCGCGCTATGCGGTCACCGATAGCGAATCAGCGCGGGAGTGCATCAGCGAAAACCGCATTTTACGCCGCATCGCCCGCCACTGCATTGAACCGACCAGCGGATTGTTTATCACCCTCCCCGAGGACGACCTGGCCTACCAGCAAACCTTTATTACCGCCTGTCAACAAGCGGGTATCGATGCCAATCCTCTGACGCCTTCCGAGGCGCTGCGCATTGAGCCTGCGGTCAACCCAACGCTGCTCGGCGCGGTGCAGGTTCCTGACGGCACCGTCGACCCGTTCCGCCTCACTGCCGCCAATATGCTGGATGCTCGCGAGCATGGCGCCTTGATTTATACCGGCTGCGAAGTGACAAGTCTGCTGCGCAATGGCGATACCGTCAGTGGCGTACAGCTCTACAACCACTCACAGCGTCAGACGCAGACTCTACGCGCCAGCGTGGTGGTTAACGCTGCCGGGATCTGGGGGCAGCGCATCGCCGAATATGCCGACCTGCGCGTCGCCATGTTCCCGGCTAAGGGCTCGCTGCTCATCCTCGACCATCGCATTAACCAACAGGTTATCAACCGCTGCCGTAAACCTGCCGATGCCGATATCCTGGTCCCCGGCGATACCATCTCGCTGATTGGTACCACCTCAACGCACATCGCTTACGATGAGATTGATGACAATCGGGTCACCGCCGCCGAAGTTGATATTCTGCTGCGCGAAGGCGAAAAGCTGGCCCCGGTACTGGGCCGCACTCGGGTACTGCGCGCCTACTCCGGCGTGCGCCCGCTGGTCGCCAGCGATGACGATCCGAGCGGACGTAGCGTCAGCCGCGGCATCGTTCTGCTCGACCACGCCGAGCGCGACGGTCTGAAAGGCTTTATTACCATTACCGGCGGCAAGCTGATGACCTATCGCCTGATGGCGGAATGGGCCACCGATGCCGTATGCCGCAAGCTCGGTAACGCCGTCGCCTGCACCACCGCCGACACGCCGCTGCCGGGCTCGCAAGAACCGACGGAAACCACCCTGCGCAAAATTATCTCTTTACCCGCGCCGCTACGCGGGTCGGCTATTTACCGCCACGGCGACCGCACCCCGGCATGGCTTGGCGATAGCCGTCAGCACCGCAGCCTGATCTGCGAATGCGAGGCGGTCACCGCCGGAGAAGTTCAGTACGCGGTAGAAAATCTGGCGGTAAATAACCTGCTCGATTTACGCCGCCGTACCCGGATTGGCATGGGAACCTGCCAAGGCGAGCTTTGCGCCTGCCGCGCCGCCGGACTGCTCCAGCGTTTCAACGTCACCACCTCCGCCCGCTCGCTAACGCAGCTGTCCGAATTTCTCAACGAACGCTGGAAAGGTGTGCAGCCCGTCGCCTGGGGCGATGCGCTACGCGAAAGCGAATTCACCCGCTGGGTCTATCTCGGCCTGTGCGGGCTAGAAAAGGAGCATCAGGATGAAGTTTGATTGCGCGATTATCGGCGGCGGACTCGCCGGACTCCTGTGCGGACTGATGCTCAACCAACGCGGCCTGCGCAGCGTGATTATCAGCCGCGGTCAGAGCGCCCTGCACTTCTCTTCCGCCTCGCTGGATTTACTCTCCACGCTACCGAACGGCGAAACCGTCACCGATGTCGCTCACGGTATCGGCCAGTTAACAAAGCAGCTTCCCGAACACCCTTATGCCAGGCTTGGCGTCGAACAGGTCATGGCGTACGCCGCGCAAACCCAGAGTCTGCTAGCTTCTTGCAATATCGCTATGCAGGGAGATGCCAGCCAGCCGCATCTGCGGGTCACACCGTTAGGCACGCTACGCGCGGCCTGGCTTTCACCGCAGGAGATCGCCACCGCGCCGCTGCCTGCCCGTCGGGTTGGCCTGGTCGGCATCAGCGGTTTTGCCGATTTTCAACCGCATCTGGCCGCCGCCTCCCTGAATCAGAACGGCATCAGCGCCACTGCGCAAGAGATTGATTTACCGCTGCTCGACGTCCTGCGCGATAACCCGTCCGAATTTCGCGCCGCCAATATTGCCCGCCTGCTGGATGATGAAACCCACTGGCCCGCGCTGCTGACGGCGCTTCGTCCGCTGGCGCAACAACACGACCTGCTAATCATGCCCGCCTGCTTCGGCCTCGCCGACGACCGGTTGTATCGCTGGCTCCAACAGCGTCTGCCCTGCCCGCTTCGCCTGCTGCCCACTCTGCCGCCGTCGGTGCCAGGCATGCGTCTGCACGCTCAGCTCCAGCGTCATTTTATCCGTAGCGGCGGCACCTGGCTTACCGGCGACGAAGCGGTCAATATCAGCCACCAGGACGGCCTTGTTAACGCAGTCTGGACGCGCAACCACGGCGATATCCCACTGCGCCCGCGCTTCACGGTGCTGGCCAGCGGCAGCTTTTTTAGCAATGGGCTGGTCGCCGAACGAAACGGCGTGCGCGAGCCGATTCTTGGCCTCGACCTTCAGCAGACGCTGCCGCGCGAAAGCTGGTATCAACGGGACTTTTTTGCCTCGCAACCGTGGCAGCGCTTCGGCCTGAAAACGGATGCCACCCTGCGCCCGCAGCTTCAGGGTGAGCCGCTGAAAAACCTGTTCGCCATTGGCTCTGTGCTCGGTGGTTTTGATGCTATCGAGCTGGGATGCGGCGGCGGCGTCTGTGCGGTGACGGCGCTACACGCCGCGAAGCTAATCAGCGAGCTTGCCGGAGGTGAATCATGAACGACACCCGATTCGAACACTGTATTAAATGCACCGTTTGCACCACAACCTGTCCGGTCAGTCGGGTCAATCCGCGCTATCCGGGGCCAAAACAGGCCGGTCCGGACGGCGAACGCCTGCGACTGAAA
Source organism: Klebsiella sp. RHBSTW-00215 (assembly GCF_014103785.1). Taxonomy (NCBI): domain Bacteria; kingdom Pseudomonadati; phylum Pseudomonadota; class Gammaproteobacteria; order Enterobacterales; family Enterobacteriaceae; genus Klebsiella; species Klebsiella sp. RHBSTW-00215. The sequence continues at coordinate 5,742,288 of NZ_JABXQS010000001.1, forward strand.
GACGGGGCGCTTTACGACGAAGCGTTAAAATATTGCATCAACTGCAAACGCTGCGAGGTGGCCTGCCCTTCAGATGTCAAAATCGGCGATATTATCCAGCGGGCACGCATCCAATACAGTCAGCAAAAGCCGACATTACGCGATGCGATCCTCAGTCATACCGATCTCATGGGGACACTCTCCACGCCGTTTGCTCCACTGGTCAACGCCGCCACCGGGCTGATGCCGGTACGCCGGATTCTGGATGCGGCGCTCAAAATTGACCATCGCCGCACGTTGCCCAAATATGGCTTTGGCACCTTCCGCCGCGCTTTTCGTCAACTGGCCGCCCAACAGGCGCAGTACAGCGAGCAGGTGGCGTTCTTTCACGGCTGCTATGTGAACTACAACCATCCTCAGCTCGGCAAAGATCTGGTTCATGTACTGAATGCGATGGGCATCGGCGTTCAATTGCTCAGCAAAGAGAAGTGCTGCGGGGTGCCGCTGATTGCCAACGGTTTTTTTGCTAAAGCGCGTAAACAGGCGCTGAGCAACGTCACCGCGATGCGGGAAAATAGCCTGCCGATTGTCGCCACGTCATCAACCTGCACCTTTACCCTGCGCGATGAATATCCGCACGTACTTGATATCGACAACCACGACATTCGCGATCGGGTCGAGCTGGCAACCCGCTGGATCTGGCGTCAACTGGATGCGGGTCGGCCTCTGAAGTTAAAACCGCTGCCGCTGAAGGTGGTTTACCACACGCCTTGTCATATGGAGAAAATGGGCTGGTCGCTGTATACCCTTGAGCTGCTGCGGCTAATCCCCGGATTGCAGCTTGAAGTGCTCGACTCCCAGTGCTGCGGGATCGCCGGAACCTACGGGTTTAAGTCGGAGAACTACGACTCATCGCAGGCGATTGGCGCACCGTTGTTTCGGCAAATTGAAGAGAGCGGCGCTGACCTGGTGGTAACCGATTGCGAAACCTGCAAGTGGCAAATTGAGATGTCCACCAGCAAACGCTGCGAACATCCCATCACCCTACTGGCGCAGGCGCTGGCCTGAGGTCAGCGCCTGCGGTGGGGAGACTAGTAGCTCCCCTTTCCCTCCGCCTGTTCATATACCGGTTTGAACATCGCCAGGCGCTTATCCAGTGCGCTGGTATAGAGGTTGGTATCGACGCCCACGGCAACAAAATTTGCCCCCCAGGCCAGCGCTTTGTGCGCCATCTCCGGGTCGACGGCCAGGAATCCGGCTGCTTTTCCGGCCTCGCGAATACGCCGGATGCTCTGCTCAATGATCCGCTGCACCTCCGGGTGACCGGCGTTATCCGGATACCCCAGCGAGGCCGATAAATCCGCCGGGCCGATAAACACGCCGTCAATGCCTTCCACTTCGAGGATCGCATCCAGATTATCGAGCGCCGTTTTGCTCTCCACCTGGATCAGCAAACACAGCTCATCGTTAGCCTGCGCCATATAATTTTCCACTCGCCCCCAGCGCGCTGCACGAGCGACTCCGGCCCCTACTCCGCGCGTACCCACCGGCGGATAGCGAGTTGCCGAAACAATATCTCGCGCCTGTTCGGCGGTATCGACCATCGGGATCAATAGCGTTCTGGCACCAATATCCAGTACCTGTTTAATCAGGCTACGATTGCCCTCTACCGGGCGAATCACCGGCTGGCTGGCGTAGGGGGCGACCGCCTGTAGCTGGTGGTAGAGATCCTGAATGGTATTTGGCGCATGTTCACCATCAATCAGCAGCCAGTCGTAACCCGAGGTGGCGGCGATCTCTGCCATATAGGAAGAGGTCGAGCTCAGCCACAGGCCAATTTGCGTTTCTCCCTTCAATAATCCCGCTTTAAATGGGTTCGATAAAATTGCGTTCATAGTTCTCCCTTAAATTAATGCTGTACGCTGCCAGCCTGCGGCACCGTGCGATTAACGCGCAGTGAAAAGATAATAACAACCCCAACAATCGCCACGCAGGCGAGCGTCAATAATCCGGCAGAATTGCTGGCAAAAATCGTTTCGGCCTGGACGCGAATAATCGGCGCCAGGAAACCACCAATCGCACCGAACAGGTTCACGAAGCCGATGCCTGCGGCCAACGCGGTGCCGGACAACAATTGCGTCGGCATGGTCCAGAAAACCGGCTGCACGGCAATCACGCCGACCGCCGCCACGCACAGCGCGATAATCGCCAGTACCGGTGACACCAGCCCGGAGACCGCAATACCGATCGCCGCCGCCAACAGGGTGAATGCCGCGATGTTACGGCGCTCTCCGGTGCGGTCGGAGTAACGCGGGATAAACCAGGTGCCAAACAATGCCGCAACCCACGGAATCGCCGTCACCACCGAGGCAAAGAATCCCACTTTGGTGCCCAGCAGAGCGGCAACCTGAGTCGGCAGAAAGAAAATCAGACCATACACCGCCACCTGAATCGTCAGGTAGATAATGGCGAGCTGCCAGACGCGTCCATTGCGCAGCGCATCGGACAGCCGCGACGTGACCTTTTTCTCCTCTTCGCTGGCAAGCTGGCTAATCAACGCCTGCTTTTCAGCGGCAGTCAGAAAACGTGCGCTTTGCGGCGTATCATCAAGCCAAAAGAAGGTAAAGAACCCGGCGCCAACCGCCAGCAGCCCTTCGATAACAAACATCCAGAACCAGCCGGGGTGCCCCATAAAACCGTGCATTTCCAGCAGCGCGCCGGAGAGCGGTGAGCCCAGCGTTAACGCCAACGGTGCGCCCATATAAAACAGCCCCATAATGCTGGCGCGGTTTTGCTGAGGGAACCATTGCGAAGTCAGATAGATCATGCCAGGGAAGAAGCCCGCCTCGGCGGCACCGAGTAAAGTGCGCACCAGCAGAAATTTAGTTTCCGTATCCGCCCAGGCCATCGCCGCAGACAGAACGCCCCACAGCAGCGTGGTGCAGCCGATCCACTTTTTCGTGCCGAATTTACGCATCAACAGGTTAGCGGGTACCCCAAAAAGGCGTACACCACAAAGAAAATCCCCGCTCCCAGCGCATAGGCTTCGTTGCTTAGCCCGGTATCCAACTGGTAGGTCTCTTTGGCAAAGCCAATATTCGAACGGTCAAGAAATGCGAGCACGTAAAGCGCCAGCATAAAGGGAATCAAACGGGCGCGGCTTTTCTTCACCACGCTCTCAAGCAAGGTGTTGCTCATCGTAATATCCTCAAAAATGGGCCGCACATCAGCGCTGTGCGGCACGGCGGGATCAGTGGCTATAAGGACGTTGCAGATTGCAGTCGCGGTTCAGCTCAACGCCAAAACCCGGTTTATCCAGCACGGATTTATGAATACGTCCATTTTCCGGTACTGGTTCACCCAGCAGAATCGGGTCAAACTGCGGGCGCATCGTTGAGCAATCCGGGCTGGTCATCAGGAATTCGCTGAACGGCGTGTTGGTAAAGGTGATGACCGCATGGTGCGAATAGACCGATGACCCGTGCGGGACCACCAGTTGACCGCGCGCTTTGGCAATGGCGGCAATTTCCACCAGCGTAGTCAGGCCGCCGCACCAGCCCACATCAGGCTGCATAATATCGATGCCGGTTTCCGACAGCGTGCGGAATGATTGCAGCGTGCCGTGGTGCTCGCCGCTGGTGACCATCATCCCGGCTGGCGCATTGCGTTTGAGTTCGCGATAGCCTTCGTACTGCTGCGGCGGCAGACACTCTTCAATCCACTTAAGGTTATGAGGTGCGCAGGCGTGAGCCAGCTTAGTGGCGTAGTTAACGTCCTGGCTCATCCAGCAATCCAACATCAGCCAGAAATCCGGACCGCATTTTTCGCGCATGTCAGCGACCATCGCGGCATCTTTGCGGATCCCCGCGTCACCATCGTGCGGACCCCAGTGAGTTGGCATTTTGCCGCCGATAAAGCCCATCTCTTTCGCCAGGTCCGGACGCGCGCCGGTCGCATAGAACTGAATTTCATCGCGCACCGCGCCACCCAGCAGTTTATACACCGGCAGGCCAACCACTTTGCCGAACAGATCCCACAGCGCCAGATCGATACAGGAGATGGTGTTCATCACCAGGCCGCCGGAACCGGAGTAGTACATGGTCGCGTTGAGCATCTGATCGTGGATCAGTTTGATATCGCTGACGCATTTGCCTTCGATAAAGCGATTCAGGTGCTTTTCAACGATAAAGCAGCCCATTTCACCTGCCGTCGATACAGCAAACCCGGTCTGCCCATTCTCCGCTTCGACCTCGACAATCAGCGTACCCAACACGTTGATGCCAAAAGACTGGCGGGACTGCTCATACTGTTTGTATTTGCTCATCGGGGTCGCGATGTGGTCATCAATCCAGTGGTTCGCTCCCTGGTCGTGATAATCGCCGCCGCCAGCGCCTTTCTCTGCGGTAGCACCGCCGATGAACCAGGCGCGGACGTGTTTAATTTTCGGTAAGGTCATGATGTTCTCCTTGTTATGAAGCTTGTTGTTCGAAGGGGCTCTTCCACCCCAACAGACGGGAAATATCTTTGGCGCAGGCAATCGCCTTACCGGCGAGGTAATCACGATTGTCTTCATTGATTTGCAGGCGCGTGCCGACCACCGAGATAGCGGCGGTCAGTTCGTTATTGGCGTTAAACACCGGCGCGGCCACGCAGCGCACGTCGGGATAGTCTTCGCCGTTATCAAAGCTCCAGCCCCGAGCGCGAATACGCCCCAGTTCATCGCGAAGCTGCTGAGCATCAGTGATAGTGGTTGGCGTGGCTCGTTCCCAGCGCAGTTCGCTGATAATTGACTCCTGAACTCGTTCGGGCTGCCAGGCCAGCAGGCATTTACCAATACCGGAACGATAAAGCGACAGGCTCTTACCTTCGTGCGAACGTACGCTGATGGTGGCCGGGGATTCGACCTTCAGAATGTAGTAGGCGTTACCGTTATCGATGATGCCCAGGTGACAGAGCAGACCGCACTGATCCATCAGCTGCGTCAGGCGCGAACGCGCCAGTTCGCGCAGGTCCATTTTGCTCAGCGCATGTCCGGCCAGCTCAACCAGCTTGGTCCACAGGCAGTAATTGTCCTGATTATCCATGCTAAGAAAGCGCTGTTTTCTCAGTTCACCTAACAGCAGATAGGCAGTGCTTTTCGGAATACTCAGTTCGTCAATAATGGTCGCCGCGCTACAGGGGCCGATACGGGCGATCAAATTGAGAATATCAATGGCGCGGGTCAGCGCCGGGACTTTGCTTGATTCCAACATACTGGACTCCAATCCTGAATACTGGAATCAGTGTTACGGTTGTCGGGGAAGTAAATTGTGAGCAACTTCAAATGACGGGGCGATTCCAGAAGGGTGGACATTCAGAGGTATAAAAATGGGAGATGACGCACAGAATATTTAAAACGAAGTACAGCAGGCTGGACGAATACCGCGCCGGGAAGGGATCCCGACGCGGTGACCTTATTAAACCGTGAGAGATTCGACGACGTTAATCCAGCCATGTTCACCGGCTATCGGCTCACCGTTCAACCAACGACGCAGCATATTCAGAGCCATCATCGCGCAGACTTCCTGACGCACCTGCACGCTGTGACGATTGGTGCTGAATTTCACCCGCAGCGCGTGAGTGCCTTCCGGCGTTGAGAGCGCAAAGTTCAGGTGATCGCTCTCCTGACCGCTGACCGCCAGCGCCAGACCGGCAAAGTGTTTCACCCGCCGCTCCGCCGCCCAGCGCGCCGCCTGCGCTAACGTCTCTTCCTGTGCCGGAATCACTTCGCTCGCCAACAGCGGCGCGTTAACGCGTGAAAGCTGTAGCGCCAGCAGGCCGCCGGTAAACTGCTCGCTTAGCGTCAAGCTCAGCTGGCGCTCTTGCAGGCGTCGGGCAATCTGCGCCGGTAGACCTTCAGTGCCTTCGAAGATCACGCTTTCACCGGCCACTTTCTGCACTTCCGGCCACAGCGCCAGCATCGCTTCGCGCTGCTCAGAAGGCCCGGTCAGCTTGAGTTCAATAATCGGCATTGAGGAGCGATAGCCCATCACCACGCCCGGTGGCAGCTGAAGATGGTCAAGGCTCTGCGCCAACTCGCTCTCCGAGCGACCAAAGGTGGTCAAACGCAGACACAGCGGCGGAGCCGGCAGCGGGAAACGTTCGCGCAAGCGCGGTAAGATTTCCTGCTCAACCATCACTTTGAATTCCGAAGGCACGCCGGGGGTGAAAAACATCAGGCAGCGATTGAGCTGCACGGCGAAACCGCAAGCGGTCCCGACCGGGTTGTTGATCATCTCGGCGCTTTGCGGAATTTCCGCCTGTTTACGGTTGCTGGCGGCCATTGGCCTTCCGCGCTCGGCAAAAAAGCGCGTCATCACATCCAGCCACTCTTCGTGCAAAATCAACCCTTCGCCTTTGGCCGTTGCCGCAGCCAGCGCGCTGAGATCGTCGCTGGTTGGCCCCAGGCCGCCGTTAACGATCAGCACGTCGGCGTGCTCGCTACGTTCGCGTAAAATCGCCACCAGAGCGTCAAGATCGTCGCCCACGGTATTGCGACGCTTTAAGGGTAATCCTTGATTAAAAAAGAAATCCGCCAGCCACGCGGCATTAGTATCGACGATTTGCCCATGCAGCACTTCGTCGCCGGTGGACAGCATTTCCACGTTTAGCATTGTGAACTCCAGCCTGATAAGTCGGAATACTATAGCGCAAAGCGGCTGGGAGAATGACTGAAAATCAGGCGCGGCAGAATACCACGCCTGGGAGAATCAGAAGCTGGCGTTGACGCCGACGTACGGGCCGTCCGCAACGGTGTTATCGCGGTTGCCTTCTTTACCTGCCAGGTTGAGGTAACGATAACCGGCTTCAATGCTCAGAGGACGCATAATGGTAAAGCGCGCGCCAGCATTGGCTTCCTGATAGCTGTCGATACCGCTGGAGAGTGAATCCGGGGAGTAATAATATTCGCCGAACAGGCGGAAACGGTCGCCGATTTTCCACTGCAGGCCGCCGCCTACCGCCGCCGCATAACCTTCATCACCGGCTTTTGGATTGGTGTAAACGCCTTTACCGCCAACGGTCGCCAGGAACGGACCTAAAGGAAGGTTCAGACCCAGGCCTAAGCCCGCCGCATCACCATCATCATCGTTGTGCAGCCAGTTACCGGATATCGCCAGCCCGGTGGATTCGGTACCAAAACCAACCCCAAGGTTGGTGTAGTGCTCACCAGCCTGCCCGCTGACGCTGATCGCATTTGCCGCCGTTGAGACGAACATCATGCCAGCGAGGGCCAAAAATATACTTTTTTTCATTTTTTACTCTATCCAGAAAACAAGAATTTAAAAGTCCCGAAAAACCGCGAAATTGTACTGCTGAATGCTAAGGAATCAATGCGCTAAAGCGACCTTTACCATTGTGATTGTAACCAGTTGCTACCGAATATTTGCCAACGGTCGCGGATATCAAATCGATAGCCAGAGCCAGATTGCCCGCATTGACTATTTATTCTACAAATAGCGCTCAGCTTATTTCGTCCCTTCAGGGAAATGAATAAGTTACATAAAACTTTGTCAGGAGATAAAGATGAGCAAGAAAGGATTAACGACCGGATCCGGCGCGCCGGTTGTCGATAATAATAATGTCGCCACCGCAGGCCCACGCGGCCCCATGCTGCTGCAGGATGTCTGGTTTCTTGAAAAACTGGCCCACTTTGACCGGGAAGTTATCCCGGAACGCCGTATGCACGCAAAAGGTTCCGGCGCCTACGGCAAACTGACCGTCACCCACGATATCACCCGCTATACGCGCGCAAAACTCTTCTCTGAAATCGGCAAAACCACCGACCTGTTTCTGCGCTTCTCGACCGTTGCCGGAGAGCGTGGCGCCGCTGACGCCGAGCGCGATATTCGCGGCTTTTCCATCAAGTTCTATACCGAAGAGGGTAACTGGGATCTGGTGGGCAACAACACGCCGATTTTCTACCTTCGCGACCCGCTAAAATTCCCGGACCTCAATCACGTCGTAAAGCGCGATCCGCGTACTAACCTGCGTAACCCAACATGGAAATGGGATTTTTTCTCCCTGCTACCGGAAACGCTGCATCAGTTAACGATTGATTTCAGCGACCGCGGCATCCCGCGTTCTTATCGTCATATGCACGGTTTTGGCAGCCACGCGTTCAGCTTTATCAATGCCGACAACGAGCGCTTTTGGGTGAAGTTCCACTTCAAATCCCAACAGGGGATCGCCAACCTGATGGATGATGAGGCCAAACGCCTGGTGGCAGAAGACCGCGAAAGCTCTCAGCGCGATCTCTATGAGTCAATTGAAAAAGGCGATTTTCCGAGCTGGACCTTCTACGTGCAGATAATGCCGGAAGCGGAGGCCAGTCAGGTCCCTTATAACCCATTTGACCTGACCAAAATCTGGCCGCATAGCGATTATCCGCTGATTGAAGTCGGGGTGCTGGAGCTAAACCGCAACCCGGACAACTACTTCGCGGAAGTTGAACAGGTAGCCATGAACCCGGCGAACGTGGTGCCCGGGGTCAGTTTCTCTCCGGACCGTATGCTGCAAGGACGACTGTTCTCCTATGGCGACACTCAACGTTATCGTTTAGGGGTTAATCATCATCAGATCCCGGTAAACGCTCCGCGCTGTCCGTTCCATAACTATCACCGCGACGGCGCGATGCGCGTAGATGGCAACAGCGGCAACGGTGCGACCTACGAGCCTAACAGCTTTGGCGTCTTTCAGGAGCAACCGGACTTTAGCGAGCCGCCGTTAAGCCTTGAAGGCGCGGCCGCTCACTGGGATCATCGGGAAGATGGCGACTATTTTAGCCAGCCGCGAAAGCTGTTTGAGCTATTAAGCGAAGATGAGCATCAGCGTATGTTTCAGCGGATAGCCGGTGATATGCGAGATATCCCCGAATTTATTCAGCAACGGCAGATTGGACTATTCAGCGAAGTCCATCCCGACTACGGCGCGGGCGTAGCGGCGGCATTGAAAGCTTTGCAACACGCCAAATAAACGCTTACGGCAGCCAATATAGCTGCCGTTTTCGCTGCAAAGAAGAATTTAGTGCTGGAGTTTATCAAGCTGGCGCAGTGACAAACCGGTCAGCTTTGCGACCTGAGACGGCTCCTGCCCATCCTCCAGCATCGCCCGGGCAATGCGTTCAGCCGCCTCCTGCTGCCCTTCACCCCGGCCTTCTTGCCGACCCTCCTGTCGACCTTCCTGCCAGCCCTTACGACGACCTTTTTCTATTCCCGCCTTCATTCCCTGAAGGACTCCCTGTTTGCGGCCACGCTCTTCCAGAAACTGAGCAATATTCATTAGCGTCTCCTTATGCGGCTTAAGCGGTACCTTTTGCGCTAATTTGCGTAAAAAGGCCACGGGATCGGCGGCGTTACCCGCCTGAATCATATAATTCAGCAACGTTTTAAACTGCCGACGGTTAGTGTATCCCAACGACAATATGCTGACCAGTTGCTCTGAAATTTCCATCATATCCCGCTGCCGGATATGTTTTTGTAGTAGCTCCAGCATGGCGACTCGTCGGTGCTGTATGAGCTGCTCATCCGGGATCGTCGTAATATCCACCAGTTGAAAATTCTGGCTATATAGCCTCTCAGCCACCTCTGGCTGCGAAAAACCGTCCAGCCAACGCATTGAGTGCGGACAGGGGCTGGTCTTGCCGTGATAAAAAAGCAGGGGAATGACCAATGGTAACTGGTGATACCCTTTATCCAGATGACGCTGCATCGCGGCAATGGCATAGCGCATCAGGCGAAACGCCATATGCCGGTCGGGTGAGCTTTGATGCTCAATCAGCACATAAATATATCCTTCGCCGGTCTGTGTTTTGAGCGAATAGAGAATATCCGAATGGCTGGCACGCAGATCTTCTTCGATAAAGCTACCGGATTCCAGTTGAAGCGTTCGCAGATCGCATAGCATCCGCAGATGCTCCGGCAAATGAATAAGTAAAAAATCGCGCGCCGTTGCCCGATGGGACAAAATATGTTTAAAAACCGCATCATGCGGTGAGTGGCTTCCTATCGGTTCCATGATGGCCTCTGATCAATAAACTTGCGGCCACCCTATCACCTCTCGCTTCCGCCGCGCGTTTTCGCTTGCTGTTTGCCGAGTCGACTCGCAAACTGGGCTATCTCAATGTTTCCCCACGTCATCATTAAGGAAAAACCATGCGTCAAAGGACTATCGTTTGCCCGCTCATTCAACATGAAGGCCACTACCTGCTGTGCAAAATGGCCGACGATCGCGGCGTGTTTCCCGGCCAGTGGGCGCTCTCCGGCGGCGGCGTGGAGCCTGGCGAACGTATCGAAGAGGCTCTGCGACGAGAGGTTCGCGAAGAGCTGGGCGAAAAACTACAGCTAACCCAGATTACACCATGGACCTTTAGCGACGATATCCGGGTTAAAACCTATGCTGATGGCCGCCAGGAAGAAATTTATATGATCTACCTGATTTTCGATTGCGTTAGCGCCAATCGCGAAGTGACGATCAACGAAGAGTTTCAGGATTACGCGTGGGTGAAACCGGAAGATCTTGCCCATTATGATCTGAACGTAGCGACCCGTAAGACGCTGAGTCTGAAAGGCTTACTCTGAACGAGCGATCAAAAAGCGCAGCCTGACCTTCAGCCCGCCCGACGTTTCGCTGCGCAGCAGTTGCGGATGGCTGCGGTGCAGGCGTGCAATATCGCTAACCAGCGCCAGCCCGAGCCCAGCGCCGGGATTATCACCAACGTTTTCCAGGCGATGAAACGGCATTAACGCCAGCAGAATCTGCGTATCATCGATCCCCGGGCCGCTATCCTCGACGTCCAGCAGCACCGCGTTCCCCTCTCGATGCAGGCTTAACGTCACGATCCCGCCCTGCGGCGTATAGCGAATTGCGTTATCCAGCAGATTCGCACACAGCTCGCTCAACAGCACGCAATCTCCGGCTATCATCACCGCCGATGGCTCGCCCTCATAACCAAGATCGATAGCTTTGCTCCGCGCCTGCACAAGCCGGGAAAAACAGCTGTTCTGAACAATCTCATGGAGATCAACCGGTGAAAAGGCATGCTCCCCCTGCTCTTTACGTTTGATAGTCGCCAGTTGCAGCAGGCGCTCAGTTAATAGAATCGTGCCGTCCAGGGTGCTGCTCATCGCCGCCAGGCTCTCTCGCCAAAGTTTAGGATCATCACTGGCCAGCGCCACCGAGGCCTGAGTTTTCAACACCGCCAGCGGGGTTTTAAGTTGATGAGAAGCGTCGGCGCTAAAACGTTCCTGGCGTGAAATCATCACCCGCAACCGATCGATATAGCGGTTAAAAGCAACGATTAACAGACGGGTTTCCGACCACGGCAGCAGCTCCGGTAGCGGCGTCAGCAGACCGGGTTCGCGGCGCACCATCAGCGCCGAAAGCTGGCGCATCGGTCGCAGCACGCGGCGCAGCAGCCAGCCGGTGAGCACCAGGGTTAACAACACCAACAGCCCTTGCGATATCCACGACGAGAACAGCAACTGTCCAGCCAACCATCGCCGCGACTCCAGCGTTTCGGCGATGTAGATTTCCGCCATTCCGGCAATACCACCTTCATTCACTGGCTGCAGCAGGCGCGCCACGCGGATGGCCTGACCGCGATATTCGGTATGATAGAACCACGCCAGCGCCGGATAGGGTTGAGTACGAGAAGTCGATGGCGGCATCGCCGGAAGGTCGTCATAACCGGAAATGGAGGTTGCGATGAGCGATCGTATTTTTGCCGGAGTATGGCTGCTGCTCTGCGTGGGTGGAATGTTTATCGCCTGGCAAATCCACAGCGAGTACGCCTATGAACCCGTCGGCCCCCGCCCTTTTCCGGTGGGTATCATCGGCCTGATGCTGCTGTGCTCTGTGCTGCTGCTCCTGCGTCGGCCCGATGTCATCACATGGCCGGGGTGTCTGGTTTTACAACGTTTACTGACGATGGTGGTGGCACTGGTGGTCTATGCGTGGAGCTTTGAGTGGCTGGGTTTTCCCTTGTCAACCGCGCTGCTGACCGCCGTTTTCGGCCTGCTGTTTGGCGCGACCCTATCCGCGGCTGGCGTTGCTGGCATCATCATGGGCATCGCGCTGTGGTACATCTTTGACGCCCTGCTTGATGTCACCCTGCCGCTCGGCATCTGGCTAATTTAACGGAGGAGTTTATGGATATCTGGATTTATCTGTCGCAAGGCTTCGCCGTCGCCATGACGCCGGGCAACCTGATGATTGCGCTGATCGGCTGCTTCGTTGGCACTATCGTCGGCCTGCTGCCGGGCCTGGGGCCAATTAACGGCGTGGCGATTTTACTGCCGCTGGCTTTTGCCCTGCACCTGCCTGCGGAGTCAGCGTTGATCCTGTTGGCGACGGTCTATATTGGTTGTGAATATGGCGGGCGCATTTCGTCGATTCTGCTCAATGTTCCCGGCGATGCCGCCGCCATTATGACCGCCATCGACGGCTACCCTATGGCGCAGCAGGGGCGCGGCGGCGTGGCGTTGTCCATCTCGGCGGTGAGCTCGTTTGTCGGTTCACTTATCGCGATTATCGGGATGATCTTATTTGCCCCACTGCTGGCCCAGTGGTCGCTGGCGTTCGGCCCGGCGGAGTATTTCGCGCTGATGATTTTCGCCATCGCCTGCCTCGGCAGCATGATGGCGCAGAATCCGCTGAAGTCGTTCCTCGCCGCGTTAATCGGTTTGGGGTTGGCGACGGTGGGCGTTGATGCCAACACTGGCGTCTATCGCTTCACCTTCGACAGCGTTCATCTTTCCGATGGCGTGCAGTTTATCGTGGTAGTGATTGGTCTCTTTTCGGTCTCAGAAATTTTGCTGATGCTGGAAAGCACCAGCGGCGGGCAGAAACTGGTACGGAAAACCGGGCGCATGCTGTTTAACGCCAAAGAAGCGGGCCAGTGCGTGGGCGCGACGCTGCGCTCATCGGTGGTCGGTTTCTTTGTTGGTATCCTGCCGGGCGCGGGAGCGACCATTGCCAGCGCCATCACCTATATGACTGAGAAAAAGCTCAGTGGTAACAGCGACTCCTTTGGTAAAGGCGATATTCGCGGAGTGGCGGCGCCGGAAGCGGCAAATAATGCCTCCGCCTGCGGGTCGTTTATTCCGATGCTCACTCTCGGCGTTCCTGGTTCCGGGACCACGGCGGTGATGATGGGCGCGCTGACCTTATACAACATCACCCCAGGACCGGCGATGTTTACCGAGCAACCGGACATTGTTTGGGGCCTGATCGCCGCGCTGTTGATCGCTAACGTGATGCTGCTGATCATGAACATTCCGCTAATCAGCCTCTTTACCCGCATGTTCACCATTCCACTATGGTTTCTGGTTCCGGCGATTGCCGCCGTATCTGCAGTTGGCGTTTACGCAGTACACAGCACCACTTTCGACCTACTGTTGATGGTTGGGCTGGGCGTACTCGGCTACATCTTGCGCAAAATGCACTTCCCGATGTCGCCGCTGATCTTAGGCTTCGTGCTGGGCGAGATGCTGGAGCAGAATCTGCGCCGCGCGTTGTCGATTAGCAACGGCAACATGGCGATTCTGTGGCAAAGCGGGGTGACTAAAACGCTCCTGCTGCTGGCGGTACTGGTCATCGTGGTTCCGCCGCTGGTGAAGTACTGGCGCAAGCGCCAGTTGATGACGAAAGGAGATCTCCCGGGAAGCTGACAGAATGCGCCTCCAGGTACGCCATTGCAGCATCCACTCTCTTCCCGGTGGCGCTGCGCTGACCGGGCTACGGGTCCGGTCTGTTAGCCTGGACAGATGCGCAGCATCGCCTCCGGAAAACAGCGTGTATCGCGGCTTCCGTTGTTCCCCCCGACCGCGCTGCTGGCCGGGGCTACGGGTTCACCGCGCTCAGCACTCTGGCGCGCGCATCGTCCCACTCGCGCCGTTCCTGCTCGCTGAGCAGGGCGGTCGCGCTACAGCTCATCGCGTCCCATCCGGGATACTCCTCGATCTGCGGCGGGTTATTCTGGCGCTGATTATCGTAAAAAGACCAGTGGCTGCCGCGAGACAGGTCTGAACTGACAAGATGCCCCTCTTTTAGCTGCAGATAGATCTGGTTATTGACCACCGTCATCGCCATCTCCTCCTGCGGGCGTTCATCCGCTAATCGCGGCAGGCGAATAGGGGTAAACATCCAGGTTTTACCGTGGTCGGCTGAAACGTTGAAACCATACAGGCGAAAATGGAACTGCCCGTCGGCCATTTTTTGCGGCAAGCCGGTTCTGGGCACCACGACATACTGCTGCACCGCGTGGACATAGCGAAACGATGCCGGTGCGACCTGCCCGTAAGGCACGCTGCCTGAACGCTCCGTCTCTGGGGTCGTCCATTCGTTTGGTGTTAGATCGCCAATCCGCGAGACAATATTCCGTTGCGTGTCCAGATACCACATCACCCCCGAACAATAGCGCGGTGCCTGCCCGTGTCGCCCCAGCTTACCCCTGTCGAGCACGATATAACGCCAGGCGTCAAAACGGTAAATCACCTGCGGCCAAATTTGCTGCCCGCGCCAGTGACGATCATCCTCGCGAATATGGCTGGAGAAAGGGTCGTCAACGCTCCAGACGTTGAAAGGCTGCGCCAACAAAAAGCAGAAAAAGGCGAGAATACGGAACCTGTTTTTCATTACCGTGCGTCCCTGTCGGTTAGTCACTCTCTGTATGCAGCGCCGGTTCTGGCTATAACCATGCTCCTTGTTCAGGGCTAAAAGCTGCGTCCCTTCCCGAAAGACAACTCAGGAGAACCGTGCCGCTAACGTTCAATATTGTATTTTCCCGGTATCCATCTGATAGTAACGTCTTTAAACTTCTGGCGATATATTATGACCACCACGGTTTCCGGCTCGTTAATCAAATTCGCGGCCCTGGCGCTTCTACTTATCCTTGTTTATACCGGCATCAGCGCGGGAGATAAGCTCACCTGGCTGATGGAAGTTACGCCAGTCATCATCCTCGTTCCTTTGCTGCTGGCGACGCACTCACGCTATCCGCTAACGCCGCTGCTCTACGTACTGATCTTCTTCCATGCCATTATTTTAATGGTTGGCGGAATGTACACCTACGCCAAAGTGCCCATCGGCTTTGATGTTCAGGCCTGGCTTGATTTGAGCCGCAATCCCTACGACAAGCTGGGACACTTTTTCCAGGGACTGGTCCCGGCGCTGGCGGCGCGGGAAATTTTGCTGCGCGGCGGCTACGTTCACGGACGCAAAATGCTCGCGTTCGTGGTTTGCTGTATTGCGCTGGCGATCAGCGCCGTCTATGAGCTGATTGAATGGTGGGCAGCGCTGGGTCTGGGACAAGGCGCGGATGAGTTTCTTGGCACTCAGGGCGATCCCTGGGATACCCAGTCGGATATGTTCTGCGCCCTGCTCGGCGCGCTGACCACCGTTTTCGTTCTGGGCCGCTGGCACACGAAGCAGCTACTGAGCATCCAGCAGTCCTGAACTACGGCATTACCTGCTGGTTAACCCACTCACGCAGCGCCCGGCGGGAAATTTTAATGCCGCCGGTTTTTAGCGTTTCGGGCAGTGGCAACCAGCGTACCGGCTGCTGGAAACGCGCCAGCTTATCGGCGCACCAGCTTGCTAAGGTTGCCGGGTCGCAATGTTCGCTGCACTCCACCACCGCCACCGGCCGCTGGCCAAATTCGGCATCATCCAGCGGTACAATAAAGACCTGCTGAATCTGCGGATGAGCGCCAATGACCCGTTCCACCTCTTCCGGTTGAATGCCCTCCCCGCCGCTGAAAAAGAGATTATCCATTCTTCCGAGAATGGTCAGATTGCCGTTATCAAGCCTGCCGCGATCGCGGGTAGCAAACCAGCCGTGTTCATTAACCAGTGGAACTATTTGCTCATCGCGCCAGTAGCCTTCAGCCATGCTGTCGGCCCGCAGCCAGACTTCACCGTCGACAATCCGCAGTTCGCGTCCCGGCAGCGGCTGCCCGACGTCCGCCAGGCCATCGGCCTCTTTGGCGCACACTGTGGAAGCAAACTCGGTCAGTCCGTAGCCACACCAGCAGCGGATACCGCGCGCTTTCGCCTGCTCGGTCAGCGCCACCGGGATCGCCGCGCCGCCCAGCAACACCGCTTTTAACGCTACGTCAGTATCGCCGTTGAGCAGACGCCAGAGCTGAGTCGGCACCAGCGAGGCATGAGTACAGCCCTGCAATGCCTGCTCCAGCGGCTGTTTGTCACGCACCGTCAGGACAGCACCCGCATGCAGCCAGCGCCAGAGAATGCCCTGGCCGGAAACGTGAAACAGCGGCAGCGACAGCAGCCAGTCATCTTCCGGCGCAAGCGGGATCATCGCCAGCACGCCTTCGGCGCTGGCGAGATGGGCGCGAAAAGTATGTACCGCCGCTTTCGGTAAACCTGTCGACCCCGAAGTCAGCGTCATTGAGGCCAGGCGATCTTCGCGCCAGATAACCGCGTGCTCGCCTGACGCAAATTGCAGGGCCAGTGGGTTGTACATCAGCGCAAGAGCGTCGCCGTTTAGCGCCAGCGCATGGCGCAGGCTTAGCGACGGTAGCAGTTCCGCTAACAAAGCGGATGGCAATTGCGGGTTCAGCGGCAGCACACGCGCGCCGCACTGTAATAGTGCCAGCCATGCCAGTAAGGCCTCCGGCTGATTGTAAGCACGAAGCAGCACGCCATCGCCTTCGCTGACGCCCTGGGCGTGAAATCCCGCCGCCAGAGCATCAATTTGCGCGCACAGTTCTCGCCAACTCAGGCGCTGCTCGTTCAGACGCAGCGCCTGCGCCTCTCCCCGCAGCTGACGCCAATGACGCCAGGGCCAGTCGCTAAATGTCACAGCAACGGCTCCAGTTCATCAACGGTCAGGCACGGCAGGTCGCTTTCCGGCCAGCGACGAACCAGCTGGCCGCGCATCAGGCTCAGCGTATCCAGACCGGGAATAGTGTGCGGCGTCAGCCAGGCGGCAATCCGCGCCAATTGCGTCAGGCCCAGGCTCGACTCAATGGATGAGCTGATAACCGCCGTCAGCCCCAGAGCATGAGCGGCTGCCACCTGCTGCTGCACTTTTTGCAGGCTGCCGGTCAACGTCGGTTTAATCACCACGGCCCGCAAACCCGGCTCGGCGGCAAACTCAAAATCCGCCTCGCGCAGGCTCTCATCCCAGGCAATTGCGATACCCGTTTCCTGGGCAAAAGCACGCGAGTCGTCGCGAGTTTTGCAGGGTTCTTCAAGGAAAGCGATACGCTCACGATATTGCGGATCGACGTATTTGGCGAACTGCTGGGCTTTCAGCGGCGTCCAGGCACGGTTGGCGTCAAGACGCAACGTCAAATCAGGGATCGCTTCCAGCAGCAGGTTCACTACCATGCCGTCGCGCACCGCCTCATACAGGCCAACTTTGACCTTCGCCACCTTCTCGCCAGGCATCAGCGAAAGCTTCGCAAACAGCTCGTCCGGGTCGCCGGAACACAGCGGCGCGGCGCGATAATCCGCCGCCTGCGGCAGCTCACCGCACAGTTCCGCCAGCGCGCAGCTCACGCCGAAAGCCGCTGAAGGCGGCACTGGCAGCGCAGCGTCTTCGCCATCACGCCAGGCTTGCGCCCAGGTAAGCAGCACCGCCTGCGCTTCGTCCAGCGTTTCCAGACTGAATCCCGGCAGGGGAGAAATCTCCCCCCAGCCTTCGCGCTCGCCGTCACGCAAGCGCAGGAGCAAGCCATCGCGGTTTTTTAACCGCCGTTCACGCAGCACCACCCCCGCGTCCATCGGTAGCTGCCAGCGGTAAACCTGCGCCTGTCGCATTATGGATTCCGTTTAAATTTGCTGAAGTCCGGCTGGCGCTTCTGGTTGAACGCGTTGCGCCCTTCCTGACCCTCTTCGGTCATATAGAACAGCATAGTGGCATTGCCCGCCAACTCCTGCAGCCCCGCCTGACCGTCGCAGTCAGCGTTCAGCGCCGCCTTCAGGCAGCGCAGCGCCATCGGGCTGTTTTGCAGCATTTCACGACACCAGCGCACGGTCTCTTTTTCCAGGTCCGCCAGCGGAACAACGGTGTTGACCAGGCCCATATCCAGCGCGGCTTTCGCGTCGTATTGACGGCACAGAAACCAGATTTCGCGAGCTTTTTTCTGCCCAACGATGCGCGCCATATAGGCCGCGCCCCAGCCGCCGTCGAAGGAACCGACTTTCGGGCCGGTTTGGCCGAAGATGGCGTTTTCCGCAGCAATGGTCAGGTCACACATCATATGCAGTACGTGCCCCCCGCCGATGGAGTAACCCGCGACCATCGCTACGACGGGTTTCGGGCAGGTGCGAATTTGACGCTGGAAATCGAGCACGTTGAGGTGGTGAACGCCGGAGTCATCCTGGTATCCGCCGTAGTCGCCGCGAACTTTCTGATCGCCACCGGCACAGAACGCCTTGTCGCCTTCGCCGGTCAGGACGATAACGCCGATATTGTCGTCATAGCGGGCATCCGCCAGCGCCTGAATCATCTCTTTGACGGTCAGCGGGCGAAAGGCGTTGCGGACCTGCGGGCGGTTAATGGTGATTTTAGCAATCCCATCCGCCGACTTTTGATAACGAATGTCGGTGTAGCCTTCGGAACAGTCCTGCCATTCAACCGGGGCGTAAAGCATTGCTTCATCAAGAGAGATCATAGAGTGTCCTTCAGTTAACTCGCTAAAAACTGCGCCAGACAAGCAACTACCGCGGCAGGGTTTTCCCGATGCGCGTTGTGTCCGGCATGATTAATTACGTGTGTGGTTGCGGATAGCTCATCCGCGATGGCGCGAAACTTGTCATCGCGTTCGCCGCAAAGGTAATGAAATGGGAAATCACGAGTGCGTAATGCCCCACGGAGATCGGGCTGTTGACCCAATGAGGTCGCCAGCAGCATCGCCGCTAAAATCGTACCGTTGTTACGGCTGCGCAGCGCAACCAGCGCCGCGCGCTGGGGCTCATCAAGGGAGACAAAGACCGGCTGCTGATACCAGTCGGCGAAAACCTGCGCCAATGGCTCACAGCGAAAGCGTTCAGCCCATGCTGCATCGCTACGTAGGCGCAGCAGACGCTGGTTGTCATCCTGCAAGCCCGGATGCCCGCCTTCGACGACCAGCCCGCAGAGACCTTTACGCGGCTGGCTGGCATAGGCCATCGCTACCCGTCCGCCAAGGGAGTAACCCACCAGCCAGTACTTTAGTATGTTGTAACTATTCAGCGTATTCTTAAGGAGCTGGCAGACATCGGCAAAGTCGCTCACTTCGATATCTGCCGAACCTCCGTGGCCCGGAAGGTCAAGATACAAACGCGGATACGCGCTGAACGCCTGGCCCACGGTACGCCACTCGTGGCTATCGCCGGAAAATCCGTGCAAAAAAACCAGCCACGGATATCCCGGCAGGCCCTGTTCAGCCACCGCGTGCAGCGTCATAGCTGGCTCACCTGCGCCAGCAGATGTTGTAAGGTTTGCGCACCGTCGGTTTCATTCACCACCAGTTCAATCAGAGTGGCGCCGGGAGTACACCAGGCGCCATCCAGCGCACTTTCGAGTTCACTCCACCCCGTGGGGCGATGATAAGGTAAGTTGAACATCGCCGCCGCATGGTCAAAATTGACGTTTTGCGGCATCAGATAGAACTGGCTTCGCTGGTCCTGCGGCGTTGGCAGCAGAGAAAAAATTTGCCCACCGTTGTTGTTGACGACAATCAGCACCAGCGGCGCAGATGCCTGACGCAGCAGCGCCAGCGAGTTAAGATCGTAGAGCGCCGACAGGTCACCGACGATAACCAGCGTCGGACGCGCGCTGGCACGCTGCACGCCAGCCGCCGTCGCCAGCAGGCCATCAATTCCGCTGGCCCCACGATTGCTATAAACCGGGTAGCCCGCCGGGAGCTGCGATAGCGCATCAATTAAGCGTACTACCAGGCTGTTGCCGACAAACAGCTGGCCCTGATCCGGCAAATAGCGACGGATTCTTTGCGCCAGTTGGGCCTCGCCGAAGGACTCGCTGTTGTCGACCGCCGCCTGCCATGCCTGGCGTGCCAGTTCAGGGATGGCGCTGGCCCACGGCTGGCGTTTTTCCGCCGGGTGTAGATCCAGCCAACGATCGATGGAACAGACGAGACGACGACCGCGATGCTGTGCCGGGTCAAGCCGCCCCGGCAGGTTATCCACCAGCCAGTACTCTTCTGGCTCACAGGTCGCCTGCCACTGCAAAACGCGTTTGCCGGTCAGGCTGCTGCCCAACTGGACAATGATTTGCGCCTGCGCCAGCTCGCTGACCGCTTTTGCGTTTCCGAGCCACAGGTCAGCGCACGGTAGCGGCTGTCCGGTTTGCGAGAGCACGTCGCCAATCAGCGGCCAGCCGAGCATTTTCGCCCATTCGGCCACTTTCTTGCCCTCTTCGGCGCTCATGCGCCCGGCAACGATCACGCCGCGTTTTTGTCGCCAGAAAAACCAGTCGCGCTGCTTATCACTTGAAAGATGCAGGGACTGGCGCAGCCACGGTTTGTCGCTCTGCCACCAGTCACCTAGCTGCTGCTGCCACTGGATGCCGGTATCGTCCATATCGCCGTACAGCGGTTCGGCAAACGGGCAGTTGATATGCACGCCGCCGGAATGCAGCGCGCCAAGCGCCTGATCGAGGGTCGAGACCAGCCAGCGAGCAGGAATATCCTGCGACGGTCGCGGCAGCGATATCGTCTGCGATGGATGCGAGGCAAACATACCCGGCTGGCGAATGGCCTGATTGGCACCGCAATCGATCAGCTCCGGTGGCCGGTCAGCGGTAAGCATAATGAGTTTCTCGCCGGTCAATCCGGCCTCTATCAGCGCTGGATAGAGGTTAGCCGTGGCGGTACCGGACGTAACAATTACCGCCACCGGCTGGCCGCTGGCTTTCGCCAGACCCAATGCCAGATGGCCGAGGCCGCGTTCGTCAAAATGAGTGTGATGAATAAAAGCGCGGTTTTCCGCCGCCGCCAGGGTTAAGGGCGTTGAGCGCGAGCCGGGCGCAATGCAGATATGCTGCACGCCGTGGCGCGTTAAAGCTTCAAGGATCACCGCCGCCCAGCGTCGGTTAAATGCGCTTACTGACATGAATTTGTCCGGTATCAAATATTGAGGCTAAGTATAGATAATACAAAGTGATCGAGCTTTGATATGCATCGTTTTATCCAGGTTTTGTCAGCAGTAACGAACGCAATCCTGCGGCTTTATTTTCAATTTCCAGCCACTCTTGTTCGGGGTCTGAACCGCTGACGATTCCTGCCCCGGCGTACAATCTAAGCGTATCGTGTTCTACTTTTGCCGAACGCAGAGAGACGCAGAATTCACTTTGCGCCAGCGACAGATAGCCAGCGGAACCGGCATACCAGTCGCGGGCAAAAGGTTCGTGGCGGGTGATAAAATCCAGCGCCGTCTGTCGTGGTAAACCGGCAACCGCCGCCGTGGGCTGGAGCCGGTGCAGGCAGCGGGCGTCATCAGGTTTATCCAGCTCGGCCCAAATACAGCGCCGCAAATGCTGCACTTTACGCAGACGCACGACCTGCGGCGGCAGCACGTCCAGCACGCGAGTCTCCCCCTGCATACGCTGACAGATATCTTCCACCACCAGCATATTTTCGCGCTGGTTTTTGTCATCGTTCATCAGCCAGTCTGCCAGCTTTTGTGCCTGACGATCGTTCTCATGGCTGGCAGCGGTCCCCGCCAGCGCCTCGGTCCGCAACAGCGCGCCGCGCCGGCGCCACAGCCGCTCCGGGGTAGCGCCGAAGAAGGACTGCTGCGAATTAAAAGCCATCAGGAAATGGAAGCAGTTGAGGTTAATACGACGGCTGGCGGCAACGATCGCACCCGCATTTAACGGGGCAGAAAAATGTAAATCAGTGGCGCGAGCCAGGACCACTTTGTCCATTTTCCCGCCAGCTATCGACTGTGTTGCTTGTTCAACCAGCGCCCGCCACTGCGGCCAGGCTGGAAAGTGCTGTTCACTTAACAGGGAGGGCATCGGTGCGGGTAGCGATTGTTCTGCCATTAAAAAATGGAGGAATTCACGCGCCGCATGGGCATCGTCATTAAGCGAAGTGTCGCTGCACAGCGTCAGCCGCAGGGTGGCTTTACCGCCCAGGCGACGCCACTCCAGCCTCGGCAGTATCAACATTCCCCGCTGCGGGTCAAACGCGTTAAGGCCGCAAATCCGCAGATCGTCGCGCCCCTGTTGCTGTAAAAAAGCATTCGCCTGAACTAAAGAAGGAAAGGTTTTTACCGCTCCCAGCGCGGCGAGTTCTTCATCACCGTTACGCTGCTGCCAGTAGAATTGCGGCCACACCGGCTGATGACTGCACCACAACAATGGGTCAAAAGCGTCATTCAGCGCAAAGGGGATATCGAAAATTCGCGTGCCGGGCGATGGCGGGAAATCGTCAGCCAGGCAGCCGAACAGGCTTTCCAGCGCGGTGGAAACAGACAGCACGCAAACCTCCACGGAGTAAAAACCCCATATTATACGGGGTACCACGCTGAAATAGCAGTACCCCCGATGAGGGAGCGGCTTTTAGTCCGCGTGTCCGACGTTAGTGGGTGGCAATTTCGCGCGCCATGCCTATGTGGTCGATACCATCCTCATCGTAAACCTCAGTAACCGGAACAAAACCGAAGCTCTCGTAGAATTTTTGCAGGTGCGCCTGGGCCCCGAGATAAATGGCCTTTTGCGGCCAGTTCTGGCGACAGCTGGCCAGCGCCTGCTCCATCAGCTGATAGCCTAGCTTTTCGCCACGCACCGTCGGGCTGACAATCACCCGACCAATCACTACCGGCTCAAACTCATCTTCACTCTTAAGAATGCGCGCGTAGGCCACCAGCTCCTCACCGCGCCAGCCTAGAATATGGCGATTCTCTCCGACCAGGTCGTCGCCATCGACGTCCAGATAGGCGCAGGTTTGTTCGACAACGAACACCGCACAGCGTAATTTCAGCAGGGCATAAAGCTGTGGGACGGTCAGTTCGGCGTGGTGAAGATCCTGCCATGTCATCATCTGCGGTTCCTTAATAAATTTTAACCCTAAATAATTCAAGTGGCATGAAGGCGGCCAGCGAGCGAATCCCCAGGAGCTTACATGAGTAAGTGACTGGGGTGAACGAGTGCAGCCAACACACATGCAACTTGAAGTATGACGGGTATACTCTGTTTTTTGACTCACGCCCTAAGGACACAGGACGATGGAATTACTCTTTTTGGGGACATCCGCTGGCGTGCCCACCCGTACGCGTAATATGACGTCGATAGTGCTGAATTTGCAACAGCCAACAATGGCTGAGATGTGGCTGTTCGACTGCGGGGAGGGAACACAGCATCAGTTTCTACATACCCCTTATCATCCTGGCAAACTGAATAAAATTTTCATCACTCATCTCCATGGCGACCATCTGTTCGGCCTTCCCGGTCTGCTGTGCAGCCGTTCGATGCAGGGCAATTCGCTGCCGCTGACGCTGTATGGGCCAAAAGGGCTTAAGGAGTTTGTAGAAACCGCGCTGCGCCTTAGCGGTTCCTGGACCGATTATCCGCTAACCATCGTCGAGATCGGGCCTGGTTTGGTGTTTGATGAACAGGGCTATCGGGTTAGTGCATATCCGTTAAATCATCCGGTCGAGTGTTATGGCTATCGAATCGAGCAGCACGATAAACCAGGTGCTCTTGATGCCGCCCGGCTTATCGCTGATGGCGTCCCCTCCGGCCCGTTGTTCCACCGTTTAAAGCAAGGATTAACGGTTGAGCTGGAAGATGGGCGGATAATTGACGGCAGCAGGTATCTTGGTCCGGCAACACCGGGAAAAACGTTGGCGATTTTCGGCGATACCGCCCCCTGCCCGGAGGCGCTGGAACTGGCACGCGGCGTGGATGTCATGGTCCATGAGGTCACACTGGAGCAGGCAATGGCGGAAAAAGCTAACAGCCGCGGGCATTCAGTCAGTCAACAGACGGCCGCGCTGGCGCGCGATGCGGGCGTCGGTACGCTTATCGCCACTCATTTTAGCTCACGCTATGATTTTGAGGGCTGTCAGCGCCTTCTTGCGGAATGTCAGGAGGTTTTTCCGTCAACGGTGTTAGCGGAAGATTTTCTGGCCTATACCGTGGACTAAAAGCGGGCGTAGCGCGGTGAATAACGGCCGCCGCGTTTACGCCCGTCAATTACTCTTCAACATAACCGTTATAACGCAGGATAGATTTTAAATTCCGATAGCCAAGGTAATCCTGAATAGAATCGTCATCAATGCCTTTCTTACCCAGTTCATAGCCACAGGCATGACGCAGCATCCGTGGGTGAACATTCTGCTTTAGCTTCGCCAGTTCACAGCATTCACGAATAATTTGATAGAAACGCTGGCGGGTCATCTTATTTCCCCTTGAGGAGAGAAAAAGAAGATCGCTATGGGCCGGGTAACATTCCCGAGCCAGCAGCCAGCGCTGCAACGAAATAACCTCTTTCGGCTGCAAAGGGTGATAGCCTGATACACCGTGGCGAGCTCGGCGAATATAGACCCGTTTTCCGGGTAAGTCGACATCACTCAATGTTAATGCCGTGATTTCATTAATTCGACAGCCGTGCAAAAAGCACATTTGGATCATGCAGCTATTTCTTTCCGGATGAGCGCAATATTGTGCGGCAAGAACCAGACGCTCAACATCTTTCACGCTCAGATATTCCATTTCTTCCTGCATACGTCATTCCTTTTCATCCATTTAACTCATAAAATTACTGATAGGTAAATGTCAGTTGCACGACAGATTCAAATTGACCAATAGTCGCCCCCCCCTGGGTTGAATATAAACGGGCAGCTAAGGGAAACTCACCTTTCCCGGTACTGCTGTTAATAGTAATGGTCATCTGGTCTTGATTCTTGTAGGTCGTAGTGTGACTGTCATTGGTTATTTGCAACGCAATATTCTGCGACGCATTGCTGGCCGCCATATTGGCAAAATGCGTGGCATCATCACCATCCACCACACCATCGAATTTTACCGTTGCTTTAGGGAAGGTGCGAACAAGTCCCTGATATGAGATCATGTTTGTCATCTGGAGCCATGGAACAGGGTTCATCATGAGTCATCAACTTACCTTCGCCGACAGTGAATTCAGCAGTAAGCGCCGTCAGACCAGAAAAGAGATTTTCTTGTCCCGTATGGAGCAGATTCTGCCATGGCAAAACATGGTGGAAGTCATCGAGCCGTTTTACCCCAAGGCTGGTAATGGCCGGCGACCTTATCCGCTGGAAACCATGCTACGCATTCACTGCATGCAGCATTGGTACAACCTGAGCGATGGCGCGATGGAAGATGCTCTGTACGAAATCGCCTCCATGCGTCGGTTTGCCCGGTTATCCCTGGATAGCGCCTTGCCTGACCGCACCACCATCATGAATTTCCGCCACCTGCTGGAGCAGCATCAACTGGCCCGCCAATTGTTCAAGACCATCAATCGCTGGCTGGCCGAAGCAGGCGTCATGATGACTCAAGGCACCTTGGTCGATGCCACCATCATTGAGGCACCCAGCTCGACCAAGAACAAAGAGCAGCAACGCGATCCGGAGATGCATCAGACCAAGAAAGGCAATCAGTGGCACTTTGGCATGAAGGCCCACATTGGTGTCGATGCCAAGAGTGGCCTGACCCACAGCCTAGTCACCACCGCGGCCAACGAGCATGACCTCAATCAGCTGGGTAATCTGCTGCATGGAGAGGAGCAATTTGTCTCAGCCGATGCCGGCTACCAAGGGGCGCCACAGCGCGAGGAGCTGGCCGAGGTGGATGTGGACTGGCTGATCGCCGAGCGCCCCGGCAAGGTAAGAACCTTGAAACAGCATCCACGCAAGAACAAAACGGCCATCAACATCGAATACATGAAAGCCAGCATCCGGGCCAAGGTGGAGCACCCATTTCGCATCATCAAGCGACAGTTCGGCTTCGTGAAAGCCAGATACAAGGGGTTGCTGAAAAACGATAACCAACTGGCGATGTTATTCACGCTGGCCAACCTGTTTCGGGCGGACCAAATGATA
This sequence comes from Klebsiella sp. RHBSTW-00215, assembly GCF_014103785.1. NCBI lineage: Bacteria > Pseudomonadati > Pseudomonadota > Gammaproteobacteria > Enterobacterales > Enterobacteriaceae > Klebsiella > Klebsiella sp. RHBSTW-00215. Next base: position 5,768,343 of record NZ_JABXQS010000001.1, read on the forward strand.
CGTCAGTGGGAGAGATCTCACTAAAAACTGGGGATAACGCCTTAAATGGCGAAGAAACGGTCTAAATAGGCTGATTCAAGGCATTTACGGGAGAAAAAATCGGCTCAAACATGAAGAAATGAAATGACTGAGTCAGCCGAGAAGAATTTCCCCGCTTATTCGCACCTTCCTTAGTGGTCCCTGCCGGGCAATTTTCTATGTTTAAGTTAAACGTCTTCCATTCCGAAGTGTCTCCGGCCGATTGAAAGTCAATTCTGGAAAGTGTACCAAAATTCACTTCCTGATATTGAGTATCCGTCGTGACATCGCAGGGCAGATAGTAAATATTGCCTTTAACATTCAAAGGTATTCCACCATAAGATGAAAAAACAGGCAGCAATAATGCCAGCCATAGCGCCTTTTTCATTATTCACTCCTGTTATTCAATTTCTGCCTGAATGGTTGCAGTTGCAGTAAATCCGCCACCCGCAGGTAAATTACCGGTAGTATTAATTGGATAGATTTTCATAGCCGTATCTCCGGTCTGGGTCGAGTAATTTAAATTGACCGGTAGTAAGCCTGAAATCATCGGAATTTTCACACCGGTAATATTCTCGATCCGTACGGCGATGTCGCTATTGGTGGTCGCCAATGCAGTATTATCATTAATGTCCTTCGTTCCCTGGAATGAAAGTGATATTTTCACCCCGGCAGAAATATTGGTGCAGGCCACCGTCATATTCACGACATGCGGCGTAAATCCGGTTGGCATCTGGCTTGCCGTTTTAAAATTATTAGCGGCAATATCCCCAAAGTCGATGTTAATTGGCTGGCCAGTATTTATTTCGCAAGATTGCGGTACCGTGACCGAGCCGCTCATTGAGATCTGCGTTAATGGATTTGAACCATAGCTTCCAGAGACCCTTGTTCCGTAGACATTGAGGATAACCGTCGGAGGGATGGTTACCTGACCAACAAATGGCCGGGTAAAATAGAGCGAGATATATCCCAGCGAACCCGAATCAAAAATTGTACCGCCTGGGTTACAGGCAAAGCCCGGGGTATAGTTATTGCTTTTATTCTCGACAGGCGTTGGGAAATAGTCGTTCACGTTCCCAGCAATATATAACTCACTGGCAATTTCCAGGTATTTATTAAGCTGGTAATAATTTAAACCACCTCGACTTTGCGTCGCCGCCAGCCCTGGTACCGTGGCTTTAAAATATGTAGGTCCAGTGACAACACTGCCACAATCACATTTAGCATTATACGTTCCCCCGGTACTCCAATGGTACAGGCGAGGAAACGTCATCCCTGCCTGGTTTTGCGAGGGATTAGAAAAGGTTTCAATAAATGAGAAGGTGTTGCGAAATGGAGTTTTACCAGCCGCAGTCGTTTCACACCACCCGGTTGCCGCCATCGCCTGCGGCGATATCGCCAGCGCCATCAGGCCCGCTAATATACCCAATGAAAATCGTTTCATTATCTCTGCATCCTTTCGATTAACGGCATAGCCCCTGGGCTACAATAATGCCGGTGAGGGTTTTTCCTGACGGCAGTGCATACTGAATCCGGCAGCGATCTTGTGCACCCGATCCCCATTTCACATTAAGTGCCCCGTTAGACTCCAGCCCGCTCAGGTAGACCTGTCCGCCATCGCCAACGATAAATGCCTGCTCTGACGTCGCGACTCCGGGTACGCTGACCACGGCACCGAAAGGTACCGGCTGACCATTAGCCCGACGCACCGTCATCAGCACCCGGCTACCGACGCTGGTGTCATAACTTGCGCGAACCACCGCCCCGCGGGTTGGCACCACCGTCTGAGTGGTTAGCTCAAGATCGACATCGTCCGGCATGGTGCTGGTATCAAGGGTCAATATATTCTTACGATACGGCGAGGTATAAGGCACCACGGCATAGCCCCGCCAGTCGGTCCTGACACCGGTCTGGTTATTCACGCCAACGCCCGAGGCGCCTGGCGCTTTGACTAAAGCGAGGGTTTCACCAAAAGGCTGCCCCAGCGTCAGGCCATTTTCATGCGCCAGGACTCCGCCACGCAGGGCGTAGTTCAGACGATGGCTGTATTTATCATGGCTGTAGCCGCCGGTAAGCTCACCATAGGTCGCGCGCCAGTCCGCATTAACGCTGCCGCTCTCTCCTCTTCCCTGGCTGGTGTATCCTTCCTGTACGCTCCAGCTCAGGTTATTTCGCTCCAGAAGAGTACCGGAAAGGCCCAGATTATTGCTGGTTGAACCATTTTTGCTGCTGTTCAGGGAGTAGTTGGCATAAACCGGTTTCGGTAGCCATTCTCCCAGAGGCACGCTGATGCTCAGCGCGAACAGGTGATCTTCATCGTTGCGTTTTCCGGTATCCTGATCGGTGGTATTACGGTTGTAACTGTAGTTAATGCTATAGCTCACACCGTGCCAGCTATTGTTGTATCCCACGCCCACCGACTCCATGGTACGCCCGGTATTCCAGTAATCTTCGCGGATATAGCTTAGCGACATCGAGCCCATTTCGTCACCAAGGCTCTGGCTGAGCGTGACTTCTCCCCGGTTGCGCCGCCGTTCGATTGAAGGGGTATAATTATCGTCTCGATAGGTATCTAGCACTTCCTGCATATCCCAGTAACCGCTGGTCGCATAGCGATATCCCGCCAGGCTGACGTTTGTCCCTAGGCCCGGGAGATCTTTACTGTAACGGATACGCACCGACTGACCGCTCTCTTTGTCTTGATCCTGGCGATTCGACCAGGCCTGGGTGACGTCGGTCGATACGGCGCCAAGCTCGCCGAGGTTTTTCCCCAACCCCAGCGCCAGCGACTGATATTTGCTGCTAAATTGGCCGCCGCCGTAAAGGGTTACCCCCCACGGCAGGCCGTAAATAGCCGTCGCCTGAGTGAGCGGCGTTTCATCAATACTATTGTCGTAGGCCCGGTATACGCCGGAAGTCACACTATATTTGAGGCGGCCTTCGCGCTGCAGGACAGGCAGTGAAGCATAAGGAACAATCAGATTCTGCTCGCTGCCATCGGATTCTTTGATGGTGACCGATAAATCGCCCGAACCGCCGGTGGGATACATATCGGTAATTTCGAAAGCACCGGGAGAGACGTAGGTCTGGTAAATCTCATAGCCGTTCTGGCGGATGATAACCTGAGCATTGGTACGCGCAATCCCGCGCACTACCGGCGCATAGCCGCGCAGGCTTTCCGGCAGCATATCGTCATCAGAAGCCAGCATCGCCCCGCGGAAGGGAATGCCTTCAAAAACGTCGGCGTCGGTGCTGCTATCACCCAGCGTCATCACCCCTTGCAGGGCATTGATATTGCGCTGCGCATAGGTATAAACCGTATCCCAGCTGTTATTGGATTCCCCGCCGCTGCTGCTGCTGCGGTTCCAGGTCGTGTAGTTGCGCAAACGCCACGGTCCGATGTTGATACCGGGACGCAGGTTAACGTATTGATTATCGCTGTCCGGCATGTCGTTCTTGCGCGACCAGTTGTTTGCCCCGCTGAATGAGTAGTTCAGCAGAAGTGCGCTAATACCGTCATCCCACTGCTTCGGGTCAACCCAGCCCCGCGCCGCGCTGGAAACCGCCGCCTGCGGGAAGCTTAATAACAAACGCTGCTGACTAAAGCGAAAGTCTGCCTTTGCCTGGGGTATCACTTCCAGATCCGCGCAGTCCGCCGATTTACGGCCTAATTCAGGGAATTGCTTAACGCGCACGCCCCATTCAGCGAGTTCTTCAACTTTCAGGCAGGGCTGCAGTGAAGTTTCCCCCGGGATCCGGCTTTGTTGAAAAGCGACATCCCGGGTCTCCATAAAGATATTGTTGAGGTAAATATCGACCCGATAGGTCCCCGGCTGCTGCCCTCCAGCGTGTTCGTAAGCCGATAAATCCCTGACGCCCGTCTGCGGACCATCCATTTCCAATAATGCCGGGTTAAACACATCCCGCGCCAGTGCATCATCACACCACGGTATCAAGGCAACGGCCAGAGCTCCGGCTATCCGGTTAAGCCGCCATTTGTTATGATTATTTTTCATTCTCTCTGGAACTCCCTGGCCTGACAGCCTTTACAAATTAGCGTTATGCTGCGCGCCAATACCGCCGTAATCATTAATCAGTTTCCACTGCAAAGAGCCTGCACTGCCGCGTGGTAATTCGAAACGTGCCGTCGCGCCAGGCGCTACCCAGTTGGCTTCTTTGACTTCTGCACCACCAATTTTCACCTCGGCGAAATTCATATAAAACGCGGTGGGATTAGTGACCTGTAGCGTATTGCCGCTGCGCGTCCAGCGAAGCTGCTCCGTCACTGTTTCCGGCATTCCCGCAACGGATTTCGGCCGGTAAATTAATTTGATACGGGTTTTAATAGCGATCTGTAATGTGTTGGTGCCAGCTTTAGCCTGTGAGGATGGAATCGCTTTGATATTCATCCAGAACATACTTTCTTTGTTTTCCGGCAATCCACCGCTATAAATCACCCGCAGTCGGGTTTGCTGCTCGCCTTCCAGGCGAAACAAAGGCGGTGTCAACAGGAAGGGGGCGGTGCCGTTATCCGCTTCTATCCAGCTTTGAATAAGGTATGGGGTAGCGTCATTGTTGGTTACGCTCAGAGAGGACTCCTTTTTGCCGCCAGGATAAATCAGGCGAGTACCGCCGGTGACGACGCCCGCATGTGCCGCAGCGCCCACCAACAGCCATCCAGCCATCAGCACTTTCAGGTATCTTTTCATCTCCAGCTCCCTGGAAAAGCGAGCCGATTTCGGCTCGCTAGCACGGTCTAATAGACGGAGAATCAGTTGTAGCTGATAGTGAAGTTGGCGCTACCGTTAGCTTTACCAGCAACAACAGTCGCGTCGGTCTGGATATAACGCACGCGGAACGGCAGATCGATATTGCCGGTAGATGGGATGGTCAGGCTGGTAGAACGGGTGAACAGCGGCAGAGTACTGTTAGTGCTACCATCAACCAGCTGCAGAGCTACGCCTGTAGCGACATCAGTCTCAGTGGTCAACTTCAGCTTTTCATTGTCACCGTCAACGTTAGTACCGGAGAACAGTACCGATGCTTTGGTAACAGTATTCGGGCAGTTTTCCAGTTTAATATCGAAACCTTGCTCAGCCGCAGTAGAACCCGTACCGGTAAACGCCGTTTTAGCGATCTGTCCCATCTGGACTTCCAGTGGGTTAGACAGGTCGTTGACCACGTCGCAGCCAGCGTCAATGATGCTGCCAAGAAACTTCACCTGACCGTCATCTGCCAGCGCTGCACCAGAGAATGTCGCGCAAGCAGCAACAACAGCAACAAGTAATGTTTTTTTCATGATTAATCCTTTTCAATGCAGTCAATGCATTAACTTAAAAGCGCAATACCGTGCGCATCCTTTTATTTACGTTTGATAGTAATAACGCCGCAAAACATTGAGCCATGAAATGGATATAATATTTTGAAGTGGTCATTTTGTATCAATTTGACCACTTCAATTAATTGAAATATAAATTGCCAGGGAAGGCATTTTTGATTTTATATTTACCAGGATAAATCCTAATAAACATGATAAAAAACTAAGAGCTGGAGCGAGACACGAATCATACATATTGCAAATTCATTTCAATTAACAAATGGATGCATTATATGATTAATGTAAGGACATGAAAAATATAATAAAAAAAATTGTTAGACACAAATTGACATTGTTAATAACCATGGATAGCATAGGAGTCAGTTTGATACAAAATGACTATTTCATTTACCAAACCTCCCTAAATCTCGCATCATTACTTGCCGTGTAAATAACCGTATGCTGAATATTCCGATGACCGAGAAAATCCTGGATTAACCGCGTATCCACACCGTTATTCGCCAGTGCAAAGCCGCACGCATGGCGCAGCATATGCGGATGGGCGTTGATTTCCAGCTGCGCGTCCAGGCTGAGGTTCTTCATCATCTGATATATTCTCTGCCGCGATAAAGGCTGACCATTACGTGATAAGAAAAGCCAACCCGAATTATTTCCAGGGTAATTTTTACGCACACGCAACCATTCGTTGAGTACCTTCACCTCTTGCTTATAAATAGGATGCGTGGTCGAAAAACCATTTTTCAACCGCCGAATATAAATAACCCCACTTTGAATATCGATATCAGATAGCTTCCAGTGACGAATTTCACTCACCCGGCACCCATGATTAAAACACATCCACAATAAACAGACATCGCGCTCCGGGTTTGCTCCCCGCCTGGCCGCATCAACCAAACGCTGAACCTCCCCGACAGTCAAATGCTTACGCCTTGTTTTCATTCACTTTCTCTATCTACAAAACACAGTAGTGTGCGTAGTAATAATAGTACGGAAAATAAGAGTATGAGGGGAAACGTAAAGTGAGGTTAATATGACAAACCGCATGACAAATACGAATATTAAAGAAAATACCCATACATTTTTCACCGATAAAAAAAGGACCGCCGAAGCGATCCTTTTTCTCAGATAACTGCCAGATTACATCAACGGCATTGCCAGCTGCACGATGCTAATCAGCGGCTGCGGCCATACGCCAAGCACCAGCACCAGCAGCGCGGAGATCAGCACTACGATGCCCCCGGCGCTGTACTGCCAGTTAGACGGCGCATCGCGATTGAGTTTCTCTGGCGCGCTTAAATACAGGCTTACCGCAACGCGCAGGTAGTAATAGAGACCGATTGCCGAACCGACAACCACCGCCCCTACCAGCCACCACAGGTGCGCATGCACACCGACCGCCAGCACGTAGAACTTACCGATAAAGCCCAGCGTCATCGGAATACCGGCGAGAGACAGCATCATCACCGTCATCACCGCCGACAGAATCGGGCGATGCCAGAACAGGCCGCGATATGAATAGAGCGAATCCGCATCCGGCCCGCGATACGGGCTGGACATCAGGCTCACCACGCCAAACGCGCCGAGGCTGCTGAAGAGATAACCGGCCAGATAGACGCCTACCGCTTCCATCGACATCTCGCCGCTCTGCAGGGCAATCAGCGCCACCAGCAGATAGCCAAGATGGGAGATAGAAGAGTAGCCGAGCAGACGTTTGATATTGGTCTGGCTCAGCGCCATCAGGTTACCGAAGATAATCGACGCAAAGGCGATAAGGCCCAACACCACGCGTACCGCCTCGCTGTTGCCGACTGGCACATACAGGAACAGACGCATCACCACGCCAAAGATAGCAATCTTGCTGGCGGTCGCCAGGAAGGTTGATACCGGCGCAGGCGCGCCCTGGTAGACGTCCGGCGTCCACAGGTGAAACGGCACCAGCGACAGCTTGAAGCCCAGACCCACAATCATCAAGCCCACACCCGCCAGCAGCAGCGGTTCATGCAGCGTGCTGTCAGCCAGGTTCTTACCAAGGGCAAGGAAGGACAGGTTACCAGAGTTCGCATACACCAGCGCGATACCGAACAGCAGGAAAGAAGAGGCGACGGCAGACAGAATGGTGTATTTGATACTGGCTTCCAGCGAGCGTTTCTGACGGAAGGCGTAGCCAACCAGACCGAACAGCGGCAGAGAGATAAGCTCAATACCGAGGAACAACGCCGCCAGATGGTTAGCGCCCGCCAGCAGAATACCACCCAACGCGGCGATCAGCACCAGCAGGTAGAACTCTTCCTTATTGTCCTTATAACCCTCAAGCCACGGATAAGCAAAGGTACAGGTCGCCAGACTCGCCAGCAGCACCAGCCCGGTATAGAGCATGGAATAGCCGTCAACGCGAATCAGCGGCGTCACGTCCATCGCCCCGTTCTGCCCTACGAACCAAAGTGAGACTAGCGCGACGTTGAGGCCGAGAACCGATAGCGTGGCATTGAGGAAATGATTGCGTCGCCACGCAATGGAGAGCATCACAACCACCACCGTCAAGCCGACGATCAGCAGCGGTAGCAGTGCGATCAGTTGTTGTGGAGTTATTGTCATGGCGAATTACGGCCTTGTAGTAGAAACAGAATTAACAAACCACTGCTGAATATTACTCATCGCAGAGTGCGAGGTGTCCAGAATCGGCTGCGGGAAGAAGCCCAGCAGCACCAGCAGAACAACCAACAGCAGAACGATAGACAATTCACGCAGGGACATTCCCGGCAATTCTTTTGCGGCAATTTCGCTCTTTGCTTTACCAAAGTACGCACGATGCAGCATCGACAGCGAATAAACGGAAGCGAACACCAAACCAAAGGTGGAGATAACGGTAATTATCGGCACGGTTTTATAGCTGCCGAACAGAATCATAAATTCACCGACAAAGTTTCCGGTGCCCGGCATACCGAGCGTTGCTACGGCAAAGAACATCGACAGCGCCGGCAGCCACTTAATTTTGCTCCACAGACCGCCCATCTGGCGCATATCACGGGTATGCAGACGCTCGTACAGCTGGCCGCAAAGGATAAACAGACCGGCTGCGGACAGACCGTGCGCAATCATCTGAATCACTGCGCCCTGATAAGCCAGCTGGCTGCCGGTGTAGATAGCAATCAGCACAAAGCCCATATGGGAAACAGAAGTGTAAGCAATCAGGCGTTTGATATCGTACTGGCTGAAAGCCATCCACGCGCCGTAGAAAATGCCGATAACGCCCAGCCACATGGCAATAGGTGCAAATTCAGCAGAAGCGTTCGGGAACAGCGGCAGCGCAAAACGCAGCAGACCGTAGGCCGCGGTTTTCAACAAGATCCCGGCGAGGTCAACGGAACCCGCGGTCGGTGCCTGAGAGTGCGCGTCCGGTAACCAACCGTGCAGCGGAACCACCGGCATTTTCACCGCAAAAGCGATAAAGAAGCCCAGCATCAGCATGTATTCCACACCGTGCGACATCGGTGTCTTCAGCAGCTCTTCGTAATTGAAGGTCCATACGCCGGTGGCGTTGAAGTGAACAAACGCCAGCGCCAGAATGGCAATCAGCATCACCAGACCGCTCGCCTGGGTATAAATGAAGAACTTGGTTGCCGCCGTGATACGCGTTTTCCCGTCGGAAGCCTTATGGCCCCAGAGTGCTATCAGGAAATACATCGGCACCAGCATCATTTCCCAGAAGAAGAAGAACAGGAACAGGTCGATGGCGAGGAACACGCCGATAACGCCGCCCAGGATCCACATCAGGTTAAGATGGAAAAAGCCCTGATACTTCTCGATTTCGCGCCATGAACAGAGCACCGCCAGCACCCCGAGCAGCCCGGTCAGCACCACCATCAGCAACGACAAACCGTCGATCGCCAGATGAATGCTAATGCCGAAGCGCGGGATCCACGGCATCACGAATTCTGACTGCCACTGCGGAATACCGGTAGATTGCGTGAGAGAATAGCCGCCCTGCATCCACAACTGCAGGCCAAGCAGAAACGTCAATCCCATGGTGATCAGCGCGATCCAGCGCGGCACCTTCACGCCAAAGCGTTCAGTCTGCCAGCACAGGAAGCCGCCGATGAAGGGAATTAATATTAGCCAGGGTAATAACATGGCGATTTTTATTCCTTGTTAAAGTCCCGTTCAGGACCGATTTTCAACGAATTCGACTACATTCACGTTTGAGTGCGGTTTGTTGTGTCGGGTGGCGCTTCGCTTACCCGACCTACGGTCTCGTAGGCCCGGTAAGCGAAGCGCCACCGGGCAAAACCGCGCGCTCAAATCAACGCAATACCATCAGCAGCGCCAGCACCACGACAGCACCAATGCCCATCGAAGCCACATACCAACGCAGATACCCGTTCTCGCTCACCACCAGGCCTTTGCCTGCGAAGCGGGAAAGGATCGCCGGGATGTTCATCAGCGCATTCAGCGGATCGCTTTTCAGCAGCCACGCCACGCCGAGGAACGGCTTCACGAACACTTTGTCGTATAGCCAGTCAAAGCCCCAGGCGTTATACCACCAGGTACCGAGCAGACGGCCCGGCGCGCTGTTGGCAATCGCGGTCACAAGCCGGCGTTTACCCAGCCACAGCCATGCAGCAATCAGAATGCCTGCTATCGCCACAACGCCAGAGGTAATCTCCAGGGTCATGACGCGACCATGCTCAAGCTCAGTGGTTGACGGCAGTACACCATGCAGCGGTGGCACAATCAGCGCGCCAACGAAGGTGGACAGCACCATCAGCACAATCAGCGGCAGATGATGGGTAATCCCCTTCCCTGCATGCGCGTGAATTTGCTCTTTGCCGTGGAACACGATGAAAATCATACGGAAGGTATACAGGGAGGTCATAAACGCCCCGACCAGACCGGCAACCATCAGATTGAGATGACCGTTAGCCATTGCGCCAGCCAGAATCTCATCCTTACTGAAGAAGCCTGCGGTAATCAGCGGCAGTGCGGACAGCGCCGCGCCCCCCACCAGGAAGCAGACATACACCAGCGGAATAGACTTACGCAGGCCGCCCATCTTGAAGATGTTCTGTTCGTGATGGCAGGCCAGAATCACCGAGCCGGACGACAGGAACAGCAGCGCTTTAAAGAAGGCATGCGTCATCAGGTGGAAAATCGCCGCATCCCACGCCTGCACGCCGAGCGCGAGGAACATGTAGCCAATCTGGCTCATGGTGGAATAAGCGAGTACGCGTTTGATGTCGGTCTGCACCAGCGCGGCGAAACCCGCCAGCACCAGCGTCACCGCACCAACGATCCCCACCAGATGCAGCACTTCCGGGGTCATCAGGAACAGGCCATGCGTGCGAGCAATCAGGTAGACACCTGCAGTCACCATGGTCGCGGCGTGGATCAGCGCGGAGACAGGCGTCGGGCCCGCCATCGCGTCGGCAAGCCAGGTCTGCAACGGCAGCTGCGCGGATTTACCCACCGCGCCGCCCAGCAGCATCAGGGTTGCCCACGTCAGCATATTGTTGCCGGCTTCAAAATGCGCAGGCGCCAGTTCGACCATTTCGCGGAAGTTCAGGGTGCCCAGTTCGTTGTAAAGAATGAACAGCGCAAACGCGAGGAACACATCGCCGACGCGGGTTACCACAAACGCTTTCATCGCCGCAGCGCCGTTCTTCGGATCGGTATAGTAGAAACCGATCAGCAGATAGGAGCATAGGCCCACGCCTTCCCAGCCGAGGTACATCAGCAGCAGGTTATCAGCAAGAACCAGAACCACCATGCTGGCGATAAACAGGTTGGTATAGGCGAAGAAACGGGAGTAGCCCTCTTCACCGCGCATATACCAGGAGGCGAACATGTGGATCAGGAAGCCAACGCCAGTGACCACCGAAAGCATGGTCAGCGACAGGCCGTCCAGTACCAGGTTGAAACCGATATTGAAGTCGCCCACCGACATCCAGGTCCACAGCGGGACGCTGACCGCCTGCCTGCCGTTAGCAAAGAAGTCGACGCCAACAAACGCCGTCACCAGCGCAGCCAGGCCAACCGAGCCCATCCCGATGGTGGCGGACAGATTCTCCGACCAGCGCCCGCGAGAGAAGGCCAGCAGAACAAAGCCAATCAATGGCAAAAGAATGGTTAAGGCAAGCATGTTCATCCGCGCAACTCACTTACTGAATCGATGTTCAGGTTCTGGCGACGACGATGGAGCTGCAGCAGCAGCGCCAGGCCGATACTCGCTTCTGCGGCGGCGAGGGTAATGGCGAGGATATACATTATCTGACCATCAGCCTGGCCCCAATAGCTCCCGGCAACCACGAAAGCCAGCGCGGAGGCGTTGATCATGATCTCCAGGCTAATCAGCATAAACAGCAGATTACGACGGATAATCAGCCCCGTCAGGCCAAGGACAAACAGGACGGCGGCGAGGATCAGTCCATGTGTTAAGGGGATCATGCGTGTTCCTCCGTTTTTCTTTTGTCGCTGTCGTTCTGACGGTTGCTCAGCACTTCACCGGCTCGCTCTTCGCGACCGATATGGAAGGCAACAACCAGGCCCGCCAGCAGCAGCATGGAAGCCAGTTCCACCGCCAGTACGTACGGACCAAACAGCGCAATACCCACTTCTTTAGCGTTAATCGCCGTGCCATCGATGCCCTGGTCGTTAATACCGAGCATGGCGTAAACGATAACCACCAGTAGCACCGCGGAAAGGATGGCCGGGCCAATCCAGATCCCTGGCTTCAGCCATTGACGTTCCTGCTCGATTTCGCTGCCGCCCAGGTTGAGCATCATCACCACGAAGACGAACAGCACCATAATGGCCCCGGCGTAAACGATAATTTCCAGCGCACCGGCGAAGTAAGCGCCCAGCGAGAAGAACACCCCGGCAATCGCCAACAGCGAAATAATCAGGTACAGCAGCGCATGCACCGGATTGGTGTGGGTGATCACCCGCAGGGTGGCGAGGATGGCTATCAGGCCACAGATATAAAAAGCGAATTCCATTGCCCTCTCCTTACGGTAACAGGCTCTTGACGTCGATAGGCTTGGCTTCGTTCTCTGCTTCGCCCTTATCTTTGCCGTCGATTGCCATACCCGCCATCCGGTAGAAGTTATATTCCGGGTATTTGCCCGGACCGGAAATCAGCAGATCCTCTTTTTCGTACACCAGGTCCTGACGTTTGTATTCGCCCAGTTCAAAGTCCGGGGTCAACTGAATCGCCGTGGTCGGGCACGCTTCTTCGCACAGGCCACAGAAAATGCAGCGTGAGAAGTTGATGCGGAAAAACTCCGGGTACCAGCGACCGTCTTTGGTCTCCGCTTTTTGCAGAGAGATACAGCCCACCGGACACGCTACCGCACACAGGTTACAGGCAACGCAGCGCTCCTCACCGTCCGGATCGCGGGTCAGCACGATACGACCACGGTAGCGCGGCGGCAGATATACCGGCTCTTCCGGGTACATCTGAGTTTCACGTTTGGCAAAGGCGTGCATCCCGATCATGCAGATACTGCGGACCTGGGTGCCAAACCCTACCAATAATTCTTTTAAGGTCATGGTCTAAAGCCCCTTATGGCTGCTGCCAGAGAATGACAGCCGCCGTTACCAACAAGTTGACGAGCGTCAGCGGCAGGCACACTTTCCAGCCGAAGGACATTACCTGGTCATAACGCGGACGCGGTAAGGACGCACGAATCAAAATGAACATCATCATGAAGAACGCGGTTTTCAGCGCAAACCAGATGAATGGTGGTAAGAACGGACCTTGCCAGCCACCGAAGAACAGCGTCACGATCAGCGCTGATACGGTAACAATCCCGATATATTCGCCGACGAAGAACAGACCGAACTTCATGCCGGAATATTCAATGTGGTAACCATCTGCCAGTTCCTGTTCCGCTTCCGGTTGGTCAAACGGGTGACGGTGACACACCGCCACGCCCGCAATCGCAAAGGTCACAAAGCCAAAGAACTGCGGAATAACGTTCCACAGATGTTCCTGGTTATTGACGATGTCGGTCATATTGAATGAACCGGCCTGCGCCACCACGCCCATCAGGGAAAGCCCGAGGAACACTTCGTAGCTCAGGGTTTGCGCAGAAGCACGCATTGCACCCAGCAGCGAGTATTTGTTGTTGCTCGACCAACCGGCGAACAGCACCGCGTACACCGCGAGGCCTGCCATCATCAGGAAGAACAGGATCCCGATATTAAGATCGGCAACCACCCAGCTTGGGCTGACTGGCACAATGGCGAAGGCCAGCAGCAGCGAGGTGAAGGCGATAACCGGTGCCAGGGTAAAGATCATGCGGTCCGAGAATTTCGGTACCCAGTCCTCTTTAAAGAACATTTTGATCATGTCGGCAACGAGCTGTAGCGAGCCGCCCCAGCCCACGCGGTTAGGTCCATAGCGGTTCTGGAACAAGCCGAGCAGACGGCGTTCGCCAAAGCTCATGAACGCACCGCAGGTCACCACCACCAGCAGAATCACCACCGCCTTGAGGATGCCTAACAGAATGTCGATGAGATCGGGAGTTAACCAACTCATGCTTTCGCCTCCTGCAAAGTATCAATACGCGCGCCGGTCAGTACCGGTGCGATGCCCGGCATGCCCATCGGTAAGCCAACCTGCCCTGCCGTCAGCCCCGCCGAAATCACCAGCGGCAGACTAAGGGTCTGACCTTCAACGCTGAAGGAGACCATCGCGCCGTTATTTACGCCCAGCTTCGCGGCATCTGCCGGGTTAAGCTTGATGTACGGCTGCGGCATACGGCTCTGGAACACAGGAGAACGCTGAGACATTTCGTCGCTGCCGAACAGATGGTAGTAAGGCGCGATACGCCATTTCCCTTCTTCAGCTTCGAAGCTTGCCGGTACCACGGTAAAGTACTCCAGACCGCTGGCGGAGGCTTCAATCAGACGCACGCCTGGATCGCCATGGCGCAGTTTCCCGCCCACTTCATCCTGGAACTTGTTCCACGCCTGCGGGGAGTTCCAGCCCGGCGCCCAGGCGAACGGAATCTGCGAACGCGGAGCGGATGGCTGGTTGTTCCCTTCCATGGAGAAGGCGAACATGGTGTCTTTATCCTGCGGCTGACGCGGTTCATGCACGCTAATGTTAGCGCGCATCGCCGTACGGCCGCTGTAGCGATGCGGTTCACGGGCCAGCTTCTGGCCGCGAATACGGAAGGTCGCATCCGGTGCGGCGTCTTTGATACCAGCTAACTGCGGCAGTGCGGCAATCGCGGCGTCAATAACGTGATCCAGCTGCGTCCAGTCGACCTGACGGTTGTTGACGGTGCTGTGCAACGAGTGCAGCCAACGCCAGCTTTCCAGCATCACGGTTTTCGCATCGTAGTAGGCCGGATCGTAAACCTGGAAGAAGCGCTGGGCGCGACCTTCGTTATTCACCACCGTGCCATCGCTTTCCGCAAAGCTTGCCGCAGAGAGCACCAGATGCGCTTTATCCATAATCGCCGTACGCTGATGGTCAACCACCATTACCAGCGGCGCTTTCGCCAGCGCTGCATCAACGCGGGCGGCGGAAGCATGACGGTGCAGGTCGTTTTCCAGCACAATAACCGCGTCGGCAGCACCGCTTTCCAGTTCGCTCAGCGCCTCTTCAAGCGAGCCGCCGCCGATCATCCCGAGGCCAACGCTGTTCACCGCGCGCGCAACCATGGTCACGCCAACGTCAGCACCGCGTCCTTTCAAGGCTTTCGCGACGTTTGCCGCCGCCTGAATAACCTCAATGCTCCCGGCGTTGGTTCCGGAGACAATCAATGGTTTTTTCGCTCCGGCCAATGCCTGAACGATCACATCGACTTTACCTTTCAGATCACTGCTCAGCCCTTCCACCGCCGGGGCGCTGTCATCCAGCGCATGGGCAATAGCAAAGCCGAGGCGCGCCTGATCTTCTACCGGTGCGCGGTAGGTCCAGGCGGCGATATCATCAAGACGAGTGTCATCAATATTAGTGACGAACAGCGGATGCTTCGCGCGCTGGCCAATGTTAAGGATCGCGGCGATCTGCCAGTCGGCGACTTTCTGCGCCGCCGCCATTTCACGTGCTTTGCCTTTCACCGCCTGACGCACCGCCAGCGCAATACGCGCGCCGGTCTGGGTGATGTCCTCACCGAGGATCAGCACCGCATCGTAGGATTCAATTTCGCGCAGCGCCGGGGTATGAATACCGCCATCGCGCAGCACTTTCAGCATCATCTGCAGGCGTTCTTGTTCACCTTTAGCAATGCCGGTATAGAAGTTATCGGCGCCGACCAGATCGCGCAGCGCGAAGTTGCTTTCGATGCTGGCGCGCGGGGAGCCGATACCAATGACTTTCTTCGACTGGCGCAGAATATCCGCCGCGCCCTGCATCGCCTGTTCGGCGTTGAGGGTGATGAAGTCGTCGCCACGGCGCTGAACCGGCTGACGCGGACGGTCTTTCAGGTTCACATAGCCATAGCCGAAACGACCGCGGTCGCAGAGGAAGTAACGGTTAACGGTACCGTTGTAACGGTTTTCGATACGGCGTAGTTCACCGTAGCGCTCACCGGGGCTGATATTGCAGCCAATGGAACACTGCTGGCAGATGCTTGGCGCAAACTGCATGTCCCATTTACGGTTATAGCGCTCGGAGTGCGTTTTATCGGTAAACACGCCGGTCGGGCAGACTTCCACCAGGTTGCCGGAGAATTCACTCTCGAGCACGCCATCTTCCGGACGACCGAAGTAGACGTTGTCGTGAGCGCCATAAACGCCAAGATCGGTGCCGTCTGCATAATCTTTGTAGTAGCGAACGCAGCGGTAGCAGGCGATGCAGCGGTTCATTTCATGCGAGATGAACGGCCCCAGATCCTGATTACGGTGGGTACGCTTGGTGAAACGATAGCGACGGAAGCTATGACCGGTCATTACGGTCATATCCTGCAAGTGACAGTTCCCCCCCTCTTCGCAGACCGGACAGTCGTGCGGGTGGTTGGTCATCAGCCACTCAACTACGCTCTCGCGGAACTGCTTCGCTTCTGCGTCGTCGATAGAAATAAAAGTGCCGTCGGATGCCGGTGTCATACAGGACATCACCAGGCGGCCACTCGTGTCTTCCGCGTTTTGATATTGCTTCACCGCACACTGGCGGCAAGCACCAACGCTTCCCAGCGCCGGATGCCAGCAAAAATAGGGAATATCAAGACCCAGAGAGAGACAAGCCTCTAGTAGGTTGTCCGCTCCATCGACCTCGTATTCTTTGCCGTCTACATGAATCGTAGCCATAGTCAGCATGCTTCCAGTTGGCTCAGTCAGTGACCAAGCGTTAATCGAATTTCTTTTCCGCTTTATCCTTCAAGCTGCCTCGGCGTTGGCTTCCCTCGTTCACCCCAGTCACTTACTTTAGTAAGCTCAGGGGTTCTCTCGGTTGCCGCCTTGACGCATCTTGAATGCTTTAGCGTAAAACGTTTACCAGCGCGCTTTTAGCAAGTTCGGCTGAATCCCATTGATTGCATGGGTATTGCTGAACTGCTGCTTAATGCCAGCTTCGAATTCTTCGCGGAAATATTTAATCGCGCTCTGCAGCGGTTCAACCGCACCTGGCGCGTGGGCGCAGAAGGTTTTACCCGGCCCGAGGAATCGACACAGTTGCTCAAGTGTCTCGATATCCCCCGGCTGGCCTTCGCCGCGCTCAAGGGCGCGCAGAATTTTCACGCTCCACGGCAGGCCGTCGCGGCAAGGTGTACACCAGCCGCAGGACTCACGGGCGAAAAACTCTTCCAGGTTGCGCACCAGCGAGACCATGTTGATTTCATGGTCAACGGCCATCGCCAGCGAAGTGCCGAGACGACTCCCCGCTTTACCAATGCTTTCGAACTCCATCGGCAGGTCAAGATGCGCTTCTGTCAGGAAATCAGTTCCCGCGCCGCCCGGCTGCCAGGCTTTGAACTTCAGGCCATCGCGCATACCGCCCGCGTAATCTTCAAGGATCTCGCGCGCAGTGGTGCCGAACGGCAGCTCCCAGACGCCCGGATTTTTCACCCGACCGGAGAAGCCCATCAGCTTGGTTCCCGCATCTTTACTGGTGGAGATGTTCTGATACCACTCGACGCCGTTGGCCAGAATCGCCGGGACGTTGCACAGGGTTTCGACGTTGTTAACGCAGGTCGGTTTACCCCACACGCCGGAGCTCGCCGGGAACGGCGGCTTGGAGCGTGGGTTCGCGCGGCGGCCTTCGAGAGAGTTAATCAACGCGGTTTCTTCGCCGCAGATGTAGCGCCCTGCCCCGGTGTGAACAATCAGTTCGAAGTCAAAACCGCTACCAAGAATGTTTTTTCCCAGCAGACCTGCTTCGTTCGCTTCGGCAATCGCCCGGCGCAGATGCTGAGCCGCTTCAATATATTCGCCGCGCAGGAAGATGTAGCCGCGATACGCTTTCAACGCAAACGCGGAGATCAGCATGCCTTCTACCAACAGGTGCGGCAGCTGTTCCATCAACAGGCGGTCTTTATAGGTGCCCGGCTCCATTTCATCGGCATTACACAGCAGGTAACGGATGTTCATGGATTCGTCTTTCGGCATCAGGCTCCACTTCAGACCCGTGGAAAAGCCTGCGCCGCCGCGCCCTTTCAGGCCAGCGTCTTTTACCTGATTAACGATTTCATCCGGTGCCATCCCACAGAGCGCTTTACGCGCCCCGGCATAACCGTTTTTACTCTGGTATTCATCCAGCCAAACAGGCTGTTTGTCGTCACGCAGACGCCAGGTTAACGGATGGGTTTCGGCAGTACGAATAATGGTTTTCATTTATACCGCTCCAGGAGGTCAGGAATCGCTTCCGGCGTCAGATAACTGTGAGTATCCTCATCAATCATCATCGTCGGCCCCTTGTCGCAGTTGCCCAGGCAACAGGTCGGCAGCAGAGTGAAACGGCCATCAAAAGTGGTTTGACCCGGTTTGATGTCCAGCTTCTTCTCGATAGCCGACTGAATGCCCTGGAAACCAGTGATATGGCACACCACGCTGTCGCAGTAGCGAATCACGTGACGGCCTACTGGCTGGCGGAAAATCTGACTGTAGAACGTTGCCACGCCTTCTACGTCGCTGGCCGGGATCCCCAGCACATCGGCGATAGCGTAGATTGCGCCGTCCGGCACCCAGCCGCGCTGCTTCTGAACGATCTTCAGCGCTTCAATGGACGCCGCACGCGGGTCTTCGTAGTGGTGCTTTTCGTGCTCAATCGCCTCACGCTCTGCCGCACTCAGCTCAAAAGCCTCGGTTTGTGGTTGTTGATTCTCGTGCATAATTAGCGGTCCACGTCTGACATAACAAAATCGATACTACCCAGATAGACGATCAGGTCTGATACCAGGCTGCCGCGAATCGCCGCCGGGATCTGCTGCAGGTGCGCATAGCTCGGCGTACGGATACGGGTGCGGTAGCTCATGGTGCTGCCGTCGCTGGTCAGGTAGTAACTGTTAATACCCTTCGTCGCTTCAACCATCTGGAAGGATTCATTGGCCGGCATGACCGGGCCCCAGGAAACCTGCAGGAAGTGCGTAATCAGGGTTTCGATATGCTGCAGCGTGCGCTCTTTCGGCGGCGGCGTGGTCAGCGGGTGATCCGCTTTGAACGGGCCTTCCGGCATGTTATCGAGGCACTGCTGAAGAATGCGCAGGCTCTGGCGCAGCTCTTCCACTTTTAGCATCACGCGGGTGTAGCAGTCGGAAACACCGCCGCCGGTCGGGATTTCAAAGTCGAAGTTTTCATAGCCAGAATAGGGACGCCATTTACGAACGTCGAAACCAATACCGGTGGCACGCAGGCCAGCCCCGGTGGTGCCCCACTCCAGCGCCTCTTTCGCGCCATAAGCAGCCACCCCTTTTGAGCGGCCAATCAGGATGGTGTTGCGCAGCGCGGCTTTCTCGTAGGAGTCCAGACGCTTTGGCATCCACTCAAGGAATTCACGCAGCAGACGATCCCAACCGCGCGGCAGGTCGTGGGCGACGCCGCCGATGCGGAACCAGGCCGGGTGCATACGGAAGCCGGTAATCGCTTCCACCAGATCGTAGATTTTCTGACGGTCGGTAAAAGCGAAGAACACCGGAGTCATCGCGCCGACGTCCTGGATAAAGGTTGAGATATAGAGCAGGTGGCTGTTAATGCGGAACAGCTCGGAGAGCATCACGCGAATCACGTTGACGCGGTCCGGAACGGTGATACCAGCTAGTTTTTCCACTGCCAGCACGTACGGCATCTCGTTAACGCAGCCGCCGAGGTATTCGATACGGTCGGTGTACGGGATGTAGCTGTGCCAGGACTGGCGTTCGCCCATTTTCTCGGCACCACGATGGTGGTAACCGATATCCGGCACGCAGTCGACAATCTCTTCGCCATCCAACTGCAGAATAATACGGAATGCACCGTGGGCAGACGGGTGGTTCGGGCCGAGGTTGAGGAACATGAAGTCCTCGTTTTCGGTGCCGCGCTTCATGCCCCACTCTTCCGGTTTGAAGGTCAACGCTTCCATTTCCAGATCCTGCTTAGCTTTGGTCAGCTCAAACGGATCGAATTCAGTGGCGCGGGCCGGATAGTCTTTACGCAGCGGGTGGCCTTCCCAGGTCGGCGGCATCATGATGCGACGCAGATTCGGGTGACCATCGAAGGTGACGCCGAACATCTCCCAGGTTTCACGCTCATACCAGTTGGCATTGGGGTACAGTTTGGTAAAGGTCGGCAGGTGCAGATCGTTTTCCGACAGCGCAACCTTGAGCATGATGTCGCGATTACGATCGACTGAAATCAGGTGATAGAAAACGGAAAAATCCGCTGCGGGTAAACCGTCGCGGTGCGTGCGCAGACGTTCGTCCATGCCGTGCAGGTCAAACAGCATTACGTAAGGCTTTGGTAATCTCTTCAGGAAATCACCCACCTCAAGCAGCTGTTCGCGCTTCACCCAAACCACCGGAACGCCGGTGCGGGTTGGCTGAACGGTAAAGGCATCCGGCCCAAAACGGTTGCGCAGTTCGCCGATCACCGGGTCATCAAGGTGATCGCGGGTTTGCCAAGCTGGTGCGGCATCATGCGCAGTTAAATCGGTCATATTGTTCACCATTGCAAAAGGTCCGTGGTGACTGCCGGGCGAGGCTTCGCTGCTTTAGTAGATTGATTTGCGAAGTCTTTTTCCCGCCCGCAGGCGCAAGTTAAATCTCGTCCGGAGTCCGCAGATTGGTCACTGCAATACGTTCGCCGCGTTTACGCTCGCGTTCCGACTGCATGTTGGCGCGATACACGCCCTGATCGCCAACCACCCACGAGAGAGGACGGCGCTCTTTACCAATGGATTCCTGCAGCAGCATCAGCGCCTGCATATAAGCTTCCGGACGCGGCGGGCAGCCCGGGATGTAAACATCAACCGGAATGAACTTATCCACACCCTGTACGACAGAGTAAATATCGTACATACCGCCGGAGTTAGCGCATGCACCCATGGAGATAACCCACTTTGGCTCCAGCATCTGGTCATAAAGACGCTGAATAACCGGGGCCATTTTGGTGAAGCAGGTGCCCGCCACTACCATCAGGTCCGCCTGACGCGGGGAAGCACGCAGCACTTCGGCGCCAAAACGTGCAACATCGTGCACTGCGGTAAAGGACGTCACCATTTCCACATAGCAGCAAGAAAGGCCAAAGTTATAAGGCCAGATTGAGTTCTTACGGCCCCAGTTCACCATGTCATGCAACGCGTGTTCGAGCTTCCCCATATACACGCTTTTGTTGACTTCTTGCTCAAGGGGGTCAGTTACGATCTCCTGTTTTTGCAGGGGGTAACGGTCGTTCTCACCGTTAGGATCGATGCGGGTGAGCGTATAATCCATCTTATTGCCTCGCTTTTACTGCGTATGACGGTTAGTGGGACTGTCTGTTTCCGGGTTAACCAGCGTGCGACGGGAACGCGCAGGCGTCCAGTCCAGTGCGCCGATGCGAACGAGGTAAACCAGACCAGCCAGTAACACTAAAATGAAAATTGCGGCTTCCACAAAGCCGACCCAGCCGCTTTCGCGGATAGAAGTCGACCATGCGTAGAGATACAGGGCTTCCACGTCGAAGATAACGAAGAACATGGCAACCAGATAAAACTTCGCAGAAAGGCGTAAGCGAGCTGAACCAACGGAGTCGATCCCGGATTCAAATGGCGTGTTCTTGCTACGCGCGCGTGCGCGTCCGCCAAGGTACCAGCCGCCGACAAGCATCAGGCAGCACAGACCGATAGCGATGATGAGAAATATAGCGAATGCCCAATGATGAGCGATGACTTCAGTGGATGTTGACATACGCATTGCTTAACCAAAAAAGTGTAGCGCTAAAACCCTCTGCTCTTACTGGCAGATGAACGCCACAGCGTTTCACGGGGAGGAATAAAAAAAATAGCCGTGCAAAAAAGCGTCCCTGGTTGATGCGGAAGGCCAGTTGCGGTGGCTTTTTACTCCTTTCATTAACCTTTTGTCAACTTCAACAAAAGTTTTAACAACATTAATTTACATTGGATTTTTTTCATTAACATTAAATGCCCTTTGATGCGGAATAACCTTGCATACCATTCGGATTTAATGCTGTTGAATCGTGTCCGTTTCCATCGTAAATCAAAATTACCCGGCTATTTTGACAGGATTTAGCCACGATTCCTCCCCCTAAGGAGGGGTATTTTCTTGATCTGTGACACGCTTTTGTTAATTGAACCCCAAAAACAGCAACAAACCATCCGGTTTTTTAACATTAGCAGGAAGTATTGAAAGTGCCGAGAAAAGTACAGAAGTGGGATGAAGCGCAAAACTAACTCACTGATTTTAATAAAAACAAATCAATAATATATTCAATTCTTCAATAAAATTTGAAAAAAAAGAACCACAGTGCCCATTTCAGCTTTCTGTGGTTCTTTTTTACACTTACATTTTGTTACTAGTTTTTGTGACGTTTGTTAGCTTTTTGCCCTTCAGGAAACCAGGGAATTATCTCCCCCTTCAGGGGTATAAACATGCTCTGTCGACAACAGTTCGCGATCCGCACTTAAAGACTGGAAAATGGTGCGAGCTAACTCATTGGCCTTCTGTGGATCGCAGAGCAACACATAGTGTGTATCCGGCAAAACAGGTAAGCCATCGCTCCTGCCTGGCACCCGGAGCGCTGGGTTCATCATTTCAACGGGTTGTGCGGTCACGCCAAGCCCAGCCTTCACCGCAGCCTTAACGCCCGCCAGTGAGGATGCCGCATGGGCCAGATGCCAGGGCAACTGGGCCGTATTGAGTACCGAAATGATATCCTCCCGGAACGGACCCGGCGCATCCAGTAAAATAAGCGGTATAGATTCGCCTTGTGGAAGGTCATAATCTGCTGCGCAGTACCACAGCGTCGGCGAGCGACGTAACGTCAACGTCTCAAAGTTGTCCGTTTGACGGGTTGTCAGCGCGAGATCAATCACCCCATTCTTTAGCATCTCTACTACATCAACATGGCTGAGAACTTTGATTTCCAGCGTCAATTTAGGATAAAAGCTTCCGATTCGATTCAATAAGAACGGTAAAATTGTATCTGCCGTCTCATCGGATGCACCGATGGTTAGCGTTCCCTGTAGGCTGCCGAACATTAACGACATGCAGGCTTCGTCATTGAAGCGCAGAATTTTCCGCGCATACCCCAGTAGCTGAATACCCTGTTCCGTAAGTAATTTATTGCGCCCGTGGCGAGCAAAGAGTTCTTTTCCAACCAGCTGCTCCAGTCGTTGCATCTGCTGGCTTACCGCCGACTGTGTGCGACACACCGCCACGGCGGCAGCGGCAAACGTATTGAGATCGGCGACGGCAACAAAGGTTCTCAGTAAATCGAGGTCTAAATTTAGTATCGGGCGATTTTCATTTATCATAGTTGCTTCACTTACAGGCGACTGATTCTTGCCTTGTTGATGCTGTGTCCAGCTTCCGGCTATTCCTTAAGCCTCGTGTTATCCGCAATGGATGAACAACTGGAAGAACGTTATTGCATTTGAAAGCACTCGTCCGCAGCAAATGTGCGAAATTTTTGAGTAATATTTTGTTCGTAGGCCTAACCGCTTTTAATTAGGACATTCCCGCTTTATGTGATGTAACGCAAAAAAAATAGCTATCAACGACCATTAACCGCGCTCCACAAGCAAGTAAAGTTTGTTGCAGCAATCGGGAAGACAAACAAAAAAACCTGCAATAACAATGTATTAATAAAAACGCTGCCTGACATAGCGGCATATCACTATTAACGGCGATATTCTAACCGAAAACCGCAATATTTATAAGTGTTATTCAGTATTATCTCAGATAATTTTAAACATTTTTCAGCACTTTAATTAAATTCACAAATCTAAGAATATTCCTTTCAAAAAATAAGATTCATTAATTTATTAAATGTTTTCCATTAAAAAATGACTGCCACGTTTGTTACAAATTTCAGCGTATTGTGAGTTAAAGTTTATCAAAAATGGATAACGTGTTTTATGCGCAAAAAACCATCAACCGTCGCCCTCCTTAAGTACAAACCAGATAAAGCTTCATAAAAAATCATGCATGCACAACATAAAACCACGACATTAAGCATATTAGGTATATTGTATATACTGACTGACCATTTCACAGACAAATTGATTACACTAAAAAAACATTTATGGCAAAATCTTCTCCTGTTAACCCTTCAAAACAGCGGGGATGCGGAGTACATTATTCCGTGCTGACTTCCACGGCAGGGAGTGGCGATAACAGCTAAAAGGTCAAAGGTTCATGTCCCCCATCGAAAAATCCAGCAAGTTAGATAACGTCTGTTACGATATCCGAGGCCCGGTTCTGAAAGAGGCTAAACGCCTTGAAGAAGAAGGCAATAAAGTCCTGAAGCTGAACATCGGCAACCCGGCGCCGTTTGGCTTTGACGCACCTGATGAAATTCTCGTCGACGTCATCCGCAATCTCCCGACAGCTCAGGGCTACTGCGACTCTAAGGGCCTCTATTCCGCCCGCAAAGCCATTATGCAGCACTACCAGGCCCGCGGCATGCGCGATGTCACGGTCGAAGATATCTATATCGGTAACGGGGTTTCTGAGCTTATCGTGCAGGCCATGCAGGCGCTGCTTAATAGCGGCGATGAGATGCTGGTACCCGCGCCCGATTATCCTTTATGGACCGCCGCAGTGTCTCTTTCCAGCGGAAAAGCGGTGCACTACCTTTGTGATGAGTCTTCCGACTGGTTCCCGGACCTCGATGATATCCGCGCTAAAATCACTCCACGTACTCGCGGCATTGTGATTATCAACCCGAATAACCCAACGGGTGCAGTGTATTCAAAAGAGCTGCTGATGGAGATCGTTGAGATCGCCCGTCAGCATAATCTGATTATTTTCGCCGATGAGATCTACGACAAGATCCTCTACGATCACGCACAGCACCACTCTATCGCGCCGCTGGCGCCGGACCTGCTCACCATCACCTTTAACGGCCTGTCAAAAACATACCGCGTTGCAGGCTTCCGTCAGGGCTGGATGGTGCTTAACGGGCCGAAGAAGCACGCGAAGGGCTATATTGAAGGCCTGGAGATGCTGGCCTCTATGCGCCTGTGCGCCAACGTCCCGGCTCAGCACGCGATTCAAACGGCGCTTGGCGGATATCAGAGCATCAGCGAGTTTATCGTTCCCGGTGGGCGTTTATACGAACAGCGTAATCGCGCGTGGGAGCTCATTAACGAAATTCCTGGCGTATCCTGCACCAAGCCGAAAGGCGCGCTGTATATGTTCCCGAAAATCGACGCCAAACGCTTTAATATCCACGATGACCAGAAGATGGTGCTGGATTTCCTGCTACAGGAAAAAGTGCTATTGGTTCAGGGCACGGCATTCAACTGGCCGTGGCCGGATCACGTGCGTATTGTCACCCTCCCGCGTGAAGACGATCTGGAACTAGCGATTACCCGCTTTGGTCGTTTCCTTTCCGGTTACCATCAGCTCTGATATCGTCTGACCCGCCGCCGGAATTTGCATCCGGCGGCAATCCCTGCGCACAATGACCCTCGACGTTGTTACTGATTAAGGGTTCCTATGAGTCAGAGTCATTTCTTTGCCCACCTCTCCCGCCTGAAACTGATCGGCCGCTGGCCGCTGATGCGCAATGTACGCACCGAAAACGTCTCCGAACACAGTTTGCAGGTGGCGATGGTTGCCCATGCGCTGGCAGCCATTAAAAATCGTAAATTCGGCGGCCAGGTTAATGCCGAACGGATTGCATTGTTAGCGATGTACCATGATGCTTCGGAAGTCCTGACCGGCGATCTTCCTACTCCAGTGAAGTATTTCAACTCGCAGATTGCGCAAGAATACAAAGCCATCGAGAAAATCGCTCAGCAGAAGCTGATCGATATGGTTCCTGATGAATTACGCGATATTTTTGAGCCGCTGATTGACGAGCATCACTATAGCGATGAGGAGAAATCCCTCGTTAAACAGGCTGATGCGCTATGCGCCTATCTTAAGTGCCTGGAAGAACTGTCGGCGGGCAACAATGAGTTTCTGCTGGCCAAAGGTCGTCTTGAGAAAACGCTGGAATCACGCCGCAGCGAGGAGATGGACTATTTTATGCAGGTATTTGTGCCAAGCTTCCATCTTTCACTGGATGAAATTAGCCAGGACTCACCTTTATAAACAGGCTTATCCCCGGTCAGCAGATGCATGACCGGGGCGATTTCTCTGCGGAATCAGAACGGAAACAGCACCGGGATCAGTAGTACACACACCACCATAACCAACACGGTAAACGGTACACCAATCTTTACGAAATCGCTGAATGAATACTTACCCGGCCCAAGCACCAGCGTATTCACCGGCGACGATACAGGCGTCATAAACGCCGCTGAAGCCGCCATTGCCACCACCATGGCGAAGGGATAAGGCGATACTCCCATCGATTTGGCCGCTGCCAGCGCAATGGGCGCCATCAGCACCGCGGTGGCGGTGTTAGAAATAAACAGCCCGATTGTCGCGCACATTACAAACAAACAACCCAACATCAGATAGGGCCCTCTGCTTCCCGCCACATCCATTAACCCTTTAACCACCAGATCCACACCGCCGGTTTTTTGCAACGCCAGGGCAAAAGGCATCATCCCGACAATCAAAATAATACTCGGCCAGTGAATCGCTTTGTATGCGCTCTCGGCGTTAATACAACGGAATTTACCCATCAGCAAACAGGCGATAATCGCCGCTATCGGGTTGGGAATTTCGTCAGTCAGCATCAGCGCCACCATCAGCACCAGACAGAAAATGGCGTGTGGTGCCTGACTGTGCGCAGGTGAGGCGTCGTTGACTTCAATTGGCATATTCAGCACCACAAAGTCGCGGCCTCGCTTAGCCAGCAGGGCAATTTGCCGCCAGTTACCGACCACCAGCATGATATCGCCAAGTTGCAAAGACTCATCGGTCACCGCGCCATCAAGGGCTTTACCATCACGCTTTAAACCCACGATGTTTAGATCAAAACGAGTACGGAAAGCGATTTCGCGCACCGTTTTGCCTATCAGCTCGGAATCGGGGATCAGCGAGACCTCCGCCATGCCTACGTCCAGAGCCTGGTCGGAAAAATACTCGCCGCGCAGGATCATTGGCTCGAGCATTTGCTCGCCGCAGAACTGGCGTAAATCCACATCCGAGGCGGACATATCGATCAGCAGTACATCGCGAGCGCGAAATTCCGATACTCCATTTACGTTAACGATAACTCGCCGAAAACGTCTCCAGCGCTCAACCCCGATAACGTTCGCACCGTAGCGTTCGCGCAGTTTCAGATCATCCAGGCGCTGGCCAATCATTGGCGATCCGGGACGAATTGCCAGACGGCGCGCTCTCCCCGTCAGATGGTAATCTTTGATTAAATCGCGGAAAGTGCTTCTTTTACGGCCATCACGCGCTTGCTCGCTCTCTTCCCCTCTGAGTATGAAGCGCATCACCAGCATATAGAAAACACCCAATACCAGTACCACCAGGCCTATTGGCGTGACGCTAAAAAAGCTAAATCCCTGTAACCCTTCACGTAAAAGCTCGCTGTTGACCACCAGGTTGGGAGGCGTGGCGACCAGGGTCATCATCCCACTGATCAGTCCGGCGAAACTGAGCGGCATCATCAGGCGCGAGGGCGACGTATTCATGCGCATTGAAACGCTAAGCACCACAGGAATAAAAATAGCCACCACGCCCGTTGAGCTCATAAAAGCGCCCAATCCGGCAACGGTAAGCATGAGAAACACCAGCATTTTGGTTTCGCTGTTACCGGCAACCTTCACCAGCCAGGATCCCATTTTGGTAGCGACCCCGGTACGCACCAGACCATCGCCAATAATAAATAGCGCGGCGATAAGAATGACGTTGGGATCGCTAAAACCTGAGAAAGCTTCGCTGAGGGTCAGCGTATCGCTAAGAACAAAAGCAACAATGACTAACAGTGCGATAGCGTCCATGCGCACTTTTCCGGTGGCAAAGAGCACTACGGCTACGGCAAGAAGAGATAACACCCAAATCAATTCACCGTTCACAACTTATCCTTGTCAGAAGATGGAGTTGGAAGTTTGGCATAAAAAAGCCCCGCCAGTGCGGGGCTAAATCATGAGATTAGTCTTTAAGGCTAACATTCACATTGCCGTCGGCCAGACGCTCAACCTTCAGGTTTTCAAGCGTCGTTAACACAAAATCTGCTTCATCAAGCCGCGGCGCATCCGCAGGCACATTTACTGCGATAGTCCGGCAGCCAGCAGTCAGCCCGGAGAGCAGCCCGGCAGGGGCATCCTCCACGACAGCGCAATCTTTCGGCTCCAGACCCAACAGTTCAGCCCCCAGCAGATAAGCGTCCGGAGCGGGCTTTCCGTGTTTCACGCGCTCGGCGGTGACGAAAACATTGGTGTCAGGCAACCCCGCCGCACGGTGACGTGCATGGGCGACAGGTATCGAACCCGACGTTACGATCGCCCAGGGAATACCGGCCTGGTCGAGAGTATTAAGTAACGCAACCGCCCCAGGCAGCGCCGTTATGCCATCCGTATCCGTCGCCTCTACCGTTTCCAGCCGGGTGAACTCGGCCTGAATCTCTTCTTCGCTGCGGCCGGGTAGAAAATGACGCAACGAGGTTATCGCCTGTTTGCCATGAATGAAGTTCAATACTTCATCGTGCGGGATACCGAACCGATCCGCCCATTTGCACCACGAACGTTCCACTACCGGTAACGAATCGACCAATGTCCCGTCAAGATCAAACAGGAAACCTTTACACTGCACGGGAACCTCCATCAGGCATTGATAATTTGATTAATTTCGTTGCTGCTTAAATGATACTGACGCGGGCAAGAGTGCCAGGCGTTAAGCATACGCTGGTATTTTTCCCACATCGGGGTTTGCGAATTGAAGCCGTGAGTCCCGGCGTCGAAATGGCTGTAACGCCCTTCAATGTTAACGATAAAGCGAACATATCCCAGGTAGCGGGCTTCGGTCGCCACGTCAAAGCCAAGGAAAGTCACCCGACGCTCGTCGATTCCGCTGGAATCCTTCAGGTTAGTCCAGGAGACATGCAATGCGTGATACATCTCCATGATATCAATGACGGTACGGCAGGTTTCCTCTGTCAGCTGGCCAAATTCGCGGTCCAGCTCGCGCATCTGCAACCCATATCCACGCTCAATGATGGTCTGTAGACGACGGTAACGTTCAGCGTTGTCCGGGTCGAGCATCGTCATCATCTTGTACTGATTAGATAAAATCAGACGCTGCGCATTGGTCATTTCCATTTTTTGACTCCTGTAGCACTTTTTGGCGTGAAAAAAGAAGGCGCATGAATCATGCGCCTTCTTTTATATGCGTTTTCCTGATGCAATTACAAATCATCCAGGAAAGTTTTATCCAGTTGTTTGAAGGCGCGCTTAAGCGTGTCAGCTAAAGCCTGGTAATCGGGCTTGCCGTCAACCGGCGCCAGCGCCTGCCCCGCCTCCTGCAATTTACCGCGAACTTCATAAAACCAATTCAGCACCGATGGCGGCAGCGGCGTGACTGAACGTTTCCCCAGCCACCATAAACCTTGCATCGGCAGGCTTAGCGCAAACAGCGCCGTGGCGACAGCTGGACCTAATTGCCCACCAAGGGCGATTTGCCAGCACAGTGTGAAGATAGCGACTGGCGGCATAATGCGAATCGCATAGCGGGTGGCGCGAATAATGCGGTTTTCGATAAATACCGGAGCGAGACGTTTATCCAGAGGCCAGGTCTTTGCGTAGTGCTGCCCATGGCGAAACAAGCCAAAAAAGCTAACGGGGCGATTCTCGGGACTGGACATGGCTTTACCTCAACTTTACATATAAAACTTAAAAAATTCGTGCAAAACACCAACTGTGCATGACAACGTTCAAAAGATTTTGGCAATGGTTACGCAATCAGGTATTCTGTGCCGACCTGAAGGGCAGTTAGACCCTTTTACCAGATTAGTCAAATTATCGCATATTCTGCCATTAGCTGAAAATTAGGCAAAATGGCATAAAATCAAATGTACTTCTCCCATCATGCCCAAAAACGTTCAAGGCATGATGTTAATCATAAATGTCGATGTCATCCTGCGCTACGCTTTGTGACACACTGACGTTTTTTTAGCCACGTATCATAAAAGGTACTTCCATGTCGAGTAAGTTAGTACTGGTTCTGAACTGCGGTAGCTCCTCTCTGAAATTCGCTATCCTTGATGCCCTAAACGGTGACGAATACCTGTCCGGTTTAGCTGAATGTTTCCATCTTCCGGAAGCCCGTATCAAATGGAAAATGGACGGCAGCAAGCAAGAAGCCGAATTAGGCGCGGGCGCTGCTCACAGTGAAGCACTTAACTTTATCGTTAACACTATTCTGGCACAAAAACCAGAACTGTCCGCTCAGATAACCTCTATTGGCCATCGTATCGTTCACGGCGGCGAGAAATACACCAGCTCCGTAGTGATTGATGACTCCGTCATCCAGGGTATCAAAGATTCCGCATCTTTCGCTCCACTGCACAACCCAGCGCACCTGATCGGTATCGCAGAAGCACTGAAATCCTTCCCGCATCTGAAAGACAAGAACGTTGCCGTGTTTGACACCGCGTTCCATCAGACCATGCCGGAAGAGTCTTACCTTTATGCCCTGCCGTACAGCCTGTACAAAGAGCACGGCGTACGTCGCTACGGCGCGCACGGCACCAGCCACTTCTATGTGACTCAGGAAGCCGCTAAGGTTCTGAACAAACCGGTTGACGAACTGAACATCATCACCTGCCACCTGGGCAATGGTGGTTCCGTTTCTGCTATCCGCAACGGTAAATGCGTTGATACTTCTATGGGTCTGACCCCGCTGGAAGGTCTGGTCATGGGCACCCGTTCTGGTGACATCGATCCAGCAATCATTTTCCATCTGCACGATGCCCTTGGCATGAGCGTAGACGCTATCAACAAAATGCTGACCAAAGAGTCCGGTCTGCTCGGTCTGACCGAAGTGACCAGCGACTGCCGCTATGTTGAAGACAACTACAAAGAAAAAGCAGATGCTAAACGTGCAATGGACGTTTACTGCCATCGCCTGGCAAAATACATCGGTTCCTATACCGCGCTGATGGACGGTCGTCTGGACGCAGTTGTGTTTACCGGTGGTATCGGTGAGAACGCGGCTATGGTTCGCGAACTATCCCTGGGCAAACTGGGCGTTCTGGGCTTCGAAGTTGATCACGAACGCAACCTGGCTGCCCGCTTCGGCAAGTCTGGCTTCATCAACAAAGAAGGCACCCGCCCGGCTGTCGTCATTCCGACCAACGAAGAGCTGGTCATCGCGCAAGACGCCAACCGTCTGACCGCTTGATTCCACACCGCCAGCCTAGCTGGCGGTGCTGTTTTGTATCCCGCCCGATACTGGCGGTAACGAAAGAGGATATATCGTGTCCCGTACAATCATGTTGATCCCTACCGGAACCAGCGTAGGCCTGACCAGCGTCAGCCTCGGCGTTATCCGTGCTATGGAACGTAAAGGCGTTCGTCTGAGCGTCTTTAAACCTATCGCCCAGCCGCGTGCTGGTGGCGATGCACCAGACCAGACCACTACCATCATTCGCGCGAACTCCGACCTTCCGGCCGCAGAACCGTTAAAAATGAGCCACGTTGAGTCGCTGCTTTCCAGCAACCAGAAAGACGTGCTGATGGAAGAGATCATCGCCAACTACCATGCTAATGCTCAGGATGCTGAAGTCGTGCTGGTTGAAGGCCTGGTGCCGACCCGCAAGCATCAGTTTGCCCAGTCGCTGAACTACGAAATTGCCAAAACGCTGAACGCGGAAATCGTCTTCGTGATGTCTCAGGGCACCGATACTCCGGAACAGCTGAAAGAACGCATGGAACTGACTCGCAGCAGCTTCGGCGGCGCGAAAAACACCAGCATTACCGGCGTTATCGTCAACAAGCTGAACGCTCCGGTTGATGAGCAGGGTCGCACCCGCCCGGACCTGTCCGAAATTTTCGATGACTCTTCCAAAGCGAAAGTCGTGAAAATTGACCCGGCTCTGCTGCAAAACGGTAGCCCGCTACCGGTTCTTGGCGCAGTGCCATGGAGCTTCGATCTGATTGCCACTCGTGCAATTGATATGGCGCATCATCTGAACGCCACCATCATTAACGAAGGCGACATTAATACTCGCCGCGTGAAGTCTGTGACCTTCTGTGCACGTAGCATCCCGCATATGTTGGAACACTTCCGTGCCGGTTCTCTGCTGGTGACCTCTGCAGACCGTCCTGACGTGCTGGTTGCAGCCTGTCTGGCAGCGATGAACGGCGTAGAAATCGGCGCTATCCTGCTGACCGGGGCCTATGAAATGGACCCTCGTGTAAGCAAGCTGTGCGAACGTGCATTTGCGACCGGCCTGCCGGTATTCATGGTTAACACCAACACCTGGCAGACCTCTCTCAGCCTGCAGAGCTTTAACCTCGAAGTACCAGCTGACGATCACGCGCGCATCGAGAAAGTTCAGGAATACGTTGCTAACTACATCAACGCTGACTGGATTGAATCCCTGACCGCAACTTCCGAGCGCAGCCGTCGCCTCTCTCCGCCAGCCTTCCGCTATCAGCTCACCGAGCTGGCGCGTAAAGCCGGCAAACGCGTTGTTCTGCCGGAAGGTGACGAACCGCGTACCGTTAAAGCTGCCGCGATCTGTGCTGAACGCGGTATCGCCACCTGCGTGCTGCTGGGTAACCCGGATGAGATCATCCGCGTTGCGGCATCGCAGGGCGTTGAGCTGGGCGCAGGTGTTGAAATCGTTGATCCAGAAGTGGTTCGCGAAAGCTACGTTGCTCGTCTGGTCGAACTGCGTAAAAACAAAGGTATGACCGAAACCGTCGCCCGCGAACAGCTGGAAGATAACGTGGTTCTCGGTACCCTGATGCTGGAACAAGACGATGTTGACGGTCTGGTTTCCGGTGCGGTTCATACCACTGCGAACACCATCCGTCCGCCGCTGCAGTTGATCAAAACTGCACCGGGCAGCTCGCTGGTTTCTTCCGTGTTCTTCATGCTGCTGCCGGAACAGGTTTACGTTTACGGCGACTGCGCGATTAACCCGGACCCAACGGCAGAACAGCTGGCTGAAATCGCCATTCAGTCTGCAGACTCTGCAACTGCTTTCGGTATCGAACCGCGCGTTGCGATGCTCTCCTACTCCACCGGCACCTCTGGCGCAGGCAGCGATGTAGAGAAAGTACGCGAAGCGACTCGTCTGGCGCAGGAAAAACGTCCTGACCTGATGATCGACGGCCCGCTGCAGTACGACGCCGCGGTAATGGCTGATGTTGCGAAATCCAAAGCGCCGAACTCTCCGGTTGCGGGTCGCGCTACCGTGTTCATCTTCCCGGACCTGAACACCGGTAACACCACTTATAAAGCCGTACAGCGTTCTGCCGACCTGATCTCCATCGGACCAATGCTGCAGGGTATGCGTAAGCCAGTGAACGACCTGTCCCGTGGCGCGCTGGTAGACGATATCGTCTACACCATCGCTCTGACCGCAATTCAGTCGTCTCAGCAGCAAGCATAATCTGCCCCCGGCATGAAAAAAGGCGACCGTTTGGTCGCCTTTTTATTTACAGCAGCTCTCGCGCCGCCGAGACAATATCATGCGCCGTCAGGCCATACTCCTTCTGCAAAAAGTCCTGCGTTCCCACCTGACCATAGCGTTCTTTCACTCCCACGCGACGCATCGGTACCGGACAGGTTTCCACCAATACCTCCGCCACCGCCGATCCCAGGCCATTATGAATACTATGGTTTTCACAGGTGACAATACGCCCGGTTTTTTCAGCATAGTTTTTCACCAGCATGCGGTCGATAGGCTTCAAG
The DNA here is from genome assembly GCF_014103785.1 of Klebsiella sp. RHBSTW-00215. NCBI lineage: Bacteria > Pseudomonadati > Pseudomonadota > Gammaproteobacteria > Enterobacterales > Enterobacteriaceae > Klebsiella > Klebsiella sp. RHBSTW-00215. Next base: position 5,802,111 of record NZ_JABXQS010000001.1, read on the forward strand.
GTAAACATATCAATCACTGCCGCGCTGACCCCTTCCTGTTCGAGCTGACGCGCCGCTTCCAGCGCTTCTACCACCATAATGCCGTTGGCGATCAGTGTGATATCTTCACCTTCGCGCAGCACGTTACCCTTGCCGATGGTAAACGTTGAGCCCGCCGCATACACGCTCGGCGCCTGTTTACGGATCGTGCGCACCCAGTAGAAACCGTCAAGATTGATAAGCTGGCGCAGAATATCGTCGAACATCACCGCATCAGTCACTTCCAGCACCACCGAGTGCGCCAGGCCGCGCACAATGCCCATATCCTCAAACGACATATGGGTTCCGCCATTATGGCAGGCGGTAATGCCCGCATCCGAGGCGATCACTTTGACGTTATTACGCTGATAATCCAGCGACATAAATAGCTGGTCAAAGCAGCGACGGCTGGCGAAGGCGGTAAAGGTATGAACAAATGGCTTGCGTGCGGTCAACGCCAGCCCGGCGGCGGTGCCAATCACGTTGGCTTCCATAATGCCGCAGTTGATCACATGCTGCGGATACTCCCGCGCCACGCCATCCATCGCCATTGAGCTCATCAAGTCCGCTTCCAGGGCAATAATCGGGCCGCCCGCTTCAATCTCTTGCGTGATGAATCTGGCGTACACCTTGCGCATCTCTACGCTATCTTTTTGTCCTGCGGGTGCAACCTTAATCATGTGCGGCCTCCAGTTGGCGAATCGTCTCGTTCAGCGCCTCTTTCATCTCATCCGTCAGACGCAGGTGATGGTTATTACTGAGCTGCTCAAGATACGGCACGCCCTGCCCTTTAATGCTATCAAGGATCACCACGCGCGGACGTGCATCTGCAGACGGTATCGGCTGAACCGCCGCCAGCAGTCCGGAAATGTCATCCCCTTTCACCGTGACAACATCAAAACCAAAGGCACGGAATTTATCTTCCAGATTGAAAGCACAAATAATGTCATCCAGCGAGCCGTCAAGCTGGAGCTTATTCCAGTCAACAAACACCGTCAGGTTATTCAGCCGATGGTGGGCGATAAACTGGAACGCTTCCCAGCACTGGCCTTCATTCAGCTCGCCGTCGCCGACGATGCAGAATACGCGATTCGCGCGCCCCGCCAGCTTATGCGACAACGCCATACCGCCAGCGATAGAAATCCCCTGCCCCAGCGATCCGGTTGTGGCATCGACGCCGCGCGTTTTCAGCCTATCCGGATGGCTGGGCAGGCGCGTACCGTTATGGTTGAGCGTGCTTAGCTCTTCCAATGGGAAATAGCCCTTGATGGCTAACGTACTGTATAACGCCGGGCCCGCATGACCTTTCGACAGTACAAAGTAATCGCGCTCCGACCAGTCCGGATCGGCGGGGTCGATTTTCATTACCGCGCCATATAACACCGCCAGCGTTTCCACCACCGACATACTGCCGCCATAGTGACCAAAACCCAGATTCGTCAGCGATTTTAAGGTGGAGACGCGAATGTCTCGCGCCAGTTGGGTCACTTCTTTCACATTCATGATTTGGCTCCGCTGTTCTCCTGCGCGCTACCGCCCGCAGATTTCTTTTTCGCAAAAATGTTGTAGGCCACCAGCAGTGCGAACAACGCCACGACAAGACCCGTAATCGCCATCGGTGACAGGTAGCGCGCCAGATTACCGAGCACAATCCCTACCGCGCCGAAGTCCGCATCAGAGAAGGTGGTGTTGGCAAAACCAATCGCCCCCAGCACCGGTAGCAGCAGCACAGGCAGGAAGGTGATCAGCAGACCGTTGGCAAAAGCACCGATCATTGCCCCACGACGACCACCGGTAGCATTGCCGAACACCCCGGCAGTCGCACCGGTAAAGAAGTGCGGCACCACGCCCGGCAAAATCAATACCCACTTAAACTGCCCGCAGAGGAATAACCCGACCAGACCACCGAGGAAGCTAAACAGGAAACCAATCAGCACGGCATTGGGGGCGTAGGGGTAAACAACCGGACAGTCCAGCGCAGGGCGCGCATTTGGCACCAGCTTTTCCGAGAAGCCGGTAAAAGCCGGTACAATCTCCGCCAGAATCAGACGAACCCCTTGCAGGATGATGAACACCCCGGCGGCGAAGGTAATCGCCATAATAATGGCGTACACCAGATAGTTCTGGCCGCCGCTGTAGGTGCTTTCAACATACTCACGCCCTGCACTCACCGCCATAATCAAATAGATAATCATCATGGTCAGCGAAATGGAGATGGAGCTGTCGCGCAGGAAGCTCAGGTTCTTCGGCAGATTCATCTCTTCGGTCGAGCGAGAGCCTTTGCCGCAGACGCTGCCAATCCAGCCTGAGAGCACATAGCCCAGCGTACCGAAGTGGCCGAAAGCGATATCATCGGTACCGGTAATCCGCTTCATATAGCGCTGCGCCAGCGCCGGGAAGAACGCCATCACCAGTCCGAGAATCAGCGAGCCGGTAAACACGAGTCCGACGCCTTCGAAGCCCGCCACGGTGAGGATCACGCCGATCATACAGGCCATATAGAAGGTGTGATGCCCGGTCAGGAAGATGTATTTCAGACGCGTAAAGCGCGCGACCAGAATATTTGCCACCATCCCAAATGCCATAATCAGCGCGGTTGAAGCACCATATTTTTCCAGAGCAATAGAAACAATCGCCTCGTTATTAGGAATAATCCCCTGAATATTAAAGGCATGCTCAAACATTCCCCCTAGCGGATTAAGAGAGCCGACTAATACCGTCGCACCACCACCCAGAACGATAAAACCCAGAATAGTTTTTATCGTTCCTTTCACGACATCGGAAAAAGATTTCTTTTGCGCTACCAGACCAATTAGCGCAATTAACCCGACCAGAACGGAGGGTACCTTAAGAATATCGACAACAAAATTCAGCGTTTCAAGGATAAACATATCCGCCTCGCTATAAAGAGTTATTGTTTGGCGAACCACGCGCGCAGCTGCGCTTCGAGTTCATTAATGTCGATGATGTTGGTGATCACCACCAGCTGGCTTTCCGGCACGCTGGCGCTGGCGGCAATATCTTTTGCCATCACAAATAAATCTGCCGCGCCCGGCGTTGCCGATGAGAGATCGGAGTGCTCCACTTCAGCTTCTATTTCAAGTTTTTTAAGCACTTTTTTAATATTCATCTCAACCATAAAACTACTGCCCAGGCCTGAACCACAAATTGCCATGATTTTCATTATTATCACCTTTTTTGGGTAGAGTTCGTCCGCATCACGCTAGCGCGTAATGGGTTATAAATCGGATTATCGAATTAACTCAGAATCGTGCAATTATTGTTTTTATCTCCTCCAGGGTTTTCGCCTGATGTAATTTTTCCATATCTTCATCACTGGAAAATAATTCCGCTAGCGCGGAGATCATTTCGATGTGGCTGTGCTTATCCGGTGCCGCAAGCATAATAATAATATCAACCGGGTCGAACTCTTCAGAACCAAATGACACGCCCTGTTCCAGCTTCAGTAGCGATAAACCTAAGCCTTTCGCCCCCTCTTCCGGCCGCGCATGCGGCATTGCCAACCCCGGAGCCAGCACATAGTACGGCCCCAGTTTATGGTGTTGCTCAACGATCGCCTTCACATACTCAGGAGCGATGACGCCGGATTCAAGCAACGACCCGGCGCAGAGATCCAGCGCCTGCGGCCAGGTTTCTACTTCCTGCTGGAGCGTAATGGTTGCATCAGAGATCCATGTTTTAAGCATCTTGTCCCTCGTTATCAGCAAAAGATGAGCAAACTTTATTCAAGCTACCAACAGTTAACTGCGAGAACGATCACAAAGATAGCGCTACCAACAGATAACATTCAGATTTGTGATAGCGCTATCAATTCATCATCATCATGTGAAAACGCAAAAAAAGTAGGCATTTAAGGCGTATACTGCCAAACACGTGAAGTGATGGATGATGATAAAAAGCGTCTGTTCAACAGGAATGTGTATGTCTCTAACCCGAAAACGGCGTAGTACCGGCAAAGTGACGATCGCCGATGTTGCTCAGCTTGCTGGTGTGGGCACGATGACCGTTTCCCGTGCTCTGCGCACGCCGGAGCAGGTTTCCGATAAACTGCGTGAAAAAATTGAAGCGGCAGTGCAGGAACTGGGATATATGCCCAACCTTGCCGCCAGCGCGCTGGCTTCAGCCTCTTCAAGAACAATAGCGATGGTGGTGCCAAATCTTGCTGAGTCGGGATGTTCAGCAATGTTTGCCGGACTTCAGCAAGTCTTACAGCCTGCGGGCTATCAAATCATGCTGGCGGAGTCACAGCACCGGTTGGAGCAGGAAGAGAAACTGCTGGAAACCCTGTTGGCTTCCAATATCGCCGCCGCCATCCTGCTTAGCGTTGAGCATAGCGATACTGTACGCCATTGGCTGAAGAACGCCTCAATTCCGGTGATGGAAATGGGTGCGATGCGCGCCGATCCCCTCGACATGAATATCGGTATTGATAACGTCGCAGCGATGTTCGAACTCACGGAAATGCTCATCCACCGCGGCTACCAGAATATTGGTCTACTGTGCGCCAACCAGGAGCAGTGGATTTTTCAGCAGCATTTGCAAGGCTGGTATAAAGCGATGCTGCGCCACCATATGTCGCCCAATCGGGTGATTAACGCCGCCCTGCCACCCAATTTTTCCACCGGCGCTTCACAACTGCCTGAGTTTTTACTGGCCTGGCCGGAGCTGGATGCGCTGGTTTGCGTTTCCGATGAACTGGCATGCGGCGCACTGTATGAATGCCAGCGTCGGCGTATTAAAGTTCCTGACGATTTAGCCGTCGTTGGTTTTGGAGATAGCGATGTCAGTCGGGTTTGCCAACCGCCGTTAACCACGATGGCGGTGCCGCACCACAAGATTGGCATTGAGGCAGGGCGTGCGCTACTGGAGCGCCTGAATGAGGGGAGCTGGAGCGACAGAAAGCCCATCACCTCCAGCTTATGCCTGCGGGATAGCTGTTAGGCGGTTACTCCGCCTCTTCCTGTTTTTCAGCTTTCGATGACTCATTATTAGCATTACGGGTCATCCATAGAGCCAGCGCTTTCAATGAATCCGGCGTGAACTCGTCGCAGCGTGCGGTGATCTCCACCGGCGTCAGCCAGCACACTTCACTCACTTCCTCTTCTTGCAGGGCGAAAGGTCCGTGCGATACGCAGCTAAACAGGCCACCCCAGACGCGGCAGTGTTTATCTTCGTAGTAGAACTGTCCGTGGTCGGCAAAGGGGACACCGGCGATGCCGAGTTCCTCTTCCGCTTCGCGGCGCGCGGACTCCAACATTTGCTCATCCGCCTGCACCACGCCACCCGCGGTGGCATCCAGCATTCCCGGATGGAAATCCTTAGTTTCGGTACGGCGCTGCACGAGGATTTTGCCCATCCCATCATGAACAACAATGTAGGTCGCCCGATGACGCAGACACTCCGCACGCATTTGTTCGCGGCTGGATTGTGCTATCACCTCATTGTTTTCATTAACAATATCGACCCATTCTGTGCTTGCCAAATCGTTCTGTTCCGCCATCAGGAAACCTTACTTTTTAAAGCGCTCTCGCGGCGCGTCTATACGGTTGTGGGGTAAATTACGGGTAAATTGCGACCTCTGCAATAACCTGATGATCATCGAGTGCTAAAACCTGCAATCGCCCCTCATCCAGAAGGCCGTAGCTGGGGGAAAATCCCCCTTTGGGAATGCTGACCGAGCCGGGATTGAAGAGAAAAATCTCACCGCGTTTCTCAGCAACCGGAATATGAGTATGACCATAAGCCAGCACATCGCCAGCGGCGAGCGGAGGTAAATTATCGGGGCTATACAGATGTCCGTGGGTCAGAAACAGGCGCAAGCGATCGCTTAAAACCTGCTGCCAGGGAGCGGTAATGGGGAAATGAAGCAGCATCTGGTCGACTTCGCTGTCGCAATTGCCGCGCACGGCAATCACCCGCTCCGCCACGCTATTCAGCTTATCCGCAACCTGAGCAGGGGCATAACCTTCGGGTAGCGCGTTACGCGGCCCGTGATTGAGCACATCACCAAGGATCACCAGCCACTGTGCCCCACTTTGCGCGAACAGTTCAAGTACGCGATCAGTTGCGGGCAGAGAGCCGTGGATATCCGATGCAAACATCAGCTTCATACTATTCCATCTCCACGCATTACGATGCGCCTATGATAACGGAACCGCTGAGGCTTATCAGCCCGCGCGTTTAGCCGACAGTGCGACGTAGCGCTGAACCGACGCCCGCTGCCACTGGAAGGTGGCGTACTCTACCAGCGCCGCTGGTACCTCATCGCCATTGAGTACCAGTCGATTGAGCATCAACGCGAGATCGGTATCGACAATGGACCACTCGCCAAACAGATTCTGGCCGCCCTGCGCCAGTAGCGCCCCGGCGGTTTCAAACAGTTTCGCGGCGCTTTTCTGCCCGGCTTCGCTGAGCGGCGGTTTCTTTGCTCCGGCAAACACTACGATCGTCGAACGCTCTTCGCGAATCGGCATCAAATCGCTGCGCAGCCAGGCCTGCACCTGACGTGCCCGCGCGCGCTTTTGCAGATCATGGGGATAGAGACGTTCCCACTCCGGCGGCGCAAAGCGTTCATCCAGATATTCGGTAATCGCCGATGATTCGCTCAGGGAGAAATCATCGACCTCCAGAAGCGGCACGCGACGGGTAGCAGAATAGCCTTTCCAGCTGCTTTGCAGATGCTCGCCGCTGTCGAGATTGACGGTTTTAAGGGTAAAAGGCAGGCTCTTTTCCTGCAGAGCAACATACACGGACATCACATACGGCGAGAAAAAATCAGAATCGGACCACAGGGTAATAGCAGGCTGGCTCATGGCATCCTCAATGGCTAATGTAATGGGGCGATAAGCCAACATATCTTGTCTTTCAAGGGATGTCACTGAGCGCCGCCATGAGGATTTTGCATACTTATACCGAATCGCGTCAGTTCACCTATACTCGAAAAAAGTGCGCGACCTGTGACGGCGGGAGACTTCATGATCGATCTTTACTATGCACCCACCCCCAATGGCCACAAAATTACGATCTTCCTCGAAGAAGCAGGGCTGGCCTGGCGCATGATGCGGGTCGATATTGGCAAAGGTGAACAGTTTCATCCACAATTTCTCGCCATCTCCCCGAACAACAAGATCCCGGCGATCGTCGACCACAATCCCGTAGACGGCGGCTCGCCGTTGAGCCTGTTTGAATCCGGCGAGATCCTGCTTTATCTGGCGGAAAAAACAGGCAAATTGCTTAGTGGGGAACTGCGCGAACGCCACGTTACGCTACAGTGGCTGTTCTGGCAGGTCGGCGGTTTAGGCCCGATGCTCGGGCAAAATCATCATTTTAACCATTTCGCCCCACAGGCTGTTCCCTACGCTATTGAGCGCTATCAGGTAGAAACGCAACGTTTGTATGGCGTATTGAACCGACGTCTTGAGCAGAGTCCCTGGCTGGGTGGAAACCACTACAGCATCGCCGACATCGCCTGCTGGCCATGGGTTAATGCCCATCAGCGTCAGCGCGTGGATCTTGCCAATTTCCCCGCGGTATGTAACTGGTTTGAGCGTATTCACCAGCGCCCTGCCACCGTTGAGGCATTACGAAAAATACAAGCGAATTAACCCCCTGCTCGCCCGGGATGCTTTGATGTATGATTGCGGAAATTACTATACGGAGGAAACCTGCAATGTCTCAACCAGACGCCATTATTCGAATTAAGAACCTGCGCCTGCGTACTTTTATTGGTATCAAAGAGGAAGAGATCGCCAACCGCCAGGATGTGGTGGTTAACGTCGCTATCCACTACCCGGCGGATCAATCACGTAACAGTGAAGATATTAACGATGCGCTGAACTACCGCACTATCACCAAGCGCATCATTAGCCATATCGAGAATAACCGTTTCTCTCTGCTGGAAAAATTAACTCAGGATGTGCTCGACATCGCACGCGAACATCACTGGGTCACATATGCTGAAGTAGAGATCGATAAACTGCATGCGCTGCGCTACGCCGATTCGGTATCCATGACCATGAGCTGGCGGCGGTAAACGCAGATAAGGGGGCTGTATGAAGATTCTGCTTACTGGTGGCACCGGTCTGATTGGCCGACATCTGATACCCCGGCTGCTGGAGCTTGGGCATAGCGTAACGGTTTCAACACGCAGCCCGGAAAAGGCCAAATCACGACTCGATTCTCGCGTCACCCTGTGGCGCGATTTCGAGGGTCAGACCAACCTTAACGGCTTTGATGCTGTGATTAATCTGGCGGGCGAACCCATCGCCGATAAACGCTGGACGGCAGAGCAGAAACAGCGCCTCTGCCACAGCCGCTGGGATATCACTCAAAAACTAGTCACGCTGATCAACGCCAGCGACGCTCCACCGTCAGCGCTGATTAGCGGTTCCGCAGCCGGTTACTACGGTGACCTTGGCGAAGTAGTGGTCACCGAAGAAGAGCCGCCGCATAACGAATTCACCCACAAACTTTGCGCCCGCTGGGAGCAGATCGCTTGCGAGGCGCAAAGCGAACATACCCGCGTCTGCCTGCTGCGCACCGGCGTGGTGCTGGCACCACGAGGCGGTATTCTGGCCAAAATGACCCCCGCATTTAAGCTCGGCCTCGGCGGCCCTATTGGCAGCGGTAGACAGTACCTGGCGTGGATTCATATCGACGATATGGTCAACGGTATTCTGTGGCTACTGGATAACGACCTGCGCGGCCCGTTTAATATGGTTTCCCCTTACCCGGTGCGTAACGAACAGTTTGCCCACGCGCTGGGTCACGCCCTGAACCGCCCGGCGATTTTCCGCGTTCCGGCGGCGGCTATTCGCCTGCTGATGGGCGAATCATCGGTGCTGGTACTCGGCGGCCAGCGCGCGCTGCCGAAGCGCCTGGAAGCCGCCGGATTTGGTTTTCGTTGGTATGACCTGGAAGAAGCCCTGGAGGATGTACTGGGATAGCTCAGGGCTATTATGCCGCCGGGAGACCTTGCCGGTCTCCCTGACTTAAATAAATCCCCAGCGCGCCATGGAACCCGCCTCGCAACAATCAAAACCCGCTCGCTCAATACCCGCTTAATTGTGAATCTGCTTCCAGTGATTATTTTTCCACTCTGTCATAACCTCCTGGTGTGCAATTTTGCATCATTACCCGTTGACATTCGTCAACATCGTATTCAAAATAACCAGGACATAGTGATGAAGGAACATCCAGATAAACATATCAGAGCAGCCATCGACTATGCGCTCACAAGGGGTTGGATTTTTATCGCTGGCGGTAAAAGTGCCCACTGTTTTGGACGGCTAATGTGCGGGACGGCCCGGCATCGGGAACATATGATGAGTATCTGGTCAACGCCGGCAGTCCCCATTAACCACGCCCGGCAGATTATTAGAATGGTTGACCGCTGTCAGGTGCCTTTATCAGCTCAGATTAACCACAAGAAGGACTAAATTATGGCGCTGTATAATTTTACCCTCACGCTTTCCGGCGTTACCGCGCATACCGTGGGTCTGGAAGATGCGCTGCATGCGGCGGGCTGCGCTGATGCCCTGGTCTGCTTTTACGGTACCGCAGTCTATCTGGATTTCGATCGCGAAAGCGACTCTCTTGAACAGGCTATCCTGTCAGCCATTGCAGATATCGAATCCGCGCCCTCCCTTAACGCCCGAGTTGAATCCGTTGATTCCGCACTGGTAGGTTTAAGCGATATTGCCGAACTCACCGGCCTGACGCGGCAGGCCATCGCCCTGCTGAAAGATGGCGCGAGAGGTTCAGGTCAGTTTCCTGGACCGGTGCAGCGCGTTAAGGGCAATTCCCCTTTGTGGCGCTGGAAAACCATTGTTGGTTGGCTGGTAACGGAAAACAGAATCCCCGAAGACTCGCCGCTGGTTGCCCACGCCGAGGTTCTGGATAACCTGAATCTGGCGCTGCAATTGCGAGCTACGCAGGAGAGCGAAACCGTCCTTCACTACCTTCAAGGGCTTGAAAAACACCGGGTTGATTCGTTAAGCATCGGATAACACCGTCATATAATTCAGTACGTTGTGGTGTTAAGGTGAATAGACTCTCCACCGCTATGGCCTGTTTTATGATAACGCTCACCACTCCGCGCTTACTTCTTTCTCCATTTAACTCATCCGACTGGCCCTTTTTCCTGCGTCTGTGGCAAGACCCGGAAGTGATGCGTTTTATGGGTGAGATCCTTGAAGAACCGGCTCTACGTACGCTGTTTGAGGCTCGCTGCGCAGATACTGGCGTCTTCGTGCTGCGCGATGCCAGCGGCACGGCGATGGGTGATATCGGCCTGCGGATCAGCAGTAAAAATCCGCATGAAGCAGACGTGGGTTATGCCCTCCTCCCCGAAGCACAGGGACAGGGGTACGCCCGCGAAGCGCTACAAACCATTTGCGATTACGGATTTAACCAACTCGGCGTTCAGGCGATTAATGCGTGGGTGTTGGGCACTAACGCGGGGTCTTCCCGCCTGCTGGAAAAGCAGGGATTTATCCGCATTCAGGTTCTCGAAAAAGTCTACCACCTGAACGGAGTGGATTACGATGACTGGATATATCGGCTGGAGCGTTAGAACCTATCCCATTAGGGCTATCTTATTTGCCAGTTTGGCCCTGGGCAGTGCTCAGACAAGACTCACAGAGTTTTGAACGCCCTTCAGGGCGGCCCGAAGGGGGAGCGGAGCGAATCATCCTCACGTACTACGTGTACGCTCCGGTTCTTGCGCGCTGTCCGTGTCCAAACTGCCTGCAACGATTACGCCTACTGGCATAGGCTCTTTGTCATCCCGGCGGAAAATATCCCGCCGGAACAAAACGGAAAACTACTTCAAGGAACCTTTAAGGAACTGCTGCAGGCGCTGGCTTTTCGGATTACCGAAGACTTCGTCAGGGTGCCCTTCTTCTTCAATTTTACCCTGATGGAGGAAGATCACGTGCGAGGAAACATGGCGGGCAAACCCCATCTCATGCGTCACCACAACCATGGTTTTCCCCTCTTCCGCCAGTTGCTGCATGATACGCAGCACTTCGCCCACCAGCTCCGGGTCAAGCGCCGACGTTGGTTCATCAAACAGCAACACATCAGGCTCCATTGCCAGCGCGCGGGCGATGGATACACGCTGCTGCTGACCACCGGATAAGTGGACCGGGTATTTAATCTGCTGGCGCTCATCAATACCCACTTTCGCCAGATATTTCACCGCCCGATCGCGCGCTTCCTGTTTGCTCAGCCCCAGAACCTGAATCGGCGCTTCCATGACGTTTTCCAGTACCGTCATATGGCTCCACAGGTTGAAGTGCTGAAACACCATGGTCAGGCGAGTGCGCAACAGGCGGAGTTGGTTTTTATCAGAGACCTTGAGCTGCCCGTCTTTATCACGAACCAGGCCAATATTCTGCCCGTTAACAACAATCGTGCCTTCGCTGGGCTTTTCAAGGAAGTTAATGCAGCGCAAAAAGGTACTTTTGCCGGAACCTGATGAACCGATGATGCTGATAACGTCCCCGGCTTTCGCCCGCAGCGAGACGCCTTTCAGCACCTCGTGTTCGCCGTAACGTTTATGGAGATCGATAACGTTTAATTTATTGTCGGACATGGCGTTCTCAGTGCGTTGAAGAAGGTTTGATATGCTGCAGCCAGCGCTTTTCCGCCCTGCGGAACAAGCTAATCAGCACATACGAGATAATGAGATACAGTACTGCGGCAATACCAAAAGCAGTAAACGGCTGGTAGGTCGCCGAGTTAATATCACGGGCGATTTTCAGCAGGTCCGGCACCGTCGCGGTAAAAGCCAGCGCGGTGGAGTGCAACATCAAAATCACTTCGTTGCTGTAAGCAGGCAGAGCAATACGCAGCGCGGAAGGCAAAATAATGCAGCGATACATTTTGACCGATGAAAAACCGTACGCTCGCGCCGCTTCAATCTCCCCGGCAGGAACCGAACGAATCGCCCCGGCAAAAATCTCCGTGGTATAGGCACAGGTATTTAGCGTCAGCGCCAGCACCGTACAGTTCAGGCCGCTACGGAAGAAAGCATTTAGCAGCTCGGTACCTTTGACAACTTCCAGCGTATACATCCCGGAATAGAACACCAGCAGTTGGACGTACAGCGGCGTACCGCGAAAAATGTAGGTAAACAGCCAGATGGGGAACTGGATATATTTATTGCTTGAGACGCGACCAATGGCGAGAAAAACCGCCAGAATGCCCCCCATCACCACTGACGAGATCAGCAGCCAGAGCGTAATCGCTACCCCGGTAAAGCGGTAGCCGTCAGTCCACAGCAGGGATTTCCAGTACTCCTGAATAATTTCAATCACAGGTCAGCCCTCTTCACGCCTACAGAATAACGGCGTTCAAGCATCAGCAGTACACCATTGGAAACCGTTGTAAATACGAGATAAATCAGGCCGCAGACGATGGCAAAGTAAAAGGGTTCCCAGGTGCTTTTGCCTGCCAACTGGGTTGCCTTGACCACATCTTCCAGTCCCAATAACGAGACCAGCGCTGTCGCTTTGAGTATCACCTGCCAGTTGTTGCCTATTCCAGGCAGCGCATAGCGCATCATCGCCGGGAACAGGATCCGGCGAAAAGTCTGCCCGCTGCTGAATCCGAAAGCGGTGGCCGCTTCGATATGCCCTTTCGGTACGGCCAGAAAAGCGCCGCGAAAGGTTTCGGTGAAATAGGCGCCATAGATAAATCCCAGCGTGATAATCCCCGCCACCATTGGGTCGATATCAAACTGCGCCAGACCAAGTGCATCGGTCACGCTATTGAGCGCTATCTGTAATCCATAGAAAATCAGCAGCATAAGCACCAGATCGGGCACACCGCGAATTAAAGTGGTATAGCCTTCAAAAATCAGCGCCAGCGGACGATTGCTGGAAAGCTTGGCTCCGGCTCCGGCCAGACCGATAAGCACCGCCAGAACAACGGAGCTTAATGCCAGCTCGAGGGTGACCAGCGCGCCCTGAAAAATAACCTGTGAAAACCCGTACAGCATGCTGTCTGCCCTGTCTGTCATCAACCATCGCGCGCCAAATTACGCGCGATGGGGTACGCGAAATGGTTAATCGCCGTACACGTTAAAATCAAAATATTTCTTCGCCAGCTTGTCGTAGGTGCCGTCTTTGCGCATCTCGGCAAAGGCTTTATTCAGCGCTTCACGCAGTTCGTTATCATCTTTACGCAGCCCCATGCCGGTGCCGACGCCAAACAGCTTCTCGTCTTTAATCGACGGACCGCCAAACTGATAATCTTTGCCAATAGGCTGTTTGAGGAAGCCTTCGCTGGCGGCAACTTCATCCTGGAACGCGGCATCAATACGTCCAGCAGTCAGGTCAGAATAGATATTGTCCTGGCCCTGATAGGAGACAATTTCAATTCCTTTCGGCGCCCAGTGTTCATTGCCGTAGGTTTCTTGCGTAGTTCCTTGCAGAACACCGACGCGTTTGCCTTTCAGCTTCGCGAGGTCAGGCGTAACATCGCTGCCTTTTTTCACCACCAGGCGAGAATCGGCGGCATAGAGTTTGTCGGTGAAAGCGATTTCCTGCTGACGTTTTTCGGTGATCGAAAGCGAGGACATAATGGCATCAATCTTCTTCGCTTTTAAAGATGGGATCAGCGCGTCCAGCGGGTTCTCAATGAAGGTACATTGCGTATTGATACGCTTACACAGCTCTTTTGCCAGATCGATGTCAAAACCAATCAATTCACCCTGTGCATTCTTCGATTCGAACGGGGCATAAGTAGGGTCGGTACCGATACGGACTTTTTGCGGAATTGCTGCGAATACCGTGGAAACGCTGGAAAGGGCCAGCGCTAAAGAAAGAGACAACGCCAGTTTTTTCATAACTATCCTCAACAGACTGTCATTCTAACGGGTTTATTAGAAATACTTACGGCAGTTATCGTGCCATTATTCGCCCCGGTAAGGCAAAACATTCTGCGCCGGAAAGCAAATTTTTTCGCATCAGAAACGCTTAACTATGCACTTTCTATCGCAATGCGGGCGCTTTACTGCACCAGATTGATCCACCAAAAGTATGATTGCACCAATAAGGGGCAGCAATAGATGTGCGTGGCCCGGAGCCCCGGGCCAACAGCGGTCTTAGTCGCCGTATACGTTAAAGTCGAAGTATTTTTTCGCCATTTTATCGTAGGTACCATCTTTACGAACTTCAGCCAGCGCTTTATCAAACGCGGCTTTCAGCTCGCTATCGTCCTTACGCAGGCCGATACCGGTACCATCACCAAAGAATTTTTTGTCTTTAACGGAAGGGCCAGCAAAAGCAAAATCTTTACCAGCAGGTTGTTTGAGGAAGCCTTCGCTGGCGGCCACTTCATCCTGTAATGCGGCGTCCAGACGGCCTGCAGCGAGGTCGGAGTAAATCAAATCCTGGTTCTGATAAGCAACAACATCTACGCCATGGCTGCGCCAGCGCTCATTACCGTAGCCTTCCTGAGTGGAGCCCTGTAATACGCCGACATGCTTGCCTTTGAGAGATTCCAGCGTTGGTTGAATCGGTGAACCCTTAGCGGCGATCAAACGGGAATCCGCCGCGTAGAGCTTGTCAGAGAAGGCTATCTCCTGCTGACGTTTTTCGGTAATCGACAAAGAAGAGATAATGGCGTCGATCTTCTTCGCCTTCAGCGAAGGGATCAGAGCGTCGAAATCGCTGCCTACCCAGGTACATTTCACGTTGATACGTGAACAAAGCTCATTGCCCAAATCGATGTCAAAGCCGACGAAATCCCCTTTCGCATCCTTCGATGAGAAAGGCGCGTAGGTGGCATCGGTGCCAATACGAATACTTTGCGGCAGCGCGGCGAATGCGCTGGAAGCGCTGCAAATTCCCATCATTAAAGAGAGAGCCAGGACCGTCTTCTTCATAGGTTACCCTTAAGTGTCGTGATGTTGTTATGCGATGCGTTGTCTTGTTATGAATACTGCCAACAGCTCTTGCACGTTTTATAGTGCACGTTTTATGCCATTTTCTCAGTGCGTGCTGGAAATGGCGTTAAATTTGTTAAATAAAGGTTGCATGTTTGTCTTAAAAGCGAAGATACCAGCAATAACGGATAAACCGCAGTGCCGGAGCGCAAAAAAACAAATTAAATGTTGAGGATTTGATCGAGGCGACAAAATTGCACTGCAGGAGCGCAATTGTGAATAAAGCGCACTATGTTAGTGCGAGCTATGCGCCCTGCCAGCGGGTAAAGAGGTCTTCAGGAAGGGTAATATCGAACTGATCAATAACGCGATTGACCGTTTGGTTAATCACATCATCGAGGGTTTGCGGACGATGATAGAACGCCGGCACCGGCGGCATAATCACCGCGCCCATTTCCGCCGCCTGAACCAGTAAACGCAAATGGCCCAGATGGAATGGCGTTTCCCGCACGCACAGCACCAGCGGGCGCCGCTCTTTAAGCACCACGTCCGCGGCTCTGGTCAACAGACCATCGGTATAGCTATGAACAATGCCGGAAAGGGTTTTCATTGAGCACGGCAGAATCACCATCCCGGCGGTTTTAAAAGAGCCGGAAGAGATGCTGGCGGCGATATCACGGGCATCGTGAACCACGTCAGCTAACGCCTGCACCTCGCGCAAAGAGAAGTCCGTCTCCAGCGCCAGCGTCTGGCGCGCGGCCTGACTCAAAATCAGGTGCGTTTCTACATCAGGAACATCACGTAAAATCTGGAGCAGCCGCACGCCGTAAATTGCGCCGCTGGCGCCAGAAATACCAATAATCAGTCGCTTCACGATATTTGCCCCTTCCGCTCAATGGCGCAGACTTTGCCGGATTATAGCTCCGGACGCAACCGCAACGAACTTTCGCGAACCACCAGCCGCACCGGCAACAACAGGTTTCTCTCACCTTCATCGCTCAGCAAAAGACGGAACGCATCGCGGCCAAGCTCGCGCTTATCAATGGCTACCGTGGTTAATGGCGGATATGCCCAGGCCGCGGCGTCGATATCATCAAAACCGACAATCGCCACCTCTTGCGGTACGTTGATGCCTTTGCGCGCGCAGACCCGCATGGCCACCAGCGCCGCCATATCGTTATAAGCAAAGATAGCATCCGGCGGCTGCGGCAACGCCAGCAGGCTCTCCATCCCCTCCACCAACGCCTGCTCAATTTCCTTAACTGGCGGTACCTCGACCTTATAATCAGCAGGCAGCGAAATTCCGGCGTCAAACAGCGCTTGTTGATAGCCTTCAACACGCTGGCGAATACTGTAATGGCGCTGCGAATGACCAAGAAAAGCAATACGTTTTCTTCCCTGCTCAAGCAGGTGGCGGGTGGCGACAAAACCGCCATGATAGTTATCCGGATTCACACAAGGAAAATCTGCCGCCCACAGATCGACAAGGGCAACAGGTAACGCGGTTTTACGCAGTTCAGCTAACACCTCAGCTTCCAGATAACCCGCACAAATCAGCGCATCAGGCTGGTGCAGATTAATCAACTCGCTTACCGAGTCTCCGGGGCCAATGGGCTGGAAGCTCATGGCAATTTCATTTTCTCGACAAGCATCAGCGACGCCGAGCATCACGGTCGAATAGAACGGCAGCGCGCTGGCGATATTGTGTTCCCGGTGCAGCAGAAAAAGCAGGCGCTTGATACGCCCGCTGCGCAAGCGGCTAAAATCATAGCCTTCTGCTTCCGCTATCGACAAAATCCGCTGGCGTGTCTCTTCACTTAGCCCCGGCTGCCCTTTCAACGCCCTGGAGACCGCGGCAATAGACACACCGCAGGCGGTCGCAATATCTTTAATTCTGGTTTTTTTTGCCATTCCGTTCGTTTTCACCTGTCATGCGGGATTTATGCTGATTGTCCTTTTATACCCTAAATAATTCGAGTTGCAGGAAGGCGGCGACGCAGTGAATCCCCGGGAACTTACTGAAGTAAGTGACTGGGGTGAGCGAGGAAAGCCAACGCACATGCAACTTGAAGTATGACGGGTATAGCGCCTGCTCTCCAGCTCAGCCTCATCGTGTACGTACTTTGCCATTTCCATCAACGCCCCTTGTATCTGCTCGGGCGAATGCATGAAGCAATCATTAAGGATATCACGCCGCGGATGAGTATTAACAACCTGAATATTTTTATTTTTTACTAAACTAAAATTCAGGTTTGTCATCCCATCGCACAAGTCATCAGGCTGACATCGCTCTGCCTGCTTATGCGTATCACAGTACTACAAATAAGGTTGATTCTTCTTACCGGGCGGCATCCTTTCAGGATGTCTCACAGACAAACCACATACTTTGCACTCTTTAAAACGTGATAAAGATCTACATTAAAAATTTATTTCTAGTAAAAATAAAGATCAAAATCACAGGACGAAACGTCAGGAATGTACGCATAACCATGATCAATTCTATGCTCTCCATCGTTTTAAATTTACTAAAAATAACCAGAGATACGTCGTAATGACTTGTTGAATCATCACCATTGCTAAGGCAAATAAGGATTGGTTATGGCTACTGCCGATAATCTGGATACCGATGTGCAGATAGTTGATGCGGGAGAAACGCTCTCAACCCGCGAAAAAATAGGCTATGGACTGGGAGATGCCGGTGGACACTGCATCTCGGATTTGATCAGCGGCTTCCTTCTTTTTTTCTACACCGACGTGTTTGGCCTGAGCCCGGCCATCGTCGGCGCGATGTTTTTTACCTTGAGAATTGTCGATGCGGTATCCGACCCGGTTATGGGCGTTATCGCCGACAGAACCCGCAGCCGCTGGGGTCGTTTTCGTCCGTGGCAGCTATGGACTGCCGTTCCGCTTGCGGTTATCGGGATCCTGACATTCACCGTGCCGGACATGAGCCCGAACATGAAAGTCGCCTGGGCCTTCGGTACCTACTTCCTGCTCTCAGTGGGCTATACCGCCAACAACGTCCCCTACTGCGCGCTGATTAACGCCATGACCAACCGTCACGATCAGGTGATGTCCTGCCAGTCATGGCGCTTTGTCTTAAGCGGTATCGCCGGCTTCCTGGTCTCTGTCGGACTACCGTGGATGGTTGAATTCTTTGGTCAGGGCAATCTGGCTAAAGGCTACCAGTATGGCGTGACCGTGCTGTGTGGGATTGGTGCAGTCATGTTTTTACTGTGCTTTTTCTGGGTCAAAGAGCGAGTTCCTCTATCGCTGGCCGGGAAATTCACTTTGCGCCAGCATCTGCAAGGGCTGCGCAAGAACGACCAATTACTCATGATGCTGGTGATGTCTTTCTTGTTGGTGAATATTCTGTGTATTCGCGGCGGCGGCTACATGTACTTCATCTCCTATGCGCTACAGGGCAGCACTGGCTTTATGTCGCTGTTTTTTGCCATCGTCACTCTGGCCGCGATTATCGGTGCAGTGATCGTCAATCCGCTTTCCCGCCGTGTCGATATGGTCAAGCTGTACTTCTATACCAACCTGGTGCTGGTTGTTTTCGGCCTGGCGATGTGGTTCCTGCCGACCGGACCGCAGCACCAGACGCTATGGCTGGTCTGTATCCTGATTAACAACATCGTGCTCGGCTTCACCCTACCGTTGCACTTCTCGATCATGGCGTTTGCCGATGATTACGGCGAATGGAAAAACGGCGTGCGCTCTTCCGGGATGAACTTCGCCTTCAACCTCTTTTTTATCAAACTCTCATGGGCCTCATCCGGCGGAATAATCAGTATTCTGCTGATTATGGTGGCCTACCAGCCGGGACTGGAAAACCAGACCGCCGCTTCTATTCAGGGCATCACCCTGCTGCAAAGCGTTGTACCGGCAATCTTCCATCTGGTGCTGGCCTTATGCCTGCTTAAGTGTCGTCTGAACGGCCCAATGATGAACCGCATTTCCACCGATCTTCACCAAAGACATTCCCAAATATCCTGAGGTAAACATGAAGCAGTCCGATGTAATTGAAGCCGACCTGAACCGAATTACCGTTACCGACCCTTTCCTGGGGGAGTACCAGCGTCTGATTCGCGATGTCGTCATTCCTTATCAGTGGGAAGCGCTCAATGACAACATTCCCGATGCGGAACCAAGCCACGCGTTGGCTAACTACCGCATCGCCGCAGGATTAGAGGATGGTCAGTTTTACGGTATGGTTTTTCAGGATAGCGATGTCACCAAATGGCTGGAAGCTGTCGCCTGGTCATTGAGCCAGAAGCCTGACGCAACCCTCGAACAAACCGCTGATGAAGTGATCGAGCTTCTGGCGAAAGCCCAGTGTGCAGACGGCTATCTGAATACCTGGTACACCGTTAAAGAACCGGGACAGCGCTGGACGAACCTCGCGGAATGCCACGAACTTTACTGTGCGGGGCACCTGTTTGAAGCGGCTGTCGCTTTTTACAATGCTACGGGGAAGCGCCGCCTGTTGGAAATCTCCTGCAGATTTGCCGATTACATTGATACCGTTTTCGGCCCAAAACCCGGCCAGCTTCGCGGCTATCCGGGGCATCCGGAAATTGAGCTGGCGCTGATGCGTCTGTATGAAGTCACCCAAGAGCCCCGCTATCAGACGCTGGCCTGCTTCTTCGTCGAAGAACGCGGTAAGCAGCCTTACTATTACGACATTGAGTTCGAAAAACGCGGCGGCACCCGACACTGGATCGGCTGGGGCGACGCCTGGCCAGGAATGATAAAAGACAAAACTTACACTCATGCGCACAAACCACTCTCCGAACAGAGCGAAGCGGTCGGCCACGCCGTTCGTTCCGTCTACCTGATGACCGGCCTGGCGCATATCGCCCGCATGACTCATGACGAAGAGAAACGCCAGACCTGCCTGCGAATCTGGAACAATATGGTCCAGCGACGGATGTATATTACCGGCGGCATTGGCTCGCAGGGGATCGGCGAAGCCTTTACCAGCGACTACGATCTGCCGAACGATACCGCTTACGGCGAAAGCTGCGCCTCTATCGGCCTGATGATGTTCGCCCGTCGAATGCTGGAAATGGAAGGCGATGCGCATTACGCCGATGTCATGGAGCGCGCATTCTACAACACGGTGCTCGGCGGAATGGCGCTGGACGGTAAGCACTTCTTTTACGTTAACCCGCTGGAAACGCATCCGAAGAGCATCCCGCATAACCATATTTACGACCATATTAAGCCAGTTCGTCAGCGCTGGTTCGGTTGCGCCTGCTGCCCGCCGAACATCGCGCGCACGCTGGTGGCTATTGGTCACTACCTTTTCACGCCGCGCCAGGATGCGCTGTTTATCAATTTCTATGCCGGAAACGAAGCACAGTTCACCATTAACGGTCGGCCACTGGCGCTAAAAATCAGCGGTAACTATCCGTGGGATGAAGAGGTCAACATCATCTTCACCCATTCACAGCCCGTCGCCCACACTCTGGCGCTGCGTCTGCCGGAATGGTGCGAAGCTCCGCAGGTACTGGTCAATGGCGAAACCGCGCAAGGGGAACGACTCAAAGGCTATCTGCATATCACTCGCCAGTGGCAACAGGGCGACGTCATTACCCTGCATCTGCCGATGACTATCCGTCGCGTCTATGCAAATCCGCTGGTGCGCCATAATGCGGGCAAAGTGGCGATTCAGCGCGGGCCGCTCGTGTATTGTCTGGAAGAGGCGGATAACGGCACAGAGCTGCATAATCTCTCGCTCCCGCGCGATAGTCAGTTTCATGAGATGGCAGGAACTGGCGTTTTGAAAGGAAAAGTCTTGATTACGGCGGAGGGGTTGCGCATGCAGACCGCGCCAGAGGACACGCCGCTGTACAGCTTCGACAGCCCACAGACAAACGTTAAAAAGCAAACTTTGACGTTTATTCCGTGGTTTAGCTGGGCCAACCGCGGCGAAGGCGAAATGCGGATTTGGGTCGACGAGGCTTAAAAGCAAAAAGCCCGCGATCTCACGATCGCGGGCTTTTCCAGGCGAAGAGATTACCCTTCGTTATGCATCTCTAAATTTTCCACTTCGTTTTGCAGCTGAACCGCTTTCGCATCGTCGTTACGCAGGGAATCGAGATAATCCAGATACTGCTGATCGACGTCTTTGGTAACGTAGATACCGTTGAAAACCGAGCATTCGAACTGCTGAATATCCGGGTTCTCCGCACGGACGGCGTCAATCAGATCGTCCAGATCCTGGAAAATCAAACCATCTGCACCGATGATCTGACGAATCTCGTCAACTTCACGCCCGTGAGCAATCAGCTCAGTCGCGGTTGGCATATCAATGCCATACACGTTCGGGAAGCGAATTTCCGGCGCCGCTGACGCCAGATACACTTTCTTCGCCCCAGCTTCGCGCGCCATCTCGATAATCTGTTCCGAAGTAGTGCCACGAACGATGGAGTCGTCGACCAGCAGCACGTTCTTATCGCGGAACTCAGCGCGGTTGGCGTTGAGTTTACGACGCACGGACTTACGACGCAGCTGCTGGCCCGGCATGATAAAGGTGCGACCAACGTAGCGGTTTTTCACGAAGCCCTGGCGATACGGCTTGTCGAGGATACGGGCAATTTCCAGCGCGATATCGCAGGAGGTTTCCGGAATCGGAATCACTACATCAATATCAAGATCTTCCCACTCGCGAGCAATTTTCTCCCCCAGCTTAGTCCCCATATTCACACGGGCGCTGTAGACGGAAATTTTGTCGATGAATGAATCCGGACGCGCGAAGTAAACGTATTCGAACAGGCACGGATTGCTGACCGGGTTCTCAGCGCACTGGCGAGTGAACAACTGGCCTTTTTCGGTGATATACACCGCTTCGCCAGGTGCAACGTCACGTAAGAACTCAAAGCCCAGAGTATCCAGAGCAACGCTTTCCGAGGCCACCATATACTCAGTGCGGCCATCGCCAATATCACGCTTGCCCAGCACCAGCGGACGGATGCCGTTCGGGTCGCGGAAGGCGACCATACCGTGGCCGATAATCATCGCCACGCAGGCATAAGCCCCGCGAATCTGGCGGTTAGTGGCGGCAATCGCCGCAAAAACGTTGTCTGCTTCCAGCGGATAATGGCGGAAATTATCCAGCTCGCTGGCAAAAATGTTGAGCAGGATTTCGGAGTCGGAGGTGGTGTTGATGTGGCGGCGTTTTTCTTCAAACAGCTTTTGACGCAGCTCGTGAGCATTCGTCAGATTGCCGTTGTGCGCCAACGTAATGCCATATGGAGAGTTGACGTAGAAAGGCTGAGCCTCGGAGGCGCTGGAGCTGCCAGCCGTCGGGTAACGAACGTGACCGATCCCCATATTGCCTTGCATACGCTGCATATGGCGAGCTTCAAACACATCGCTCACCAGTCCGTTCGCTTTACGCAAACGGAAACAGTTGTTCGCATCGATGGTGATGATGCCTGCGGCATCCTGGCCACGATGCTGAAGCACCGTTAACGCGTCATAAATCGACTGGTTTACCGGCATAACACCGGCGATACCGACAATACCGCACATACGTCTTTTCCTCGTTAAGCTACATCCCAACGCTTATGCTTTGGGCAAGAAACTTGACGAGCTCTGCAGATAGTCAAAGAACCATCTGATAACGAAACTGAACTGTGGGATAAGCTCAGACTTTTGCCAGTCATCGCTTTTCGCCATACTGGTAAAACTATCGAGAAAAAACAGAATCGCAGAGACGATTAGCACACCGCGCAGGGCGCCAAAACAGATCCCCAACACCCTGTCGGTACCCGACAGGCCGGTTTTCTCCACCAGCTGACCTATCACAAAGTTAACGATAGCGCCGACGATAAGCGTCGCGATAAACAGTATCGCGATAGCAATCCCATTTCGGACCAGTTCGTCTTCAAAGCCCGTGAACCAGACAGCCAGGTAAGTGTAGTAATGACTGGCAACAAAGAAAGCGCATCCCCAGGTTACCAGCGATAAAGCTTCACGAACAAAGCCGCGGATCAGGCTGACCAAAGAGGAAAAACCAATCACCGCAATTATGGCGTAATCAATCCAGACCATATACGTCCCACGATTTTACGCCCTGTCGTCCGGTTCGGGGCGCATTCTAACAGAAAAAGAAAACGTTTGCGTAGGGATTTCCATGCCCTACAGAAATAAAAATGGCGCTGAAAAAACATTCAACGCCATACTGCCTTTCGCCTCTTCAGGGCGCGTCCGACAGGGGTTTCCGTGCTCTGGCCCTGGCTTTCTTTATTAAAAAAGAGAAGGTTAGTTCGGGCTAAAGCCCATGACTACACCGCTAAGTCCGGACAGCTTGTTCAGCTCGCCAAGTTGCCCCTTCAGCTTATCTTTCGAAGCATCCGGACCGACCAGAATACGGGTGATTTTACCCTGCACCGGCGTCGAAGGCGACGTATAAACTTTGAAGCCAGCGGCGCGCAGCTTACCGACGATCTCGTTGACCTTATCGGCGTTCTTCAGCGCGCCTAACTGCACAACATAGGCTTTCCCGGTCGGGGCCGGAATTTCAGCCTGCTGTTGCGGTTTAGGCGCAGGTGTCTGCACCGCGACCTGCTGTGGTGGCTGAGGTTGCGGCTTCTCTACCGGCTTCGGTTGAGGTTTAGGCTGCGGCTGTGGTTTTGGCGCGACAACCGGCTCCTGCACCACATCAAAACTGTTATTGTTCACCGGGATCCGCGAAGGATCGAGCGACGGTGCCGCGGCATCCCCAGCTCTCACCTCTTCGGCGGCCCCTTCCGGAGGCTGAGAAGGCAGCGTCTGAGTCGCTGCTGGCAGCATATCTGGCTCATCGCGATCGCCTGGTTTTGGTACCAGTGGGATTGCGGCAAACTCATCCTGATAATGTTTTTTCTGACCATCAAGCAGCCCTGGCAGGATAATAACCCCCAGTGCCACCAGTACGATCGTCCCGACTAAACGGTTCTGAAACTTACTCGCCACCGATTCTCCCCGCCTCTATCTCTTCCATTACATGCGCCACCGTGTGGAATGAACCACACACCAGCACCGTATCCTGTGGTCTGGCATCTGCCATCGCAGCGTACCAGGCCTGCGCAACGCTGATATAGACTTTGCCTGCGCGTAAATGTTCCAGCAGTTGCTCTGCCGTCGCGCCGCGCGGCCCTTCCAACGGCGCGCAGTACCAATCGTCAACTTCCGCCTTCAGGTTTTCAAGCGTACCGGCGATGTCCTTATCATGCAGCATACCAATAACCGCCAGCACGCGCCCCGTTTTCGGTAAGGTTTTGAGACGCCCGGCGAGATACGCCGCCGCATGCGGATTATGAGCAACATCAAGGATGACTCGCGGGGTGTCGCTAATTATCTGAAAACGCCCCGGCAGCATCGCCTTTTGAATACCGTCGCGAATCGCCTGCTCGTCAACCTTGAGCTTGCTGGCACGCAGGGCAGCGAGCGCAGTTGCGGCATTCGGCATGGGTACCTGTGGCAGCGACAGGTCGGTGAGTGCGCCGTTTTCATCACTGAAAGACCAGCACTGCTCACCGGCCTCATACCGCCAGTCAACGTCGCGGCGCAGGAGTTGCGCGCCCTTTTCGCTCGCAACCTCGGCGATAGTCTGTGGCATATCGGGTTCACCGACGATAGCCGGTTTACCACCGCGAAAAATACCGGCCTTCTCGCGGCCAATGCTTTCGCGATCCGGTCCCAGCCAGTCCGTATGGTCAAGCGCAATACTGGTGACTACCGCCACGTCGGCATCAACAATATTAGTCGCATCCAGGCGACCGCCGAGACCCACTTCAAGGATAACGACATCCAGTTGCGCCTGCTGAAATAGCCACAGCGCGGACAGCGTACCGAACTCAAAATAGCTCAGAGAAATCTCGCCGCGCGCCGCTTCGATTTCAGCAAAGGAAGTGGTATGCGCAAGTTCCGACAGCTCTTCGCCCTGCACGCGCACCCGCTCGGTATAGCGCACCAGATGCGGCGAACTATAAACACCCACTTTGAAGCCCGCCGCCATCAGTACCGATTCCAGGGTACGGCAGGTCGTTCCTTTGCCGTTGGTTCCCGCCACCGTGAACACAAACGGCGCAGGTTTTAATACCGCCATTCGCGCAGCCACCTCGCTGACGCGCGCCAGCCCCAGGTCGATTGTTTTGCTGTGCAGATGTTCCAGATAAGAAAGCCACGTAGCCAGGGGCGACGCGGCCTGAGGAATTGGTTGTTTTTCCATGATGTCCGGCAAGAGTTAAGATAACTACGCGTATAAAAAAGGGCAGCACCGTCAGGCCTGCCCTCTGTATTATCAGGCCTCTGGTTCCTGATCCGGCTCCGGTGGCACCACCTCGCCTTCGTGAACGGGTTCCGGATTTGGCGCCGGAAGATTCATCAGCTTCGCCAGAATACTGGCCAGCTTCAGACGCATTTCCGGGCGACGTACGATCATATCGATCGCCCCTTTTTCAATCAGGAACTCACTGCGCTGGAATCCCGGCGGCAGCTTCTCACGAACAGTCTGTTCAATAACGCGGGGACCGGCAAAACCGATCAACGCTTTTGGCTCAGCGATGTTTAAATCGCCCAACATAGCAAAGCTCGCCGAGACGCCGCCCATGGTTGGGTCGGTCAGCACGGAGATATACGGCAAGCCACGCTCCTGCATTTTCGCCAGCGCAGCGGAGGTTTTCGCCATCTGCATCAGCGACATCAGCGCTTCTTGCATACGCGCGCCGCCGGATGCGGAGAAACAAATCAGCGGACAGTTATCTTCCAGTGCCTGTTCAACCGCACGGACAAAGCGCGCGCCGACGACGGAGCCCATTGAACCGCCCATAAAGGAGAATTCGAAAGCGGCGGCAACAACCGGCATTTCATGCAGGGTGCCTTTCATGACCACCAGCGCGTCTTTTTCGCCAGTTTCTTTCTGGGCTGATGCCAGACGGTCTTTATACTTTTTCGAATCGCGGAACTTCAGCACATCTTTTGGCTCGAGCTCGCTTCCCAGCTCCACGAGGGAACCTTCGTCCAGCAGGCTATGCAGGCGGTTACGCGCCGACATACGCATGTGGTGATCGCACTTAGGGCAAACCTCCAGGTTGCGCTCCAGCTCTGCGCGGTACAGTACCTGCCCGCAGCTGTCGCACTTGGTCCATACACCTTCAGGAATACTCGCCTTACGGGTGGGGGTTATATTGCTTTTAATTCGTTCAATCCAGCTCATTGATAACCTTTCTACCTGAACCTGGTCGATGCCAGTTTTGTCGCAAGGGGCGCATAATGCCATTTTTGCCCCTTACAGACCATGAATGTTGCACATTAAATCATAACATCCCGTAACATGGGATAAAAAAGTGGTCGAACCGCTCACACTTCACTCTTCGGACGGCGGCATACCGCCCGAAGATAACCGCAACGTTATTTCGCCTGTTTCGCCGCAGCACGCTTGTGGCGAATGATTTCAATCACCCCAGGCAGCACGGAAAGCACGATAATCGCCACGATCAGCAGCTTAAGATTTTCCTGCACGATCGGCAAATCGCCAAACAGATAACCCGCGTAGGTGAACAGCAGTACCCACAGCAGCGCGCCAACCACGTTATACATCGCAAAATGACGATAGGACATATGTCCCATTCCCGCCACAAACGGCGCAAAGGTTCTGACGATCGGGACAAAACGCGCAAGAATTATGGTCTTGCCGCCGTGGCGAGCGTAGAAACTATGGGTTTTATCCAGGTAGCTGCGGCGGAAAATTTTTGAATTGGGATTACTGAATAACTTTTCACCAAACAGCCGCCCGATGGTGTAGTTCAGCGCATCGCCGATAATCGCGGCAACCACCATCAGCGCCACCATCAAGTGCACATTGAGATCGTTGGTCGGCAGCGCCGACAATGCACCCGCAACAAACAACAGAGAGTCACCAGGCAGGAACGGCGTGACCACCAGGCCGGTTTCACAGAACAGAATCAAAAACAGAATCGCGTATACCCAGATGCCGTATTGCGCGACCAGCTCAGCCAGGTGCACATCAATGTGTAAAATAAAATCAATTAAAAAACGAATCAGATCCATAATTTGCGTTAGCCCTTAATAACCAGGTTAGTCCGCCAGAAACAGCGGGCCCATCGGCATTACCGGCAGGTCGTAATGGGCCGGATAATCCACCGACACCAGATACAATCCTTCCGCTTTTGCCGTTGCGGCGGCCAGAGTCCTGTCTTTTGCCGCCAGAAGTTCTGCAATCCAGCTCTCTGGCTGGTTACCGGCACCTACTTCCATCAGACTGCCTACAATATTCCTTACCATATGATGTACAAAGGCATTCGCTTTGATATCCACCACCACATATGCACCATAACGGGTGACGTTAATATGCATCACGTTACGCCACGGGGTGCGCGACTGGCACTGTACCGCACGAAACGAGGTGAAATCATTTTCCCCCAGCAGACACTGAGCCGCGCGCTGCATCCGCTCAGCATCCAGGGGATGGTAATAGTGAGTCACGCCGCGACCTAATACCGCCGGTCGCAGGCGATGATTATAGATGACGTAGCGATAGCGGCGCGCCGTGGCGCTGAACCGGGCATGAAAGTCCGGTGGAACTTGCTTCACCCAGCGTACTGCGATATCGCCAGGTAAATTCGCATTAACGCCCAGCGTCCACGCCACGTCTTTACGCAACGCACGGGTTTCAAAATGCACCACCTGACCGGTACCATGAACTCCGGCATCGGTACGACCGGCGCATAAAACGCTCACCGGTTCATTAGCAACCTGCGAAAGCGCCTTTTCCAGTTTTTCCTGCACGCTGCGAACTTCATTCTGCCGCTGCCAACCGTAGTATTTGCTACCGTCATACTCAATGCCCAGCGCAATTCTATAGACCGGCGGCTGCTCCATCTCAGACATTAGTACAAATACTCCTGGACCAGTTTCTCAGCGATTTTCACCGCCATCAGCGCGCCGCCAAAACGGACGTTATCGGCCACTGACCAGAACTGCACCTGCTCCGGCATACCATAATCATTATGCACGCAGCCGATGGAAAGGCGCGCGGTGCCGGAAGCGTCGCCGACCTGAGTTGGGAACTCACCCTCTTCGGACAGCTCGATATCTTCACCACGGACAAAGGCATCACGCGCTTCTTCCGCCGACAGCGGGCGCTGCGCTTCAAAGCCGACCATTTGTGCATGACCGTAGAATACCGGGGACTGCACCACGCTTGCGGAGATCATCAGGCCGTCATCTTGCAAAATCTTGCGGACTTCATCGACGATACGACGCTCTTCGCGCACGCTACCTTCACGATCGGGCAGCAGCGGCAGCATGTTGAACGCCAGCTGGCGGCCAAAGAAATCGTCCTCATCAACCGGAATGCCGTTAAGCAGTTTGGCGCTCTGCCCCGCCAGCGCATCGACGGCTTTTTTACCGTGAGCGGAAGCAGACAGCAGGTTGGTCACGCTAATACGCGACAGGCCACCCTGATCGATCAGCGGTTTTAACGCCGCAAGCAGCTGGCTGGTCAGGCTATTCGGTACCGCAATAACGTTGCGATTACGGTAATCCGCCAGTACGAACGGGTTCACATCCGGCACCACCAGCGGCACGTCCGGTTCAAGCGCAAACAGACCGCTTAAATCAATCACCAGACAACCTGCGTTAGTGGCGTCTTCGATATACGCGGCGCTCGCTTCTACACCGGCGGCAAAAAAGGCCAGCTGAGCCTGAGTCCAGTCGAATTCAGCAGCATCCTGAACGATAACCGACTTACCCGAAAAACGCAGATGCTCACCGGCGCTTTCATTACGCGCCAGCGCATAAATATCCCCCACCGGGAACTGACGATCGGCAAGGGTTTCGAACAGGGCTTCGCCTACGGCGCCCGTTGCGCCCAGTACGGCAATATTCCAGCCTTCAGACATGGTGGTGTACTCCAGAAAAAAGCGGCCCTGCCGGATTATCCAGCAGGAGCATTAAGAAGATATTAACGGATGGGATGATGCATGGCATTAAAGCCTAACTGACGCAACAGCGTCGCCGCCGGTTCGTCGCTGCACTGAACATACAACGAAGACCATTCACGGCGTTCCTGATAATTTTTGCGCAGCTTGTCGAACTCACCAGCAACCCCTGCGACTTTTCGCAGCGGCGCATCATCGCGGCGCACATCATACACCAAATGCGCCAGTCGTTTTAGCGTTGCCTGATCGAGCGGCCCATGTAAAGTGATGCGACCAAACTCAGGCGCGGGCAACAAAGTGTCGAGAGCCACCTGCTGCGGATGACCGATAAACGCGCTGTAAGCCTCAAAAACCTGCGTCGTACCGCGCGCTTTGCCTTCAAGGGTATAGCCCGCAATATGCGCGGTGCCAATATCAACCCGCTTAAGCAATTCGGTATTGAGATCGGGCTCAGGCTCCCAGACATCAAGCACCACGCTTAGCGCCTGATTGTCCTGCAAACGCCCGAGCAGCGCGGCGTTATCAACCACCGGCCCACGGCAGGCGTTAATTAAAATCGCCCCCGGCTTAAGGCGGCTAATCAGCGTCTCATCCGCCAGGTGCAGCGTTTTATACGGCCCTTCTTTATAGAGCGGCGTATGGAAAGTCAGAACATCAGCTTCCTGCACCAGTTCATCAAGAGTGCGGAAATCGCCTTCATCACCGCGATCGGCGCGCGGCGGATCGCAGAGCAGGGTTTTGATCCCCAGCGCCTCAAGGCGTTTTTGCAGACGCCCGCCGACGTTGCCTACCCCCACGATCCCAACCGTGCGATCGGTCAGCGCAAAACCATCACGTTCAGCCAGCATTAACAGCGCCGAAAACACATATTCGACTACAGCGATGGCATTGCAGCCTGGTGCTGCGGAAAAACCAATCCCCGCCTGCTGGAGCCACGCCTGATCGACATGATCGGTACCCGCAGTCGCGGTGCCGACAAATTTGATAGCCTTGCCAGAGAGCAGCGTTTCGTTAACTTTGGTGACCGAGCGAACCATCAGCGCATCGGCGTCATTCAGCGCTTCAGTCGGAACAGGACGACCAGCAACGGCCTTCACTTCCCCCAGGCGACTAAAAAGCTCACGCGCATAGGGCATATTTTCATCAACGAGGATTTTCACGATTCAGTACCTGTCTGAGAGCGAGAGTAAACCGGGGAAGTGTGCCATAATCTCGCCGCCAGGAACATCATCCCCCGGCCTTATGTAGAAGGATTAGTCATGACACAACCCGTTTCAGGTATGTCCGATCGCCCCCCGGGGACAGGCGAACCTCCGCTCACCACGCAGCAGCGTACCGTACTTGAGCGGCTGATTACGCGTCTGGTGGCGTTAACATCGCAGCAGAATGCCGAGGTGTGGGCCTGCGTCAAACACGATCTGAGCCTGAAAAACGACACGCCGCTGCTGGCGAGCCATTTTGAGGCCGCCGAGCACAGCCTGAGCGAGCGCTTAATCCTCGCACAACAAAATCATCACCGTCGGCAAATTCTGGCGCAGTTAACCGAGCTTTTGAATCAGGGAAATAATCGCCAGGCGGTCAGCGATTACATCCGCCAGCATGATGGACAGACGGCACTGCAGGCATTGACCCTCCCGCAGCTGGAAAATGTCCTGCAATTACTGCAAAGCGGTCAGTTGTCGATCCCTCAGCCACAGCAGCGTCCGCCAACGCGGCGTCCACTGCTGCCAGCAGAGCACAATACGCTGAATCAACAGGTGACAAAACTTGCCGCTGCCACCGGCGAATCCAGCAAGCTTATCTGGCAATCCATGCTGGAACTTAGCGGCGTGAAAACCGGTGAACTGATCCCGGCCACCCACTTTACCCCGCTCTCATATTGGCTCCATGCGCGGCAAACGCTTAGCTCGCAGGCAGCACCGACGCTCACATCGCTAAAAGCTGCGTTGAAACAACCGCTTGAGGCTCAGGAGTGGCAGAGAGTGATCAATTTTGCGCAAACCAACTGGCACGCGAATGCGCAAACGCCTCTGAGCGCTGCGCAGTTGCTAACGCTGCTCAATAAAATTTTTGTACTGCGGGTCGCCAGAGCCCAGGAGACGCTTGTCATCCCGCCGGTTCAGGCGACCCCCTCTTCGCTCAGGCTGGCGTGCAAAAAACCGTGGGTCATCACGCTGACGTTAATTGTGGTGTTTGGCTTGCTGTGGTTGATGATTTAGGAAAGAACAGAATCGACCCTCGCACACCGAGGGCCGAAGCGTGAATCTATTTACGCAATGAAATCAGAGTGACCACGATCCCCAGCACTGCGCATATCGCTGCGGCGAGGAAAACAGAAGAGTAGCCCAGAGACGTTGCCAATAGTCCAGTAAGCGGGCCAGTGACGCCGTAAGAGATATCCTGAAATGCGGCATAGCCGCCAAGCGCCGTTCCTCTCACCTGCGGCGGTACGCGTTTCACCACCTCCACACCCAAGGCCGGGAAGATAAGCGAACAGCCGCAGCCGGTCAGCGCCGCTCCCGCCAGGGCTACCCAGGCATTTGGCGCCTGCCAAAGCAGAGCCAGGCCTATTGCCTCAATCAATAGCGAGACAATAGCGACCTTCAAGCCGCCAAAACGATCCGGCATCCAGCCGAACAAAATACGCATCAATACGAAAGCGCCGCCGAATGCGGTCAGCGTAAAACCAGCCATTGCCCAGCCGTGGCTGGCGAAATACAAGGAGACGAACGTGCCAATCACCGCGAAGCCGACGCCCTGTAATCCAAGGCCGATACCGGGGCGCCAGATCATCCCTACAACGCTCCATAGCGACGGGCGCTCACCGCCGTGAGCAGGTATTTTACGTACCGTGCCATTAATCGCCCAGGCGACTAACGGCAGCGCCATGGTGACGCAGGCCAGCACCGCTACGCCATAATGACTGTAGATCAGCAGCCCCAGCGGAGCCCCGGCCGCCAGCGAGCCGTATATCGCCATACCGTTCCATGACATCACTTTTCCTGAACGCGCAGGGCCAACAAGCCCCATCCCCCAGCTCAGATTACCGGTAAGCAGTTGGCTTTCACCAAAGCCGAGGATCAAACGCCCAAGTACCAGCAGGCCAAACTTCGTCAGAACGGATACCGGCAGCAGCGCAGCGCATAGCCAGGCACCGCCTGCCAGCGCGCAGGCCAGCATGCCCTGAAGTACAGAGCGCTTTGCACCATACTGATCCGCCAGGCGACCGGCATAGCCGCGTGTTAACACGGTAGCAAGGAACTGGATACCGACGGCGACACCAACCATGGTGTTACCAAAACCCAGTTCCTGATGAACGAACAGCGGGATCACCGGCAGCGGCAGACCAACTGTCATGTAGGTAAGAAAAACGGCGAAAGTAATCCGAAACAGCGATCCATTCGCTGAAGAGGTGTTTTTTGTTTCAGTCACTGCGGACATGCTTTACTCCAGTTCGCAGAGTAAGGCGAGGTGATAACCACGCCCTCTCCACCTGATTATCAGGGTTAAGGCGCGTTGGATGACGTTAAACGCTTACGCATTATTGGGGAGAATAATGTTTTCGCCCGCAGTGTGCCTGCTCACGCCGGGCCCTGTCAAGAATACAAAAAGGGAGCCGTCAGGCTCCCCTTTTAAAAGCTCGCACGTTATGCGCTGTATTTGCGCATCACCAGCGTGGCGTTAGTCCCGCCAAAGCCGAAGCTGTTGGACATAACCGTCGTCAGCTCACGTTCTGTCGTCTCGGTCACGATGTTCAGACCCGCAGCCTGCTCGTCCATCTCTTCAATATTGATGCTCGGCGCAATAAAGCCATGCTCCAGCATCAGCAGAGAGTAGATAGCTTCCTGCACGCCAGCCGCGCCCAGGGAGTGGCCGGTCATCGCTTTAGTGGCAGAAATAGCCGGGCTGTTATCACCGAAGACTTCGCGGATCGCGCCCAGTTCCTTCACATCGCCAACCGGCGTCGAGGTACCATGGGAGTTCAGGTAGTCAATCGGGGTATCAACGCCGTGCATCGCCATCTTCATGCAGCGCACTGCGCCTTCACCAGATGGAGCAACCATGTCTGCGCCGTCGGACGTTGCGCCGTAACCGACGATTTCTGCATAGATGTGTGCACCGCGTGCCAGAGCGTGTTCCAGCTCCTCAACCACAACCATGCCGCCGCCGCCAGCAATAACAAAACCGTCACGATGGGCATCATAGGTACGGGATGCTTTTTCTGGCGTTTCGTTGTATTTGGTGGACAGTGCGCCCATCGCGTCGAACTCACAGGACATTTCCCAGCACAGCTCTTCGCCGCCGCCAGCAAACACAATGTCTTGTTTACCCAACTGAATTTGTTCAACAGCGTTACCGATGCAGTGCGAAGAAGTCGCACATGCGGAGCTGATGGAGTAGTTTACACCGTGAATTTTGAACGGCGTGGCGAGGCAAGCGGACACCGCAGATGCCATCGCTTTGGTTACCACATAAGGCCCTACGGCTTTCAGACCACGCGGGCTACGCATTGCATCAGCGCCAAAAACCTGAGAACGAGAAGAACCGCCAGAACCGGCAATCAGGCCCACGCGTGGGTTGTTCTGATAAACCTCTTCTTTCAGGCCAGCATCTTCAATCGCCTGCTGCATGGAGAGATAGGAATAGATAGAGGCATCGTTCATGAAACGAACCACTTTACGGTCAATCAAACCGGTTGTGTCCAGTTTGACATTACCCCATACGTGGCTACGCATTCCCGAATCTTTAAACTCTTCAGAGAAAGTGATCCCGGAGCGTCCTTCACGCAGAGATGCCAGGACTTCCTGCTGGTTGTTACCGATGCTGGAAACGATGCCCAAGCCAGTAATCACTGCACGTTTCATTCAATACCTCTGTAAGTCGCACTATTTTAAGTTTCGAGTCGCACAATAGCGTACACTTGTACGCCGAACAAGTCCGATCAGCCAAATTGTGTATAAATTTGCGCCCTCAGGCACACATCGTTAAGATCGTTCTACGCCTTGTGATTCGAGTAACTTACGTGAAACAAAACGCCATACAACCCGCCAACCTGGAATTCAATGCTGAGGGTACACCTGTTTCCCGAGATTTCGACGATGTCTACTTTTCCAATGATAATGGCCTGGAAGAGACTCGCTACGTTTTCCTCGGCGGTAATCAGCTTAACGAACGTTTCCCCATTCATCCGCGCCCATTATTTATCGTTGCTGAAAGTGGGTTCGGCACCGGGCTAAACTTTCTCACGCTATGGCAGGCGTTTGACGTTTTTCACCGCGATAATCCAGAAGCTACCCTGCAAAGATTACATTTCATCAGTTTCGAAAAATTTCCGCTGAAGGCCGACGATCTTTCTCTGGCGCACCAGCACTGGCCGGAGCTTACGCCATGGGCTGAACAGCTACAGGCGCAGTGGCCGCAACCGTTAGCAGGCTGCCATCGTCTGCTACTGGATGACGGACGTGTAACGCTGGATTTGTGGTTTGGCGATATCAATGAACTCACTAACGAGCTTGATGATTCGCTTAATCAGCAGGTGGATGCCTGGTTTCTCGATGGCTTTGCGCCTGCAAAAAACCCGGATATGTGGACGCCAGAACTCTTTTCAGCGATGGCCCGACTGGCAAGACCCGGCGGAACCCTGGCTACCTTCACCTCAGCCGGTTTTGTTCGTCGCGGGCTGCAAGAAGCTGGTTTCAGCATGCAGAAACGCAAAGGTTTTGGCCGCAAACGCGAAATGCTTATCGGCGAAATGAAGCAAACGCTCGACTTCGCCTCGCGCACTCCGTGGTTTGCCCGTAGCGGAACGGAGCAGCGCGATGTGGCGATTATCGGCGGCGGCATCGCCAGTGCCCTGCTCTCTCTGGCGCTGCTGCGTCGTGGCTGGCAGGTGACGTTATATTGCGCCGACAGCGCCCCCGCAGAAGGCGCATCCGGCAATCGTCAGGGGGCTCTTTACCCTCTATTGAGTCAACACGATCCGGCCCTCGCCCGCTTTTTCCCGGCGGCATTTACCTTTGCACGTCGCCTCTACGACACTCTTCCAGTGCAGTTTGACCACGATTGGTGCGGCGTTACGCAGCTAGCCTGGGATGAAAAAAGCGCGCAGAAAATCGCCCAGATGCTTGAACTCAATCTGCCGCCGGAAATCGCCGTTGCCGTTAACGCCCAAACCGTTGCACAAACCTGCGGCGTCGACACCGACTGCGGGGGAATAACCTACCCTGCCGGCGGCTGGCTCTGTCCACAGCAGCTAACTGCCGAACTGTTCGCCCTCGCGGCTACTCGCGGGTTACATGTTCACTACGATTATCCTGTTGAGACTATCAGCGCTGATAATGACGGCTGGCAATTAAATCAGCGGCAGTACCATGAGGTCGCGGTACTGGCTAATGGTTTTCAGGTCACTGACTTCAGTCAGACCATACACCTTCCCATGTATCCAGTTGCTGGTCAGGTCAGCCATATTCCCACCACGCCAGGGCTATCACAGCTACACCAGGTGCTGTGTTATGACGGTTATTTGACCCCGCAAAACCCAGACAATCAACAGCACTGCATTGGTGCCAGCTATCATCGTGGGCAAACGGATACCGCGTTTAGCGCTGTAGATCAGCAGCAAAATCGCCAACGCCTGATTAACTGCTTGCCGCAGATTAAGTGGGTGCAGGAGGTGGATGTCAGCGCCAATAAAGCGCGCAGCGGCGTGCGCTGTGCAACACGCGATCATTTGCCGATGGCAGGCAATGTGCCCGACTATGATCGCACATTAAGCGAATACGCCTCGCTGGCCGAACGCCAGGAACGGGCCATCGAGGCCCCAATTTATCGCAATCTGTATTTGCTTGGCGCGCTCGGTTCGCGCGGATTATGCTCCGCTCCGCTGATGGCCGAAATTCTGGCGGCACAAATGAGCAATGAGCCGTTACCGATGGACAGAGAAACTCTGGCAGCGCTGAATCCGAATCGTTTGTGGGTAAGAAAGTTACTGAAAGGGAAGGCGGTGAAATAGTCGAAGAAACTGGCCCGATAGTGTGAAAACCGGGCCACTAATCAGGCAAAAACGTTATTTCTGCAGCGCCTGCTGATACAAATTATCCCACATGCCCTGCACCAGAATCTGATCGGGTGGCGACAGCTCGCCAGCGCTGATCGCTTTCGTCAGGCTCTGGGTAACCTTATCATTCACCGCTTGCGCAGTATGCTCGTCCTCACCTTCCAGCTCAGCCACCGCCAGCGTCAGATGGCCGCGCAGATAACCGCCGGCAAATAGTTCATCATCACTGGCGTGGTCTACCATACCGTCAATCAACGCCAGAATGCGTGATTCAAACTCCGCGATCATCTTCTTTCCTCATATTATGTAAAGTGTGGCCTTAGTGCAGGTCTTCCGGCCACGGGAATTGCTCAGCCGTCAAAGGCGGCGTTTGATAATATTCTTGTAATGCTTTGATAAAACGCGCCGGACGCTCGGGGATCCCCTGCTCCAGATAGACCATCACCTGAGCATGTACTCGGCGTTGAAAAACGATACGGTCAGGTTCGAAATCGCCTTCCAGGTTGTCGCAACTGACGTTAAACGGATAGCCCGCCGCCACGCAAAACAGCCAGTCAAACGCCTGCGGTTTCACCTCGACGTCTTCAAATTTAGACTGGGTCATCGCATCACGGCCATCAGGGCAGTACCAGTAACCGAAGTCAACCTGCTCGCGACGCGCTTTACCAGCGATGCACCAGTGCGAAATCTCATGTAATCCGCTGGCGTAAAAGCCGTGGGCAAAAACGATGCGGTTATACGGCGCATCGCCATCAGCCGGAAGATAGATCGGCTCGTCATCGCCTTTAATCAGACGGGTATTAAAATCGTCGGCAAAGCAGCCGTCGAAGATTTCAATCAGCTGTTCGTAATTATGCGTACTGTTCATTAGTTCATCCCCAACCAGTGGAGGATCTCCTGTCCATGGCTGTCATAAAGAAGTTTTGCACTCATCACCGCCGACACCACAACAATCATCGGTCGAATTAGTGATTGTCCTTTGCTCAGCACCAGCCGCGAACCGGCGCGGGCACCAATAAATTGTCCTACCATCATTACGAAGCCGGTGGCCCAGATAACTTTACCGCCAATGATAAATAGCAGCAGGCCGCCGACGTTGGAGGTAGCATTAAGCACTTTGGCATGGGCGGTTGATTTAGCGAGATTGAACCCGGCCAGAGTCACAAAAGCCAGCGCATAAAAAGAACCTGCACCCGGGCCAAAAAAGCCATCATAAAAACCCACGCAGCCGCCAGCCACCAGAGCAAACGGCAGACCGTAAAGACGACGCTGACGGTCCTCTTCGCCGAGCTTTGGCATCAACAGAAAATAGAGGCCAATGCCGATAATCAGTATTGGCAGAATCTGCTTGAGAATATCGGACTGGACGTGCTGCACCAGCAGCGCGCCGCCAGTTGAACCAACAAACGTCATCAGAATATTCAGCTTCTGATCGGCGAGATTCACCACCTTGCGGCGGATGAAATAGAGGGATGCGGAAAGCGAGCCGCCGCAAGCCTGCAGTTTGTTGGTCGCCAGCGCCTGCGCAGGGGGGAGACCAGCAGCCATCAATGCCGGTACGGTTAGCAACCCACCGCCACCCGCCAGGGAATCAATAAATCCCGCCAGAATGGCCACGAAAAACAGCACAACCAGTACCGTCGGTGACACCATAAACAGATCGATAAAACTATCCATTAAAGAACATGCTCATCCAGTAGCGCCTGGCAGGAAGGCGGCAATGGAGGCGGCGTCTTCTTCGCAGGAGAGGTTGATCCTGGTTTCGGTGGTTCAAACCAGCTTTGTAATTCCGCGCCGCAACCATCGCCTGCCGGAGGTGGAGCCTGATCTTCACACTCAAGACTCCCCACAGGACAGCGCAGGCGCACATGCATATGCGCTCGATGTTGGAACCATGGTCGAACTTTACGCAACCAGTCGCGATCGTTACCCGCATCCAGGCACAACTGCTGCTTGATCGCCGGGTTAACGAAAATGCGCGTGACTTCGCTATCTTCCGCCGCCATCTTAATCAGATGACTGATTTGCGGACTCCACAGTGACGGCACTACGCGTTTGCCGTCACGCGCAACCAGATCCAGAGCCTGTGGCTTCATGAGCTGCGCTGAACTCCAGCGCGCCTGCGGGAGCTGGAGAAAAATATCCACATCCAGCCCGGACTGATGACTAGCGTGGCCGCCGTTGAATCGACCACCAGCCGGCATACCCATGTCACCAATCAGCACCGTCCCCATTCCTTTGTTGTGCGCCTGATTGCTCAGGCGCTGAATAAACTGAACGAGATCCGGATGGCCGAAATAGCGACGCTGATCGGTGCGCATCACCTGATAGCCGGTGGCGCTCAACGGCAGCGGCTGCGCACCAACGATACAGCCATTAGCAAACGCGCCGATGGATTGCGCACTGCCGCTAATGGGTTGCGATATTTTCTGCCACGGCGTTGCCGCCAGGCTGGTACTGCCGGCAAGAAGTGCCAGCAGTGCGATAACGGTTTTTTTCATCTATTACCAGCGTGGGATTGATGTCGTCACGTCGCCGTTCTGCGCGCGCTGACGCATAAAGTGGTCCATTAATATGATCGCCAGCATCGCTTCGGCGATCGGAACCGCACGAATGCCGACGCAAGGATCGTGACGCCCTTTGGTGATCATCTCGACTTCTTCGCCAAAGCGGTTAATCGTGTGTCCCGGAACGGTAATGCTGGAGGTTGGCTTAAGGGCGATATTCGCCACAATTTGCTGACCGCTGCTGATACCGCCCAGCACGCCGCCGGCATGATTGCTCTGGAAACCCGCTTTGGTAATCTCATCGCGGTTTTCGCTACCGCGAAGTTTCACCACTTCAAAACCATCGCCAATTTCCACACCTTTTACCGCGTTGATGCTCATCAGCGCGTGCGCAATATCCGCATCCAGACGGTCAAATACCGGCTCACCCAGTCCCGGAGGCACGCCATCCGCTACCACGGTCACTTTGGCCCCGATGGAGTCGCCCTCTTTTTTCAGGCCACGCATCAGTTCATCAAGCGCCTCGATTTTATCCGGGTCCGGACAGAAGAACGGGTTTTGCTCAACCTGATCCCAGTCTTTTATCGCTAGTGGAATATCGCCCATCTGGGTCAAACAGCCGCGAATGACAATACCGAATTTAGCGGCGAGAAATTTTTTGGCAATCGCCCCGGCAGCCACGCGCATCGCGGTTTCACGCGCGGAAGAACGACCGCCGCCGCGATAGTCGCGCAGGCCGTATTTCTGCTCGTAGGTGTAATCCGCGTGTCCCGGACGGAACACATCTTTGATAGCGCCGTAGTCCTGGGAACGTTGATCGGTGTTCTCAATCAGCAAACCAATGCTGGTACCAGTGGTCACACCTTCAAAGACGCCGGAAAGAATTTTCACCTGATCCGGTTCACGACGCTGGGTGGTATAACGCGACGTTCCCGGCCGACGACGATCGAGGTCGTGCTGCAGGTCAGCTTCGGTCAGCGGAATACCTGGCGGCACGCCATCAACGATGCAGCCCAGCGCCAGGCCGTGCGACTCACCGAAGGTAGTAACGCGAAAGAGTTGTCCAATTGTGTTTCCTGCCATCACGGCTCCGTTATTGTCGTTATGTTTGCGTGTTTATTGTTTTAGTCTTTATAGATGCTGAAATGCGCGCGGGCGTCAACCAGTTGCGATTTGGTCAGCATAAAGACGCCATCACCGCCGTTGTCAAACTCCAGCCAGGTAAATGGAACGTCAGGATACTGTTCCATCAGATGTACCATGCTGTTGCCGACTTCACAAATCAGGATACCGTCATCGTTAAGATAATCTGGCGCGCAGGCCAGAATACGGCGGGTCAGCTTCAGACCATCGCTACCTGAAGCCAGTCCCAGAACCGGCTCATGGCGATATTCGCCCGGCAGGTCGGACATATCCTCTTCATCCACATAAGGTGGATTAGTCACGATCAGATCGTATTGCACCTTCAACAGATCGCGGAACAGATCGGAGCGAATCGGCGTTACGTTGTGAATTAAATCGTGATCTTCGATGTTTTGCTCGGTAACAGCCAGCGCATCCGGGGAGATATCTACCGCGTCAACTTCCGCTTCCGGGAAGGCATAAGCACAGGCGATAGCGATGCAGCCGCTACCGGTGCACATATCGAGGATGTGCTGCGGTTGATGGTCAATCAGGCCAGCAAACTGATTATTGATAAGCTCGCCAATCGGTGAACGTGGCACCAGCACGCGCTCATCAACGTAAAACTCATGGCCGCAGAACCAGGCTTTATTGGTCAAATAAGCCACCGGAATACGCTCATTAATGCGGCGAATCACGCGCTCAACGATGCGATGTTTTTCACTGGAAGTCAGGCGCGCGGTGCGCATATCTTCCGGAATATCCAGCGGCAAATACAGCGATGGCATCACCAGTTGCACCGCTTCATCCCACGGGTTATCAGTACCGTGTCCGTACCAGATATTTGCAGCGCTAAAGCGGCTTACCGCCCAACGCAACATGTCCTGAATGGTATGAAGCTCATTAACAGCCTCATCAACAAAAATTTTATCCACGCTATCCTCCAGGACACGCTCTGCTATAAATTCGGCGGCTAGTTTGCCACGAAGACGGGGATAAATCAGCATTCTTACGTCAGGCTAAGGGGGAAATATACGTTTTCCTTGCCTGGATGTATGACGAGTCGGGTAAACTAGCGACAAAGAAAAAATGAGACCAGGTAATGAAAAAGAAAACATCGCTAAGTGAGGAGGATCAGGCATTGTTCCGGCAACTGATGACCGGCACGCGTCAGATTAAACAGGACACTATCGTTCACCGCCCGCTGCGCAAAAAAATCTCTGAGGTGCCGCCAAAACGGTTACTTCAGGAACAGGCAGACAACAGCCACTTCTTTTCCGATGAATTTCAGCCGCTGCTAAATACCGAAGGCTCGGTTAAGTATGTCCGTTCGGACGTCAGCCATTTTGAGCTAAAAAAATTGCGGCGAGGTGACTATTCGCCAGAACTGTTCCTTGATCTGCACGGCTTAACCCAACAGCAGGCTAAACAGGAACTGGGCGCGTTGATTGCCGCCTGTCGTCGCGAGCATGTGTTCTGCGCCTGCGTAATGCACGGGCATGGGAAACACATTCTTAAGCAGCAAACGCCGCTATGGCTGGCGCAACATCCGCAGATCATGGCATTTCATCAGGCACCAAAAGAGTACGGCGGTGA
This sequence comes from Klebsiella sp. RHBSTW-00215, assembly GCF_014103785.1. NCBI lineage: Bacteria > Pseudomonadati > Pseudomonadota > Gammaproteobacteria > Enterobacterales > Enterobacteriaceae > Klebsiella > Klebsiella sp. RHBSTW-00215. Next base: position 5,843,286 of record NZ_JABXQS010000001.1, read on the forward strand.
CGCCGCACTGCTGGTACTGATTGAAGTTGAAGAGTGGCAACCACCGGAGCTTCCGTAGTTCGTCAGCCCCGGAGGAGATTAAATCGCTTTCGCCATCTTCAAATTGCAGGGGCTCATTTGCCAGGTGAATTCACCTTTGCCTTCAGCATCAAGCGTGACGCAGGCAATAGCAGATGTGGTGAACATCGGGGGAGTTTCCCCCGGGCACAGCTCTGAGACGAGGTACCCCACTAAAGGCAGATGCGACACGACCAATGCCGTCGCCACACCTTCATTTGCCAGCGCCTGAAGATAAGCGCTGACCAGACCAACATCGCCGCACGGCGTGAGTTCCGGCATCACGTCGACATCTTTCGGCAGATTCATGCACTCCCCAACAATCTCCAGCGTCTGTTCAGCACGCAGGTAGGGACTCACAAGAACCCGCTCAATATCCACTTTTTGACCTTTCAGCCAGGTTGCCATCTGACGAGACTCATCACAACCGCAGACGGTTAGTGGACGAACCGAGTCACTGGCTGCATCGAGGGCAGCGTCGCCGTGACGCATAATAAAAACTTGCATATTGCACCGCTTTTGTTAACCAGAAGCACCGTAGTCTTACCGACGTAAACAATACGCAGGTGACCCGGTGGCCGGGCATTGTGCCTGATCCATTCAACGAATGAAACGCTGTTTTTTACCTCAATGGCGTAAGTATAGTCAACCATTGCTTACAAAACAGCCAATGGTCAGCATCATTCATTGCCGGATTTACCTTCTTTGACCACAACTTAGGTCGTCCGTTCATCAGTGGGCCAAAAGGTCGCCCCCTGCTCAGCCATGTGTAATAAAGTGTCACATGGTGTAAAACGCGGGCCATACTGTGCGGCCAGGCGCTGCAAAATTGCCGCGACTTCCCCCGCACCCAGCTTGTCTATATAGCGGAACGGGCCACCAAGAAACGGCGGGAAACCAATACCAAACACGGCACCGATGTCACCATCGCGCGCACTGCGGATAATTTGCTCATCGAAGCAGCGTGCTGCCTCATTAAGCATCATCATCACACACCGTTCCGCCACCTGCTGCGCGGACAATTGCTCCCGCGCAGAAGAAACGCCCAGTAAAGAGTAAATCGCAGCGTCGGGCCGTTTTTTGCTTTTACGCCCTTTCGCCTCATAAAGATAGAAACCCCGATTATTTTTTCTACCTTTGCGATCGTCATTCAGAATCGCGTTGATGATGTTTGCAGGCGGGCTAAAACGTTCTCCCCATGCAGCCTCCAGCACCGGGATAATTTTGGTCCCGGTATCGATACCGACTTCATCAAGTAGCTGAATAGGTCCAACCGGAAAACCGAATTTTACCAATGAGTTATCGATATGTTCTATCGGTTCTCCTTCTATCAACAGGCGCATCGCTTCATTAATGTATGGGGCCAGAATACGGTTAACATAAAAGCCCGCTTTGTCAGCCACCACAATGGGTGTTTTCCCCTGCTGCTTCGCCAGTTTTACCACCGTCGCGATAGTTTGCTGACTTGTACTCGCATGCGGAATAACCTCTACCAGCGGCATTTTCTCTACCGGACTGAAGAAGTGCAGGCCGATAAACTGCTGCGGCCTGCTTGCTTGTGCCGCGATCTCACCGATCGGTAATGATGAGGTATTAGAAGCAAAGATCGTCTCAGCGCTACAGTGCTGCTCAACCTCGTTGACCATTTTTTGCTTGAGAGCAAGGTCTTCAAACACCGCTTCGATAACCACATCACGATGCGCGAATCCCTGGTAATCCGTAGAACCCGAGATCAACGCCAGCTGACGATCGCGCTCGCTAGCCCGTAGATAGCGGCGGCGAACCTGTTTGTCGAGCAGATCCCAGCTGTACTTCATGGCGTGGTTGATCCCGCGCGGTTGGATATCCTTAATGCGTACCGGCAATCCTCCTTTACAGGCGGTGACGTAAGCAATTCCCCCTCCCATCAGCCCGCCGCCAAGAATACCTACACTCCGCAACGCGCCGGGTTCAGCATCCGCACCGCGATCTTTCTTAAGGTCGGTACTGGCGAAGAAAATGGCTCGCAACGCTTGCGATTGCGGCGTCATCGCTAGCTCACCAAAGGCTCGCGCTTCTTCGGCATAACCACTACTGCAACCCTGCGCCAGCCCGGTTTCAATCACCTGTAGAATACGTTTGGTCGCTGGATAATTACCCTGCGTTTTTTGATGTGTCTTTTTCGCCACCAGGCGAAATAGCAGACTACGACCTAATGGTCCGGCGAGGATGCGATCGCGTACCGGAACAGTGCGGCTTACCGAGCGTCCTTTCAACGCCAACTCTACTGCGGTTTGCAACAAAATGGCCTGCGGCACCACTTCATCAACCAGTCCCACTTTCAGGGCTTGACGCGGGCGAAGCTGCTTGCCGGTCAGGATCATATCCAGCGCGCTGCTGACGCCGATTAATCTTGGTAAACGCTGGGTACCACCGGAACCTGGCAGCAGGCCCAATTGAACTTCAGGCAAACCAAGTCGGGTTTTATCATCATCGCTGCACACCCGCCCGTGACAAGCCAGCGCCAGCTCAAGGCCGCCACCCAGACATGCGCCGTGGATAGCAGCAATAACCGGAATCGACAACCCGTGGATCTCCGCCATAATCTGCTGCCCTTGACGGGCCAATGTTTCAGCCTCGAGGGCAGAAACGCAGCGGGCAATCATGTTGATATCGGCCCCGGCAATAAAATTATCTGGCTTTGCCGAAATGAACACCGCACCGCGCAGGTCTTTGTTGTCGCGAAGCTGACGGATGATTGCCCGTACTTCGCTGGCAAACTCGGCTTTCAAGGTATTCATTTTTTCGCCAGGAGCATCAATCGTAATCACGGCAATATTGTCCGGGCGAATCTCAAGCGTAAACGCCGACAGGGTGTCCATTATTCGGCCTCCAGAATCATAGCTGCACCTAAACCACCCGCAGCGCAGGCAGTGACCAGACCAAACCCGCCTCCACGACGCCGCAGTTCGTGTAACGTTTGGGTGATCATTCTCGCGCCCGTGGCGGCAAAAGGATGACCATAGGCTATGGATCCGCCGAGCACATTGAACTTGCTCTCATCAACCTCTCCTGTTGCCTGTGAACGCCCAAGCACTACACGAGCAAAGCGGTCGCTCGCCAGACATTGCAAATTAGCCAGCGTCTGCGCGGCAAAGGCTTCGTGCATGTCAATCAGGGTTAAATCAGCCAGCATAAGTCCTGCTCTTTCCAGCGCCAGCGGCGTCGACCATGCCGGTCCCAGCAGCATATCCTGCTGGACAGCAATGGCGCTGAAAGCGTAGCTGCGTAGATAGCCCAGTGGGACAAGCCCCAGCTCTTTAGCCCGGGATTCTGTCATCATAATCACCGCAGCTGCGCCATCGGTTAACGGCGTACTGTTAGCGGCGGTCACGGTCCCGTGTTTGCGATCAAAGGCCGGGCGTAACTTTTGGTAATCAGCAAGCGTTGAATTTTTACGAATATTATTATCCTGAACCAGCGGTTCACGGAAAGGCGGGGTATATGCCGTCATCACTTCTGCTGATAGTTTGCCCTCTTCCCAGGCCTTCGCAGCAAGCTGGTGCGAGCGAAGCGCTAGCTGATCCTGCTGTTCACGGGTAATACCCCACGTTTTCGCCATCTGTTCGGCGGTATCCCCCATCCGCAGGCCGGTGGAATATTCGGCGACCGCTGGCGGCACAGGAAGAAGATCGCGAAAGCGTAGGCGGGAAAAGAGCTTGAGGCGCTGACTCAGGGTACGTGCTTTATTCACGTCAACCAGGACGCGGGCGAGTTTTTTGCTAACACCGATGGGCAACACGGACGAGGAGTCAGCCCCACCCGCGATGCCCGCCCGGATAGTTCCTGCCATCAGGCTTTCTGCGACGTTGGCCACCGCCTGAAAACTGGTCGCACAGGCGCGACTGACGCTGTATGCATCGGTATGTACGCTCATGCCGGTTCCCAGAACAATTTCCCGAGCGATATTTGGCGCTTCCGGCATCTGCACAACCTGGCCAAATACCAGCTGCTCGATTATTTCCACAGGGATATCGCTGCGGGCCAGCATTTCGCCAACCACCAGCTTACCGAGATCAACGGCAGGAATGCCGTGAAACGCCGTCGCCTGTCGGGCAAACGGAGTACGTAAACCGCTGATGATAGCAATGCGATCGCCCTGGCGGGTGACTAGCGGTAATGCCTGACTCATAACACTCCCCTGTTAACCGGTAAAACAAAGTGGTCTGACCTGATAACAGTTTTAACCAATATTTTACATTAAGCCAATCGGGGAACAGAAAAAGTGGGAGCCAAAACACATTGGATAGAAAAGATAACGCCCCTGCGGAAAGGGGCGTTTGGGGAAAGACTAACGCAAGCCGAGCTGGAAAATCAGGGTTTCAGCTTCACAGCAGAATACGAAGTCGATATCCAGCTGTACGCCACCATCGACATCAGTAAAGGTCGGGTTGATTTTGCACGGCTCGGATTCAACGTTACGCACTCTTTCGCTCAATGCGGCGAGCGTTTGCTCTGCTTCGGCACGGTTAGCGAACACGCGGCTGTAAGAGGCGGTGCAATCGGAGTTGTCCATTATGGTGCCAACATCCATACAGCAGCAAACCGGGGTTTCATCAGCACTGCATTTACTCATCGTAGATTTCCTCTGTATATGCACTCAAGGTGCCAGATAAATAATCTGTTTATTTTACGCCCGGCGAATAACCGCCTCCAGCCGTTAATGGTGGCAAATGAGATAAGTGAGCGAAATCACACTTAAAAATGATCCAAAACAAAAATCCCCCATTTCGAACATGAGGTACAACAGCAAATTTGCCAGCTGGATCGCGTTTTTCGTATCACAATTGAAAAAACTTATAAACAAACTTGCAACATATCATCTGGTCAGACCTATACTCAGCGCACTGGTCTGATTTCTCTGTCGTAAAGCAGACCCTACACTTCGCGCTTCTGTTACGGCATGTAACATTGTTTAAATAAAAATAACTCGATGAGGTTATGGGCATGAGCCAGAAAACCCGCTTTACCCAATCTGCCCTTGCAGTGGCTGTAGCAATTGTTTCAACACAGGCCTGGTCAGCAGGCTTTCAGTTAAATGAATTCTCTTCATCCGGCCTTGGTCGCGCCTATTCCGGTGAAGGTGCTATTGCTGATGATGCAGGAAACGCCAGCCGTAACCCGGCGTTAATTATGATGTTTGATCGTCCGGCTTTCTCTGGCGGCGCTATTTTTGTCGATCCTGATGTCAACGTGAGCGGTAGTTCAGTTATCGGTAACGATGCCAGCCAGGACAATATTGCACCAACCGCATGGGTGCCCAACCTGCACTTTGTCGCGCCGATTAATGAGCAGTTCGGTTGGGGTGCCTCCCTCACTTCTAACTATGGTTTAGCCACAGAGTTCAACAACGATTTTGCTGCAGGCTCAATGGGCGGTACTACTGACCTTGAAACCTTAAACCTCAATTTGAGCGGTGCATATCGTCTTAACGATCACTGGAGTTTTGGCCTGGGCTTCGACGCCGTATATGCCCGAGCCAAGCTGGAGCGCTATGCAGGTGATTTACCGGAAATTATTGGTGCGCGGCTACCCGGCATGGTGCAGGAAGGCAAACTCTCCCCGGCGCAGGCAGCCGCGATTGGTCAGCAGGCTGGCGGTATCAGTCGTGATACTCAAATCGCTCGCCTGAAGGGGGATGAATGGGGCTTCGGCTGGAATGCCGGTATTTTATATGAAGTCGATAAAAACAACCGCTACGGCTTTACCTATCGCTCTGAAATCAAAATTGATTTTGACGGTGATTATAAGAGCAGCTTGCCGTCATCACTTAATCCTATCAATTCAGCACTGGGTCTCGGCCTGCCGTACGGCACCGGTGGTTCCACTATTGGCGGTTCGCTGACGTTGAACCTGCCAGAAATGTGGGAAATCTCAGGTTATAACCGCGTGGCGCCGAAATGGGCCGTTCACTACAGCCTGGCTTATACCAGTTGGAGCCAGTTCCAGGAGCTGAAGGCCACCAAAACCAGCGGCGGCGAAACGCTGTTCTATAAAGACGAAGGTTTTAAAGATTCCTATCGTATTGCTCTGGGTACCACCTATTACCATGATGATAACTGGACCTTCCGTACCGGTATCGCCTTTGATGATAGCCCTGTCCCGGCTTCCAATCGTTCTATCTCTATCCCGGATCAGGATCGCCTGTGGCTTAGCGCCGGTACGACTTACGCCTTTAATAAAGATGCCTCAGTCGATGTCGGTGTTTCTTACATGCACGGTCAGCACGTCGAATTTAAAGAAGGCCCATATACCTTCAAGTCCGAAGGCAAAGCCTGGCTGTACGGCGCAAACTTCAACTACCGCTTCTGATTATCTGAAGGGACAAAAAAGGGTGAACATCATGTTCACCCTTTTTATTTCCAGAAATAGATTACTGTGAATCGATATCCTTAAGATCGCCCTCAATCGCCTGCGCGTTCGGGTTCTCATTCGGAGTGAGTTTACCGCCGTTGGCGATAAAGTCATGACGCTGGAAATAGGCTTCACGCATTAAGATGTACGGATCAGAAGACTGACGGAGCAGACCGTCGGAATCCAGCAGCTGTGCACGAGTCTCAACCCCTTCAACCATCCATTTACCGATAGACATCGGCCATGTCAGCCAGGAGAGGACCGGATAGAGTCCGTCCGCCATATCACCGCCTTCGTCACGAATCGTAAAGCTGCCATAGAAAGGCAATTGCACATACGGGCCATAGCCAACGCCATAGTGACCAAGGGTGCTGCCGAAGCGACTCGCTTCAACACGCTGCAGTTTCGGGTTCGCCATTCCAGCCACATCAACCAGACCGCCCATCCCGAGGAGGGTGTTCAGGAAGAAACGCGTAAAGTGCACCATCCCTTTATAGGGATCGCCTTTCAAGAAGGAGTTCACCATAATCGCCGGTTCTTCAAGGTTGCTGGTAAAGTTACTCAACCCATTGCGCGCAGGCTGCGGAACATAATCACGCCACGCTACTGCAACAGGACGAAGAACATAAGGATCAACGACATTGAAGTTGAAGTTGAACATCGTGCGGTTAAAACCTTCAAGCGGATCTGAACGCCCCTGCGGTTGATCGCCAGAACTAGAACTGGCACATCCGACCAGCAATGTGGCGCCAAGCGCAAGCGCCGACAGGCGAAAATTCATAGGTGTCTCCCTGTTAATTTTAGCTATCGCTGGGGGTTATCCGAGGACAGCTGCCTCCATTAAGATATCGCCCATAAGCATGTGCCTGCTTTCAGCATAGCCTTCTTTGGCATAATTGTTGCTCCACGATTCTATACATATTTTGCAATGTCCGTATTGCTAATCTTGTCATTGTGAAGAATTTAGGAGGTTATCCAGACACGGATAGCTGAAACATCTCTACGCTTATAATTAAGGTCAATAGCAGGGGAAAATTCATGAATCCGCAAACTCACCATGAAAGTGAAGAGATCGAAGTAGAAAGTGATGAAAAACAACAAGGTGAGAAAATTGAGATTGATGAAGAGAGATTGCCTTCACAAGCGATGGCGACCCATGAAGAGATTCGTCAGGAAGGGGAGAAAGAACTTGAGCGCGATGCCATGGCGCTGCTGTGGTCAGCCATTGCCGCAGGCCTTTCGATGGGAGCATCGCTGGTAGCGAAGGGCATATTTCATGTACATCTTGGCGAAATCCCCGGCGGTTTTTTGCTCGAAAACCTGGGCTACACTTTTGGTTTTGTTATTGTCATCCTCGCGCGCCAACAGCTATTTACCGAAAACACCGTTACCGCTGTATTGCCCATAATGCATAAGCCCACGCTGAGCAATGTTGGCCTTCTGTTGCGTCTTTGGGGGGTCGTGCTGATAGGTAATTTAATTGGCACCGCGATTGCCGCATGGGCATTTGACATCATGCCGGTTTTTGATAAACCCACGCTTGAGGCCTTCCAGAGCATCAGTTTAAAAGTAATGAGCAACACACCCACGGAGATGTTCGCTAATGCGATTATTTCCGGCTGGCTGGTCGCTACCATGGTGTGGATGTTTCCTGCGGCAGGCTCTGCAAAGATTGTGGTCATTATCCTGATGACCTGGCTCATTGCACTCGCGGATACGACTCATATTGTCGTCGGCAGCGTCGAAATCTTCTATCTGGTGTTCAACGGGACGCTACCGTGGCAAGAATTCATCTGGCCCTTTGCTTTACCGACTCTTGCCGGCAACATTTGCGGCGGGACCTTTATTTTTGCCTTACTTAGCCATGCGCAGATCCGTAACGACATGGCCCACGAGAAAAAAGCCCGAGCTAAAGCAAAAAAAGGGCATTAAGTGGCGACAGTTTGAGCAGTCAGACCATACCTGCTTAACCTGCAAGGAAAAAAACGCTATAATCCACGCGCTTCGTCCCCTTAGTTAAATGGATATAACGAGCCCCTCCTAAGGGCTAGTTGCAGGTTCGATTCCTGCAGGGGACACTTTCCAGCACCTCCCCCTTTCGTTTCAATATATTCACTCGTATCGCCCGATTTACCATTGAACGGTCGCTCGTGCTTATCAAGCAAAGTTAGCATTTTACCCGCCCCTATTACTCCATCTTCACGCCTGACAATGCACCATACTGAAATCCTTGCTGCCTATGACGACTGGATTAAATACACGGAGCAGATAATTAAAACCAAATAAATTCACATAACAAATAATAATTTAAACTTATCATATCAGCGAAGTTTTTTATCATAGACATATTTAACCGCTATAAAATAGCTGGTAGAATGCGCGTCTTAAATAACATTCATGTCAGACTCAATGGGAAACAAGATTAACGTTAGCATTTAATGAATTCGTTAATATGAAGTTAACATCACAAAAGATGAGAAAGGTTCATCAAAACATATTTTAAGTTAATTTAAAATTATTCTCACAGAACAATACCATCATGAATAAAATAGAACGAAACATATGGAAGTTAAACAACCTTCCGCCGCTGGAATACTGTTCAATTTCGCGTGCACAAAAATTATTAAACTGTGAACTAGAAGATTTGCTTCACTGGCATGATATTGGAGCCATCAATCTTTGTCTTAAGTTAGGTAAAACACATGGGACATTAAAAAGTGCAATTAGACATGACATGGGCGGTAATAAGCCCTATTTTTATAATTCCTCAAATATTGATGAAGTCAGCAGAAGCGAGAGATCCTGGTCGCAGCATTCAAAAATAAATACTATCCTGACGCTTAATGAAAGTGAGCCCAATCTGGAGACCCAATACGGCTCTCCTGTAACACAGTTCAAACTCAAAGTTTCTGTTTCAGGCCTGTGGTACAGCCATTCCAGAAATTTAATGGAAATACTGGAGAATCCAGAAAACACTCTTTTAGAACAAAGAATAAGCATTATCTCTCCAGCAAGGAATGTCGTCTTTTGCCACTTTACTCCTGATGAGGATGAGAAGCCGACAATCTCGTTGAATAAGCTGTACATCACCAATCAGGCCATTGAAAAAATTTACGAGCATACAATCAGCAGCCGCCCCCTGGAATTCTCAGAAAAACCATTAAATATTTTTGAGGATAAGATAATTCACGATAATTCATTTATCCCACAGAACAAGCTTTTACTTGAATTCATCAATTACATCATTCGTTCCAACCCAGCATTCAGTACTAACATTCTGAATGCCACGGAGAACGTCAAAAGTAAAACATTCAGTATGGTAATGGAGAAACTCAGTGCCGAGGGGATGATCTCAAACTACATAGATACTGACAGCCCAACTTCAGGTACTCTTTTTAAATGATAACAAAATCATTTTGTCTGTATATTAAAATAAAAACCAGCATCGCAAAATTTTCTCGATGGAGCGATGCTTAAGATAAGCATAAAATAAATCATGTACTCAAACTTCACTTCATAACTGAACCCTAAAAATATTATTAAAATCAGTTATAACTGATTTTACATCAACCTGAGCGACACTCATCAGTGTGATTATGAAATCATCTTTTAATAAACATTAGCATTCGATAATTTGAGTTTTTCTTTATCAAACCTGGCTGCTGTATGAAGCACTGTCGTCACCATGTTGCAGACATCCAACATGGTGACGAGCACACGCCTTCTTATGAGCTTTGCAACATTCAACATGACTACTCAAGCAGGTCACCATAAGTTTCACCAGCTCACCGTTCTTTCACTTTTTGCCATAGGGCAGCAGGTACTTTAACGCCTTAAGCAATCCTTTAAAAAAACACCGTTTATCTAAAACGGGGGGCGAGTCTCCAAAGTTACCTGGAACTGAAAGAATCTCAAAATCAAGCAGCTACGCTGGTACGGAATTGGTCATTAGCAGCCGTCGCCAGAATAGAATTTAATACCAAGTGAAATTAATGTGTCGCCGAATCACGACAGTCGTAAGTAACTAAAAATTAATAAAAAAATGACTCTTGTCTCTCTCTTTTTTTAGGCGTACATTAGCGCCATCTGGAGCAGTTAGAGCACAGAATTGACAACTAACGCCAGCATCTGTTGGCGATAGTTAAAGCAGGCCATGAAAATTAAATTCATTTAGGCGTCTCGCAGAGCGCACGGAGTGATGAGTCGTGAAATACTTTTTGATGGGCATTTCTTTTATGGTCATCGTTTGGGCCGGTACTTTCGCCCTGATGATCTAGCCATAACGGTGTTAAAAAAGCGGGAGCCAACTGGCTCCCGCTTTTTTACTCATGGTTTTCGCTCGTTAGCTTCGTCGAGGCAGGGAGTAAGCCGTCTGCACGGAACATCGATTTGATGCCGCGTATGGCCTGGCGAATGCGATCGCGGTTTTCAATTAAAGCAAACCGTACATGCGTATCACCATAATCACCAAAGCCAATACCCGGCGAAACGCAGACTTTGGCATCCTGTAGCATTTTTTTGGCGAACTCCAGCGAGCCCATCGCCGCGTACTGCTCTGGGATTTTAGCCCACACATACATCGACGCCTTCGGACACTCCACCATCCAACCCGCCTCATGCAACCCTTTCACCAGCACATCGCGACGGCGCTTATACTGCTCGGCAATATCACGTACACATTGCTGATCGCCCTCCAGCGAAGCAATAGCCGCCACCTGCAGAGGGGTGAACGTCCCGTAATCGTGATAGCTTTTAATACGCGCCAACGCATTGACCAGCGTTTTATTACCTACCATAAAACCAATGCGCCAGCCTGCCATATTGTAGCTCTTGGACAGCGTAAAGAATTCAACGGCAACATCGCGCGCACCGGGAACCTGCATGATAGATGGCGCTTTCCAGCCATCGTAAACAATGTCGGCGTAGGCCAAATCGTGCACGACCAAAACATCATAGCGCTTCGCCAGCGCGACCACTTTCTCAAAAAACTCCAACTCGACGCACTGCGCAGTCGGATTAGACGGAAAGCCAAGGACCATCATTTTCGGCTTCGGATAGCTTTCCCGAATGGCACGCTCAAGCTCGTTGAAGAAATCCACACCTTCCACTAGCGGCACTGAACGTACCTGGGCTCCGGCAATCACCGCGCCATAAATATGAATTGGGTAGCTGGGGTTCGGTACCAGTACGGTATCGCCATGATCAAGTGTCGCCAGCATCAAATGTGCCAGCCCCTCTTTCGATCCAATAGTGACAATCGCTTCCGATTCAGGATCGATATCAACGTTATAACGCTCCTGATACCAACGTGAAATAGCGCGGCGAAGACGAGGAATCCCACGAGAAGTGGAATAACCATGCGTATCAGGGCGCTGGGCAACGGTGCATAATTTCTCAACGATATGCGGTGGGGTCGCACCATCGGGGTTACCCATGCTGAAATCAATAATGTCTTCACCACGGCGGCGCGCAGCCATCTTCAGTTCAGCAGTAATATTAAAAACATACGGGGGGAGACGATCGATACGCGTGAAACGGCGTTCAGGACTGAATTCAGCCATAGATTCCTCAGATTAACGTTAGCGCCCGGACCGTCCGAGCGACGCTGCCGCAGTTGCGACACGCTTAGAAAATAACCCGAAAAAATTCATGTTGTCGAGAGGGAAGATAAAAAATAATTGCTGGTGAATAAAACGGGCATCAGCGCCACTAAATACGGCACAAATCATGTCTGACTGAGTGAGTTCACCAATAAAAATTAACAGACTGATATCTTTTAATTTACTTCATTTATCTATAATAAGTGGAGATGATTGAATCCCCAGGATTCGCCATCAATCCCCTTTTATTTGTGGGACTTTTCCCTATTCTTGCCTTTGGCTAGCCTTCTGCTGCAAGGTTTTCTATCATATTCCTTTCTCGCGATTAACACGGCGTACACATGCACGAAATATTCACGATGCTGCTGGCAGTTTTTGACCGCGCGGCATTAATGTTGATTTGCCTTTTTTTCCTTATCCGTCTGCGCCTGTTTCGCGAACTTCTGCATAAATCCGCGCATACACCAAAAGAACTGCTGGCCGTTACCGCGATTTTTTCCCTGTTTGCCTTGTTCAGTACCTGGTCCGGCGTGCCGGTAGAGGGATCGCTGGTCAACGTGCGTATCATCGCAGTCATGTCCGGCGGTATCTTGTTTGGCCCCTGGGTCGGAGCGATCGTGGGCGTGATTGCCGGCGTGCATCGCTATCTCATCGATATCGATGGCGTCACCGCCATCCCCTGTTTCATCACCAGCATTGTCGCCGGCCTGCTCTCCGGTTTTATCAGTCGAAAAATCCCTAAAACGCAACGCTGGAAAGCCGGAATTCTTGCCGGGATGCTGTGCGAAACGCTGACCATGATCCTCGTCGTAGTGTGGGCCCCTTCTCTCTCGCTAGGAATGGACATTGTCTCCAAAATTGGAATCCCGATGATCCTCGGCAGCGTCTGTATCGGTTTTATCGTCCTGTTGGTGCAAAGCGTTGAGGGTGAGAAAGAAGCCAGCGCCGCTCGTCAGGCAAAACTAGCGCTCGATATCGCCAACAAAACGCTACCGCTGTTTCGCCATGTAAACAGTGAATCTCTGCGCCAGGTATGCGATATCATCCGCCGCGATATCAATGCCGATGCCGTCGCGATTACCAATACCCAGCACGTGATGGCTTATGTCGGCGTGGGAGAAATCAACTACCGTGATAACGACGACTTTATTAGCCCAACGACGCAACAGGCGATCCGCTATGGAAAAATCATCATTAAAAATAATGATGAAGCTCATCGAACGCCGGAAATTCACTCCATGCTGGTGATCCCACTATGGGAGAAAGGTGTGGTTACCGGCACGCTAAAAATCTATTACTGCCACGCGCACCGAATCACCTCTTCGCTGCAGGAAATGGCAATTGGCTTGTCGCAGATTATCTCCACCCAGTTGGAGGTTTCCCGCGCCGAACAGCTTCGCGAGATGGCAAATAAAGCCGAGCTTCGTGCACTACAAAGCAAAATCAATCCTCACTTTCTCTTTAACGCCCTGAACGCCATTTCATCATCCATTCGCATGAATCCGGACACCGCACGGCAACTGATTTTTAATTTGTCGCGCTATTTACGCTATAACATTGAATTAAAAGATGACGAGCAGATTGATATCAAAAAAGAGCTCTACCAAATCAAGGATTACATCGCCATTGAACAGGCGCGCTTCGGCGATAAGCTAACGGTGATTTATGATATTGATGATGAAGTGAGCTTCATGATCCCCAGCCTGTTGATCCAACCGCTGGTAGAGAATGCCATCGTCCATGGGATCCAACCGTGCAAAGGAAAAGGCGTGGTCACCATCGGTATTAATGAGTGCGGAAATCGGGTACGAATTAGCGTTCGGGATACAGGTAATGGCATCGACCCTGCGGTAGTCGCCAGAGTGGAAGCTGATGAAATGCCTGGAAATAAAATCGGTTTACTGAATGTTCATCATCGGGTGAAGCTACTGTATGGCGAAGGCCTGCACATTAGACGCCTGACGCCGGGCACCGAAATTGCCTTCTACATACCGACCCAGCATACGCCCCAGGCGGCGACGGAGTCGCTGTTATCATGAGTGGAAATAAGATGAAAGTCATCATTGTTGAAGATGAATTCCTGGCGCAACAAGAGCTCACCTGGCTGATTAACACCCACAGTCAGATGGAGATTGTCGGTACCTTTGATGATGGGCTGGACGTGCTGAAGTTTTTACAACACAACAAAGTTGACGCCATTTTTCTTGATATCAACATCCCCTCTCTGGATGGCGTTCTGCTGGCGCAAAATATCAGCCAGTTTGCGCACAAACCCTTTATTGTCTTTATCACTGCGTGGAAAGAACATGCAGTAGAAGCTTTTGAGCTAGAGGCATTTGATTACATCCTGAAACCGTACCAGGAATCGCGCATTATTAACATGCTGCAAAAGCTGACCAGCGCCTGGCAACAGCAGCAAGTCAGCACCGGTACGGGGGCGGTATCCAACCCAACGCGGGAAAACGACACGATCAATTTAATCAAAGATGAACGCATCATCGTGACCAGCATCCATGATATCTACTACGCCGAAGCGCATGAAAAGATGACGTTCGTTTATACCCGTCGGGAGTCGTTCGTGATGCCGATGAATATCACGGAGTTCTGTAACAAGCTGCCGCCAGCACACTTCTTCCGCTGCCATCGTTCATATTGCGTGAATCTGAATAAAATTCGCGAAATTGAACCCTGGTTCAACAATACCTATATTCTGCGGCTTCGCGACCTGGAGTTTCAGGTCCCGGTGAGCCGCAGCAAGGTAAAAGAGTTTCGCCAGCTAATGCATCTGTAGAGATGACCCGGATAAACGATTTATCCGGGTAAAAGGCGGGTTTAGAGAACCTGACCGAGAGTCTGACGCAGATGCGCACCGGAACCCAGCAGCCCAGGGTTGTCATGGACAATCAGATATACCGGGATATCCTGCACAAAGGCTTTAAAACGGCCTTTGTCTTCAAATCCACCGCGAAAACCGGAGGATTTAAAGAAGTCGAGGAAGCGCGGAACAATGCCACCGGCGATATATACGCCGCCAAAAGTCCCCAAAGTTAGCGCCAGGTTACCGCCAAAGCGGCCCATGATGACGCAAAATAGCGACAGCGCGCGGCGACAATCAATGCAAGTATCAGCCAACGCACGTTCAGTTACGTCTTTAGGCTGTAGGTTTTCCGGCAGACGCCCATCGGACTTCACAATCGCCCGGTAAAGATTCACCAGCCCCGGCCCTGACAGCACACGCTCGGCGGAGACATGCCCCAGCTCGGTACGCAGTTCTTCCAGAATAATGCCCTCTTCTTCGCTGTTCGGTGCGAAGTCAACATGGCCGCCCTCACCCGGCAGGCTCACCCAACGCTTATCAACATGCACCAGGTGAGCAACGCCCAGACCGGTACCTGCGCCATAGACGGCAATAGGTTTGCCTTCCACCGGTTGCGCACCGCCGAACTGAATCAGATGCTCAGCTTTCAGCATCGGAATCGCCATCGATACGGCTGTGAAATCATTAATGATTTCCAGATGAGAGAAGCCCAGATTCTTTTTCATCTCGGCAATAGAAAACGCCCAGGTATGGTTAGTCATCGCCACCCAGTCGCCGGTAATTGGGCAAGCAATGGCAATACAGCCGTCTTCCACCTTGACGTCGTGCTCTTCAAGATAGACCTGAACAACGGCCTCAAGACTTGGATAATCGAGCCCGGAATAGGTCTTGGCACGGGAGATTTCCCCGCTTGCAATATCACACAACGCCAGACGAGCATTCGTTCCGCCAACGTCCCCTACTAAAGCAAATTTTGTCATTCCGTTACGGCTCCGCTAAAGTCAAAATGATTCTTTTGGCACACTGTAAATTCATGACGCCTTAACAACAACGACCAACGCATAAGCACCCCTGGTTTAGCGATCTCCGTCACAGTTGCACTGTAATTCATGAAAAATTGTGAATCGAATATCTTACAATTGTCAGGCTGCATCTTTACTTTATCGTTTCAGCATCATTTGCATCGACGCCCATAAAACGCCAAGGCAATGAGAGCTCCAGGATACTTAAAAGGATACTATTCATGCTGCACCCACGCGCCAGAACGATGCTGTTATTATCGATACCCGCGATCATCATTGGTATCGCATCCAGCCTCGTATTGATTGTGGCGATGAAAGTTGCAGCTATTTTGCAAAATATCCTTTGGACTCGCCTGCCAGCGAGTTTTGGCATTAATGCCAGCGGCCCGCTCTGGACTATCGCTCTTCTTACCTGCACCGGTATCGCCGTCGGACTGGTGGTACGCTTTAGCCCGGGTCACGCCGGGCCAGATCCTGCGACAGAGTCATTAATTGGCGCACCTGTCAGCATCAGCGCGCTGCCGGGCCTGCTCACCGCACTGATCTTAGGTTTGGCTGGTGGCGTTAGTCTTGGGCCTGAGTATCCCATTATGGTAATGAATATTGCCCTGGCAGCCGCGCTTGGTACCCGATTATTCCCGCGAGTCAGCGCCCTGGACTGGACGATTCTTGCCGCCTCAGGCACCATTGGCGCGCTATTCGGTACTCCGGTTGCGGCTGCGCTCATCTTTTCGCAAACGCTCAATAGCAGCAACGATGTCCCATTGTGGGATCGGCTATTCGCACCGCTGCTTGCGGCGGCTGCAGGTTCACTGACCACCAGCCTGTTTTTTCATCCCCAATTTTCGCTTCCGTATCTTCCTGAATTGCGCTTTGTGGATATTATTAGCGGTGCCATCGTGTCACTTATCGCGATTGCCGTCGGTATGGTTGCCGTTTGGTGCCTGCCGCGCCTGCATACGCTGATGCAAAGCCTGAAAAACCCGGTATTAACCCTGGGGATTGGCGGCTTTTTATTAGGGGTGCTGGGTATCATCGGCGGGCATGTTACGCTGTTTAAAGGTCTGGATGAGATGCAGCAACTGGCGCTTAGCCTCACCCTGACCGCTAATGATTACATGCTTATTGCACTGGTGAAGCTGGCGGCGCTGGTGCTGGCCGCCGCCAGCGGCTTTCGCGGCGGGAGAATTTTCCCGGCAGTATTCGTCGGCGTAGCGCTTGGGCTGATGCTGCATGCACACGTTCCCGCCGTCCCGGCAGCCATAACCATCTCCTGCGCCATTCTCGGGCTAACGCTGGTCGTAACACGGGATGGCTGGCTTAGCCTGTTTATGGCCGCGGTTGTGGTCCCGGACTCTACCTTGTTGCCGCTGCTGTGTATCGTTATGCTACCGGCCTGGCTAATGTTAGCCGGAAAACCGCTAATGATCGCCAGGAAGCGCGGCGATTAAACGCGGCTGTTTCGCTCCTCCAGAGCTTGAGTAACCGCACGCAGAAAATCAGGGATATCCATTTTTGGCAGCATCACCTCCACCAGCGTCAGCCGGTCTGAGGTAACGCTGCTGGCCATCGCCTCCTCCAGTTCCTGCATACGCGCGACTCGCCAACAGCGGGAAGGAACATCAGGGGCGAAGGCTTCTGGCAGGCGATTCCAGTCCCAAAGCGCAATATCGTTATACCGTTGCTCGGGGCCGTGAATCGCACGCTCAACCGTATATCCCTCATTATTAAGCAGTAAAATCAGTGGACGTTGCTTATCACGCAGCATCGATCCCATCTCCTGAATAGTAAGCTGCGCGGCGCCATCGCCAATAATCAGCACCACTCTTCTGTCCGCCGCCGCTATTTGCGCCCCGTAGGCCGCCGGAAGGGTGAAGCCAATCGATCCCCATAGCGGCTGGACAATCAGCGTTGTGTTGGCAGGAAGCTTGAGTGCGGCGGCACCAAAAGCTGCGGTCCCCTGATCGGCAAGAATAATATCTCCAGTACGTAGTTGTTTCTGTACCGCGCTCCAGAAGTTTTTTTGCGTCAGACTGTCACCCGCTGCATTATCCACACCGAAGGCCGAAACCTGTGGGGGCAGCCACTCAGCCGCCAGGCTTGTGGCAAGATTAATAAGGATATCAAGCGCCTTATCCATCGGAACCCGGCTAAACCAATGGTCGCCGACTCGGACGGCAAACGGCTGGATTTCAATTGTTTTTTCCTGAGGAAGATGTTGAGTGAAACCAGCGGTGATGGTATCGGTAAATCGCGTCCCCACGCAGATTATCGTATCGGCATTTTCAATCGCTTCACGGGTTTTATCAGCGCTGGCGATCCCGCTGTAGGTTCCGACAAAACCCGGCTGCTGCTCATCAAAAAGCCCTTTCCCCATCAGCATCGTGGCATAAGAAATCGGCGTTTTCGCCACCCACTCTCTGAGCGTGTTTTGCAACCCATAACGCTGGGCGAGGAAATCAGCCAGCAGAGATACGCGACGGCTGCTTCTTAGCATCAACTCCGCATGCTCACGAAAGCCGATCAGTTGGTTCTCATCAGCGGGCAAGCTTTCTATAAGCAAACGACTGGCTGGCGGCGTAGCCTTTGCTTTTGCAACATCGGCGGGTAGCATCAGATAGCCAGGACGATAGTGAGTTAGCATCTCGCTCAATACGCGATCGATCTCATGGCAGGCATTTCCCGTCACCAGCACAGCTTGAGAGCAGGTAATGTGCTCACTCATACGCGAGAAATGGCTAAAGTCACCATCACCGAGCGTATGGTGCAGCAATTCACCACGCTGCTGCGCGCCGGTACAGGGGGCTCCCACGATATGCAGAACTGGAATATGCTCTGCATAGCTCCCGGCAATACCGTTAAGTGCGCTCAGTTCACCGACGCCAAAAGTAGTCAGTAGCGCGCCGGCGCCTTTGATACGCGCATAGCCATCGGCGGCATAGGCCGCGTTTAACTCATTAGCACAACCGACCCACCCTAAGTCCTGATGCGCAATCACGCTGTCGAGGAACTGTAAATTGTAATCTCCAGGGACGCCAAACAAGCGGTCAATGCCGCAATCTACGAGACGATCCAGTAGGTAATCGCCAATAGTGTAAGTCGGTTGCATATCCATACTCTCCTCTCGTGCAGGTAAGTTGAGTATTGAATACGCTGATGCGCTGTCCAGATTCCGCACCACAAATGTGGTGGAAAGCAAAATTTACGTGTTTGGGGAGTGTACTCAGCGGCAAACATTCTTTAGTGTAAACGTATACACACCCTGTTTTATCTGCGGAGGAAGTATGGTTTACCAGGCAAATGCGACGCGATATCAGACGATGGAATACCGCCGTTGCGGCCATAGCGGATTGAAGCTACCGGCTATATCTCTTGGACTTTGGCACAATTTTGGCGATGAAACTTTGGTGGAAAACAGCCGTCAGCTTCTGCGCCATGCATTCGATCTCGGCATTACTCATTTCGATTTAGCGAACAACTACGGGCCGCCTCCGGGTTCGGCGGAGAGCAATTTCGGTCGGATCCTGAGGGAAGATTTCTTGCCTTATCGTGATGAACTGATCATCTCCAGTAAAGCCGGCTACACCATGTGGGACGGGCCTTATGGCGATTGGGGCTCACGCAAGTATCTGGTTGCCAGCCTCGATCAAAGCCTGAAGCGAATGGGGCTGGAATATGTCGATATTTTCTACCATCATCGCCCGGATCCCGAGACACCACTTCAGGAAACGATGCGCGCGCTGGATCATATCGTTCGCCAGGGTAAAGCCCTGTACATCGGGTTATCTAACTACCCGCTCGAACAAGCCCGGGAAGCCGTCAGCATCCTCAACGATCTCGGCACGCCGTGTCTGATTCATCAACCCAAATATTCGATGTTTGAACGCTGGGTTGAAGATGGGCTTCTGGATTTCCTTCAAACCTCGGGGGTGGGAAGCATAGCGTTTTCACCGCTGGCGGGCGGTCAGTTGACCAACCGTTATCTACATGGGATCCCAGCGGACTCGCGCGCCGCCAGCGGCAGCCGTTTTCTACAACCGGATCAGCTCACTGATGACAAACTGGAGAAAGTTCGTCAACTGAATGCGCTGGCCGAATCTCGTGGGCAGAAGCTCTCGCAGATGGCGCTGGCTTGGGTACTGCGTGAGGAGAAAGTGACCTCAGTGCTGATTGGCGCAAGCAAAACCTCCCAATTGGATGACGCGGTTGGCATGCTGGGAAATCGCCATTTCAGCACCGAAGAAAATGCAGCCATTGACGCGATCCTTGCGGTGTAAACTCATTTTTACTTTAGCAAAAAGTGCTCTCCCTTGCGATTTAGGAGTTCAGCCGATGCGATGGGGCTTTACCGCCCCGTAATATCAGGTTAACAGGCCGACAACGGCCCCGATCGTGAAGGAGAAGAGTATGTTCAGGTCACTGATTCTGGCTGCAGTACTACTGGCTACAGCGCCATTGGTCGCTAATGCTGGTGAAATCACCCTGTTGCCATCAATAAAATTACAAATTGGCGATCGCGACAATTACGGTAACTACTGGGACGGTGGCGGCTGGCGCAACCGTGACTACTGGCGCAAAAACTATGAATGGCGTGATAACCGCTGGCATCGTCACGATAACGGCTGGCATCGCGGCTGGGATAAACGTAAGGCTTACGAGCGCGGCTATCGCGAAGGCTGGAACGATCGCGATGACCGACACGGCGGCCGGGGACGTGGGCCAGGCGGTGGCCGCGGGCATGGCCACGGGCATCACTAACAGCATGGGGAGCCAGATGGCTCCCCATTTTATTTAAGGATTAGCCAAATATCGTCCCGACGATCAGCCAACCGTTCAGAACTACCACAATCGCGACTATCGCCCATCCCAGCAATTTCACCCATCGGGCATTAACTAAATCACCCATCAGCTGCGGATTACTGGTGAAGATAAGCAGCGGCACCAGCGCCAGTGCAATACCAAAGCTCAGCAAGACCTGGCTCATGACCAAAATGCGAGTGGGATCCAGCCCCATCAAAATAACAATGAATGACGGCAACATGGTAATCGTCCGGCGAACCCAAAGTGGAATATGAAAGCGGATAAAACCCTGCATTACCACCTGCCCCGCCAGCGTACCCACTACCGTAGATGACAATCCCGCAGCCACCAGACTAAGGCCAAAAATAGTCGCCGCCGCGTGGCTCAACAACGGTTCCAACGTCAGGTAAGCCTGATCCAGGTCAGCAATCCCCGTATGACCATTAAAATGAAAAGCTGCGGCGGCGGTCGCCATCATCGCCAGGTTCACAAAGCCTGCAATAGTCATGGCAATCGCCACATCCCAGCGCGTCGCGTTATAGCGCTCTTTGCGTGTCCCACCGTGTAGATGCTGAGTTAGTGAAGAATGTAAGTAGATAACGTGGGGCATAATAGTCGCCCCCAGCACCCCGGCGGCAAGAAATACTGCTTCGCTGGTGGGTAACGATGGAATGAGCATCCCTTTTGCCAGCGGTGCCAGCGCCGGCTGGGAGAATATCAACTCAACAACGTACGCCACGGCGACAAACAGCAGCAAGCCACCAATCACTTTCTCCAGCGGTTTTTGTCCACGACTCTGAAGCATCAAAATCAAGAAGGTTGCCACACCGGTCAGTACCGCCCCTTGCAGTAAGGAGACGCCAAGAATCAACTTAAAGCCGATGGCCGCGCCGATGAATTCAGCAAGATCGGTCGCCATAGCGATGATCTCAGCCTGTACCCAATAAAACCACACCACCGGACGCGGATAATGGTCGCGAATCTGTTCCGCCAAATTTTTGCCAGTAGCAATGCCCAGCTTCGCCGACATCACCTGAATCAGCATCGCCATCAGGTTCGCCCAGACCACAACCCACAGCAATTGGTAGCCAAAGCTGGCCCCGGCCTGAATGTTGGTGGCGAAATTACCCGGGTCGATATAGCCAATAGCAGCAATGAACGCAGGCCCCATCAAGGCGAGCTTAATCTTGCGCGCTGCGCGACCGCTGCTATTCTCAACGCGACTGCTTGTCATTTTCTGCCTCTGAAAATATAGCCTTTGCTATGTTTCATGCTATCAAAATGCGAATGATTATCAAGTTCATTTAAAAAGGTGATAATAATTGCTGCGATAGAAGGGAACGATAGCGGGTCGGCAATTGAAAACTGCAGCTGATAAATTGTATTTATACGACCTTCAGAATAGTACAACGATGCAACTTTTAAAACCTTTACGCAACATAACAAAAATGCATGGTTGATCACTCTTTTTGCCATTAGTCACATATGCTTGCAATAGTGTGTGCTAGCTCTCGTTTTCTTTGCTCCCGTTACATAGAATGTGCAAAGAAATTTAACCTGCCTCATATTTGGAGCAAATATGGACCGCGTCTTGCACTTTATTCTCGCGATCGTAGTGGTTGCTATTCTGGCCCTGTTGGCTAGCCACAACCGTAAGCAGATTCGTATTCGTTATGTCATTCAACTGCTTGTCATTGAAGTTCTGCTGGCCTGGTTCTTCCTGAACTCTGACATTGGTCTGGGTTTTGTGAAAGGATTCTCCGAGATGTTCGAAAAACTCCTCGGGTTCGCCAATGAAGGGACAGACTTCGTCTTCGGCAGCATGAACGACAAAGGCCTGGCTTTCTTCTTCCTGAAAGTGTTGTGCCCAATCGTCTTCATCTCTGCGCTGATCGGTATTTTGCAGCATATCCGTATTCTGCCTATCGTGATTCGCGCCATCGGTACCGTGCTGTCCAAAATTAACGGCATGGGTAAACTGGAATCCTTTAACGCAGTCAGCTCGCTGATTCTGGGCCAGTCCGAAAACTTCATCGCCTATAAAGATATTCTCGGCAAAATGTCCCGCAACCGCATGTACACCATGGCGGCAACGGCGATGTCTACCGTATCCATGTCTATCGTGGGCGCATACATGACCATGCTGCAGCCGAAATACGTTGTTGCGGCACTGGTACTTAACATGTTCAGCACCTTTATTGTGCTGTCATTAATTAACCCGTATCGCGTTGATGAAAGTGAAGAAAATCTGCAGATGTCTAACCTGCATGAAGGACAAAGCTTCTTCGAAATGCTGGGGGAATACATTCTTGCAGGCTTTAAAGTAGCGATTATCGTTGCCGCGATGCTGATCGGTTTTATCGCACTGATTTCTGCGCTGAATGCCCTGTTTGCCACCGTCACCGGCTGGTTCGGCTATAGCATTTCCTTCCAGGGGATCCTCGGCTACATCTTCTATCCGGTCGCATGGATAATGGGCGTACCGGCGGGCGAAGCGTTGCAGGTGGGGAGCATTATGGCCACCAAACTGGTTTCTAACGAATTCGTCGCCATGATGGATCTGCAGAAAGTGGCCTCAACCCTCTCTCCACGTGCGGAAGGCATCATCTCCATCTTCCTGGTGTCCTTTGCCAACTTCTCCTCAATCGGTATCATCGCCGGCGCGATTAAAGGGCTGAATGAAGAGCAAGGTAACGTGGTTTCCCGCTTCGGCCTGAAGCTGCTTTACGGTTCTACTCTGGTGAGTGTGCTTTCTGCATCTATCGCTGCACTGGTATTGTAATCTGTAACTTGTATTGCAAAAGCCGGGCGCGTCCCGGCTTTTTCATGCCTGCAGCTCGCTCAGTGGCTGCGGCTTGCCAATCAAATAGCCCTGTAAATAGTCGACCCCTAGGGAAGGTGCGAATAAGCGGGGAAATTCTTCTCGGCTGACTCAGTCATTTCATTTCTTCATGTTTGAGCCGATTTTTTCTCCCGTAAATGCCTTGAATCAGCCTATTTAGACCGTTTCTTCGCCATTTAAGGCGTTATCCCCAGTTTTTAGTGAGATCTCTCCCACTGACGTATCATTTGGTCCGCCCGAAACAGGTTGGCCAGCGTGAATAACATCGCCAGTTGGTTATCGTTTTTCAGCAACCCCTTGTATCTGGCTTTCACGAAGCCGAACTGTCGCTTGATGATGCGAAATGGGTGCTCCACCTTGGCCCGGATGCTGGCTTTCATGTATTCGATGTTGATGGCCGTTTTGTTCTTGCGTGGATGCTGTTTCAAGGTTCTTACCTTGCCGGGGCGCTCGGCGATCAGCCAGTCCACATCCACCTCGGCCAGCTCCTCGCGCTGTGGCGCCCCTTGGTAGCCGGCATCGGCTGAGACAAATTGCTCCTCTCCATGCAGCAGATTACCCAGCTGATTGAGGTCATGCTCGTTGGCCGCGGTGGTGACTAGGCTGTGGGTCAGGCCACTCTTGGCATCGACACCAATGTGGGCCTTCATGCCAAAGTGCCACTGATTGCCTTTCTTGGTCTGATGCATCTCCGGATCGCGTTGCTGCTCTTTGTTCTTGGTCGAGCTGGGTGCCTCAATGATGGTGGCATCGACCAAGGTGCCTTGAGTCATCATGACGCCTGCTTCGGCCAGCCAGCGATTGATGGTCTTGAACAATTGGCGGGCCAGTTGATGCTGCTCCAGCAGGTGGCGGAAATTCATGATGGTGGTGCGGTCAGGCAAGGCGCTATCCAGGGATAACCGGGCAAACCGACGCATGGAGGCGATTTCGTACAGAGCATCTTCCATCGCGCCATCGCTCAGGTTGTACCAATGCTGCATGCAGTGAATGCGTAGCATGGTTTCCAGCGGATAAGGTCGCCGGCCATTACCAGCCTTGGGGTAAAACGGCTCGATGACTTCCACCATGTTTTGCCATGGCAGAATCTGCTCCATACGGGACAAGAAAATCTCTTTTCTGGTCTGACGGCGCTTACTGCTGAATTCACTGTCGGCGAAGGTAAGTTGATGACTCATGATGAACCCTGTTCCATGGCTCCAGATGACAAACATGATCTCATATCAGGGACTTGTTCGCACCTTCCCTAGCTGTAGAAGCTTTTCCCTCTGTTCCTGAGTTTCAACATACTCTGCAACCACCTTCATATTCTTTACCTTCGCCATTTCAATAATCGATTTGATCATGATGGTATCTAGCGGATCGGTCTCAATATCACGCACAAAGCAACCGTCTATTTTAACGATATCAGCCTGTAAACTTTTCAGGCGTTCATAGTTAGCGTAGCCGGTACCGAAGTCATCAATGGCGATACTACAGCCAAAATTTCGTAGCAGGTGGATATTATGCAGACTGGTTTCAACATCAGAAAATGCCTGCTCTTCAGTCACTTCGATGGTTATGACCTCTGGTGACAAGTTATAGCGCTTAAACAGTGAGATAATTTGTGCTGCGCTATCGTTTTGCATCAACGTGTAAGGCATTAAATTGACGGAGAAATGCATCCCTGGATATTGATGCGCCGTACTGAATAGCGTTTCCAGAACCTGCATATCAAAACGCTGACTCAGGTTGAACTGCGCAATCAGAGGAATAAACCGATCGGGAGTAATGATGCTGTTACCACAACGCATACGGCTAAGTATTTCGTAATAACCGTTTCCTGAAGCATCCTGAATAGGCTGGGCATACAACACAATCTCGCGGTTGTTAAGCGCCTGTTTAACCTGGGCTAACAATCGTACCTGGTCAGTAGTTTGATCGGACATTTGCTCTTGAGCTATATCTAACGCCAATACTCGACGAGCCGCTCCCGCTTGCTCCGACAGCCAGCTTAGCTGACCCAACATTGGATGAAGTTCCGATTCTATGCCGTTATAGCGACCCCAGGACGCGCCAAATTCAAGATCCAACGTCTGATTATGCCAGCTGTATTTTTTGTGATTAAGTGTTGAGACAATATGACTGAGGCGTGCCGCTGGCTCCGGACCATTCAGTACGAGTAACAGCTCGCTGCCGGGTAGCTGAAAAATCTTCTCACCCTGAGCAAGTAACGGCTGCATTTTGCGGACAATTTGTCGTTTGCTATCCACTCTCATCATCATGCCATAATGGCGACTGAGAAAATCCAGATTTTGAATCCGTAAGCTGCTGATAATGACCGTTGTATTACGTAGCAGAAAGCTCTCCAGGGCTCGCAAATTCGGTAAACCGGTTAGCGGGTCTTCTTCTGCCTGGTCTCGCCATCTTAGCTTTATCCTCTCGCTACGAGCATAAATATCTACCATATAAAACAAACAGATGGTGAAAGAAATCAACACTGAGAGAGCAAACGAGAGTGAATATTCAGTCTGCACGCCATGTAAAAAATTCTGGTTGTACGCCACGAGTAAAAATGCCGAAACAGACCATGAGATGCGAATTAGCATATGATCCAGGCGGCTAATCCCGATGAAATGGAGGATGAATATAAGGGGGACTAAATAACCTGCAATGAAATCAGAATCATAAGGTGAACAGAGTATAAGTAATATAGCCGCCAACGCTACAAGCCAATATAGCGTAAATATCCGCTGCTCGCGCGAGCGCCACGATTGAGAAAGATTACGCCAGAATGCACGCGCATACTGCGGACTGATAATCATCCGCAACGGATAATAAAAGAATGTTGTAAAAATTAATGCCGCACTAATTAGGCTTTGGATATCAATAATCGTGTAGATAACCGACATATTGCCGAAATAGCTGGAGATGGCCAACGGAAATGAAAAAAAATGTCCTGCCATGTACATGGTGATCTTCAGCAGAATGGGAGCAAAAAAACCGCCCCAAAACACCCTCACCCCCATATGCTTTGCCGTCAACCCTGCACGCCAGCGTTTTCCAAGCTGAAGGCGGACAATAGCACACGCAACAAAGACCGAGAAAAGCTGACAAAACAGCAGGATTGCCGCCTGCGGTAGCGTCAGGTCGATAATCCAGGTATTAGTCACCGCAAACGTAATAATCAATGGCGCAACGGCATATCGGCCAAAAATAAAAAGTACCGAATACATTACACTCATCGGCAACCACGCCAGATAAATTTGATTTCCATCAATGAGCGTTTGCGGGGAAATAAATCTGGATAGAGGAATCGCGATAAAACAGATCAATATAGCCAGCAGAGTTTTTTTGATCTTAATGTTAAGATGATCAATCATTATTGTTAATTAAAACTCCCACCGCGCTAAATACATTTAAGGCGTAAATGTTATGTCGCTTAATAATGACAGGCAAGATTTTAAATCGTGAAAAATTCTGAAATTACTCTTCGCTAAGATTGCTGGATACTTACTGACTTATTCAGAAGCTACTTTACGTTAGCGCGATGAAAAACAAAAACCCCCGCCGTAGCGAGGGTTCTGAATTTGGTGGAGCTAAGCGGGATCGAACCGCTGACCTCTTGCATGCCATGCAAGCGCTCTCCCAGCTGAGCTATAGCCCCACAGTGTTTTACGTTCCAAAACCTGATGGGAACAGGATTTGGTGGAGCTAAGCGGGATCGAACCGCTGACCTCCTGCATGCCATGCAGGCGCTCTCCCAGCTGAGCTATAGCCCCAACGTAAAGCTGTCGTGTTGACGGGCGGCATAATATGAATTCCTTCGTCAGGTGTCAACGGCAAAATGAATCCCCTCCATTTGATCGCTGAAAAAGCAGACAAACGGCTGACATTGCGAGCCTTATCGCAGCGAGAAGCTAAACATGTCACCCTTTCGCTTAAAAGGATGCTATAACATGGACAACTAATTCCCCCATATTTACTCAGGAAATAGTATGCTCAAGGAACGAATGACACCTGAAGAAATAGCACATCTGACTGGCTTCAGTCGGCAAACGATCAACAAATGGGTACGTAAAGAAGGATGGCAGACGTCCCCGCGTCCTGGTGTACAGGGCGGTAAAGCGCGTCTCGTACATGTTAACGAGCAAGTTCGCGAGTTTATTCGCAGCGCACAGCGTGTGGCTGAAAATCCAGTCCCCTATTCCGCAACCGATAACGATCTGGAATCTCTACTGCTCACGCTGAGCAAAGAGATGACAACGGGCGAACAAAAGCAGTTTATGTCACTGCTTTTACGCGAAGGGATCATAGGGCTACTCAATCGTCTGGGCATCCGCGACCAGTAAAATCATGATGAAACTCAAAGACAAAATGACCCCAGCGGAGCTCGCTGAGTGCCTAAACCTCGCCAGACAGACGATTAATCGCTGGGCCCGAGAACAAAAGTGGCGGACAGAAGTCATACCCGGCGTCAAAGGTGGGCGTGCTCGCCTTATCGTTATCGACAAGCCGGTCGTCGATTTCCTGGTGAATATCCCCGCGCTGCGGCATCTGACCATGGAATATCAGCTAGCGGAACAGCCAGGCAACTACTTCGTTAATGACGCTGACGCTATCTGGCGTCAAATCGTCGAAGCGCTCCATCTTATGACTCCGGCGGAGCAGTTACATCTGAGGGATCTTCTCGCACGCGAAGGGATTAGTGGATTTTTATCCCGGTTAGGCATCACTGACGCTGAGAAATAAGCAAAAAAAACGGCAGAGTTAATCACCTGCCGTTTTACTCATCCTGCAATCAAAATCAGGATTGTTGGCTTTCACGCTCGGCAATAAAAGCCAGTGCTTTATTGATGCGTTCTACACTGCGTGATTTACCGATTGCATGTACGGTGACATCCAGTGCTGGCGACTGCCCCGCACCGGTCACAGCAACGCGCAGCGGCATCCCCACTTTACCCATGCCAACTTCCAGTTCATCAGCCGTTGCCTGAATTGCGTGGTGAACGTTTTCTGCCGTCCAGTCGCTGATGGCCGTTAACTTATCGCGCACCACTTCAAGCGGTTGACGGGCAACCGGGCGCAGATGTTTTTTCGCAGCATCAGCATCAAACTCAGCAAAGTCTTCATAGAAGTAACGACAGCTCGCCGCCATCTCTTTCAAAGTCTTACAACGCTCGCCCAGCAGTTTCACCAGCTCAGACAGCTGCGGGCCGTTACGGGTGTCGATATTTTCTTGCTCAATGTGCCACTGTAAATGCGTCGCGACATATTCCGGAGCCAGTGAGTTGATATAGTGATGGTTCAGCCACTGCAGCTTTTCGGTGTTAAACGCGCTGGCAGATTTGCTCACCGCCCCCAGACTAAACAGCTTGATCATCTCTTCACGAGAGAAAATCTCCTGGTCGCCGCTGGACCAGCCGAGGCGCACCAGGTAATTCAGCAGCGCTTCCGGCAGATAGCCATCGTCGCGATACTGCATAACGCTGACCGCACCGTGACGCTTGGAGAGTTTCTTGCCATCATCACCATTGATCATAGAGACGTGCGCATAAATCGGCACCGGCGCGTTCAGCGCTTTCAGAATGTTAATCTGGCGCGGGGTATTGTTGATATGGTCTTCACCGCGAATCACGTGGGTGATTTCCATATCCCAGTCATCAACGACTACACAGAAGTTGTAGGTCGGAGAACCATCGGTACGGCGGATAATCAGGTCGTCCAGCTCCAGGTTGCTGAATTCGATAGGACCGCGGATCTGGTCATCAAAAACAACAGAACCTTCCTCCGGGTTGGCAAAACGCACTACGCAAGGCTCGTCATCTGCGTGATGTTCGTGACCATGACGGCAGCGGCCGTCATAACGCGGCTTATCGCCTTTTGCCATCTGCTCTTCACGCAGGGCTTCCAGACGCTCTTTAGAGCAATAGCATTTATAGGCCGTGCCCGCTTCCAGCATTTCATCAATCACGGCGTTGTAGCGATCAAAACGTTTGGTCTGGAAGTACGGACCCTCGTCCCACTCCAGGCTCAGCCAGTTCATGCCATCCATGATGGCTTCAATAGCTTCCGGCGTGGAGCGTTCAAGATCGGTGTCTTCAATACGCAGCACAAACTCACCGCCGTGGTTACGTGCAAAAAGCCAGGAATAGAGAGCAGTACGCGCACCGCCAACGTGCAGATAGCCTGTTGGGCTTGGCGCGAAGCGAGTTTTGATTTTCATGAATTGGCCTTACGTTTGATAAAGATGCCGACAGGCGGCAGTGTTCGTTGGATTTTATAGGGCAATATTCTAACACTGTGGGCTGATTCCTCAATGTTGTTGGTGTTTCAACGTCACGCTTTGCTCTTTTTGTTTATAAATCATGCGCCATAGATGAGTTCGCGATCGTTTTGTTTAATTTTACGACGAACAAACAAATTATTTAGAAAAGGCGTTGACTCATTTTCAACTCTCCCTATAATGCGACTCCACACAGCGGGGGTGATTAGCTCAGCTGGGAGAGCACCTCCCTTACAAGGAGGGGGTCGGCGGTTCGAACCCGTCATCACCCACCACTACTTAACGTAGTCTCCGCCGTGTAGCAAGAAATTGAGAAGTGGGTGATTAGCTCAGCTGGGAGAGCACCTCCCTTACAAGGAGGGGGTCGGCGGTTCGATCCCGTCATCACCCACCACTTTCTCGCCAGCTGGATTTCTTGCAATAAAATGAAGTACCGAAGTGGGTGATTAGCTCAGCTGGGAGAGCACCTCCCTTACAAGGAGGGGGTCGGCGGTTCGATCCCGTCATCACCCACCACTTCGGGTCGTTAGCTCAGTTGGTAGAGCAGTTGACTTTTAATCAATTGGTCGCAGGTTCGAATCCTGCACGACCCACCAATGCAAAAAAGCGCCCTAAAGGCGCTTTTTTGCTATCTGCGATATACAAGATTTGAACCTATATGATGGTGCTACGCTTATCAGGCCTCCGGTACGTTGTAGACCCGATAACACGTTCGCACCACCATCGACGACTTAATTACCCCGTCAACGCTTCTACTAGCCTCGTCAGCGCAAGCGTCGCCTGAGACTCTTCATAGACGATATATAAATCAGCGGGAATACGCTCCTCCAGCGGACGAAATACAACGCCAGGCCAATTCATCTGCGCATAGCTATCCGCGATTAGCGTAATACCAATCCCCATGCTGATCATCGCCAGAACCGTTTGTGGTTCCATCACTTCACGAACAATCATCGGCGAAAATCCAGCAGTCTGGCAAACGCGTTGCAAAAATGCCCAGTCGGTATGGATCGAGGGCATGGTGACAAAATATTCATTTCGCAATGCCTCCAGGGGAACCACATCATAGGTAGTCAGGTGGTGTTCTTCCGGCATAGCGACCAGAAAAGACGATTCATGCAAACGTAAACTGGTAAACCCTTCCGTTGGCTCGGTGGCCATCCGCCAGATTCCCGCATCCAGCTCTCGCCGTTCTAGTAGCGCCATCTGCATCGCAGGCATTTTTTCGCGAAACAGCACCTCGACATTCGGATTATCCTTTAAAAAACGGTGCATCACGGGGCGCATTTTCCCCCACATTGCCGTCCCCACTACGCCAAGCTCAATACGCCCTGCTTCACCGCGTCCAATTTGCTCAACCCTTGCCAGCGCCTGATTGGCACTAGCCAGCAGGCGGTGAGACTCTTCCATTAGGATCTTACCTGCATGTGTTAACACTACGCTGCGGGAGTGACGAACAAACAGTAGCGTACCAAGCTGCTGTTCCAGTTCTTTAATGTGAATACTCAGCGGAGGTTGCGACATATTCAGGCGAGCAGCAGCGCGTCCAAAGTGCAGTTCTTCTGCGACGGCGAGAAAATAACGCAGTAACTTCAGATCGGTGCGATACGTGCGTTCCATCAATAATGCGCTCCTGAAGCGAAGGATAGTACGCAAAGTTACCACACTGTATCGCAGAAAATGAAACGGCGGGCACTGAGTTCCCGCCGTTGTAGAAGGTTAGTGGGCCAGCGATCTCTGCACCAGCTTTTCAGGCTCATGTTTGTACCTGAAGAACAACGCAAAAATAACCGCCAGTACCAACGAATAAGCCGCGAACAGTAGCCAGATAGTTTGCCAGTCTTTCACACCGTCAACGGAGAAGTAATCCACCGCCATACCGCTTAAAATCGATCCAACCCATGCGCCAACACCGTTCACCATTGTCATAAACAGCCCTTGCGCACTGGCGCGAATGTTGGAGCTCACCTCCTGCTCAACGAACACCGACCCTGAAATATTGAAGAAATCGAATGCGCAGCCGTAAACAATCATCGACATCAGCAACAGTACAAAACCAAACGGAGACGGATCGCCAAAGGCAAAGAAACCAAAGCGCAGCGTCCACGCCAGCATGCTCATCAGCATCACCGTTTTGATGCCAAAGCGTTTAAGGAAGAACGGTATGGTAAGGATAAAACCGACTTCCGCCATTTGCGACACAGAAAGCAAAATGGAGGGATACCTGACGACAAAGCTGTTGGCAAATTCCGGGTTACGGGCAAAATCGTGCAGGAACGGGTTGCCGAAGACGTTGGTAATTTGCAGCACAGCCCCGAGCATCATCGCAAACAGAAAGAAGATCGCCATGCGCGGATTTTTAAACAGGACAAATGCATCCAATCCTAGTTTACTGGCAAGCGTTGTTGCCTCCTTCTTCTCAGCCACCGGAATCTTCGGTAGCGTGAACGCATACATCGCCAGCGCCAGCGAAGCGCCTGATGCGATATACAGCTGCGCACTGCTCAATTCCAACCCCATGAGACTCACCGTCCACATGGCGACAATAAAGCCAATGGTGCCAAACACGCGAATCGGCGGGAAGGCGGTAACTGGATCCTGTCCAGATTGCGCAAGGCAGGAATAAGAGACGCTGTTAGACAACGCTATCGTCGGCATATAGGCCATTGCGTTAATCAGCATCACCCAGAACATCGTATCCGGGTCGGTGACGGTGGTGGCATACAGCAGCACCCCGGCGCAGACCAGATGACAAAGCATATAAGCGCGTTCGGCGCGTAACCATTTATCGGCAATAATCCCCATAATGCCGGGCATAATAATGGCTGCCAACCCTTTGGAGCTATAAACCATCCCGACGTTTGCACCAGTAAAGTCGAGAGTGTTTATCATGTAAGAACCCAGGGTCACCAGCCAGCTTCCCCAGATAAAATATTGCAAAAACGACATGACCTTTAATCGGGACGCAATACCCATTTTTCGTTCCTTGCCGTAGAGATAGGGTAAGAGAAAGACCCCGTGTACGGGGTCATTTTTATTATGAATTTCAGGCCAGCTTACGTAAGAAACCGCAGATAAGGTTGATAAAATTCTGACGAGAAAGTTCAGCCGCAGCCAGGGTTTGCGCGTGGGATAATTTCACATCGCCCAGGCCTTCAGCCAGGTTGGTGATAGCAGAGACCGCGACCACTTTCAGGCCGCAATGGCGTGCAGTAATCACTTCCGGCACCACCGACATTCCCACTACATCACCGCCGATAATCTGCATCATGCGAATTTCTGCCGCCGTTTCAAAGTTCGGCCCAGGATAGGAAACAAACACGCCCTCAGTAAGCGGAAAGCCCTCTTCTTTCGCAACGGTCTGCAGTACGGTGCGGTAATCCGCATCATAGGCATTAGCCAGAGAGAAAAAGCGGTCGCCAAAGCGTTCATCATTCAACCCGACCATCGGCGTGCCCGGCATGGTGTTAATGTGGTCGTTTAGCGCCACCAGGCTGCCTGGCCCCACTTCAGGACGCAGAGAACCCGCCGCATTGGTGCAAAACAGCAGTTCACAGCCCAACAGCTTTAAGGTTCGAATGGCATCAGTCATGATGGTCATGCCACGGCCTTCATAAAAGTGCCCACGCCCTTTCATACAGGCAACAGGTACGCCAGCCAGATGACCAAGCACCAGCTCTCCGGCATGTCCATGAACGGTGCTGACCGGGAAACCCGGCAGTTTCTCGTAAGAAATAGCCACTGCATCTTCAATTTGTTCCGCCAGGGCACCTAAACCTGAACCAAGAATAAACGCCACGCGCGGCGTAAAATCAGGCTTATAACCACGAATGATATCTGCGCTATACCAGGGATTCTGTGACAAAAGGGAGTGGCTCATGATAGATCCTTAAGGCTGAATAATCGGAAAAGTGTTGCGTACCTCTTGTTTATAACGAGAGAAGACAATCGTTTACCAATACACTTTCCCGTAATGATTGATATCCTTTCTATATTGATGGCATAAACCTCATTCAGATCGTTTACCTATCGATTATCAATAATTAAATATTGGTTTCACCATCTCCTTTTTGAATAAGATGTCGTCTGCTGGGGCCCACAGCAAAATAAAATAAACACCTACATTTTTATATTTCTGGTAGATGGAACACCCCATGAATAAAACGCTTATAAATTTAAGTTTTGCCGCCGCATTGGTTTTACCTCATACCGTACAGGCTGAATTTAAAGGTGGCTTCGCCAATCTTGGTCTGCATTACCTTGACTGGACATCACGCACGACAGAGAAGTCTGGCAACAAATCCCACAAAGATGATTTCGGCTATCTGGAACTTGAAGGCGGTGCAAACTTTAGCTGGGGAGAAATGTATGGATTTTTTGATTGGGAAAATTTCTACAATGGCCGTCATGACAAACCCGGTAGCGAACAGCGCTATACGTTTAAAAATACCAACCGTATTTATTTGGGCGACACCGGATTAAACCTCTATTTACACGCATACGGCACTTACGGTTCGCCCGATCGAGTGAATTTCCATGATGATATGTTTCTCTATGGTCTCGGATATAATTTCACCGGCAATGGCTACTGGTTTAAGCCCTTCATCGCCAAACGCTATACCGATCAAACATATTACAGCGGCGACAACGGTTATGTGTTGGGCTGGGTAGCCGGATATAGCTTTATGCTGGGTAGTGAAAAATTCACCCTGACCAACTGGAATGAATATGAATTTGACCGCGCTGCAACCTATGCTGCGGGCAACGGTGGTAAAGATGGTCTTAACGGCGCTGTGGCGCTGTGGTGGAATGCGACACCTCATCTGACAGCAGGCGTTCAGTATCGCTACGCGAAGAATAAGCTTGGGGAAACTTTTCTTCAGGACGGCATTATTTACTCCCTCAAATATCAATTTTAATCTTTTGCGCCTGCCTGAAGCGGCAGGCCGACTATATTTGATAGAGAGGATCTGCCGCACGGCATGCGGTCAACTCGCTGGCCTGGGACCTGACGACCTCCCACAACGCCTCTGCAGCAGTTGATAACGACCGGTTTTTGCGCCGCGCCAACATCAGTTGCCGTTCAACTACCGGCGTTAACCGCTTCACCTGCAAATGGCTTCCCTGAGGAAGCGGCAGGGCTAACGCCGGTAATATACTGATGCCAATTCCCGCTTCAACCATCGGAAATAATGTCGCCGGATGGCCAATCTCCTGCACAATCTTCGCTTCAACGGAAAATCCAGCGAGCGCCGCATCGATAAGCGGACGGCTACCGGAGGCATAATCCTGTAACACCAGCCGCTGCTGCTGTAGTTCCAGCCAGCCCACTGAATCTCGTTGGGCAAAAGAGTGATCATGGCGGCAAAGCAACAAAAACGGCTCCGCCAGTACCGTCTCGCACTCTAAATCGGTGGCGGCTCCAGGATCGATAACGATGCCAAAATCCACTTCTCCCTGGCGGATACTCTCCAGCACCCATTGCTGAGGGCGGTCGTGGAGAACAAAATCGATCTCAGGGTAGCGTCGATTAGCGTATGCAATGCACTGCGGGATCAGGTGGGCAGAAATGGTCTGACTGGCGGCAACTCTGACAGTTCCAGTAAGCTGCTGCCCGACGCGTCCGGCCTCACGCAGCGTGCTATTCAATTCATCCAGCAGACGCTCCAACCTGACTGCTAACTGTTGGCCCGCCTCCGTGAGCACCACTTCCCGGGTAGTTCGATCGAGCAGACGCACACCGGTTTGATGTTCCAGCTCTTTGACGCTATGGCTCACCGCCGACTGGCTTAGCCCGATATTCTCCCCTGCCCGGCTAAAGCTCCTGGCACGAGCGACTGTCACAAACACCTTTAACTGACGTAGCGAGTAATTCATCTCTTTTTTTCATGAATAGATGCAATAAATCGATTTTATTTCTCAAACTAAAGAAAGCACAATAGCCGCATCGATTTTCAGGAGCGTTTATGAAATTTTTCCGCATTCTTGATCCATTTACTCTCACCTTAGTCACCGTCGTCCTGCTGGCCTCCTTTTTTCCGGCACGCGGTGGGTTTGTCCCATTCTTTGAACATTTAACCACCGCCGCCATCGCCCTGCTGTTCTTTATGCACGGGGCGAAACTCTCCCGCGAAGCGATCGTTGCCGGAGGTAGCCACTGGCGTTTACACCTCTGGGTGATGTGCAGCACCTTTATCGTCTTCCCCGTCCTCGGCGTACTGTTCGCATGGTGGGCGCCAATAAACGTCGATCCAGCGCTGTACACCGGCTTTATTTATCTCTGCATTCTGCCAGCCACCGTACAGTCCGCCATCGCGTTTACCTCGCTGGCGGGCGGCAACGTCGCTGCGGCGGTGTGCTCGGCATCAGCCTCAAGTCTACTGGGGATTTTTGTTTCACCGCTGCTGGTTGGCCTGCTGATGAATTTGCACGGCGCGGGCGGAAGCCTTGAGCAAGTTGGCAAGATCATGCTGCAACTGCTGCTGCCGTTTGTACTGGGGCATCTTTCTCGCCCATGGATTGGCAATTGGGTGGCAAAACATAAAAAGTGGATCTCAAAAACCGATCAGACTTCAATCTTACTGGTCGTTTACTCCGCGTTCAGTGAGGCGGTTGTGAACGGCATCTGGCACAAAGTGGGCGTCGGATCGCTACTGTTTATCGTCGTAGTTAGCATTGTTCTGCTGGCGATTGTGATTGCTATTAACGTCTTTGTGGCGCGCAAGTGCGGCTTCAATAAAGCGGATGAGATTACGATTGTCTTCTGCGGATCGAAAAAGAGCCTGGCCAACGGAATCCCGATGGCCAACATTCTCTTCCCGACCTCAATACTGGGGATAATGGTGCTACCGCTAATGATCTTCCATCAGATTCAGCTGATGGTGTGCGCCGTGCTGGCGCGTCGTTATAAGCGCCAGGCCGAAGCATTACAGGCGCAGGAAAAGACCCGCGCCTCTGAAGCTTAACGCGGGCGCTTAAGGGGCTGAACCAGATCGGTTAGCCCCTCGGTTTTAATCAACAAGGTTAGCGCCATCAGCTCACCAAGATGCCCGGCAGGAAATTGATCTTTACGGGCAAACCACAGCAAATACTCTTCCGGCACATCGATCAAACGACGCCCTTTATATTTGCCAAACGGCATTTCCGTATTAGCAATTTCAATAAGCTGGTCTTTATCCACGCGATTCTCCGAGCAGACGCACCATTTCAGCTTCATCTATCACCGCAATGCCCAGTTCCTGCGCTTTAGCCAGTTTGGAACCTGCTGCTTCTCCGGCAATCACCAGATCGGTTTTCTTCGATACGCTGCCCGCAACCTTCGCGCCCAGCGCGACCAGCTGCGCTTTAGCGTCATCGCGCGAGAGCTGGCTCAGGCTACCGGTCAGAACCACCGTTTTCCCGGCAAATGGGCTATCAATCTCTTCGGCATTGACCACTACCGGCGCGGGCCAGCGAACGCCTTCCTTGCGAAGCTGAGCGATCACTTCGCGATTACTCTCTTCAGCAAAGAAATTACGCACATGCGTCGCGACGACAATCCCTACATCCGGCACTTTTTGCAGATCGTCAATCGATGCCTGCTCCAGCGCCTCAATGGTGCCAAAGTGAGCGGCTAAACCTGCCGCCGTCGCTTCACCGACTTCGCGGATCCCTAACGCATAAAGAAAACGAGCAAAGGTCGTTTCTTTCGATTTTTCCAGAGCATCCACCACGTTCTGCGCTGATTTTGGCCCCATGCGGTCCAGTCCAGTGAGTTTACCCGGCGTCAACTGGAAAAGATCGGCTGGCGTATGGACGTACTCTTTCTCAACCAGCTGGTCGATGATTTTATCGCCCATGCCCTCGACATCTAACGCGCGACGAGAAACGAAATGTTTGAGCGCTTCTTTACGCTGAGCGCCGCAAATCAGACCGCCAGTACAGCGCGTGACAACTTCACCTTCCACGCGTTCTACATCGGAATGGCAGACCGGGCAATGCGTGGGGAACACGATTTCACGGGTCTCTTCCGGACGCTCTGAAAGTACCACGTTCACCACTTGGGGAATAACATCTCCAGCACGGCGAATGACCACCTTATCGCCGATACGCAACCCCAGGCGGTCGATTTCATCCGCATTGTGCAGCGTCGCGTTGCTGACCAGCACTCCTGCAACATGGACCGGCTCCAGACGGGCAACTGGCGTGATGGCACCGGTACGCCCGACCTGAAACTCGACATCGCGTACAAAGGTCATCTGCTCTTGCGCCGGAAACTTAAACGCCACCGCCCAACGCGGAGCGCGGGCCACGAAGCCTAGTTGCTCCTGTAACGCCAGAGAATCAACTTTGATGACCACGCCGTCGATATCAAAGCCCAGGTTCGGACGATCTTCCTCAACTTTGCGATAGTAAGTAAGCACTTCCTCTGGCGTATGGCAGAGTTTTACGCGCTCGCTGACCGGCAGCCCCCAGGCCTTAAACTGCTGTAAACGCGCAGAGTGGCTTCCCGGCAGCTCACCACCCTCCAGCACACCCACGCCGTAGCAAAAGAAAGTAAGCGGTCGCTTCGCCGTAATTCGCGGATCGAGCTGGCGCAAAGAACCGGCGGCCGCGTTACGTGGGTTAGCAAACACTTTCCCACCGGTGCGACGCGCCTCATCATTAATTTTTTCAAACCCGGCCTGCGGGAGAAATACCTCGCCGCGAACTTCCAGCCGCTGCGGAATATCGTCACCACGCAGCTTCAGGGGGATGGCGCGAATGGTGCGTACGTTGGAGGTAATATCTTCTCCGGTGGTCCCATCGCCTCGGGTCGCCGCCTGCACCAGAATGCCATTTTCATACAGGATGCTAACCGCCAGGCCATCCAGCTTCAGTTCACAACAGTAAGTCAGATCATCTGTATTTTTCAGACGGTCCTGAACGCGCTTATTAAACGCGAGGAAGCTCTCTTCATCAAAAACGTTATCCAACGACAGCATTGGCACTTCATGGCGAATCTGGCTAAATGAGGCCAGAGGTGCAGCGCCAACGCGCTGAGTGGGTGAATCAGGCGTAATCAGTTCAGGATGTTGAGCTTCCAGTTCACGTAATTCACGCATCAACCGATCGTATTCCGCATCAGGAATTTCCGGTGTATCCATGACATGGTACAGATATTCATGATGGCGAAGCGTGGTTCGCAGTTCAGTCAGTTTTTGTTCGTTCGATTCCATATCACACCATCAATGATAAAAAACCCCCGACGGGCGGGGGTTCAGGATAAGTAGACGAAACTCAGGAAGATGAATCAGGCGTTGGCCTCTTTCACTTCGCGAATGCGGTCCTGGTATTCACGCAATTTTTGCGGCGTCATCATACGACGCTGATCGTCCAGCACGACACCACCAACTTCATCGGCAATGTACTGCGCGGATTGCAGCATCAACTTAAAGTTTTGCAGCTCATCGCCAAAGGACGGAACCTGCATAAAGATAGTGATCCCTGGCGTCATCATATCCGCCATGCTATCCGGATTGAATGTGCCTGGTTTTACCATATTCGCCAGGCTGAACAAGACCTGGCCGCTACCGTCAGGACTGAGGTGGCGATGGAAAATATTCATATCGCCGAATTTGAAGCCCGCCTGCTGGATGCTGTTGATTAATAGCTCACCATTAAGCTGCGAACCATGGTGCGCGGCAACGTTCATCACAATGACCGTTTCTTTACGCTCTTTAGGCTGCGGTGCCGGCTGTGGTTCAGGAGCGGCCTGAGGTTCAGGTACCGGCTGCGGCTGTGGAGCTGCTGCAGGTTGTTGAACCGATTGCGGCGCATGCTGAACTGGCTGCTGCACATGTTGAACAGGTTGCTGGGGCTGCGGCGGCACGGGCTGCTGTGTCGGCGCAACGTGATGCGGTTGCTGAACCGGAGCCTGTGTATGAACCGGCTGCTGATGTGGCTGCGGCTGATGAGATGGCTGCGGCGCACGAGCAGGCTCCTCCTGATGCACAGGCTGTTGCGCCTGACGCTCATAAGGCGGCTGATACTGGTGTTGCGGTGCCTGATGAGGTGCTTCATGCTCCCCATGAGCCCCATTCGGCGCGTGATTAACCCGATGAACCCGGACTTCACCAACGCCTTCAACATCGCCATCAAAGTCATCGCCTTCCGACTCTTCATCGTCGCGAGACTTCATACGTTTTAGTGGGCGATCGCGAAACATCGAAGAACGTTCTTTACGGCTGGTCCAAAAACCGTGCACCAGTAAAGCGATTATGGCGATCGCGCCAACAATGATTAATATCAGACGCAAATCCTGCATCATTATATTCTCTGTTGTTCTAACACCTTGCCACCACGGCAAACATTTACTCACTAAGAGTATTTGTCGATTACATCAAGTGCAAGTGCGTCTGGGGCTTTCACTACATAAAGATGAACTAAATCGTGCTTTTTGCTGTTTTTTCGAACATTTCCTAACTGGTTATTGTCTGCTAACCCGATAAAATATCCCGGCATTCAGTCTGGATGTCAAAAAAGGAGCATTGCCTGACTATGGTTTCATCATCCGCAACGACCCCGCGTAGTGGCGTCTATTATTTTTCGCAGGGCTGGAAACTGATCGGGCTACCGGGGATCCGTCGATACGTATTCCTCCCTTTACTCGTCAACATCATTTTGATGGGTGGAGCCTTCTGGTGGTTATTCACTCGCCTGGGTAGCTGGCTCCCCTCGCTGATGAGTCATGTACCGGAATGGCTGCAGTGGCTTAACTATTTGCTGTGGCCGATAGTGGTTATCTCCATTCTGCTGGTCTTCGGCTACTTCTTCTCGACGATTGCCAACTGGATTGCCGCTCCTTTTAGCGGGCTACTGGCTGAGCAGCTTGAAGCGCGCCTCACCGGCGCAACGCCTCCTGATGTCGGGGTTTTCGGCATAATGAAAGATGTGCCGCGCATTATGAAGCGTGAATGGCAGAAGTTTGCCTGGTATCTCCCGCGGGCAATCGTGCTTTTGATTCTCTATTTCATCCCCGGCATCGGCCAGACCGTTGCTCCCGTGCTGTGGTTCCTGTTCAGTGCCTGGATGCTGGCAATTCAGTACTGCGATTACCCTTTTGATAACCATAAAGTGCCGTTTAAAACCATGCGTGAGGCGCTGCGTACCCGCAAAGTAACCAATATGCAATTTGGTGCCCTGACCAGCCTGTTTACCATGATTCCGGTGCTGAATCTGGTCATTCTGCCAGTGGCCATTTGCGGTGCAACGGCGATGTGGGTCGATTGCTATCGCGACAAACACGCCATGTGGAAGTAATCCCCTCCTCTCTT
Organism: Klebsiella sp. RHBSTW-00215; assembly: GCF_014103785.1. Classification (NCBI taxonomy): domain Bacteria; kingdom Pseudomonadati; phylum Pseudomonadota; class Gammaproteobacteria; order Enterobacterales; family Enterobacteriaceae; genus Klebsiella; species Klebsiella sp. RHBSTW-00215. The sequence goes on from NZ_JABXQS010000001.1 coordinate 5,884,377, forward strand.
CTTGCGGAGCGGCTTATGCCGCTCCTTATTACTTCTGGCTTGCCATTATTTCTCTTGCGAATATAGATATGCTAAATCCTTACTTCCGCATATTCTTTAAGCGGGTATGCTGAAGCCGTACTCCCAAATTTCATACAGTTAAGGACGGGCCATGAGTAAGATTTTTGAAGACAACTCCCTGACTATCGGTCATACACCGCTAGTACGACTGAACCGAATCGGTAACGGGCGCATCCTGGCAAAGGTAGAATCGCGTAACCCGAGCTTTAGCGTGAAATGCCGTATCGGTGCCAATATGATTTGGGATGCCGAAAAACGCGGTGTACTAAAACCAGGCGTTGAGTTGGTAGAACCGACCAGCGGTAACACCGGTATTGCACTTGCCTACGTCGCAGCGGCACGTGGCTATAAGCTGACGCTGACAATGCCAGAAACTATGAGTATTGAGCGCCGCAAACTGCTAAAAGCGTTAGGTGCTAATCTGGTATTAACCGAAGGTGCGAAAGGCATGAAGGGTGCAATCCAGAAAGCCGAAGAAATCGTCGCGGGCAACCCAGAGAAATTCTTACTGCTCCAGCAGTTCAGCAACCCGGCCAACCCGGAAATTCATGAAAAAACCACCGGCCCAGAAATCTGGGAAGATACTGACGGTCAGGTTGATGTCTTCATCTCCGGAGTCGGTACCGGCGGTACGCTGACCGGCGTAAGTCGTTACATCAAAGGCACCAAAGGTAAAAAAGATCTGATTACCGTCGCGGTTGAACCCACCGACTCCCCGGTTATCGCCCAGGCGCTGGCAGGTGAGGAGCTAAAACCCGGCCCGCACAAAATTCAAGGCATTGGCGCAGGCTTTATTCCTGGCAACCTGGATTTGAAGCTGGTTGATAAAGTCGTTGCTATCACCAACGAAGAAGCCATTTCAACCGCACGTCGCCTGATGGAAGAGGAAGGTATTCTGGCCGGTATCTCTTCCGGTGCAGCCGTTGCTGCTGCGCTGAAGCTTCAGGAAGATGAAGCCTTTACCAATAAGAATATTGTGGTTATCCTACCCTCTTCAGGTGAACGCTATTTAAGCACTGCTTTGTTTGCCGATCTCTTCACAGAGAAAGAACTGCAACAGTAGTGCCAGCCTGTTAATATCGTGTAAAAAAGCACCTTTTCAGGTGCTTTTTTGTGGCACAGTTCAAATTTTTACCCCTCCTGGCATTGATTCACTTCGTTGGGTCTGGTATTTAACCAGCACATTTATTTTGATGCGCGAAATTATTCGGATTTGGATTTCCATAAGCTGAATCGATTTTATGATTTGGTTCAAGTCTTCCTTTCGCGGCATAATGTTTAATGACGTGGTAGACGTCAACGGCCTGAAGGTTCACGCGGCGATTCACTGCTGCTGGTGCCGGAGCCGGACACGTAATGCCGGCGCTAACGATACAGGCTAAAGTTTGGCCGTTAGGCTAAACTTTAGGTCCACAACACTAAACCTATAAGTTGGGGAAATATAATGTTCCAGCAAGAAGTTACTATTACCGCTCCGAACGGTCTGCACACCCGCCCTGCTGCTCAGTTTGTTAAAGAAGCGAAAGGCTTCACTTCTGAGATCACTGTTACCTCCAACGGCAAAAGCGCCAGCGCCAAAAGCCTGTTCAAACTGCAAACTCTGGGTCTGACTCAGGGTACCGTTGTGACTCTTTCTGCCGAAGGCGAAGATGAGCAAAAAGCAGTTGAGCATCTGGTTAAACTGATGGCTGAACTCGAGTAAGTTCACGGGTTCTTTTTAATATCAGTCACAAGTAAGGTAGGGTTATGATTTCAGGCATTTTAGCATCCCCGGGTATCGCTTTTGGCAAGGCACTCCTGCTGAAAGAAGATGAAGTAGTCATCGACCGGAAGAAAATTTCTGCCGATAAGGTTGATCAGGAAGTTGAACGTTTTCTGAGCGGCCGCACCAAGGCCTCCGCCCAGCTGGAGGTCATCAAAACCAAAGCTGGTGAAACTTTCGGTGAAGAAAAAGAAGCCATCTTCGAAGGGCACATCATGCTGCTGGAAGATGAGGAGCTTGAGCAGGAAATCATAGCCCTGATTAAAGATAAGCACATGACTGCCGACGCGGCAGCCAATGAAGTTATCGAAGGTCAGGCTATTGCACTGGAAGAGCTGGATGATGAATACCTGAAAGAGCGTGCGGCTGACGTACGCGATATCGGTAAACGTCTACTGCGCAACATCCTCGGCCTGGCCATCATTGATCTGGGCGCGATTCAGGATGAAGTTATCCTGGTTGCTGCTGACCTCACCCCGTCTGAAACGGCACAGTTGAACCTGGACAAAGTACTGGGCTTTATTACTGATGCTGGTGGTCGTACTTCCCACACCTCTATCATGGCGCGTTCCCTTGAACTGCCTGCCATCGTGGGCACCGGTAACGTTACCGCACAGGTGAAAAACGGCGATTATCTGGTCCTCGACGCGGTGAATAACCAGGTTCTGGTTAACCCAACAAACGAACAAATCGAAGAACTGCGTAATCTGCAGGCTCAGGTTGCTGAAGAGAAAGCGGAACTGGCTAAACTGAAAGACCTGCCGGCAATTACGCTGGACGGCCATCAGGTTGAAGTCTGCGCTAACATCGGCACCGTCCGTGACGTCGAAGGCGCTGAGCGCAACGGCGCGGAAGGCGTAGGTTTGTATCGTACTGAATTCCTGTTCATGGACCGCGACTCGCTGCCGACTGAAGAAGAACAGTTTGCAGCTTACAAAGCGGTTGCCGAAGCGTGCGGCTCTCAGGCCGTTATCGTTCGTACCATGGATATCGGCGGCGACAAAGAGCTGCCGTACATGAACTTCCCGAAAGAAGAGAACCCGTTCCTCGGCTGGCGTGCTATCCGTATCGCAATGGATCGTAAAGAGATCCTGCGTGACCAGGTACGCGCCATCCTGCGTGCTTCGGCTTTCGGTAAACTGCGCATTATGTTCCCGATGATCATCTCTGTTGAAGAAGTTCGCGCGCTGCGCAAAGAGATCGAGATCTACAAACAGGAACTGCGTGACGAAGGCAAAGCTTTTGATGAAGCCATTGAAATTGGCGTAATGGTAGAAACCCCTGCCGCCGCGACAATCGCTCGTCACTTAGCCAAAGAAGTTGATTTCTTTAGTATCGGTACCAATGATTTAACGCAGTATACTCTGGCAGTTGACCGTGGTAATGATATGATTTCACATCTTTACCAGCCAATGTCACCGTCCGTCCTGACGCTGATTAAGCAAGTTATTGATGCTTCTCATGCTGAAGGTAAATGGACTGGCATGTGTGGTGAGCTTGCGGGCGATGAACGTGCTACACTTCTGTTGCTGGGTATGGGGCTGGACGAATTCTCTATGAGCGCCATTTCCATCCCGCGCATCAAGAAGATTATTCGTAACACGAACTTCGAAGATGCGAAAGTATTAGCAGAGCAGGCTCTTGCTCAACCGACAACGGACGAGTTAATGACGCTGGTTAACAAGTTCATTGAAGAAAAAACAATCTGCTAATCCACGAGATGCGCGGCCCAAATTACTGCTTAGGAGAAGATCATGGGTTTGTTCGATAAATTGAAATCTCTGGTTTCTGATGACAAAAAAGACACCGGAACTATTGAGATTGTTGCCCCGCTCTCTGGCGAGATCGTCAACATCGAAGACGTGCCGGATGTCGTTTTTGCGGAGAAAATTGTGGGTGATGGCATTGCCATCAAACCTACTGGCAACAAAATGGTTGCGCCGGTAGATGGTACCATCGGTAAAATTTTTGAAACCAATCATGCGTTCTCTATCGAATCTGATAGCGGCATTGAGCTGTTCGTTCACTTCGGTATTGATACCGTTGAACTGAAAGGCGAAGGTTTCAAACGTATCGCTGAAGAAGGCCAACGTGTGAAAGTCGGCGACCCGGTTATCGAATTCGATCTGCCGCTGCTGGAAGAAAAAGCCAAGTCTACCCTGACTCCGGTTGTTATCTCCAACATGGACGAGATCAAAGAGCTGATCAAACTGTCCGGTAGCGTAACCGTGGGTGAAACCCCGGTTATCCGCATCAAGAAGTAATTCTTGCCGCAGAAGAATGGCGCCTCTAAGGGCGCCATTTTTTTATATCGTCGCTTTAAGCGGTCGATAGCATTTCTCCCGCGACAACACCTTCATGCCCTCCGGGGAGCTTTCCAGAATCCGCTTCTCGCTGTCAGAGACCAGCAAATCACACTGATATCCGCCAATCGCCCCAAACAGCGAGCTGACTTCGCAGGCATCTTCCAGCGCCTCACTACCTGAGGTATCAAAATGCCCAACAACTCTTCCCAGCTGACGAACCACTAAACGGTAGCTCTTCATACTCCCTCCTCTGGCGGTGGAAGAATTAACTCATCACAACCCTGCTCATCAGTCCAGGTCATCACCGTCAGTACCCGCTGCGCAGCGGCACGCGCGGCATCGCTCAACGGCATCCCGCAAACTAAACCGCTAACCAGCTCGGCGCAAAAAAGGTCTCCCGTGCCCTTCAGGTCCGTTTCAACACGCGGGTGTTCCACCATCTCAACTGACTCTGCGCTAACCACCAACACGTTGATCGAGGCGTTATCTATTCCCGGCGCGCTGGTAATCACTACCCATTTCAGCGAATCAGATAACAGGCTGCGTGCAGCGATAATCGCCTCCTGCTGATTGTGGCAAGGCAGGCCGCTTAGCGTCTCCAGCTCAAACAGGTTAGGCGTGATAACCTGCGCCAGGGGCAGCAGATGGATGCGATATGCTTCGGGAATCTCCGCCTTGACGTAGATGCCGCTATCCACATCGCCAATGACCGGGTCGACCAGAATGCAAAGATCTGGATGATGCTCGCGGATGCGGCACAACCATTGCGCTAGCCGTTCAATCTGCACCGCGCTGCCCATATAGCCAGTGGTGACCGCACGCAGTTCACGCAGAGCATCACGCTCTTCCAGCGCCTTTAAATACCCGACAAACCACTCTTCCGGAATAACGCCGCCATAGTACGTATCATAATGCGGGGTATTGCTGAACAGCACCGTCGGCACCGCCATCACCCGCAGGCCGTGCTGCTTTATCGCCGGTATCGCAATGCTATTTCCGACGCTGCCGTAGACCACTTGCGATTGCACGGCCACAATATCGACCTGTAGCGCCCGGCTTTTATCGTTGAAGAGCACCGATTGTATTTCGTCTTGCTGGCCCATCCTTTCTCCTCCCGCTGGACAGCGGGTCATACTCTGATTATCATTCGTCCTATGCTAAAATTCATTTTGTCATAGGTCAATAATGTTTGTCGGAAAAACCGCTAGTGAGATCTTCGATAACGTCCGTCATCTGGTACAAAGCGGCGTATTAAAACCAGGCGATGTTCTGCCGCCGGTTCGCGAGCTGGCTACCAATCTCTCGGTTAACCGCAACACCGTCGCTTCAGCCTATAAGCGGTTAGTCACCTCCGGATTAGCCATCAGCCAGGGGCGTAATGGTACGGTCATCAAGACACACAATACTCTCCCCGAGCTTGAAGGGGGCGATCCCTCTTCGCCGTTGAAAGATATTTCCAGCGGCAATCCTGACCCTAATCGTCTGGCCGACATTAAACGCTACTTCAGCGCTATCGCAGTCACCCCACGTCTCTACGGCGATGCGGCAGTTGAACCGCAGCTTGCCGCCTGGGCCCGCACCTGGGTGAATAAAGACTTGGGCATAGACGCCGAGATTAACCTGGCCAGCGGCGCTATCGATGCGCTTGAGCGTCTGCTCTGCGCCCTGCTGTTGCCCGGCGATAGCGTAGCTATCGAAGACCCCTGCTTTCTCAGCAGTATCAACATGCTGCGCTATGCCGGTTTTAACCCTTCGCCAGTGCCGGTGGATAGTGAAGGGATGCAGCCCGCAGCGCTTGAAGAAGCGCTACGCAACGGCGCGCGGGCGGTCATTATTACCCCCCGCGCGCACAACCCCACAGGCTGTAGCCTCAGCGAAACACGCGCCCGGGCGATACGTGAAATACTTGCCCGCTACCCGCAGGTGCTGGTGATTGCCGATGACCATTTTGCGCTGCTGTCTGCGACGCCCTGGTACTCCCCGCTTCCCGCGGAAACTCAGCGCTGGGCGCTGGTGCGCTCGCTGTCGAAAACCCTGGGGCCGGACATGCGCCTGGCCATTGTCGCCAGCGATCCAGACACATCGGCGGCGCTGCGTCTGCGCCTGAACTCCGGCAGCCAATGGGTCAGCCATCTGCTGCAGGATCTGGTGCTGGCCTGCCTGAATGATAGCGCCTTTATGGCATCTTTAACGCAGAGCCAACGCCACTATCGCCAACAACATGAAAAACTGGTCACCGCGCTCTCTTTGCGTGGACTCACCCATTTTACGCCTGGAGACGGTCTTAACTTTTGGCTTCCCCTGGAGAAACCCAGCCAGCCGATTGCCCTACGTCTGGCGCACGCGGGTTGGCTGGTTCGCGAAGGAGAAACGTTCGGTGTTGGCACACCGTCGCACGGACTCCGCCTTTCGCTCGCCACGCTGAACGATGATGAAATCAATAAACTCGCTGATGATTTATGCCAGGTATTACAACAACATTGACAGGAGTTAACGCTATGCAGATCCACTTTATTGTCCATGAAGTCTTTGAAGCGCCGGGAGCGTATCTGCATTGGGCGCAGGCGCGCGGCTACGCTACCAGTTGGTCACGCGTTTACGCAGGCGATGCGCTGCCAGAAAATGCGGATGACTTTGATATGCTGGTTGTGCTGGGCGGCCCGCAATCGCCGCGCACGACGCTATCTGAATGCCCTTATTTTGATACCCACGCCGAGCAGCGCTTAATCGCCCAGGCGATTGCTGCCGGACGAACGGTCATTGGCATTTGCCTCGGCTCGCAACTGATTGGCGAAGCGCTGGGCGCGCCGGTGATGCAAAGCCCGGAAAAAGAGGTTGGTCATTATCCGATAACGCTAACCACTGCGGGCCTGCAGGATAGCAAACTCTCCCACTTTGGCCCTTCACTGGTGGTTGGCCATTGGCATAACGACATGCCGGGACTGACCCCGGAAGCGGAAGTGATGGCCTCCAGCGAAGGCTGCCCGCGGCAGATAGTGAAATATCGCGACCGGGTATATGGTTTCCAATGCCATATGGAATTTGATGCTGATGTCATTGAGCTGCTGATTGCTCATTCGCAGCCAGAGCTCAGCGCCGCCAGAGGCAGACGTTTCATCCGCAGCGAACAAGAAATGCGCGGCTGGGACTACCGTGAGATGAATCAGAAACTGTGGACGTTTCTCGACAAACTGACGATGAATTAACCAAAAGCGATCGTTTTTCTTAAAGCTAAATCCCCTCACTGCGGAAAGAGTAAACTTTATCGCGAACAAACCACTATGGAAGGGACTCAAGATGAAGAACATTCTCTGCGCGGTGATAGCATTATTTCTTACACTTCCCGCCTTTGCCAAACTCAACGCTTATCAAGAAGCGCGCATTAACGCGATGCTCGACGCCCTGGGGCAAAAAAAAGATCTGATCTTCGTGCGCAATGGCGATGCCCATACCTGCGAGGAAGCAGTATCACATCTGCGGTTAAAACTTGGTAATACCCGTAACCGCATCGATACCGCCGAGCAATTTATTGATAAGGTAGCATCATCGTCGTCTATTACCGGTAAGCCCTATATCGTCAGGATCCCTGGAAAAAGCGACGAAAACGCGCAGCCGTACCTGCACACCCTGATCGCTGAGACGGATAAAACGGTCACGGCGGAAAATCAATAGCTCACAAAAAGGGCCGTCAGAGATGCACAATCCCAACCCGCAGTTAAAAGCCGCCATTGAAGCCTGCGATCGCGCCATCTCGCAGGAGGATTACGCCAGCCTGATGGAGTATTACGCTGAAGACGCCGCGCTGGTGGTTAAGCCAGGAATGGTAGTCAGGGGCAAAGAGAATATCCGCAAAGCGTTTATCGCCATCGCCGATTATTTTCAGCACCGGTTGGTGGTGACTCAGGGGAAGATGGAGATTATTGAAGGCGGCGGCAATGCGCTGGTGATTATGGAAACCCGGCTGGATATCCCGACTGCGGAAGGCGGCACGACACAAGTCACGCGGCGCGCAACCTATGTCTTTCGCCAGCAGGGTGAGCGCTGGCTATGTACCGTAGATAACTCCTACGGTACCGACCTGCTTGACGTTCCCGAGGTTTAAATCCCCGCGCCCTGGGCGAAGTGCTCTTCGCCAAAGACCCCGGTAGAGAGGTAGCGATCGCCGCGATCGCAGACGATCGCCACCACTACCGAGCCAGGGTTTTCACGGGCGATACGTAATGCGCCCGCCACCGCGCCGCCGGAACTGACGCCGCAGAAAATACCTTCCCGCACCGCCAGCATTCGCATGATGTTTTCCGCATCCTGCTGATGAATATCCAGAACTTCATCCACCAGCTGTGCGTTAAAAATGCCCGGCATATATTCGGCTGGCCAGCGACGAATCCCCGGAATACTGCTCCCCTCTTCTGGCTGCAGCCCAACAATGCTCACCGCTTTATCTTGCTCGCGCAGAAAGCGTGAGACGCCGGTAATGGTCCCGGTCGTGCCCATACTGGAGACAAAATGGGTGATTCGTCCATCAGTCTGCTGCCAGATCTCTGGCCCGGTGGTGGTGTAGTGCGCATAAGGGTTATCCGGATTATTGAACTGATCCAAAAGCTTACCTTCGCCGCGTTGGGCCATCTCCAGCGCCAAATCGCGCGCACCTTCCATCCCCTGCTCTTTGGTGACCAGAATCAGCTCGGCACCGTAGGCGCGCATAGCGGCACGACGCTCCTGACTCATGTTATCCGGCATCAGCAGCTTCATCTGATAGCCTTTGAGCGCAGCAATCATTGCCAGCGCGATGCCGGTATTGCCGCTGGTCGCTTCAATCAGCACATCGCCGGGCTTAATCTCGCCGCGCTTTTCGGCTTCAACAATCATCGACAGCGCCGCGCGATCTTTCACCGACCCCGCAGGGTTGTTCCCTTCCAGCTTGACCCAGATTTCGCTACCGTTGTCAGGCGCAAGGCGTTGTAATTTCACCAGAGGCGTATTGCCAATTGTTTGTTCTAATGTATTCACGGTTTTTGCCCAATAAAAAGGCCGGGTGAGAGTTTACCCGGCCTGCAAACGTCCCCGGATGAAGACGCATTGCGTCTAACCCGGGCTACCAAATCCTGCCGTTGCGAAAACGGCGATAAACTTGCGGATTAAGCTATCAGGCCGATTCAGCCAGAGCAAGCTCCCCGCGCGGCTCGATACGTTCGTTGCCGTTGTACAGGCGTGCATTTTGTAAGCCGACAAACAGGCGCTCACCGCGATACGGCGCGTCTTCTCCCTGCAGTACCACGGTCAACGGTTCGTCATACCACCCAAGGGGCTGAACAACTAATTGGGTGTAGTGGCCTTTGGGGCTGGCTTCAAGTACCTGTACCGGCAGCGGCGAATCAAGGCTGGTGCGACGGCTGATATCCACTTCCCACGGACGCAGGAACAGATCGACCGGCCCCTGATATGCCGGGGTATAGCCCAACGGCCAGCGATGTGCGCCGACGTGGAACTGACCGCCGCGAATGGTGCCTTTCAGGCGGTTAACTTCGCCCATAAACTCCAGCACAAAGCGGGTGGCAGGCTCACGCCACACCAGGTCAGGCGCATCGGCCTGTTCGATATTGCCCTGGCTCATCACTACCACGCGATCCGCCACTTCAGTGGCTTCTTCCTGATCGTGCGTTACAAATACGCTGGTGAATTTCAGCTCTTCATGCAGCTGACGCAGCCAGCGCCGCAGTTCTTTACGCACCTGAGCATCCAGCGCGCCGAAAGGTTCATCCAGCAGCAAGATTTGCGGTTCAACCGCCAGCGCACGAGCCAAAGCCACGCGCTGCTTTTGCCCGCCGGAGAGCTGGGCCGGATAGCGATCGGCCAGATGCGCCAGCTGCACCATTTCCAGCAGTTTGGTCACTTTTGCTTTAATACCGGCCGCATTTGGCCGTTCGCGCCTAGGCAGCACCGTCAGGCCAAAAGCAATGTTGTCGAACACCGTCATATGGCGAAACAGCGCGTAATGCTGGAACACGAATCCAACTTTGCGATCGCGCGCATGCACGCGGCTCACGTCGGTGCCGTGAAAACGGATATGCCCGCTGGACTGATTCTCCAGCCCGGCAATAATACGCAGCAGCGTAGTTTTCCCGGAACCGGACGGCCCCAGCAGCGCAACCATCTGTCCGGAGGGGATATCCAGTGAGATATCATTCAGCACCTGGGTGCGACCAAAAGACTTCTTAATATTGGCAATCTCAATGCTCATGATTTCCCTCCAGTTGCGCGCGTTTTTCCTGATTGGCCAAACGCCATTGCACCATACTCTTCAAAAACAAGGTCAAAATAGCCATTAACGTCAGCAGGGCGGCGGCGGTAAACGAACCGACGGTGTTGTAATCCTGCTCCAGTAATTCAATTTGCAGCGGCAGCGATAAAGTTTCGCCGCGAATCGAGCCGGAAACTACCGACACGGCGCCGAATTCACCGATGGCGCGGGCGTTGGTCAGCACCACGCCGTAGAGCAGCGCCCAGCGGATGTTTGGCAAGGTAACGCGACGGAACATCTGCCAGCCCGAAGCGCCGAGCAAAATCGCCGCCTCATCTTCATGGCTACCCTGGCTCATCATCACCGGCACCAGCTCGCGAACCACAAACGGGCAGGTCACAAAGATGGTCGCCAGCACCATACCCGGCCAGGCGAACATAATCTGCAGGTTGTGCTCATCGAGCCAACCGCCCAGCGGGCCGTTAGAACCGTAAAACAGCAAATAAACCAGCCCCGCCACCACCGGCGAGACGGCAAACGGAATATCCAGCAGCGTCAGCAGCAGTTGGCGACCCGGAAAAGTAAAGCGCGTCACCAGCCAGGCAAGCAGCACACCGAACACCAGGTTTACCGGCACGGTAATCAAAGCAATCATCACCGTCAGCCAGATAGCATGCAGCATGTCCGGATCGGCAAGGTTTTGCAGCACCGGCATCAGGCCTTTGCTAAACGCCTGCACGAAGATATAGACCATCGGCACAATCAGAATGAAGGCGGAAACCAGCATCCCGGTACCAATCAGAAACCATTTTCCCCAGTTAATACGGGGCGCGTCATAACGCTTCAATTGAGCAACGATCGCCATTAATGACCTACCACACGTCGACCAAAGCGACTTTGCAGGGTGTTAATTGAGAACAGTAGCAGTAACGATGCCGCGAGGATCACCGAAGCAATCGCGCTGGCGGCAGGGTAATCAAACTCCTGCAAACGAACGAAAATCATCAGCGAGGTCACTTCCGTTTTCCACGCGATGTTACCGGCGATAAAAATCACCGCACCGAACTCGCCGAGGCTACGGGTAAACGACAACGCAATCCCAGCCAGCAGCGCCGGAGACAGCTCCGGCAACACCACTTTGCGAAAGCTCTGCAGACGCGTCGCGCCCAGCGTTTCCGCCGCTTCTTCATACTCCGGACCCAACTCTTCGAGCACCGGCTGCACCGTACGCACCACAAACGGGATGCTGGTAAAGGCCATCGCTACTGCGATACCCAGCCAGGTATAAGTCACTTTGATATCAAACTTCGCCAGCCACTCGCCGTAAAAACCGTTAATCGAGAATAGCGACGCCAGCGTCAGACCCGCTACTGCCGTCGGCAGGGCAAACGGCAGATCCATCAACGCATCCAGCAGCGTACGGCCCGGAAAACGGTAGCGCGTAAGGATCCACGCCATCAGGAGACCAAATACGCCGTTGAAAATCGACGCTACGAAGGCCGACAGCAGGGTGACTTTATAGGCCGCCACCACCTGGGGATTAGTGACCACATCCCAGTACTGAGCCCAGGTCATCTCAGAGAGCTGCATCACCAGCGCGCTCAACGGCAGCAGCAGAATCAAGCAAACAAACAGCAGGCTGGTGCCGAGGCTCAGGGTAAAGCCCGGCAGCACGCGCTTTGATGCAACAGCAAACATTACTTACGCCCCGCCGCCAGCAGTTTGTCCAGCTCACCGCCGCTGACAAAGTGGGTTTTCATCACTTCCGGCCATGATCCAAACTGGTCCTCTACACGGAACAGTTCAGTTTGCGGGAATTTATCTTTCAATCCATCCATCACTTTCGGGTTGTTCACGCGATAGTAATAGTCGGTAATAATTGTCTGCGCTTGTGGGCTGTAGAGCCAGGTCAGGTAGGCCTTCGCCGCCTTTTCCGTACCATTGGCTTTGACGTTTTTATCCACCCAGGCCACCGGGAATTCAGCCAGGATATTGGTTTTAGGAATAACCACCTCGAATCCCTGATCTTCGTACTGTTTGCGGATGTTATTCACTTCCGATTCAAAACTAATCAGTACATCGCCCAACCCGCGTTCCGCAAAGGTGGTAGTAGCACCGCGACCACCGGTATCAAACACTTCAACGTTCTTCAGAAATTGGGTCATAAACTGCTCGGTTTTGGCTTTATCGCCACCGTCAGCTTTGTCCGCGGCGCCCCACGCGGCTAAATAGGTATAACGCGCGTTGCCTGAGGTTTTCGGGTTCGGGAAAATCAGTTTCACATCGGAGCGCACCAGGTCATTCCAGTCGTGAATATTTTTCGGATTACCTTTGCGCACCAGGAATCCCATGGTGGAGTAAAACGGCGAGCTGTTATTCGGCAAACGGCTTTGCCAGTCGGCCGGAATCAGCTTGCCTTTGTCGTGCAGGATCTGCACGTCGGTCACCTGGTTATAGGTCACCACGTCGGCCTTCAGGCCTTGCAGAATCGCCAGCGCCTGTTTTGATGACCCGGCATGAGATTGTTTAATCGTCAGCTTATCGCCAGCGTTATCTTTCGCCCACTGCTGTTCAAACGGCGGGTTAAGGGCGGCAAACAGCTCGCGGGAAACATCGTAGGAACTGTTCAGCAGTTCCGTCGCCTGCGCCTGCGCAACCAACAGCACAGAAGCTGCCAGCGCCAGATATCCTTTTTTCAGTGATTTAACGGCCATTGCGCACCCTTATCAATTTGATGACTTTCTGGTGATCATCATATTTATAACGGTGATGAAAGGAGTAACGGTTTTATATACCGTTTGGCGATTTGGAAGTCGAAAAGAGAATAAGGACATAGGAAAGCATTTCTGAATTCGGCTTCCAGAATCGAAGTGTCATTATGACAAACGGTGGGTAAGCGGGCACTGTGCTGACATGAAAAATGCACAGATATTAGCTCGGCAGCTCAGACGTAGCTTAACGCCCGCGGAACGTCGACTGTGGTATTTACTCCGCGACCGTCGCTTTGCTCGCTACAAGTTTCACCGCCAGCATCCCGTTGGCCCCTATATTCTCGATTTTGCCTGCTGCGCAGTACGGCTGGCGATTGAGCTGGATGGCGGGCAACACGATGAGAGGAGCGTTTACGATGCCCGTCGCACCAGATGGCTGCAGAGTCAGGGATGGCGAGTTTTACGCTTCTGGAATAATGAGTTTGAACATCATGAGGGGGCGGTGATGGAGAGGATACTTGAAGCGCTTGAGTCGCGGATACCCTCACCCCGGCCCTCTCCCTGAGGGAGAGGGAGAAAGGCAGTCGACGCTCGATCTCACCAACAACGCCGATCGTTCCGTCTGCCGCGCCGAGGAGAAACTGTACTCACCCACAACGCCGATCGATCCCCTCTCCCCTGTGGGGAGAGGGTTAGGGTGAGGGGAAAAGTTTACAGCGCCTGCAACCTCTCCAGCGACGGCGCGAAGTAGTACCCGCCGGTCACCGGTTTAGTAAAGCGCAGCATCGCATCGCGCTTACCATCGGTATCGCCGAACATACTCAGCAACTGCTGCTCAATGTTGTACAGGCGCGCGCAGTAGGCACAGAAGTAGAGACCATGAACGCCGCTGGCGGTGCCGTACGGCAGGCTCTGGCGCACAATCTTCAGGCCTTTACCATCTTCCTTCAGATCAACGCGGCTCAGGTGGGAGGTTTCCGGACGATCGTCGCCGTCAATCTCTTCGTTGGCTTCTTTGGTACGACCAATCATCATTTCCTGGTCTGGAACGCTCATGCGGTTAAGCTGTTTGAGGTTATGTTCCCAGCGCTGAACGAAAACGTAGCTGCCGCCTGCATCAACGCCATCTTTGATAACGGCGACTTCACGGCGCGTCTCTTCACCCGCTGGGTTTTCGGTGCCATCAACAAAGCCGCTCAGGTCGCGCTCTTCAATCCAGCGGAAGCCGTGAATCTCTTCTTTAACGTCAATGATGTTACCAAACGCAGCCATTGCCGCCTGGGCAACAGAGAAGTTCACCTCATGCCGCGCGGATAAAATGTGGATCAGCACATCATACTGAGTTGACGGCGCCAGACCTTTACCATAGACCGGGAAGTCTTTTAACTCTTCCGCGCCCACGCCGCCGCTCAGCTGACGCCAGACGTTATGGCCAAAAGCAACCACAGCCCCCAGTTTAGCATCCGGATATTTCGCCTCAAAAGTAGCTAACTTATCGGCAAAAACCTTGCTGGCTTCACGCAGTGCATCAACGTCGCCTTTAACATTCGCTTCAATCCAAATCGCCGCACGGCAATGTTCCGGCAAAATGCCGCTCTGAACCTGAGACATCGCTCCTCCTGAAATTATACAGCCACAACGCTGTGGCCTTTTTAAGGCGCTATTGTACTCGCTTTTTCAGAACGTCGAGTCACTTCAGATCAAATTAGCGACGCCAGATAATCTCGCTCACCGGCCAGTTCTTCAGCGTATCGTCAGAAGGCATCAGCTCTTCAGGCCCGCTCCAGTTACCAGTGAATACATAGCTGATGTGCTGGCTGCCTTTGGCTTTACATTCCACAACCGTGCCGTTGTCATGATGGCCTTTCTGACAGTTGCCGAAAGCTTTACTGTAGATGTCGCTAAACGGTGTGCCTATTTTCACGCCGCTGGCGGCTTCGATATTGCTATCGCGCACGTTGATACGGCTGATGGTGCCGCTCTCACCGTTGATGGTCAGCGCGACCTTGTCATCTTTTAATGCTTCGAAATAGCGCACGATGTTGCCATTGGCGGTTTTCATACCGCTGCGCAGGCGATAGCTGCTGCCAAGCGCATCGCTAATGGCCTGCTCGCTCATCGGCGTCGCGGCGGTCAGGTTGCCCACGCCCTGCTCGGTAACCTCCGTTGAGGAACCAAACCAGTTCCACGGATAGGCCGCTGACCAGTTGACCGCGCTCATTGTTGAGCAACCGGTTAAGACCAGCGGTAATGCGCAGAGAAGTAAACGTCGCGATTTCATGACTCAGTCCTTTCTTATTAATTCAACGCATGTTGGAGTACGCGATCGGCAAAAAGTGCCCTTAAAGCTGTTCGTCACGAAAACAGGCTTTCAGCCGACGGCTGCTTAATAGCCACCAGAGCGCGTAAAGATCCGCCGCCAACAGGGCGATGGTCACCGCCGAAGGTGATTCACCGCTCAGCCACAGTAACGGCTGCCAGACCAGCAGCAATATTTGCGAGAAGACCAGCAGCCAGCGCATCAGCGGCCAAAGCCGAGGAAATTTTTGACGGTGTCCGCTGACGACAAACGCCAGCACTGCCGGAATACCGGGCAGCAACCCCAGCCAAAAATTATCATGATTCGGATAAAACAGATTCAGCAGCGCATCGCCTTGTTGACGCGACGCGCCTGCCATCAGAAACAACACCCACGTCCGCGCCTGCAACAGCAGCACGCACCAAAATAGGAACGGCAAACGCAGGCGACCATGGCTATCAAAATCGGAGGGGATAAATTCAGTATTCTTCATCTTCAATTAAGCGTTTACCGAGGCACAGCACGTCCGAATGCTCATAGCCGAGCCGCTCGTACATCCCCTGAACCACGTCGTTATCTTCACGTATCATAATGTTGATTTTTGGACAGCCGCGGGCAATCAGCTTTTTCTCCAGCCGGTTAAGCAACGCATTCGCAATGCCGCGACCACGATATTCAGGGTGCACGCCAAGGTAATAAGCCGACCCGCGATGGCCGTCATAACCACCCATTACCGTGCCGACGACTTCGCCATTAACCTCGGCAACCAGGAACAAGCTGGCATCGTGGTTCAGCTTACGTTCAATATCCATTTCCGGATCGTTCCATGGCCGCAGGAGATCGCAACGCTCCCACAGGGTAATCACCTCTTCGAAATCTTGTTGGCGAAAAACGCGTATCTCCATGGTATTCCCCACCATTAACGGTTAAAAACAGTGATTATGGCGCGATTGCGCGCGATAGCCAATATCAGGCGCAATGAGCCGCAAAAAATGGCATAATATGACTTTGTCATGTATTGAAATGAAAAGTAAAACAATTCTTATTTTGAATGGTCGTATCAGAAAACACGATACGATATAACATTGGTTACCACTTGTTTGCAATTCAGGCCGAATGAGCACTTTTAAACCCTTAAAAATACTTTCTTCGCGCCGCCAGGTGCTGAAAGCCGGGCTGGCAGCAATCACCCTTTCAGGGATCGCCTCACAGGCCAGCGCGAAAGAACAACCGTTAAAAACATCTAACGGTCACAGCAAACCCGCCGCGAAGAAAAAAGGCGCTAAACGCGTCGTCATGCTCGACCCGGGCCATGGCGGCATTGATACCGGTGCAATTGGCCATAACGGCTCAAAAGAGAAACACGTTGTCCTGGCGATCGCTAAAAACGTGCGCAGCATTCTGCGCAACAACGGCATCGATGCGCGACTGACGCGCAGCGGCGATACCTTTATTCCGCTATACGACCGCGTAGAGATAGCCCATCAGCACGGTGCCGACCTCTTCATGTCGATTCACGCCGACGGTTTCACCAATCCGAGCGCAGCCGGGGCCTCCGTGTTCGCCCTTTCCAACCGCGGCGCCAGTAGCGCCATGGCAAAATATCTCTCCGATCGTGAAAACCGTGCGGATGAAGTCGCTGGCAAGAAAGCGACGGATAAAGACCACCTATTGCAGCAAGTGCTCTTCGACCTGGTGCAAACTGATACCATCAAAAACAGCCTGACGCTCGGCTCGCATATCCTGAAAAAGATAAAGCCGGTGCATAAGCTGCATAGTCGCAATACTGAACAGGCGGCGTTCGTGGTGCTAAAGTCGCCGTCGATTCCGTCAGTGCTGGTGGAAACCTCGTTTATCACCAATCCGAACGAAGAAAAACTGCTGGGCACTACCGCGTTCCGGCAGAAAATCGCCACGGCGATTGCTAACGGCATTATTAGTTATTTCCACTGGTTCGATAACCAGAAAGCCCATTCGACGAGACGTTAATGAAACCCGACGCACAGCAGGTAAAAGCATTCCTTCTTCAGTTGCAGGACACTATCTGCCAAAAGCTGAGCGCCGTTGACGGCAGCGATTTCGTTGAAGATAGCTGGCAGCGGGAAGCCGGCGGCGGCGGGCGCAGCCGGGTGCTGCGCGACGGCGGTATCTTTGAGCAGGCAGGCGTGAACTTCTCGCATGTACACGGCGATGCGATGCCGGCTTCTGCTACCGCTCATCGCCCTGAGCTGGCGGGCCGCAGCTTCGAAGCCATGGGCGTGTCGCTGGTGGTGCATCCGCGCAGTCCGTACATTCCCACCAGCCATGCCAACGTGCGTTTCTTTATTGCGCAAAAACCGGGCGCGGAGCCAGTGTGGTGGTTCGGCGGCGGCTTCGATTTAACCCCCTATTACGGTTTTGAAGAAGATGCCGTTCACTGGCATCGTACCGCCCGTGATTTATGCCATCCCTTCGGCGAAGAGGTTTATCCGCGCTACAAAAAATGGTGTGACGATTATTTCTTCCTCAAACATCGTAATGAGCAGCGCGGCATCGGCGGACTGTTTTTCGATGATTTAAATTCCCCGAATTTCGACCATTGTTTCGACTTTATGCAGGCGGTTGGCAACGGCTATACCGACGCATATTTGCCGATTGTCGAGCGACGCAAAGAGATGCTCTGGGGCGAGCGCGAGCGCGATTTTCAACTCTACCGTCGCGGGCGCTACGTGGAGTTCAATCTGGTGTGGGATCGCGGAACCCTGTTCGGCCTGCAAACCGGCGGACGCACCGAATCCATCCTGATGTCGATGCCTCCGCTGGTCCGCTGGGAATATGATTATCAGCCGGAAGCGGGCAGCCCGGAGGCGGCGCTCAGCGAACTTATTCAGGTAAGAGATTGGGTTTAATTTACCGAGCTGTTTATTAAAACCCTCCGTCCCCGAAAAAATAGCCAAGTGGAAAAGTTGACGATATTTATCGTGACCACTTACACGGAAAAAAATCGGATAACAGCCTGCTGCTGTTAAGCTTTCACCGCGGTACAGTAGGCGTTCGACATATCTGATATGGAATATTTACCGCATGGACGAGCGAATTCCCTGCAAAAACCCGCAATGCTCACATCACATTCTGCCAGCGACGGCTGCCCGCACGGAGGGTTATTGCATGCCCTGCGTCAATGCGCGCTATCGGCAAGAGCAGGAAGAATATATCCGGAAAAACAGAAAAACGATCGATGCGTTCAGCGGTATTAGCGACCCTGTTGAAATGCTTAAACTCGTTCATGAGCCCCGGGAACACGATCCGTTAATCGAATGGGTCCCCTGCCCCATTCCAACCGATGAGCTTTACAAAAAGCTCTCCGCTGATGAATGCCGCTACATGGCCGATTATGCAGAAGATTTATTTGATTCTGGTTACGAGGATGATGCACAGGAAATTGCTCTGTGCCTGGCGGCATTTACCCGGGCAAATCTGGATAATTTCTTACGCCTGGTAATAAATGAAGAGGAACTGGAGCTAGCTTCCCCCCTGCCTTTTCACCGCGCGCCGCCTGACGTACGCGATGCGCTTTTGCAGAAGGTTGAAACCGATGCCGAAAACCGTGACGGCATTCTTTGCGCACTGGCCTGGATTGGCGATGAGGTTGTCGTTGAGCGTTTTAACCGATGGCGTCAGGAACCACCTTCGTGGAGTGCTTCACTTTATGTCCTCCCTCATCACTATGCTCACCAGGCAGGATGGGAGCTCGCTGAAAATGGTAGCAGGCGCGATCTTTACTTCTCGCAATGTACCCATCTGGTAAAACAGGCGCCTAAACAACTCGCCGTTTTTCGCGCCGTCACAGAATATGGTGAGAACTGCCCGCACTGCTCCCTGCCGCTGATCAATCTGTTTGAGGTTGCGCCGGGCGCCGTCGGTCTCAACGCGGATTGCTGGCCCGAGAAAATTCGTATTCTGATCTGCCAGTGCTGTACGGTATATGACACCGTTTTCGCGACACTGGATCCCCAGGGTCAGCCGCGATGGTTCGAAAAAAATGCGATCTCGGCGCTGGCGGTGAAGAACTCCGCCGACTGGATAACGCTCCCGCTTGATATACTGCATCCTGGCGAAACGCGCTTGCCGCTGTTCGCCGCCGATCCCAATTTACCCACGACCTTTTCACAGCTCGGCGGTCATCCGGCCTGGGTTCAGGATGCGGAATATCCAAAATGTCCAACATGCGCGCAAACGATGATGTTCCTCGCGCAGATAAGTTATGAAGATATTGAGGAATACGCCGACGGGATGCTTTACGGGTTTATCTGCCCCACTTGCCGTACAACGGCGACATCTTATCAGCAAACATAAACGCTCAATCTTAGAGCCTGATGACAAAACTGTTTTGAATATTGTGCTCGCGTTTCTGCCGGGCGGCGGCTGATGCCTTGCCCGGCCTACGGATTCACAGCCGTCTGCAAGCCAATAGCCGCCTGCGGGTTACTGACTAAAAATAGACAAACGTTCACGGTATATTGCCCTTACTGGCTACGGGCTTGATGTCATACGCGGATCTCGTAGGCCCGGTAAGGCGCTAGCCGCCACCGGGCAATTGCCGAAACGCGCACGTTGTCAGCAACCGGAGAGCCTGCCCACCAACATCAAACGCACTGGCGCATCCTTTGATGCAGCGTCAGCGACGGTTTCTCGGCAAATAGCTGTTGATAATCGGTGGCGAACTGTCCCAAATGCCAGAATCCCCACTGCATCGCGGCATCTTTGACCGTCGCGCTTTGCGACCACGGGCTAATAAGCTCCCGACGTACCGCGTTTAAACGAATGCGCTTCAGCCACGCGTTCGGGCCAATCCCCAGAATGGCGTGAAAAGCATTTTGCAGCGTGCGGCGGCTAACATGCAGCTGATTACATAAGTCGAGAACGGTCAGCGGCTCCGACATATTCTCCAGCACATACTCTCGCGCCCGGGATAGTAGCCGTCGATAGCTTTGATGGCTGATGCTCTCGGCGGTGACCATCGGCTGCGCCTCTTCCAGCATCGCCCCCATCGCCAACAGCAGATTATCGCCCAGAACTTTGCGCACCGCAGGCTGATGAAGATTGTCCGGACTCTCGCTAAATGTCGCCAGCGCCTGCTGCACAAAGCCCCACAGCGCGGCTTTATGCTGCTCTTTCACCTCCAGCGCCGACTGGTTTCGCAGCATATGCAGCACTCTTTCCGGGTGATGCAGGAAGCTGGCCTGACGGGAAATCACATCCTCGGAGATAACCACCCCCAGAATGGTATAGTCATCCGGCGTACTTAATTCGAATTCCGTTCCGCCGGGCCGGGTGGCGATTTCAGCGCTACCAATACACTGCGAACCAATAAAGCCCTGCTCACCGCGCGTCGCCGGAATTCCGAACCAGAAGGAATTCGGCCACACCAGGCAGGATTGGCGCAGCGCCAGACCGGTATACTCACGGAACACCTGAATATCATCGAGAAGAATCTCAGTGAACTCACCGTGGAATTGCCCCGGATGCAGCTGATCGTAAATC
Organism: Klebsiella sp. RHBSTW-00215; assembly: GCF_014103785.1. Lineage (NCBI taxonomy): Bacteria > Pseudomonadati > Pseudomonadota > Gammaproteobacteria > Enterobacterales > Enterobacteriaceae > Klebsiella > Klebsiella sp. RHBSTW-00215. The sequence goes on from NZ_JABXQS010000001.1 coordinate 5,905,279, forward strand.
TGCTGCCAGGCGGTAATCGTCAGAGCGTGCTCATAAACATCGGTAGTTCGCCGCTGGTGAATATTATCCACTTCCACCATCGGCGTAAGTTTAACGTCTTCGGGTAATGCTTCATGATAAAGATGGTGCAGGTTTGCCGGTTTTTTCTTTTTCATGATCTTTTGAGCCGGGGACCCTGTCGCGCTCCCGGCACCTCCGACTGGTTAATTTTTTAAGCGATAGCGACTACTGCGTTTACGCAACGCCCCGGCAGAAAAGAGCTGCTCCAGCGCCTTTCTGGCTTCTTCAAGCGACCAGCCGAAATGCGCGGCCACCTCCCCTGCCGTCATTCCCTGACGCACCGATGTCAGCAGCGCCACCAGAGCTTCTGATGACTCTGTCGTTGCAGGTGCCTCCGGCGTTTCCTGCTGGCGTTGAAAGCCGCTAATCAGCCGCTGGGTATCCTCTTCCGGTCGGCCAATTTCCCGGCGGCTAATAACACGGCCCGTGCGCTGTGCAGCAGCGCTTCCGGCATCCAGCGCCGCACGGCACGCCGCCAGATCGCCTTCAATCACCAGCGTCAGCCTCCCGGGGTCGAGAACTTCATGGCTGAGTAGACGCACGTTGGCCGCTTTCAGCATGGCATCCGCTGCGTCAACGGCGGCAACCATGCCATCCACTTCCAGTAATCCCAGCGCGTTGATCATCACAGCCCCCTTACGCGCGCTGGATTGGATGGCGGGCTATATCCAGAACGGCATCGGTAAAGGCGTTGCAGGCGGCTTTACAGGCAGCCTGGCTCCCGGTCAAAAACGCCGCCGAATAGTTGGTTTCTGACGGCGGTGGTACGTAGGTCACCAACTGGACGTCCGCTGATTTCAAGGCCGCATCGATACCAAACGTCGCTTCCAAAGGCGGCGCGACCAGATAAGCTAATGGGTCACCCAACGCGATGCCTGAAGTCGACGAGAGATACGAGCCGGTGCGCGAAACTACATGTGCGAGGAATGCCGTATCTTCGGCGTCATTGGCCCACTGAAACGCCGCACCGCCTTCAATATGCGCGACCATCGCATCCAGACCGGCGCGAACCTCCGCCGGGTTAGGGCCGCCCAGCATAATCAGCACTTCCCCCGCCGTCGGCGAAGGACCGTGAGCCGCCCCGGCGTACAGAGAACGGCCATAAACCACTTCCACCATTGCCTGTTTTGTCGCTTCGTCAGCGGCAATATAAGTCACGTCATCAGAATCTGCCGTGATGAGTCCGAGGCTACGTATATGTGGCGGTAATTTAAGTTCGCGCGCGAAACCGTCATTCACCGAAGCAATCACGCGCATGGCCGTCACCGAGGGGCGAATTAAATCTAATGCAGGCATGATGCCTCCTTAACGAGTCATGTTGATGCCGGAAGCCTTCTGCTCCAGCATGCGTTTGGCCAAATCGACAATCACCGCGGCCGCTTCTACCGGCGGCGTACCGCCCTGGTGAATATTCGAAATGCAGGTACGATCCGCTTCGACGGTAGTCGCCACGCGCGGAGAGTAAACGGCGTAGCAGGAGAGGCTTTCCGACTGCCCTAGCCCCGGACGCTCACCCACCAACAGGACAACGACTTTCGCACCGAGAATTTCGCCAATTTGATCTTCGATTTTGACGCGCCCGTAGCGCACAAAGAACGGCGTGCCGACCTTCAATCCAGCTTGTTTCAGGCCCGACAACAGCGGTGGCAGAATCTCTTCATAGTTGACGGTAATCGCGTCGGTCGAGAGGCCATCGGAAACCACCACCTGCACATCCGGGCTCATTACGCACTGCGTTTTAAGCGCTTCAATCGCTTCAGCACTCAGGCGACGGCCCATATCCGGGCGCGTCAGGTAGAGGTTTTTGTCGCTAATTTCTGAACGCACCTCCAGCAGGCCCTGGGTTTTCACCCACTCTTCCGGCACTTCTTTCAATACCGTATCTTTGGAACGCGAATGGTCGGCAAGAAAGCGCAACAGCGCGAGGGTGCGCGGACGTGGACCGGCACGACCGGTACAAACGCGCGCCACGGTGCTGCGCTTGAGCTCGGCCAGCACTTCCGCACGATGCGGCTGCTGCACGCCAATCCAGGCCTTGGCTTCAGGCGAACCTAAATCCAGTTCGCAACTCTCCGCGGCAACTTCACACTGGCTGGCGCACTTCGTCACCGCCGCCTGCGGCGCTGCCGCCGTGGTTTGCGGTTGTCCCATTGACGCCATCACGCTACGTACAATTTCTTCAATCTGCTTTTGATCCATCATGTGTCATCCCCGCGTCATCAAAAGAACAGTGACGGATCGCCCGCCCGTTTGGTCAGGCGACCGTTTGCCATAATGCCCATGGTTTCCAGCCAGCGTTCGAACTCCGGCGACGGCCGTAAATTCAGCAACTGACGGACGGTGGCGGTATCGTGAAACGCGGTGGTCTGATAGTTGAGCATGATGTCGTCGCCGAGCGGCATGCCCATGATGTAGTTGCAACCGGCGGTGGCGAGCAGAATCATCAGGTTTTCGTTGAGGTTCTGGTCGGCGTCAGCGTGGTTGGTGTAGCAGCAGTCGCAGCCCATAGAGATGCCGCTCAGCTTGCCCATAAAGTGATCTTCCAGACCCGCGCGGATAATCTGCCGGTCGTTGTAGAGATATTCCGGCCCGATAAAGCCCACCACGGTGTTAACGAGGAACGGATCGTAGTGCCGCGCCAGACCGTAGTTACGGGCTTCCATCGTCACCTGATCGGCACCGAAGTTCGCGCCAGCCGACAGCGCCGAGCCCTGTCCGGTTTCAAAATAAAGGCAGTTCTCCCCGGCGATACGGTTGAACTCCGCGCCAACCGCGCGCGCTTCATCCAACATCGCCAGCTCCACGCCGAACTCTTTTAAGCCCTTCTCACTGCCGCAGATACTCTGGAAAATCAATCCGCCCGGCGCGCCGCGACGAATCGCTTCGATCTGGGTGGTGACGTGCGCCAGTACGCAGCCCTGGGTCGGGATATTGAATTTGTCGATAACGCCGTAAACGGTATCGAGCACGCGGGTCAGGTTCTCCACGTCGTCGGTGACCGGGTTAACGCCAATCACCGCATCGCCCGCGCCGAAGGAGAGCCCTTCGTAGATTTGCGCGGCAATACTTTGCACATCGTCACGGGTATCGTTCGGCTGCAGACGGCAGCTAAAGGTGCCCGGCAGGCCGATGGTCGTGTTGGCTTTTTTGATCACCGGCATTTTCTTCGCGCCGTAGATCAGGTCAGCGTTGGAACTGATCTTCGCCACCGCCGCCACCACTTCGGAAGTCAGCCCTTTGCGCACAAACGCGATATCGTCGCTGGTCACTTCGTCGTTCAGCACGTATTCGCGCAAGTCGCTGATGGTCCAGTTCTTAATACGGTTATAGGCGGTTTCGTTGACATCGTCCTGAATCAGGCGCGTCACGCAGTCTTCCTCGTAAGGGATCACCGGGTTATTACGAATATCGGCGACCGTCATATCGGAGAGCACCTGCTTCGCCGCCACGCGCTGCTGCGAACTCTCCGCTGCCACGCCCGCCAGCACATCCCCCGAACGCAGTTCGTTGGCTTTAGCCAGCACCTCTTTTACATCCTTAAACTGATAAACATTGCCGAACAATGTGGTCTTTAGTTTCATAAGTCGTTCCCTCAGGAAGGAAATGCGAGTGATTTCACCGTCACCGGCACAACCGATCCGCCAAAAAGAGGCGTACCAATGTCGATATAGTCCCCCGCCCGGACGCTCACCTCATCGATGACCGCCAGCGGGAGTTGTTGTAACTGCGGGCGCAGCAGCATGCCCAGCGCCTTGCCAAAATCCTGCTCGGCTACCACCAGCAGGGGATGCGAGCAGGGGATGCGGATTGGGAAAACGCGCGATAAAGGCGACAAGCGCGTCAATAACCGTGAGCAATGCGGCGTAGCGCACCGGAAGCGATGCGGGAAGCGCCAGCACGTAAGCATCGGTTTGAGGATCCAGATCGAGCTGTACCAGCGCCTGCTGCCAGGCCGTCACGAGGTCAGCAGACTCAAGCGGGATCGCCACCGGCAGGTTACGAATCGGCAAAGTGACATCGTCCAGCCAGATGGTGCTGCCGGAGAGCGACAGCGTGTGCGCTCCCGCGCCAATCACCGTGGCACGTACGGTTTGCGCTGGAAACTGCACGTTCATTTCGCGCAGGCGCGGATGCTCATGCAGCGCCGTCGCCAACAGCGGCCCAATATCAGAAAAACAGAACGGATCGGCGGGCTGGTTGCGGTAGCACTCTCCCACCCCGCCGGAAAGGGTAATCACATCTGGCTTCTTATCGACGGGCAGCAATCCGGTTTGCATCAGCTTTTGCGCCAGTGGAGAGAGCGTACCGTCGATAACCTCGACGATAAGCGCCGCCATCCGTCGCGCCACCTGAATCAGCTGGGTAGCGTTAAGCGAACGGGCATCGGTGCCAGCACCAAAAACCTCATCGACAATCCTCTGTCCCGGCTGATGAGCGTGAACCACGCGCCCTTGCCCATCGGTCTCCAGCAGACGACCACCGACGTTCAGGCAGGCTGTACCGCTGACTTTTCCGGCATCAAACAGGGCGTAGTTCGAGGTACCGCCACCGATGTCGATGTTCAGCACCCGGCACAGGCGCTGTTCCGACAGGGTTTGCGCCCCGGCGCCGTGACCAGCAATCACCGACTCCAGATGCGGACCGGCGCTGGCCACCACAAAGTCCCCCAGCGACTGCGACAGCGCCATCACCGCCGGACGAGCATTGCGGGTTTTCGCACTCTCACCGGTGATGATGATTGCCCCGGAGTCCACCGATTCAGGCGCAATGCCTGCGGCCTGATACTGGGCCAGAATCAGCGCCTTAAGTTCAGCCTCCTTCAGACCGCCCTGCTTATCGACAGGGGTAAAGAAGACCGGGCTTTGCCAGCTAATTTCGCGTTTGATGAATTCGTAGCGCGGCACCTGCGACACCGCCGCACGGTTCACCAGCTCAAGGCGCGAGAAGATCACCTGAGTGGTGGTGGTGCCGATATCGATACCGACGCTCAGCAGCTGGCGCGTGTTCACGATTGCGCCTCCGCTTCGGTTTCTGCTGGTGTAGAAACGTTTTCATCTTTCGGCACCAACATCATCGCCACGCCAATTGCCGTCACGCCGCCGATCAGCTTGCCGACAATCATCGGGAAGATCATGGCGTTCATATTGGCGGCGGCGAAGCCTAAGTGGTCGCCCAGCGCAAAAGCAGCGGAGACCGAAAACGCGCAGTTGATGACTTTGCCGCGAGTATCCATGAGCTTCATCATGCCGAACATCGGGATGTTGTTGGCCAGCGTCGCGACCATACCAGCAGCAGCGATATTGTTAACTTTCAGCAGATTGCCGACGCGCATCAGCGGTTTTTCAAACCAGCGAGTCAGCAGCAATACCATCGGATAGGCACCGAGCAGTACGCAGGAGATGGATCCGATAACTTCAATGGCGCGCATCACTTCGCCTGGCTTGTCGTCGGCCGCCATAAAGATAGGGTCAAGACCGGGGATCAGATCCCAGCCAAGCAGGAATTTGATCACCGCAGCGGCAAGTCCGATGGTGATCAGCGCCACGAGGAACTTGGCGAAGATCTGGAAACCGTTGATCATTTTTTCCGGAATAAACTTCAGCCCCAGCGCCACCAGCGCAGCGACAATCAACACCGGGATCATGTTCATCAGGATCAGCGCGAAGGTGAACTCAACCGGCTGGCCGTTAACCTCAACACCGGAGTACATCGCAATCAGGCCACCCGCAATACAGCCGATCGGAATGGTGACAATCCCTGCCAGTACGCCCAGCGCCAGATAACGACGATCGGAGGGCTCGATAATGCCGAGCGCGACCGGTATGGAGAACACAATGGTTGGCCCCATCATGGAACCCAGAATCAGGCCGGAGTACATCCATGCTGCAATGTCGCCGCCTGCCAGCTCTTTGGCGAGGAAGAAGCCACCCATATCACAGGCCAGCAGCGTCCCGGCGAACATCGATGGGTTTGCACCGAGCATTTCATACAGCGGAATAATCACCGGCCCGAGCAGATGCGCCAGTACCGGAGCCAGCGCGGTCATACCGACCATCGCCAGGCCCAGCGCGCCCATCGCCATAAAGCCTTCTTCGAACTGACTGCCGGATCCCTCGATACTTTTACCTATCTTACCGAGGAAGCGCGCCGAGCCGCCGAACTGCGACAGGATCCTGTCCACGGCGGCAATCAGCATAAAGAACATCATGATGTACATGATGATTTCGTTAATTCCCATAGCCCTTACTCCCTGTCATTTATGGTTTGTAGATACTGTGAACACCTGGAACTCTTGAGTGATATGCCGGTGTTGTAGCCCGGACAGGCGCTACGCGCCGCCTCCGGGATAACCCTCCAGCCCGCATCATTCCCGGTGGCGCTTCGCTGACCGGGCTACGGGGTCACCGCAATCCTGTACTCCGGGAAATCGCATCATTGCGCCGCCGTATACAGCTGGATAATCTGCTCCTGGTTGGCGGTTCGCGGGTTAGTACGCAAACAAATATCCCCCAGCGCCGCCTGCGCCCATGCACTGAAGTGTTCAGGTAACGCTCCGGCATCCGAAAGCCGTTTGGTCAGGCCCACTTCGGCAATCAGCTCGCGTACGGCAGCAATTGCGTCGTGGTGATCGGTTTTCTTGCCGGTTAGCGCCCGGCCGATATGGCTAAAGCGTTCGCGGCATACCATGCGGTTAAATTCCATCACCGTCGGCAGCAGCATGGCGTTGGCCTGGCCGTGCGGAATGTGCAGCGCTGCGCCTGGCTGGTGCGCCATCGCGTGGCATAAGCCCAGACCGGCGCTGGAAAAAGCCATCCCGGCCATGCACGAGGCAAGCAACATGCTTTCGCGCGCAGCGAGGTCGTGCCCGTAGCCCACCGCTTTCGGCAGCGACTGGGCAATCATCGCAATCGCGCCAATCGCCAGGCTGTCGGTGAACGGCGTCGCGTTGAGCGCGCTGTAAGCTTCTATGGCATGAGTCAGCGCATCGATACCGGTCATCGCCGTCACGTGAGGAGGAACACCTTCAGTCAGCGCAGCGTCAAGAATCGCCACATCCGGCATCAGAGAAGCATGCGCCAGCACCTGCTTACGTCCGCTTACCGCATCGATAATCACCGTCACGTTGGTGGTTTCGGAGCCGGTTCCGGCCGTTGTCGGCACCGCAATCAGCGCCAGGCGCGGGCGCAATGCGCTGGTTTCGGTCATGGCGCTCAGCGTCTGATCAGGATTGGTTGCCAGCAGCGCGACCGCTTTTGCCGCATCCAGCACTGAACCGCCACCAAAGGCCACTACGCCGTCGCACTGCGATTCGCGCAGCTGCGCCACCGCCGCACAAACGTCGGTAATGCACGGCTCACCCAGCGGACACGGCCAGACGGTCATCGCCACGCCCTTCATCGCCAGACTGCGTTCAAGCCCGGCGGTCATTCCCGCTTGATGCAAAAAACTATCAACCATCACGAACAGATGGCTCAAACCGCGAGTTTGCGCTTCCTGCCCGCAGGTGCTGAGCGCGCCGAGGCCGCACAGCGTGACCGGCGGTACGCTAAAGGTTTTTACGCGTTGCAGATTCAGGGTATCGAATGCCTGAAAGAGCGCCGTCTGCAATTCAGCTTGCATAGATTCCCTCCGCTTTCTCTCTCCCGCTGCTGGCAATTGCCAGCGGGGTCATAAACAGGCTGTGCTGAGGCAAATGCACCTGCAATTCCGGGAAGCGCTTGCGAAACAGCGCATCCACGCCCGGCTGCATACAGGAGCCGCCCGCCAGCCATAAATCAGCAATTCCCTGCCCTTCAATATGGTGAGCAACAATCTCGGCCATCTTTTCGTATACCGGCTTCACCACCGGCCAGATCTCCTGAGCGTTGCTGCGCTTGTACTGCTCCGCTTCTTCCAGTTGAATACGGCGGTTTCCGGCAAGCGTCAGGGAGATGTGATGACCACCGGTGGCTTCGTCGGCGGAGTACGCCACCTCGCCTCGTTTGACGATAGCGATGCCGGTGGTACCGCCGCCGATATCCACCACGCCCGCGTTATCCAGTTGCAGCAGATCCGCCACCGCGGTCGGTTCATCCAGCACATGGCTGACTTCCAGCCCGGCGGACTCCAGCACATTGATCGAAATACGCGGATCGGTGCCCGGCGGAAACGAGGTCGCCGCGTGGGTAAAGCGGCAGCCAAGCTGCTGTTCGAGGGTGTCGAGATGGCGGCGCACGATGGTGACGGCACCGAAGAAATCCCAGACGATGCCGTCACGCACGACGTCAGCCCAGTCCAGGCACACCGCCACCGGCTGCCCTTCGCTGTCGACAACCATCGACACCACGTCGCAGGTGCCTAAATCCACGCCCAGCCACAGCGGTGATTCACTGGCGGCAGGCGTCTGATTACACAGGGCAGCCGCTTTTTGCAGCCTCGGGGTGAGCCAAAGTTGTTCGTCGTGCGCCATCTCTTTCACTCCTTATACGATGCGGAAGGCATCCACCAGCACACAGCGCCGCAGGCGAACGAAGGTGCGCGCACTGGTCACCCCTTCCCCGGTTGGCGTGGTAATGGTCATGGTGGTCCAGCCTTCACCGCCCAGTCCAAGCCCGGCAATGCACGGTCCGTTTTTAACGAAAATGCTGGTGTCGATGGCGTTGGCCATTTGGTTCATGTTGTCGATATTGCGCGAGTGCATCGCCGCCGTGTGATGGCAACCGCCTTCAAGCTGGACCGCCAGGGCGATGGCCTCTTCGACGTTGGCGACCCGCACCACAGGCAGCACTGGCATCATCAGTTCGGTCACCGCAAACGGATGGCTGGCTGAGGTTTCAACGAACAGCAGGCGCGTTTGCTCCGGGACGTTCAGACCGATGGCCGCGGCAATCTTGCCCGCATCGCGCCCGACCCAATCACGGCTGACGGTGCCTTTGCCGCGCTCATCGACATTTTTCAGCAGCACCGGCTGGAGCTGCTCGGCCTGAGCGGGAGTCAGTTTCACCGCATGTTGGCCTTCCATCAGGCGCATCAGCTCATCGGCGACGCTATCAACCACAATCAGCACTTTTTCATCGGCGCAGATGATGTTGTTATCAAACGACGCGCCTTTGACGATGGATTGAGCGGCGCGCGCCAGGTCGGCGGTCTCATCAACCACCACCGGTGGGTTACCGGCTCCAGCAGCAATCAGGCGTTTGTTGGTATGCTTGCGCGCGGATTCCACTACTGCTTCGCCGCCGGTGACGACCAGCAGGCCGATGCCGGGGTACTTAAACAGCCGCTGGGCAGTTTCGATATCCGGGTTCGCCACGGTGACCAGCAGGTTTGCCGGGCCGCCCGCCGCAACCACCGCCTGATTAAGCAGGCCGATCGCACGCTGAGAAACGCCTTTTGCTGCCGGATGCGGCGCAAAGACTACGCTGTTGCCAGCGGCAATCAGGCTGATGGCGTTGTTAATGACGGTCGCGGCCGGGTTGGTGGACGGTGTTACCGAAGCCACCACGCCCCACGGCGCGTTTTCAATCAGAGTCAGGCCGTTATCTCCGGTCAACACCTGCGGGGAGAGACACTCCACGCCCGGCGTACCGCGCGCCTGAGCGACGTTTTTGGCAAATTTATCGTCAACGCGTCCCATGCCGGTTTCAGTCACGGCAAGTTCCGCTAATTCCTGGGCGTGTTTTTCGCCCGCTTCACGAATGGCATGAATGGCAAGCTGGCGCATCGCCACGCTCTTCAGCCCCTGTTGGGCAACTTTCGCTGCCGCAACGGCGTCATCCAGGGAGGCAAAGACGCCCATTTCATGAACGGCGCCAGCAGGCTGACTGCTGTCTTTCATCTTCAGCAGTACCGCTTTGATGACCTGTTCAATATCCTGTTGATTCATTTTCTTATGCCCTATTTGTGAAAGATCACCTGACCACCAGCCACCGCTTCATCGACGATGCCAATCACGCACAGGTCGACGGGAGAGGATTCACGCGCATGCGCCTGGCGGGCTGAGCTACCGCTAACCAACAGCACCCACTCACCGGGCCCCGCGCCAATATTGTCGATAGCGACGGCGCTCTGCCCGTCGGGATTACCCTGGGCGTCAATCATTTCCACCATCAGCAATTTGTCGTGCGCCAGTCCCTGATGGCGGACGGTACAAACAATTTGTCCTGTGACGATTGCCAGTTTCATATCCGCCTCCGTGGCTTATTTCAGGTAAAGCAGTTCCCTGCCCTCCGTAGAGAGCCATTTGCAAAAGGGAGAACGTGACGCCAGCAGGTGACGTCACAGAGAGCGGTTACAGGTTGCTGCTGTCGCCTTTAAAGCTGATAGGAAACACTTCTTCCAGATCGCCATGCGGACGCGGAATAACGTGTACCGAGACCAGCTCGCCAATGCGCTGCGCCGCTGCGGCACCGGCATCCGTCGCGGCTTTACACGCCGCCACATCGCCACGCACCATGGCAGTACATAGGCCGCCACCGATCTGCTTCACGCCAACCAGCTTCACGCGTGCGGCTTTAACCATTGCGTCAGAAGCCTCAATCAGCGCAACCAGGCCCCGGGTTTCAATCATTCCTAATGCTTCCATTGTGTTTTCCTCTTAATCAAAGGGGGTCCAGAACGGGACCTATACAACGAGTGTTTGCGAGTCGTTTACCCGATTCGCGTCAGTCTGGCGCGGCACGGCTGCCACTAACGCCAGTTCGATAATTTCCTGCACGCTACAACCTCGGGAGAGATCGTGAAGCGGCGCGGCAAGCCCCTGAATGAGCGGCCCAACGGCGCGATAGCCGCCCAGCCGCTGGGCGATTTTGTAGCCAATATTGCCTGCCTCCAGCGATGGGAAGACCATCACGTTCGCATTGCCTTCAAGCGGGCTGGCGGGCGCTTTCTGCGCGGCGACATCCGGCACGAAAGCGGCATCAAACTGCAGTTCGCCGTCCACCATCAGCTGCGGCGCACGCTGGCGGACGATCTCGGTCGCCTGCTGTACGTTGGCAACATTGGGGTGGCGGGCGCTGCCGTTGCTTGAGAAAGACAGCATCGCGACGCGCGGCTCCTCGCCGGTAATGGCTCGCCAGGTGTCGGCGCTGGCGATAGCGATATCCGCCAGTTGCGCCGCCGTCGGTTGCGGCACCACGCTGCAATCGGCGAAGCCTAATGCCGGTCCGATGTACTGCGGCAGCATCAGGAAAATCGACGACAGCGTTTTGCAACCCGGCAGCAGGCCAATAATCCGCAATCCGGCGCGCAGCACGTTCGCCGTTGACGAAAGATTGCCAGCAATGCACACATCGGCCTTACCCGCGCTGACCATCGCGGCGGCGAACATCAGCGGGTCATTGAGTTTTTCCAGCGCATCCGGCGGCGTTTTCTCTCCGGCACGGGCCAGCCAGCGCTCGGCAAACGCTTCGCGCATGGACAGATTGCTGTGCGGGTCGATGACCTGAATACCGTCCATCGGCACGCGGTGGCTGAGCGCAAACTGGCGCAGAGCAAACGGACTGGCGACCAGAATCGGCCTTGCCAGCCCCTGCTGTTGCAGGTAGTGCGCGGCCTTCAGCACGCGAACATCCAGCGCGTCCGGGAAGACCACCCGAGCGGGTGAATGCAATGCAAGTTGGCGAGCGCGTTCAATAATCATTGCTCCCCTCCCAGGCGTTGTTGTATTTGGCTGACGGTGAGCGGATGCTTCGTGACGCACAGAATCATCATCACGTAAACGGTACTGGAGAGGCGGTTTAGCGCTTGCAGAATGTCCGGGCGCAATACCTCAAAACTGCGGCTAATAAAGACCTGGGCGGCAACCGTTTCTGCCTCACGCACCTTGGTACGCAACAGATTCAGCAGCGCGGCATCCCGCCCGTGGCTGGCTTCCGGCACCAGATGATCGTGGTCGAGATAGCGCAGCGGCTGATGGGAAAGCCGGTGCAACTCATCTTCGTTCAAGCCGACGATGGACTGCGCCGCCAGCGGTTCATCCATGGCGTCGGCGCGCATAATGTTGCCCAGACGCGAGCGAATATCCGCCAGCCACGGCTGCCACGGTTCCGCCAGTTCGATTTGCAGCCACACCGCCAGTGCGATAGTGCTATCGAGCACCGCGCGAAAGCCCAAACGCGGGTCGCTTTTGGCGACCATCTTGTCTGCCGTCAGATGGGTCAGCGTGTCGGGCTTTTTCACCACCGGCTGGCGACACAGCTCGCAGCACGCCTGCGGGTGCGTTTCGCTGCTGGTTAAGCCATGTACCGGCTGCGGCTGCTGTTGCTCATCATCAACAAACAGGCTTCCCTGCTCGTCGATAAACTTGATGCGCAGACGGCGGCTTTCCAGCAGTTCCCGAGCTGATGGCGTCAGGCGAGCATCGGCAGGCAGATGAATCTCTGCTCCTTCGCTGAGCGTGTGGTTTGCTCTGAGCCAGGCTTCGGTGATGAAATCTTTCATAGTGATTGCCAGTTCGCAGGCCAGGCAACGTACAGGAAGCGCACGCTCGACGGAGTGCCAAACTCGATGCTCGAACCTTTCGGGATGAACATCACGTCACCGGCTTTGGCAATCATGGTTTCGCCTTCATGGCGCACGTGCAGCTCGCCCTCCAGCACCATATCAACCTCGTCGTAATTCAGCGTCCACGGGAAAAAAGCGTTTTCCCACTGCATAAACCCGGCGGCCATGCTGCTGCCGTCCTGGTCGGTGACTAAGTCCGTTAAGCCGACGCAGTGCGGTTCAGCACCGTCGAAGCGGCCAAACTTGACGCTGCTGCCGTCAATGACTTTTACGCCACCTTTGCCGGTGACCGATTTAAAGCTGGGCTGCATATCGCCCTGCGCCAGCGACTGTTTCTCCTTCATCACCTTGTCCATCAACTGCGCGACCAGACTTTCGGTAAACTGTCCTTCCGGCAGCTGCGCGATGATGGTTTCACGGATGCGCTGGCTTTCGGTTTTCTCCTCTGCCACCGGTGCCGCCACCGCAGGTGTGGATTCATCGCATTCGGTAATGGCGACGCCCAGCAGATCCGCTACTTCGCGGGCCTCCGGGGTGATGATGCTGGCGCGCAGAACAACCGATATCTTCTGTTCACCACGTGCGTGGGCCGCACGAATATCGTTAGCTGTGATGAGTTTCTTCACCTGCCCCTTCCTCCTTTTGGCTGAGCTCTGTCAGATAATCCACCAGGTGCTGTACGCTTTGCGGGTCGTGGCCGTTGAGTTCAAAAATCGGCTCCTGAAACCCCATTGCGTGAAGTAACCGTCGCGTTGCGGCAACGTCGGCATCCGGCATATCCGTTTTGCTGATTGCGGCGATTTGTCGTTTACTGGTGCCGATATCCAACAGCCCGGCAGGTAAGCGACTCTCTTTGTCATTGGCTGCATGGACATAAATCAGCGTGTCCACATCCTGTAGCGTGGTAATTAACGCGTGATACCAGCGCGGATGACTGAAATATTCCCCTGGCGTGTCGATATCGCCACTTTCATTAAATTCTACGGCCTGCGTTTTCCTGGCGAGGGAATAATTCCCCTGCAACGCGTTAAATAGCGTTGTTTTCCCCGCGCCCACCGTACCGACAAATGCAATACGTTTCATCGCCGCCTCTAATTAGCTTTTTGTTAACTCGCAGAGGGTATAATTTAATAATCTGCCCAGTCCGCTAACCGTTTGCAGTAGCGCCTCTTCTACCGCGCCAACCGAACCATAGATAACCAGCGCGCCGCTAAATCTGTCGAGAAAACCGATATGCACATCGGCGGCCTTCATCGCCAAATCACCAGCGATCATGGCGGTTTCTCCAGGGGTTAAGGTCATAATGCCGATAGCGCCGGATTCGGGAACGCCGATCTTTTTCGCCAGTTCCTCGCCAGGGTGCGCAATCAGATGCGCCAGCGTAACCTGCTTTCCTGGTACAAATTCCTGAATGATGCGTTCTTTATCCATGGCTCACTGCTCCGCTAAAATCTGGGCTCATGGTGACAAGATTTTGCTGGAGTAAATAACAAATTTCGGCAAGCTGATTTAAAAGGTGAGGTAGATCACTAAGAAAATAAAATAAAAATAAGGGCTAAAAATCAGGGTGAGGTGATTAATTAATGCGGGGAGAGTGTGCGTATAAAAAATGCCGCATGAAGGACTTCACGCGGCATCATCATTATTTTTCAAACTATTCTTTTGTCACCGCAGGAGCCTCGTAGCCGCCCCCCAGCGATTTCATTAGCTGAATATTCTGGATAACCCGCTGGGTGTCCAGGATAAACAGCGATATCTCTTCCGCCAGAACGGGAAGTCGGGCTTCGGTTGCCTGTAAGCGGCTTCCCAGACCACGTTTAAAGGCGGCCTCAGCGGCAGCCTGCGTATAGCGCATCGCCTCAACCCGGTCCAGTTGCATCCCACGTTCTTCATTCAAGGTCTGCAAACGCGTACCGTTAATCGCAACATCGCGCACGGCGTCGAGCACCTGTTGATTATAGCGTTCAATCATCATGTTACTGGCGGCCCGGGTGTGCTGCAGGTTGGCATTGAGACGCCCGCCATCGAACAGCGGCAGTCGCAAGCCAGGAATGAAGTTAATCTGCTTGCTGGTACTTTTAAACAGCTGGTCGAGATGAATTGCATCCAGGCCAAAGAACGCTTTGATATCGAAACTCGGATAGAACAGCGCGCGAGCAGCATCCACCTGGCTTAGCGATGCCTGCACGTACCAGCGCATTGCCTGTAAATCAGGACGCCTGGCGAGCAATTCATACGAGAGCGTTGGTGGAAGACCGGTTTGTATCTGCGGCAAAGCAATCGGCTTAATCTCAGGTAAATCGCTGGCACCGGCACCGATCAGCGCCCGCAGCGACTCACGCGTTTCTTTGATTTGCCCTTTTACCGCCGCGATCTGTTTGTCCACCGCCAGCATCTGCGCTCTGGCGCCGTGGTACGGCACCTTCGCTTCCAGCCCGTGGGCGACTTTGCTCTGGTGAGCTTTCACCGCGAAATCAATAACGTCACGAGTTTGTTGCAGCAGATCAAGCATCTGATAGCTGGCCTGCATGCTGTAATAAAGCTGCGCTACGCCAGCGCTGAGAGACAGCTCAACCGCCGCCGTCTCAGCAAGCGCGGCGTTTTGCGCGCCGATGGCCGCCGCCACCGCTGAACGATGCACGCCCCACAGATCAAGATCCAGACCGGCAAACAACCCCACCGTCGCTTCAGTATAGTAAGGGCCATCCATACCGAGCTTTGGCGCATCCATCGCATAAGGGCTAAGGAAGCCGTTGGCCGAAACCCGTTGCCGGTTGACCATCCCTAATGCGGCAACCTGGAGCCGCGATCCGGCCTCTAACAGATCGGCCTGCGATTGTGCCTGCTCTTCGCGCAGTTTCGCCTCAGCCAGCGTATGCGAGCCGGAAAGCGTGCGCTGAATAAGATTGTCCAGCTGCGGGTCGTTAAACTGACGCCACCATTGCGCCTGCGGCCACCCCTGGCTGGCGAGATGAATATCATCGACCAGTTTGATTTGATCGGGCTGAATAGACTGATGCTGGGCAGAATCTTTGCGTATCAGCGCGCAACCAGTGAGCGCTGTGGTGCTGGCAAGAATGCCGCAAAGTAGTAATCGCGGAAGGTTACTGGTCATAGTTGAGAGACTCCTTGCACCGGCTCTCTGGCTGGCGAGTGATCCGTGTGGGTCCAGTCGGGTAAACGGATCATCTGCTGCATGACGCATTGCTCCTGTTTGTCTAACCCGGATAATTTTTCCAAAGAGGAGGATGAGAGCGCGATATCAGGAGGTGAACTCGTGCCGCTCGTCAGGCCCTGCGCGTATTTTTCTAACGCATCGGCAAAACGGGCCGCTCTCGCCTGCTGCGCTTCATCGTCCAGCATCCCGGCATGCTCCCAGGTCATTTCCCAGGCATAAAGAATTTCTCGCCCCTGGTGAATAACCTGCTGGCCGTAATTAACCAGCCTGATGCGCTCATCGGCATCCAGATGACGCTCTAATGCCACCCGCTCGCAGATTTCCTCGCAGCCGCTGATGGTGGCCAGAAAACCGATGCGCAGTTGCAAATAGTTGCGCTGAGCCACCGCATCCTGCGGGCGCGGAATACGCATCAGTTTACTGAGTATCCCCAGCGCGCCCGCCAGCTTTTTCGGCAGCACGCCCGCTTCGCTTTCTGGCCAGATGAAGGTGTAGACAACGGCTGAAACCGCAGTGCCAATCAGGATCCCGATAGCACGATCGCGTACTTCAACCAGGTCGTAGATCGGACCGAATGCGTTCTCAAGCGTTGCCAGTGCAAAAGTGACGACCATCTGCGTACCGATGTAGGACGAGCGTTCCGAGCCGGTGGCGATCCACGCGCCAAGCAGAAATATCGGTGCCAGAACGCACAATAATTCAACGATACCGTCTAGCCAGGGCATGATAAAAATCGTCACCAGCAGCGCTAACATTGCGCCACATAGCGCACCGCCAAAGCGCAACACCATTTTCTGATACGACGAAGCAATACTGGCATTCGCCACAATAATGCAGGTCAGCATACAGGTGTGGATGCCTTCCCAATCGACGCCGGAATAAAAGACATAGCAAATCATGCATGCCAGCAGCGTTTTCAGGGCATAGCGGATATAGACCGGGTTGGTAAACGCATCGGCAGCCATTGACGGCTGCTTCGCTGGCGGGGTTGGCGGCGTGTCGGGATCCATATGTCCCAGCTGTAGCAACATCTGGCAGAGCGTTTGCAGACCACACGCCTGCGCGACGGCGCTCTCGTCAGCGCTGAGATGCCATTCACTACGCCAGGGTTCACCCTGAGCAATCGCATTTTGCAGCCCGGCAATTTCACCGCGCAGCTTACTGATTAACTCGCCAGTTGCCTTGTTGCCGGGTATGGCCGAAATATCAAAGCGGTTAAGCGTAGCATATATCCAGGTCACCGTTGTGACACATGTCTGCCACCAGGCGCTTCTTGCGCGCCAGTCAGCATCATCAGCCATGCAAAAGACGTTAAGCTTTTGCAGAGCCAGCGCTTCTTTCTCAATGTTTTTTTCTGCCAGAGGCGGAACGGAGGACGTCAAATGGCTAACCGCGTCATCCAGCCTCTCACAAAGCGCCGTGCGCATCTGCTGAACCGCCCGGCTGGGAAACCACAAAACGCCGGTCAGCACCATCAGCAAGGTGGGATAGAGGCCAACCACGATACACCACAGCGTTAAACGCAGTACGATATCCGGATAATCGAGCATCCCCGGAAAGGTTTGGCCATATACCGCCACAATGGCAACGGCGAAAAAGACCAGGCCCAGGCGATGGGTGCGCATCATAAACATGCTTCCCAACACAATCAGGCTGGCAATACCCATGCGTAGTAACGGATAGCTGTAGGTCCATTTGTAGATCAGCAGCAGGCTACAAATCTCAAGCACGGTGGCGACCACAAACAGAATCGCCACAAATTTGGTATAAAAGGCGTTGGACTGAATACCGTAAAACAGCACCGCCAGCGATATTGCCAGGAATGGGATTTCAAAGGTCATTGAAACCAGCACCACCACCAGGCAATTCACCCATAGCAGCATCGTCTGATGGGTCCGCCCCGGACGCCGCTCGCTTAGCTCCTCATGAAAGAATGCCAGCAGCCGGACCCATGACATCGGTAAATAATTGAGGGCGCGCATTATTGCGGCTCGAGCGTTGCGACAGCCGAAGCGCCAATACGAAACATCTCTGCGTCCGGTTTATCCACCATAATTTTCACCGGAAAACGCTGCGCCACGCGGACCCAGTTAATTGAGCGGGATACGTGCGGTAATCCTCCCAGCACAATGCCGCCATCATCGGGCAGCACCCCGTAGCCAATCGAATCTACTTTCCCCTGGAAGGTTCTGCCAGAATCGCTCATCAAATGAATAGTTGCGGGAACGCCCGGACGAATATTTTTTAAGTCCGTCTCGCGAAAATTAGCGATGACATACCACTGGCGTGTGTCGATCAGGGTAAATACGGGCTTCATTGCTGAAGCAAACTGGCCGACGGACGTTTTCAGAGAAACTATCCGTCCATCAAAAGGTGCACGAACAATCGTCATATCCAGATAGAGCTTAGTCAGGGCGATATCAGCCTGTACAACCTCACGCTGGGCTACCAGTGCGTCAACTCCGCTCACGGCGCTGGCCGCCTGCTGTGCCTGGAGTAAAATAGCATTGAGATCGGCCGCGGCGGCCCGCTGCGCCGTTCTGGCGCGGTCAACATCTTCCGCCGAGACAAAGCCTTCCGATAACAAAGGCTCGGTGCGGCGCAATGTATCGCCCGCCTGTTTTGCCGCGGCGCGCGCTTTTGCAACTGCCGCCTGAACGGAATCAGCACCGTATTTTTGTGCATCTACGCTGCGCTGGGTCAGCATAATCTGCTTATCAAGCGCGGCAAGCGCGGCTTCAGCCTTCGCCAGATTGGCTTGATACTGGCGCGGATCGATGCGGAAAAGCAGATCCCCCTGCTTGACCGGCTGGTTATCTTTTACCGCTAGCTCGACAATGCGCCCACTGACTTCGGGTACAACGTCAATGGTATCCGCAGCGGCATAGGCATCATTTGTTGACGGCGAACTGTCCACTCGCCAAATCACAAACACCAACACGACCAACGTCAGTAGTACCAGAATCAAGGCCGGTATTTTTTTACCCGGCGATTTTTTCAGTGAACTTTCCATGAGGGCATCTCAACATGAATTAAAAAAATACCAGCCAGAACAGCATGGAGTAGAGGACAAAAAGGCTGGTATACACAATAGCGGGGAATCCCGGCCGTATATTTCTGTAAGTAATCAATCGCCGGGTGAGCAATGTCAGAAGAACGCCCATAATAATGCAAAATAGCCAACCAGGATAATAGGCGCCGATAACGGGAATAGCGGGCGACAGGGTACATCCTGTTAATAATATCGCTGGTGTAAGCCAGAAAAATTTTTCTATTTGCGTCACAATACGGGATTTAAATGTTTGCATAATGAAATACATCCTGTTTATTGCGAACAATATCCTGAGTGAATGTAAAATATCTTAAGAAGGTAAAAGTATCGCTATCCATTACTGATAGTAAACTCTTTTATCAACTCACCGCATTCATAACTTATATTTTTCATCTATTATTTAATCAAATACATTCAACAGATAAATGATTAAATATTTTAAACAGCTCACAGCCAACTTCTCTCTCCATGATATTACCGCCCTATAGTGCCATAATGGACAATATCGGCATGTATTATTCTGAATTTACGCTTCGGCCTCAATAAATTCTCAGGTGATATGGTTGAATGTTATTACTACCAATAAACGCATTGCCTGCCGCCAGTTCCAAATGAGGTGGCGCAGAGCATCAGAAAATAGTTTTTAAGGGTCAGCGTAATATGTCTCAAAATATATCAACCCGTGCTTTTCATGCTATGGCGAAACCCAGCGGGTCGGACTGCAACCTGAACTGCGCTTACTGTTTCTATCTCGAAAAACACGCGTTATATGACGATGTTCCACAACCTCGTATGAATGATGCAATGCTGGAACATTATGTCCGCGATTATATTGCCTCATGCGATCCAAAATCAGAGGTGGCATTCACCTGGCAAGGTGGCGAGCCGACGCTACTAGGACTGGATTTTTACCGTCGCGCTGTCGCCCTTCAGGTCCAATATGGTGCCGGAAGGCAGATCAGCAATAGTTTTCAAACCAACGGCGTGCTGTTAGATGATGAGTGGTGCGAGTTTTTTGTACACCATAATTTCCTGATTGGCTTATCGCTGGACGGGCCTGAGGATATTCATAACGAATACCGCCTGACGAAGGGTGGTCGTCCGACGCACAAGCTAGTGATGCGTGCTTTAGCGCGGCTTCAGCAGCATGGCGTGCAATATAACGTGCTGGCCTGCGTGAATCACCACAGCGCCCGGCAGCCGGAGAAAGTGTACGAATTTCTCGTCGCCAGCGGCATCGAGTTTATTCAGTTCATCCCCGTCGTCGAGCGTCTGGCCGATGCGTCAGCGCAGCAGTCCGGCCTGACGCTACGCTCGCCCGGCGAAACCTGCGGGACGTTAACATCATGGTCGGTACAACCTGAAGACTATGGTGCATTTCTTTGTCACGTTTTTGACCGCTGGGTTAAGCGTGATGTAGGTAAAATTTATGTCATGAACATTGAGTGGGCATTCGCCAGCTTTGTCGGCGCGCCCGGTGCGGTCTGCCATCACCAGCCAACCTGCGGTCGTTCCGTGGTTGTCGAGCACAATGGCGACGTTTATGCCTGCGATCATTACGTCTACCCGCAATATCATTTAGGCAATATCTGCGAGCAAACCTTTGCAGCAATGTTGGACTCAGCAAAACAGGTTGATTTCGGTAAAGATAAATACGCCACTCTGCCCAATCAGTGCCGTCAGTGTTCGGTGCTAAAAGCCTGCTGGGGCGGATGTCCAAAGCATCGTTTTGCATTAACGGAAGAGGGCACACCGGGATTGAATTATTTGTGTGCCGGATTTCGCCGCTATTTCCAGCACTTACCGCCATATCTGAAGGCGATGGCCGACCTGATGGCGATGGGCCGCCCGGCCAGCGATATTATGCATGCCCATTTACACCATCGCAGAAAAGTGAAATAAAATAACCGGCTTCATAAGAAGCCGGTTATTCACTGAATACAGCTTAGAGTTTAATCTGCACTTTAGGCGGGTATTTTTTCAGAATTTCCATGTAGTTATGGGCTTCATCCTGCAAAGGTACCCCCATCGGAATATGGCGTACGCCAACGCTTTCATCTTCCTGCGGATTGGTATAGAGGTTAAATATCATGGTCCCCGCCGTTTTCATAATTGCGCCGGTAAACCCGCCCTGATAGCCGGTTTGCGTGAAGGCGAAAGGCTGCTGGACAAGCAGATGATATTTAAATTCATCGATACGAATTGCCGAAAGCTCACCATTAAGGAAGTAGTGTTCTGCTTTACGGTTTGACTGCCCGTCTTTACCGATAAAGAAAGATGCCTGGTCAACGCCATCAATAAAGGTTTTTTCAGGCACCAGTTTCGCCAGCTCCGCGCCCGGATGGCCTGCCAGTGAAAGACTGGTCGGGAACAAATCCGCCAAATCCACAATCCCGTCGGATCTACGCGGTTGGATCATTCCCTTCCAGTAAACAAACGTCGGCACGCGCACCCCGCCTTCCCACGTTGAGCCTTTCGCGCCACGGAACGGCGTGCGGCCATGTGGCGGCACTTCCGCTTCCGGGCCGTTATCGGAGGTGAAGACGATCAGCGTATTATCCAGTTGCCCGCTGGTCTCCAGCGCTTTGTACAGGTTGGCAAAGACGTCATTCATCTCCACCATACAATCGCTGTAGGAAGTACGCGCTGGCGAGCGCCCGGCATAATGGGCATTCGGATAGTTGTCAAAATGGCAGCCGCGCGTTCCGTAATACAGGAAGAACGGCTTATCTTTTTTCGCCATGCTGTTGATAAACTCAACGCCGTACTTCATCCAACGCTGGTCCAAATCTTCCATATACTTCGGCGTGATTTCGGCTACAGCTTCCTGCTTGCCTCCGCGTACCGCATGGACATCATTTTTATCGAACGGCAGATTCTGAATATACTGGCTACGGGCAGGACTTAGCGCCACTTCCGGGTTCACATTCGGATCGCGCCATTCGGTGTACATATCGGAGACAGAGTTAAAACCGCGGAAATCGTCAAAACCGACGTTTTGCGGCTGCGAACCGGTATTCTCGCCCATGTGCCATTTACCAATGGCTTGAGTGATATAGCCTTGATCGTGCAACAGTTGCGGCAGCGTGGTCAGTCCTTCAAGACCGCCAGGCATACCGTACATTGGCGGCATTAAAATTCCATGGTGAACGGAGTATTGCCCGGTCATGATCGTCGCACGAGTTGGAGAGGAACTCGGCTGCGAATAGGCCGACGTCAGGACTAATCCCTGATTCGCGACGGCATCGATATCCGGCGTCGGGTTACCCACAGCCTCCCCTCCTCCGTTAAAACCGACATCCATCCAGCCGACATCATCAAGAATGAACACCACAATATTGGGCTTTTTGCCCGTTTTCTTTTCTAACTCGGCCAGCTTCTGCCGCGTATCTTTATCCTGCGCAGGGTGGGACATGACCGGCATCAAGTTGTCAGCAATTTTTGTCGCTGGCGTAACAAGATATTGATTGGGATGGTCGTAACCTGCATGTCCATTTTGGGAAGTCGCAACGGCAGGGGTATCTGCCGCGCTGGCGGTAAATGGGATCGCTGCGGCAATAGCTATTGCAAGCAGCCTCGGAGAAAATGCTAATTCCATAAAGATAAGCTCCCTAATTTTTTATTCCCCAATGGGGATGAGACAATAGCCATGCTAAATAGTAACTTTAGCCATACCTACGTCATGACTCGCTGGTTATTTTTGAATTCAATGTAACGGTACCAGTTACATTTAAAATTACTGGCAAAGCGTCGGAAATCATCATGATTTCAGTTACGCCGTTTCAATACTACCCCGATATCACCTCTGTAAATGCTATTAAGTTAGCAATTCCTTCTGGCCATCAATACAAGCATCAATACTGTGAATAAAATCATTTCATCCTCTACAGCATCGACCAGCTGAATTTTAACAATCGCCATATAATTAATTGTATTTAAATGAATTTCATCACCAACCATAACCTACGCATTTCATATAAAAAACAAAACAATATAATAGATGAATATATTATTAAAATTTCCTTACAAATAATCCGATAAAAGACCATTTCACAAAAAATGAAAAATAAATTAAAGAGATGAATTCCGTGTTATCTAATGAATAAAAGACGGGATGATTAATATCGCGCATTGATAAAATCAAGATTTGAATAATGATAAAATCAGAGGAAACGAGAAGTGAAGTAAAGGTGCGGGAGAGTTCCCGCACCTGTATATATTACAGCGGCTGAGTTTGTGCTTCGACAACCGCCAGTGCGACCATATTCACAATGCGGCGTACCGAGGCAATAGGTGTCAGAATATGTACCGGCTTCGCCACGCCCATTAACACCGGACCTACGGTGACGCCTTCGGAGCTAGAGACGCGAAGTAGGTTGTAACTAATACGCGCCGCTTCCATATTCGGCATGACCAGGATATTCGCCGAGCCTTTCAGCGGGCTGTCCGGCATCCGGTCGTTACGAATGCTTTCCACCAGCGCAGCATCACCGTGCATTTCACCATCGATCATCAAATCCGGCGCACGCGCTTTCACCAGTTCCAGCGCCTGGCGCATTTTGCTGGCGGAAGGGCAATCTGACGAACCGAAGTTCGAATGCGACAGCAGCGCCACCCGCGGTTCGATACCAAAACGACGTACGCTCTCTGCCGCCATCAGCGCAATTTCAGCAATCTGCTCTGGCGACGGGTCGTGGTTAACATAGGTATCGGCGATAAAAGTGTTGCCGCTCGGCAACAGCAGCGCGTTCATCGCTCCGGCGGTATGGACACCATCACGGTAGCCAAACAACGGCTTAATGACGTGGAAATGCTCGTGGTAATCACCAATGGTGCCACAAATCATTCCGTCCGCTTCTCCACGCTCTACCATAATTGCGCCAATGGCGGTGGTGTTGCTGATCATCTCACGCTGCGCCTGCTCTTGCGTAATACCGTTGCGTTTCATCAGGCCGTAGTATTCCTGCCAGTACTCTTTAAAACGCGGATCGGACTCGTTGTTGACGATTTCAAAATCGACGCCCGGTTTAATCTGCAGGCCCAGCTTCTGAACGCGCATCTCAATAACGCTCGGACGACCAATCAGAATTGGCTTTGCCAGCCCCAGCGTCACCAGTTCCTGCGTCGCGTGCAGCACGCGGTTATCTTCACCTTCCGCCAGCACGATACGCTTGGGCTCTTTACGCGCCTGCGAGAAAATCGGCTTCATAAACAGGTTGGTTTTGTAGACGAACTCGCTCAGCTTCTCGACGTAGGCATCAAAATCGGCAATCGGACGCGTGGCGACGCCGGAGTCCATCGCTGCTTTCGCCACCGCGGGAGCGATCTTAACGATCAGGCGCGGGTCGAACGGTTTCGGAATGATGTATTCCGCACCGAAGCTCAAATCCTGATCGCCGTAGGCTGAAGCGACAACTTCGCTCTGTTCGGCGTGAGCCAGCTCGGCAATCGCGTTCACCGCCGCCAGCTTCATCTCTTCGTTAATCGCCGTCGCACCGACGTCCAACGCCCCGCGGAAGATGAACGGGAAGCACAATACGTTGTTAACCTGGTTCGGATAGTCGGAGCGACCGGTGCAGATAATGGCGTCGGAGCGCACCTCTTTCGCCAGCGGCGGCAGAATTTCCGGTTCCGGATTAGCCAGCGCCAGAATCATCGGCGCGCGGGCCATCTTCTTAACCATCTCCTGAGTCAGCACTTTCGGGCCCGAGCAGCCAAGGAAAATATCAGCCTCCTCAATCACGTCATCCAGCGTGCGTTTTCCGCTGTCTTCCACCGCGTAAGCCGCTTTGGTTTCCGCCATGTTCGGCTCGCGGCCTTTGTAGATAACCCCTTTCGAGTCGCACACCACGATGTTGTGCTTCTGCATCCCCAGCGCCACCAGCAGGTTCATACAGGCAATCGCCGCCGCGCCTGCGCCGGAAACCACCATGCGCACATCGGAGATGTTTTTCTCTACCACTCGCAGGCCGTTAAGGATTGCGGCGGTACTGATAATCGCCGTGCCGTGCTGATCGTCATGGAAGACGGGAATATTCATGCGCTCGCGCAGTTTTTGCTCGATGTAGAAGCACTCCGGCGCTTTGATATCTTCCAGGTTAATGCCGCCAAAGGTCGGCTCCAGAGCCGCAACGACGTTGATAAATTTGTCCGGGTCCAGTTCATCGACCTCAATATCGAAAACATCGATACCGGCGAATTTTTTAAACAGAACGCCTTTGCCTTCCATCACTGGCTTGCCGGCCAGTGCACCGATATTGCCAAGTCCCAGAACCGCCGTGCCGTTAGAGACCACCGCAACAAGGTTGCCACGCGCGGTATATTTGTAGGCCGCCAGCGGATCTTTTTCGATTTCCAGACACGGGGCGGCAACGCCCGGCGAGTAGGCCAGAGCCAGGTCACGCTGAGTCGCGAGCGGTTTAGTTGGGGAAACCTGGATTTTTCCGGGAACAGGGAATTCATGGAAGTCGAGGGCGCTTTGTTTTAACTGCTCATCCATTTTATCTTTCCTTTCACATATCGATCGTAGGGGTGAAGCGTAATGGCGTATCGGATGTTCACCCTAAAGGGCCACCTAGTATCTCGCCTGACGGCTTCGTAAACTTTGAACACCGCCAAACTCTCGCCAAAACAAAGTCATATTTGTTATCGATTTATAATGTTTATGTAACTTAGTTTCTGAAGCAATGATAGCCCCATCTGCTATGCTTTTTAGTTATGCAACTCATCAACCTCTCTATCCTAAGCCAATAAAAACTCATGCAACGTATTGTTTCAGGAGCACATTATGTCCCGTAGAGAACTTGCCAACGCCATCCGCGCCCTGAGTATGGATGCTGTCCAGAAAGCCAACTCCGGCCACCCCGGCGCGCCGATGGGCATGGCCGATATCGCAGAGGTGCTGTGGAACGATTTTCTTAAGCACAACCCTGAGAACCCCCACTGGTACGATCGCGATCGCTTTATCCTCTCCAACGGTCACGCTTCGATGCTGCTCTACAGCCTGTTGCATCTGACGGGCTATGACTTACCCATTGCGGAGTTGAAAAACTTCCGTCAACTGCACTCAAAAACCCCAGGCCATCCGGAAATTGGCTATACCCCAGGCGTTGAAACCACCACCGGGCCGCTGGGTCAGGGGCTGGCGAATGCCGTTGGTCTGGCGATCGCCGAGCGCACGCTGGCCGCCCAGTTTAATCAGCCAGGACACGAGATTGTCGATCACTTCACTTATGTTTTTATGGGAGATGGTTGCCTGATGGAGGGGATCTCCCACGAGGTGTGCTCGCTGGCAGGCACGCTGGGATTAGGCAAGCTGATCGGCTTCTACGATCACAACGGTATCTCCATTGATGGCGAAGTTAAAGGCTGGTTTACCGATGACACAGCAAAACGCTTCGAAGCCTACCACTGGCATGTGGTGCATGAAATCGACGGCCACGATCCGGAAGCGGTGAAAAAAGCTATTCTGGAAGCCCAGAGCGTGAAAGATAAACCGTCGCTGATTATCTGCCGGACGGTGATTGGCTTTGGTTCGCCAAATAAAGCCGGCAAAGAAGAGGCCCACGGCGCGGCGCTGGGCGAACAGGAAGTGGCGCTGGCGCGGCAGAAACTGGGTTGGCACCATCCCGCTTTTGAAATCCCCAAAGAAATTTACCGTGCCTGGGACGCCCGCGAAAAAGGCGAAAAGGCGCAGAAAAACTGGCAAGAGAAGTTTGCCGCATACCAAAAATCCTGGCCGGACCTGGCGGCCGAGTTTACGCGTCGCATGAGCGGCGGTATGCCTGACTCCTGGGATGAAACTACGCAGAAATATATTGCCGACCTACAGGCCAATCCAGCGAAAATCGCCACCCGTAAAGCATCACAAAACACCCTAAATATTTACGGTCCGCTGCTGCCGGAACTGCTCGGCGGTTCGGCAGATCTCGCGCCAAGTAACCTGACCATCTGGAAAGGTTCTATATCGCTAAAAGAAGATCTGGCGGGCAACTACATTCACTACGGGGTGCGCGAATTCGGTATGACCGCCATTGCCAACGGCATCGCGCATCATGGTGGGTTTGTCCCCTATACCGCTACCTTCCTGATGTTTGTCGAATATGCCCGCAACGCGGCGCGGATGGCGGCACTGATGAAAGCGCGGCAAATCATGGTTTATACCCACGATTCTATTGGACTTGGTGAGGATGGCCCAACTCACCAGGCGGTGGAACAGCTTGCCAGCCTGCGCCTGACGCCGAATTTCAGCACCTGGCGACCGTGCGATCAGGTGGAAGCCGCAGTAGCGTGGAAACTGGCGGTAGAGCGTCATAACGGACCGACTGCGCTCATTCTCTCACGACAAAATCTGGCGCAGATGGCGCGCACGCCGGAGCAGGTGCAGAATATTGCGCGCGGCGGATACATACTGAAGGACGCCGGCGGCAAGCCGGATCTGATCCTGATCGCCACCGGTTCGGAAGTGGAGATTACCGTGCTGGCAGCAGAGAAGCTGCTCGCCAACGGGGTGAACGTTCGTGTCGTCTCCCTGCCGTCAACCGATGTGTTTGATGCCCAGGACGAGGCGTATCGGGAATCGGTCCTGCCATCGGACGTAGAAGCTCGCGTCGCCGTCGAGGCCGGGATCGCCGACTACTGGTATAAATACGTCGGCTTAAAAGGCAAGGTTGTCGGTATGACCGGCTTTGGCGAATCGGCCCCGGCGGATGACCTCTTCCCGTTCTTCGGCTTTACCGTTGATCATATCGTCAGCGTGGGGGATGAGTTACAGAACGGGTTTCACCGTTGAGCATTTCGTCAGCGTGGCGGCTGCGCAACTGAACGGGTAACCCATAAAGTGGGCCAGGCGTCTGGCCCCTGCCAGTTATCGCACTGAGGCTGCCGGGCGTAGCGCACAAGGCTAAACCGCTGGCCGTCATAGCGCCAGCGCGTTTGCGTCCCGCAGTCGCCGGGCGCACGCCCTTTATCCAGCGTCACCAGCTCCTGGTGCCGATCGTCATAGCTGGCGTTAACCAGTTCAATCGCGCGGGGCGCATCGCCAGGGGGCTGGAAAGGCAGCATCAGGCGTAGCGGGCGGGCAATAAATGGACGCTGGCGCGACACCAGCCAGGCCAACCAGATGGTGTTGTAAGCGCCCGCTTCACAGCTGGTCATCAGCAGAACTTTATCGTCGGTCAGCGCGGCAACCCGTACCTCGCGGCGAAACGGGTCCAGTGAACAGGCGCTGTTATTCATTCTTTCGTTACCGTAATCCATCAGATCGTTAAGCTCGTCACGGCTGAGGGGCGATTGCGTCATATCCACTTTCGCTACCGTCCGCAGCGCAGGCGCTGGCGGAACGCTGAGCGGCGGCTCTTCTCCCTTACCAATCCACGCCGTTTCGCTACCCACCCGCTTTTGTCGGTTATCAATAAACAACAAAGCGGCCTTCAGCCCCTGCAGAGAAATCTTCTGCAGGCCATTTTCGAGGGTAATCGCCTGCGCTTCGTGCACTTGTTGCAGGAAGGCATCAATGGTGACGCTATCGTCGGTTTTGAGGAGCTTATCGGCAATCTGCCAATGTTCATCGCCCAACGTCAGGGACTGACCGTCGAGGAGAAGACGAGGCGCAATCGGCGCCAGGGTAGCAACCGGGTTGCCCACGCCGCCAAGTTCGATGCGCAAGCTGGCTTTGGTGGCCGCTCCGGCGCTGCGAGTGAGGGTCATTACCAGCCCATGATGTAACCCAACGTTGCGGGCGACGCAGAAGTTTTGATTATTACAGGTTACCATCCAGTCGCTAAAGAGCTGTTGCGCCGGCGCCGCCCACGCCAACGAAGTCGGTAGCAAACCGAAAAACAGGAACAAAATAACCCGATACAACATGAGCGGCACGACCCCGGTGAGAACACGATTAACAGCGGCTATGTTCACCAGCGGCGAGCTTTTACTCAATCGGATTTATCAGATATCCCGCGTCATCAGCCCGGAAGTTTGCAAATATTGCAGGAGGATCACCGCTTTGCCATCGCGTATTTCCCCATTCGCCACCATCTCCAGCGCCTGGCTGAAAGGCAGCTCAAGCACGTCAATCTCTTCATCATCAACCCCGCCGCCATCGGTAGCCCGCTGGGCATCGCTGTATTCAGCGATAAAGAAGTGGATAAGCTCGGTGACGCCACCGGGGGACATATACAGCTCGAACAGTTTACGAACTTCGCCGACCTCAAAGCCGGTCTCTTCGATAGCTTCTTTGCGCACGCACACTTCTGGCTCGTCGTTATCCAACAGCCCAGCGCAGGTCTCAATCAACATGCCGTCTTCGTTGCCGTTTACCCAGGTCGCGACGCGAAACTGGCGCACCAGGACCACGCTCTGCTTGCGGCGGTTATAGAGCATGATGGTAGCACCGTTGCCGCGGTCATAGACCTCACGCTTATGGCGAACCACGCTGCCGTCGCTACGCGTCAGCTCGTAGGTCATATTGCGTAACACGAACCAGTTTTCGGAGAGAATTTTATCTTTGATAACGTTGATATTGAGTGACATACGGGCCCCACGGCATGAAATAACGTCGCCATACTACGCCGTGGGACCTGCTTTGTCGTTAGTGAAGAGGTATCGATTTAACGTCGAGGAAATCCATGATCCCCTGCGCCGCGTGGCGGCCTTCGGCCATCGCGGTCACCACCAGGTCGGCACCGCGCACCGCATCACCGCCAGCAAACACCTTGCGATGGGTGGTCTGGTAACGATAGCGGCTTTCGACATTAGCTTTGATTCGTCCGCGACTGTCGAGCTGTACGCCGACCGACTCCAGCCACGGCATGCCGTGCGGATGGAAACCAAAAGCCATAATTACCGCATCAGCGGGCATGACGAATTCACTCCCTGGGATCGGCGACGGGCTACGGCGCCCCTGAGCATCCGGTGCGCCAAGCTGAGTACGCAGGAAGCGCACGCCGTTGACGTTACCCTCAGCATCCAGTTCCAGCGTTACCGGCTGAACGTTGAACTCAAACATCGCCCCCTCTTCGCGCGCGTTTTTGACCTCTTTTTTCGAGCCTGGCATGTTGGCTTCATCGCGACGATAGGCACAGGTCACCTGTTTCGCACCGTGACGTAGTGCAGTACGCACGCAGTCCATCGCCGTATCGCCACCACCCAGCACGACCACGTTCAGGCCTTCTGTGTTGACGTAAGGCTCTTCCGGCAGCTCCAGAAGCCCCATCACCTGCTTGGTGTTGGCGATCAGGAACGGCAGCGCATCGTACACGCCGGGAGCGTCTTCATTGGGCAGATCCGCCTTCATTGAACGGTAGGTTCCGGCACCAATAAACACCGCATCATAGTCCTCAAGCAGCGTGGTCAGCGGGATATCCTTGCCTATCTCGCAGTTCAGCTCAAAGCGTACGCCCATCTGGGTAAAGATTTCGCGCCGCCGGGCAAGGAGTGACTTATCCAGCTTAAATGCCGGAATACCAAAGGTTAGCAGGCCGCCGATTTCCGGATGGCGGTCAAACACTACCGGCTGCACGCCATTGCGCACCAGGCGGTCGGCACAAGCAAGCCCCGCTGGACCGGCACCAATAATCGCCACCCGCTTGCCGCTTTCGACGACCTGCGAGAGATCGGGCCGCCAGCCGCTGGCTAGCGCCTGATCGGAAATATAGCGCTCAATATTGCCGATAGTGACCGAACCGTGCTCATCGCGCAGCGTACAGGCCCCTTCGCACAGGCGATCTTGCGGACAAACGCGGCCAGTTATTTCCGGCAGGCAGTTGGTTTGATGAGAAAGCTCCACGGCCGCTGAGATATCGCCTTCTTTTACTCGCTCAATCCACTGCGGAATATGGTTATGCAGCGGACAGGTCCATTCGCAAATACTGTTTTCTCCGCACTTCAGGCAGCGTTCCGCCTCGCGGTTGGCCTGGTCGGCGCTGAACGGCAGATAGATCTCAGAAAAGTTGGCTTTGCGCGCTTCAGCGGACAGCTTGTCAGGCTCACCGCGCGATGGCGTGGCGGCCATCTGGGCAACCTTTCCGCCCGAACACGGCGATGTTACTGCGCCCGGGTGGCTATGCCATGGCTGCGCTTCCAGACGCGCTGCGCGCTGGCGCCGCTGTCTTGCCAGATTTAACAGCGTGTTGTCCGTCGCCAGCTGTAATGCTTGTGCCGGGCAGTTTTGCACGCAGGCGGGCCCCTCTTCACGACCATTACACAAATCGCATTTGTGCGCCGTCGCTTTAAATTTTCCCTCCTGTACTGGGGTGAGAACAATTTGCATCACGCCAAACGGGCAGGCAACCATGCAGGATTTGCAACCGATGCATTTCTCCTGATTAACCTGCACGCTGCCGTTAAGCTGACTGATTGCGCCATTTGGACAGCTCCGGGCGCAAGGAGCTCCTTCACAATGGTGACATGTTACTGCGTTACGTTTTTGCTCGCTTTTGATAACCGTAATACGCGGCAAGAAACGCTGCGGGGTCAATACATGCTGCTCATCGTTGTGCGCCATGACGCAGGCAACTTCACAAGCCTGGCATCCGATGCACTTATGACTATCGCTTAAAATAAAGTGGTTCATGACATCCTTCAGTCTTATTGGTGAATAACCCCTCAATTCGCATGCTTATCTATTACCCGACAAAACGGTGCAGGGACAATGTGCATTTGCACAGGTTGCCGATTTTTTGGTGATAACCCGAGGTGGATCAATTTTTTTGACTTAAATGAAATTACGTTTTATTTAGCTAAGTAATAATTGGTTACGTTAGAGGTCAGGCGACGATGCGCAGAAAAGCAGAAGATTGGTGGAGATAGCAGGACAGTTCTTTACGCTGCCATAAAAGGCACATGATAAATTACACTATCTCCTTAATTTCTCCACGATTGCCTGAGGGCTTGCCGCTAAAGTGTCACAGGCTATGCAATAACAAAAAGATGAGCAAAATGAGGTCCCAATTCTGATGGCGAATTTCTTTATCGATCGCCCCATTTTTGCGTGGGTTCTGGCAATCCTTTTATGCCTGACCGGAACGCTCGCGATTTTGTCGCTTCCCGTGGAGCAATACCCCGAATTAGCACCGCCCAACGTGCGAATCACAGCGAACTATCCCGGAGCCTCTGCACAAACGCTGGAGAATACCGTTACCCAGGTCATCGAACAAAACATGACCGGACTCGACAACCTGATGTATATGTCATCCCAAAGTAGCGGCACAGGTCAGGCAAGCGTGACGCTGAGTTTTACCGCCGGGACCGACCCGGACGAAGCCGTTCAGCAGGTGCAGAACCAGCTGCAATCAGCAATGCGTAAACTCCCGCAGGCCGTACAAAACCAGGGTGTGACGGTGCGCAAAACCGGGGATACCAATATCCTGACCATCGCCTTTGTCTCTACCGATGGCAGCATGGATAAACAGGATATCTCCGACTACGTCGCCAGTAATATTCAGGACCCGCTGAGCCGCGTAAACGGCGTCGGCGACATCGACGCGTACGGCTCCCAGTACTCAATGCGCATCTGGCTCGACCCGGCCAAGCTCAATAGTTTTCAGATGACGGCGAAAGACGTCACCGATGCGATTTCGTCACAAAACGCCCAGATTGCTGTCGGCCAATTGGGCGGCACGCCGTCGGTGGATAAACAGGCATTGAATGCCACCATTAATTCACAGTCGCTGTTACAAACCCCAGAGCAGTTCCGCGATATCACCCTGCGGGTTAATCAGGATGGTTCCGAGGTCACTCTCGGCGACGTCGCCACCGTCGAGATGGGGGCGGAAAAATACGATTATCTTAGCCGCTACAACCGTCAGGCCGCTTCCGGTCTGGGGATAAAACTGGCATCCGGCGCCAACGAAATGGCGACCGCCGAGCGCGTTATCGACCGCCTGAACGAGCTATCGCAATACTTCCCGCACGGTCTTGAATACAAAGTTGCCTACGAAACCACCTCTTTCGTGAAAGCATCAATTACCGACGTAGCGAAAACGTTGCTGGAAGCCATCGCGCTGGTGTTCCTCGTGATGTACCTGTTCTTGCAGAACTTCCGTGCCACGCTGATCCCCACCATCGCCGTCCCGGTGGTACTGATGGGAACCTTCGCCGTCCTCTACATCTGCGGCTACAGCATCAACACCTTAACCATGTTCGCCGTGGTGCTGGCGATCGGCCTGCTGGTGGATGATGCCATCGTGGTGGTGGAAAACGTCGAGCGCATCATGAGCGAGGAAGGTCTTTCGCCGCGAGAGGCGACGCGAAAATCGATGGGGCAGATCCAGGGGGCGCTGGTCGGCATTGCCATGGTGCTCTCGGCGGTATTTGTGCCGATGGCCTTCTTCGGCGGCACCACCGGCGCTATCTATCGTCAGTTCTCAATAACAATTGTCTCAGCGATGGTGCTATCCGTCCTGGTGGCGATGATCCTGACGCCAGCGCTGTGCGCCACCTTGCTCAAACCGATTCATAAAGGAGAATCCCACGGACAACGGGGCTTCTTCGGCTGGTTTAACCGCATGTTTAACCGTAATGCCGACCGCTACGAATCCGTCGTCGCCAAAATTCTTCACCGTTCGCTGCGCTGGATAATGCTCTACGTCCTGCTGCTGGGCGGGATGGTATTTCTGTTCCTGCATCTTCCTACGTCATTCCTGCCGCTGGAAGACCGCGGCATGTTTACCACGTCGGTGCAATTGCCCAGCGGCGCGACCCAGCAGCAGACGCTAAAAGTGGTACAGCAGGCGGAAGATTACTTCCTGAAACAGGAGAAACAGAACGTCGAATCGGTATTCGCCACCATCGGCTCCGGCCCCGGCGGCAACGGGCAGAACGTAGCGCGCATGTTCGTGCGTCTGAAGGATTGGGACGAGCGCGATCCGACAACCGGTTCATCCTTTGCCATCATCGAACGCGCAACCAAGGCGTTTAACAAAATTAAAGAAGCGCGCGTGTTCGCCAGCAGCCCACCGGCTATTAGCGGGCTGGGCAGCTCTGCCGGTTTCGATATGGAGCTGGAGGACCACGCCGGTAACGGACACGAAGCGCTGATGGCTGCCCGTGATACCTTGCTGGAGCTGGCTGCCAAAAATGACCAATTGACCCGTGTTCGCCATAACGGCCTCGACGATAGCCCGCAGTTGCAGGTCGACATCGATCAGCGTAAAGCGCAGGCGCTTGGCGTGTCCATCGACGATATCAACGATACGCTGCAAACCGCCTGGGGCTCGAGCTACGTCAATGACTTTATGGACCGGGGTCGCGTGAAGAAGGTTTATGTTCAGGCCGCAGCGCCATATCGCATGCTGCCGGACGATATCAATCTTTGGTATGTACGCAATAACAGCGGCACGATGGTGCCCTTCTCCGCCTTCGCCACCTCGCGCTGGGAGACCGGCTCGCCGCGTCTGGAGCGCTACAACGGCTATTCAGCGGTGGAGATCGTCGGTGAAGCCGCCCCGGGCGTCAGTACCGGTACCGCCATGACAATCATGGAAGAACTGGCCCAGCAGCTACCGAATGGGTTTGGCGTGGAGTGGACGGCGATGTCTTATCAGGAACGCCTCTCCGGCGCGCAGGCCCCGGCGCTGTACGCCATTTCGCTGCTGGTTGTGTTCTTGTGTCTGGCGGCTCTGTATGAAAGCTGGTCGGTGCCGTTCTCAGTAATGCTGGTGGTACCACTGGGGGTTATCGGCGCGCTGCTGGCGACCTGGATGCGCGGTCTGGAAAACGACGTTTATTTCCAGGTGGGTCTGTTAACGGTTATCGGTTTATCGGCGAAAAACGCTATTCTTATCGTCGAGTTTGCCAATGAGTTAAACCAGAAAGGTGAAGACCTGCTTATCGCGACGCTATCGGCCTGTCGCCAGCGACTGCGGCCAATCCTGATGACTTCGCTGGCGTTTATCTTCGGCGTGCTGCCGATGGCGACCAGCACCGGGGCTGGTTCCGGCAGCCAGCATGCGGTGGGGACTGGCGTGATGGGCGGTATGATCTCCGCTACCGTGCTGGCAATCTTCTTCGTACCGCTGTTCTTCGTGCTGGTGCGCCGTCGTTTCCCGCTTAAGGAACGGCCGCAATAATAAAATGATGGTCCCGGCAGTATTTTCTGCAGGGCCAATAACAGAAAAGGCGACCGCAAGTGTCGCCTTTTTCATAATTGGTCGTTTCAACTGCATTATTATTCTGCCCGTGGAATCGCCCTGCTTACATTATGGAAATTTATTTACGAAGCATACCTTCAATAAAATCTTTCCAGTTCCCTAGTTCATGCTCAATCATAATAGCCTCTCTTATTATTATGGGTGATTTTATGCAAATTCGTTGATGGTGAAAAGTGTGTTTACGCTATCGCTCTGATTACTTTAATTACCGCCTCCAGAAAAAGCCCTTTCATTCGTAAGTACTATGAGCCGAATTTAACCCGTTTAATGTGACCAACAGCAACATTCAGCAACATTTGTTCATCAGCACAATCCGTCCTCACTCGGCTTGTGACAAGTCACAGCGTAAAAACAGGTCAAAAAGCAACCAATAGATAACGTTCAGGATATATCACGGGTAAAAAACGATATTTATTAACGTAATTCACGTATTATTTATTAACGACTTATATATTCGGAACATTCCTGGTCAAACGTTTAATTCAATGGAAAAGGTTTAATCATGCTCACCATGTACGGGATAAAAAATTGCGATACCATAAAAAAGGCCCGCCGCTGGCTGGAAGCCCAGCAGATAGAATATCGTTTTCATGATTATCGGGTTGATGGTCTGGACCGCGAATTATTAGATACCTTTATAGATGAACTCGGCTGGGAAGCGCTGCTCAATACCCGCGGCACCACCTGGCGCAAGCTAGACGAAACGGTCCGCGCAGGTATCGATAACGCCGATGCTGCGGCAAAACTGATGCTGGAAATGCCAGCAATCATCAAACGCCCATTGCTCTGTGCGCCCGGTCAGCCTATGCTGCTGGGTTTCAGTGAATCTAGTTATCAGCAGTTTAACGAGGTGTAGTCTATGTCTTGCCCGGTCATTGAGCTGGCTCAGCAGCTTATTCGCCGCCCTTCCCTCAGTCCCGATGATGCGGGATGCCAGGCGTTAATGATTGAACGTCTGCGTGCGATTGGCTTTACCGTTGAACCGATGGATTTCGGCGATACCCAAAACTTCTGGGCCTGGCGCGGGCGCGGGGAAACGCTGGCTTTCGCCGGTCATACTGATGTTGTCCCCTCTGGCGATGCCGACCGCTGGATTAACCCGCCTTTCGAGCCTACTATTCGCGACGGAATGCTGTTTGGCCGCGGCGCGGCAGACATGAAAGGCTCTCTCGCTGCGATGGTGGTTGCCGCTGAACGCTTTGTCGCCCAGTACCCGAACCATCAAGGTCGCCTGGCATTTCTGATCACCTCAGATGAAGAAGCCAGCGCCAAAAACGGCACCGTTAAAGTCGTGGAAGCGCTAATGGCACGTAACGAACGCCTGGATTACTGTCTGGTCGGAGAACCCTCCAGTACCGAAGTTGTCGGCGACGTCGTCAAAAATGGCCGTCGCGGCTCCCTGACCTGCAACCTGACCATTCACGGCGTGCAGGGGCACGTGGCCTATCCCCACCTCGCGGATAACCCGGTCCACCGCGCCGCGCCGATGCTGGCAGAGCTGGTGAATATTGAATGGGATAAAGGCAACGATTTCTTCCCGCCAACCAGCATGCAAATCGCTAACGTGCAGGCCGGAACCGGCAGCAACAACGTGATTCCCGGCGATATGTTCGTGCAGTTCAACTTCCGTTTTAGCACAGAATTGACTGACGAAATGATCAAAGCGCGCGTGGTAGCACTGCTGGAGAAATACGAACTGCGCTACAGCGTTGACTGGTGGCTTTCGGGCCAGCCGTTCCTGACCGGCCGCGGTAAGCTGGTTGATGCGGTGGTGAACGCCATTGAGCACTATAATGAAATTAAACCGCAGCTCCTGACCAATGGCGGTACCTCCGACGGGCGTTTTATCGCACGCATGGGTGCGCAGGTGGTTGAGCTGGGGCCAGTGAATGCCACTATTCATAAAATCAACGAATGTGTTAATGCCGCCGATCTCCAGCTACTGGCGCGGATGTACCAACGCATCATGGAACAGCTGGTCGCCTGACGGCATCATAGATAAGAGGTAGCGCGCATGGATTGGCTAACGAAATACTGGTGGATTCTGGTGTTGGTATTTTTAGTGGGCGTGATGATTAACGTGATTAAGGATCTGAGTCGCGTTGACCACAAAAAATTTCTCAACAATAAGCCGGAGCTGCCTCCGCATCGCGATTGCAACGATAAGTGGGACGATGAGGATGACTGGCCTAAGAACGGCCAGTCGAAGAAAAAGTAAGCGTCTTACTTCAGTTATGTCTACGGGTCCTGCAGATCCGGTAGTCCGAACAGATGCCCAGCATCGCCTTCGGGAAATTAACACAGTATGCCGCTATTTTCCCGGGGGCGGCGCTTGACGCGCCTTGCCCGGGCTACGGGTTCACTGCCGTCTGTGGGTCTGGTAGCCCGGACAGATGCGCAGCATCGCCTCCGGCGAATTAACACAGTATGCCGCTATTTTCCCGGGGGCGGCGCTTGACGCGCCTTGCCCGGGCTACGGGTTCACTGCCGTATGTGGGTCTGGTAGCCCGGACAGATGCGTAGCATCGCCTCCGGGTTTTCTATTTACAGCAGTTCGATTAGATCGTCATCTTTCGGCGTGCTGCCGCTGAGCGCTTCATCAAAATAGTGTTTCGGCACGGTAAAACGCAAATGATCGAGGGCAAACTGCATGCTGCGATCGTCAATCGCGTGTCCCAAGTCTTCAACGATATCCAGCGTCACATCCCCACCGGCCTGCTGGAGCGCTTCTTGCCCGGCGACTGCCCACGCCAGATCGATAACACGATCCTCACCGCCGT
The DNA here is from genome assembly GCF_014103785.1 of Klebsiella sp. RHBSTW-00215. Classification (NCBI taxonomy): domain Bacteria; kingdom Pseudomonadati; phylum Pseudomonadota; class Gammaproteobacteria; order Enterobacterales; family Enterobacteriaceae; genus Klebsiella; species Klebsiella sp. RHBSTW-00215. The sequence continues at coordinate 5,942,980 of NZ_JABXQS010000001.1, forward strand.
GAATCAGATGGACTGTTGTCGCCGTGGTCGCCTTCTCCGGCAGAGTTGCATAGCGGCCGTTAAACGCAATCACCCGCGATGCCAGCCCCGGCTGCGCCTTAATACTCTCCAGCGACATAATCGCCCCCTGCGAGAAGCCGATCAGCGCCGTCGCCTGCGGACTAACGCCGCTCTGCTGCTGCCAGTAGCGAACGGCTTCGATAAAGGTCGGCATAATGGCATCCACGCGCTGCTGGCGGTTTTCTTCGGTAACACCTTGCACGGAGAACCACTGGCGTCCCGGAGGCGGTCCGCACGGCTCCGCGCCGCCGATGCTGACAATCAGCGCATCGGGAAAGAGCGGCGCAAACCAGCTGCCGATTTGCCCCATGGCAACCGGGTTATCGCCGACGCCATGAAACAGCAGCAGCAGTTGCTGTGCAGGGGTCGCGGGGCTTTGAACAACAAAATGATCGTGTTTCATGGCTGTCTCCTTAATGTCTGCAAGGAAGTTTACGCCGCATGTGAAATATGACCATGCCATTTAACTGAAGGAGTTAGTTAAAAAAATTGCAGCATTTTGACCTGCTGGCGCAGAGCATCAGCGCGGGTTGCATTGAGAGTAGATAACGCCAGCGCCGCCTCTTCGCGCAGCCTGACCAGCAGCGCTTTTCGCCCGCAGAGTTGTAACGTGCGGCAAAGTTCCGCTTCATCCTGGCGTTGCAGGCGTGCACGCAAAGCGGGTAGCGGTAAATTCACCTGCATGAGCAGCCGATTGAGGCTACCAACCGCCGCCAGCAGCGGGCGATGGGCAAACGCAAAGCCCGCAGCCTCCAGCCAATCCTCTTCAGTAAAGATAGCCGCTTCTTCCAGTCTAGTCAGCGGCAACGACTCATTTCGCCAGTCGCAAAGCCAGTGTTCATCGCGCAGTAACCGGCGGATTTCCTGCTGAGCCAGATGTCGACCAGCCGCGCTGATGGGATAGAGCGCCATCGCGGTATAACAGCCGCTGCTGGCTTCCCGATGAGTCCCCAGGCGCACCAGCATAAAACCGCAGCTATCCCAGAAACGCCACAGTTCGGGCGTGTAGCCAAAACTGACCGAGAGATAGTCCCGCTCCGACGCCTGAGACGCCGCCCAATCGACCAGCCGTTGCCCAAGCCCCTCGCGCTGGCGCACCGGGTGTACGGCAATGCGACTGATACGCAAGCCCGTCAACGTTGCCGCCAGCGGGCTACCGCCGTGCGCCGCGAGGGATTGCGCCACCAGATTACCACGCGGGCGGCGATATCCAGCCCATACGGCCTGGCTGAGCGATGGCTCAAGACCGCCCTCTTCCACCAGCCACAGCGCACCAGCGATGTGCTCACCGCTGCGGGCGCAGGTAAAATGCTGCCCCGGCGCATCCATCATGCGGCGTAAATCGAGAGGAGAAGTGCGATAGTGCGCCCCGGAGAGCAGTTGATACATCGCCTCCGGTAAAGCGGTCTGCTGCTGCCAACTGGTCTGACTGATGTTTTCCAGTACCGTGTCGCCAGCAGGCGCATGCTGGAAGGTCTCATCGCTAAACAACAGCAACTGCGCGATAGACGCCTCCAGCGGGCAGCCCAATGCCCAGCGGATGGGCGTCGTCAAACTAAACTGCCGCAAATGGGCAAAACCGGCGCAAAACTTAAGCAGAAAACCGCGCCCGGTGCCTTCGTAGCCCTGAACAGTAGTCGTGAGCAGAATGCGCGGAAAACGCTCAACCAGCTGGCGCAACAGCGGCCCCGGAATGGCGGCGGCCTCATCAACAATCAGCCACGAAGCGTTGCGCTCTGATGCCAGTAACGCATCGGGAGCCATAAAGCGAAAGCCTTCACCTGCAAAAGCCGCCATCACATCTGTGGCTCCACGCGCCGGTGCCGTAACGATAGCATCGCCTGCCAGCTGGCGAATAAGCATTCCCGCCAGAGCGGATTTACCTCGTCCGCGCTCGGCGGTCAGCGCCGCGATACCGGGAGGGAAGTCAGCCAATTCGGCAAGAACGGCGGCCTGCTCCGCCTGCGGCTGACCATCAGCGGGATGCCAGGATTCACGAAGCGGGAAAGCGGGTAATGTCAGCGCATTCCCCTGCCGCCAGAGGACAGAATCATTATCGGCAATAATTTGCCGGCAGAAACGATAGACAAAATTTGGCGTGGGGACCGGCTCGGGAGTGTCGCTCCAGCGCAGAGAGTCTGCGTCAGGCCGGGTCGACCATTGGGAAAAATCGGGGATCAGCAAGATCAGCCAGCTTCCTGCGCGCAGCGTACCGGCTAACGCCGCAAATGCCGCGACGTCAAACCCCTCGCGCGCATCGAAAAAAGCATGCTGGAATTCCCGGCCCAGCAGGATCTTCAGCGCACCGGGAGGCGTATACGGCTCCGGCACCGGCTGGGGGCCAACCCATAGCCCATCACCAGCCAGCAGAGCACGCAGATTTTGTGCCTGGTTGAAAGTCCAGGCATCATCGCCGCTGAGCACCAGCAGACGACGGATGCCCTCACGCGCCATTTGCGCCGTCAGGTGAAGCAGTTCATCCATGACAGACGGCAATTACAGCGCGTTGCCAAAGGTGTTGCACTGCGCCGGGTCGCCGCTATCGAAGCCGCGTTTAAACCAGGTATAGCGCTGCTGCGATGTACCGTGAGTAAAGCTGTCCGGCACCACGCGTCCCTGGCTCTGCTGCTGCAAGCGGTCATCACCAATCGCCTCTGCGGCGTTCAGCGCCTCCTGCAGGTCGCCAACCTCCATCACGTCCTGCTTCTGCATATTGTAGCCCCAGACGCCCGCGAAGCAGTCCGCCTGTAGCTCCATTTTCACTGACAGGCGGTTCGCTTCCGCTGGTGAAGCATTCTGCTGTAGCTGGCGCACTTTCGACTCAATACCCAGCAGCTTTTGTACATGATGGCCGACTTCATGGGCGATAACGTAACCCTGAGCGAAGTCGCCGCCCGCGCCGAGCTTAGTTTTCATCTCATCGTAAAATGACAGGTCGATGTACACTGTGCTATCCGCCGGACAGTAGAACGGTCCCATCACCGACTGGCCGGTACCACAGGCGGTTCGCGTCGCGCCGCGATACATCACCAGCTTAGGCTGCGGATACTGACGACCCATGTCTTTAAAAATCGTGCCCCAGGTATCTTCCGTATCCGCCAGAACCACTTTAGTGAACTTCGCGGCTTCTTCATCCTGTGGACTAATAGAGCGTTGAGTGGTGGTTTGCTGTTGTGACACCGGTTCACCGGTTAACATGCCGGTTAAATCAACGCCGTAATATCCCGCCACCACAATGATAATCAGCAGCACGATACCGCCTTTCCCGCTGGGGAGACGAAAACCGCCACCTCCGCCCATCGGTGAACCGGATTGACCACGTCGATCTTCAACATTGTCGCTTTCGCGACGCCCTTGCCAACGCATAAGCACCTCAATTCATCATAAAACCAATGTATGAGATCGTAGGCGGTTCAACGGAGGATTACCACAGGAAACAGCAAGAAGAGCGCCAGAAGAAGAGGCCTTCCTCTGGCGTCGGGGGATTAGTCCAGTTCTACGCCCAGACGACGGGCAACTTCTTCATAGGCTTCAATCAGGCCGCCGAGACTCTGGCGGAAACGGTCTTTGTCCATTTTATCCATGGTCTTTTTGTCCCACAGACGGCTGCCGTCCGGAGAGAACTCGTCGCCCAGCACCACTTCGCCTTTAAACAGACCAAACTCCAGCTTGAAGTCAACGAGGATCAGGCCCGCATCGTCAAACAGCTTTTTCAGCACGTCGTTAGCTTTGTAGGTCAGCTCCTGCATACGCGCCAGGTTCTCTTTGCTCACCCAGCCGAAAGTTTCGCAGTAAGATTCGTTGACCATCGGGTCATGCATGGCGTCGTTTTTCAGGAACAGATCAAATAGCGGCGGGTTCAGCTCGATGCCCTCTTCAATCCCTAAACGTTTCACCAGCGAACCGGCAGCGCGGTTACGCACAACGCACTCCACCGGCACCATATCCAGCTTTTTCACCAGACATTCGGTATCGGACAACAGCGCTTCCATCTGGGTCGGGATACCCGCTTGCGCCAGTTTGCTCATAATGAAATAGTTGAACTTGTTGTTCACCATGCCTTTACGATCGAACTGCTCAATGCGAGCACCGTCACCTGCTGACGTATCGTTACGGAATTCGAGTACCAGCAGATCCGGGTTTTCGGTGCTGTAAACGGTCTTCGCTTTACCACGATACAACTCAGCTAGCTTTTGCATCTTTGTCACTCCAGTGATGATTAACGATAAAAATTTGTGCTTTTCTGCTGACGCACACGTTTGCGTCACTATACATTAAAAAGGGCCGGATTACTCCAGCCCTGTTTATTACTTACTTAATGCGGCCTGGAATACGGCAACCAGGGCGTCATTTTGCGACTGCGTCAGGGTATGTCCTTTCGGGTCGATGAACTGCAGACTGCTGCGGTTATCGAGGTCCCCGACCTGCAGTTTATAATCGCCGGATACCAACTGCGGGTCGCGAGCGCCCAGATCGGTCCAGCCGCTGTCGGATAGCGGTTTGTAGGTCACGGAGAAGCTACCCTGAGAACGGGAGCTATCGGTTACCTTCATACCCACTTTTTCCAGCGCGCCCGGCAGGCGTTGCCACACCAGGTTAAACGGTGCGCGAACGACCAGCATCGGCAGGCCGGTATCATCCGCACCGCTCTGCACGTCGAAGGTCGCCCCGGCATTTTTCTGCGCGGCATTCTGAGCGCTGGTAGCGTTCAGATCCAGACCTTCGGAAATGACGTTCAGCATGGCAGTACTGTAGCGCTGCAGCGAAGCCGGATCGGCAACCGGCTTACCCGCCTGCTCCAGATTCACCAGCTTCACGACCACTGCTTGCTGATAGCCCTGCTGTTTAACTGAGATTTGATAGCGACCACGGTACTGCTGGTCTTCATCGAGGCGATTCCATTCGACCCAGTCGGTATTCAGCGTCTGGCTGGCATCGTCGCGTTTCGCGATAGTGTAGTTTTTCGACTGCACGATGCTTGCCACCTGCGCCCACAGCGAACCGCTGCGACCGTTCTCCACCATCAGCGTCGCGGTATCACCGTTAAACTGAGTGCGCGCGCCGCTAACCAGCGCCAGAGGCTGAGCCGGTGGACGAATGTCCAGGCCTTTACCTGTGTTACCGGTGCTGGTCGCAACCGGAATATTATAATCACCCACCTGAACCGGCAGGATCATCCCTGCTGGCGCGTGAAGTTCACTAAGCGGCGTTGCCTGCAAATAGGCCTCGTCGCCGCTCACCTGACGCTTATAGCGCGAGTCAGAACTACAGGCCGCGAGGAGTAGAACCAGCGAAACACCCGCAACCTTCGCCAGGCGCGACTTCTGTACTGAGTAAGCCATCAAATCTCCCTAAACTTTACAGCAAACCGGCATGCTTCAACGCTGCGGTGACAACCTTAGTACCGTTTTCGGTAATCGGGGTCATCGGCAGGCGTAGCGTATCGGTCGCCACAAGACCCAACGCCTTACATGCCCATTTGACCGGGATAGGGTTGGGTTCGACAAATAATTTTGTATGCAACGGCATCAGACGCTGATTAATCGCCCGAGCTTCGGCGAATTGGCCAGCCAGAGCCAATCGGCACATTTCAGCCATTTCGCGCGCCGCAACGTTTGTGGTTACGGAAATCACGCCGTGACCGCCAAGCTGCATAAAGTCCATTCCGGTCGCGTCATCGCCGCTCAGCAGAATAAAGTCATCTGAAACCAGCTCTTTGATCTGATGAACGCGACTTAAGTTCCCCGTCGCTTCCTTAATACCGATAATATTTTTAACTTCCGCCAGACGACCGACGGTTTCCGGCAACATATCGCAGCCGGTACGGGACGGCACATTATACAGGATTTGCGGCAGGTCAGTATGTTCTGCAATAGCTTTAAAGTGTTGGAACAGACCTTCCTGGGTCGGACGGTTGTAATAAGGCGTAACCGTCAGGCAGCCAACCACACCGCTATTGTTAAACCGCTTGGTCAGGCTAATCGCCTCTGCGGTTGCATTTGCACCGGTACCCGCGATAACCGGGATGCGTCCGTCAGCCAGCTCCAGCGTCTGCATAACTACGTCACCATGCTCTTCATGGCTCAATGTTGCGGACTCTCCGGTAGTGCCTACCGAAACGATCGCCGAGGTACCGCTGGCGACATGGTAATCAATCAGTTTTTTCAGGCTTGACCGGCAGACGTTACCGTTTTCATCCATCGGCGTGATAAGCGCTACAATACTTCCCGTAAACATGGGCCATCCTCAGAGCAGAAGTGGGACAAGATTCTCAATGTTACGTTTGGTGCTGCAATAAAAGCAAGAGACCCGATGCCATCAGGGATGTTGTATGCCGGTTTTTTTTATGCTTTCCTAATGTTACCTCACCTTTTTAAAGGAAGAACAGGTTTGACAGCCTCATTACAACACTATCTGGTTATTACCGCGTTGGGTGCTGATCGCCCTGGCATCGTGAATACAATCACTCGCCACGTCAGCAGCTGCGGCTGTAATATCGAAGACAGCCGGCTGGCCATGCTTGGTGACGAGTTTACGTTTATCATGCTGCTCTCCGGCTCGTGGAATGCGATTAACCTGATTGAATCGACTCTGCCGCTGAAAGGTGCCGAGCTTGATCTGCTGATCGTAATGAAGCGTACAACCGCAAGGCCGCATCAGGCGATGCAAAACACCGTCTGGGTTCAGGTTGAGGTGCCGGATTCGCCGCATATTATTGAGCGATTTACTGCCCTGTGCGATACGTGGAAAATGAACATTGCCGAGCTGGTCTCCCGCACCCAACCGGGAGCGAACGACGATTCAGCGCAGCTTTTTATCCAAATCACCGCCCATAGCCCGACTACGCAAAATGCATCAAATATCGAACAAGCGTTCAAAGCCCTATGTACAGAACTGAATGCACAAGGCAGTATTAACATCGTTAATTATTCACAGCATGATGAACAGGATGGAGTTTGAGTAATGAACCCACTGAAAGCCGGTGACATTGCACCGAAATTTAGCTTACCAGACCAGGACGGCGAGGAAGTAAATTTGACCGACTTCCAGGGACAGCGTGTTCTGGTTTATTTTTACCCGAAAGCCATGACCCCGGGCTGCACCGTACAAGCGTGCGGTTTACGCGATAATATGGACGACCTGAAAAAAGCAGGCGTTGAAGTACTGGGTATCAGTACTGATAAACCAGAAAAACTCTCCCGCTTCGCCGAAAAGGAGCTGCTGAACTTTACTTTGCTGTCTGACGAGAATCATCAGGTATGCGAACAGTTTGGCATCTGGGGTGAAAAAACGTTTATGGGGAAAACCTATGACGGTATTCACCGTACGAGCTTCCTCATCGATGCCGACGGCAAAATCGAACATGTGTTTGATGATTTCAAAACCAGCAATCACCACGACGTGGTGCTGAACTGGCTGAAAGAAAACGCCTGACGCACAGACAAACGCAAGACGCCGGGTCGGTTTCAAACCACCCGGCGTCTTTTTTTGCCGCTCATCAGTAAGCGTTGCGCTAATTCTCTTCTTCTGCTTCTTCCACTATCAGGCCATCCGGCCAGGCATGCACCACCGCTTTGATTAGCGTCGCCAGTGGAATCGCGAAGAACACGCCCCAGAATCCCCACAGGCCACCGAAGATAACCACCGACAGAATAATCACCAGCGGGTGCAGGTTAACGGCTTCGGAGAACAGCACCGGCACCAGCAGGTTGCCATCCAGCCCCTGAATAATCAGGTAAACCGCGAACAGGCTCCAGAATTCGGTGCCCGCGCCAAACTGAAACAGCGCCACGCCGACCACAGGAATGGTAACCACAAAAGCGCCAATGTAGGGAATCAGTACTGAAAACCCAACCAGCACCGCCAACAACAATGAATAGTTAAGCCCGAAAAGGATAAAACCGATCCACGTCGCCACGCCGACGACGATCATCTCCAGCACCTTACCGCGAATATAGTTGGTAATTTGCTGGTTCATCTCTTTCCACACCTGCCCTGCCAGTCCGCGATTGCGCGGCAGCACACGGCGCACGGCGTTAAGCATCTGCTCTTTGTCTTTCAGCAGAAAGAAAACCATCAGCGGCACCAATACCAGATAGACAGCCAAAGTCAGCAGCCCGACCAGCGAGGCAAGCGAATATTTCACTACCGAATCACCGACGGTTAACATCCGCCCGCGCATATTCTCCGCCATGGCGTCGATAATTCCGGCATCCATTAAGGCCGGATAGCGGCGCGGCACCGTCGCGGCAAAATCAGAAAGTTTGTTCAGCATCCCCGGCATATCACGAATCAGATAAATGCCCTGCTGCCAGGCAACCGGCATCACCACAAACGCCATCAATAGCAGAATGCCGACGAACAGAATCAGTACCACCGAGGTGGCCCAGGTACGAGAAAAACCGATACGCTCCAGCCTGACCGTTGGCCATTCAAGCAGATAGGCCAGCACGATGGACACTAATAGAGGTGCCAGCAGGCCGCTGAAGAAAAACATAATGCCGAAACCGGCCAGCAAAATGACCAGCAGCGCTATCGCCTCCGGATCGCTGAACCGACGGCGGTACCACTGCATTAACATCTGAAGCATAAAACCCTTCCCTGAAGAGCAAAGCTGTAACAATCTCGGGAATTGTATCGAAATGTCACAAAAAAGACTTCGCTTTTTATGGGTAAAACCACAAACATTAATGACCGGGTGAATATGATATTTGCAACGCCGCTAACGACGGCTAAACTCGCTGAACTTGCTTGCGGTCAGGGAACATTACGCCGCACAATCGGTCAAACTGGCACACCTACATTACAGGATTGAGGTTATGTTCAGGCAGTTGAAGAAAACGCTGGTGGCAACCGTCATAGCGTCGCTGACGCTGGGTTCGATATTACCTGCTTTTGCCGACTCCGCAGACACCCTGCCGGACATGGGCACCTCCGCAGGAAGCACGCTCTCCATTGGCCAGGAAATGCAGATGGGGGATTACTACGTACGCCAGCTGCGCGGCAGCGCACCGCTAATCAATGACCCGCTGCTGGTGCAATACATTAACGGCTTAGGTATGCGTCTGGTTTCGCACGCCAATTCAGTGCGAACGCCGTTCCACTTTTATCTAATCAATAACGATCAAATTAACGCCTTTGCATTCTTCGGCGGTAACGTTGTGCTGCACTCGGCCCTTTTCCGCTATTCCGATAACGAAAGCGAGCTGGCGTCGGTCATGGCGCACGAAATTTCTCACGTCACCCAGCGCCACCTTGCCCGCGCGATGGAAGACCAAAAGCGTAACGCTCCGCTGACCTGGGTCGGCGCGCTGGGATCGATTCTTCTGGCGATGGCAAGTCCGCAGGCCGGGATGGCGGCGCTCACCGGGACCCTGGCGGGAACCCAGCAGGGAATGATCAGCTTTACCCGGCAAAACGAAGAAGAGGCCGACCGCATTGGTATTCAGGTTCTTCAGCGTTCTGGTTTCGATCCGCAGGCGATGCCGGCATTTATGGGCAAGCTGCTTGATGAATCGCGCTACTCTACTCGTCCGCCGGAAATGCTGCTGACGCACCCCCTGCCGGAAAGCCGTCTGTCCGACGCCCGCAACCGCGCAAACCAGATGCGCCCGGTCGTCGTCCAGTCCTCAGCTGACTTCTATCTGGCGAAAGCCCGTACGCTTGGCATGTACACCTCCGGCGACAACAAGCTGGGCAATGATCTGCTAAGCAGCTGGGAGAAAGGTAATATCCGCGAACAGCATGCTGCACAATACGGTCGCGCCCTGTTGGCGATGGGTAATAACAATTACGATCTGGCGCGCAAAACGCTGCAACCGCTGCTGAGTGCCGATTCGCAAAATGCCTGGTATCTTGACCTGGCAACCGATATTGACCTTGGGCAGAAGAAAGCGACAGAGGCGATTAATCGCCTGAAAAGTGCCCGTGAGCTGCGAACCAATCCGGTGCTGCAATTAAACCTTGCCAACGCCTTGCTGGAAGGCGGGCAACCGGCGGAAGCGGCGAATATCCTTAATCGCTACACTTTTAATTATAAAGATGACATCAACGGCTGGGATTTACTGGCGCAAGCGGAAGCCAAGCTGGGCAACCGCGATCAGGAGCTGGCGGCGCGGGCCGAAGGCATGGCGCTGGTTGGCCGACTCGATCAGGCCATAACGCTGCTCAGCAGCGCCAGCTCGCAGGTGAAATTAGGCAGTTTGCAACAGGCTCGCTACGATGCGCGCATCGATCAGCTGCGCCAGCTGCAAGAACGCTTCAAACCGTACCAGAAAATGTAAGGAGATCTCATGTCCGATACGGTCAAAATCTATCACAACCCTCGCTGCTCCAAGAGTCGCGACACATTAAGCCTGCTGAAAGCCAACGGCATCGATCCTGAGGTGGTGCTCTATCTGGAGACGCCGCCGGACGCCGCTACGCTGCGTCAGCTGCTGAAGATGTTGGGGATGGCCAGCGCTCGTGAATTGATGCGCCAGAAAGAAGATCTGTATAAATCGCTGGATCTCGCTAACCCACAGCTTAGCGAAGATGCGCTAATCCAGGCGATGATCGACAATCCAAAGCTGATTGAACGGCCTATCGTAGTGAGCCACGGCGAAGCAAGAATCGGCCGCCCACCTGAGCAAGTTCTGGAAATTGTCAGCTAAAAGCAACGCCGTAACGGATTTGAACGTTGCGGCGCAGCCTAAAGCTTCAGGATTTCTTTCACGAACGGGATCGTCAATTTGCGCTGAGCGGTAATCGAGGCGTGATCGAGCTGATCGAGAGTCATAAACAGCGAGCGCATTTCGCGATCCAGCCGCTTAAGTAGAAAACGACACACATCTTCCGGCATCTCGAAACCGCGCAATCTGGCACGCAGCTGCAGTGCCTGAAGCTTATCTTCATCTGATAGCGGCTGCAGCTTGTAGATTTGCCCCCAATCGAGGCGCGATGCCAGATCCGCCAGCCCCAGTTTGAGCTGGCGCGGAGGCCGATCGCCGGTAATCAGCAAGCGGGTTTTGCCCGATTCAAGGATCCGGTTATAGAGATCGAAGATCGCCATTTCCCACAGTTCATCGCCCGCCACGCATTCAATATTATCGATGCAAACCAGCGATAGCTGCTCCATTCCGTCCAGCACTTCTGGCACAAACCACGTCCGTTTATCCAAGGGAACGTAGCCCACCGCGTCGCCACGTTGGGAGAGTTCCGCGCAGGCGGCGTGCAATAAATGGCTGCGCCCCGCCCCTTCGCGTGACCAGATATAGATGTATCCGCTATGTTCCTGCCGCAGCACGTTCTGGAGGGCAGCAAGAAGAGAAGGATTATCGCCCGGCCAGAAACTCGCGAAAGTTTCATCATCGGGAAGATACAGTGGCAAAGAGAGCTGTGCCGGTGCGTTCAGATGGACCTCAACATAGGCTTTCAGAAAAACGCGAAGAGTTTAGCACACAAATAGGTAAGGAGAGAACCGGGCGGGATCGCCGCCCGGTATAAGGATCAATGTTTCGCTTCTTCGCTGTCCGCCGCGTCGAGAACAACCTCTTCCGGGCGCAGAACGCTGATCAGTTTGAAGATCAGGCTCAGGCAGATACCCACGATGGTCGCCAGCGCCATACCTTTCAATTCTGCGGCACCAATATGCACCTTCGCACCGCTAACGCCGATAATCAGGATAACGGAGGTCAGAATCAGGTTCTGCGCTTTGTTGTAATCCACTTTTGATTCAATCAGCACGCGAATACCCGACGCGCCGATCACGCCGTACAGCAGCAGAGACACGCCGCCCATGACCGGTAGCGGAATGATCTGGATTGCTGCCGCCAGCTTGCCAACGCAGGAGAGCAGAATCGCAATAATCGCCGCCCCGCCGATAACCCAGGTACTGTAAACGCGGGTAATCGCCATCACGCCGATATTCTCACCGTAGGTGGTGTTTGGCGTCGAGCCAAAAAAGCCCGAGATAACGGTCGAAAACCCGTTAGCAAACATCGAGCGATGCAGGCCCGGATCGCGGAGCAGATCTTTTTTGACGATATTCGCCGTCACGACTAAGTGCCCAACGTGCTCGGCGATGACGACCAGCGCGGCAGGCAGAATGGTGAAAATCGCAAACCATTCAAAGCGCGGCGTGTAGAAGGTCGGCAGCGCGAACCAGTGAGCCTCGGCGATTGGCGTGGTATCGACCGCGCCCATTACAAAAGAGAGCGCGTAGCCCACCAGTACGCCGATTAAAATCGGGATAATCGCCAGGAAACCGCGGAACAGTACCGAACCGAATACCGTCACGCCCAGCGTCACCATCGAAATGATAATAGTCCTGGTATCTGGAGCTTGCCCGTCCGCAGGTAGCAGTCCGGCCATGTTCGCCGCAACGCCCGCCAGCTCCAGCCCGATAACCGCAACAATCGCGCCCATCGCCGCCGGGGGGAACATCACATCCAGCCAGCCGGTACCGGCTTTTTTGACAATAAAAGAGACGATGCAAAACAGCACGCCGCACATGATAAAGCCGCCGAGGGCAACTTCGTAGCCCAGCGGCAACAACAGCAGTACCGGGGAAATAAAGGCAAAGCTCGATCCAAGGTAAGCCGGGATTTTGCCTTTGCAGATGAAAAGATATAACAGCGTTCCGATGCCGTTAAACAGCAGTACCGTGGCCGGGTTGATATGAAACAGAACGGGCACCAGTACCGTTGCGCCAAACATGGCGAACAGGTGTTGCAAACTAAGCGGGATTGTCTGTAAAAGCGGCGGTCTTTCACTCACCCCGATAGCACGGCGCGTCATGGCATTTTCCTCTGAGAGTCGTTTGTTGGTTGTTGTTGGTGTGTTTTATTCAAAAAAAAGCCGACTATCAAAGTCGGCTTTTTCTACTTCATCATTTATTTCGTACCAAAAATCTTATCGCCGGCATCGCCGAGCCCCGGAATAATGTATCCGTGCTCGTTAAGCCCCTGGTCAATTGATGCGGTGTACATTTCCACATCCGGATGCGCTTTCTCCAGCGCGGCGATACCTTCCGGCGCGGCCACCAGAACCAGCACCTTAATGCTGGTGCAGCCCGCTTTTTTCAGCAGGTCGATAGTAGCGATCATTGAACCGCCGGTTGCCAGCATCGGGTCAACTACCAGCGCCATACGTTCGTCAATATTGGACACCAGCTTCTGGAAGTAAGGAACCGGCTCGAGGGTTTCTTCGTCACGATAGATGCCCACGACGCTGATACGTGCGCTCGGCACGTGCTCAAGCACGCCTTCCATCATTCCCAGACCTGCGCGCAGGATCGGCACAACGGTAATTTTCTTACCTTTGATTTGCTCGACTTCTACCGGACCGTTCCAGCCTTCGATGGTGACTTTCTCGGTCGCCAGATCGGCAGTGGCTTCATAAGTCAGTAAGCTGCCCACTTCTGAGGCGAGTTCACGGAAGCGTTTGGTGCTGATGTCGTGCTCGCGCATCAGGCCCAGCTTGTGTTTGACGAGTGGGTGTTTCACTTCCACGATCTTCATTCTCTTTCTCCTCTGAGGGGCAGCCACAAAAAAAATCGCCGGATTATACCGCCTTTTACCTTTTACGCCATAGCCGATATGTTTGACCGGGATCAACCAAAATGCTTTACGCTGCCTGAGCCAGTATAAGACAAAATAAAAAAACCCCGCGAACGCGGGGCTGGATGGGGCTTTGCGGCAATTTACAGCTTTTCGCCGTTGCTGCCGATAACTTGCTGATACCAGGCAAAAGATTTCTTGCGGCTACGCTCAAGCGTACCGTTGCCTTCATTGTCTTTATCAACATAGATAAAGCCGTAGCGTTTTTTCATCTCGCCAGTGCCCGCCGAGACCAGGTCGATACAGCCCCACGGGGTGTAACCCATCAGGTCAACGCCGTCTTCAACAACTGCTTTTTTCATCTCGGCAATATGCGCAGAGAGGTAGTCGATACGATATTGGTCATCCACCGAGCCATCAGCCTCGCGCACGTCGATAGCGCCAAAACCATTCTCGACGATAAACAGCGGCAGCTGGTAGTGATCCCAGAACCAGTTCAGGGAGTAGCGCAGCCTGACCGGGTCAATCTGCCAGCCCCAGTCCGACTTCTGCACGTACGGATTGGAAACCAGGCTGGTGGTTTCATCATAATCCAGCTGCGGATTATCCTCGGTCGCTTTGGTGGCGAACGACATATAGTAACTAAAGCCGATATAGTCGACGCAGCCCTGAGTCAGCGCCACGCGATCTTCTTCTGTAATATCCAGCGCAAAACCGCGACGTTCGAAGTAGTTCAGCAGGTGCTGAGGATATTTGCCGCGCACGTGAACATCAGTGAACCAGTAGCGACGATGCATGGCGTTCATCGCCATCATCATATCGTTGGGCGCACAGCTCAGCGGGTAAATCGGGCACATGGCGATCATGCAGCCAATCTGCAATGTCGGATTAATTTCGCGAGCGGCTTTAACCGCCAGTGCGCTGGCGACCAGCTCATAGTGCGCCGCCTGGTACATGACCGGCTCGCGGTCTTCTCCCGGCTGATACTTCAGTCCGGAGTTAGTAAATGGCGCAAAATCTTCGTGGAAGTTCGCCTGGTTGTTGATCTCGTTAAAGGTCATCCAGTACTTCACTTTATGCTGATAGCGGGTAAACACGACCTGCGCAAAGCGAACGAAGAAATCAATCAGCTTACGGTTACGCCAGCCGCCATATTCCGTCACCAGGTGGTACGGCATTTCGAAGTGGGAGAGCGTAATCACCGGTTCGATGCCGTGCTTTAGGCACTCATCAAAGAGATCGTCGTAAAACTGCAGTCCGGCTTCGTTCGGTTCCAGCTCATCGCCCAGTGGAAAGATACGCGTCCAGGCAATTGAGGTACGGAAGCATTTAAAGCCCATTTCGGCAAACAGCTGAATGTCATCTTTATAGCGATGGTAAAAATCAATCGCCTCATGATTGGGGTAGTTTTTCCCCGGCTGCACGCCATCGGTGATTTCACGCGGTACTCCATGCGCGCCTGCGGTCATCACATCGGCGACGCTGGCGCCTTTACCGCCCTCTTTCCAGCCGCCTTCCAGCTGATGCGCTGCGACCGCACCGCCCCACAGAAAACCTTCTTTGAATCCAGACATGTTCTCTCCCTATCTATGCGCAGTCGCCGCTATGCGACCGATATTGCTGATTGAAATGGTAAACAGCGCCAATCAGCCCGGCGTCGTTGCCGTGGCTGACGGTGTCGATATAGTCCGCAATGCCAAACCAGGCCAGATGTTCGCGCAGCAGCGCCAGAAAGCCCGGTCGTTCAACGATCCCGCCGCCGATTAAAATCGTTTGCGGGTCGAACACGTTGACGAGGTTATAAAGCCCGGTGCCGAGACCGTTAAAAAATTCGGAAACCAGACGCCGACAGGTGGCGTCGCCCGCATCGTAGTGGTCAAAAATTTCTTCACCGGTCACTTCATCTAGCGCTTTACCGATATGTTCAGCATAGCGATGCCGCAGAACGCGCAGTGTGCAGTTTTCATTCATCGAGTAGCGCCGCACGTCGCGGGTGCCGGGACGCGCCGTTTGCATATAGCCAAATTCACCGGCGCGAAAACGCGCGCCATGCACCAGTTGGTTATTACAGAAAATCGCTCCGCCGATACCGGTGCCAATGGTCAGAACCAGGAAATTAGCCATTTCTGCGGCTTTGCCCTGCCAGCGCTCGGCCAACAGCACACAGTTAGCGTCATTTTCAATGGCGACCGGCAAACGCACTTGCCCTTCGAGCCAGGTTTTAATGGCGAAATTATCGAATTTACGGATGGCACCGCCCATTTCGATAAAGCCAGTGTGCGGATTCACATAACCGGGAGCGCTGATAGCCACCCCTTCACATTCTGGATGAGCTGCAATCCACGCCAGCATCGCCTGCAGAATCTGGTCGCCATCGCTGTCGCTTATCGACCGTTTACCTTTATCCAACAGCGCGCCTTCTCGGGTCATTACGCCCATTTTTAACGCCGTGCCACCAATATCAAATGCGGCAATTTTCATCCTCAACTCCCTAACTAAATCCCACCCAACTCACGGTTTATCTGTTATTGATAAAAAAGAAACCGGTTTCATTAGCATGATGGTGATTCCCTGACCCAGTGGCAAGCAGAAGAATGTACCCGGTTTCATTTTCGTGAACAGTATCAAATTTGCGCACATAGCAACTGTTTTACGTCGACTGCAAAGCAGGCTCGCAAACGTTTGCTTTCCCTGTTAGAATTGCGCCGTTTTTTATTGCTACCGCAAACGCGTGGAGACTTCGCAGTGACCGATAAAACCTCTCTCAGCTATAAAGATGCCGGCGTAGATATTGATGCAGGCAACGCTCTCGTCGACCGTATTAAGGGCGTGGTGAAGAAAACCCGTCGCCCGGAAGTGATGGGTGGACTGGGCGGATTCGGCGCACTGTGCGCATTGCCGCAGAAGTACCGCGAGCCGGTGCTGGTTTCTGGTACTGACGGCGTCGGCACCAAGCTGCGTCTGGCGATGGATCTAAAGCGTCACGACACCATCGGTATCGATCTGGTCGCCATGTGCGTGAATGACCTGGTCGTTCAGGGCGCTGAGCCGCTGTTCTTCCTGGATTACTACGCGACCGGGAAACTGGATGTGGATACCGCAGCCAGCGTGATCAGCGGTATCGCCGAAGGTTGCTTACAGTCCGGATGCTCGCTGGTCGGCGGCGAAACGGCGGAAATGCCGGGTATGTATCATGGCGAAGATTACGACGTGGCGGGTTTCTGCGTCGGCGTGGTAGAAAAATCAGAAATTATCGACGGCAGCAAAGTGGCCGATGGCGATGTGCTGGTGGCTCTGGCCTCCAGCGGCCCGCACTCTAACGGTTACTCTCTGGTGCGTAAAATTATCGAAGTGAGCGGCGTTGACCCGCAAACTACCGACCTCAACGGTAAGTCGTTGGCGGATCACCTGCTGGCCCCGACCCGCATCTATGTGAAATCCATTCTCGACCTGATTGCTAACGTTGACGTTCACGCCATCGCCCACCTGACTGGCGGCGGCTTCTGGGAAAATATCCCGCGCGTTCTGCCGGACAACACTCAGGCAGTCATCGATGAGTCTTCATGGCAGTGGCCGGAAGTGTTCAACTGGCTGCAAACTGCCGGTAACGTCAGCAGCCATGAGATGTATCGTACCTTTAACTGCGGCGTGGGCATGGTTATCGCCCTCCCTGCTGAAGCTGCGGACAAAGCCATCACCTTCCTGAATGAGAAAGGTGAAAAGGCGTGGAAAATGGGTTATATCAAAGCCTCTGATTCCGAACAGCGTGTGGTCATTGAATGAAAAACATCGTGGTGCTGATTTCCGGTAACGGCAGTAATTTGCAGGCCATTATTGACGCCTGCGCCCGGAAAAAAATCAACGGCACCCTGCGAGCAGTCTTCAGCAATAAGGCCGATGCGTTCGGCCTTGAGCGCGCGCGTGAGGCCAATATTCCGGCTCATGCGCTCACCGCCAGCGAGTTCGCTAATCGTGAAGCTTTCGATCGCGAACTGATGCATGAGATTGACGCTTATGCGCCGGATCTGGTGGTACTGGCCGGCTATATGCGCATTCTCAGCCCGGCGTTTGTCACTCACTATCATGGGCGCCTGCTGAATATCCACCCTTCCCTGCTGCCAAAATATCCGGGCCTGCACACTCATCGCCAGGCGCTGGAAAATGGCGACGAGGAACATGGGACATCAGTGCATTTCGTTACCGACGAACTGGATGGCGGGCCGGTAATACTTCAGGCGAAGGTACCCGTTTTCGCCGAAGATACCGAAGATGAGATCACCGCTCGCGTCCAGGCTCAGGAGCATGATATCTATCCGCTGGTGGTCTGTTGGTTTGTCGATGGTCGTCTGCGTACCGATGGCAAAGAAGCCTGGCTCGACGAAATAAAGCTACCGCCCCAGGGCTACGCCGCTGAAGAATAACCCATCGCCCTGCGTTTTATCCATGCGGGGCTTTTTTTTGATTAAAATCGTTTAACAATCAATCATGTCGAAGAAATAGTTCTTCTTACTGTCATATTGTTGTGACACAGTGAATCGCTATGCGGAAAATTTCGTCATAATAGTCTATGTCCTGTGAGTAAAACGGAGTGTGAGTTGTAATGGGCCAGGAAAAGCTATACATCGAAAAAGAACTCAGCTGGTTGTCCTTTAACGAGCGCGTACTTCAGGAAGCGGCGGACAAAAGCAATCCGCTGATTGAACGCATGCGTTTTTTAGGAATTTACTCCAACAACCTCGATGAATTTTATAAAGTGCGGTTCGCCGAGCTTAAGCGCCGCATCATCATCAGCGAAGAGCAAGGCAGTACCGCCCACTCTCGTCACCTGCTAGGCAAAATCCAGGCTCGTGTACTAAAGGCCGATCAGGAATTTGATGGTCTGTATAACGAGCTGCTGCTGGAAATGGCGCGTAACCAGATTTTTCTGATTAACGAGCGTCAACTCTCCGTCAACCAGCAGTCCTGGCTGCGAAATTACTTCAAGCTCTATCTTCGCCAGCACATTTCGCCGATCCTGATTAATCGTGAAACGGATTTGGTGCAATTTCTGAAGGATGATTACACCTATCTGGCGGTAGAGATCATCCGCGGGGATACTATCAATTACGCGCTGTTAGAAATTCCGTCAGATAAGGTTCCCCGTTTTGTGAACCTGCCGCCAGAAGCGCCTCGCCGCCGTAAGCCAATGATCCTGCTGGATAACATTCTGCGCTACTGCCTGGATGATATCTTTAAAGGCTTCTTCGATTACGACGCGCTGAATGCCTACTCGATGAAAATGACCCGTGATGCCGAATATGATTTGGTGCACGAGATGGAATCGAGCCTAATGGAACTGATGTCCTCCAGTCTGAAGCAGCGCCTGACCGCAGAACCGGTACGTTTTGTCTATCAGCGCGATATGCCTGACGCAATGGTCGAAATGCTGCGCGATAAGCTCTCTATCTCCAACTACGACTCCATGCTGCCGGGTGGACGCTACCACAACTTTAAAGACTTTATCGGCTTCCCAAATGTTGGCAAAGCCAATCTGGTCAACAAGCCGATGCCGCGCCTGCGTCATTTGTGGTTCGATAAGTTCCGCAACGGATTTGACGCGATTCGCGAACGCGACGTGCTGCTCTATTATCCGTACCACACCTTTGAACACGTGCTCGAACTGCTGCGTCAGGCCTCTTTCGACCCGAACGTATTGGCTATCAAAATCAACATTTACCGCGTGGCTAAAGATTCGCGGATTATTGATTCCATGATCCATGCCGCTCACAACGGCAAGAAAGTCACCGTGGTGGTAGAACTGCAGGCACGTTTCGACGAAGCGGCCAATATTCATTGGGCCAAACGTCTGACCGAAGCCGGCGTGCACGTTATCTTCTCGGCGCCTGGGCTGAAAATTCACGCCAAACTGTTCCTCGTTTCCCGTAAAGAGGGTGATGAAGTTGTGCGCTATGCGCATATCGGTACCGGCAACTTCAACGAAAAAACTGCGCGTCTTTACACCGACTATTCGTTACTGACCGCCGATGCGCGCATCACTAATGAAGTTCGTCGGGTATTTAACTTTATCGAAAACCCATACCGTCCGGTCAGCTTCGATTATCTGTTGGTTTCACCGCAGAACTCCCGCCGCCTGCTGTATGAAATGATCGACCGTGAAATCGCTAACGCGCAGAATGGTCTGCCTTGCGGAATTTCCCTGAAGCTGAACAACCTGGTCGATAAAGGCCTGGTCGATCGCCTGTACGCTGCGTCAAGCTCCGGCGTGCCGGTTAATCTGCTGATTCGCGGCATGTGTTCTCTGATCCCTGGACTGGAAGGCATCAGCGACAATATTCGCGTAACCAGTATCGTTGACCGCTTCCTTGAGCATGACCGCGTCTATTTCTTTGAAAATGGCGGCGATAAGCAGGTTTGGTTATCGTCTGCGGACTGGATGACGCGTAATATCGATTATCGTATTGAGGTCGCCGCGCCGCTGCTGGATCCAAGACTAAAACAGCGCGTGCTGGATATTTTCGATCTCTTGTTCAACGATACGGTCAAAGCACGCTATCTTGATAAAGAACTGAGTAATCGCTACGTGCCGCGCGGCAATCGCCGTAAAGTACGCGCGCAAACGGCGATTTACGACTATCTCAAATCACTCGAACAGCCCGACTAACCTATGCCAATAAACGAAAAAACCCCTCGGCCACAGGAGTTTGCTGCGGTCGACCTTGGTTCGAACAGTTTTCATATGGTGATCGCCCGCGTCGTTGACGGGGCAATGCAGATCATCGGTCGCCTTAAACAGCGGGTGCATCTGGCCGATGGTCTGGATGAAAACTCTGTGCTGAGCGAAGAGGCCATTACGCGCGGGCTGAACTGCCTGTCGCTATTTGCTGAACGCCTGCAGGGTTTTCCCCCCTCCAGCGTCTGCATCGTCGGGACGCACACGTTACGCCAGGCAGTAAACGCTGCTGAGTTCCTCAAGCGCGCAGAAAAGGTTATCCCCTATCCGATAGAGATAATCCCTGGCAACGAAGAAGCGCGCCTGATTTTTATGGGTGTTGAGCACACGCAGCCAGAGCGAGGCCGTAAACTGGTTATCGATATCGGCGGCGGCTCTACCGAGTTGGTTATTGGCGAGGATTTCGAACCTCGCCTGGTGGAAAGCCGCCGCATGGGCTGTGTGAGCTTTTCCCAGGTCTATTTCCCTGGCGGTATTATCAGCAAAGAGAATTTCCAGCGCGCGCGCCTGTCGGCGGTACAGAAACTGGAAACGCTGGCCTGGCAGTTCCGCATTCAGGGCTGGAACGTCGCCCTCGGTGCCTCCGGCACTATTAAAGCTGCTCATGAAGTGCTGGTCGCTATGGGCGAGAAAGACGGCTTTATTACCCCTGAACGCCTCGAAATGCTGGTCGAAGAGCTGCTGAAATATAAAAATTTCGACTCTCTTAGCCTGCCAGGGCTTTCTGAAGACCGAAAAGCCGTTTTCGCGCCAGGCCTGGCTATTCTCTGCGGCGTGTTCGATGCGCTGGCGATTAAGGAACTGCGCCTGTCCGACGGTGCGCTGCGCGAAGGCGTCCTCTACGAAATGGAAGGACGTTTCCGCCATCAGGATATTCGTAGCCGCACCGCGCAAAGCCTGGCTAACCAGTACAATATCGACCGCGAACAGGCGCGTCGGGTGCTGGAGACAACCACGCATATGTTTGAGCAGTGGCAGGAGCAGAACCCTAAGCTTGCCAACCCACATCTCGCGGCGCTACTGAAGTGGGCCACCATGCTGCACGAAGTCGGCTTAAACATTAACCATAGCGGCATGCATCGTCACTCGGCTTATATCCTGCAAAACAGCGACTTACCGGGTTTTAATCAGGAACAGCAAATGCTGATGGCAACGCTGGTTCGCTATCACCGCAAAGCGATTAAGCTGGATGATTTACCGCGCTTTACGCTGTTTAAGAAAAAGCAGTTTCTACCGCTTATCCAGCTCCTGCGCCTTGGCGTGCTGCTGAATAATCAGCGTCAGGCAACGACAACGCCGCCGACCTTAACGCTGAAGACCGAGGCTAACCACTGGACGCTGGTTTTCCCCCATGACTGGTTCAGTCAAAATGCGCTGGTACTGCTCGATCTGGAAAAAGAGCAAGAGTATTGGGAAGGCGTTCCGGACTGGTGGCTGAAGATTAGCGAAGAAGAACAGCCTGATATAGCGCCTTAATCCACCTCATATGGGCCGGACTGACCGGCCCATTCAATGATGTTCAACCGTCGGCAAGTCGCTCAAGCGGTGCGGGTTTACCGATATCGTAGCCCTGCATATAATCGATTCCCAGCGAAATCACCGCCTGACGAATCTCCGCCGTTTCAACATATTCCGCCACCACCTGCATATTTTTCATTCGCGCCAGAAGACAAATAGATGCGACAGCCTGATAGTCCAGGCTACTGGTCACCAGATTACGAATAAAGCTACCGTCTATTTTCAGCAGATCAGCATTCATTGTTTTCAGCCGCGCATAGCTGGCATAACCGGTACCAAAGTCATCAATGGCCACGCGACAGCCCATATCCTGCAAGTGCGCCAGGGTTTGTCGCGCCTGCTCAGGATTGGTCAGCGAATGGTTCTCGGTCAACTCAAAAATAATCTGCCAGGGTTCGATGTCATAACGTTCCAGCAGCGCTTTTACCTGATCATGAAAATGGCTATTACTCACTGAAAAAGGCGAGATATTAATCGCCAGGCGCATCCCCGGCAGCTTCTTGCGCTGCTTGTCCATAAAGATGAGCGTATGCTCCAGAACCCAGCTATCAATGCGCGCCGAGAGGCCAAACTCATGCGCTACCGGTAAAAAAACGTCCGGCATGATTATCTTATCGCTGTCATCCAGCATTCGAAGTAAGACTTCATGATAACTATCACCACGAATGCCAACGATCGGTTGCGCCATCAGAAGGAATTTATCCTGTTCTAACGCCTTCACCAGCTGGTTCATTATCGTGACCTTGTCTTTCAACTCTTGCTGCAAATTGATAGCGCCGCGGCGCTGCAAGTTTTCCGGACTCCCGGTCGCCAGCGAAAGATCGGCCGCACTGTTGAGCTCACCAAGCAGCAAATGTAGATGAATCACCGGGGAGCGAACGTTGCAATAGCTAAGGAAGGTGCGAACAAGTCCCTGATATGAGATCATGTTTGTCATCTGGAGCCATGGAACAGGGTTCATCATGAGTCATCAACTTACCTTCGCCGACAGTGAATTCAGCAGTAAGCGCCGTCAGACCAGAAAAGAGATTTTCTTGTCCCGTATGGAGCAGATTCTGCCATGGCAAAACATGGTGGAAGTCATCGAGCCGTTTTACCCCAAGGCTGGTAATGGCCGGCGACCTTATCCGCTGGAAACCATGCTACGCATTCACTGCATGCAGCATTGGTACAACCTGAGCGATGGCGCGATGGAAGATGCTCTGTACGAAATCGCCTCCATGCGTCGGTTTGCCCGGTTATCCCTGGATAGCGCCTTGCCTGACCGCACCACCATCATGAATTTCCGCCACCTGCTGGAGCAGCATCAACTGGCCCGCCAATTGTTCAAGACCATCAATCGCTGGCTGGCCGAAGCAGGCGTCATGATGACTCAAGGCACCTTGGTCGATGCCACCATCATTGAGGCACCCAGCTCGACCAAGAACAAAGAGCAGCAACGCGATCCGGAGATGCATCAGACCAAGAAAGGCAATCAGTGGCACTTTGGCATGAAGGCCCACATTGGTGTCGATGCCAAGAGTGGCCTGACCCACAGCCTAGTCACCACCGCGGCCAACGAGCATGACCTCAATCAGCTGGGTAATCTGCTGCATGGAGAGGAGCAATTTGTCTCAGCCGATGCCGGCTACCAAGGGGCGCCACAGCGCGAGGAGCTGGCCGAGGTGGATGTGGACTGGCTGATCGCCGAGCGCCCCGGCAAGGTAAGAACCTTGAAACAGCATCCACGCAAGAACAAAACGGCCATCAACATCGAATACATGAAAGCCAGCATCCGGGCCAAGGTGGAGCACCCATTTCGCATCATCAAGCGACAGTTCGGCTTCGTGAAAGCCAGATACAAGGGGTTGCTGAAAAACGATAACCAACTGGCGATGTTATTCACGCTGGCCAACCTGTTTCGGGCGGACCAAATGATACGTCAGTGGGAGAGATCTCACTAAAAACTGGGGATAACGCCTTAAATGGCGAAGAAACGGTCTAAATAGGCTGATTCAAGGCATTTACGGGAGAAAAAATCGGCTCAAACATGAAGAAATGAAATGACTGAGTCAGCCGAGAAGAATTTCCCCGCTTATTCGCACCTTCCTTAGTTATCAGTGAGAACAGGCGATTGATATAAATCAAAAAATCACGCAGCAAATATTAATAAAGCTTATTTTTTAGCATTCAAACGCCATAAACAGAAAGCATGTAAATACGACAATCATCTTATATAACATTAATTAATGTTTTGACCGTCGGATTTTTACATCCGCATCAATTGACCCCACCGCTTTACTGTGCCTTAATACGCATATCGCCCGCCCTGCGGGTATACTTCAAGGAACCTTTTGTGAGTCAGGCACCCAGTATGCGTAAACGACATCGATTTAACCGTC
This sequence comes from Klebsiella sp. RHBSTW-00215, assembly GCF_014103785.1. Lineage (NCBI taxonomy): Bacteria > Pseudomonadati > Pseudomonadota > Gammaproteobacteria > Enterobacterales > Enterobacteriaceae > Klebsiella > Klebsiella sp. RHBSTW-00215. Next base: position 5,967,207 of record NZ_JABXQS010000001.1, read on the forward strand.
GCATGACCCGTATCGTACTGCTAATCAGCTTTATCTTCTTTTTCGGACGTTTTGTCTACTCCTCTATCGGCGCCTGGCATCATCATCAGGACAAGAAACAATCGCAGCAATCAACCATCACCGTTGAGCCTTCAGGTTCAGCAAAAGCGCCTGAGCAGAAGTAAACACTCAACATCCTTAGTGACGAATCACGACCAGTACACCCGCCATCACCAACAGCGTGCCCGCTATTTGCGCCAGCGAAATGGGTTCCCCCAGTAACCACCAGCTAAAGAATATTGTCAGCATCGGTCCCAGAAGACCAATCAGGACGGCGCGCTCGGCACCAATGCGCTGCACGGCCGCCGACTGCCAGAAGATCGGTAATACGGTTGAGAAGAGCGCCATCGCGCCACACCATAGGTATACCTGCCACGGTAGGTTAAGCACGGATAACGGTTGCGCAATATAAAAATGGGTTTGCGTGGCAAAGGATGAAACCAGCAAGGCAAGAACAGAGAATTTCATCGACCCCATACGCCTGATTGCCGCCTCTGACCCGGCATTATAAATGGCATACAGTAGGGCCGCGGCGGCAACCAGACCGCCACCGAGAGCCAGGCTATGCATATCGCCACTAATCTGCAGATCGTGGACAAACGCCAGCAGAATTCCCGACCAGGAAAGCGCTAAGGCCAGGAGTACCTTTTTTTCAAAACGCTTACCCAAAAACAGGACGCCCATCAGAATAGTGAGCGCCGGGTAGGTAAATAAGATCAGACGTTCAAGCCCGGCAGTAATATAGCGCAGCCCCATAAAATCCAGGATCGCCGAACCGTAATATCCCACTATTCCCAGCAACAGTAGCAGTAGATAATCACGACGCTGTAGAGGACTGCCGCTACGCAGCCCCCGTAGAGCAATCAGGATAACGAAAGGTAACGATAGGGTCATCCGCAGCATGAGCAAAGTGATGGCATCGACCGTTGCCTGCTCATAGGCAAGCTTGACAAATATTGCCTTAAACGAGAAACCAAAAGCCGCGCACACGGAAAATAGCACGCCGACCAGTTGTGAAGATGGCGTTTTATTCATCCTGATACCGTGCGACCTGTTGCAATAAAGCTATCTGTCGCCACATCTCCAGCGAGTTTGAATACATAGGGAAATGTCCGCAATACGGAATTTCTGCCAGCGTTACACCACGGCGGGCAATAGAAGATAAATAGCTCAGGCTGGCATTCTGGTCGCCGTACATAAACATTTTTGGACACGGTAAATTGAGGAATTTCGCCATTAGCTCACCGTGGTCAGAATAATCCACCATCGAAGAGAAAATCCCCGGCACCGCCTCAGCACGAACCTTCTGCCGCAGGTTGCTGGCATAGAGCGCGCTGGCCCAGGCTGGCGAGTGGCGAGTGCGTTCAATAAAACGCGCGAAGAAACGTTCCGCGTCCGACTCAGCATATTGCAGAATTTGTCGGCTCAAAAAGCAGTCTTCCGGCGCGATATTGCCCTCAATATTCACAAAACTTAGCACTCGCTCGGGAAAAGCGTGCGCCAGCAGAAGCGACGTTAATCCTCCCATTGAATGCCCGACCAGGTGAAACTGAGTAAACCCCGCATGGGAAATCACCTTCAACGCCGTCTCAAGCAGGAAGGGTAACCCCATCTTGCTATAATCGGCACATTGACTCTCACCACAGCCGGGTGCATCCCAGGCAATAAACGGCTGACCCTCAAAGGCTTGATGGCGCACGAAATCAGCATAATCTTCCTTGCTGGAGCCAAAACCGTGAAGAAAAACCACCGGCTCCCCTGCTCCTTCGCGGCTAATGGACGCGATATCAAGCTCAACGCCCTGTACCGTCATCGGCAAACGCTGCTGGGTAAACTCCGACTGCATGCTCATCATATCCTCATTGCTCATCATTCCCGGGCAGAGATAATAACTAGCCATATTGATATGTAAATTCTTATAAAATAAACTCTGTGATACGAATTTATTAACAGAATACCGCCTATGAGCAATATTGATTTTCGTCGTATCAAGCAACTATGGATGTTTCTCGCTGTCGCGGAAGAGGAACACTTTGGCCGCGCGGCGCTGCGTCTGGGGATGTCGCAACCGCCACTAACGGAACAAATCAAGCTCCTGGAGCACGGGCTGAAACTCCAGCTCTTCGAGCGTTCACGGCGCGGGACCCGCCTGAGTCCAGCCGGATCCGCACTACTGCCCGCGGTACGCCAGTTCGCCGACCAGCTCAGCCAGTTGGACAGAACCATCGATGAAATAGCCGCAGGCCACTCGGCGGTATTGAATATCGGGGCAATAACCTCGGCCATGCTGGAGACCTTGCCCCCGTTGCTGGAGGAACTTAAGCGCGCCACGCCTGGGCTAACGATATTTATTCGGGAAATCGATAGCGTTGATGCGATCCCCGCGCTGGAGAATGGTGAACTGGACCTGGCTTTCGTGCGTCTGGAAAGTGAGGTGGGAGGCCATATCATTACTTTGCCGCTGGAAGAGTCACGCCTGGCCGTCGCACTACCGACCGATCATCCGCTGGCCTCACAGCATCGCGTCAGCCTGCGCGCATTGGCAAAGGAACCGATGATAATGTCAGCACGCCAGGTCAGCCCGGCCTGGTTTGATCTACTCACCTCGCTATGCCGAACCCACGGTTTCACTCCCCGCATCCTGCATGAGGTTCGCTCGGTCAGTTCGCAGATTGCGTTTGTCAGCTGCGGCCAGGGTATCGCGCTGGTTCCCGCTTCCACCCGCAAACTGGCACCGGCTAATGTGGTGATAAAAACGCTGGAAGAGAAGCAGATGGTTGTTACCGCTGCGGCGGCGTGGAACAGCAAGCGACACCACCCGCTGGTTGATTCGACCATTGCTTTGTTGAAAACGCGCTACGCTTAAGCCACCTCCAACTTCTGCAGTAAACGCAGGATCTCAGCAATACCTTTGCTGATAATTTTATCCTGCCGCATGATTATGCCTAACTGACGATACAGCAGCGGAGCCAGTGATTGAACATTTAAGCCAATACGATCCTGCGGATGCTCCACCGCCATTCGCGGCACAATGCTGAACCCTAGCCCTGCACGCACCATACGCTTAATCGCCTCAATGCTGCCTAACTGCATCACTGGCGCAATTGCCCGACCATCAGCCAGGAACCAACCGTTAATCAAATCCCGGGTTCCGCTGCCCGATTCAAATGCAATTAACGGCAGAGTTTGCAGAACCTCCGGCGTAACTGCTGGCGGTAACGCCTCCTGATTACTGGCAAAAATACAGACAAATTCTTCATCCATAACTGGCGTCACCGCCAGGTTACGCCCGGTTGCCGGGAGCGTAACCAACCCTAAATCAAGCCGATTTTCTTCGACGGCCCGCACAATATCCAGCGTATTACCGGTGGTCACGCCGACGGTCAGCAGAGGATGTCGCTCGCGTAGCGTTAGCAACAGCGAAGGCAAAAGATGAATACAGGCGGTTGCTCCGGTACCCAGCGTTATCGAGCCGCTAACTTCACGATTGAACTCGCTCACCGATTGCACCGCCGCGTTCACCGCCTGTTCAATCTGCTCGCTGTGCGCCAGCAAGGCAATTCCGGCCGCCGTCGCCTTAATACCGCGCCCGGTTCGTTCAATCAATCGCGTCTGTAGAAACTGCTCCAGCTGACGCACCTGCAGGCTTACCGCAGGCTGCGACAATCCAAGCACGTCAGCAGCGGCGGAAAAGCTCCCACGCTGTACCACCAGGCGAAACGTCGCCAGATTTCCCAGGTTGAGCGTCATCATCACAAAGTTTCTCTTATAGGGGTCATAAACGAAGTGGCCTGCCTGCACAATGGCTTGCAGGGTATGCTGCCGACAACAGCGTAACAGAATGGAAGATGATGAAAACACCTGAAAAATCACTCTCCGCGCCAGGCTTTGTCACCCTTGCCGCCGGATGCAATCAACTGATCAACTGGGGGATATCGTTTTATATGCCCGGGACTTTTGCCAGAGCTATTGCCCTGGACACCAACTGGGCCGCAACGCAAATCTACCTGGGCCTGACTATTGCGATGTTGATGATGGCGCTAACCTCTCCTTTTATCGCCCGACTACTGGCCCACTTTGGCGGCCAACGGGTGGTTATCTCCGGCACGTTGATGATCTCAACGAGTTGCCTCATCATGGCAAACATTCACGACCTGACGAGCTGGTTCGCCGCCTGGATATTGACAGGTATCGGCATGCGACTGGCGCTGTACGACACGATGTTCGCTGCGCTGGTGAATCTTTACGGACAGCGTGCCAGGCTCACTATCTCACGCGTGACTCTGGCCGGAGGATTGGCCTCGGCTCTTTTCTGGCCATTCGGAACATGGCTACTGACGCAGATGGACTGGCGGCATGCTCTGCAGATCTACGCCCTTTTTGGTCTGGTTAGTGCCGTGCTGTTGTGGACTATGCCGAATCATAAACTCCCCTCGCCAATACGGAAAAAACCACACAATCCGATTTCCCGCCACGATCGGCGCCCGGCTCTGCTGTATGCATCTCTCATTGCGCTGGTCACCTTTGTCTCCAACGGCACTTCAACACACTTACCGGAGTTTATTGCCAGCTACGGACTTCCTGTTGCTGTGGGAATGCTGTGGGGGATTGGGCAAACCGGTGCGCGCTTTCTTGAAGTGGCATCCGGTTCAGCATTAACGCCATTGAGGCTAACACTATTGACCACTATGCTGATGCCGCTCTGCTTTGCACTTGGCCTGAGCGGACCTTATTTGTCCTGGGCGGCCGGTGGGTTCGTACTGGGCTATGGCGCAATCAACGGTTTGACAACCGTATTTAAAGCCACGCTGCCGTTACAGCTTTTTGCCGCCGAGGATTACGCCCATCGCACTGGCATTCTGTTAATTCCCGCGCAGCTGTTAGCAGCCATATCGCCGTTTGCCTATGCGTGGCTTAATCATCATCTTGGAATTCAGGGAAGCTTAACGGTTTCCGCTGCGCTGGCGCTGATGGTGGCAGGGTTGGCAATACTGATTGTGCTTAATCAACACTGGAATGACCGAAAATAGTTGAGCAAAGCGTCGGCTATGGGGAGTTATTCTGGCTGGTATGTACATGATATCGGAGTGTCTATTCAATCAACAGTCTTGCCATATCGATACTCCCCATAACAAAATAAATATATAAAAAAGCACTATTTAATGCGGGTGAATATATTATTAATTTCCACCCCCATTACGCAGGAGTTTTTAATTATATTAAAAAACAATTCTGAATCATAGCATCTCATTAGAGAATAAAAAATATTAAATAGCTAAAAATAATCAACAGGCAATGTTACATAAAGTAAAATAATCTGATTTTTTCCCAATCGTTAGTCTCCACTCTGATAGGAAAAGAAAATAAATCCTTTTATAACAACTATTTAAGATCACAATCATTATTTCTGTTTTTTATTACTCACCACCGTCATCTTTAAACCTATAGTACATATATTTCTTTTTTGATACTTTACGCCAATTGGTGATTAAGTCCAGGAGGACACATTGAAAAAGCTTTCTATTACTATAATTGTACTCTCAACACTCTTCTTACAAGGGTGTACAAAGTCAATTAAAAAAAGCCCTGAAAAGTTGAGTGAACAACCGCCAAAAATGTTGAAATTTCAGCGTTGTATCACTGATGCTAAAACTTTATCCCAGTTAGATAATAAATATGAAAAAGACACCAAGGAACTATATGCCTTAGTCAATAATGCGAAATTTTATGCATCGATAGCAGATGAGTCTTCTACAAACGTGAGCTCAACCATAACTCCATTTTTTGACTATAAATTAAACGAGATCTGTAATGGTTTATCTATCATGTTAATTGAAGAGTTTCAAAAAAATACTATCACAGCCATTAGCAAAGACAGGCCCTGAGAAAGGATTTTTAATTTCACATGATAAGATTGAAAAAACTAACAATAGCTTCATTATTGATCTGCATTGCACTAAACAAAACAGCATCAGCTGAAGATAGTGAATTCATTAATGCGATTAAAAACCTCAACTTACAAAGCGTTGATATGAACGACCCCGTAGAATCAGCGGGTAATCTATCGCAAAAAAATAAAAATGAAGATATTGAAAATAATAAGTTAGAACAAAAAAATAAAAAACTTCAATTAAAATATGAAAAATTATTAGGCTCGTACAATGAGATGATATTGAAAGGTGAGTCTGAAAGTGCAGAAGCGCCGAAAAAAATGATCTCCACTCTCACTACTGAAAGGGATAAGCTAAACTCCGAAGCGACGGCTCTGCGTAAACAGCTTGCCGATGTTTCCTCAGAACTTGCTTCTTTACGTAAGCACAAAGAACAGTCCATCGCCACTCAGAAGAATGAGTTAAGCACCCTCGGCCAGGAAAACGCTCGTCTGGTTGCTGAAGCTGAAGTCACCCGCAAACAGCTCGCCGAAGCGACCTCACAGCTGGCAGACCTGCGCAAACAGAGTGAGTTCTCCGTCGCCAGTCAGAAAAAAGAGCTGGGCACTCTAACTCAGGAAAATACCCGTCTGGCCAGCGAATCAGAAACGACGCGTAAACAACTTGCCGAGGCCGCCTCGCAGCTGGCAGATCTGCGTAAACAGAGTGAACTCTCCGTCGCCAGTCAGAAAAAAGAGCTGAGCATCCTAACTCAGGAAAATACCCGCCTGGCCAGCGAATCAGAAACGACGCGTAAACAACTTGCCGATGCCATCTCACAGCTAGCTGACCTCCGCAAACAGAGTGAACTCTCCATCGCCAGTCAGAAAAAAGATCTGGAGACTCTCACTCAGGAAAATACCCGCCTGGTCAGAGAATCCGAGACTGCGCGGATACAACTTAGCGATACCACCGCTAAGATGACAAAACTTGAGCAAAACGCGAAACAGTCTGAAATTTCAAAAAATGATTTATTGAAGACAGCCAAAGGGAAAAATTCTTACTCTTTAGGTGTTTTTTATTATGATAAAATTAATGCCGAATTTGAAAAGATCATTAAAAACAACATTGAATTGACTCCTTCTATGATGATTGCTGGTGTAAATGATGCATTCAGCAAATCACTCAAAATGAAGAAAGATGACATAATGGAAAATGTTATAAAAATAGATCGAATCGTTCAAAGCGTTAATAGCGACTATGCAAAAAAAATACTTAAAGTAATCAGTAAAAAGAAATATGAGGTACTGTCGAATGGCTCATTTTTAGTGACTGACAAGTCAAGCTCAAAAAAATACAATGAAAATGAGATCGTAAAATTCGATATGTTAGAGAAAACCCTAAATGGCAAACCTATACTTAACACAATGAATACCAAGGTTAACTTTAACCAAATTACTGATCCATTACTCAGAAAGGTTATCTCGGATGGCGGCAAGGGAGGTATTGTGACTCTTTATGGAAAAGCAGATGTTTTATATAAAAACATCCCAGAAAATATCCCAGAGGATAGTCTAATCTCTATAAGCTTTATATTAAAGTAGGCACATCTGATGGTAAAGTAATCTTTGATAGGCCACAAGACCATAAGAAATAAATTTTTATTAGTTATATGATATAAACGGCTGGGCAAGTTTATCTACTATCCCTGACCAGCCGTTTGATATTTTCATCGTCAACTATATTTTCGCACCAGCATTTATTAACTATAGTTAAACTAATTGGTACTAAGCCTAAATATTTTCCGCTAACGCTCCTCAGCCATTGCATTAATTTACTTTCACGTCAATATATTCTACACTAGTGTTTCAAACAAAATAGCAATGGCATATTCCCACTGGCGATGATATAATTCTCTTTTAATGAATAAATATAAAAAAACGAACTTACTCCTTCTTTGATGAGTACATCTGAAAAAAATTTACCAAGTATGTTTGAGTTATTTAACTGTTTAGATGAAATTGAGACATTGAGTGAATTAAAATTATATGAAAAATTATTCTTTTCAACTTCAAAGTAAGTTCTCAATTTAAAAAAAGACACTTTTTCCTGGCTGTCAGAAATACGACCATCAATCATCAGCATACCATGCTCACCATTAATAACAAGACTACCTTTAGAAACCAAAAAATATCCATCGCTGGATGCCGAATACTCAGCATCACATCTAAAATGCTGGTCATTATAGTTAATATAAAAAAGCGCCAGTACAGGAATGATTAGTACTGCAATAAGCGCAATAATAATTAAATTTTTACTATTTTTTAAATACATTTCCGCCTCTCAAGGTCATAGCCCCACATTTTACAGGCACCGAATTAATGACTCTATCACACGAAATAACCGAGATATTTGGAGAATACGGCAGTATCGTAACATAAATATACGATCGGTAATGACATTTCAAAAACGAAAAATTCAAGTCAGATAATCGAGATTTATCATTTTGTGGGGATAGAAAAAAATTACACGTACTCCCAGGGATTAAAATAGGGCCTCTATATCCTTCAAAGAAAGCGTACCCTCTTGTTTTCACTGTATAGATTTCGAAAGTTAACATCCCAGAAAAAATAACAGCAATAATTATAAAGGTCATCAGCTTTAGACGAACAAGCTTTCCTTTTATATTATTCAGTAACTCGCTAGTGTGTCTATCCTCGCTTGCCTTGCTCATTTCCTTCTCTGGATGAACATCTGGAAAATCTTGCATTTTTGCTAAAACAGATACTGCAGGGTTAAGTCTGAAACCTTTCCGAGTTTCAGTAAGAATGTAATCAGTTTCATTTGCACATATCTCTCTAAATGCACGGCGAGTGACAGATATGCTCTGATACAAAGTATTAGGGGAGGGAATAACCCCACTACCTTGCCAAGCATATTCATACAGCTCGCTTTGCAATACCAAAGTCTTCCTTAAGATCAGCAATTCCAGACATCGGGCTGCAGGTCCTGTTAATTGCACTCTTTTACTGTCATCAGATATATCAGATAAAAGATTTTTTTCTGGCCAGAAGACGACAGAGTCATTTAACACATATATATTTTGCATACAAATCACCAACATCAATAAATCAACATTTAAACAATATGATTACAACATTCTCAACAAATCTTATATTATACATATAAAACCTTCACTAAGATTATATAAGATAAAATCACACACTCCACACAGGGTCATAACATATTGATTTGAAATGAATTTTCAAAAACACGATGAACTTTAAAAAATTATTCATTTTTTTTATTTATGAATCAGATTGTTAGATTAAATAGGCTTAATTTTCCCATCAAGGCACCTATAATTGATTCACGCCAAAAATGAGGTATAAAAATATCTTACCTGGGTATTAACTACTCAGTATCTAAAGAAGGGTTTAGCTAATGAAGTAAAAATCATTTTGTAGATATAAAAACCAGAAAACACAAGAAAACCAGGCTTTAAATCTGTAAATTAAAGGTTATGAAGTCGTTAATCATCATATATATGTCTGATTGATTAAACAATTTTAGTATATAAAATGCCACAGCATTGATAAGGCAAATGCCAAAGGAGATCATTTTCGATGACGCAGAACCCAGGAAGATTAGATCATCACCTTTATGGGTATTGCATTGGGGACAATCTTGAGTTTCGGATTTCACCTGCCTTATTAGTAAATACACTGACAGGCATTAGTATTCGGCTGCGACCAACCATGGCCCGACTGCTTTCTTACATCTTAAATCACTCAAATGAAAAAATGATCGAAGATGAAAAAATTATGCGTGATGTTTTTGAGAACTATGGGTTGAAATGTAATAAGCAGCGACTATGGCAGGCAATTAACTCCTTAAAAAAAACCTTAGTAAAATGTGGGTTTAGCCGTTTTATTATATACCGCGTAAATAACAATGGCTTTTTAGTTTCTAACGTCAGAATTGGTATGTTGTTATGCTACTCACTAAACAGTAATCATATAGAGAAGTCTGAAACTAAAAAAAAACACGAGAATGATTTTTAGTATCCAGAAATAAACACAAAAAACTCAACGAGAATTGCCACAATAGGATCTATTGAAGGCCGGATTTTCGCTTAGCTATTTTCTCTAAGAGAAACACAGTACTCATGATGCTGGGACGATGTATTTCGTCGAAATCATGTAAAACCAAAAGTAATCAATTAAGGATAATGTAATGAAAAAGTCAGTTGTTAGTACCTCAATTTTTGCTGTGTTCGCCCTTGCTGCATTTTCTACTCAGGCTGCTTCGACGGGAACCATTACTTTTAACGGTGAACTGACCGACACAACCTGCGAAGTGGACATCAACGGACAGGGCTCTGATGCCACCGTCATCCTGCCGACCGTCGGCGTGAACCAGCTGACCGCCAGCGGCGACACCACCGGCCGTACTTCCTTCAACATGAATATCTCCGACTGCGTCATCGGCACCGAAGGCGGTCACTCTAAAGTTGCGGCGTTCTTCCAGCCGGGTAACACCGTTGACCTGAGCACTGGTCATCTGAAAAACGTTGGCGGCAGCGCCACTAACGTTGACCTGCGCCTGCTGGATGCGTCCAACAGCTATGCACCGATTAACGTCGGTAACACCGACCAGGTTAACGGCATGGCTTATGTCGATATCAATGCCGATGGTACCGCACTGCTGCCGTATGCCGTTGAGTACTTCGCCAATGCCCAGACCACGCCGGGCACCGTCACCAGCAGCGTCGTTTATAACCTGCAGTACAAGTAATAAGGAATTTCAGGGGGAGTCACTCCCCCTGTCACTCAGGAGCACCTCAATGATACCATCAACCATTATCCGGAAACTCTCAAAATTAGCCTGTATCGCGGCGGCAGCTGTGGTATGGCAATCCCACGCCAGCGTTATTGTTAACGGGACGCGTGTGATATACAACGGACAGGAAAAGGAAGTGTCTGTCCGGCTCACCAATACCGGCACGCTTCCGGTTCTGGTTCAGAGCTGGATCGATGATGGTGATATGAATGCAAAGCCCGATCGTATCCGTGCGCCTTTTACCCTGACGCCACCAATTAACCGTATTAATGCGGATAAAAGCCAGACCCTCAGGCTCAATTATACCGGTTCACCAGCCCTGCCACAAAATAAGGAATCTGTGTACTGGCTGAATCTGCTGGAAGTACCGGCAGCCAAAAAAGATGACAGCGTCAATAAACTGAATGTTGCTTTCCGTACGCGCATAAAGCTTTTTTACCGGCCCGCTGGTCTCGCCGATAAAGCGAAAGTGACCGAAGCAGCGGAAAAAATCAGGTGGTCCGTCTCCGGCGGAAAACTGACGGCCACCAATTCATCGCCCTATTTTATTTCGCTGGTCTCGGTGTCCTTTAAAAATGCGGGCAGCAGTGGCTCCATTGAAGGGGAAATGGTCCCGCCGATGGGCAGCTATACCTTTAATTTGCCAGCATCAGTACGCGCCGGTGCGGGCTCATTATTAACGTATGAATATGTGAATGACTGGGGTGCACTCAGGAAAGTCGAATACACGTTATAAGCCATTTATATATTTTTTACCGCTTCAGTTTTGAGGGAATAAAATTATGCGTCTTCATTTTGGATATTCATTGATTGCCATCGCGGTGATGGCGGCCATTATGGCCCCGCAGCAGGTCGTTGCAACACCGCTGTCTCAGTCTCCCGTGAATGAAGACAATCTTACTTTTGACCCTGTTTTTCTGAACACCTCCGGTGAGGAAAAGATTGACTTATCACGCTTTGAGAATGGCGGTTCTGCCACGCCGGGAACCTGGTCAACGGATATTTTTGTGAACGGTGAATCCGTCACCCAAGGACCGGTTTTATTTGCCGAGCAGGCGGACAAAAAAGTGCGTCCCTGTATTACTGCTGATTTGATTAAAAATCTGAATTTAAATTTCGATAAAGTCCCGGCGTCATTTAGCGCAGTGCTCAGGGAAAACCGTCAGTGCTACAGTCTTGAAGAATTATTACCCGGAGTCAGCATCATCTATGACTCCTCCACCCAGCGGCTGGATTTTGAAATCCCGCAGGCGTTGCTGCGTAATACTGCCCGGGGGTATGTTAGTCCGGCGTTATGGGATACCGGCATTCCGGCCGCCTTACTGGGCTATAACGCCAGCACTTATACCACCCGCTCACACGGAAGAGATTACACCTCATCCTATATTGGCCTTAATGGCGGGCTGAACATTGGCGGCTGGTACTTCAGGCACGATGGTAACTACAGCCGGCAGCAGGGCAATGGCGGCCAGTATCAGTCCATCAATAATTATGTCCAGAGAGATATCTCGTCCATCCTTGGCCGTGTTCTGCTGGGCGAAACCTCCACCGGTGGACAGCTTTTTGACACGCTGCCCTTTCGCGGCGTTGAGCTGGTCAGCGACGACAGGATGTTGCCGCAGTCCCGCCGGGGATATGCGCCGGATATCCGGGGTATCGCGCGTACCAACGCCAGAGTCACCGTACGCCAGAACGACCGCATTATCTATGAAACCACCGTGCCGCCCGGGGCCTTCGTGATTGAAGATTTGTACCCCACCGGTTATGGCGGCAACCTGGACGTCAAGGTGACGGAAGCCGATGGCAGCGTGCAGAGCTTCCAGGTGCCTTACGCTTCGGTGACCCAGCTTTTGCGTCCCGGGGCTCACCGCTATGACGTGGTGGCTGGACGGCTGAACGACCCCAGTCTTTCCTTTGACCCGACGCTGTATCAGGCGACCTATCAGCGTGGACTGTCGAATATCCTGACCGGCTACGCCGGTATTCAGGGAAGCGGCGCTGCGTATTATGCGGTGCAGTTAGGCATGGCTATCAGTACGGCGATAGGTGCGTTCTCTGTCGATGTCACCCAGGCGCGCGTGCACCTGAATACCACTGAGGAAACGGCGAACAGCGGCCAGAGCTACCAGATCAGCTACAGCAAGTATCTGCCGGATACGGACAGTAACCTGACTATCGCTGCGTACCGGTTCTCGACGTCGGGTTATTACGATTTCCAGACCGCAATGCGCGCGATTGATGAAGAGAAACGCGGCGGCCTGGCTTCCGGCATATGGCGCCCTAAAAACCGGCTGAATATTACCATGAACCAGGGGCTGGGCCCCGGATGGGGACAGGTGTATGTCACCGGTTATACGCAGGATTACTGGAACAATAACAAATCCGATATCCAGTACCAGATGGGGTACAGCAATAACCTCGGCCGGGTGAACTATAACCTCAGCGCCGGGCGCGTCAGAAACTACAGCGGGAAAATGGAAAATAACTTTCTGCTGAACATTTCCACCCCGCTGGGTGGATACGATAAGAAGCATGTGCCAATGCTGACCGCCAGTCTGAACAAAAGCGGCAACGGCCGCATGGGTGAACAGCTGGGCCTTTCCGGCACCTACGGGGAGGACAACCAGTATAACTACGGTCTGACGGCCGCCAATTATAACCAGGGCACCGGCAGCAGCATGACCGCAAGCGGCGGCTGGCGGACGCCTTACAGCCATCTGACGGCCAGCTATGGCACCGGTCAGCATTACCAGAACACCAGCCTGGCGGCCAGCGGGACGGTGATCGCCTGGCAGAATGGCGTGGTGGCCACGCCTTATACGGGTGATACCTTTGCCGTTGTCGAGGCTAAGGATGCAAAAGGCGCCAAAGTCGGCGGCTATCCGGGGCTGAAAATTGACGGCTTCGGGCACGCCGCTATTCCGTACCTGACGCCGTATGAAATGAACGAAGTCAGTATCGATCCGAAAGGGCTGTCACAGGATATTGAACTCAGCAATACCACCGAGAAAGTCGCTCCGCACTGGGGAGCGGTCAGTAAGGTTGTCTTTAATACCCGTAAAGGGATACCGCTGCTGATTAACGCGCAGAATGCGAAAGGTGAACCGTTACCGTTCGGTGCAGAGGTATTTGATGCCGCAGGCGCTAATGTTGGCAGCGTCGGGCAGATGGGGCAGATATATGCGTTAACGGAAGCCGCTTCCGGCCAACTGACTGTGAAGTGGGGCAGCCAGCCTGGTGAGCAGTGTAAAATGACTTATCGGGTTAAGGATGAGGCGCAGTCAGGTTTCAGAAAGTTGGCCGAAATATGCAAATAAAAGAAATTAAAAACTAGCACGACTTTTTACGTTTTATTTTCAGGGCGTCTGATTCTTTCGTTCGCCATGAATGTTCGTCATTTTAATTTCCGGAAATAGATAATACTATGCAAAAAAGCACTTTCTCTCAGCATACTGACGTCACTATTCTGACCCTAAACGTCTATCTTGAACACGCCTTAACTTCGTTAGTGGCGGAGTACTCAGGGCCTGATAATGATATTCACCCACCCCTCCAAGAAGAATCTTTCGTGAAAGATGCGTCCGTATTCAAGGTCGCATTAATTGACGTCGAATACATTTACACCCAAAGGGATGCCTGGTATAAAATATACAAATCCATCATCAGCGCGGATTATTATGCGTTTATTTCGTTAACCGATCTGAACTTTTTCCGACTCCCGTCCCTGTCCGTTCGGGGGCCTGTCAGTAAAATAAAGAAAAGTCTGCTACAGCTTGTTAGAAACTCCCAACAGAAGAAACACGACTTAACAAGAAACAACCCGTTATCATCCCTGAGCTATTCTGAAAAGGAGATTTTTTTCTTTTTAATCTCCGGGTACAGCATCAATGATATGTTCTTATGTCTTGGTAAGAGTCGGAAAACAATATATCAGTCAAGAACCAGCCTGATGAAGAAAATGAAGTTGGGCAACAAAAAGGATTTGCATATGATGCTGAAATTTTGTGAATTTATTGAATACTACACGTTCAAGGAAAGCACCCGTGCAACAGGAGACAGTGCATACGTGGTTAAAAACCAGACGCTGCCGTTATTCGCACATGCTGTTGAAAATAAAATGTACTGATAACACTGAGGTTTTCACATGAAACTGTCACGCAATCTGACCCAATTCACTAAAACAAAAAAAGGCACGATACACTATTTGTTTATCGGTCTAGCCTGCTTGTTCTCGTCACAGGCTCAGGCGCTTAATTGTGAATTTTCGAAACTTTTTACCGATAACGTTTCAATTCCTGTCGTTGGTCTCGGAATATCCACCGCTGGTGAAGACGTGCCAGTAGGGAAGGTACTATATAGTCAACGATATTTTATTTCTCCTAAAACGACATCTTTCGAATGCACAGTTGGTACAGAGGACTTAGGTAATACACCATATACAATGAACGCCTACGCAACAGTAGCGGTTGTTAGCACGCCTTCAGGCCCAGCAAATCGTGTTGATGGAAAAGATGTATTTCCGACTAACGTTCCCGGGATTGGCGCAATTATTTATACATCAGGTTCAAATATAGAGGTCAGCACTTTTCCTGATACCTGGGAACGTACATTTTCGATAAATTATGGTACGACGTCACAAGGTTTAGGCCAATTAAGTATTGTCAAGATAGAACTTATAAAAACAGGGCCTATCCAAGCAGGGACACAGCAAGTCCAGGGGGCCTCATTACCTTCATTTCAGTTTACCTCTGGCTCAAACTCCCCTATTCCCATGAGCAATGTTTTTGTCAATCTTAATTTCGTGGGCTCCACAACGGTGCATACAAAAACCTGTCAGTTGGCAACGTCAAATATTGATGTGAATCTTGGCAACCATGCGGTCGGCGATTTTACCAGCCCGGGAACGGTTACCGAATGGAAAGATTTTGATATCATCCTGCAAGGCTGCCCACCTTTTTATGGTTATGGTAACTATAACTATAACGAAAACACGGGCAGACTTACCGGCTCCAATGCCGAAAACGTTATCTCCATCGGATTTCAAAGCGCCAACGGCGTTATTGAAGGCAACCCTTCACTGGCCAAACTGGATGGCGGTATCAATGCGGCCACCGGGGTCGGCATTGAATTATCGCAAAGAAATATATCTGGCAGTATACCGCTGGATGGTTCCGGTGGGTTTAATCTACCCAATCTTTTGCAGGAAGATAACGCCACCTATATCATTCCGCTCAAAGCTCGCTATGTGCAGTCTGATACAAACGTCACAGCAGGGCCCGCAAACGGCTCTGTCGTTTTTACGATCACCTATCTGTGACTGCGGGTTTATAGAATACCGTCATTTTATATGTCAATGAATTGATTGACTGGCTTATTAAACATCCGGCCTGTCTGACCGGCGGGCTGAAAAGGGAGAAATATACGATGCCCCGAAGCATATTTTACAGCCATATTGCCGTAGCGATAGTTGCATTTTCTATGGTGTCCTCGGCTTTCGCGGATATCGTCATCACCGGTACGCGCTTCGTCTATCAGGAAAAAGAACGCGAAGTGACGGTAAAAATTGATAATGTCGGCGAGAAACCCGCACTGGCACAGGTATGGATAGATGCGGGCGATCCCAATGCCACGCCGGAGACGGCCAAAGCGCCCTTTACGATCACCCCTCCGATTAACCGCATCAACGGAGGGAAAGGCCAGACGCTGCGCATGATTTATACCGGAGAATCATTGCCCGCTAATAAAGAGTCTTTATTCTGGCTAAACGTGCTGGAAATTCCGGCGACGAAAAAAGACAATAAAAACCAGCTGAAAATGGCGGTTCGTTCAAGAATTAAAATTTTTTACCGTCCTCAGGGATTAACCGGCAGCGCTAACCAGGCTGGAAAATCAATCATCTGGAAAAAGGTCAACGGTGGAGTTGAAGGATCTAATCCCACGCCATACTTTGTCTCATTGGCTAATATCACTGAGGATAAAGATGGGAAAATTGTCGTGGCCAATGGAGGCATGATTGCTCCAGGAGAAAAGAGCGTTTTTCCCATGAAGAAGCACCTTGAGACGATTTATCCATCCTATATTAGTGATGAAGGAGCTATTAATTCCTTAGCACAGCAGGTCATCCCCTAATATTAAGGCCTGTTATGGCTCACCAGTGACCAGCAAAAATGCACGCTTATCTTCTAGCTTCACGAGTACATCCCTTTCCAACTCCATAAAAAATGCCATCAATGACGTAAAAATCATTAATGGCATTATTTCATTCAATTAAATCAATGTGTTAAATAAAATTCATTCCCACTCTATTATTGATTATCAAAAAAAATCGTTATTTGACAGTATATTGCGCACAAAAATCCTTCAGATACCATTAAAAATGCCATGCGACATATTCAAGGTCAACCAAGATTCCAAGATCCGCCACGATACTGGAATGCGCCATCTATGATGCCAGCCAGCCACACCGCCACAGTCGCAGTCTTGAACCCACCGAACTGAACCACCTGCTCGCCCTCGGTCTCCAACATCGCTACCGGTAACTCAGGCAGCATACCTGTACCGATTCCACCAGGCGGAAACACGTTGCCGAAGTCACGCTTTAGCAGAAGTCGCGATGTGGCCTTTCCCAAGGTCAGAAATGTCTCTTTGCGGACCAGCCAGTAAGATTCAACACCCGAGGCAGCATATCGCTCCTGCCGACGAGTGAAGTCGCGCAGATGCTGGTAAGAGCGTTGCAACTCGATCACGATGGTGCGACCCGAAACCGAGAAGAGAACATCGGCCTCCCACTTGTCCCCGCTCGTAGATCGGCCCGGCACCTCGTCACGACTCTCGATGCCCATGCTTGTTAAAGCGGCCATCACTGCTGCCTTGCCTGCCTTGTGCCACTTCGTTTCCGGTGCGGTATCGCACTCATCCGAAAGATGGGCGAAGAAGGCCAAGCCGTTAATGCTTGTCTTGAGGACCGCTGGCGCCTTGCAGCAAGGCATCATGAAGTCACCTAGCTGTGCCACCTGTTTCAAGGCCTCCCACTCAATGCCCGGAATGGAAGCGGCATCTACCGGCACGCCGTCGCGCCTCCAAGCCACTTGCGTCATGGTTGCCTCGTCGCAAAAGTCAGAGTTGCAAAGTCTTCCCCAAACGCCTCGACTACCTGTCGCAGCAGAATGGAAAGCTCTGCCGGGTCACCGCCGCGGCGAACCTCGACCAGCAGTTCAGATGCGTAGTCTGGGCTGGCACGGAAAAGCTCAGCCATAGCCTCACTATGTAATCTGTCTTTCATTGATGGTGCCCTCCGCTCTGGTAGCGCAAACGGTCGAACGATAATTCAGAACGCCCACAGGCGTTGTTTTGGATTGCGCAATCCAAAACAGCAACGGCGATCCATAACTGTCTGTGTATTACGTATCGAGCATATCCCACTCGTCACCGAGCATCCAGCGTATAGCAGACAGCTTGCCGTTGATCATCCCCCACTCGAAGTCAGTCCACGGCCCCAGCGCCTCCGCGCCGAGTTCCTCCTCCGCGCTCCTCATAGCAGCTAGCATTCCCTCCCAAATCGAATCGACCACAAGCTTCCGCCGCTCTTCCGGCGCAGCTCTGTCCCACTCCTCCTTAGCCACCACCCTTTCTTCCCCATCCTCGACGTTAGCGATGATGTTCCACTTCCTGTTGTACCAAACTTGAGTAGTCAGTTTCTGCTCTGCTTCGAGCAACTCGGATAGCTGTCTAGGAGCTTGACTGTATTCGCGCTCAAACCTGGTTTCTTCGATCAATTCGCTGGCGAATTCGCTGAGCAGTGTGCTTAGGTTGGTTGAATATCTCGATCTCACGCCATCGAAAAGGGCTTCTAAATCCGGGTGTGGCAAACGTGTATCTGCTCCCTGACGGCTAAAGTCGTGGATGTTATGAGTCACGAACGCGAACACGTCGTCACTCTGACGCGCAGCCAGAGCATCAATGTAGGTCTCGATGATGATTGCATCTCCCATGCCATTCATCTGACGGTGGAAAGGGGCAATCTTGGCGATAGCTCGGTCAGCTGCACGCAGCTTAATACTGTCACTTACGGGCACAGGCTGAGAGTCGGCAAAGAGTTTTTCAATGAGGTCTACCGCCTCGTTTACTGCCTCGCCGCCAGTCGCCACGCGGTGATCCACTTCGTTTAGCTGCCGGATCGTAGCCTCACGGCCATCTTCAGGTGCGAACTGCATAATTGCCTCTCGAACCCTCTTGAAGTGACTCGAAAGGCTGGCTCTACTCGCGGCCATCACTCGGTCGCGATTCCGTGCAAATTCATCGATAACAATCTGCGGCACAACGAGTACTACTTCGTCTGCCTCGCTCATCGCGGATAGGGCATCCAACAGCGGAAGGTGGCGGGGATCTTTTGTGAGGTCGAGCCATACACACGTATCTATTAACAATTTCAGGGTCATTCGCGCTCCTTCCTCGTCTGAGAAACTACCCGCAATCCGTCCTGGCCGAACGCCTCAGCCGTCTGACGCAGCAAAATAGCCAGTTCAGCCGGGTCGCCGTCTAGGCGAACTTCGGCAAGCAACTCCGCTGCGTAGGAAGGAATAGCATGGAAATACTCCACCATGGCCTTGTCATGTGATCTGTCTTTCATCTCACCTGTCCTCTATGCTGAGAGTTCAATACAAGGCTTCTCGGTGTACATCCAAGACATCTGCAACAAGAAGATAAATTTAGTGACCGACAATGGTTTGAATTCGTGCCTGCAAAGCCACGGACAATTCGGCTATTCCTTGCGCGTTCGCATGATAACGAATAAATCGTAGATGCCGTAGATCAAACGGTATGTCGTGCTCAGCTTGAGCTATTAGTATGACTTCTCTACCCAGAGTATGCGCAATCCCAGCCTCATAAAAGACGTTAGGGTTTCTACCTGTGCAATCACACACCACAACACGCGCTCTATCTATTAAAGCAACTACATCCTGAATTACGGCTGGATTCTCCCAAATATCATCGGCACGACGACAACGAAGGCCAGCCCCTTCTGCGGCCAACTGAATACCGTTGTAGACCGGATTAAAAGCAGCATCAAATGGCATCATTACAGAGACCAGCATCGCTTCAATGCTCTCATGTTCTGAAATCTGAAATACCGTAGGCCGTTGGCGTCTCGGCCTAACCGTTCTAAGCAAAAATCGATAAAGATCAATATCCTTAACAGCCCAATGATTCCTAGAGAACTCAAAATCCTTTGGCATATCAAGTGCCATTCTATTTTTGTATATAAATGAGTTATGAATAACTGGCACCTCACTGTCTAATGAATACTCAAAAGATATATCACCACCTACTATTCTTGCTCTATTTATTTGACCAACGTAAGCAACCTCATCCCGCGTTCCTTCTTGCATAAACAGACACGGAAGGGCTATAAGTCTATCCAGCGATGGAATATTATTTTCTCTAAAAATTTGAGATATGTGGCTATCCGTATATTCAAAAACCCGGCCAATCTCCATCGATTCTTGCCCAGAGTCCCACTCAACCGATCTCATAATAAGATTAAACATATCCCCCCCCTAAATCATGCCATTGACAGAAGCATCTACGCATCTTTCCTTGCAACCCATTGCGTATGTTCTCGGGAAAAAGCATTTTCCGCATCCCCCACAAATACAGAAAACTTTTCATCTGTATTTGGCTGCTTCGCTTCTTCTTTTACCAACCCTATCTCGTGAGACGTTAAAGAGTACGAGGCCGCTAATTCAGAAAATCGCTTTGCTTGCATCCAACTTAAAATACTTGCAGCCGCTGCTACGAAAACATCAGTTGGCCAAAAAGGCACCTCTACGTTAGCAACCCGCACCACAGCACAAACAACAGCGAAGGTATTGACCGTTATCAGAACCCAAAAAAAATACCGAGCTCTCCTACGATTGAATTTAGCTTTGTTGGCATACCATGCATGTTGATCTCCAATCCTGCTTTTCACATATATTTCTTTGCGTTTACTTAATGTTTCGCACCGGATCTGCTCCATCTTAGGAGAAACTTGGATACCTTCAAGGTGGTCAGTGAGCGCCCGGCAAACCTCTCGATTTTGTTCAATTATTGCTTTAAGTGTCAGACGAAAATCTTTCCGAGCGCTTTCATCGTCTCCCTGGAACGGTTCAGCTCGACACACATAGCGCCAAGTTATCGTCTTTATAGATTCTGCGACCGCTCTGCCACCGTACCAAAGCTTTTCTGGCCTAACACTAAACAAATAGATAGAGCACGCCAAAGCTCCTAAAAGAGCAAAGACCTGCAAGGCTGCTACAGTCCAGTGTGGAAAGCTTACTATTGATAATAATGCGGCGAGAACCAAGGTAATAAGATGGCACCTTAAAGCTAAGAAAAATTGCGACTGCGACTTTAACGAAAGTTCATTAGCAGACCGATAGAGGGCAGGGAAATCTTTATCTTCCATATATTCTCCGATCACTTATATCCGAGACTTCTATAAACTTCGTCTTTATAATGCCAGTCATCATTCGGCTGCTTAGTCCAATTAGCAAGCGCATGGGCAACAATTTTTGGTGAAAAAGGAACAAAGATAGCTCCTACATTTCGAATAATAGGCGGGCATTTTGCTTCTACCACGCTACGTGCGCCATCCAAATTTATGCCTATGATTCTGCATTTTTTTTCTAACGCGACTTCCATTTCCCATCTTACATATTTGTGCTTGTTACGTGTATCAGAACCAATAAGCACAGCAAACGTTCCTGCCATATCTATGCGCTCGCGACACTTACGTTTTATATATGCCTCATCGCTTGAATTTATTTCTTGTGAAAGCTGGCAATTAGTGAAACTGAAATCAATATGTTCGTGTTGTTTCCACGCAAGCATTAATCGATAATAGTGAATGTCCGTACTACTAAATCCTACAAATGTTCTTGGTAGCCCCATTACTATCTTCTCCACGTCTCGGAAAACCACAGCATTTTTTTATACTTAAGGACTCTAGCGCGATACCGGCCTAATGCCACGTCTTTTTTGGATTGCGCAATCCAAAAAAGCGTTTTCGCCTGCCAATTGCTAGCAGCGGCAACATCGCCTTAGACACAGGGCTTTACTGTGCCCTCGATGGAGTCATGAAGCTGTGTCGTGCGCAGTCAGCAAGATTGTGCCCTGATACGGCCCTCTGGAAATGGCAAAACTCAAAAGCCCCCTCAAATTGGAGATGATGTGCATGCCCAATTGGCCATAATTTTTCTAAAATGGCGTTACGAAAAAATGCTGCAACCGGTCTTAGGCGCCGCTCCTATCTCCGTTCATAAACAACATTGCTCATAACAGCCAAAACTTTCCCTTGTAGCTCACGAAACTCCCTCATCAATGCATCAACGTCCGCTGCCGGGGCACCATGCCCGCGTTTCTCTGCCAACCACATTTTCAGCAAGCCTGCCACCCGCCCAAGGTCGCCGTTTACTTTCCCAAGCTCCGCAACCGCCTTCAGGTCAAGTGCGGATCGAATGGGCCTGTTGCGGCCTACAGCGGACAGATAGGCGGACAATGACATGTTAGTTTGCCTGGCCTTGTCCTCGATCTCTGCGCGCTCGTCCTCCGACACCCACACCTTGATGGGCGGCAACTTCCGTCGAGGGGTGTGCTTCTCCTTTTTCTCCATGCTGTACCTCTCCAGCTTTTCAATTGTCGCGGCAGCGACGGCAAGCCTCGCAGAGCAAGATCCGTCGAGCCGCAGGCGAGTAAGGGGCGGTGGTGGGGGTCGTAGCTGCGAAGCAGCGTAGGCCCACAACACATATCTTGCCGTCTGTCTGAGTGCAACTCAAAGAAATTTAATGCTAATGGCCGTTTCGGTAACGCAAGTTGCCTTGAA
Organism: Klebsiella sp. RHBSTW-00215; assembly: GCF_014103785.1. Lineage (NCBI taxonomy): Bacteria > Pseudomonadati > Pseudomonadota > Gammaproteobacteria > Enterobacterales > Enterobacteriaceae > Klebsiella > Klebsiella sp. RHBSTW-00215. Next base: position 5,989,821 of record NZ_JABXQS010000001.1, read on the forward strand.
TTTCCTTGAATTTCGTTCATTTTTCCTTAGTTGCCTAGAGTTGCATTAATCTAAGCAGGAGTTTCCTAAAATTGCCTTGAATTTACTTAATCGACCAACTTTAACTGAACGGATCACACAGGGCGGAGAAAGCACAGGAGTGGCGACCAACATGCCGGGGCCGCGCTTCGTTCTTAGCGACGCCAATCCAGATGTGGTCAGAAATTCCAGCGGTCGCTAAAATCTCCGTGATCACAATCGGTTAAGGCCGAAATGGCACCAAAAAAGGAGCACTATAATTGGCTAGAAAAACCCTTTCCGAGCGACGAGCTGACGCGCTTTCTGAGCTAGAGATGGCTAAGGCAAGGCTTGCAAAGCTCGACAATGAGGCAGCAGAAAGAATCGGAAGAATTGCAATAAAATCAGGATTGGTTAATCTTGAGCTTACGGACGATCAGATCCGGGAAGAATTCGATAGAATCGTCGAAGGGATCAGCAAGAGGAATTGATCATGAAGACAGCTCACCGCATCAGCGCTTTGGCCAATCAACTCAATGAACTGCAAGCCTGCCTAGGTCGAGCCAGCGGGCAATCTAGTAAGCCCGTTGTGGAAGCCCAGCGCATTGCGGCCGAGCTAGCTTCTTCACTCGAAGAGTGGCACCTAGAGACGCTGCACATCCCTGAGACTGAACGTAGCCTTTATCGCGCTCAGAATCCTTATTACGCGGCCCACTGACGCCGCGCACAAACTTATCAAAAGCTCACTTTGGTGGGCTTTTTTTTGTCCGCAAAAAGCATCAAACCGGACAGCTAAGTATTCTTCCTCATGAAAGAAAAACCCTAGACAGGTCAGATGGTTGGCATCATTGCAAAGGATGATTGACGGACAGTTTCCGGACGCAAGTCATTGAAATATATGCGGATAAGTATCTATCCGCATATTCAAAACCACCCCGTATCGGACAATAATCAGACCTCAGATTACGACAAAATGAGGTATTCGGCATGGAAATGGAATCGCGAAAAACGTCAGCTTATGTCGCTCGGGTATTTGGCCGTGGCGCAGCGCTAGCTGTGGCAATGGCAACCACAGGCCTTGGTGTAGGCCTCTACATCACACCTGCACCGGCTTACGCCATCTACTGCTCTAACTGCTCGACGTTCTATCAACAGATGTTCGAGTACGCCGAACAGGTCAACACGGCGCTGAACACCGCCGAGCAACTGCAAACGCAGATTCAGCAGTACCAAAACATGGTCACTCAGGGCACGGGCCTGCCCGATTCGATGTTTGGCAGCATTGCGGCTGACTTGAAAAGCGTGGTCAACATCTACAACCGTTCGCAGGCCTTGGGCCGTCAAATCCAGAACATGGATTCGCAGTTCAACACGGCTTTCCCCGGCTTCGATTCCTACCTGAATCAAGCAGCGAACTCGGCAGAGGTCCCGGCGCAGGATCGCTATCAAAAGTGGTCGCAACAGGGCCGCGACAACGTGAAAACGGCGATGGAAGCGGCAAATCTCAATACCAGCACGTTCGAGCCTGAAGACGCCCAGCTTGCTCGCATGGTGGCCCGTTCGCAGTCAGCCGTAGGCCGCATGCAAGCTATTCAGGCGGGCAACGAAATCGCCTCGCAGAACGTGCAGCAACTGCAAAAACTGCGGGATCTGATGGCCACCCAAATCAACATGCAGGGCAACTACATGGCCCAGCAAGGCGACCGACAGGCCGTTAGCGAAGCGGCTGAACAGCAGTTTGAAGCGCGGAAAAACACACGCGGCGGCGTGAAGGAGTACTGAGAATGACTATTTCGAAATGGCTAATCGCGTTGATGTGCGCCGGGTCCGCACTGACCGGTTACATGGTTGCCGTGGTGGTTCAAAGCAACATCGAATGTACTGCGATGGCTGAGCAACAACGGCAACAGCGTGACGCTGATGCGTCGTTTGAGGCGCGCCCCAACACTCGCGGCGGCGTGAAGGGGTACTAGCTATGGATCGTCGTCTTTTGTTGTTCCTCGCCTTGGCGAGTGTGTTCATGGCCGGAAATGCTATGGCCGCGACCGACCTTTCCCATGCCGATACATCGGTTCAGGGCCTACTCGACCTAGTTTTGCAACAGTCGCACCAGTGGTCAGCGAAGCTGTATGACTATGCGATCAGACTGTTCTGGCTGCTGGCCTCGATCCAGTTTATTTGGACGTTCATGCCTCTAGTAATGAAGCAAGCCGACTTCGGCGAGATTGTCGGCGAGCTGCTGCGCTTCGTGCTGGTGATCGGTTTCTTCCTTGCAGTCATGAAGTACTCAGTGGAGTGGTCGACGGCCATCGTCGATAGTTTCCGCGATGCAGCGGCATCAGCGAGCGGCCTCGGGCGTGCATTAGAACCCGGCGATATGCTTGCAGTTGCGCTGGATTTTGGCCGCACAATGGTAGAGGGCATTTCAGTATTTTCTCCGGCCAAGGGACTTCTGATCGCTGTATGCGCAATTCTTGTGCTGGCATGTTTCGCATTCATCGCTGCATTCATGTTTGTCACGCTCGTAGAGGCCTACGTAATCATCAACGCATCCGTGCTGTTCTTGGGCTTTGGTGGCTCGCAATGGACGCGGGAATTTGCAATTGCGCCAATGCGTTTCACCGTCGCGATTGGTGCAAAGCTATTTGTATTGACTCTGATTGTCGGCCTGGTTGTACAGTCGGCTAAGCAGTGGTTAGCAGCCTATACCAATGATGAAGCGTCATTGATGACGATGGTCGGCTTGGCCTTGGTGTGCTGCTATCTGACCAAGACTATTCCTGACCTGATCGGCGGCATGATTAGCGGCACGTCCATGGGCGGTGGCTCAGCCATTGGCGGGATGGCGGTGGCCGGGGCAGCCGGTGCGGCTGCGGCGGCTGCCACCATCGCCACGGCCGGGGCGGCCGCTCCGGCTGCTGCCGGTGCTCTTGGCGCTGCCGGTACTGGCGGCGCTGCTGGGGCCGGTGTAGCGGGTGCAGGTGGAATTGGCGGCGGCGGTCTGGCTTCTGCGATCAATTCCAGTTTTGCCGGTGGTGGTGCGCCCGCAGCGGCGGCGACTCACGGCGGTGCGGCCGCTGGGCTCGGCGCGAGCACGGGCGGCCAAGCGGCCGCCCAAGGTGCGTCGTCGGCCGGTGCCCGCGTAGGTGGCAGTGCCGCCCCTCAATCACCGGGCACGGCTCCGCAGCAGCCTAGCAGTGGTGTCCAGCAGGCGACCAAGCAGGCCGGGAGAGCGGCGCAGGACAGAAACGACAAAGACCAGCAAGGGGCACCAAAAGGGGGAGTTGTTGGCTCTGGCAACGCCCTTTCCCAAGCGGCCAACGCTAGCGCAAAAGCGCTCGGTGTGATGACCTCGATGGCAGTGCCGGGCATGGAGAATGCGCACTCTCTGTCTCTTGGTGCAGGATCTCCGCCGCCTGTTCCCGATGGTGCCAGCTCGACCGTTCCAACCAATGGCGCGGAAACAACCGTGGAAGCTGCACAAACGGAATCTAACGTCATCCGTCCATCCTCGGACGAAAGCCCCGCCACAAGTCGCCTAGCCTCGCTCAATGTGCCCGGCACGGCATCAAACAACGACAACTCGGAGAAATAACCATGATGGACATACTGATGTTCGCTGGATTCGTAGTATTCGCATCGACATTTGCCATCGGCATGTGGGCGCTCGGCCGATGGCTACGTAGCAAGGGCTACGGGCCGCAACTCGATAGTCTAGATCGCCAGTACACGGCCTTGCAGCTTCGAGTGAACCCGCTCGCATTGTCGGCGTCCTATCGCATGTTTGCTGGGGCACAGGCTATGAATCGTCTACCTTTGCTGGGCAGCAAGAATAACGCAGCCCTGAATCAGCAGGCGTTGATGGCCATCCAAGCCGCGCAGGAAGCACAGAAGCAAGAGAGTCCCGGCAAGCAGTGATCACTGACGAGACCCACACAACCCCGCCTAAGTGCGGGGTTTTACTTTCCAAACGCAGCCTCGTGATTGCATCAGGTTCACTCCCCGTCAGTTGGTCGTTCTGTCAGTCCCAGCACAAGCCCAAAGCCTCCGCACCTGCGGTGCTGCGTGTCCCGTGGACAACGCTTTGCGTTGACACACCGGACTTGCGGCTACTCGCGATATTTCATCACGGGGCTACTCCCGGCTGCGCCGATCAAAAGCGCGAGGGCTTCGCCATTAGTAATACGCACGAACCTGTCTCAGCTCCGTCTATTACACCACCTGTAAGGCCCTGAGCTGCATTCTGAGCGATTTTTTGGCTACAGCACCCGATGGCCATCCCGCATCATTTAAAAGCGTTATGGCGGCTCCTAAGACCTTCTGATTGGTCGTTCACCCCGAGATCTTCTCTTTAGTGCGTCTTCGGATGCCGCAGACGGCGCGATGCACTTGGTGGTTTAGGTGGTGTGTGTGTTCGAGGGAGCCGCCCTTCCTTTTGGTGCCCAACGGCCGCAGGCCGACCAACAGCAGCAAGCGATGAGCTGCGCCACCAGGGCGCGGCGCTTCGCGCGCATGATAGAGATTCTTAGAGAATCTTGGATGGAATTTGCGAACGGCCCGCAAGGCCCCGCCGTTGCTAGGTTTCCAGAAACAGGCCGGGTGCCGTTAAACAGGGGTTTGGGTACTGTTAAACAGGGGGTTAGGTGCCGTTAAACAGGGGGGCGCGGCATTACACTCGGATGCATTGGGTCGCCTGATTTCCCATTTTCCCTTAGCATACTCGTCCAGCCTCCAACCCACGGCAGCAAGCTCGGCCAGCGCTTTGCGTGCCGTCTGGCGACGTTTTTTGATGGTATTCGGGTTCGCCGGTTCATCCGGCCAGACATAGCCGCATAGCGTGTCCAGCTCTACCCGCCCCGACTTGCCGAGGTCGATCCAGCCGCATAGACGTTGATGAATCAGGCGGGCGGGGTCGGTCTGTAGCTTTCTTACTTCGGCCATATCTATGCGGATGTGCTGCCCACCCATGATTGCGCGAGCAATAAGGGGGTTCAATGCCACATACAGCTTGCCTTCCTGCTCATCACTTGCGTACTCGGATAGCAAACGGAAGCCCTGCCGCTTCCTTCCATTTTGCGCAATGATAGAGACCTTCCAGAGCCTCTCAATGCAATCGCGTACTGGCCTAGTATTGTCGATGTCCGCATAGCCAACCTCACGGGCCAGCGACCGATAGCTACCCTTGACTACCATCGCATCCTGCTGGACCGCTTCCCACTTAGGTTCGAGAAATAGCCGGAGCTGCCGACCTGCTTCTGTCTGAGGATCGGAAGAAAGCACAAGACCGCAAGGTCCAGCCATAGCAACCAGTCCTTGCAGAATACGCAGATCGTCGGCCCCCAGCGGTTCCGGCCCACTGAACTCGATACGCTTGCCATTGCCGTAGTCATAGACAACGTCCAGTTTGCTGCGCTTGCGTTCGCCACGTTTGAGGCTACGGAACAGGCCGGGTGCCAGACAATGCACCGGGTCGTGCCGGGCGTGAGTCAAGTCATGCTTGCTCACGTTGACGCACCTTTCCGCTGTCCTGCTTAACGTCCAACAACTCCACCGGCAGCAAAACGCCGCCGTCGCGGCGTTGATACCATTGGTCGTGCGGAGTAGCGTCGTAATTCTGTTTGCTGACACCAAAACGGACAAAGAAGCCGCGCCGGTCGTTGTCGATGGGCTGACGGTCATAGGAGCGGTCGCTCAGGCTCTTGGCCTCGTCCTCGGTCATCTTTGCGACGAAGCCGCACCAGCGGGCATTGTCGATTAGAGCGGATGCGCCTCGTGCTGCCTGCTGTTGATCCGTCTGCCCCTCTCGGGCGCTACCTTTGCTAACGTGGTGCAGGTACAGAACTGAGGCCCCGGTACACGCCGCAATGTGCTCCAGCGTAGAAACAAGTCGTGCCATGTCGCCGTTGCTGTTCTCGTCCCTGTCGTGAATGCGGCTCAGGGTATCCAGCACGATCAACCGGGCACCGGCGCAAAACTCAATGACGCGGGCAAGGTGCCGCTCATCCATCACATTCAAGCGCTTACCCATGATCGGCTCAAGGGTGAGGTTCTGCGCGATGACTTCCCGTGACTGCTGGTTCAGATGCTGACCGATGGCATGGATACGGCGCACCAGTGCGACTTCCGGGTCTTCTCCAGCGAAATAGACGACGCGACCAGCTTTCGCAGGTGCAAGCCCTACCAAGTCACCACCGGCCGCTCTGCTTTCAACGGTTGCGCCACAGGCAACGGACATTGCCGCCTCCAGCGCCCAGAAGCTCTTACCAGTGGCTCCGGGAGCTACCAAGGCTCCCACTGTGCCTGCAAGGAAGCCGGGCCATATGAAGTCAAGTGAGGGCGGCTCGTTCTCGAAAGCTGCCCGTAAGTCAATCGCCACAATTCAGGCCCCCATTCCGGGCCGGGGAGCCGGGCCGGTCCCCTTGCACGCATCAATCCATTCCTCCACTTCCCCCAAATCCCAGACCACCTTACGGCTGCTAAGAGCAATACGCCGAGGGAATTTTCCCTGCTTTTCAAAGTTGTAGATCGTGCGCTCGCACAACGGGATCATTGCCAGCAACTGTTTCTTGCTGATCAGGACTTTTCTCGATTCTTTCTCCACACCGAATACCTCGTTTCGTGATCATTCGAGGTTCGATTATTGCCCCACATTTCCGGTATTTTCCAGCATTTTTAGACGATTTTTCCATACAAATCAATCACTTAAGTGTCCGTCAAACGTCCAGTTTCGGGACGGGGATAATCACCCAATCTCTTGTTTTATCGGTAGTTTTTTTAAACGAAATTCAGAGAAAAAAAGTGTCCCTAAAACGTGCGTTTCGGGACAAAAAAAAAGCCCACCGAAGTGGGCGTTTCGCCACAAACGAATGGGCGCCATGTACTCTGTAGTCCACGAAGCTCGGTATCAGCCCTCGGAGCGCGGTCTCCTAAGCGTCCACTCGTCGATCATGTCCGCCCAATCCTGCAGCATCGCCCGACGCTGATCTCGATATTCGGCCTTGTTGTAAACCGCTCGCACACCCTTCTGTTCGTGTGCGAGGCACTTCTCGATCCAATCGGTGTTATAGCCAGCCTCATGTAACAATGTGCTGGCAGTCCGTCGCAAGTCGTGCGGCCCGAACTTGCCTAGCGACTGCCCCTCTTTCTGGGCGAGGCGATAGGTCAGCGTTAGCACTTGATTGAGAGTGGCACTGCTCATCGGTAAGTCAGAGTCATAGCGCGATGGAAGAACATATTCCGAGCCACCCGCAAAGGTTTTCAGGGCAATGAAAATATCAAGCGCTTGCCTGGACAGGAACACCAAATGCGGATTACGGCGCTTCATCCGCTCTTTGGGAACTGTCCAGACTGCTTCGCTGAAATTGATTTCGCTCCAAGTCGCATTGGTCAGTTCACTTTTGCGAACCATGGTTAGCAACAGCAACTTAGCCGCAACACGCACCGAAGAAGCGGTACCAATGCGTTCCATGTACTGATACATCAAGGCGATTTCATCAGGAGTCAAGGCCCGGTCGCGCGGCTCGAATTTTGCGATGCTGGTAGGCCGTACTAGATCAGCCGGGTTCTCAACCTTCTGACCACGTTCGATTGCCCATCGAAAGACCTGCATCACAATCTCTCGCGAGTGAACTGCTGTTGCCGGAGCACCTCGCTCCACGATGCTGTCAGTCAGCGCTCGCAGGTCCTCATGCGTAATTTCAGCGAGTTTCTGGTTGCCAAATTTCGGCTTTAGCTCTCGTTCGAAAACCGAGCGTCGCATATCGCGGGTGGAATCAGCCATTTGGTACCCACGCAGCCATTTTTCAGCCCAAGCGCCGAACGTCTCCGCATCCCTGACGCGGCCCTTTTCTCTGGCCTTCTCTTTGGCTGGTGACTTCCCAGCGGCGATCATCTTTTTTGCCTCGCCGAGTCGTTCCCGGGCTTCCGCTAGGGTGATGCCCCCTACACCGTAACGGCCGAAGGTGATGGTCTCCTGCCTACCGTGGATCGAGTAGTTGTAGCGGAATGAAATCGACCCCGCCGGGGTGATGGCTACATAGAGACCGTCACGGTCGTTCACTTTGTACAGCTTGTCTTTCGGCTTGATGTTACGCAGCTTGGTATCGGTCAGCATGGTCAGGGCGGGTTTCCTCTAAAAAATACCATGTTCACTCCGCATCGCATTAATCTCATAAAAACCTTACAAATCAATACTTTAACGTAAATCAATACCATGCCAATCTGATTAGGAGCGACATGGTATCGAGCGCCGAACATGGCATTAGGGTCAGGTCGTACCATCTACCATGCCATAAAAACGGGGTGCTTGGCGATGCGAAAACTTGCCAGATAGTGCGGAGCCGAAAACGCAAAAAGCCCGCAATTACGCGGGCTTCAGGGGTGTTTCATGCCACTTGCTGCTGGTCTATGCCGGACGCAGGATCATTCCCACTCAATGGTCGCTGGCGGCTTACCGCTGATGTCATACACCACACGGGAAATGCCGTTGACTTCATTGATGATACGGTTAGACACGCGGCCTAAGAAGTCGTACGGCAGATGCGCCCAGTGCGCAGTCATAAAGTCGATGGTTTCGACAGCACGCAGGGAAACCACCCAGTCGTACTTACGGCCATCGCCCATCACGCCAACGGAGCGAACTGGCAGGAATACGGTGAATGCCTGGCTCACTTTGTTGTACAGATCGGCTTTGTGCAGCTCTTCGATGAAGATGGCATCAGCGCGACGCAGCAGGTCGCAGTACTCTTTCTTCACTTCGCCCAGCACGCGCACGCCGAGGCCAGGTCCCGGGAACGGATGGCGATACAGCATGTCGTACGGCAGGCCCAGTTCGAGACCAATCTTACGTACTTCATCTTTGAACAGCTCGCGCAGCGGTTCAACGAGGCCCATTTTCATCTCTTTCGGCAAGCCGCCCACGTTGTGGTGGGATTTAATGACGTGTGCCTTACCGGTTGCAGATGCCGCAGACTCGATGACGTCAGGGTAGATAGTCCCCTGTGCCAGCCACTTCACATCTTCCAGCTTCAGCGCTTCTTCATCAAATACTTCAACAAACACGCGACCGATGATTTTACGTTTTGCTTCCGGGTCATTTTCACCTTTCAGCGCGCTCAGGAAACGTTCTTCACCTTCAACGTGAACAATGTTCAGGCCGAAACGATCGCCGAACATGTCCATCACCTGCTGAGCTTCATTCAGGCGCAGCAGGCCGTTATCAACGAATACGCAGGTCAGGTTTTTACCAATAGCGCGGTGCAGCAACATCGCGGTAACGGAAGAGTCCACGCCACCGGACAGACCGAGGATCACTTTATCGTCGCCAACCTGCTGACGGATGCGCTCAATAGCATCTTCGATAATTTTTGCCGACGTCCACAGCGCTTCACACTGGCAGATCTCAAGCACAAAGCGCTCAAGCATACGCAAACCCTGACGAGTGTGAGTCACTTCCGGGTGGAACTGCACGCCGTAGAAACGCTTCTCTTCGTTAGCCATAATGGCGAACGGGCAGGTTTCGGTGCTGGCAACGGTGACGAAGTCAGACGGGATGGCGGTAACTTTATCACCGTGGCTCATCCAGACGTCCAGCATAGCCTTGCCATCTGCGCTCAGCGCATCTTCAATGCCGTGGATCAGCGCGCTATCGGTCTGAACTTCAACCTGCGCATAGCCAAATTCGCGCTCATTAGAGGCTTCAACGTGGCCGCCCAGCTGCATCGCCATGGTCTGCATGCCGTAGCACACGCCAAATACCGGTACGCCAGCTTCAAACACATACTGCGGCGCGCGCGGACTGTTATTTTCAGTGGTACTTTCCGGGCCGCCGGAAAGAATAATGCCGTTAGGGTTGAACTCACGAATTTGAGCTTCAGTGACGTCCCATGCCCACAGTTCGCAATAGACACCTAATTCACGAACGCGACGCGCCACCAGCTGGGTGTACTGAGAACCGAAGTCCAGAATAAGAATACGATGTTTATGAATGTTATCCGTCATTGACGATAATTCCGAGGCAAGTGATACAGGTTAAATAAATCGCCCGGCGCATGGCCGGGCGAAGAAAATCAGGAGCCCATGCGGTAGTTAGGCGATTCCTTGGTGATCGTCACGTCGTGAACGTGGCTCTCCTGGATACCCGCGCCGCTGATGCGCACGAATTCCGCTTTGGTCCGTAGGGTGTCGATGGTACCACAACCGGTCAGACCCATACAGGAGCGCAAGCCGCCCATCTGCTGGTGAATGATCTCTTTCAGGCGACCTTTATAAGCGACGCGACCTTCGATACCTTCCGGTACCAGTTTGTCGGCGGCGTTATCGGTCTGGAAGTAGCGGTCAGAAGAGCCTTTGGACATCGCGCCAAGGGAACCCATACCGCGGTAAGATTTGTAAGAACGACCCTGATAGAGTTCGATTTCGCCCGGAGACTCTTCGGTACCGGCCAACATGGAGCCAACCATTACGGCAGCAGCGCCTGCGGCAATCGCTTTGGCGATATCGCCAGAGAAACGGATTCCGCCGTCAGCAATAACCGGAATACCGGTGCCTTCCAGCGCTTCAACCGCGTCAGAAACAGCGGTAATCTGCGGAACGCCCACGCCGGTCACGATACGAGTCGTACAGATGGAACCTGGGCCGATACCCACTTTGACCGCGCTGCAGCCCGCTTCCGCCAGGGCACGTGCGCCTGCGCCGGTAGCCACGTTACCGCCGATGATTTGCAGGTCAGGATATTTGGCACGCGTATCACGGATACGCTGCAGCACGCCTTCAGAATGGCCATGGGAAGAGTCGATCAGCAGAATGTCAACGCCCGCGGCAACCAGCGCATCAACACGCTCTTCGTTGCCTGCACCCGCACCAACCGCCGCGCCTACGCGCAGGCGACCATGCTCATCTTTACAGGAGTTTGGCTTACGTTCTGCTTTCTGGAAGTCTTTAACGGTGATCATGCCGCGCAGATGGAAACTATCGTCAACAACCAGCGCTTTCTCAACACGTTTTTCGTGCATTTTGGCAAGCACTACTTCGCGGGTTTCACCTTCACGCACGGTGACCAGGCGCTCTTTCGGCGTCATATAAACGCTGACTGGCTGGTTCATGTCAGTAACGAAACGCACGTCACGACCGGTGATGATACCAACCAATTCATTGTCTTCAGTCACTACCGGATAACCGGCAAAACCGTTGCGTTCAGTCAGCTCTTTGACTTCACGCAAAGTGGTTGTCGGCAGGACAGTCTGCGGGTCGGAAACCACGCCGGATTCATGTTTTTTCACGCGCTTAACTTCTTCAGCCTGGCGCTCAATGGACATGTTTTTATGAATAAAGCCGATGCCGCCTTCCTGTGCCAGGGCAATCGCCAGACGCGCTTCAGTCACGGTATCCATTGCAGCGGAAAGCATAGGAATGTTCAGACGAATAGTTTTCGTCAGCTGAGTGCTGAGATCGGCGGTATTTGGCAAAACGGTTGAATGTGCTGGAACGAGGAGGACGTCGTCAAACGTCAGGGCTTCTTTAGCGATACGTAGCATGGGCAATATCTCGACCTGGGTGGATAAATATTGCCGTGGCATTATACAGAGCGTAACCGATTGCATCTACCCTTTTTTGCAAATAATACTTGCGATCCCCTCTCAGCAGGTTACTATCGACTGAATAACCTGCTGATTTAGAATTTGATCTTGCTCACATGTTGCCATCTCAATCCCCCTCAATTTACACGGTTAGCCGCCTAAACCAGTCGGTTCGTTTGCTGCTGGAACGTGAAATGGGTCAGGTGTGGATTAGCGGCGAGATCTCGAATTTCAGCCAGCCCTCTTCAGGTCACTGGTACTTCACTTTAAAAGACGATAACGCCCAGGTTCGCTGCGCGATGTTCCGCAACAGCAACCGCCGCGTGACGTTTCGTCCGCAGCATGGGCAACAGGTGTTGGTTCGCGCCAACATTACGTTGTATGAACCACGCGGTGATTATCAAATTATCGTCGAAAGCATGCAGCCTGCGGGTGAAGGCCTGCTTCAGCAGAAATATGAACAGCTTAAGGCAGCATTGGCTGCGGAAGGACTGTTCGATCAACAGCATAAACAAGCACTCCCCGCTCCAGCACACTGCGTCGGCGTCATTACGTCGAAAACCGGGGCCGCGCTGCACGATATTTTACACGTACTTAAGCGTCGCGATCCCTCTCTGCCGGTGATTATCTACCCGACCGCCGTTCAGGGCGAGGACGCTCCGGGACAAATCGTTCGCGCCATTGAGCTTGCCAACGCACGTAATGAATGCGACGTGTTAATTGTCGGGCGCGGAGGCGGTTCACTGGAAGATTTATGGAGCTTTAACGACGAGCGGGTAGCCCGGGCTATTTTTGCCAGTCGTCTTCCAGTAGTCAGCGCTGTGGGTCATGAAACCGATGTGACCATTGCTGATTTTGTCGCCGATCTGCGCGCGCCAACGCCTTCCGCAGCCGCAGAGATTGTCAGCCGTAATCAGCAGGAGCTACTGCGCCAGCTACAATCCGGACAGCAACGTCTGGAGATGGCGATGGACTACTTCCTTGCCAACCGGCATCGTCGCTTTACCCAGATTTTTCATCGCCTGCAGCAACAGCATCCCCAGCTACGCCTGGCCCGTCAGCAAACAGAGCTGGAAAGATTGCGTCAGCGCATGCGTTTCGCTCTTGAGACGCAGATAAAACGCGCCGACCAGCGCCAGCAGCGTGCCACGCAACGCCTGAATCAACAAAACCCACAGCCGCGTATTCATCGCACCCAGAGCCGTATTCAGCAACTGGAATACCGGCTGGCGGAAAACATCCGCGCCCGTTTAAGCGATCAGCGCGAGCGCTTCGGTAATATGGTGACTCACCTGGAAGCCGTCAGCCCACTGGCCACTCTTGCTCGCGGCTATAGCGTAACGTCCTCCAGCGACGGCAAAGTCTTGAAGCAAACCAAACAGGTACAAGAGGGGGATTTACTCACTACCCGCCTCAACGACGGCTGGGTAGAGAGCGAGGTAAAAACGGTGACATCCGTGAAGAAAACCCGGGCGAAGAAAAAGTAACATCGATTACTCTACAGCCACCCACTCCACGCGTTTTTTCGAAATGAGTCCGTGTCCGTTCTGGCAAAAATAATCTACCGCGCCACAAGCTTTTAAAACTTCCAGCGGCTTGTGGCAGTCCGGGCAGCGTGCTTCCACAATAAAATCTTTAGCACAACGATCGCAGTGCGCGATATTGGCTTGTACATCAAGCGGCGTATGGCAAACGGGGCAATTAAATTCCATGGTGACTCCTGACGACGTTTATATTCCATCATTTTATCACGTTTGCAGCGAGTGGGGACCGAGCAGCTGTTGTTGCAACTTGAGGATCATTAATAACAAACAGGCTATCCGTCCACCGCCGAGCTACCGAGTTTCGTTTTATTCACCCTGCATGCTGAATCGCGACTGAGAAAACGCATCATAGATTTTCTCATTTGTAAACGGCGCAAAAGTGGCCCGTTTAGCGGCATCAACCAGCGCGGCACAATATTGTTTGTTACCTTCACTTGTTCTGATGCTATTCAGTTGTCCATCGTAGCTAAAACTCACGTGTATCCTGCATTTTTTGCCCGTCCATCCGTAGCGATCGGGTAGCTGGGACTCTATAGACTCTTTAATCGCCCTCGCCTGCCTGCCATACTCATCTTTGTCAGTGAAACGCCCAGAACTGCAGTCCCCAAGCGCTGTTGTTTTATGGCAATCCGCAGGATGAAGCGGCGCACAGCCGCTGGTAAAGATGACCAAAATACCTATTATTATCTTTTTCATATCCCTGTTCCCATTCCTTTAAACGATTCCCCATAAAACGTATTCTTCTTATCTAAAAGGAACGCCCCTACTTTGAATGCTACCTGGCTGGTTTGGCAATGGCACCTCTACGGAAGACGGCCCCGGCCTGAAGTTAATGGTAATAATATTATTCCTCGAGGGTTTCCCTTTAACATATCGCCATTTTTTCATGGCGGCCCTGACCTCGTTATCAAACATTCCGGAAGGGTCGGCGCTTAACAATTGAACGTTAGTGACAAGGCCATTATCGTCTACATCAAATTGCGCCTTAACCTGACCTGAGATCCCTTTTTTCTCAGCTTTAGCTGGATAAACAGGCTTAATACGAGGCTCAATGGGTTGTGATTCAGCGGCATACGTTATGGGGATAATAAACAATATCAGGAGAGCTAAAAATCTTTTCATTTTGACCTCATGTCATAGAAGTATTAATCCTGATTAATTTTTCGCACATTTATACGCCGGCCTCAAGTAGGTTTATTATTAATCAGCGATTTGGCGATCCCGAGAAATAAAAAAGCCCGACAGATGCGGGCTTTGGGGTCTTCATTCAGGCGAATAGCTTATTTGCTTTTCTTGATATGAATAACAAATAAAGGATAACTTTGTTGATTTATAAGTAATTTGTTATTTATAAAATAGATTTGTGCACACCCATGTGTACACGAAAAACAAATGTGCTCATCTGCTCTGTGCGATTATCAGTCAATGGACGCTACTCAATACAATGCCTATCAGTGATTAAAATCACTCCTCGGCAGAACCGGTTATTTCTCCGGTTTTGTAGTCATAGTATGTTGTGTTTTCCATCACTCCCGCTGTATCACGATAATCTATTTGATTGCTCGCTAAGCAAATACACTCAAATTCCGCAACCATCTTTAGCAGATCCCAGTAGTAGGTATGATTTTCCGAGTGGTACAACCAGAAGCGAAACTTCATTCCACTGATGTCATGCGAGGGGAAACGTTGGGAATTCTCCAGCAGAATTTTGAAATCCTTCTCTCGAATCAACACTTCCGGTCCTATCCATGCGAGATCATGATTTGCATATCGCAAGGAGTGACTGAATCGCCGCCGGTTGTTAGACACTGGTTTATGCAGCTTTTTGACAACCAGAATATACGGTAGACCGAACGTAAGGGTAGTCCCTTCAATTTGAATCGGTTCGCCCATTTGTCGTATACCTCCCTCAAATCATTAGCTTTAGCAGAAACCTGCGCTACGGTCTACCGGGACAGCGTGCCATTTAGGACGGCATCAGCGACTTGCTAGGGCGCCTCGTAACACACAACAGGCTGAATTATTAAAGCTTTAACCTCTGGTTTTAGTGCCGCCATAATTCACCATCCGTCCTAACCTGTCCTAAATTCTCGCAACCACCAGCCAGCAAATCACGCCCCCGGAACACTGCGCTTCTTAATCCTTTGCAGATCCCGTTTTGCATAGGCCCGACCAGCCGCAAAAAGACGATACTCAGCTACTTTGAGCCGGATAACCTGGAATGGGTGATGGGCGAGCTCGGTGCGCCTCCTCTCGATGTGCCTGGTGTGTCCTACCTGCTTTACGGCATGAAGTCGTTCGACAAGCGTCATCGGCTCGAATCAACCCGGCGCACTCTCGAAAATATGGTTGCTGGTGGCCTACTGGAAAGGGTGACGGTGTACGAGCAACGGCAAAACACCACGCAGAGTAACGCGGATTCTCCCAGGGTCTGGTGTAACGTTGTGCGCTATGGTCTTCCGGGATGGTGCCGGGTAATAAGTGATACCAGTGGCGCTGATAATTCGATATCAGGCGCGTGCGTGCGGGTTGGCTGAATGCCGCGGCTATGTGTGGAGCCAGTGCGTTAACTCCCTAGCCCGTCGAGTATAACCGCGATGCGACATGCGGACATTAGCAATAACCTAGGCCGCTGCCTCAATTATCTGCCTCTCGGTTAACAGATTCTGAGAGGTTGTTTTGCTGTTAACCTGCCTGTTAACCTCTCTTTTGTTAACCAGCGTATCAGCCTTTGCTTTCACTTTTGCGGATAGGTCTTTCTCCCACCCTTCTTTCTTTGCCCGCTTGTTAATGGATACGTGGCTGATGCTGTGCTGCGATGCAATTTCACGGAGGGACATCACCTCGGCCCGGTACGCCGTTTCGATCGCCTCCCGGTCGGGCTTTATCATGGCTGCCTCACTACAAATTTAACTTTGTGATACATTAATCTTTCAACGACAAGGAGGAAGCTAATGTCTGATTTAGAGAAAAGAATTAAAGAGCTAGAAATTGAAAATGAAAAAATGCGTCTTGATATCCATGCTCTTCAAGTAGCAATTGTCACCATTTCAACAGTAATCAACGATGGCATCGTGAAGGTCCCGGAGTTGATGTCCAGTGAAGTTGAAAGCAGTCTTAAATTTAATGCGGAATTTCACCATGACGAGGATTACTTTAATGAACTAAAGACTCAGACCATTCATCTATTAGGCAAGAAATAGTTACCTCAAGTAACTATTTTATACACTGCGTACGGATGTATTCCTGCAGGTAGCTCACTTGCCCTATGATGGTGGCGATTCCGGCTCGATTTCTCTATATACATGCAAAATGTGTTGGTTCGGTTGGCTCAGTTGCCTCAAAACGTAAATACCATTGTTTTGTTTGAGTATTTTTTAAAAAATTGAACCAACACCACCTGATTTTGAACCAACATCTAGCGGATTGAACCAACATTCTACACATTGCGATTTTTTGAATAAAACCATGAAAAAACTACCTGAAAGCAGTTTGTTTGAATTGGCTGGAGTAAGCTGATTGGGTATTACGGTAGAACAGCCTCTAGCGGTTATGCGGGCCTCCATTTTGCCGGGCCATCTCAATGTAAGCACTCAGTGGTGGTACAAGACGCCGCAAGATTCACTCCATGTCTCAATCAGTATCTACCACTGACATATAGGCAAGTATCAGCAAGCGGTCATGCATATAGCCTTGTTCCGCCGTGCTCGTTTTCAGAGCACCAGCCCCATACTGACATTCAAAAACTGGGTTAACATATTTCCCTCCATTTTGAATGTTAAGACATCATTATAATTATTCACTTCTAGCTTTTTTTCAACAATCTGGAAGTGGTATTTCGGCTGCACCTGCAGAATTTTGGCCGCATTCGTGATGCACATACTGCATTCGGCTTTGGCGATGCGATCCAGTGCTTCGACGTCCGGCAGCATTTCATCAACCTTGTGTTCAAGAGCAATCACTTTTTCGGTATATACCAGGAGCGTACCGCGCAATAACTCTGGATCGTTCAGGGCCTCCATAGGATCACGATATGCCTGAAGCTTACCGGCTTTAAAATCAAGAAACGTTTGGTTAACCTGCAGACGGAACGACGGAGAGATCCACCCGGCGTATTCAATAGCCAACAGTTCATGGGCGAAAGTGCCGCCGTTTCTGCCTTCATCAGATACTATGCAAATCTGCACAGTTTCTTTTTCCAGCTCGGCTAGTAAAGATTTAGCTGTTTGAGTACGCAACCACTGGGCTGGGGCTTTGTTAGCGCCAAGACCACTCGCTTTATGTAACGCATTCAGGTTGAAGCGCCCTGCGGAATCAGTATCAACACCTTAAACTCAGGGCTGAGCTGGGCAACGACAATGATGCTGTCGCGCTTTCCTTGTTCACCTTCGAAAAGATAAAACGTAACCGGGCGTCCGGCAGTAGCCTTTTCCCCCAATGGGGGTAAAGCAATTACACCGCGGTCTGCCAGTCTATCTATAGACAGCTTACCCTTGTTATGATGGCTATTTACTAAGAATTTTCCATCATTGCTTCAGTTTCGTCCGGTTCGCTGGGCATTTTTTTGATGACTAGAAATTACCTTATAGGTATTATTTATGATATTTCATAACAATACTGGGATGAACAATGCTCGACTTCATTAGGGATCTCTATGCATCATTCAGACAAACATCCTTAGAAAGGGTAAAAAGCCCTGTTCTTGGTGCATTCGTGTTTTCATGGATTGGATTCAACTGGCAAATGCTGACCATCCTTTTTTTCAGCACAAATAAAATAGAAGACAGAATAGAGTATATAAATAAAACATTTGATATTGGTTCTTACTTGCTTGGACCAATTGTAACAACTGCCCTAATTTGCTTTTTATTACCAAGAGCCAACAAATTAGTTGCTACAACTCAAGACAAACCAAACTCTGATACTATAGAACTGACACTTTCATCGAAGATTAAAATAGCAGAACAACAACAACGTATAGCAGAAATTGAGGCTCGAAAAAAACTTGCAGAGAAAAAAGAAGATAAATTCATCGAGGAGAGTATCCATCAGACTAAAAATGAAAATTTACATCTTAAAAGTGAAATAAAAAAACTTGAAGATATTATAGAGCTTAAAACACAAGAAATAAAAGACATCCAAGAGTTAAGATTTAAAGATGCGAATAAGATAGAGGAACTAGGCAACCAAATAAATAACTCCAAACTGGAAGTAATGAATGCATCTGAGCAAACCAAAGCTTTAACCATCGAAAATATAGAATTAAAAACCAACTTAAAAGAATACAATAAAGCAGTTAGTTTAAATAATAAGATATTTTCAGAGAAAGATGAGAAAATACAAACATTGGAAAGAAAGTTAATAAGAAATGATGAGTATCAAACTCTGTTAGTAAAAAACTATCCAGCATACTTTGAAATAACTACAAGTAATGGTGATCAAATGATTCATGTCACTGAATCACTTACTAATGATTATGCTCAAAAATACAGGTTACCGTATGCGAATGAAAGCAACCCAGTTAAGCATAAGGATCATAATCAATAATCGCCTTACCCTGCTGACTTTGCTGTCCATAGTTGAACTGTTTCTTCACAACAGGGGAAGCGTAGGTCAGCACATAGGCGTCGGCATCGTTTGGCGAGCGTCCAAGCAGCTCTTTTACTTCGTCCTTTTCCTGCAGAATCTTCCGGCTGTCCTTCAATCTCACTTTGTACTCTGGTGCGCTAAGTTCATCGGCCAGGTTCTGACTATCCAGTTGCGCACCAAGCTTTAGCGCATCACGAGCGGATTTGTACATCTCGCCGTGCTTATTGAGCATCTGCGTGTCGGTAGATGCGCCACCGAACGGTACAATCTGCCATGCCCGTCCCCAGCCGTTACCGATGGACTTGAGGCCGGTACCGTATCCGAAGTCGATAAATACCGCATCTGCTTTGTATTCGTCCTCAAAGCCGGCGATACGCTTTGCCATAATCAGATCGTCTGTGATCTTGGTTGGCAAAACAGCAAATGAATAATGTCTGGCCAATCGTATCCACAACAGCACATAACCAAGAATAATCCTCTGCATTTCTGACATAAAATTTGCTAAAAACACCACCATTTTTGATCCATTTGGTTGAAATAATTAATGAAAAAAGCTTTTGGTAGGAAAGAGTTGTTGCTGGTGGTTCCCTTATCTATGAGTACAATCGATCGCCTTGAACACAAAGGACAATTTCCAAAACGCTTTTATATTACCGAGGGACGCTGTGCCTGGGATGGTGATGAGATCGCGCAGTGGCTAGACGAAAGAAAAGCGGCCAGTCCGAAAAAATTCTCTGGAAAAAAACCGCCTATTGACAAGAGAGCATTTCGCCCAGTGGGTAAGGCAACGTGATACAACTGGCGCAGGGAAGCGCCGATGACCTCGAAAAGCGATAGTTGATTAAAAATTACTCTGGTGTTTATAAACTCCCATATATTTTGGAACGGTTAACTGGTATATCTAAATCATATTTTTTACATACTAATTTCACTAATTCAAAAAACCAATTAGGTGCATAAGGCGACACTCTTATCTCCTGTATTAAATTTGTGATATCCAAATTTACCTTTGTACCAAAATCAGACCTCTTTTCTTTAAACTGACAGAGAGGGTTATAACCAATAAGTCTGACTTCTTGTTCATATGTATAAAAGTTAGATTTGTGCATAAAAGGAGCTAGATCGTGCTCAATTTTAAACGAATCAGTATCGTGAGATATGTATTCGACTTTGGCGATAATCATCTTATAGCCGTCAGGGGGGGCAAAACTTGATTTTATTTTTTCAAGATTGGTAACTATGCATACCGAACTTTCCGATTCACCATAAATTTTCCACATCGCCATGCTCTCATGCATGTTTGCATGTTTGCATGTTTGCATGCCAGCAGCTCACATCGATCCACTCTTTGTATTGTTTATTAATATCATCAAAACCTAATTCATCATTAGGAAAATTGCCGAAAACTGTTTTGTTAATTCTTTTTTCTATACTTTCTTGTATTTCTATTGTTTTTCTGTCATGTTCAATTTTTTCTTCAGGCGTTAATCTTTTTACTCTTGGCCACAAATGGTTCATTGCAAAATCCAACTTCATGGCGCTGCCATCATTTAATAACCTGAACTCTAAACTTAAACCTCCTTCATTTTTATCTTCAAAACCAACTGCTTTCGAAAGAAATATTTTATTAGTTTCAATCAGGTCCATGAATTTTGAAAAGTTCATATACTTTTGAAGTTCAGTAACATCACTGAAATCACCTGCCGTTTCCATATAACAACTCCATTAAGATATAATAATAAGTCAATAACTGAGCACGTTACAAAAAAGGCCCTCATAGTGGGCCTTTTGTTAGTAACCTTTAGCCTTGCGGTTATATTCTTCGACAACTCTGTTTGCCTTGTCTATCGCTTCCTGCTGTGACTCTTGAATCCTTTTCATATCAGAGTTGGAGTCTTCGAGATACTGCTTTGCCTTCTCAGTATAATCGGCAACCTGGCGGCGATAGTTTTCCCAAGCATACTGATCGTCAGTGTATGGCGGGGATGGCTCCATCTCAGAGAAGGCAGGATACCCACCAAACCCGAGATTGCTGCCCCCCATGACGATCGCCGATGCTGAAAAAGGTAAGGCCAAGCAAAACAAAATAATGAAATTGCGCATTAGCACCCCTCGTGACATGTCACGCTATTTATTGTTCATCCATTTTGGTGGCTCTTTACAACGAAACGATGTCTGCATAGCGGAAATAACTAAGCTTTCAGCTGAATTAACTCGCTGACTAGGGTTATCGTTTAAGTATTTATAAACGACATCGGCATATGTCTGTAACCGCCCATTAGGCTGACAAAAAACCTGAGCGCCTTCAGCCCCGTATGCATCAATGATTGACGCCACATACCCCATGAATACGCCAGCCTGAAGCTGGTTATCAGGCGTGATGGGAACCCCTTGCTCAGCTTTTTTATACTCCAGGGCATATTGGTATAGCTGTTGACCATTGTAGAACTTTGCTTCTGCTGGTAACAAAAATGAGCAAAAAAGAGCGCAAGCAATATATTTGGCATTCATTATTATTTCCCTAACATGAATTGCGACGGTGGTAACATAAAGGTATTACCCTGATCTTTCTGTACACGCTGCTCATAGCGCTCAAGAGAACCAGGTGATAACCATTCCTGCATGCGGTTCAGAATAAGATAGTCCATTCCCTGACGCACACCAAGCAGATTGAGGAACGGTGTATGGTTGATACCGAAACGGAGAAAATCTCCGGCCTTTGCATCGCCATCTCGGGCCTGCAGGTACAGGTTCCGTAGCTGATCCACATCTCCTACAAATGGCCCGGCCAGGCTGGATGCCATGCCCCCACCGAAACGGTTATATTCGCCGAAAAGGAAATCCCCCATCAAGCCGGCACCACCACCTTGTGCCATCGCTGCCATGACTGATTTATGATCCAGTGGTCGCGGTGTTTGCCCTTTTGCCATGAGTTTTGCCTGCATGGACAGATATCCAAAGGCAGTCATCCATACGAACAATTGAGCAAATCCCTGCCATTCCCCGTTACCTGCAAACATCACTTTGGCCAGCGCCGGTAGCTTACTCTGCCCAAGGGCCGCCGGCGTGTAACCACGGCCGTACAACTCCCTTCCCAGGGTATTCTGCATAAACGACGCTGTGAAAGATTTGAACTGCATCATCATTCGTACGGCTTCACCAACCGGCGTGCCTGGTACAGTGCCAAATTTAATTAGCGCATTTGTTCTCGCCCCTGGCTCGGACATAGCAACCTGAATACGATCGAGATAGTAGCCTCGGAGTTTACCTGCAAGGGTTTCCCGCGCATTGGCGATCGCCGCCGAACTGGCCTTGATGTTCTGCGTCGCAAGATATTTTTCAATGTCGTGATCGGGGATAAACTGAACACCATTAGGGGTCATATGGCTGTTACCGTTCAGTTCGTCCATCTGCATATTACGGAATACCGACCACTCATGCTCACCGATACCACTTATTTCAAGTACGCGGCGGAGTTCGGGGTTCAGCTTTGAAAACTCACTGCCAGCATTACGCGCCATCCAGTTGGACATGATAAGGCCGGCGCCCGAACGCCCGTTTTCGGTCCACCAGTTAAGCAAGTTGTATTTGAAAAACTTCTGCTGAAGACGGGCTATTTTTCCGGGGACAGAAGTATCTCCCGAAAATTTGGAGATCACTTCATTGCGCACTGCATCAAAACCGATCCCCATATAACTGAGGATTTCTTTTTTCTCTTCGCTGCTGTAGCCCTGCAACTTGGCCACAAGGTTTTTACTCATTGCCTCATAGATATTCATGCCCTGATATCGCATTTCCATGGACATGTTGCCTATATCATTAAGGGATGAAAGCGTTGCGCCACCCAGCTTCGTCATTCCCTCAACTGCTCGAATACTGGCGCCCATTTTTGCCAGGGTTGCGTTCCCTGGGATATTGGTAAGCCCCATGACCTCATCAAGCTGCTGTTTGAGCATACGGAACTGACCGTTAAGATCAGCCACTGCAGCGGGGTTATTTGTCTTTTTAATACGCTGCAACTGATCATCAAAAAGACGCTGAAACATGTGCTCAGGATTTGTTCCGAGTACCCGCATCAGTCCGGTTGTTTTTGCTGCACTATCCAGAGAGGCAATGACAGATTCGCGAATATTCCCGGCGCCGTACAATTTGTTGTATTCGAACCAGGCATCACCACCGGGCTTAAAAATGAGTTCACGCTCCTGACTGGCTCGTTTGGCTATATTAGATCCGCCACCTTTGAAGCCCTTCAGCCACTCTGAGGCGGGCTTGTAAGTCAGGTGTGTTCCCGATGCCAGGTTGTTATAGACGTTTTGTAGGTACTCTTCGCGATTAGATATGCCTTCAAAAGTACCATCATCCAGCCGCGGCAGAATAAAATCACGCCATCCCTCGTATCCTGCGGCTCTGATTTTGTACATGTCGTGGCTCTGGCGAGTGATATATCCCGCCAGCTTACCTACCCATGCGCCGGCTCGATTTTTATCAAGACGCGTGACTTCATTCCACTTCATTATGACTTTGCCAAGTGCTATCGCCTCTTTAGGGAGACCATCGATAGACTCTCTGCGCCCCATACGGTCAATAGCTCGGGCTATATCAAGATCGTACTCACCAGATGAAAAGGCTTTTTCGTAACCTGTTTTATCGATGTCGTGAAAGAAACCACCGTTGTATTTACCGCTCAGTTGCTCCTGCTCCCTAGCTACTGATTCACGGGTTCCGGTCGCATATTCATTACGCCCGACCAGAATGGAAGACAGAGTGATATCAGGGCGATCTGCTGCGCCTTTGCCAAAACGAGTATTGTTGAGAAAGGCCGAGTGTTTTTTGTAAAGACGGAGGTTGATCAGCTTCTGCTGAGTTTCAATGGCTTTTGCCAGCCTCTCGGATTTCATTAACTCCTCAGCAGCCTGCAGCGCAGCCCCCTCATTTGAAATAGCGGCATTCTCAGCTTTGATCCGCGCTATCGTATCATCCATGTTGTTAAATAAGCTCTGCATCTCTTCATCGGTCAGGGTACGACCGGCGGCATCATTTACTGTTTTTTCGCATGCGGTGAGAAAAATATTTTCAGCCATTTAGTTTCCCTATACGGCACATGGCCGCAGCTTTGATTGCTTTTTCCATGGAGGTATCAGCGGCCTCATGGTCAACCTGTTTCGTTAATGCGGCAAACTCTGGATCATCAGAAGAAATAGCTTCGTTAATCTGGCGCGTATAATTCAGGTTTTCTTCTGCTTGCCTCAATGCGTCATCAGTAGTCCCTGATTCACCAGCGGACTTTATCTGGTTATCAGCTGAAGCACTGGCCACCACATCGTCTTGCGCAGCCGGAATGCGGCGAGGCAAAGACAGATCCTCAATAGCTGTAATTTTTTTCTTCGGGTCTGCCAGGTTGAGAAACGGCTCGATATTTACATCTTCTCCTCTGCGCATTTGCGCTACCGCCGATCGCATAGCTTGATTGCGCACCATCCAGTCAGCCTCACCTAACTTCTGAGCTGCACTTTTGACACCTTGCGCAACCGGGGATTGTCGGAGTGACAAGCGGATCTCATCGGCTCGCCGGGAGACTTGCTGTGCAAGCGGTTCGGGAAGTTCCCCGCGGGAGATAGATGCAAGTTCCTGCGCCGCTCTGGCACCGTCCTGGTGTTCTCCAATACGAGAATTCAGTTGTTCTACCTCTGCCTGTAACTGCTGGCGGCGGTTATCAAGTTCAGCCTGCGCAGCTGCACGCGCTTCCCTGAACTTCATCCTTTTCCCCTGATACTGTTTAGTAAGCTCGGGCAACGATGCATCAAGAGAGCCAATATCTCTGGTCAGGCTTTCAACCTGGCGCTGAAGTTCACCAACACCTGTTATCTGCCGTGATGCCAACTCCTGAAGATTATCGGCATAAGAAGGGACAACATCGTTATAGGCCGTTTGCTGCGTATAGTTCTCGCGGTAATGATCGATGCTTCTGATCAGGTCATCTGCCGGCGCTCTGGCGAGATATGTTGGCGAATCAGGAAATATGCCCGGTTGCATAATTAATGGTTCCGCCGCCGGCGATTCGATGAGGAGACCATTTTCCGGAGATGATGATTTTTCGGTTGCTGCACCTGGTACTTCATTTACCCGGGAAGTGGACATATCACGAGCTCGCAGCGCATCTGCCACAATCCCACCGCCTGCGTGAAGAATACCACCACCAATTGTTCCAAATAGAAAGTTGGAAGCGTAATCACCCATAGTAAAATCATTACCCTGAGCTGCTTGTCCTTCGGCAACCAGCGGCATTGTTGCCGCTGTCTGTGCTGCGCCATAGGCACTTCCCTGTAGAAAACGTTGGCCAGCACGGCCAAGAAGTGTTGCGGCTCTGGCCTCACCAACAAAGGGGATAAGTCCTATTAAGGCATTACCCGGATCTGCCATATTGCCCATCAGATTAGCCATATACTTCAGTGGAGTTGCAACAGTACCGGATGGAGCGCCTTGTAAGATTTGTTGCCTGTTGAGATGAGCCTGATGGTCCTGAATAACAGCGTCAACATAAGGCTTTGTTAACCCCTCCGCAGGAACATTGATTGATTCAATTTTATGTTCACCAAATAAACGCCTAGCATCCTCTTGGTTATATCGCTCTGCACTGGGATCAATATTCAGCCGGGCAAGGCGTGATTCCTCACCCCATGATACGAATGGGCCTTCGTTGAATCCTTCAGAAACAGACGCGCCAAGCGAGCGCAATAGTGGCTGCTTACCCTCGACTGGCAATGGGTTGTTGCTAAGCGGGGCACCAGTATAGAACGCCATTATTGGCCTCCTCTCGTATTCAGAGCATCGCGCAATGTATTTGACGGGCTGTCAGTCTCTTTTTGAGGTAGTGGACTTGTCGCATCCTGGCCCCGGAGCACCCTGAAGGCATCGGACATAGTGGCATTAACATTCGGTGTATAGAACTCCGATGGAGGAGTAACTTTGCGTTTTTCGCCCATCCAGTTAAGAACTGCGCCGGTTGTGCTCGGTTTTGCAATTCCAGATTTACTGGCATCAGCAAAGCTCACATGGATAGGAGCACCGTGCTGATCCAGAATAGGAGTGCCGTTAACTGTCAGATAAACACCCTGCTCATTTTCGTCTGTCACCCATTCAGCGCTATTCTGTATCTGCGCAAGGTTATTCGCGGCATTCTGCTCTGGCGTCATTGTTGGGATATAAAACATACTCCGGCTGCCAATATCATCTATCTTAAGGCTGTTGACGATATTACTCAGACCATCGGTAACATTATTCTCTTTCAGTCCCAGGTTGTTAGGCATTCGCCATGTATCAGTGACCGTATAATGATCGCCGATCATTTTTTTATAGGCTTTTTCTGTTGCAGCCTGAGCATCTTCCCCCGATGCCATGTAGTAATAAGCCAGGCGCTTCCCTTGCTCATTGATATCAGCAAGCGTTTCCGCTCCACCTTGTCGCTGCAGGCTGAATGTCGGCGATGCTGCAGAAATTAGAGAGTTCCAGGCCACGTCTACACCTTTGGCTTGTTCTCCAGCGTTCTTCTTCAGCTCTTCAGTCTTCACATTGCGGATGGTAAACATCGTGTCAGCAGCATTAGGGTCGTTTATCGCTGTAGCAACCCTTACTGCCGCTTTGGTTTTTGGCTGCAACTGTGCTACGACAGAGTCACCGTAACGGCCAAAGCCAGAGATAATTCCTTTCAGGTCAGAAAAGTTCATATTGCCGCTATCAACTTTTGCCGATATTCCGTCAACTATGCTCGCTGGTAATACACTTTTGCTTCGGATCCCAAGTCGCTCTTTTTCTGCCTGAATGCGTGAGGCCAGATATTCACCGGTAACCTGACTATTTTGATACTGCTGGAAGGCTGATTGAACTACCGGAGAATATTGCTGTAACCAAGTACCAGGATCAGCTTCGCGGGCATCATGAACCTGCTGAAGTTTTGACACAGCAGAAGCATAAAGCTCACTCTTATATTTGGAATCTGTCTCATCCTGCTTGGGTTGTATGGACTGAACGGCCGCGAGACCTTGCTGATAATTACCTTTCACGATGGTCTGGTAGACGGGTTGCAGACTCATAGCCTGTTGATACTGCTGATAGGTTTTCTCCAGTTGCATACGCTCAGCGGGCGAAGCCTGCAAAGGCATTACCCCTGCCCATTTCTGTGGCGTGACTGGATTAACTGAACCTCCAGCTTCAAGTGTTACCATGTCATTAAGCATCTGACTCTGCAGCGCTACACGGCCAGCAGCTGCCTGCATATCGTACATGCCTGCAACTTTACTCATCATGGCGGATTTGTTCTGTGGACTCATCGCATTCCAGAATGGCTGGTTGATGAGGTTTTCCATTGTGGCCTGGTCTGGAATCGCCAGCGCACCTCCGGTAACTTTCGCTACATAGTTGCGGGTTTCCTCGTATGGAATTGCCGCAGCGAACTGTTCATTGCTTATATCCCCAGTACGCGGGTCACCGATTTTTGTGAGACCTTCGTTCTTGCCTGTTTTATTGGTCCCATTAATCCAATCATCAATGATTCCGGGACCAGCATTGTAGGCGGCAACAGCCAATACGGGATTGTTACCGTATTTATTCATCTGCGCGCCGAAATATGCTCTTCCAAGTTGTGCATTGTAGCGAGGATCGTTTAACCACTTATCACGGTCCCACGCTAAGCCAGCCAGGCGTGCGGCTTCGGGCCCGGTACCTTCAGTAACCTGCGCGACACCCACAGCACCTTTTGGTGAGACCAGAGGAGAGCCGTCTTTACCGTACTGGTTCCCGCCAGACTCCTGCCAGATCATAGCGGAGAAAAGTTGCGATTCACTTGGCGTATCGGAAACCTCGATTCTCCCATTCGGCCCAAGTAGTTGCTGATACATTGGTGTATACCAAGATTCGCTCGCCCGATTTGCTGCTTGCTCACGCTATTGAACCCATTTTGATTCGATCTCTTCGGGGCTTTGTCCATGCACTTGGCCATAAGCCATAATTGAGGCTCTGGCATTCAATGCTGATTGGTTGAACAACTGTGGATTAGATATAGCTTGCTGAGCTTGCAAGGATAAATAACCGTCTTGCTGGCCGGACTCATACTGCCTACGTTGTCCTAATTCATGCCGCTCTGCTTGAGTGGCAAATTGCATTCGCTGCTGTTGAGCATGCTTTAAGAACACATTTCGTGCGGACTCAGGAAGTGTGCCAGCAATAGTTTGCATCTCGTTATCAAATTTCTGGATATACCCAGGAGCCTGACCAATGGCATTTTTCCCCTGAAGAGTCATCAGACCTTCCTTGGGATCATCCATCAATCCGCTCCCAACAGCATAAAGCCTTTGAGTCGCATCTTGGGTCAGTGCAAGGTCCGCTTGCTGTTTAGCCTGGCCGAATACGTCAAGTGCCTGGTTGCCTACGTTTACCAGCGCATCGCTGATATTTGGCTGAGCAACGGCCTGAAATCCTCCGGTCTGCACGCCGCGGCTTTCAACCTGGCGGCCTTGTACAGTTGGCACTGTTGGCATAACGAGACCTCCTTATGGTTTGTTTCTTTGGATAAAACATAAAGCATCCAAAACACCGCATGGATAATCCGGAATGTATGATTGAGCAACGCTGTAGACAGTACTGTAACGCTGAAGTAACTCTAAAATGAGCTGTCGTTCTTCAGGTGGTAATTTATCAGCCAGTGTTTGAACTTGCTGAAGCAACTCTTCATCAGTGTTATTCGTTTTCATAATTACCTTTTTTAACCTCAAAATGTTTAACATATGCATGAAAAACAAACAGATGGTTGATTTACCATTGCATTGGAAGTATTTGTACTTTTACCCCAGATGCCGCAACGCTTTATCTACCAGCCCCCTTGCGATTTCATGGATAGTTGGCGCAACGCCGATACCTGATTGCTGGCGCTGCTTTTCCTGAATTTTTCTGATTGCCTGAATTTGTGCCTCGCTGAGCAAGACAGGTTTGACGGACTGTTTTGACATGACCACCTCTTGATATTTATACAGTTATTTTAATTTCACTTAATGAAATGATCATTGTTTATATTGCAATTAATGAAAGAATAAATTCGATCGTTATCAGAAAGGAAATTGATTGTTTTATAGACTTTTGAGGAGTACTTAACGAAGATTGCGTAATGACTTGTCGCCGCTGAGTCTCAACTTAACAAGGAAGACCTGATGCCCTTACCCGAACGTTTTAAGCCAGCCAAGATAAATCGCCAGAAACTTAAAGAACTAACGGACGCAGCCGAAGAAATGCTGTCGCAAATTGATAGCGGTGCTGACGAAGATGATGAAGAGCTAAAAGCGATGATTGATGACTGGAACAGGCAGGTAGTTAATCCGTATGAATTCTCTGATTTCCGTGACTTTTCGTCATGGACCGACGCAAAGAACTTTACCCGGATGGCATTTAATCAGGAGAAAAACGTTGCGGATTTAACCTGGGATGAACTCGTTCAGATAATTAGTTTCGTGTGCAATGCTGAAGGCAAGGAATCGGAACAAAGCTACGCGCTGGGATTGCTGGAGATAAACTTTGATGCCAATCCGTCCGATCTCATCTACTGGCCTAATGAATGGTTCCAGAATGAAGACATGCTCCATGTAGATTTGACGCCTGAAGAAATAGCCGGATACCTGATGGCAAGGTCTGGCCGGCTTCTAAGCGATGCGCCACAAATCGACCTGAGATACCCGCTACCTCCCGGCGCAGCAAGTTAACGCTAAGAGATATCAACCCTGATGTGCCTATACATAGCCAGAACACGTCAAACCTGCCTATAGATAGGCAGGACACACCATTCCTGCCATACATAGCCAGAACACACCGTTTCTGCCTATAAATAAAATATAGGCATTTTGATGAGGCTTTTGATTTTACATGTAGCGTTGAAACTGCCACGCAGCAACGGCCACCAGCATGAACAGAACGACGAGGACAACGCCCAGCACCCTGCACCTCGTATAGAGTGCCGCTACTGCAGAGAGACCAATTAGCGTCAGAGTGACTGGCCAAGCGGCAATTGCCGTCAGGTAGGCCACAATCAGGTAGTCTTTTATCATGAATATCCATTTGGCTCGCATCCAAGTAGCCGAAAGCCTTTCTATTGAGCTGAACACTGATCATTATCCATCTTTGAACCCATTTTTTTGGGGTTTTTCATATCTCATGCAGAAGCATGAAAACCACCACACAAAGCGGGCTGGCGTGGCGGAGATACGAAAGCGCACGAAGCGAGATGATCATCATCACAAAATTGCAGTAAGAATAAGCTTAAAGCGCTTGAATTTTTTCCATCTGATTTGTTAGGGTTATTAGATACTCTCCTTTGTAGTCCATTCGAAGGAGTTTTTTGCGATTTATGCGGGTGGATTCTATGACAGGCAATGTCCCGGCAGTACTAAGGAAGGTGCGAACAAGTCCCTGATATGAGATCATGTTTGTCATCTGGAGCCATGGAACAGGGTTCATCATGAGTCATCAACTTACCTTCGCCGACAGTGAATTCAGCAGTAAGCGCCGTCAGACCAGAAAAGAGATTTTCTTGTCCCGTATGGAGCAGATTCTGCCATGGCAAAACATGGTGGAAGTCATCGAGCCGTTTTACCCCAAGGCTGGTAATGGCCGGCGACCTTATCCGCTGGAAACCATGCTACGCATTCACTGCATGCAGCATTGGTACAACCTGAGCGATGGCGCGATGGAAGATGCTCTGTACGAAATCGCCTCCATGCGTCGGTTTGCCCGGTTATCCCTGGATAGCGCCTTGCCTGACCGCACCACCATCATGAATTTCCGCCACCTGCTGGAGCAGCATCAACTGGCCCGCCAATTGTTCAAGACCATCAATCGCTGGCTGGCCGAAGCAGGCGTCATGATGACTCAAGGCACCTTGGTCGATGCCACCATCATTGAGGCACCCAGCTCGACCAAGAACAAAGAGCAGCAACGCGATCCGGAGATGCATCAGACCAAGAAAGGCAATCAGTGGCACTTTGGCATGAAGGCCCACATTGGTGTCGATGCCAAGAGTGGCCTGACCCACAGCCTAGTCACCACCGCGGCCAACGAGCATGACCTCAATCAGCTGGGTAATCTGCTGCATGGAGAGGAGCAATTTGTCTCAGCCGATGCCGGCTACCAAGGGGCGCCACAGCGCGAGGAGCTGGCCGAGGTGGATGTGGACTGGCTGATCGCCGAGCGCCCCGGCAAGGTAAGAACCTTGAAACAGCATCCACGCAAGAACAAAACGGCCATCAACATCGAATACATGAAAGCCAGCATCCGGGCCAAGGTGGAGCACCCATTTCGCATCATCAAGCGACAGTTCGGCTTCGTGAAAGCCAGATACAAGGGGTTGCTGAAAAACGATAACCAACTGGCGATGTTATTCACGCTGGCCAACCTGTTTCGGGCGGACCAAATGATACGTCAGTGGGAGAGATCTCACTAAAAACTGGGGATAACGCCTTAAATGGCGAAGAAACGGTCTAAATAGGCTGATTCAAGGCATTTACGGGAGAAAAAATCGGCTCAAACATGAAGAAATGAAATGACTGAGTCAGCCGAGAAGAATTTCCCCGCTTATTCGCACCTTCCCTAACTTTTGCCACTTCATCGAATCCGCCAGTATTATTGGGAATGATGCCCATCATCTTCGGCGGTCTTCAGTACGTTACCATCATGCTACCGTGGCTGACGTTTTTGATGTTCAGAACCCCATCCTTTGCCACTACTTCTGATAGTAGGATGATCTGCCGTACTTTATTCCGTTAGGTGAGTACATTAACAGTTTGCGGAAGTCAGGAAACACTCAAGTGCCTAGCATTCAGCTTACTATCTAAAAATCATCGTCATACGGCGGGGTCTGGTCGAATCCTTCATACCCGGTGGTAGGCGCTTGATGTTCATGGGCCCGTCGTAGGGCATCCGTAGCTTGCCCCTGCTGTCCCGTTTTACCTCCTGGGCGTACCGTTCTGGCACTGAGTACACTGTCCGCAATGATCTGATAGCCTTGCTGAGTACCGCCATCCTGACCAGTCCACTGATTGAGCTGCATATTACCCACCACGCTGACAAGGTCGCCTTTACGGTGTTTGGCCAGCGCATCGGCCTGTTTACCAAAAGCAATCACGCCCAACCAGAAAGTAGCCTCTCCGTTATCTGCCGCATTACAGGGCAGAGCTACCGCCAGGCGGGCCATAGCCATGTTCGTACCTTTTCCCGTTGTTCTGGTCTGCGGATCGGCCACCAGCCGGCCGTATGCTGAAATTTGAGCTGTCATCGCTGCGATCCTCTCTTCTGATGCCCTGTACCTGATTCAGTGTTGGTTCAAAATGGTAGTTTGTTGCCTCACTGTTGGTTCATTTTTTAAACATGAAATCTTATTAAACAGATATATATAACTACTGAGGCAACTGAACCAACTGAACCAACACCTAAACTACGCGCATGAAAGAATACTTTTACTCTGGCTGGTCGTCGTCCGGCAGATACTGCAGGACATAAACCCGGATCTGTCGCCCATCAATGCGTGGTGACTTTCTCTGGAACCCCCGGCCTGAAGTCGGCGGTGTAAGCATGCCGGCTTTCTTCAATACCTCCGCAAACTGACGGGAGTTAAAGCCGCGGGCGATCTCCCCTTCGAAGGCCGCCGGGAAGGTGTAGAACACCATTGGGTCAGCCTCGTGACCGCCCTTCTGCCTGTATCCCGCCAGGTTGGAGATTGGCAGGCTGGTTGGGTCATACGGGAACGGCGCAAAGCGGCTCATGCCATAGGCGTTCAGGAATGCCTCGGTCTGCTCGATAATTTGCTGATGCTCTTTGTTGCCGGTACCGAACTCACGCAGCCAGGCGTTATAGCTGTACTGAATGGCATCCCGGCACGTCTGCTCATCCCAGCCGGTTATCACATTACCTAACAATAGTGCGGCTTCCAGAATGGCAAACCGGGCGCCAACACGATGGACCTGCTCCCCGTAATCCGACGGGATCAGGCTACGCCAGCGCTCTTCCGCTACCCTGACAGCACTTACCGCCTCTTGCTGGTGGTCAGCCAACCATTTCACCCATTCACGCCCGGACACTCCGTGGTTGTGCTGGTATGCATCTTTGAGAGCATCGGCATGGTGCTTACCATTGGTATGCTCATGGAAACGCACTGCCCGACGCATCGGAATGTTCAGCAGGCGAACCAGTTGCCCCGCTTTAGCCTTACGGCCGGCACTGGCAATGAAGGTCTCCAGATCCATCTCACCGGTACTGATTGCCACAGTACGCCAGCGCTTCAGATCACGGTTTCCCCCTTCCTTCGCTCCCTGCAGTTTTCCGGTGCCGTTAAACAGCGCGTAGGCCGATTTATAGACCTCCACCGGGTCAGCCCCCTGGCCGATCTCGTCAAGCGGCATCAACGCGTCATTATGTGCGGCGGCCTCATTCGCCAGCCCAAGCGCGGTGCCGTACCAGGTAAGGCGCAGTACATCCGGATTGCCGTAGAGACTGGATGCCACATTGGCAGTGGTGGTCTTACCGGCGCTCGACTGTTCGTAGAGGTGGATACCGAATCCATCAGCACCAGCAAGGCCAATCAATGGAGCTGCCAGAGCTGCGGCCACGCCAGTCATCATGGAATAGTTGCCAAGGGCCAGACGTCCCACACTCTCCCGCCAGCTCAGCGCGGTACCACTGGTGGTGTAACCGGAGGCGGCAGAACTCCGCCCGTTAAACAGCACCGGTTGAACGGGAGTACCAATGATTTCGCCATCCGGCATGATGTAGGCACCACACTGCCAGCCCGTAGCATGCGCAATGCGCCATACCTCACCATTGGCACAGCTCTGCAGCCAGTCGGCCAACGTTGCACGTAAACCACTTTTGGTTGTGACGTTCACTCCACCAGCCTTGAGCGTTCGCCAGCCTTCGCGTTCACCGATATCAGCAAATGGTATTGCCTGAACAGTATCCCCCTTCGAACCGAATGGCCGCCAGCGCAGGATCAGATACCGGGTTTTATTGTCATCAATGCCAATACCAACAACATTCAGAGCTGAACATAGCCAGCTTTCACGGTTAATAATTTCACCGGTAGTGTTGTCTGTTTTGGGTTCAACCCAATAAATACCGTCAGCACGGCTTTCGACATGAGGTCGCAGAGATTCAGGTTTTGATGCGCCTTTCTTCCCTCCGTTGATCACTTGCAGTTTCGCGGACACTTCAGGCTCCTGCGGTTGATACATCGAATTCTTAAACGCCGTTGTAGCGGCTTCTAGTCCATGCTGCTGATGGTAGTCGTTCCAGTCGGCCTTTTTCACCGTTGGTGGTAAAGCCACCCAGCCAGAGACAGCCTTTGCAGCTTTCTCCGCAGCGTCTTTGCCTATATTTGGCTCTCCTGGCTTAATATCGTTGTCGGCAGCAATGATGATCTGCGCATTCGGGTAACGCTGATGCATGGCCTGGGCGACGGGCTGCAGGTTGCCAGCGTCTATGGCACATACCGTCAGTGCTTCCGGGCGTGCCAGATGGACAGATAAGGCTGTTGCCAACCCTTCAGCAATTAAAACACTCTGCGGTGCGTCTGCTTCGTTTACAGCATGGTATGCACCTCGCTTCGCCGAGCCGGCCAGAAGACGTTTTTCACCCTGCTGTGTAATGGTCTGCGCAGCTGTTACTGTGCCAGATTCATCAACCAGCCCTAACAAAAGCGAACCATCCGGCAGAACAGGGAAGGTAAACCCAACCAACCCCTTGTTCATGAGGTATTCGCTTTCACCCTCGAAAGCTGTTTCTGCAAGCCCCTGCCAGTGGCTCACAAATAAACCGCGGCGCTGTTCTATTTCAGCCAACTTGCGCCGTTGGCGTTCCTGCTCGCGCTGCTGGCTTTCGGCTTTCATTTGTTCCCGCTTCTGGGTAGCTGTCGCTTCGTCCTGTTTCACCGTCCGGTAATCAATACCCAGCACATCAGCGGCAAGCTGCGCCGCCTCCGTGGTGTCACAGTTGTTAACCCGTTTGATTAAGTCCAGCCCGTCACCAGCGCCGCACTGGTTGCAGATAAAGCTACCGCGGCCGCCATCATCGAAACGGAAGCGATTCGAGCCTCCGCAGGCCGGGCACGGTGCGTGCCGCCGCGGTGAATCCGGCACATCGATATGCAGCCCAGCCAGCACTGTAGGCCAGCGATCAGCTGCAGCCTGGGTAACTTCGCGGATGAGATCGATATTTTTCATTAGCAATCACCATCTTCCAGACGTGCGTTGTGCTCTAGCTTTTTCAACAACTGAGTACCAATAAGTTCCGCGGCATCTACGAGATAACTTTTGGTATGTGGATCACTGACATCGTTAATTGTTCGCAGAATCGCCAACACGCATTCTGTTTCGTAGGTCAGTTCATCGAGCAGATAAGGATTCTCGGTGATGACTGTGGGAAAGGAATTATTACGCATGAGCCACCTCCGTCAGACGGATGCGGCCAGCGAAAAAACAAACGTGATCACGCACTAAAGTGCGACGGGCTTCGCGTTCAGATACTGCGGTAACGTGGAAGATTTTTACAGTGACGGATTGGCTATCACGTCGTATAGCAGCGATGATCCAGATAAATTGTGGATTTTGGGTAGGGGTAGGGGTAGTAGCCATGGTGGCAGCCTCCTGTAACTGGGTCTGAAACCCACCACCGGAAACGCCAATTTCGCTGGTGGTGGACTGAACAGGGTTGGCGTAACCGGCGTTACAGGAAACCGGCGCGGATTTCTCCGCCCCCATCCAGCCCACCATTATTTTGTGAGCGACGCGGATTATACCCGCAACGCAGAAAAAAGGGTGTACTGAATTAACGACACAAAAAAAGACGCATGGCGCGTCATAGGTCGCCTGTAAACTATCCGGGACGCCAATCCCGGCACCAGATTTTGCTGGTGCACAATAACCATAGACCTGGATGACGCAGAACATCAAGCCATTTTTTATGGACTCGCAAAAATTTTTACTGCAGGTGTTAAAGGAATCGCTATTCCTATTCCAGAAATTCCACCCGGCATTTTGCGCACCACCTTCAGTGACCCGCAAAGTGACAGGTTTCGACAGGTCCCCTCGGCGACGCAGCACCCGCAAAATACTAACATTTGCTAACAGGCCAGCCATAGAGAGGCTATTACCTTGGATACTGGTAATCATTGTTTCACCTCCGCGTACTCCTTCATGAATCGGTCAATGGGCTGTACGCAAGGGAACTGGTAGCCCTCGCGATAGAACGTCACGCGGTTGTGCGCTACAGAGACGACGCTCACCGTCTGGCCCTGCGCGTCGCGATATGCGTGATTTGGCAGCGGTGTGCTGGTGGAGTTAGCCATTAATGAACCTCCAGCAAGTCAGGTTGATACTTACGCCACAGCTCGATTTCTTCGGCGGCTAGGCGAGCTTTCTCACCTTTGCATGACTGAAGATCTTTACCGCACCGGCTGGCCCTCTTCGTGTAAAGCTCTTTGCGGCGGGTATGGTCATTAAGGAGCGCGAACGGCACACCGTAGGAGCCAGTTTTACGGATAGAAGGCACAACCTCGCGGAATACCCAGTTGCTGAAGCGGTGGGCGAACGTGCCGGGAGTGGTGGCCTTGCGACTGCGAGCGATCAGTTTGTAGAAACCTGACTCAGCGGCCATATTCCAACTACGTGCTCCGCCACGCTTACCTGAATGCCCCTCATTTAAAGTTAGGGTCATTACCTCATCGTTATCCAAAGAAGTAACAGCACTGGTTGGGTTGCTAATTTCTAGGGCTTGGCAAACGTCAGAAACGACAAACCACGGTTCACCATCGACATTCACAATGCGCACGGAATACCTCTCGAATTTAATGACTGAAATATCGCTCTCTTCGGCTTTGAATATCTCTTTCTGGCTGGCTACAGGCTGAGTGGAGGCCTCAGAATTGAATCTGATTTTTTCGATTTTCATTTTATGGCTCCGTTATTCGGCGGCGAATGCGTCCGGAAGTTGGTTAATTATGTGATCGACTTCAATTTTACAACTTGGTTGAATAAAAATTTCAGATGTAGAATTAACCACACAAACATATGGTCTGGCCGCATTTTCTCTTGAGTGGTTTTTTTTCACCATTAGATATTCTCCCTGCGGCGGTTAGCCAGCCAATTATTAATCTCCACGGCATCAAAAGCTGTTATTTTTTCGCCCAGCTTAATGGGTTGTGGCATGACTTTAGCCTTCACCCAGCGATCTACAGTGGCAACGTGAACCCCCAGAGCGTCAGCCAGTCGATAGCGGCGAATGTAACCGGTTTGTGGTAAGGCGTGGGTTGTTGATTGATGTGTGTCCATAAATCCCCTAACTCGTTATTACCGCTCTATGCGGCGTCAGGGGTATGCTACTCGCTGAAAATCGTAATATTGTAATATTACAAAAATCAATCTAAATCCGAATTCTTTAACCATTTCTCAACAACATTGCCAGATGGTGGAGTCAGACCTTTATTCTCAAAATCACTTTTTATTACCCCTCTCGGGTTATCAATATGTTTTCGTGGCGAGTTAGCCACATCGTCTCCATAGTTAATGGCAATTAATTGCTTGATAAAGAGAGCCATAGCATTGACAGTTTTCATTCCTACTTTGCGCGAGTCACTTGGCCCCTCTGGCATAGGTGTTTGCAGGGGGATGGGGACCGGAGTGGGAGTTGGGGCGGGATAAAGAATATCCCTAATTGCCTCGATGTCTTCTGAGTGAATCCTTAACAGGCTTTGTCTTATCTTTGGCACATATTTACAGTTGTAATCACCAGCGTATGAATCTCCATATTTGATAATTTTAATGATAACAGGGAAGTCCCCTATTGACTTGAAGGGATCAGCAAGAAAATCGTCTGTTATAATGACATCATTTTTGATGTTGTTAATAATTTGCTGGCTTGGTATAAAAAGCCCTTTGACTATTCCCTCAGTTTTAAATACGCCATCCAACTCATCAAAAGTGACTCGGATTGGCATAAATGATGAGCATTCATCTTGCCAGAAAGGTACTTCGTCTAACTTAAGAGGATCAAAATCCTTTTCGTCATTAGTAAAAATGATTTCGGCTCTAAGGTCTTTACAGTCGATGCATAGTTTAATCACTCTCTCTTCCCACCATTGGAAAAGATCATCAACATCACATTCTAAAAACTTAGCAGCTTGCTCTAACGTCATTGTTTTAAATGGAATTGGCTTGCGGCTCATAACGTCACCTATAACGTCCCCCTTAAAAAATGACCTGAACAGGCGGTAAGGTTTGCCGCTTTTCGCCCCGTCGAGCTAGTTCAGGTCAGTTCGTCAATTCTGGTTACTTAGCCTTTCTCAGCGGTGTAACGTTGTATTCTTGGCCGGACTCCAGAGCCACCAGCAAATCGGCCCACTGAGATAACGCCGCTTTCCGCTCATCAAAATACTGGTGACGGTTATAGATGCCCTCTATACCCGGTATTTTGTGGTTTAGGCAGCGTTCAGCTATCACCGGGTCAATACCTATAGCCGCCATCTGAGTCCGCATGGTGCGCCGTAGGTCGTGGATACTGAACGGCTCAACGTCAGCCATTTCTTTCAACACTGACGGCATTACCATATTCAGCGTGGCCCGGCTAACGTGCGCCGTTGTTCTGGCTCGTCTGGCTGGGATTAACCAACGGCTATCACCGGCGAAAAGGCGAATCTCTTTAATCCATTCGGTCACCGGCACCGGCAGCGGAATATCGATATCATCCCCATTCTTAGCCCGGGAGCCTGGCAGATGCCAAACCTGATTATCAAGGTCAAATTCCGCCCATTCAGCGGCGCATAGCTCCATCTTTCTAACACCCAGCGCCAGTATTATTTTGAATGTGAGTTCATTCTCCCGGCTGATACCTCTGCCACGGCGCAGCGCTTTGAAGAACAGAATTAGTTCATCACGGCTTAACGCTCGTTTGCGCCCCTGCTCCTTCCCTCCGGCATCTTTCGAACCAAAGGATATAGCGGGATTAACCTCAACCATCCCGCGCACCACTGCATAATCAAACAGCCGTTTGAGCATCCGAAGCACATCATTAGCTACTGTGGGGGAGCCGCGCTCTAAAACATCCTGCAGGACGGCATCAACATGGCGTGGTCGAACGTCCTCAACTTTCATCCGTCCAATGAGCGCTACAATATTCTTTTGCAAACTACTGCGGAAAAGCTCCGGGTGTTTATAGGTGGTTTCTATCTGGCGGGAATAATACTCAGCGGCAAGCTCTGAAACGTGGATAGCGTTCTTCTCAGCCTCTATCTTCGCTATTGCCTCGGCTTTGCGCTCCTGCTTTTCTGCGGCTACGTCATACCCAAGCGCTACCCGTGCGGATA
Organism: Klebsiella sp. RHBSTW-00215; assembly: GCF_014103785.1. NCBI lineage: Bacteria > Pseudomonadati > Pseudomonadota > Gammaproteobacteria > Enterobacterales > Enterobacteriaceae > Klebsiella > Klebsiella sp. RHBSTW-00215. Next base: position 6,028,910 of record NZ_JABXQS010000001.1, read on the forward strand.
GTTCTTTAGCTACCTCTCTGGCTTTGGCAAGTGAGAAATCGGAGTAAGAGCCGATCATCATCGTGCGGGACTTCCCCACCAGCTTATACCGATAGCGCCAAAAAGGGATTTTATCCTCTTTACGAAACCTCAGATAGAGGCCGTCGCCGTCTGCTCGCCCCTCGAATCGTTCCCCGCTCTTAATCCATGCTCGGATCTGCATGTCTGTAAGTTTTGGCATATGCGAATACCTGAAAAACCTTGCCGTGATCCAGTTGGGTACACCGCGAAATGTACCCAAATTGCTTAGAGGTATACCCAAAACATCAGTTTCTGATTATGGGTACACCTTTGTGTACATGCTAATCATGCGCTTTGTTGCGTCTTTATGATAGCCCCTGATAACAAAAAAGCCCGGCAGATGCGGGCTTTATGATTTTCGTGCTTGTTGGTAAATCGTCCTGCTAGCTTATTTGCTTTTCTTGATATGTTTGATTAGGCGCTTGCGCTTACGCATCTGGTTCGGCGTCAGGGTATTACGTTTATTAGCAAACGGGTTTTCCCCTTCTTTGAACTGGATACGAATCGGCGTGCCCATCACTTCCAGCGATTTGCGGAAGTAGTTCATCAGATAGCGTTTGTAAGAATCCGGCAGGTCTTTAACCTGGTTACCATGGATGACCACAATTGGCGGATTATAACCACCGGCATGAGCATATTTCAGCTTCACACGACGACCGCGTACCAGCGGCGGCTGATGATCCTCTGCCGCCATGGTCATAATACGGGTCAGCATCGCGGTACCCACACGACGGGTTGCGCTGTCATACGCTTCGCGTACGGATTCAAACAGGTTGCCTACGCCGCTACCGTGCAGTGCGGAGATAAAGTGCACGCGAGCAAAGTCGATAAAGCCCAGACGGAAGTCCAAAGTTTCTTTAACCTGCTCTCTGACTTCCTGGCTCAGACCATCCCATTTGTTGACGACAATCACCAGCGAACGGCCGCTGTTGAGAATAAAGCCCAGCAGGGACAGATCCTGATCGGAAATACCTTCGCGGGCATCAATCACCAACATCACCACGTTGGCGTCTTCAATCGCCTGGAGGGTTTTGATAACTGAGAATTTCTCTACGACATCAGTGATTTTGCCGCGCTTACGCACGCCCGCGGTATCGATGAGTACGTATTCACGCTCATCGCGCTGCATCGGGATATAAATGCTGTCGCGAGTCGTGCCGGGCATATCGTAGACCACCACGCGGTCTTCACCCAGAATGCGGTTGGTGAGTGTTGACTTACCGACGTTCGGGCGACCGACAATTGCCAGCTTGATCGGCAGATCCTGCGGGTTAAAGTCATCTTCCGGCTCTTCAATTTCTTCGCCGTTCTGCTCAGCTTCAAACTTTGCCCAATATTCTGCGTCTTCGTCCACTTCTTCTGGCGGGTTTACTTCGTCAACCCACGGCAGCAGGACGTGCTCCAGCAAACTGGTCACACCGCGACCATGCGAAGCAGCAATCGGATAAATTTCACCCAAACCCAATGACCAGAAATCAGCAACTGCCTGATCGGCATCGATACCGTCAGTTTTGTTCGCCACCAGGAAGGTCGGTTTTTCGCGAGAGCGCAGATGCTTGGCGATTGCTGAATCCGCAGGCATCAAGCCCGCGCGCGCATCGACCATAAACAACACCACGTCCGCTTCTTCAATCGCCAGCAGCGATTGTTCTGCCATCCGCGTTTCTACACCCTCTTCGTTACCGTCGATCCCGCCGGTATCGACACAGATAAATTCGCGACCTTCTACTTCAGCACGACCGTACTTACGGTCACGAGTCAGCCCCGGAAAATCCGCGACCAACGCATCACGAGTGCGCGTTAAACGGTTGAAAAGCGTGGATTTTCCAACATTAGGGCGCCCGACAAGCGCGACCACAGGTATCATGTTAAATGCCTCTTACAAAAATCGATACAACGTCGCTTTTCACGACGTTTCTAAAAAAGTCAAAACGGCCCCTGTCTGCCAGGGGCCGTTTCTCAAAAACAAACTACTGCTGTACTTAACGCGTAACTGCGTACAGCGTGCCGTCTTTGGCCTGAATCAGCAGTTTACCGTCGGCAACTACCGGGTCGGTCAGGAAGCCGGAGCTATCCATTTTCTGCTGGGCCACAAAGTGACCATCTTCCGGGTTGAGCCAGTGCATATAGCCTTCGCTATCGCCGACGACCAGATTTCCATTATACAACACCGGCGCAGTTAACAGGCGATGCAGTAGATCGCTTTGCGTCCACAGCGTCACGCCACCGTCAGTGGTCAGCGCCAGCACACGGTCATTCTGGTCAACCAGGTAAATACGGTTGCCATCAACAATGAAATCGTTCACTGAACCCAGCTCGCGTTTCCACATAATCTGGCCGCTACGCAGATCCAACGCCGTCAGGTTGCCGTTATAGGCCAGCGCATAAATTACGCCGTTAACGATAACCGGAGTTGTATCGACGTCGTTAAGGCGGTCGATTTCAGTCGGGCCGGTCGCGGTAGAGATACGCTGCTGCCAAATCATCTGGCCCTGCTGCATCAGCACCGCGCTTACGCGACCGTTGTCACCACCAACAACGGCAGCACCGTAGGCGGTAGCGGGAGCGGATTCACCACGCAGGGAGAGCGCTGGCATATCAAGGTTGACGGTCCATTTTACTGCACCATCAGCCTCGTTCAGAGCCTGCAACTGACCGTTGGTCGTATGAATCAGAACCATGCCGTCGCTCACCACCGGACGAGAAATGGCTTCACCCGCCACGCTAGCTTCCCACGCGACGGTGCCATCGCTGGTATTCAGCGCAAAGACTTTGGCTTTTTCACTACCGATATAAACATGACCGCCGGAAACGGTCACGCCGCCGGAAAGCAGTGCAGGCGCGCGGGAGAACCAGCCGTCTTTCTCTGCCAGGTTAACCGACCATACTTCTTTACCGTCACCTGAATTCAGAGCTTTAACGGTGCCTTTCCGATCGGCGGCATAGACAACGCCATCGGCAAACGCCGGGTGAAGATTAGAGTAAAATTCGCCGATACCGCCGCCAACTGAGGTGCTCCAGGACGTGGACGGCGTAAACTGGTTTTCCACCGTCGGCAATGGTGACATTTTCACCACATCTTCTTCGCTATTAAACAGCGAACAACCGCTCAATAAAGTAACGGAAAGCAGCCCTGGCAAAAGTAATTTACGCAATTGCATCGAGTCCCTCTCAGATGGACAAATTATTTATTTTCATACGCATCATTTCGCTGAGCGCCGGTGAAGCATCACTTTTCTCGCCTGCTTCCCAGGCCGCTTTAGCCCCTTGCTTATCGCCTTTACTCAGCAGGATCTCACCGCGCAAATCAGCGACAATTGAGGTCCAACCTTCGCCTTTAACGGCATCAAGGGTTTTTAACGCGGCATCAGGCTGTTTCAGCTGCAGCTGAACGCGAGCAAGACGCATATTGATAACCGATTTCAGATTATCATCAGAAGCGGCTGTCAGCCCCTGCTGAAGCTGCTTTTCAGCGTTCTGCAGGTCGTTCTTATCGACAAACTGCTGCGCCAGCTCAAGAGACGCAAACGCACCATAGGTGTTTTTACTGTCAGCGGCAAATTTCTGCGCCGCGTTCAGTGCTTCTGGCTTATCCGATTTAAGCGCGGAAATCGCATTCTCATAGGCCAGAGACGAACCTCTGGCAGTGTCCAACTGATGGGATGTCCAGTAGCGCCAGCCAACCAGTGCGCCAACGCCCAAAACCACTCCGACGGCCAGCGCTTTGCCATTTTCGGCAAAGAAACGCTTCAGCGCATCGACCTGATCGTTTTCGTTATCGTAAGTTTCCACGCAGTCCTTCTCCTGACTAATGATTCCCGGGAGATTAACCCAGAAGTGTGCGCAAATGCGCGGCAACGCTATCCTGCGTTACGGTAGTTTGCTCACCTGAGCGTAAATCTTTCACTACCACGTTTCCGTCAGCGACTTCTGACTCACCCACCACCAGAGCAATACGAGCGCCCCATTTATCCGCACGGGCAAACTGCTTCTTGAAGTTGCCGCCGCCGTGGTTGGTCATCAGCTTAACGCCGGGTAACGCATCGCGAACCTGTTCAGCCAGACGCATAGCAGCAAACTGGGTATCGGTTCCGGAGGCTACCAGGTATATATCGACAACAGGATCTGCTTTAAATTCCGGATTTACTGCCTGGACCAGTAAAACCAGACGTTCCAGCCCCATAGCAAAACCCACGCCAGGGGTTGCACGGCCACCAAGTTGCTCAACCAGACCATCATAACGGCCCCCGGCACAAACAGTGCCCTGTGAACCAAGGCTGGTCGTTACCCACTCAAACACAGTGCGGTTGTAATAGTCGAGACCACGCACCAGGCGCTGGTTCACGGTATAGCTGATACCGGCGGCATCCAGCAGAGCGCACAGCCCGGCGAAGTGCTCTTTAGACTCTTCGTCAAGATAGTCACCAAGCGCTGGCGCGTCGTTCAGCAGCGCCTGTACGTCCGGGTTTTTGGAATCCAGTACGCGCAGCGGGTTGGTGTACATGCGGCGTTTACAGTCTTCATCAAGCTTATCTTTAAACTGCTCAAGGTAAGCCACCAGCGCATCGCGATAGTTGGCGCGAGCCTCCAGCGAACCGATGGAGTTCAGCTCCAGCGCAACATGGCTGGAGATACCGAGCTCACGCCACCAGCGAGCGGTCAGCATAATCAGTTCGGCATCAATATCCGGCCCCTGCAGACCGAACGCTTCCGCGCCAATCTGGTGGAACTGGCGATAGCGCCCTTTTTGCGGACGCTCATGGCGGAACATCGGCCCGATGTACCACAGGCGCTGTTCTTGATTGTACAGGAGACCATGTTCGATACCGGCGCGTACGCAGCCAGCCGTGCCTTCCGGACGCAGCGTCAGGCTATCGCCATTGCGGTCCTCAAAGGTGTACATCTCTTTTTCAACCACGTCGGTGACTTCACCGATCGCGCGTTTGAATAACGGGGTCTGCTCTACAATCGGCATACGGATTTCGCTGTAACCGTAGCTACCGAGCACCTGCTTCAGTGTGCCTTCAATGCGCTGCCAGAGAGCGGTTTCGCCCGGCAGATAATCGTTCATGCCGCGGATGGCTTGAATGTTCTTTGCCACGTTTATTCTCTTTATATATACAAAAATGAACCCCGGCGCCTCGCGCCCGCAGGTTCAATCATACACGGGAAGCGTATCGCTTCCCAACACGTTATTTTGCTTCAACCTGTTGAATATCGATACGACGCGCTTCATCAAGCATCGATGCTTTGGCACGGATACGCGCTTCTAACTGATCGATCATATCGTCGTTATCCAGCCTGTCTTTACGTACGCCATCTTCGTACAGGCCACTTTTCTTATTGCCGCCGGTTACGCCGAGCGTAGATACCAGCGCCTCACCAGGACCGTTTACCACGCAGCCAATGATCGAAATATCCATTGGCGTAATGATATCTTCCAGACGCTGCTCCAGCGCATTAACGGTGCCGATAACGTCAAACTCCTGACGCGAGCAGGTTGGGCAAGCAATAAAGTTAATGCCGCGCGCGCGAATGCGCAGAGACTTCAGAATGTCGAATCCGACTTTGATCTCTTCAACCGGATCCGCCGCCAGCGAAACACGCAGGGTGTCGCCAATGCCTTCATTAAGCAGCAAACCGAGGCCAATAGCCGATTTCACCGCACCGCTGCGGGCGCCACCGGCTTCGGTGATCCCCAGGTGCAGAGGCTGATCGATCTGCTTCGCCAGCAGACGATAGGATTCAACAGCCAGGAATACATCGGAAGCTTTTACGCTGACTTTGAACTGATCAAAGTTCAAACGTTCGAGATGATCGACATGACGCATGGCAGATTCCAGCAGCGCCTGCGGCGTCGGTTCACCATATTTTTCCTGGAGATCTTTTTCCAGAGAACCGGCGTTCACCCCGATACGAATGGGAATATTTTTATCGCGAGCACAGTCCACTACCATGCGAATACGCTCTTCATTACCGATATTACCTGGGTTAATACGCAGGCAATCGACGCCGTATTCCGCAACCTTCAGCGCAATACGGTAATCAAAGTGGATATCGGCAACCAGCGGGACATTAACCTGCTGTTTGATAAGCTTGAATGCTTCAGCCGCGTCCATTGTCGGCACGGAAACACGGACAATGTCTGCGCCAACGCGTTCTAACGCTTTAATTTGATTGACTGTCGCCGCCACGTCAGTGGTGCGAGTATTGGTCATCGACTGTACGGCGATAGGTGCACCATCGCCAATCGGCACATTCCCAACGTAAATTCGTTTAGATTTTCTACGTTGAATCGGAGCCTGGTTATGCATGAAAAATCTCCCGCGTTACCCGTCTATTACTGCGCCGGTGATTGTTCGGCATTAAGGGTCAGACGCGCAACCTGGTTAGTTCTGATAAAACGACTCAAATCGACGGGTTTACCCAGATACTGAATCTGTACTGCTGCCGGTGCACCAATTTTCAGCTTATAAGGTGCCTGACCGCTCAGATTCAGGTTACCACCTTTACGTTGCAAACCGCTGAACAGCTTTTTACCGGTAGCATCACTCACTTCCAGCCAGCAATCAGCGGAGAAGTTCAGCACCAGATCCTGAGCCGAAGCCGCCGTAGCGGCAACGTTTGCCTGATCGGTAGGTAGTGGAGAGGTTGGATTTACCGCTGCAGGCGCTGGAGTTGCCGCAGTGTCGACATTCGCCTGAGAAGGCGCAACAACGGCGTTGTTATCTACCGGGGCCGGAGCCGGGGTTGACGCCGCTGGCGCAGTAGAAGTCTCTACCGGCGCGCTGTTAGCAACAGCGTCCGGTGCAGAATTCGCCGAATCATTATCCAGAGGAATGTTTTGGCTATTATTATCGCCAGAATTCAGCTCAGCGGTAGATTGATCGGCCATGGTGGAGATCTCGTCCTGCTGCGCTTTGTGGTCTTGCCACCACCAGGCGCCGCTGAGTCCGATCACCACAAACAGGACCAGCCAGGTAAAGCTCATCAGCCAGCCATCACGCTTTTTACGACGTTTGCCCAGCGAGAAACTCTGCATCGGCGCAACTTTTGCCGCGCGAATGGGAGCCTGTTTTGCCATCATTGGCAGCAGTTCTTCTTCGGGAATGTGCACAAGGCGAGCATAAGAACGGATATAGCCGCGCAGGAAGGTTGAAGCTAGATCGGCTGGGGCCTTATCGTCTTCAATATCACGAACCGTGGAAACCTTCAGGCATAAGCGCTCTGCCACCGCTTGCTGGCTGAGTCCGAGTTGTTCGCGGGCCGTACGCAGACGCGCGCCCGTGGTGTTTGCTTCTTGATGGTCTTGAGTGGCTTCAGTATTCATTCGCTACAATTACTGGTACGTGAAATTTAAAGTTCAGCGCCGGTAACCCCGCGCCGCGAGACATCTGCTCAACGTCAGACAAACAGTATAAGGCCGTATGACGTACTATCACAGAGACTTATCAATATTGAATGCTAAGCGGTTGTTGTACCGCTACATACTGCCTCAAAGTCGACAAAAACGCACCGTAATTATTAACCAAACCAGTGTATTTCGCCCGGCTATTCAACATAAATATGCAACGCACAACCCAGGTTGCGCGCTGCATCATTTATCAGATTGCCTTAACGTCGATCGCTTCACCCTGCATACGCTTACGCAGCGTGCGCTTGGTGCGGTCGATGACATCACCCGCCAGCTGGCCGCAGGCGGCATCAATGTCATCGCCACGGGTTTTACGCACGATCGTGGTAAAACCGTACTCCATCAACACTTTGGAGAAACGGTCGATACGGCTGTTGGAGCTACGGCCATACGGCGCGCCCGGGAAGGGGTTCCATGGGATCAGGTTGATCTTACATGGTGTATCTTTCAACAGTTCGGCCAGCTCATGCGCATGCTCGGTACCATCATTGACGTGATCCAGCATAACGTATTCGATAGTCACGCGGCCCTGGTTGGCGTTGGACTTCGAAATGTAGCCACGCACCGAGTTCAGAAAGGTCTCGATATTGTATTTCTTGTTGATCGGTACGATTTCGTCACGAATGGTGTCGTTCGGCGCGTGCAAGGAGATCGCCAGCGCAACGTCAATCATATCGCCAAGCTTATCCAGCGCCGGTACCACACCTGAAGTCGACAGGGTCACGCGACGTTTGGACAGGCCAAAACCGAAGTCGTCGAGCATGATTTCCATCGCCGGAACCACGTTGGTCAGGTTCAGCAGCGGTTCGCCCATCCCCATCATTACCACGTTGGTGATCGGACGCACGCCCGTTGCCTTCACCGCGCCGACAATTTTCGCCGCACGCCAGACCTGGCCGATAATTTCCGATACCCGCAGATTACGGTTAAAGCCCTGCTGCGCCGTAGAGCAAAATTTGCACTCCAGCGCACAGCCAACCTGGGAAGAGACGCACAGGGTGGCGCGATCGTCTTCCGGGATATACACGGTTTCAACGCGCTGATCGCCAACGGCAATCGCCCATTTGATAGTGCCATCGCTGGAGCGCTGCTCTTCAACAACTTCGGGTGCGCGGATCTCCGCGATTTCCTTCAGTTTGCCGCGCAGGACTTTGTTGATGTCGGTCATCTCATCAAAGTTATCGCAGCAGTAGTGATACATCCATTTCATCACCTGATCGGCGCGGAAAGGCTTTTCGCCCATATCTTTGAAAAACTCGCGCATCTGCTGACGGTTCAGATCCAGCAGGTTGATTTTGGCATCTTTGTTCGGCACCGTCAGAGCGGCGCTATCAGGTGTGACTATTTGTTCAGACATAATTGATCCCGGCCTCGTTATTACACGTTATGGCCCCTGGAGGGTTGAAAAAGAAACGCCCCGGGAGCAACTGCTCGTCCGGGGCGCTGTATTCTACAAAGTCTGGCGCATCAATACCACGCTTGCACGAAGCAATGATGAAAAAATCTGTAACTGCCAGGCAAATCCTCTAAGGATTTTCGATTGTCGCAAGGCGGCAAGCAAGTGAAGCCCCGGGAGCATAGATAACTATGTGACCGGGGTGAACGCGCGCAGCCAACACCGCGACGGTCGAAAAGACGACGAGGATTAGCGGGTGCGCGGGCAAACCTCGCCTTCCGCAAAGAAGAACGCGATTTCGCGCGCAGCAGATTCAACAGAATCAGAACCGTGGGTGCCGTTCTCGGTGAAGCTGTCAGCGTAGTCAGCGCGCAGGGTACCTGCCAGCGCGTTCGCCGGGTTGGTTGCGCCCAGCAGGTCACGGTGACGCTGAACCGCATTTTCGCCTTCCAGCACGGATACGACGATCGGGCCGGAAGTCATAAATTCAACCAGGCCGTCGAAGAATGGGCGGCCTTCGTGCTCAGCATAAAAACCGCGAGCCTGCTCAACGGTCAGGTGCAGCATTTTGGTGCCGACAATTTTGAACCCTGCAGCTTCAAAGCGAGAAAAGATGCCGCCAATAACGTTTTTTGCCACCGCGTTTGGTTTGATGATGGAAAAAGTACGTTCAATAGCCATGATAACCTCTTATATGTGTTGTTCTGTTTTGCAGATGAGCAGATAAATACGGCGCGAATTATAATCATCATCTACAGCGGTTGCCTATGTGTTTAGGTAACATTTTTTTAAAAAAAAGCGACCTTAAACAACAAATCCGACCAATCTATGACAGCTCCGCTTATTGTACGGTGAAATTCGCGGCAACAATTTGCCCGGCCTCATCCATCACCACCAGTTGATAATTTTCGAGGCGTTCCAGGCTGAGGGTTGCGTTAACGCCTTCCACCACCAGCGGTTCGCCGTTCAGAAACCACCAGCGCCGCCCTTCCCCGCCGGTCGTTTGCAGCGGTAGCATAACCTTCTGCTCACCGGGCAGGCGTTTAATCACCGATCCCTCGCGAATGCCGGATAGCACCAGCGGCGCGGGGTCCGCGGTTTGTACTGGCGGACAATCAGCCGATACTGCAGGCAGTCTGGCGCGACGCCGTTCGCCAACGGGGAGCCAGGGTTCGAGCGGCAGCGGCCAGACGTCGATATTTTTTTCCACCGCGCCGGGGCAATCTGCCGCCACCCGCAGCCCTTTGTCATTCATCCATACCGGGAAACGAATACCGCGAATCCCTTCCTGACCGGGCAGCAGCAGCGTCGGCGGCTGGCTCTCATCCAGCAGCCAGGTTGCCAACCGTCGGCGACAGTTCGCATCTCCTGACGCTAAATGCTGCCCGCCGGGCCAGCAAATGTTCCCGGCGCTGACCGACGGTGGACGCGGGTCGGTCGGCAATCCGCCGCGGCCCATCGCGGGTCGCGCCAGCAGCATATTATTCACCTGATTAAGCAACGGTACCGCGCTGGCGAAGCCAAACTGCCCGACCACCGGCGTGCCATCGGGTCGCCCGGTCCAGATGCCGATCAGGTAGCGGGCATTAACGCCGATCGCCCAGGCATCGCGATAGCCATAGCTGGTGCCGGTTTTCCACGCCAGCGGTACCACCTGCACCAGCGATGCATCAGGAACAGGCTGCGCTTCACCAGCAAGAATACGCCGCACAATCCAGGCTGAGCCCGGCGACAGTAGCGGTCTTTCCACTAGCGGGGCGTTCGGTGTGATACGTAAGCGCGCGGCCTTGCCGTGACGGGCAAATGCGCTATACGCCGCCACGATATCCTCCAGCCTCGCCCCGGCGCCGCCGAGGATCAGCGACAGATTCGGCTCCGCGCCCGCTGGCAGCATCAGCGGCAGATCAGCGTTGCGCAGGTTAGCGGCAAACCGCTTCGGCCCGTACGCCTCCAGTACCTGCACCGCCGGAAGGTTCAGCGAACGAACCAGCGCTTCGCTGGCGCTCACCGGCCCATGAAAACCACTGTCAAAATTGCCCGGCCGGTAGTCGCTAAAACGACGCGGGACATCCTGCAATAAAGACGCCGGATGAATCAGCCCCTCATCCAGCGCCATGCCATAAACAAATGGTTTAAGTACTGAACCAGGTGAGCGAATCGCCGCCACCATATCAATGTGGCCAAAGCGACTATCATCGGCAATATCCGCCGATCCCACCCAACCGCGCACCTTCATATTAGTATGATCAACCACGACTATCGCCAGCGAGCTGCGCGGCGGCAGGCGCGATTTCCAGTTTAACGCCAGATCTTCCAGCTGCCGCTGTAGCCCGGCATCCAGCGTCGTCACTACCTTATCTTCACGGCTGCTCGCCAGCGCGCGGCGGGAAAAAAGCGGCGCCAGCTGCGGCATCTGGCGTGGAAAGAGCCACACTGGCTCTTCGATAGCTTCACGCACCGGTTTTTCAGGCCACACGCCCTGGCTCTGCATCCGCAGCAGCACTTTATCGCGCGCTGCCTGAGCCCGCTCGGGCCAACGATCGGGACGCAGACGGCTTGGTGCCTGCGGCAGTACCGCCAGCAGCGCCGCTTCGCCGTAGCTCAACTGCGCGGGCGGTTTACCCAGGTAGGCCCAGCTCGCCGCACCAATGCCCTGTAACGTGCCGCCAAACGGCGCCCGGTTGAGGTATAGCGTGAGAATATCGCTTTTCGACAGATGCCACTCCAGCTGTAGCGCCCGCCATAGCTGGCGCAGCTTGCCGCCAAAAGTACGCGGATGAGGATCGAGTAGACGCGCCACCTGCATGGTCAGCGTACTGCCTCCGGAGATCACCCGACCGGAGGTCAGATCCTGCCAGGCGGCACGCGCGATAGAAAAGGGATTGACGCCGGGATGATCCCAGAACCAGCGATCTTCGTACTGGATCAGCGCCTGCAAATAGCGCGGTGAGACGTCACCGAGCGTCACCGGATAGCGCCAGACGCCCTGCGCATCGGCAAAGCGCCACAACGGCGTTCCGTCTTCCGCCACCACAACCCTTGCGGGCGTAACCTCATGCAGCGGCAGCGGCCATAGTCTGTCAGCTGCCAGCACCGCAAGCCACAGCAGAAAAAAGAACGCCGCCAGCCAGCGCCAGCGGCGTTTTATACCACTCAATCCGCGCATTTACGGGGCGACGGTTAACGGGCCGCTGGCCGCGCCGGTTGCCCGCCATTGCGGCACATACATCGACTCCACCTGCGGCTGCGGAACCTGATAAGTCCCCGGCGTCACCGCCCGCGCCAGATAAACCAGGGTCACCGGCTGTCCTTCGTTGATAGCCACCGCAGCGACAAAACGATCGTCGCGAAATTCAATGTGCTGGATATCCGCCTGCTGCATCTGGTTGAGCAGATTCTGCACCACCTCGCCATTCTCCTGCAGGCTAGCGCTGCTGTTGGCCAGATTCTGGTTTTCCAGCTCCAGCCCTGCCGGAAGTAAATCAACCACCAGCGCGTCCGGTACGTTGCGTTTGGCTGTGACTTCCAGCTTCACCAGTACCAGCTCACCGCTGCGCAGTGAAGAGAGCGGTTTCTGCTGACCCTGAGTATCGAAAATTTGCCGTTCAATACCCAGCACGTTACCGCCAGGCTGTGGAGCGCTCTGCGGATACCCGCTGCTGTCGAGACGTAGCCACAGCGGCTGTTGACCGGTGTTGGTCACCTGCAGCGCCGCCAGCTGGTCGCCGGTCAGGTTGCGAGTTTGCGCTTTGTCACCGGAGAGCGGTTCGGCCTGCAGCGAGGTTTGTACCTGCCAGTTGCCAGGAACGTCCTGCAACGAGCGCCCGGCAAGGAATAGCGCGTTGGTCTCCTGCGTTGAGAGCCAGCGCTGACCATAAGCCTCTTCCGCCAGGTTGCTTAGTAGCCTGTTTTGCGCCTCCGGTAGCAGCTTGTTCTCTTCCAGCAGCGCCAGCTTCAGCGCATCATCGCGCAGCTCGCTACCGTAGTCGCCGAGCCAGCGATTTGCATCCTGACGCGGCGTAGACATTGCCAGATTCAAAGCTTCGTCACCGCGAGGCGCATCGCCCATCGCTTTCAGCGCAACGCCTAACTGCAACAACGGCAGACCAGAACGCGCCTGCTCGTGGCGATTCCAGATTTCGCGCAGCGCGCCGAGCGGTGCTTTTTGCTGCCGCGCCAGCACCAACGCAGCATAGGCCTGAGCAGCAAAGCGGCTGGCCTGGGCATCATCGCTATAGCGAACGGTCATCAGCCCCGGTTCCTGTAAATAACGCAGCAGGCGCTGGTTGCCGTTGTTAATAGCATTCGTCGGCACGCTATAGCCCTGCTCTCCCGCTCGCACGAGGAAGTCCATCGCGTAAGCGGTCAGCCAGTACTCTTCCGGTCCTTGTTTATCCCACAGGGCGAAACCGCCATCATCGCGCTGCATTTGCAGCAGGCGCGAAATGCCGATATCCACCGCCGCGCGCCGTTTTTCATCGCTGTCTCCGCTGATCCCCAACGCTTTTAGCTGGACGGCGTTGGTATAGAGCGACGGGAACAGCCCGCTGGTGGTCTGCTCCAGGCAGCCGTAGGGATAAGCTTTGAGGTCACGAATATAGCGCGCCAGATTCAGCGGCGGCTTACCGCTGAATACCAGTTGCCCTTGCAGCGTGGCGGGCGAGAAGCCCTGGCTTTGCGTCACCGGAGCCTGCCAGCTTTCACCGGGCTGTAATACCGCGCCGGAATTCACGGTTTGTGCCGGAAACGCCGGACGCACGCCCAGCGTCCACTGTTTTTGCATCGGGGTGAAGGTTTCGCCAGGCAGGTCCAGACCGCTGATAGTGGCGTTCACCTGGCCGTCGCCAAAACCGTCCTGCGCGCGAACGGACACAAACAAAGTGCTGCGCGCGCCAGGAGCCAGCTGTACCGGCGGTACTTCCCCGCCTTCAAGCTGGAGCAGACCGCTGGCGTTCAGCGCAACGTTGAGCGTTTGCGGCTTGTCGGTCAGATTGCTGAGATCCAGCGCCAGGCGAGTAGTATCTCCGCTGGCGAGGAAGCGCGGCATGTTCAGCTCGGCAATTGCCGGCGCTGCAACGATCACTTTATCTTCACTACTGCCGAAATCATCAGCGCTCCACGCCTGGGCCATCACCCGCAGTTCGCCGTTAAAATCGCCAATCGGCAACGTTACCGTGCCTTCGCCTTTCTCATCCAGCACCACCGGCTGCGCCTGCTGGGCGATAATCGTCACATGATTGACCGGCGGTTTACCGCCGCGCTTGAGTTCATCACCATCGCCGCCGAAGCGCAGGCTGGCGAGCCTCCCCTGTCCTTCAATGACCTGACCGTAGATATCGTAAATATCTGCGCCGTAGCGCTTCTGGCCAAAGAAAGCATTCCACGGATCCGGCGTCGCATAGTCGGTAATATTCAATACGCCGCTATCCACGGCGGAGAGCAGCACGTTGACCTGTTTCGGCGTCTCGCCTTCTTTGACGCTGGCCTTAACCTTAACCGTCAGCGGCTGGTTCGGGCGCATTTTATCCGGCGCTTCCAGCGCCAGATTCAGACGGCGATTTTCATCACCGAGCGGCAGATGCAACAGACCCACAGCCCGCTTTGGCGTCGCGGAGCGTGATTTATCCCCCGGACGAATCACCAGGGTGCTGAGATACAGGTCGTGGCGATTCCAGGCTTTATCCACCGGAATCGACAAATCCATGCCTTCTGCCGGAACGTCAATTTCCTGCCACCACAGCGGCCCTTCGCTTGATTCCACCAGCGCATAGCCTTTACCGGCTGCCGGAGCGGCAATGTGCAGCTTGATGGTATCGCCCGGTTTATAGGCTGGTTTATCCAACTTCATGGTAACGCGGTCCGGGCGTGCGGCTCCCTGGCCATCGCTGTTATCCTGCCAGCTGTATCCGGCCCAGAAGCGCACGCTGCTGACAACATCGTCCGGCCCTCTGACCTCCAGTCGATAAGAGCCCCACTCAACCGGGAAGCTGACTTTTGCCGTTTGCCCGGCAGTAAGATCCAGCGACTCTTCTCCTTCCTGAAGATCTTTTTGATCGAACTGTGACTGCCAGCCTTCGCTATCAGACCAGTTCCAGTAGTAGTCGCGGCGCTCGCGGATCAACCTGACCTGTAGCCCGGAGACCGCCCTCTTCTCGCCTTTGGCATCGGCATAGACGATCTCAAACGCGGCGTTGCCGTTTTCATCCACCACCGGCTGCTTGATGGTGCTGTCGGTGCGATAGTCGTAAATCTCTTTCAGGGCAAATTCCGGACGAATGCCCGGCAGCGCGTCGGCAGGCCAGATAGGCTGCCGGACAGTACGGGTCACCGGGCGGCCACCAGATTCCAGCAGGCTGGCCTGCAAAATTACCTGCAGCGGCGAGTGGCTCTCCTGCCACTGGCTGGCGGTGGTCACTTGCGCATGACCTTGCTCATCGAGCGTGGCCTGTACTTCATCCAGGCTGCGGGAAAGGTTCTCTTCGGCAATATCGCCAAACTGGAAGCCCGGCAGCGCTGGCACTGCATCGCGCAGCGGGCGAAGGAACAGCTTGCCCTGTAGCTGGTTGCCGCTGGCCGGCGCGCCGTACAGATAAGCGCCGGTCACGGCAAAACTGACATCAGTAGCGGGAGCAATCGGCGCATTTTGCGGCGTCAGGTTCAGCGCCATGCGCTCGGGCATAAAATCTTCAACGTGGAAATCCCACTCGCGCGGCTGGTTGTCGCCAGTGCTGGCGCGGATATGCCACATCCCGGTTGCCGCGCCGCTATCGAGCGGATACGTAAACTGGTACAGACCGTTAACGGGCTTGCTTACCGTCGAACGAATCACCTGGCCGTCCGGCTGCACCACTTCCAGCTTCACCGGCTGCTCGGCCAGCGGTTTGCCATCGCTATCGCGCAGTAACGCGTTGAGAACCACCGTTTCGCCCGGTCGATAGAGATCGCGCGGGCCGAACATAAACAGTTGCTTAGTGAAGCCCGGCGCTCCGGCAATCGAAAACTCCGCCAGATCCAGCGCCGGGAGTTTGAGGTCCAACAGGGTAGTTTGTCCGTCCTTGCGCGCTAGCAGCAGCGCCGCGTCTTTATCAGTTTGCAGCGTGACGTGTCCCTGAGCATCGCTCTTCGCTTGCGCCAGGGTTTGCCCTTTGGCATTCAGCAGTTGAACGTCAATGTCGGACTGCGCAGCACCGTTTTCGAGGCTCTGGGTAAAGACATCCAGCCGGTTGTGGTAACGGTGTGCGGATACGCCGATATCGCTGAGGGTGAACAGCGTCGCGGCGTTGCTGTAGTTATAGTGGCCCGCCTGATTCATCACCGCAATATAGACGCCCGGCTCTTGCAGAGGCTTGATATCCGCCAGCGGCAGCAGCAATTTTTCGCGAGTATTGCGCGCCGGGTTGAGGTCGAAACGGCCGGTATAGACCAGATCGGCCATCTTCAGCAGCTCATCCGACTCCCAGTTGCTCAGCGAATTGCGGTATTCCCACTGGCTGACAAAAGCGGAGAGTGATTCCGGCTTGATGCGGAAAAAATTCACGTCGACGTTATCAACATTCAGCGCCATCACCGGTAGTCCGGCAACGACTTTCCCCGGCAGCAGCGAGCCGCGGCTGGCAAAACCAATGCTTGGGGCAATATCGCGGGTGGTTATGGTTTTTTCGAAGCTGCTGTCAAAAGTCGCTTTATTCAGCGCCGCCAGGGTTGGGTCCACCGAAACAATCAGCTCACGTTTTGGCTCCAGATGGCGCAACCGTAGCTCTTTAAGATTTGGCGCCAGCTCCCAGGCACCGTCGACTTTGCCGCTTTTTTTGTCGACTAGATGTACGCTGCGGGAGAAATCCTGATCCGGCTGTAAAGGGATAGAAAAAGTCAGCACCAGCGTCGCAGCACCGTCAAGCTGCACTTCCGAGGCATCCAGCAGCGTTAGCGCCTTGCCTTTGCTTTTTTCCGCCAGCGCCGCCAACTGGGCGCTGTCCGGTTTCGCATTGTCTTTATCCGCCGCCGTGGAGGCCGCTGGGGCAGCCGCCTGTGGTTTGCCGCTGTCATCGCAGCCAGTCAACGATAACGCAGTAAGTAGCGCCAGAGATAGCGCCGCTAAACGAAATGGTTTCATCCTTCTAACCCCTCGGCCCGAGAGCCAGATACATTCAGTGAACACATTATTATGCGTGAACGGCAGAATTACCAATAGCGCGCTCGTTAACTATGTCCGGCAAAAGAGACCTCAGGATTGAGTATCAGAACTCATAAATTAATCAAATAGCATTAACCAGGATTTTTCTTACTTCCTCTGAAAAAGGAATTTATTGCTGTCTTGTTATTTTGAGCATCCATCAAAAGCAAACCTATATAAATTGACAACTCTCGCATTTTCAATTATTTGATATATATCAACGCCTCTAAAGCATAAACAACCTCATGGCGAAGATATTATCTGCGCGTTCCGCAGTTACCTGATAACACAACATCCCCCCGTCCCATAAACATATATGGGATAAATAATACGGAAGTTATTTATGTCACAAATGGTCGCACTGTCGATTATTGTTTTTATTCTTTATATCGGCGACGTTGTTTCTACCCGCACAAAAGCCTGGATTCCCTCGGTATTTGTCTGCGCAGTTCTGTTTCTGGTTGGCTACTGGACATTTTTTCCTGCGGATATTATCAGCCGGGCCGGAATCGGTACGCCGGTTGCCATAATGCTGATGTATCTGTTAATCACCAATATGGGTACTCTGCTGTCGCTTAAAGAGCTGGCCCAGCAGTGGAAAACCGTGGTTATCTCCCTCGCCGGTATTGCCGGAATCACGACCGCCGTTTTTGCGGTATGCATGGTGATGTTTGACCGCAATACCGCGCTGGTTACCATTCCTCCGCTGGTTGGCGGCATTGTTTCCTCGTTGATTATGTCGCAAGGCGCAAGCAACGCCGGTCTGGTCGATCTGTCGGTGTTTGCCATTTTGATCTACGTGATGCAAGGGTTTGCCGGGTATCCGCTGACCGCCATTATGCTGCAGCGCGAAGGCAAAACGCTGCTGGCCCGCTACCGCAGCGGAGAGCACCGCGCTGATGACATCCCGGATGAACACGCGATGCTGGCGGTCGGGGAAGAGAAAATGCCGCGCCTGTTCAGCAAAATCCCCGGCAGCTATAACAGCAACTACTTTAAATTCCTGCGTCTGGCGCTGGTCGGCTGTCTGGCCTGGTTTGTTGCTGACCTTGCCAAACCCATCGTCAATATCAGCCCGTTTGTACTGTGCTTGTTTTTTGGCGTGGTCTTTACCTCCTTAGGCTTCCTCGAAAAGCACACCCTGCATAAAGCTAACGGTTTTGGTTTCGCGATCATGGCATTGATGCTATTTATTTTTGATACGCTGAATAAAGCGACTCCGGAGATGCTGCTGCGCCTGCTTTTCCCGATGGTGGTGCTCATCGCCACAGCTGTTATCGGCATGTTTATCGTCTCCTGGCTGGTTGGGAAACTGCTTGGCGTCAGCGGCCCGATGTCATTCGCCATCTCCCTGACCGCGCTTTATGGTTTTCCTGCGGACTACATTATTACCAACGAGGCCATCAACGCCCTCACCCATGATGAAAAAGAGCGCCAGATGCTAACTCACCATATGCTGGGCCCAATGCTGGTCGGTGGGTTCGTCTCCGTCACCATGGTTTCGGTGGTATTAGCCGGAATATTGGTCGGCTACCTGACGCCGGTTGCCGGTTGAGCGCGTTGAATTTTTAGCTATTTATGGAGTCATTGATGATTAACCCTGCCATTACCGAGATTATTGCCAGAGAAGAACCGGCAATGATCGCTTTTCGTCGCGACCTGCACGCCCATCCGGAACTGCCGTGGGAGGAGAAGCGCACCACCGATCGCGTCGCCGCTGAACTGGAAGCCATCGGCATCCCCTTTCATCGCACCCAACCTACCGGAATTATCGCCGATATTATTGGCGGTCAGCCGGGTAAAACCGTGGCTCTGCGCGCCGACATGGACGCCTTGCCGGTGCTGGAACTCAACGACCAGCTCAGCTACAAATCACAAACCACAGGTAAAATGCACGCTTGCGGCCATGACGCCCATACCGCCATGCTGCTGACCGCTGCCCACGCGTTATATGAAATCCGCGAGCAGCTTACGGGCAACGTACGCTTGATTTTTCAGCCTGCGGAAGAGATTGCGGAAGGGGCCAAAGCGATGATCCAGCAGGGAGCCATCGACAACGTGGACAACGTTTTTGGGATGCATATCTGGTCGGGCACGCCATCCGGTAAGGTTTCCTGCAACGTCGGTTCGTCATTTGCCTCCGCGGATTTACTCAAGGTGACGTTTCGCGGCCGTGGTGGCCACGGCTCGATGCCGGAAGCGTGCGTCGATGCGGCGGTTGTCGCCTCTGCTTTCGTGATGAACCTCCAGGCTATCGTGGCGCGTGAAACTTCGCCGCTGGAGTCCGCCGTGGTAACCATCGGCAGAATGGACGTCGGCACGCGCTTTAACGTCATCGCTGAGAACGCCGTTCTTGATGGCACCGTGCGCTGCTTTAGCATTGAAGCGCGTCAGCGTCTGGAGGCGGCAATTACCCGCTATGCAGAGCATACCGCCGCCGTGTACGGCGCGACCGCTCAGGTTGACTACTGCTACGGTACGCTGCCGGTGATCAACGAGGAGCGCAGCGCGCTGCTGGCGCAGTCGGTTATCCGCGATGCGTTTGGCGACAAGGTTCTTTTCAACGAAAAGCCCACCACCGGCGGAGAAGATTTCAGTTTTTATATGGAGAATATCCCCGGTGCTTTCGCGCTACTCGGCTCAGGTAACAAAGAGAAAGGCAGCGATTATGCGCACCATCATGGCTGCTTTAATATTGATGAGCAGGTGATGAAAAACGGCGCTGAGCTGTATGCACAGTACGCCTGGCGCTACCTGCAGCAAAGCCAGTTTTAACAGGCTACTCCCCCGACGCCGTTCGGGGGAATATCACATTCCCGCCGTATCCTCTTGAAAATGCCTTGTCGATATCGTTAAAAACAACAACAATCACTCTATTGTTGATGACACGGAGGCACCTATGTCTACCTCGTTTTTTGTCGCTGCCGATTGGCTGGCGGAACATATTGATGACCCGGAAATACAAATTATCGATGCGCGCATGGCGCCACCGGGGCAGGATGATCGGGACCTTAACGCCGAGTACCTGGCAGGCCATGTTCCTGGCGCCGTTTTTTTCGATATTGAAGCCCTGTCAGACCACACCAGCCCGCTACCGCACATGATGCCGCGCCCGGAGGCATTTGCCGTTGCAATGCGTGAACTTGGCGTCAACAGTGATAGGCATCTGGTGGTATACGATGAAGGTAATCTCTTCTCCGCACCGCGCGCATGGTGGATGTTGCGTACTTTCGGTGTCGAAAAAGTTTCGATACTTGCGGGTGGCCTCGAAGGCTGGCGTCGCGATGAGCTACCGCTGGAGCAAAGTCTTCCTGAATTGCCGGAAGGTGATTTTGACGGCCGCTTTGATCCGCTGGTGATCAAGCGTCTGACCGATGTGCTGCTGGTAAGCCATGAAGGATCGGCGCAGATCGTCGATGCTCGCCCGGCAGGGCGCTTTAATGGCCTCGTGGCTGAACCGCGCGCTGGTTTGCGCAGCGGGCATATCCCCGGTGCATTAAACGTGCCGTGGACAGAATTGGTAATAAACGGCGAGCTGAAAACCGTCGATGAGCTAAATGAGATCTTTGCGCGTCAGGGCGTGGATTTTGAACGCCCCATCATTGCCAGCTGCGGCTCCGGCGTGACGGCATCCGTAGTTGTACTGGCACTCACCACTCTGGGCGTTAACGGCGTTAGTCTGTATGACGGCTCATGGAGCGAATGGGGTGCGCGAACGGATTTGCCGATTGAACCGGCGCAGTAGATAGCAGATAGAACAACGGGGGCTTAAGCCCCCGTTGTGTTCAGATAATACGATTCTGCTTAAAGTCGCGCAGGAAGCTGCCCCAGCGCTTTTCATAGAACGGCGTGATGTGGGCAATCATAAAGTGGCTGATGCCCTTTTCGCCCTCCACCACCTGGCAGATATCAATTGGTTCGTCGCCGGGAAGCGTATCGGTCGCTACGCTGCCGGTTGCCTGAATGATCTCCTCGATGTCGCCTTCCGCTTCAATACCAATCAGCAGGTTAGCTGGCGCATCGGCGCTGTCTTTAATCGAGCATAAAAACGCGCGTTTCACCGTTTTCAGCGTCTTGAACAGCGTAGTCAGCGAATCAACCATCTGCGCAGGCGGTTCAGCAACTTCGGACAACAGCAGCGGCGCGCCGCCTTCGAGCACGGTCTGGGTACTCAACGGGCTACCTTCTTCGCCCAGCAGGTGGCTAATCTCACGCGGCGTAAACTCTTTGCCGGTTGGCAGTTTGGCATTGAGATACAGCGTCTCGCCGAGGGTCATAGCGAACAGCGTGCGCACCGGCATCACCACAAAAGACTGCTCGTCTTCCACGGCCTGTTGCAGCGCTTCCAGCGAGGTGAAAAAAGGAATAACCGACGTGCCGTCATCTTTTTCCCAGTGCTGCAAATCCAGCACGCTGTCTTCGACGACCTGCTCGCCCTGAGCGGCGGCTCCTGGTACCCAGACGGTGGCTTCCAGCAGCGTGCGGAAAAACGCCGGACGATGGCCAGGCTCAGTGGCCGCCTTCTCCAGCAGAGTTTCGAGTTCGTTTTTGATTTCAGACATAGTGGTTCCAGATCGGTGGATCCCCCCTCACCCCGGCCCTTTCCCCAAGGGGCGAGGGATAAAACCGGACAGTCCCCTCTCCCCTTGGGAGAGGGTGAGGGGAAAAGGTTATTCCGCAGTCAGCAAATTCGCAATGGTGCGCACGCCAAGGCCTGTCGCGCCCGCCGACCACTGTTCAACGGCAGATTTGCGGTAGGTCGCTGAGCAGTCGATATGCAGCCAGCCTTCATGATAGTTCTCGACAAAGTGGGACAGAAAGCCTGCCGCCGTGCTGGCACCCGCCGGATAGGCCGCGCTGCCAGTATTGTTCAGTTCTGCAAAGTTCGACGGCAGCTGACCGCGGTGGAACTCGGCCAGCGGCAGACGCCAGAACGCTTCGTTCTCGGCCTGAGCGCTTGCCAGCAGACGATTCGCCAGATTGTCATCAAAGCTGAACAGCGCATGATAATCGTTGCCCAGCGCGGTTTTTGCGGCACCGGTTAGGGTAGCAGCATCGATAATCAGCTCAGGCTTCTGTGCACAAGCATCAATCAGGCCATCCGCCAGCACCAGACGACCTTCAGCATCGGTATTCATGATTTCAACGGTTTTGCCGTTGCGATAGCGAATAATGTCGCCAAGCTTGAAGGCGTTGCCGCTAATCAGGTTATCGGCACAGCACAGGTACAGCTTCACGCGTTTGTTCAGGCCGCGAGTAATAGCAAACGCCAGCGCGCCGGTTACCGTCGCCGCACCACCCATATCGGACTTCATTGAGTCCATAAAGGCGCTTTGCTTGATGCTGTAGCCGCCGGAATCGAAAGTGATACCTTTGCCCACCAGGCAGGCGTAAACCGGAGCGGCTTTATCGCCGGTTGGGTTATAGTCCAGCGCTAGCAGGACTGGCGGACGCTCGGAGCCGCGACCAACGGTGTGCAGACCGAGGTAGTTCTGCTCGCGCAGGTCTTCGCCTTTGGTGATGCGATAAGAAACGTTGTCGCAACCGACGCTGCACAGCAGGTCAACCGCGCGCTGCGCCAGTTGCTCCGGCCCTAACTCTTCAGCCGGGGCATTAATGGTGTCGCGCACCCAGTCGATAATGCTCAGGCGGCTATCCAGCTCGCTTTTCTGCGCGTCGTCCAGAGTTGGCCACTCAACTTTACGGCTGCCTTTCGGACCTTTATAACCCGCCCAGAACGCCCACGCGCGGTCTGTATTCCAGCCTTCGCCATCGAGCGCAACGTGTTTGATGCCCATGCCGTCAATTTTACGCGCCGCGCGCTGGATCAAACCCAGGTCGTCTTTGCCGTTCAGGTGCAGGGTGATGCCGTCGTTATTAATGCTGTAAGACGCTTTTTCTCCCCAGCGCGCATCGGCTGGCTGAGCGGTCAGCGTAATCTTCATAGCTTCGGTCATTATCATTATCCTTCTTAGCAAACGGGCCACCGTATGGCAGCCCGTAAAGTTCTTTCGCTCATTGATTCATCCGACTTAAAGCCGCATAAATCATGACGCGAAAATTATTCTGCTTCGTCTAACCAGACTAGCAGAATCGCCTCCAGAATTTTTTCATTGGATGCGTTTGGATCGTCATTAAACTCTTCCAGCTCGCAAATCCACTGATGCAG
The DNA here is from genome assembly GCF_014103785.1 of Klebsiella sp. RHBSTW-00215. Lineage (NCBI taxonomy): Bacteria > Pseudomonadati > Pseudomonadota > Gammaproteobacteria > Enterobacterales > Enterobacteriaceae > Klebsiella > Klebsiella sp. RHBSTW-00215. The sequence goes on from NZ_JABXQS010000001.1 coordinate 6,052,122, forward strand.
ATCGGTGAAGCGAACGGTTTTCGGGTCGAGATCCGGGAAAGCGTCGTACAGCGCTTCGCCGATTTCACGACTATCGGTCCATTTCAGTCCCATATTAATGCTCGCGTGCGTGGTTGATGGTGTAGCGCGGAATTTCGACGACCAAATCGTCATCAGTCACGCGCGCCTGGCAGCTCAGACGGCTGTCGGGCTCAAGCCCCCAGGCCTTATCCAGCATGTCGTCTTCATCTTCGGTACTTTCAGCCAGCGAGTCAAAGCCTTCACGCACGATGCAGTGGCAGGTGGTGCAGGCACAGGATTTTTCGCAGGCGTGTTCAATCTCGATACCGCTACGCAGGGCAGCGTCAAGGATAGTCTCACCGATCTTAGCTTCCACAACTACGCCATCCGGACACAGGTCCTGGTGGGGCAGAAAAACAATTTTTGGCATTTTAAACCTCGTCCACGGATTGGCCTTTCAGCGCAGTACGGACCGATTGGTCCATACGGCGAGCGGCAAACTCCTGGGTTTGTGTGTCGATATTTTTAATCGCTTCTTTAATAGCATCGGCGTCATCGCCTGCCGCTGCGGAACGAACCTGCTCCGCGGCGTCATCGATAGCCTGACGCTCTGCGGCGCTTAACAGCGCGGCGTCGACGGCCAGCGCGCTTACCAGACTTTCCAGAACGCGCGCGGCTTCGACCTTTTGCTCAGCCAGCATACGCGCCTGAACGTCCTGCTCGGCGTAGCTCATCGAATCTTTAATCATGTTGGCGATCTCGCCATCGCTCAGGCCGTAGGACGGTTTCACCTGGATGGAGGCCTCAACGCCGGTCGATTTTTCCATCGCCGTCACGCTCAGCAGGCCGTCAGCATCCACCTGAAAGGTGACGCGAATATGCGCCCCGCCCGCCGGTAGCGCCGGGATCCCACGTAGCGCAAAGCGCGCCAGTGAGCGGCAGTCCTGCACCAGCTCGCGCTCGCCCTGCATCACGTGGATAGACATCGCCGTCTGGCCATCTTTAAAGGTGGTGAACTCCTGCGCGCGCGCCACCGGAATGGTGGTATTGCGCGGGATGACTTTCTCCACCAGTCCGCCCATAGTTTCCAGCCCAAGAGAGAGCGGGATAACGTCAAGCAGCAGCAGTTCGCTGTCCGGCTTATTGCCGACCAGGATATCCGCCTGAATCGCCGCGCCGATGGCAACGACTTTGTCCGGGTCAATAGAGGTCAGTGGCGTGCGGCCAAAGAACTCGCCCACGCGTTCACGGACCAGCGGTACGCGGGTTGAACCGCCAACCATCACCACTTCCAGCACCTCTTGCGCCTCGACGCCCGCATCTTTCAATGCGCGACGGCAAGCCAGCAAAGTGCGTTTCACCAGAGCGGAGATGAGATCGTTAAACTGGTTGCGGGTAATTTCGCCCTGCCAGCCGCCAACGTCCACGCGCGCCACATCGGCGTCGCTTAGGGCAATCTTCGCAGCGATAGCCGCATCGAGCAGTTCACGCTGCAGGCGGTTGTCGCTACGATCGGCAATACCCGCCTGTTCGCGGATATGATCGGCCAACAGGTGATCAAAATCGTCGCCGCCGAGCGCGGAATCGCCGCCGGTCGCCAGCACTTCAAACACGCCGCGGCTTAAACGCAGCACGGAGATATCAAAAGTGCCGCCGCCGAGGTCGTAAACCGCAATCACCCCTTCCTGACCGGAGTCCAGGCCGTAGGCAATCGCCGCCGCGGTCGGTTCGTTCAGCAGACGTAACACGTGCAGGCCCGCCAGACGCGCCGCGTCTTTAGTCCCCTGACGCTGGGCATCGTCGAAGTAGGCCGGAACGGTAATCACCACCCCGTCAAGCTCGCCCGCCAGCGCTTCGGTAGCGCGTTCGGCAAGTGCCTTCAGGATATCGGCTGAAACGCGAATCGGGTTGAGCAAGCCGCCAGCGGTCTGAATCATCGGCAGGCCGTTTTCACTTGCCTGCAGCTGGTAAGGCAGATGTGGGTAGCGCGCCTGAATATCGCTAAGAGAACGCCCCATCATGCGTTTGACGGAGCTGACGGTGTTGACCGGGTCCTGGGCCGCGTTTTGTCGCGCGTCATAGCCTACCGTCAAACCTGAGGCCTGATAGTTAACAACCGACGGCAGAAGATAGCGCCCTTGATTATCGGCCAACGTTTCAGCCTGGCCGCTACGCACGGTAGCAACCAGTGAATTGGTGGTGCCAAGGTCAATACCCGCCGCCAGACGACGCTGGTGCGGCGCGGCACTCAGACCAGGCTCACTAATTTGTAATAAGGCCATAATTGCTTCCGAAAATTAAAAATCGAGCAGTTTTTCTTCGAGTTGTTCCGCACTGCTTCGCAGTTTATCGAGAAAACGCAGCTTGCGTACAGTATCCGCTGCCGCATCCCACGCCTCGTTATTCAGTTGTTCAACCATCAGCTGATGGCGGGTATCAAACAGCGCTTTTACCCGCTTGATAAAACTTTCCAGACGCGCTTCATCTTGCGCCTTGCCTATCTCATCGAGCTCTTCGCGAAGTTCCAGTTGTTCCATCAGGAACGCGGTATCACGCACGGTGTGCTGCTCGCTGGCGAGATCAAAACCGTGAAGCGAAAGGAGATATTCGGCGCGGGTCAACGGATGGCGAAGGGTTTGCCATGCCTGATTGATAGTCGCGGATTGCTGCACCGCGGCAAGCTGTTCAGCTGCGCTTCCGTTGGCGAATTTATCGGGGTGGTACTGGCGCTGTAAATCCTGATACCGGGCAGCCAGGGGTTCTAATGAAAGGGTATAGCTGGCCGGTAACCCGAAGAGGGTAAAATAGTCCATAGCAACCTCAGGGTTAACGAGATAAAGCAAACCCCACGCATAGCAAGGCTACGGTGGGGTCAGGGATAACCGATTACACGTTAAAGCTTTCGCCGCAGCCGCACTCGTCTTTCACATTAGGGTTGGTGAACTTAAACCCTTCGTTCAGACCTTCTTTGACGAAGTCCAGCTGAGTGCCGTCAAGGAACTGCAGGCTTTTGCCGTCGATCACTACCTTGACACCTTTATCTTCAAACACGGTGTCTTCTGCCGCCGGCTCGTCAACAAATTCCAGCACGTAGGCCATGCCTGAACAGCCCGAGGTGCGAACACCTAAACGCAGGCCAAAGCCTTTGCCACGGTTGGCCAGGAAGGTATTAACTCGCGACGCTGCGCTGTCGCTAAGAGTAATCGACATACAATAACCTCTTAATTATTTCGCTTCACGTTTGCTTTTGTAATCCGCAATCGCGGCTTTAATCGCGTCTTCCGCCAGGATAGAGCAGTGAATTTTCACTGGTGGCAGTTCAAGCTCGTCTGCAATATCGGTGTTTTTAATCGCCTGTGCTTCGTCCAGTGATTTCCCTTTCACCCACTCGGTGACCAGGGAGCTGGAGGCAATGGCGGAACCGCAGCCGTAGGTCTTGAAACGCGCGTCTTCAATGATACCTTCATTGTTGACTTTAATCTGCAACTTCATCACGTCGCCGCATGCCGGTGCACCGACCATGCCACTACCGACGCTTTCGTCGCTGTTGTCGAAAGAACCCACGTTACGTGGATTTTCGTAATGATCGATTACTTTTTCGCTGTAAGCCATGATGAATTCTCCTTATTGGTGCCGAATTAGTGATGTGACCATTCAATGCTGTTGATATCCACGCCCTGTTTGAACATTTCCCACAGCGGAGAAAGATCGCGCAGACGGCCGATAGAGTTACGAACCAGCTTGATGGTGTAGTCAATCTCTTCTTCGGTAGTGAAACGACCTAAAGAGAAACGAATGGAGCTGTGCGCCAGCTCGTCGGTCATGCCCAGTGCGCGCAGCACGTAGGATGGCTCAAGGCTTGCGGAAGTACAGGCTGAACCGGAGGAAACCGCCAGGTCTTTCAGCGCCATAATCAGCGACTCGCCTTCAACGTAGTTAAAGCTGACGTTGAGAATGTTCGGCGCGCCCTGCTCGAGGTCACCGTTGAGGTACACCTCTTCCATATCTTTCACGCCTTCCCACAGACGGTTACGCAGACCGCGCAGACGCGCCATCTCGGTTTCCATCTCTTCTTTCGCGATACGGTAAGCTTCACCCATACCGACGATCTGGTGGACAGGCAGAGTACCGGAACGCATGCCGCGCTCGTGACCGCCGCCGTGCATCTGCGCTTCGATACGGATACGCGGTTTGCGACGCACGTACAGCGCGCCGATGCCTTTCGGGCCGTAAATTTTGTGACCAGAGAAGGACATCAGGTCAACTTTCAGCTGGCTCAGATCGATAGGCAGTTTGCCCACGCTCTGAGTCGCGTCAACGTGATAGATGATACCGCGGGCGCGGCACAGTTCGCCGATGGTCGCGATATCCTGCACTACGCCGATTTCGTTGTTAACGTGCATGATGGAGACCAGAATGGTGTCATCACGCATCGCCGCTTCGAGTTCTTTCAGATCGATAATGCCGTTAGGCTGCGGAGCGAGGTAAGTCACTTCAAACCCTTCGCGCTCGAGCTGACGACAGGTGTCCAGTACGGCTTTGTGTTCGGTTTTGCTAGTGATGATGTGCTTGCCTTTTTTCTGATAAAAGTTGGCTGCACCTTTAATCGCCAGGTTGTCGGACTCAGTCGCACCGGAGGTAAAGACGATTTCACGCGGGTCAGCACCGACCAGATCGGCAATCTGATTACGGGCGATATCTACCGCCTCTTCAGCATGCCAGCCAAAACGGTGTGAACGGGAGGCCGGGTTACCAAAGTTTCCGTCCAGGGTTAAACACTGCATCATTTTCTCGGCAACACGCGGGTCCACCGGCGTGGTTGCGGAGTAATCGAGATAGATCGGTAATTTCATTGCTCTATAAACTCCGTACATCGCTTCAATGCAATGAACCAGGCTACCGGTTGGATGTACGACCGAGTAGACGGGATATCGAAACATCCCGGCCTGATTCGAAAATCTTTTTTATAATCTTTTCCCCTGCCTGTTTCAGCTTGCAGCCAGGTAGCCGCAAGATGAAACGAAGTGAGGACTACGCGCGCAGTTTAACGTCGATAGCGTCCTGAACACGGGTATTACGCTGGGATTCATGACTATGCTGACGACCGGAAACATCAAGGATTTCCTGGTTATTCACCAGTTCGCCCAGCGTGATGTTATTCAGAAAACTGGTCAGCCGCTCGCTCAGATCGCGCCACAGCGCGTGAGTGAGGCACTTATCGCCACCCTGGCAGCCGCCTTTACCCTGACAACGGGTGGCGTCAACGGATTCGTCTACTGCGCTGATAACTTCGCCAACCGCGATACTACCCGCTTCTTTACCTAACAGATAACCGCCGCCTGGGCCACGGACGCTGGATACCAGGCCGTTTTTGCGCAGGCGAGAGAACAGCTGTTCCAGATAGGAGAGCGAAATTCCCTGACGCTCTGAAATATCAGCCAACGGAACCGGACCCGATTCAGAGTTGAGCGCAACGTCAAGCATCGCGGTCACGGCATAACGCCCTTTAGATGTCAGTCTCATGTCTTACTTAACCTCAAACTCGCCCCTGCCCGGGCTTTTTATTAATATGGGTATTGCATAGCAAGGGCAAGTCTGACATTCCCGAGTAAATTGGTCAACTATTTACTTGACTGTTTTAGTCAAGTATTTGGCTTTCAGTGCCGTTATACCTCAACGCGGCCTGATGCCCTCACCCCGGCCCTCTCCCACAGGGAGAGGGTAAGAGATCACTCTTTATTCTTTTGCTGCTGCTCAATCGACGCCAGCATCCCGCGCAGGATGTTCAGCTCCTGGCTTTCCGGGCGCGCACGGGTAAACAAACGACGCAGCTTATTCATCACCTGTCCCGGATGATTGGCGCGGATAAAACCGGTCGCCAGCAGCGTCTGCTCGAGGTGGCCGTAGAAGCGCTCTAAATCATCCACCAGCGGGTACGGGGTCTCTTCGTGCTCAACGGCGGGTTCGTCTTGTTCCTGCGCCGCCAGCCAAGCCATACGCACTTCGTAGGAGATAACCTGCACCGCCATCGCCAGGTTCAGCGAGCTGTATTCCGGGTTCGCCGCAATCGCTACGTGGTAGTGGCATTTCTGTAACTCGTCGTTAGTCAGGCCAACGCGCTCGCGACCAAATACCAGCGCGACTGGCGCATGCTGTGCCTCAGAGACGCTTTTCAGGCCACATTCACGCGGGTCGAGCATCGGCCACGGCAGCGTGCGGGAGCGTGCGCTGGTACCGACCACCAGGCTACAGCCCGCCAGCGCTTCATCAAGGGTATCAACGATGTTTGCGTTGCCAATCACGTCGCTGGCACCGGCCGCCAGGGCGATGGCCTGGGAATCGGGTTTAACAAGCGGGTTGACCAGCCAGAGGTTGGTTAACCCCATGGTTTTCATTGCGCGGGCGACGGAGCCCATATTGCCGGTGTGTGAGGTTTCTACCAGTACGATTCGAATATTTTGCAGCATTATGGTTCTTCGGCTAAAGATTATTCATGCATGCTATCATAAAACGGAGACATAGGCAGATTTCACTGTTACTATATGCGCCGTTTTTTCCCGTTCTTTAACATCCAGTGAGAGAGACCGATGCATCCGATGCTGACCATCGCCGTGCGCGCAGCGCGCAAGGCGGGTAATTTAATTGCCAAACACTACGAAACCCCTGACTCCGTAGAAACCAGCCAGAAAGGCAGCAATGATTTTGTGACTAACGTCGATAAAGCCGCTGAAGCGATTATTATCGAAACCATTCGCAAATCTTACCCGCAGCACACCATCATCACCGAAGAAAGCGGTGAACACGAGGGTGAAGATAAGGATGTTCAATGGGTTATCGATCCACTGGATGGCACCACCAACTTCGTAAAACGTCTGCCACACTTCTCCGTATCCATCGCCGTACGCATTAAAGGCCGTACTGAAGTGGCTGTGGTTTACGATCCAATGCGTAACGAACTGTTCACCGCAACCCGCGGTCAGGGCGCACAGCTGAACGGCTACCGTCTGCGCGGCAGCAGCGCTCGCGATCTGGATGGCACCATCATCGCCACCGGCTTCCCGTTCAAAGCGAAGCAGCACGCAGCCTCTTACATGAATATCCTCGGCAACATGTTTACCGAATGTGCGGACTTCCGCCGTACCGGTTCCGCGGCTCTGGATCTGGCCTACGTTGCCGCAGGGCGCGTTGATGGCTACTTTGAAATCGCGCTGAAACCGTGGGATTTCGCGGCAGGCGAACTGATCGCCCGTGAAGCAGGCGCGATCGTTTGCGACTTTACCGGCGGCCATAACTATCTGATGTCCGGCAACATCGTTGCAGGCAACCCGCGCGTCGTAAAAGCCATGCTGGCGAATATGCGCGAACAGCTGAGCGAAGCGCTGAAGCGTTAATTCCTCTCAACGGGTAGGCGCACGCTTACCCGTTATTTTCCCTGTCCTTTTCTGAAATTGATCCCAGACGCTTTACTTTCGCATCTCCCTCTCACACGATTGTTCCTCGTTTATCAACGGATTGAACTGCGACTTTCCCACACGGCTGTTAGCGGGAAGCGGTAAGGAAACACTCATGACTTTTCCCGGCGGCAAGCGCGGCGCCAAGTACCTTTTCATCCTGTGTATTGCGGTGGTATGCGTTTATCTGCTGCCTCGCGTCGCCATCAATGCGTTTTACTATCCGGATAACAAAGTCTATGGCCCGGATCCCTGGCCTGCCGAATCCGTTACTTTTACCGCTAAAGATGGCACCCGCCTGCACGGCTGGTTTATTCCCTCAACCACCAGCCCCGCAGAGAACGCGGTAGCTACGGTGATACATGCCCATGGCAACGCGGGAAATATGTCGGCGCACTGGCCGTTAGTCGGCTGGCTACCGGAGCGCAATTACAATCTTTTCATGTTCGACTATCGCGGATTTGGTGAATCGCAAGGCACGCCTTCGCAGCAGGGCTTATATGACGATACGAAAAGCGCCATCAACTATGTGCGCCACCGCAGCGATGTGAACCCGCAACATCTGGTGCTGCTGGGGCAAAGCCTGGGGGGCAATAATATCCTTGCCGCGATTGGCTCCTGCATGGATTGCGTCAACAAACGTACAGCGGATCGCTCAGGCATCCGCGCCGTTATTCTCGACTCAACCTTTTCATCCTATTCGGCTATCGCCAATAAAATGATCCCTGGCAGCGGTTTTTTGCTCAATGACAGCTATAGCGCAGATCGTAATATCGCCTCAATCAGCCCTATTCCGGTGCTAATTATTCATGGTAAAGCGGACCACGTTATTCCCTGGGAACACAGCGAAAAACTCTACCAGTTGGCCGCTCAGCCGAAACAGGAAATCCTTATTCCGGATGGCGAGCATATTGATGCATTCTCCGAACGCCACGGCGAGCGCTACCGGGATGCGATGGTGAGCTTTATGCAAAACGCGCTGCAGGATGCTAAGAATTAAGCAAGGATGACACAATCACCCACCGATATTTTCAGATTTCAGCCCGGTAAAGCCGATTAAAATGGCCTTAACCCCCGCCCTACCGGCACCGCGCTGCTCCACATCACTACCGCCGCCGCCAGTAATATCACGCCGCCAGCAAGCGCCAGCGTTGCCCAGCCAACCTGCTTCCACAGCGCCGGAGCCTGCCTGGCGCTCAACCTGACCGCCAGTTGACGAAAACCGTGGACCAGCAGCGCCAGAGCGCTAATCGTCAGCGAAGTTCCCGCCGCCATCGCCAGCGCCGCCGCCATCCCCCAGCTAAATACGCCGATGACCTTACTGAACAGCAGCACCATAATCGCCCCTGAGCAGGGTCGCATCCCCATCGACAGAACAATCACCAGCCGCGCGCGCCAGTCGTCGCCGCTTTGCATCTGCTCCGGCCCCGGCATATGTTGATGCCCGCAGCCGCAGTTAGCATCATGTACATGGTGCGGGGTAAACGCGGTAAATTTCGGCCGTCGCAGCAGCGCCCGCAGCTTTTTCAGCGCCCGCCAGCACAGCAGCAATCCCAACGCACCGACCAGCAGGTAGCTCCCCTTCTCCAGCCAGAAGCTACTCTGATGCAGCTGCCTTGCCGGAAGCTGTAGCAACGTGAGCACCACCACTACCAGAGCGATAGCGACCATCCCCTGCAACAGTGAAGCCGCCAGGGTCAGGCCAATACTCGATTTCAGCTTCGAGGGATGGGTCGCCAGCCAGGTGGTAATCACCACCTTGCCGTGCCCCGGCCCCAGCGCGTGCAGAATACCGTAAGCAAAGCTAAACCCCAGCAGCGAGAGTCCCGCGGCGGACGGGTTCTCCGCCACCGCCTGCAGCAGACGGCTCAGTTCAAGATTTAATGCCCGCTGCCAGACGGTGCTTTGCAGCAGCACCTCAGGCCAGGCCCGCGATAGCCAGAAGCCCATGCCTGCGGCCAGCAGGATAAAAATCACCAGCGGCCACAGCTGACGCCATCTCGAGGAACGGCCGGTTCGAGCGAAAATTAGTGACATTGCAGCGTGACCTTTTGCACGAAGTAGTTCCCCAGTTCCATATCTTCCGGCGGCGCATCCGCTTTATCCAGCGACTGGGCGTAGGACAGCATTTTTTCATTGGGCTTCGGCGTCATGACTTTAGCCGCGCACGTCGCCTTTATCGCAACTGGCAGGGCGAAATCAGAATCTTTATCGTAATACATATCAACATAATAAGTGGGATCGTATGTCGAGAAGGTGAAGGTTTGCCCGGCCAGAGGCTGCGGCTTCGCCAACGGCAGAGTGAAGGTAAGTACCGCCTGAAGACCGCTACGCTCAAGCCCATAGCCGTCCGGCCGGTTATCAAATTTCACTCGCTGGCCGTTATGCCACAGCTCGCTAAAGTAGTGCTGACCCAGCACGTTCGCCATCACTTCCGCCGCCAGCTTTTTCCAGATTTCACTACCGGGTTTGGCATTACCAGCATCGTAAAGCAGGTCAGCGGAGGTGATTTCATCCATCGTCCAGCGCATTTTAAATCCGGTGAGCAGACCGTTTTCCGCCACGATCTGCGTTTGCAAACTGATGAAACTGTGCGGATGCGCCGCCGCTGATAGCGATAAAAACATGAAAAACGCCGCGCTGACGCATTGTTTCACTCTCTTCATCTGTTCCTCACGTGAAAAATTCTGTGAACCTCGCCAGCAATCCTGATGTAAAGACGCGGGACTGCCCTGCTCACCCTAAATACATTAACTACTCTTAACGAAAACCCTAACTGGAACTAACCGGATGATGACAGTGATTGAACCACCATCTGTGCTTTCCAGTCCACAGCGCCGTAGCCAGGTGCTCCTGATGTTTTATCTGCCAGGGCAAAGCGTGACGCCCGAATGGCTGGGTAGCCTCACTCAGGTTGATGAGGATACCGCCAGACAGGACATCGCGGAGACAGGACGCGAAATTCAGCGTTATCACCGCTTGACCCTTGCGTCACAGGCGGACGGCAGCTATCGGATGGAAGGTGCCGCGCTCGATCAACGCCTGTGTCTGCTGCAAGGCTTACGCCGCGGGCTGCGCTTGTGCCCGCATTTTATTAGCCATCATTTTACCCCGGCATTAAAAACGCAGCTTAAACAGCAAGGTATCGCACGTACGCTGTACGACGACACCAACCTTCAGGCGCTGGTTAACCGCTGCGCACGGACCATGAACCGCCAGTTTGATTGCCGCGATGTGCATTTTCTGCGTCTCTATTTACAGTATTGCCTGCTGCAACACCATCTCGGACAGACGCCCTCTTTTACCCTTGAGCAGCAGCGCTGGGCGCAAACCACCGCCGAGTTCTCTCTCGCCGAAGAGATTGTCCGCCACTGGCAGCGGCGGGTTGCCGCCTCACCGCATGCGGGGGAACAGCTGTTTCTGGCTCTGCTGTTTATGCTGATGAAAACGCCCGACCCGATCCGCGATGGTCATCAGCAGGACCGTCGCCTGCATCTGGCGATCTCGGGATTAATTCATCGCTTCCAGAACCTGGCAGGCCGCCCGTTTAGCGACGAGCAGGGGCTGAGCGATCAGCTCTATATCCACCTATCTCAGGCATTGCACCGCAGCGTGTTTGCTATCGGCATCGATAACGCGCTACCGGAGGAGATCGGCCGTCTTTATCCACGATTAATGCGCACGACTCAGACTGCGTTGGAAGATTTTGAAGCTGCCTGGCAGGTGCATTTTAGTCAGGATGAAGTCGGATTAATCGCGGTAATTTTCGGTGCATGGCTGATGCAAAAAGGCGACTTGCAGGAGAAACAGGTGGTCCTGCTCACCGATGATGATCCAGGTCTTGAACAGTCGCTGGAACAACAGCTGCGCGAGCTGACCCTGCTACCGCTCAATATTAAATATTTGAGCGTAAGGACTTTTCAGAAGGAGGGCGCGCCGAAGGGGATAACGCTTATCGTCACGCCCTATACCACGGCGCTGCCGCTGTTTTCGCCACCGCTGTTTCATGCTGAAGAGACGTTCAGCGATCACCAGCGGCAACAGATTTGCAAAATGCTGGAAGGCTAAGACACTGCTTTTGGCCGCAGCACCAGCGCCGGTAAAGCCACCAGTGCCATGACCCAGAACACGCCCTGGTGCAGGTGCTGATAGAGGAAACCGGAAAATACCGTCATGACCGCAATGCTGCCACCCATCGCCACGGCGGAGTAAACCGCCTGGAGACGGATTACTTCGCTACCCTGACGAGCGGCGATATAGCGCATCGCCGCCAGGTGGCACACCGTAAAGGTGCCGCAATGCAGGATTTGCGCGACGATAAGCCACGGCAGCGCCGTGGTCCAGCCCATGAGCGTCCAGCGGATCAGTCCGCACACCGCAGAAAGCAGCAGCAAATCGCGGGCGCTGAAGCGGCGGAAGACTTTTTTGCTCAGCGCGAAAATCACCACTTCCGCCACCACGCCCAGCGACCATAAATAGCCCACGGCAGAGGCCGAATACCCCGCCTCCTGCCAGTAGATAGCGCTAAAGCCATAGTAGGCGGCGTGCGCCCCCTGCAACAAACAGACGCAGGCGAGGAAGCGCCAGCTTTGCCGCACCAGCGTGAGCCAGGCCGACAGCCCCGCAGCTTCCTGCTGGCGGGATTCCCCCTGCGGCTGCACCGAGGGTTTAATCAGCATGCCGAGCAGCATTGAAGCGATACCAAGGCTGAGCATCACCAGAATCATCCGCGAGTCATACAGGCTGACCAGTTTACCGGTCAGCGCCGAGCCAATCACAAAGGCTATCGACCCCCACAGGCGCACGCGCCCGTAGTCCATCGTTATCTGTTTTTGCCAGGTATTCGCCAGCGCGTCGGTCAGCGGCACCAGCGGTGAGAAAAAGAGGTTAAAACCGACCATCACCACCATCAGCCAGGCCACGTGGTTTCCGGCCCAAAAGGCGATAGCGAAGAGAAGCGTCAGCAGCGCCAGAATACGCAGCGCCGAAATCAGCCGGGAGGGGTCGCTGACCCGTGGCGCAATCAGCAAGCTGCCAAGAAAACGCGCCACCAGTCCGGCGCCAAGCAGCATGCCGATCGTTTCCGGCGTCAGACCCTGCCCGGAGAGCCAGACGCTCCAGAATGGCAGGAAGATGCCGTAGCTAAAAAAATAGGTGAAATAACTAAGCGCCAGCCAGCGCGTGGAGTGCAAGACCATGATTTCCTCCCGAATGGAGGCGACAGTCTGGCGATAAAGCGGGGCGGGTGCAAGATGAAGTTATCCCTGCCCGTTTCCGGGCAGGTCAGGCTTAAAAAGAACGGATTTTCAGTACCATTTTTTGCCGCATGCTTTCACCACATAACAGCATGGTCAACTGACCAAAGGCCGGACGATGATGATCGTCCGGCGCATGGCTCATTGGCTCGAAACAGAAGAAATCAAACTCATAGCCCTTATCAAAGGCCGGATCGGAAACGAAAACAAAATAACAGGGTGCAGGAGGCTCAGTCGTCATAGAGAGCTGATAGCCAAGCCCTGGCTGTTGGATCATCGCTACACCATCCCAACCGGAGAAGCCATTATTCACCCAATGCTCAGGTAACGGTGCGGACTGATTGAAATCCAGCGCCTCCGGCAAACTCTCCTGATACTCCCCGGTTAGCCAGCCTTCTCTCTCAAGCCAGTAGCCGGTGGTATGCGCCTGTACCCGAGTTTCCGGCGACAGCGGAAAATAAGGGTGCCAGCCGAGACCAAACGGCAACGCATCGCCATCATTAGTTACTACCAACTCCACCTCAACCCCGCTTCCGCTTAAGGTAAAGATCTGCTGCACGGTGTAATGATAGATACCCTGGCGGTGGACATACTCTAACTTAAGCTGTGTGGGCGATTGCTCAACGCAGCACCAGATATTCAGCCAGCCGTCACCATGAAGGTAATGACTGTCCCATTCAACGTTGGGCTGTAGCTGATGCTCTCCTGCTGGCGATTGAAACCGATTACCGCTCACCCGATTACCAAACGGTACCAGCGGGAAGCATGAAGACTCCACCGCCACTCCGCTTTTCAGGCCGGGGCGCAGCACTGGGATCATTTTCCCCTGATGCTGCCACCATAGCCCCTCAATCGCGCCGCCCTGATCCGTAACCTGAAGCCGCAGATCTTCATTTTCCAGCGTATAAAGCGTCATCAGGCCTCCTTAATCGGGAAAGTTAACGACCACTTTGCCACACTTACCGCTCGCCATCAGCGCGTAAGCCTCCCCTACTTGATCAAGAGAAAAACGATGGGTAATGGCGCTATGTGGCCACAGCTTCCAGTCGGTCAGGTCGCGGGCGCATTTTTCCATATGGAACAGGCTGGTCACCCAGGAACCGATAATGCGTCGCTGGTGGTGCATCAGATCGGCGCTGACTTCAAACTCAACTTTTCCGGTTTCCCCGATGTAAACCACCCTTCCCCAATCCGCTGTAGACTGCAATGCCAACAAACGACCTGCCGCATTACCGGAACAATCCAGCGCCACATCTGCCCCTCCGTGAGTCAGTTCGGCAATCAGCGCCGGAAGATTCTCCGTTGTCGCCAGGAAACCATTATCCATCACACCCAGCTGCTTTGCCGTCGCCAGGCGATCCGGCAGCATATCCACGCCAATAACGCGTTTCGCACCGCGGCCTTTTGCCAGCATCATAGCCATCATGCCAACAGGCCCTAACCCGACAACCAGCACGTTGTCGCTTCCGGAAACTTCACCGCGCAGAATACCTTCGTACGCCGTCCCCACGCCGCAGCTAATAAACGCGCCGTCTTCATAGCTCAACGCATCCGGCAGATGAATCAGGTCTTTTTCTTCCGCCAACAAATACTCCGCGTGTCCACCATCGCGCTGCCAACCATAGGCCGCCTTGCCCTCTCCGGTACAGGAGATAGGAAAACCACGGCGACAGTTGGAGCAGAAACCACAGCCGGAAATATGGTAAACCAGCACCCGGTCACCCGCTTTAAAGTGGCGACACCCTGCGCCCGTCTCAACAATTTGCCCGCAAGGCTCATGACCATTAATAAAACCCTGATACAGTGGTTTGTCCGGTGCTGCAGCGGTGCCGCGATGTTGATGATAAATATAATGGACATCGCTACCGCAAATTCCTGAAGACTTCATTTTAATCAGGACCTGGTTAATCCCCGGCGTGGGTACAGGAACTTCCCGAAGTTCAACGGTTGAGTTTCCTGGTAAATAAGCAGCCAACATTGTTTTCATAATTCCCTCTATACAAATTAATGTTTAAGTTTACTGTTGCGTTGGGTCAGCAATATATTTGCCAGGACAGCCACCACAATAATTAATCCACGAACGACCTGCTGGAAGAATGAGTTAATTCCCAGAAGCACTAATCCATTACCAATAAGGGTGATAACCAGTACGCCTAATAAAGTGCCGAATAGCGAACCTCGCCCACCGGACAGTGCGGTTCCGCCGACCACCACGGCGGCAATAACGTCAAACTCCAGACCGTTTGCAGCACCCGCATTACCCGAGCCAAGCCGCGCCGCCAGGAGAATACCGGTAATCGCAGCCAGCAAGCCTGAAAGCGTAAAAATCAAAATACGCACTCGCTTGACGTTAATCCCGCAAAGTTGCGCTGCAGTAGCGTTGCCGCCAGTGGCAAAAACAGAGCGGCCAAAAGCGGTCTTACGACTGATAAAGACAAAGAGAACAAACAGAATTAGCATAATTAATGCCGATATTGGGATGCCAAAGAGCTGCCCACCAAGCCAGTCCAGTACTTCATTTTCATCGATGGGGACCGGCAGCGCGTTGGTCATGAATAATCCCATACCACGCAATGCGCTCCATAAACCTAACGTCGCGACAAAGCTAGGAACGCTGAATACGCCGCGCAAAACCCCGGCGAGCGTGCCCAACGCAGCGCCCAGTATTAACACCAGCAGGCAGGCAATGCTAAGCGGTACCTGAAACTGCAACAGGAAGGCCAGGCAGACAGAGATAAACGCCACCATTGGACCCACGCTGACATCAATCTCGCCGGAGATAATAATCAGCGTCATGGCCCATGCAGCAATACCAATCGTCGCAGCATCGCGCAGCACGTTCATTTGATTGTTTAAAGAAATAAATCCTGGTGCGTTAAAAGAAAAGACCAGATATAAGATAGCAATCACCACCAGCAGACCAATTTCATTAATATGGCGGCTGATGAACTGCTTGGGTGTGGCATTTTTGCCTTGCGGCAGCGTTAGTGATGAGGCAGACATCTTTTAATTCCTCAATAAACGTAATGACTAATGCGTGGATAAAATTGCCGACATTAATTCATCGACATTTACAGGGGCTAAAAGCTCGCGGGTAAACTCGCCGTTTTGCAGCAGCAAAATACGATCGCAGACTAAAGGCAGCTCTTCTATTTCACTGGAAATGAATATGACGCTTTTACCTTCGGCGGCCAGTTCCCGCACGATACGGTATATCTGCTGCTTGGCTTCGATATCGACTCCGCGCGTCGGCTCGTCAAGTAGCAAAATTTCGCTTTCAGCGTAAACCCAGCGACCAATCACCACTTTTTGCTGATTACCGCCCGATAATGTCCCAATTGCGGTCTCGGTATTTGCGGCTTTGACCGTCATGCGACTCATGACCGCCGCGGTCAACTCCTGAATCCGCTGCCAGTTCAATACGCCACGTCGGCTAACTTTGTGCCGGTTGGTCATCACCGTATTTTCATCCACGCCCAGCAGCGGAATAATTCCCGCCTCCTTACGGTTTTCCGGGGTATAACCCACGCCGCTCTTGAGCATCGCGGTATATTGCGGATGTGAAATGTTGGCACCATTCAGCGTGATTTTTCCATCAGCAAACGTTTCTAAGCCGATGATAGCCTTGAGTAACTCACTACGGCCCGAGCCCAGCAGTCCGGCAATACCCAGCACTTCACCACGGTGCAATGTAAAATTGATATTGTGAAGCTTGGGCGGATGACGCAACTGAGCTACCTGTAGAACCGGGGTTGTCAGCAGTTCTGCAGATTTCACGAGTGGAAGATCAACATGCTCCCTTCCCAGCATCAGCGATACGATTTCCTGCGTTGTCGTACTCTCCAGCGTGACATCGCCAGCAACCTGACCATCGCGCATAATCGTGGCGCATGAAGCAATGCGGCGGATCTCCTCCATGCGATGGCTGACATAAACCACGGCAACGCCCAGCGCAGACATTTGCTTCACCGCGTTGATCACCAGTTCGACCTCCGCATTCGCCAGTGAACTGGTCGGCTCATCAAGAATAACGACCTGCGGCTGACCTTTCATCACGCGAGCAATTTCAACAAGCTGCTTTTGCGCCGGGCTAAGCGTGTCGACCAGCGCATCCGCTGGGACGTCAACACCGAGCGCCGCCAACGCTTCCCTGGCCTGGCGGGCCATGATGCCCTGGTCAATCATGCCATTACGGCGCGGCCACTGGCCAAGGCAGAGATTCTCCGCAACCGTTAATCCTTCAACCAGGCTCAGCTCCTGATATACGGCTCTGACCCCTAACTCTGCTGCGCGCCGCGTCAGCGTTGCATCGTTACCCTCAAGCCGGGTTCCGTTCAACCAAATTTCGCCGCTATCCGGGCTTTCGCTGCCGGTCAACATGCGGATTAAAGTGGATTTTCCTGCACCATTCTTTCCCAATAGCGCCCGAACCTCACCTTTTGAGAGCGTAAAATCAACGTTATCCAGCGCCACAACCCCAGGGTAACGCTTATTCCCCCCGACGATCTTCGCAACCGGCGTCGACGTTTTTTCTATTACCGTCATGACATATCTACCTCAGTTAACTGATAGGGGTTATCAAGGCAGACCGTCGACGTGCGTAGCCAGCCACTGCTTACCGTCTTCAGATTTAACGTAGGTATCGATATCTACTGGAATAATTTTGTTGGCTGGCGGGGTTTTGTTAATGACATTCATGGTTTGCGCGAAAACGGCATTGCCCATTTTCTTGCCGGAAATATCCACGACGGCTTTCAGCACCTGATAGCTTTGCAGCTCCTGAGCGATCTCCGTCGTCATATCAGAGCCAAACACGGCGATCTTACCCACTTTACCCTGATTGCGAACCGCTTTGACGGCCCCCAGCGTCGCACCGCCAGACTCCCCCATAATGGCGTCGAGGTCAGAGGTGGAGATAATCAATTTCTCGCCAACTGAGATGGCTTTATCAAGAACAGTGCCTTCCTGATTCGCGACGATCTGCATATCCGGAACGCGTGCCTTCAGCGCCGCTTCAAAGCCTTTCCGCCGCTGTACGCATACTTCAAATGCTTCACAGTTGATGACCGCAATTTTCGGCGCGCTGATTTTATTGGCAATGAAATAATCGGCTGCGGCATCACCAAGTTTTTTACCGAACTCTAGCGGGTCGCCGACCAGATAGGCAGAGACATATTTATCTACGCCTTTCTCATTGATGCAGGTGTTGTAACAAATCACCGGAATACCGGCTTCACTGGCCCGGCGAACTGCACGGCTACTGCCGTTTTCTGAGACAGCGGAAAGAATGATGGCATCTACATTACGCGCAACCAGTGTATCGATAAATGAACTCTCTTTAGAGATATCGCCCTGGGCGTTGGTTTCAATCAGTTGGATTTTCGACTCGGTGCTTTTTGCTGAATCCTGAACGCCCTGCCGGACGCCTGCATAATAGCCCTGCGTATCAAGGTAGATGGCCCCAACGGTGATCTCTTTTTCTGCGCTAAAACCTGGGAATGAAATACTCAACAACGTTAACAGTAAACATGAAAAAAATGAGACTACTTTGTTTTTAGACATACGTGCCTCCTGTAGGGTCAGGCATTTATTGTTGTTTAATTCCGGCGGCAGATGGGGATGCCGCCGAACGATTTCACATATTCTAAACATCTCAGGAAAAGCGGCGGGTCAGGCCGCTCAAAGATTACAGTAAACACTCTTTAGTTAATGAGGTGCAGTACAAACGGCATTGCCTTTCGGAACAACGCTGCTTTTGCCCAAGCTGGATTCAGCATTTCTAGTTCGGAAAGCGCCTGTTCGTATTGCGATCCGCCCCCTAATCCTGCCGTTGCCAGAGTGCGCACAAACAGACACTTCTCCTGATGTTGTTTTTGGATATCGGCATATAACGCCAGCAGGTCCGGCTGGGATACCGCAAAGAAATCGGCCTCGATTTGCGCCGTTTCCATATGCTGAGCCCACTGCAACATTTCAGTAAAAAGCTTTTCACTGGCCAGGCGATCGCCGAGCATCCGCAGAGCTACGCCTTGCCAGAAGAGATAGTCCACCGGCTGATCGTTGTAATAGCTATGAATATTGATCGTCCGGTCACCCAACGCCGCCTTGTGGAAACATTCGACTGCGCGCTCTTCCATCCCCTGCTGTCTGGCGCAGACTCCCAGCCAAAACCAGATATCGTTATCGGTCTGTCCCGGCAGTCGCCCTTCGCTAAGGTTATCCGGATAGTGCAGTGCCGATAACAGCAGCGCTTCTGCCTGCTGCGGTTGTTGCTGGTGGATATGCTGCCAGGCACGCAAGAGTTGGTTGATAACAAACTGGCTGGTCACTTTTCCTTCACCGCCTTCCCAGGGGTGAAATTTACGCGAGGAGAGCACGCTGGCCGCCTGCTCAGTTTTCCCGGTAAGATGCCAAAGATGCAGCAACTCCGCGGTTAAATCGTCACGCTTCAACGCCGTCACGAGATGGGCTTCCAGCCGGGAAAGACGTTTGTCCGGCTCCGCAGCGGTCAACTTATCCAGCAGATCGCGTTCAAAAAGCAAACGAGCGTCTTCTGGCTGATGAGTACAGGCTTTATCCAGATACTCTGCCGCCAGTTCAGCATCACCTTGCTTATTCCATGCATGAATTGCCAGCCCTCGCCATGCATCGGCAAAATCAGGGGCCATTTCAACGCAGCGATGCCATAGATGAGTCGCTTTCTCGTAGTTACGGCGACTATAGTGGAAGCAGGCGAGCAGGTGCTGAGCAAAATAGCACTCGGTGATATTCTCCAGCGCCACCACTTCCACCAGCAAATTGGGGAAACGCACAAAGTCAGGAAATACCTCGCGAGCGCGATTTATCAGCGCAGTGCGCTCATTCCCCTCGCTCAGGCTGGCTTGTAAATAGAGCGGCAACGTTTTCTGACAGTTAAGCCTGGCCAGCACGGCCTTCGCCCGGTTGGCCATTCCCCAGCTCAGCAATAATCCGGCAGTTTGCAGGGCGTTAATATCCCGCGACTGGCAGACGCCAACCCATTGCGCGTAATCCGGCTCCGCTTCTGATAGCGTCGCCTTTATCCACCAGAGCGTGGGATTCAGAGGATAATCGCACAGCAGTTCCTCGACTTGCTGCTGTGCCTCGCGGCGACGCCCAGTGAGATGCAGTAACAAGGTTTCCAGAGACAGCACGTCCTGGTTAGTCGGGCACGCCAGCAGGCTTTGCCGACAGAAACTCAACGCATCGTCATAACGCTCGTTTCGCGTAGCCAGCCTGGCAAGCCCATAATATCCACCCGCTTTGCTGTTGCCGCTCCACACCGCACGCCAAAAATCCTCTTGTGCATCGTGCCATTGCTGTAGACGCTCTCTGGCACTGGCGCGGATCATGCTGGCCTGGCCGCACTGGGGGTTTTTATTCAATTGATGGGCACGCGCCAGCGCCCGAGTCGCATAATCGATAGTTCGTGGGTAGTCTGCGCGATTATATTCCAGCATCGCCAGCGCCAGGTTGCAGCGGTAATCCTGTGGATCCAGTTCAATGCCGCGAAGGTAATAGTCGAAAGGTGAACGGCTGGCGTGGTGATACTGCTCCAGGTGCTGACCAATAAACCACGCCTCATCGACGCTGTTTATCTCGCCCGCGGTTAACGGCGTTATCGCCACTTCTGGCAACGGTAATTCCTGCGGTTGATGCTCCTGATAACGCAAAACGCACTTGCCATGACTATCGAGCAATTCCATCGTCAGGCGAGCAGGATCGATACCGGCTAGCGCGCCCTGAACGGCGGTGCATGGCGTCAGCTCAATCATTTCATCCAGCAGCGGATGCGGATTGCCCTCTTCACGAAGGGTCAGGCGATGTGCGGTAAGGGGAGAAATGGCGTAGACCCCCCATGCAATGCCGCCGTCTTCGCGTTGCAGCTTAATCACCGCATCACGTGAAGCGTTCTGCACCATGCCCAGTGAATGGTAAGGCAGGAAATATTGCTCGAAGCGTTTTTCTTCAAACGGATCGAGCCAGGTAAAGTCAGGCTGGTTGTCGGCAAAAATACCGGTCATCAGTTCGATATATGGCCCGTTCTCATCGGTCAGATTTTTATCCCATGCCTGGCCGAATTCACTATAGCCCCAGCTCCACTGCTTTTTCCCCGGCGCAATGTGATGATCCGCGACGTGCAGTAGCCCGCCATTTTCATCATGGCACCAGGCGCCGACAAAATCGTACTCTGATTTTTCAGCCATGTAGGAGGTCGGGACCGGGACGTTCTTATAGCGTGAGATATCGACGCCAGCCGAGTAGTCCACCTTGTAATAAGTGCCGGTGGCGATCGGGAAGGCTGAAACCGCACGTTTGCCGTGATCGAATACTGCAGTCACATCCGGCGGGAATACGCTTTGATGCCCGTCGCCGCCTTTCACAGCCGGATTCGCCCACCATAAGAAATGGCGCGGGGTAGCATTGCTGTTGTAGACCCGGCTGCCAATTTCCAGCGCCGCACGCTCCGGGCGCAGCGTAAATCCGGTCATGACCTGCAGCCCATGCATCGGCTCTGTCTCGCCAACCCAAACGGTTTTTGAACCATCATCATTTTCGCTAATGGTAAAGTCCACCGGCATATAGGTCGTCGGACGATGGTGCTGCGGCCAGTTGAACTCTATTCCCCCTGAGATCCATGGACCAAGCAGTCCCACCAGAGCAGGTTTGATGACATCATTGTGATAAACGAAATCGCGCTGTCTGACCTTATCCCAGGCACGATGTACGCGGCCCCCTAATTGGGGCAGGATCATAACCTTGATATAGTCGTTTTCCAGCCATACGGCCTGCCAGGCCTTCAGCGTTTTATCCTCGCTCAGCGTATCCGTCACACCATAGGGATACACTGCCCCGGAAGACCCTTGATAAACCCGATTCTCCAGAAACATGGGGTGAGTATCCTGTGCCCCCGTTTCATAGGTTGGAATCTGTACCGTTTCCTGCCAAACGTTTACTGAACTCATAATGCCCTCAAAGTTAATAAGACATACTGAAGTGAAATAATGAGAGCAGTTTAATAGACAGAATCACGGCTTTTACGCACAATAATCACGCAATTCAGTTAACAAGGTTTAGTTTATGAAAGCCTGTATTAACAATCAGCAGATTCGTCATTACAACAAAGGCGTACTACTGGAATACCTGTATCGCAAGAAACGGGCTAGTAAATCGACACTCGCACGGCTGGCGCAAATCTCTATCCCTGCGGTCAGTAATATTCTCCAGGAGCTGGAGGAGGAAGGACGCGTCGTTAACGTACAGGACGATCGTCTGTCGCGCGGGCATAGCAGCGGAGCCTGGCTTATCGCACCCGATGGCGACTGGACCTTGTGCATGAACATCACGCCAACCAGCATCGAGTGTCAGCTTGGTAACGCCTGCCTGAGCGCGAAAGGTGATGTGGAATACCATGCCATTGATGCCCCTACCCCTCAGGCATTGTTGGCTGCCATTGAGAAATGCTGGCATCAGTTCCGTAAGCATTGGCCAAATCGCAAAATCAATCTGGCGCTGGCGGTTCATGGACAGGTTGATGCGGGAACGGGAGTCTCACAAACCATGCCGCAGGCTCCCTGGAAGCAGCCCGTGGAGATGAAATATCTGCTGGAGGAAAAGCTCAATGTGCGCGTCATGGTCGATAACGACTGCGTGATGCTGGCGCTGGCGGAAAAATGGCAAAACGACGGGCAGTACCGGGATTTTTGCGTGATCAACGTTGATTACGGTATTGGCTCCTCATTCGTTATCAACGACCAGGTCTGGCGCGGTAGCCTTTACGGCAGTGGACAAATCGGCCACACGATTATCAATCCTGATGGTGTGGCCTGCGACTGCGGGCGATACGGCTGCCTGGAGACCGTGGCCTCCCTCAGCGCCTTAAAAAAACAGGCAAGGATGTGGCTTAAAACACAGCCCGACCTCGCGGATAATCCGGAAGCGCTCACCATCGATGCCTTAATTGAAAAATGGCAGCAGGGTGATTCCCGGCTGCATACATGGGTTGAGGACTCGGCAAATGCCATCGGGCTTAGCCTCTACAACTTCCTCAATATATTAAATATAAACAATATCTTATTGTACGGTCGCAGCTGCGGCTTTGGCGAGGAATGGCTAAATACCATCATCAAACAAACTGGTTTCAATCCGTTTGATCACCGTGATGCCCCGCGAACCCGCGCTACTCAAATCGGCTTTGGCAAGCTGACCCGCGCACAGCAGCTAATGGGGATCGGTTATCTGTACGTTGAGGAGCAGTTACAAACGCTGCGTTAATCGCGAGCGGCGCGTGGCGGAGCGCAAAATTGTGTATTACGTTTAAATCACACATCTCTCATAACGAGCTGATTATGAACACACTACGCTATTTTGATTTTGGCTCTTCCCGCTCCCTGCTGCTGTTGATTGCCCGTATCGCGGTGGTGGTTCTGTTTATTCTTTTTGGCTACCCAAAACTGCTGGGCTTTAGCGGTACGGTGCAATATATGGCTTCATCCGGCGCGCCAATGCCGACGCTGGCGGCGATTATTGCCATCATTATGGAAGTCCCGGCGGCCATTTTGATTGTGCTGGGCTTTTTCACCCGACCGCTGGCGGTGCTGTTTATTTTTTATACCCTGGGCACGGCGGTTATTGGCCATCATTATTGGGATATGTCCGGCGATGCGGTCCTGCCGAATATGATTAACTTCTGGAAAAACGTCAGTATTGCCGGAGCCTTCCTTCTACTGGCGATAACCGGGCCTGGCGCTATTTCACTCGACCGGCGTTAATCCCCCAGACGCAAAAAAGGCCGCAATCGCGGCCTTTTTTCGCTTTAAACAACTCAGCGTTATGCGTAAACCGGGAAGCGTGCGCAGATATCCAGCACTTTACCCTTCACGCGCTCAATGACCGCTTCGTCATTGATGTTGTCCAGCACGTCGCACATCCAGCCAGCCAGTTCTTTCACTTCCGCTTCTTTAAAGCCGCGACGAGTGACCGCCGGAGAACCGATACGGATACCGGACGTCACGAACGGGCTCTTCGGATCGTTCGGTACGCTGTTTTTGTTGACGGTGATGTTGGCACGACCCAGCGCCGCGTCAGCTTCTTTACCGGTCAGGTTTTTGTCGACCAGATCCAGCAGGAACAGGTGGTTTTCAGTGCCGCCTGAAACCACTTTGTAGCCACGGTTCAGGAACACTTCCACCATCGCTTTGGCGTTTTTCGCAACCTGCTGCTGGTAGACTTTGAACTCTGGCTCCATCGCTTCTTTCAGCGCCACGGCTTTCGCCGCGATGACGTGCATCAGCGGGCCACCCTGAGCGCTTGGGAATACGGCTGAGTTCAGTTTTTTGTACAGCTCTTCGCTACCGCCTTTCGCCAGGATCAGGCCGCCGCGCGGACCCGCCAGGGTTTTGTGGGTAGTTGTGGTGACAACGTGAGCGTGCGGAACCGGGTTCGGGTAAACGTCAGCAGCAATAAGACCGGCAACGTGGGCCATATCAACGAACAGGTATGCGCCAATGCTGTCTGCGATTTCACGCATTTTTGCCCAGTCAACCACACCAGAGTATGCGGAGAAGCCGCCGATAATCATCTTCGGTTTGTGGGTCTGCGCCTGCTTCGCCATGTCCTCATAGTCAATTTTACCGGACTCATCGATGCCGTAAGGGATGATGTTGTACAGTTTACCGGAGAAGTTAACCGGGGAGCCGTGAGTCAGGTGACCACCCTGCGCCAGGTTCATACCCAGAACGGTATCGCCCGGTTGCAGCAGCGCGGTGTAGACCGCGAAGTTAGCCTGGGAACCGGAATGCGGCTGAACGTTAGCGTAGTCGGCGCCGAACAGCTCTTTTGCGCGGTCGATAGCCAGTTGTTCAACGATATCAACGTATTCGCAGCCGCCGTAGTAGCGCTTGCCCGGATATCCTTCAGCGTATTTGTTGGTCAGCTGAGAACCCTGTGCCTGCATAACACGCGGGCTGGTGTAGTTCTCGGAGGCGATCAGTTCGATGTGCTCTTCCTGACGTACTTTTTCCTGCTCCATAGCCTGCCACAGTTCGGCATCATAATCGGCAATGTTCATTTCACGCTTTAACATCCGCATCTCCTGACTCAGCTAACGATAAAATTTCGGCCTAAAAAGGCGGTCCAATCGGACAACGGCCCACAGTATAACTGAATCATTCTGTGATAACAGGTCTTGACAAATGATTTTACGCAAACGATTGGCTCCGCATTGCACAAGGCTTTGAGCAATAACGCTCTTGAGATTATCAACGGATTTCTTTTCAGGTTTGTGATGCAAATAATTCATGTTGTAACCACCTTACGGCAAAGTGTTAAAGAACCATTTACAAAGCAGGGTTATTTTTATAAGATGCATATAAAATACATCATTAAAATGACTATATAAGGAAGCTGCTATGCTCGACGCCCAAACCATCGCAACGGTGAAAGCCACCATTCCCCTGCTGGTTGAAACCGGTCCAAAGCTGACCGCCCATTTTTACGATCGCATGTTTACGCATAACCCTGAACTCAAAGAAATTTTTAACATGAGTAACCAGCGCAATGGCGATCAGCGTGAAGCACTGTTTAACGCGATTGCCGCCTATGCCAGTAATCTTGAGAACCTGCCCGCCCTGCTGCCGGCGGTCGAGAAAATTGCTCAGAAGCATACCAGCTTCCAGATCCAACCAGAGCAGTACAACATTGTCGGTACCCATCTGCTGGCCACCCTGGACGAAATGTTCAATCCAGGCCAGGAAGTGCTGGACGCCTGGGGCAAAGCTTACGGCGTGTTGGCCAACGTCTTTATCAATCGTGAAGCGGAAATCTACAGCGAAAGCGCCAGCAAAACCGGCGGCTGGGAAGGGACTCGCGCGTTCCGCATCGTGAAGAAAACCCCGCGCAGCGCACTCATCACCAGCTTTGAATTTGAACCTGTCGACGGCAGTGCCGTAGCTGAATATCAGCCAGGCCAATATCTGGCGGTCTGGCTGAAGCCGGAAGGTTTTCCGCATCAGGAAATCCGTCAGTACTCCCTGACCCGCAAGCCTGATGGCAAGGGTTACCGCATTGCGGTGAAACGTGAAGATGGCGGTCAGGTGTCGAGCTGGCTGCATAACTCAGCCAAAGAAGGGGATGTGATTTATCTGGCGGCACCAGCAGGTGATTTCTTCCTCAACGTCGCCCCGCAAACGCCAGTCACGCTGATCTCCGGCGGCGTCGGCCAAACGCCGATGCTGGCGATGCTGGATGTTCTGGCGAAAGCGCAGCATCCGGCCCAGGTTAACTGGTTCCATGCGGCAGAAAACGGTGACGTTCACGCCTTTGCAGACGAGGTAAATGCGCTGGGGGTAAGCCTGCCGAAATTTGCTTCTCACATCTGGTACCGCAGCCCGAACGAAGCAGACCGCCAGGCGGCACAGTTTAATAGCGAAGGTTTGATGGATTTATCGGTACTGGCCGACAAGCTCAGCGACCCGCAGATGCAGTTTTATCTGTGCGGCCCGGTGGCGTTTATGCAGTTTGCCGCGAAGCAGTTGGTTGAGCTGGGCGTAAACAGCGAGAACATTCATTACGAGTGCTTCGGCCCGCATAAGGTGCTGTAAGCCACTTTAGATGACGGGCCGGGAAACCGGCCTGTCAACGTCGCTACCCTACTTTCGCTACCGACTGTCTGACGATCAGGTCTGCGGTCAGGCGCTTAACGCTCTTGGTTCTCTTTTCTTTGTTTTCAATTTTAGAAATCAACAATTTGGCTGCGGTCAGACCCAGTTGATATGCAGGCTGCTTAATGACCGTCAATGGTGTCGGGAAAAAGCTTGCCCACCTGGGGTCATCAAACATCAGAAAAGAGATATCTTCCGGAACCGCCAGACCGCATTTATAAATAGCAGAAATAACCCCTTCACCAATAAAATCGTTAGCCGCAATAATGGCGGAAGGTCTGTTTTTACCCGTCAGAAAATTGATAACCTCACTGCTGGTTCTGGACTGTAACTTATCCGTGTCTTTAACCAACAAAACGTCGTGGGTAATATTTGAATCGGCTTCAGCTATTGCGCTTTTAAACCCACTCAAGCGCTCATCAAATGTAGTAATCGCTAAATCACCGGTGCAGTAGAGTATGTTTCTGTGTCCCTGGCTGATGAGATAGTTGGTTGCGAGCTTCATGCTTTCATGGTTGCTAATCAACACCTGGTCGCTTGAATCGAGGCCGGACAGGCGGTCAACTTCAACGATCGGCAGATGCGCCAGGGGTCTGATGTTATTTATCGATTGATGCGTCGGGACAATGATAAGCCCCTGAAGCATATTGCTTTTTAGCAAATCGATAAGTTCCCGCTCGGTATTTTCATCTTCTGAGGAAGTGCCAAAAATCACGGTATAGCCATTATCAATTGCCACTTTCTGGATAGCAGTGATGATTTCACCGTGAAATAAGTTAGTGATATCGGAAACGATCACGCCAATCGTTTTCGACTCACCGCTGCGCAGTTTTCTGGCTATAACGTTAACCTCATACCCTACTTCCTGCGCGGCGAGTAACACTTTTTCTCGGGTCTCTTTGGTCACCAGCCCCGAATCGCGCAATGCTCTTGAAACAGTAGAGTTAGATAAATTAAGTTTTTTAGCGATATCTGCAATGCTTGCCATATTTCTCTCTTAAGACGATCCGTCGTTCTTTTCACCCATTGACCCTGGAGCCTAAGCCAGGCCATTCACGTATTCTGGCACGCCCCTTGAGTCCTGACATCCAATTAAACCCTTTAGCTATTCAACAGGTTACTTCACATACCTGTTTTCTGGCAATTCCTGTCGCCCTGAACGGAGAAAGCTCTCACCTGGATGACGATCGCAATCTGTGATCGTTCTCTCTTTTTGATCTTCTCTCGCCAGGCTAGAATGCCCACAAATGACAACGTTGTCATTTTAAAACAAAAGCCAAAAACAAAGAATAAATCACGTAAAAACAATCAGATAGCACAGTAGAAGTGACAATTTAAAAACATTAAAAGACAACGTTTTCATTAATCAGGAGTATTGAAAATGCTAACCATCCCATTGATCGAAGCCACAGCAGAAAACCTGGCCCCTTACGCCAAACTCATCGGTTTACCGGCAAATAGAACCCCCTCTGTTGACCGTACCGATATCACTTACTTTCACGATGTCTGCGATGCCAATGACTTCACCGAAATACCGGTCGCCAGCTTCCTGAAAGCGAAACCGCACCCCTTCACGCTTGCCAAAATTGAACGCCATATGCAGACCGAAGAGGCCGTTATCCCCTTGACCGGCGAGAGCGTAATCGTCCTCGGGCCAGTGGGTGAATTTGATATCAACAAACTGGTCGCCATCCATCTTGATGGCTCTTACGGCATTATCATGCGCCGCAACGCCTGGCACTTTGCCCCGTATCCTCTACATGGAGAAAACGCTACTTATATGCTGTTGTCAGGCCGCCACACGCCTGACGATATCGAAGTGCTGGATATTGATACGGTGATTGTGCCCGAGGTGAAAAAGGGGGAGTACACCAATGCTCCATGTTAAACCTTCATGCCTGTTAGCCTGTGAAATCCTCTGGGACTGCGTTGAAGGCCACCCTCCTCAACAGGGTGGAGCAACCCTTAACGTGGCTTATCATCTGCAAAAATTAGGCTGCAGAACGGTCCCGGTATCCAGCGTGGGTAGCGACAAGCTCGGCAACCAGTCGCTCAGCATCATTAAAAATGACTGGCGCTGCGATGTCAGCGAAATCAAGGTCCTTAAGGATGTGGGAACGGGGATTGTGGATGTCAAAATTGATGCAGCAGGCGATGCCTCCTATGACATTCATACTCCCGCCGCCTGGGACTACATTAGCATCAGCCACAATGCGGAAAACCTCGCCAGCAGCGCCTTTGTTTACGGGTCTGTCGCTTTGCGTAGCACGTTCAACCAGAAATCCTTTGCTGATTTTCTGCAAATATATCAGGGGCTAAAGTGTTTTGACGTTAACTTACGCGAAGGACAAAATGATATTCAGATTGTTGGTGAGTTTTTACAGCGAGCGGATTTCATTAAGTTAAACGAAAGTGAACTGGACAAGATTGCCCGTCATTTCAATATTGTGGCTGAAAAAATCGAAGAGCAGATATACGCGCTGGTGGACATTATTGGCGACAATATTATCTGTATCACCCGAGGGGATAAACACCCGGTTCTCTACCGGGAAGGACATATTTACTCAGGACAAGCTATCCGGGTAAACGTTAAAAACACTATCGGTGCCGGTGACGCATTCTTCGCAGCGATGATCAATGCCTTAATTAATCCGCAATTTGAACCCATCGCGGCGCTATATAAGGCATCAGCATTGGGATCATGGGTTGCCACTAAAGAAGGCGCTCAGCCGGAATATGATAACGACATTATAGAAAAACTTTTTAACGACCAGGCGGTGCTGTGATGAAAAAAACAGGATTGTTCGTTTCTCCAGATGGTAATAACCAATTCAAGATATTTTGCATCATCTCTATGCTGTTTCTTGTTCTTGGATTCAGCACCGGCATGATCGATATCCTTAATAAACACTTTCAAAACACGCTAGAGATCACCAAAGCGAAGTCTGCGCTTATTCAGTTCGCGAACTATATTAGCTATTTCTTCGTCGCTATTCCGGCGGGGATCCTGGCACAGCGCTATGGCTATAAATCCGGCATTGTTATCGGACTCGTGCTGATTATGTGCGGTACCAGTACGTTTATGCTGGCGACGGTGCATGGTGAGTATATGTTCTTTCTTACCGGTATTTTCATCCTCGCGGCTGGGCTGACCTTTATCGAAACCATTGCCAACCCTTACGTCATTGTCCTCGGGAATAAAGACGGCGGAGCGGCAAGGCTGAACATATCGCAATCCATCGCGGGTCTGGGCCTAATCTTTGGCCCACTGATTGGCGGCCATTTTGTCCTTTCCGCGACCGGGGAAGTTTCTAAGACTAACGACGGGTTATTCATACCCTATCTGGGGATTTTCCTCGCGGTGACCCTGATTCTATTGGTCTTCTTCAGAACCAAAATCCCCGAAGTTGTACCTGAAGCAGATGAGCGAATCAACGCGAGCGAGAAACCCTTTTGGCAGCTACCGCATTTTATTTTCGCCGTCATTGCCCAGTTCTTATATGTCGCCGGGCAGACGGGCATCTTCAGTTTCTTTATCAACTACGTTGTCGAACACTCACCGGCCATGACGCTGAGTCTCGCCAGCATGCTGCCTTCGACATGGACCTGGAACGCGGGAAGTTTCTACCAAATTACCGAACGCGGCGCGTCGCAGATCCTGGCCTTCGGTGGATTCGGGCTCTTTATGATTGGTCGCCTGACCGGAGGAATGCTGCTGAGTAAAATTAAAACTCAGGTTGTTCTTTCAACGTTTGCCCTAATCAACGCCGTGCTGATGGTCATTATCATTTACTCAGATGGTTATCTGGCGACCATTTCTTTAGTACTTAGTTTTTATTTTATGTCGATCATGTTCCCGGCTATTTTCTCACTCGGTATTGCGGGCCTTGGCGGACAAACTAAAAAAGCCTCTTCAATTATTGTTATGTCTATCGTGGGTGGTGCCGTTATGCCGATGATCATGGGGGCTATTGCCGACCATTACGATATGGCTACCGGATTTATTATGCCGCTAATCTGCTTTGTGTTCATTTTATTTTATGCCTTAACCTGGACCAGGTTATATCGTGGACAACATGTTGAAATCGCGACCACTCACTAATTAGTAAAATAAAATTTTTTTTAATTAATCAGGAATAACTCTATGAAAATCTATATTGATACTGCCGATCTTAATGAAATAAAGCTGCTTGAGGAGAATTTACCGCTGGCTGGCGTAACCATGAATCCCAGCATTACGGCGAAATCAGGTATTGCACTATCGGTGCTTATTCCGCAAATTCGCGCCGTATTGGGTAAAGACAGAATGATATTCGCCCAGGTTATTGCCTCCGATTGCGCAGGTATGGTGGAAGAAGCTCGCCGCCTGAGCGCAATGGATGAGAATATTGTCATCAAAATTCCCGTCACATCTGAAGGTTTGAAAGCGATAAAAAAACTGAAAGCCCATCAGGTCAGAACGCTGGGAACCGCCGTCTATACCACCACCCAGGGATTGTTAGCCGCGCTGGCTGGTGCAGAATATGTCGCACCCTATTTCAACCGCATTGAAGCGCTATCTGGCAACGGTATTGAAATTGTCAGCGCCCTGGTTAAGGCACTTGCCTTACATGCCCCGCACTGCAAAGTATTTGGCGCCAGCTACAAAAACAACCAACAGTTCCTCGATTGCCTGCTGGCAGGCTGCGAGTGCATAACACTGCCCACTGACCTTGCAAAAAATCTCCTGCAAAACCCGGCTGTCGATGCTGCCGTCGCCCAGTTTCAGCATGACTGGCAATCCGCTTACGGAAGCCTTGCCATTAAATAGTCAGCGTTTTCAATCAAGGAGAAGATAATGAGCGCAAAAATTATTCAGTCGCCGGGTAAATATATTCAGGGGGCCGGGCTTTTAAGTTCGGTTGCAACTTATGTAAAACACCTTAACGCCAAATTTTTAGTTCTTGGCGATGCTTTCGTATTGGGATTAACGCAAGACCGGCTCAGCACAAGTTTTAAAGGTGAAAATATCGCCTGCCAATTTTCGACGTTTAACGGTGAGTGTTCGCGCAGCGCCATCACTGCTATTCAGGCTGAAGCCGAAGAAAATCAGTGCACGGCAATTATCGGTATTGGCGGTGGGAAAACGATCGATGCGGCAAAAGCAGTAGCGTACTACCTGAATTTGCCGCTGGTCATTATCCCGACGATTGCTTCTACCGATGCGCCGTGCAGTTCCTGGTCCGTGCTCTATACCGATGATGGTGAATTCGACGCTTACCTCGACCTGCCTTTCAACCCGACGCTAGTACTGGTGGATACGCAGGTAGTCGCTAATGCGCCTGCACGGCTACTGGCAGCAGGTATCGGGGATGCGCTGGCGACCTGGTTCGAAGCCCGCGCCTGTTTGCAAAGCTCGGCCACAACGATGGCTGGCGGACACCCTACCGTCGCCGCAACGGGTATTGCCAGACAGTGTTATGAGACGCTGCTTGCTGATGCCAAAAAAGCCTTGCTCGCCGTCGAGCGCAACGTGGTAACCGAAGCCGTAGAGCACATTGTCGAAGCGAATACTTATTTAAGCGGCGTAGGTTTTGAGAGCGGTGGCCTGGCGGCGGCCCACGCTATCCACAATGGTTTTACCGTATTAGAAGAAACGCATGCGATGTATCACGGTGAAAAAGTGGCGTTCGGCACGTTAACCCAGCTGATCCTGGAAAATGCGCCGACTGAAGAACTCAATACCGTTCTACAGCTGTGCATTGATGTCGGTCTGCCGGTAACGCTCAGGCAGTTGAACGTCACTGAAGATATCGAAAATAAGATGCGTAAAGTTGCCGAGCTGGCCTGCGTGAAAGGAGAGACGATTCACAATATGCCGTTTAAAATCACTGAGGATAGCGTTTATGCGGCCCTGCTCGCCGCTGACAGCTATGGATCTGCGTTTATCAAAGCAAAAGCATAACTGAACGCCATTGACAGAGACAAACAGCCCCGGTCGCATGATACGACCGGGGCTGTTTGATAACTTAAATCGCTTCGTCGTCTTCTTCACCGGTACGAATACGAATCACGCGCGCAACGTCGAAGACAAAGATTTTGCCATCGCCAATTTTACCCGTCTGTGCCGTGCGGATAATAGTATCGACGCAGGTATCGACGATGTCATCAGTAACGACAATTTCGATTTTCACTTTCGGCAGAAAATCCACCATGTACTCCGCGCCGCGATACAGCTCGGTGTGCCCCTTCTGACGGCCAAAGCCTTTCACTTCCGTTACCGTCATCCCGGTGATGCCGACTTCGGCCAGCGCTTCACGCACGTCATCCAGTTTGAATGGTTTAATAATCGCATCAATCTTTTTCATGGTGTTCCTGTCTTAGTCGCGTAACCGGTTGCTAACCGTATCATAACTTGCGTCATCTTGCGGAGCTACTCTTTAAAGTCGTTGGCTTCAAGCTCGTGGCGCGACAGCAGCTTATAAAACTCCGTGCGGTTACGCCCTGCCATCCGCGCCGCATGCGTGACATTACCCTTGGTAATTTGCAGCAGCTTACGCAGGTAATTCAGCTCAAACTGATTACGCGCCTCAACAAACGTCGGCAGAGCGGTATTTTCCCCCTCCAGCGCCTGCTCCACCAGCGCATCGCTGATCACCGGCGAGGAAGTCAGCGCCACGCACTGCTCAATCACGTTCACCAGTTGGCGTACGTTCCCCGGCCATTTGGCGGCCATCAGCCGCTTCATTGCATCCGTGGAGAAAGCGCGAACAAACGGTTTATGGCGATCGGCGGACTGGCGCAGCAGATGGTTAGCCAGTAGCGGGATATCTTCTGTGCGATCGGCCAGCGGGGGAATTTTCAGATTCACCACGTTCAGGCGATAAAACAGATCTTCACGAAACTCACCGCGGGCCATCGCTTTCGGCAGATCGCGGTGGGTAGCGGAGATAATCCGCACGTCAATATCAATATCGCGATTGCTGCCCAGCGGGCGTACTTTGCGCTCCTGCAGGACGCGCAACAGTTTCACCTGTAGCGCCACCGGCATATCGCCTATCTCATCAAGAAACAGCGTGCCGCCTTCGGCTGCCTGAAACAATCCTTCACGGCTGCTGACCGCGCCGGTAAAAGCACCGCGCGCATGACCAAATAGTTCCGATTCCAGCAGTTGTTCGGGTAGCGCTCCACAGTTAATAGCGATAAAAGGTTTATCGTGGCGCGGGCTGGCGTTATGAATGGCCTGGGCGACAATCTCTTTGCCGGTGCCGCTTTGGCCGTTAATCAGCACGCTCACGTCCGATTGCGCCACCATCCCGGCCTGCTCAAGCAAGCGCTGCATCAGCGGGCTGCGGGTGACAATCGCCTGACGCCAGCGCTCGTCGGTGGTCGGCGCGCTCTGCTCCAGCGCATCGTCGATAGCTTTATACAGCGCGTCTTTGTCCACCGGCTTGGTCAGGAAACTGAATACTCCCTGCTGAGTCGCTGCGACGGCATCAGGAATGGAACCGTGCGCGGTCAGGATAATCACCGGCATCCCCGGCTGGACCTTCTGAATTTCACTGAACAGCTGTAGGCCGTCCATCTCGTCCATCCGCAGGTCGCTGACGACCAGATCCACTTTCTCGCGGCCCAAAATACGCAACGCCTCCGGGCCGCTTTCAGCAGTGACCACACGATACCCTTCGCTGATAAGACGCATCCCCAGCAGCTTCAACAAGCCCGGATCGTCGTCTACGAGCAGCAGATGGGCGGGTTTACGGATCGTCATGAATCACCTCCGGGACTTTCTCGCTGCCGTGCCCGGCATCAGAACTGAAATTGCCTCCAGGCTTACGGCTGGAGAGCTGGCGCTCAATATCGGTGAGGTTTTCCAGCTTACGAGTGGTGAGCTCAAGCTGGCTGCGTAACTCCAGCTCCTGCTGGCGCAGCGCCTCAAGCTCGGCATCGCTGGATTGCTGCAATTTGGCGTAGCGCGAACGCTCATCAACCAACTGAAGCTGTCGGCCCTGCCCTTCGCGCCAGAGCTGATAAAGCGGGCGTACCTGCGCGGCGATTTGCGGGCTGAAAGTATCCAGACGATTCACCAGCGCCCGGCGTTCATCTGGCGTAATTTTGGCATCCGCCAGCAAAATGCCGCGCTTAAAAGCATCCTGCCAGCTGTCATCATTATGCAGCTTAGCCTCCGCACGCGCCTGCGCCGGGGCCAGACGATCTGCGCAATCGATCCCCCGCAACCAGTAGAGCGGGTTTTTATCGCTGGCCTCATTTTTCAGATTCCAGATGTCGGCGCACTCTACCGAGAGAAAATCGGCGACCTGATGCTGCGGCAGCGCGGAGAGCGTTTTACCATCCGCGGCCTGTGGTGATGTGGAGGCGGAACATCCCGCCAGCGCCAGGCAAGAAATACCTGACAGCAGCCATCCCCTAAGAGGACGGACAAATGCGAAGAAGTGGGACATATTCACCCAATATTAATTTATGCATTGTTTTTTCCAGGCTCAGCGGCGGGCAGCGTGATACGAAAACAGATAAGCCCGGATTTATCATCCACCAGGCTCAGCTCGCCCTGCATTTGCCGTACACAGTCACGAGCGATGCTTAGCCCCAGACCGCTGCCTTTTACCGCCCCTTTACGCTGGTGGCTTCCCTGATAAAAAGGCTCGAAAATCATCTGTTTTTCCGCAGGCGGGATCGGCTCGCCATTATTGATAACGTCAATGCGCACCTGCTCGCCGTGCCGGTAGCTATGAATACGGATGTTACCGGATTCAGCACCATAGTGCACCGCATTGGAATAGAGATTATCCAGTACGCTCACCAGAAGTTCGGGCTCCGCCAGGCAGAAGCGCTCGGTAAGCGTCAATTCGGTTTGCATCATTTTAGCTCTTGCCGGCAGGCTATGGGCGGAAACCACATTGTCCACCAGCTCAGCGAGATTGACCGTCTCACGTGCAACCGGGCCATCGGCCTGCTGCCGGTTGTAATCCAGCAGTTGTTCAATCAGCTTTTGTAGATTGCGGCTGCTACTATCCAGAATCTCCACGATCTCCTGCTGTTCGGGCGTTAGCGGCCCGGCCACGCGGTCAGCGAGCAGCTCCGTCCCTTCACGCATGCTGGCCAGCGGCGTTTTCAGCTCATGGGAAAGATGGCGCAAAAATTGATGACGCTGGGATTCCAGCCAGGCAAGACGTTCGCTCAGCCAAATAATGCGTTTGCCGACGGATCGCAGCTCTCGCGGGCCGGTAAACATCGCGGCATCATCCAGCGATTTTCCTTCACCCAGCCGATTAATCATTCTCTGAATACCTTTCACCGGGCCGATAATCATACGGGTGAAAAGCAGCACCAGGGCCAGGCTGAGCAGAAACAGAACCAGCGCCTGCCAGCCGAAGAACTGACCGCGTTCGGCAATCTCCTGTTGTAGCTGCTGTCCGCGAGAGTAGACCACCGTTCGGGTCGCCTGGACCATATCGCTGTTGGCAGCGGCAAAAGCTTCCAGGCTGGCGGCAGATTTCGCCGTCGGACCGCTATTTTTGCACTGGAGCTCCGCCAGATCGTCGAGCTCCTGACGTAGCGCCTGCCAGATTTTTTCATCCGGCAGGACACCCGCGTGAGCATCAAGCATTTCACTGTAGCGCTTACGCTGATTTTGATAGACCCGCGCCAGGGTTGGATCATCCAGCACGCAATACTGCCGGTAGCTGCGCTCCATCTCCAGCGCAGCATTGATCATCGCCTCGCTGCGCCGGGCGTCGATAAGAGTGGTGCGATTGATATGCGCCGCCTGCGCACTCAGCGCGTTAAGGCTTTGCCACGCCTGCCAGGCCAGAACCAATAGCGGGAGCAGGATCAGCACAAAGGAGAGCGTGACCAGTTGGCGCAGTGAACGGGGGAACAGGGAGAGTCGCTTCAAGGATATCGTCTCAATCATTAGCTCACTACGATGCTAACTGAGGACGCAATAAACATCTACGCCAGAAATAATAAAGCCAGGCTACAAGAGCCTGGCTTTATTAAGCAATGAGGCGGTGCCTTACTCGACGTTTCGCCCGATGACTGATAAAGCAGAGCTGTTATCAGGAGTTGGACGGCAGGCACCTGTTTGTGCGTCATTCGAGGTTTATGTAGCGCTTCCCGAGGGGGCTGACATAAGAAGGTGAATGAGCCACTGGCTATAATTATGCACGAACTATGCCACATCACAAAATATTTTATTAACACAATGAAAAATAATGTCTTTTTACTATTTTATCACTGTAATGATGATGGTTGCTATTTGTGCAAAGTGTCGCTAATTAGCAACACCGAATAAGTGATTTATTAACACCATTTTAAATCAATGAGTTAAGTGTCACCTTTTGACGACACGGTTATTACACGTTTGTCGGCGATCCCCGACACCTTTTTCCCACGCTCATCACAAACAAAAAAGCCCCCTGCGGTTACAGGAGGCTTAACGAGGTTTGCGAAGAAGACTTAGCCCAGCTGTTTACGCGCATTGCGGAAAATACGCATCCACGGACTGTCTTCGCCCCAGTTTTCCGGGTGCCAGGAGTTCGACACGGTACGGAAAACGCGCTCCGGGTGCGGCATCATGATAGTCGCGCGTCCGCTTTCGCTGGTCACCGCGGTAATACCGTTCGCCGAACCGTTCGGGTTAGCCGGGTAGTTCTCCGTGACCTTACCAAAGTTATCGACGAAGCGCAGAGCCACCAGGCCTTTGCTCTCTAGCTGAGCCAGATGCGCACCATCACGCACTTCTACCTGCCCTTCACCGTGAGAAACGGCAATTGGCATCATCGAACCTACCATTCCCTGCAACAGCAGCGACGGGCTTTGGGTCACTTCAACCAGGCTGAAACGTGCTTCAAAACGGTCAGAGTGGTTGCGCACAAAGCGCGGCCACAGGTCGCTGCCGGGGATGAGCTCACGCAGGTTAGACATCATCTGACAGCCGTTGCACACGCCCAGCGCCAATGTCTGCGGGCGATGGAAGAAGGTGGCAAACTCGTCGCGTACGCGGTCATTGAACAGAATAGATTTTGCCCAGCCTTCACCCGCGCCTAAAACATCACCGTAGGAGAAACCTCCGCAGGCCACCAGCGCCTGGAAATCAGCAAGACCGGTACGGCCCGCCAGCAGGTCGCTCATATGCACGTCGATGGCATCAAAGCCCGCACGATGGAACGCTGCCGCCATTTCTACATGGGAGTTCACGCCCTGCTCGCGCAGCACAGCGACCTTCGGACGCGCGCCGCTAGCGATATAAGGTGCCGCGATGTCTTCGTTGATATCGAAGGAAAGCTTCACGTTGAGGCCTGGATCGTTGTCGTTAGCCTTCGCGTCATGTTCCTGGTCGGCACACTCCGGGTTATCGCGCAGACGCTGCATTTGCCAGGTAGTCTCAGCCCACCACATACGCAGCGTGGTGCGGCTTTCGCTAAATACCGGATGACTATCGGCGGCGATAACAAAGCGGTCGCCCGCCGTCGCCTGTCCGAGGTAGTGAACGCAATCTGCCAGGCCATTCGCCGCCAACAACGCTTCGACCGCCTGACGATCGGCGGCACGAACCTGAATCACGCCCCCCAGCTCTTCGTTAAACAGTGCAGCCAGATGGTCATTGCCGAGCGCGGCGATATCCACATTGACGCCGCAGTGACCAGCAAAGGCCATTTCAGCCAGGGTCACCAGCAGGCCGCCGTCGGAACGGTCATGCCAGGCCAGCAGCTTATCTTCAGTTACCAGAGCCTGCATCGACTCCCAGAAGCCTTTCAACTGGGCAACATCGCGCACGTCCGCGGTAACATCGCCCAGCTGACGGTAAACCTGCGCCAGCGCGGTGGCGCCCAGCGCATTTTTGCCTTTGCCCAAATCAATCAGCAGCAGGGCGTTATCAACGGTTGCGAGCTGCGGGGTCACGGTGCGGCGCACATCTTCCACGCGAGCAAAGGCAGAAATCACCAGCGACAGCGGGGAGGTCATTTCGCGCTGCTCGTTGCCTTCCTGCCAGCGGGTTTTCATCGACATAGAGTCTTTACCCACTGGAATCGTCAGTCCCAGAGCCGGACACAGCTCTTCTCCAACTGCTTTAACGGCTTCATATAAACCAGCGTCTTCACCCGGGTGACCGGCTGCGGCCATCCAGTTTGCCGACAGCTTCACGCGATTGAGCGCGCCAATCTGCGTCGCGGCAATATTCGTTAGCGCTTCGCCAACCGCCAGGCGGGCAGAAGCGGCAAAGTCCAGCAGCGCAACCGGAGCACGTTCGCCAATTGACATGGCTTCACCGTAATAGCTATCGAGGCTGGCGGTGGTTACCGCGCAGTTAGCGACCGAGATCTGCCACGGGCCGACCATCTGATCGCGGGCGACCATGCCGGTCACGGTGCGGTCACCAATGGTGACAAGGAAGGTTTTCTCCGCCACGGTCGGCAGATGCAGCACGCGGTTCACCGCGTCGGCAATAGTTATGCCCTGGCGATCCAGACTCTGACCCTGCGCTTTCAGCGTCTGCACATCGCGGGTCATTTTCGGCGTTTTACCCAGCAGCACATCGAGCGGCAGATCGATCGGTCGATCGTCAAAATGGGTATCGTCAAGGCTCAGGTGCATCGCTTCAGTCGCTTCGCCAATAACCGCGTACGGCGCACGCTCACGTCGGCATAGTTCATCAAACAGCGGCAACTGCTCCGGCGCGACGGCCATGACGTAACGTTCCTGCGATTCGTTACACCAGATTTCCAACGGGCTCATGCCCGGCTCGTCGCTGAGGATGTCGCGCAGCTGGAATTTACCGCCGCGGCCGCCATCACTCACCAGCTCCGGCATGGCATTGGACAAACCGCCAGCGCCGACGTCATGGATAAACAGAATCGGGTTGGCATCACCCAACTGCCAACAGCGGTCGATAACTTCCTGGCAGCGACGTTCCATTTCCGGGTTGTCGCGCTGTACGGAGGCAAAATCCAGGTCTGCGTCAGACTGTCCCGACGCCATTGAAGAAGCAGCGCCGCCGCCGAGGCCAATGTTCATCGCCGGGCCGCCAAGAACAATCAGCTTCGCGCCAACAACAATCTCGCCCTTCTGCACGTGTTCGCCGCGAATGTTGCCGATACCGCCCGCCAGCATGATGGGCTTGTGATAACCGCGCAGCTCTTCGCCGTTGTGGCTGGTCACTTTCTCTTCATAGGTACGGAAATAACCGTTCAGCGCCGGGCGACCAAATTCGTTGTTAAACGCCGCACCGCCCAGAGGGCCATCGGTCATGATATCCAGCGCGGTCACAATACGATCCGGCTTGCCGAAATCTTCTTCCCACGGCTGCTCAAAGCCCGGAATACGCAGGTTGGAGACGGAGAAACCCACCAGCCCCGCTTTCGGCTTAGCGCCACGACCGGTCGCGCCTTCGTCACGGATTTCACCGCCGGAACCGGTCGCCGCGCCCGGCCACGGAGAGATCGCCGTCGGGTGGTTGTGGGTTTCGACCTTCATCAAAATATGCGCGTCTTCCTGGTGGAAGTCGTAGCGACCCGTTTCGTGGTCAGCAAAGTAACGTCCCACCGCCGAACCTTCCATTACCGCGGCGTTATCTTTATAGGCCGACAGCACGTAGTCCGGAGTTTTCTCAAAGGTGTTTTTGATCATCTTGAACAGCGACTTCGGCTGCTGCTCGCCATCAATGACCCAATCGGCGTTAAAAATCTTGTGTCGGCAGTGCTCGGAGTTGGCCTGCGCGAACATATAGAGTTCGATATCGTTCGGGTTACGGCCCAGCTTATGGAAGGCATCCTGCAGATAGTCGATTTCGTCATCCGCCAGCGCCAGCCCCAGACGAAGGTTAGCGTCAATCAGCGCCTGACGACCCTGTCCCAGCAGGTCAACGCTGGTTACCGGGGTCGGCTGATGGTGAGCAAACAGCTTTTCGCCCTCTTCCAGCGCATCAAATACGC
This sequence comes from Klebsiella sp. RHBSTW-00215, assembly GCF_014103785.1. Lineage (NCBI taxonomy): Bacteria > Pseudomonadati > Pseudomonadota > Gammaproteobacteria > Enterobacterales > Enterobacteriaceae > Klebsiella > Klebsiella sp. RHBSTW-00215. Next base: position 6,092,441 of record NZ_JABXQS010000001.1, read on the forward strand.
TTTCCATCATTCGATCGTGCAGTTCAGCCGCCACCAGCGCCCACTGCTCTTCAGTCAGGCTGCTCGCTTCAACGTAGTACACAACGCCGCGCTCCAGGCGCACAACCTGAGACAGACCGCAGTTACGGGCGATGTCGGTAGCTTTTGAAGACCAGGGAGAGATAGTGCCAGGACGGGGGGTAACGAGCAGTAGCTTGCCGGTTGGGGTATGGCTGCTTAAGTTCGGGCCATATTTTAGCAACCTCGCCAGATTCTCACGATCGTCGCCGCTTAGCGGGGCGCTGAGATCGGCAAAATGAACATACTCGGCATATATAGTGCTTACCGGAAGGTTGGCCGCCTGGAAACGTGCCAGCAGTTTATTGATACGGAATGCCGACAGTGCAGGTGAACCACGCAAAATTTCCATCATAAGTCTCTCGTCTTCGAAGCTTTCAGGGTGAGCCGGGGGAAACGGGCGCCATTATAGTGAATCCTGCGCCCCGACGAAACCGTTTGCGTAGAAATAAAATGGTTGCCAGGGTTTATCAATAAATGTGACCCGACTCGCGAATAAGTTGCCAACTGGCGCATTCTTAAGCAAAATGCCGCTCATTCGACGACAACCTTTTACTTTTTCCGGTCATAGTCTGCTGAGGAACGCAAAGCTGCAGAAGATTAACTATCTGAAAAAACTAAAGATTAATTATCTGCTCATCGGCATTGTAACCCTCTTGCTGGCGGCTGCCCTGTGGCCGTCTCTCCCGTGGATGGGGAAACCAGAGAACCGTGTGGCCGGGATTATGGCGCGCGGAGAACTGCGCATCAGCACCATTAATTCGCCAATGACCTTCGCGACCATCAATGACAAAACCTACGGTTTCGATTATGAGTTGGCACAGCAGTTTGCCAACTACCTTGGGGTCGAGCTGAAGGTGACCGTCCGACAAAATATCAGCCAGTTATTCGACGACCTCGATGAGGGAAAAGCCGACATGCTGGCGGCGGGTCTGGTCTACAACTCTGAACGGATAAAGAACTATCAGGCCGGACCAACCTACTATTCCGTTTCGCAACAGCTGGTGTATCGCAAAGGCAGCCTGCGCCCGCGCAGCCTCGCGAATCTTACCGCTGAGCAGTTGGCTATCGCCCCCGGGCACGTGGCGATTAATGACCTGCAGGCATTAAAAGAACAAAAATATCCGGACCTCGACTGGCGCGTGGATGATAAACGCGGCACCACGGCGCTGATGCAGGCGGTGATCGACGGTAAGCTCGATTACACCATCGCGGATTCGGTCGCCGTCAGTCTGTTCCAGCGCGTCCACCCGGAACTGGCCGTCGCGCTGGATATCAGCGATGAGCAGCCGGTGACCTGGTTTAGTGAAAAAGGCGAAGACAACTCTCTGTCGGCGGCAATGCTCGATTTCTTCAATAACATTAATGAAGACGGCATCCTTGCGCGACTGGAAGAGAAATACCTCGGCCACGGTAACGATTTTGACTATGTTGATACGCGCACCTTCCTGCGCGCCGTGGAGAACGTCCTCCCTGACCTACAGCCGATGTTTGAAAAATATGCCCGGCAGATAGACTGGCGCCTGCTGGCGGCCATCTCATGGCAGGAGTCGCATTGGGACCCTCAGGCGACCTCTCCTACCGGCGTACGCGGAATAATGATGCTCACCCGCAATACCGCCCAGAGCCTGGGACTGACCGACCGTACCGACGCAGACCAAAGCCTCGACGGCGGTATGCGTTATCTACAGGATATGATGAGTAAGGTGCCCGACTCCGTTCCCAAAGACGAACGTATCTGGTTTGCGCTGGCGGCTTACAATATGGGCTACGCGCATATGCTTGACGCGATGGCGCTAACCAAAAAGCAGAAAGGTAATCCCAATAGCTGGGCCGATGTGAAGCAGCGTCTGCCGTTGCTGAGCCAGAAAAACTATTACAGTCGGCTGAAGTACGGCTTCGCGCGCGGTCATGAGGCCTACGCCTACGTCGAGAATATCCGCAAATACCATATCAGCCTTGTGGGCTACCTCTCTGAGAAAGAGAGAAAAGAGGCGCAGATTGCGGCGCTTGGCGAACACTATCCGGCGGTCATGCCGGATGAGTTAAATAAAGAAGAACAGTACGCCATGTCCTTTTTCAGCTTTCGCGCCGAAACGCTGGTCGATAACGCAAAATTTAAAATCCCAGGACTGGGCCATTAATCTTCCATTTGCTGACGCGCCTTTTTAAGCAGTTTTTTCTCTTCGCGCCGCCAGCGGAAAAAATCGCTCAGCATACCAGAGCACTGTTCTGCCAGGAGACCTTCGGTTATTTCTACCCGATGATTCATCCCCGGATGATGCAGCACGTCGATAAGCGATCCGGCAGCGCCGGTTTTCGCATCCCTGGCACCGAATACCAGCCGTGAAATGCGGCTATGTACCATCGCCCCGGCACACATTACACAAGGCTCCAGGGTGACGTACAGCGTCGCGTCAACCAGACGGTAGTTTTGCAGCACCATCCCACCCTGGCGCAACGCCATAATCTCAGCATGCGCAGTAGGATCGTGACGGCCAATTGGCCGGTTCCAGCCTTCACCGATGACCTGATGATTGTGCACCAGCACCGCGCCGACCGGCACCTCGCCCTCTTCCCAGGCGCGTTTCGCCAGCGTCAAAGCATGACGCATCCAGTATTCATCATTTAATTCATGGTCAGACAAAGCGGGCACTCCTGCGGAAAAAGCGGGGCGCATTATACATGGGCGCTATGTATTACACACTATTCTAACTGCTGAAGATCGCCCTGTGGGGTTACTCGCCAGCGGTGCTGGCAAAAATAGAGCAGCGGATTGTCCTGTTCGCTGTCGCTATAACCACTGTACAAGCGCAGCGGAGCACCGATTTTTTGCTCCAGTTGCGCGACTTTTTCGTTACCCAGACAGCGCAGCGTTAAAACCCAGCCGCCGCAACGGCGCTCCATCCGACTGGCAATCAGATTCACCCGCGGCAACCATGCAGTATCAAAATAGACCTGCTCCACCAGCGACTGCGGCGACCCGGTAATCAACCAAACGTCCGCATCGGTACTGGTCAGATAATCCGTCAACCGTGACTGAACGACGGGAAAAGCCGTGACATGCTGCCGGAACCAGTGAACAAAACCCGCCTCAAGACGTTTCAGATGCCTCTCACTGCGCCCGAAAGTCGTAGCCCACAGCAGCAGGCTCATCGGCCAGCGTGCGGCCCGACCGTTTAGCAACAGTCCGGCAAGAATAACGGGCAACAGAGGAAGAACCAGCAACGTATTCAACGGCTGATGACGTAACACATAGCGCAAGAAACTGCCGAACATATCCTGCTGATGCAAGGTGCCATCCAGATCAAAGAAAACCACTCGCCGCATGCTACTATTCAAAACCGACTCCTCTGGATTAACACCTCGATAACCAATAGCTTAACAGCCTTACGCATTGAATAGCGAAAACATCCGCCATCGTTGAGCCGGGATTAAGGTAAAATCTGCTTGCAGAGAAATCTGAACGGTTGAATTTTTAATTCGCACTATTCCCCTTATAATTGAATACAAAATTCTTTCAGCCGAGGGTGAAAGCTGTCCTCCGGAGCCGCTATGAACTGTTTGACCCGAATCCGCCAACGCTACCCCACGCTGGCCGCAAGTGATAAAAAACTGGCCGATTTTATTCTGGCCCAACCGGATCAAACCCGCCACCTCAGCTCACAGCAGCTGGCGGGCGAAGCCGGAGTCAGCCAGTCGAGCGTGGTAAAATTCGCGCAGAAGATGGGTTTTAAAGGTTTCCCAGCGTTGAAACTGGCGTTAAGCGAAGCATTGGCTAGCGCCCCCACTCCGCAATCCGTACCGGTGCATAACCAGATTCGCGGAGATGATCCTCTCCGACTGGTGGGCGAAAAGCTGATTAAAGATAATATCGCAGCAATGCATGCCTCTCTGGACGTCAACAGCGAAGAAAAGCTACTGGAAGCCGTTGCGCTACTACGTAATGCCCGGCGGGTTATTATTACCGGTATTGGCGCATCGGGCCTGGTGGCGAGGAACTTTAGCTGGAAGCTGATGAAAATCGGCATTAACGCCGTTTCTGAGCAGGATATGCACGCCCTTCTGGCAACAGTACAGGCGATGGCGGCAGACGATCTGCTGCTGGCCATCTCCTACTCTGGTGAGCGACGCGAAATTAATATGGCGGCAGGTGAAGCATTGCGAGTGGGGAGCCAGATCCTGGCGATCACCGGTTTTAACCCCAACGCCCTTCAACAGCAGGCAACTCTGTGCCTGTATACCATCGCTGAAGAGCAGGCTACGCGCAGCGCCGCGATCTCCTCCACCAGCGCGCAAATGATGCTGGCCGACCTGCTGTTTATGGGGCTGGTCCAGCAGGATCTCGAGCGCGCCCCGGATCGCATTCGTCACAGTGAAGCGCTGGTGAAAAAGCTGGTCTGAAAGCGGGCTCTTCTGCATTTCGCAAAAGAGCCCCTGGATTTATTGCGCTTCTTTGGCGTGAATCAGCTGAGTCAAAAGCTTGTTAACCGGTACGGCAATATTGTTCTGCATCCCAATACGCGCAATCGCTCCGTTTAAATAGTCAATTTCAGTGAGCCGCCCTTTATGTAAATCCTGATACATAGAAGGATAGTGATGGCCGCTTTCGCGCGGGTCGAATACTTTTTTAACCGTATTCATTACCATTTCCTGAGTCAACGGAATATTCTGACTGGCTGCTACCAGTACAAACTCATCCACCACTGCCTGCGCTAAATCTAATGCTCCAGGTCGACTGCCAAAACCACCAACATTACAATCCAGCAGTGCGCAATAGGTATTCATTACGCTATTAAAAGCCGCTTTCTTCCAGATTGATAATAATACGTCAGGGCTAATTTCCGCATTCAGCCCGGCGCTATTGAGGGCGGCAATGACTCTGGATTCCTGGTCAGCATCCTGGCTGGCAATAGGCTGCAACTCAATCGTCCCAGTGCCTGTGGCCATAATATGTCCGGCACCCTCCAGTTCGCTCGACCATAACGTGACGCCAGCATAGATTTTTTCCCGATCAACGTAGTTTGCCAGCGTTTCGATATTTCCCAGACCATTAGATAAAATCATCACGACTTTCGCCGCGGGTAGCAACGGCTTAATACGCTGTAGCATGCTGTCCAGTTGCATAGCTTTGGTAAACAGAATAACCAGTTCAAATACCCCCTGCGCCTTATCGGCCATAACTGCGGGTATCGGATAATACTGTTGAGTCGTTTCCGTTTCGACAAACAATCCCTTACTGCAAATAGCATCAACATGTTCCTGCCAGCTATCGATAAGCGTCACGTCATGTCCGGCAGCCAGTAGCATATAGCCAAAACGACACCCCATAGCCCCTGCACCTGCGATTGCAATTTTCATCTTTATTTCCTTATGATTTGATCAATGTATTTTGGCTAAAACCGTTCCAACATAACGTTTCGTCACCAGCGTGAGCACAACCCCAATAAGCAATAAGACCGTGGTGAGAATAAATACCGTATTATAGCTCCCCGTATATTTTGCTATAGCTGATGTAACATACGGCGCAATAACCGCACCAACGGCAAAACCAAAATACATAAATCCATAGTTTAATCCCTGATTACGCATGCCAAAGTTCTGACTGGTCAGTCCGGGGAAGATAACTAATATCCCGGCATAAGCAAAGCCAACGCCCAGCGCGCTGAAATAGAACACCGAAGTATTACCATTAAAAAAGAGCAACAGCAGCATACAAAGGCAGGTAAAGAGATAAACAATCACCAGCGTATTATACCCGCCTAACTTATCGGTCAAACCACCCCAGAACAAGCGACCAATAGAGTTAAATATCGATACCAGACTGACAATCAAGGCCCCGGATATTAAACCATATTGCGTCATGCCAATTTGTGCAGAACTCGAACTGATCACCATTCCGGAGAATACGCCCAGCGCCAGAATCATAAAGAGTAGCCAAAAGCGCAGGTCCTTAAGCATGTGTCGATAGTCTTTATCCATTGGCGATGCTTTAATTCCACCACTATCTTTTGCGGGCGCGCTTCGAATAAAGAATTGCACAATAAAAATGACAACCAAATATACGATACCAAGATATAATAGTGCCCGACTGACATCGTGGGTTTGCGCCATAAAATATTCGGCCAGGCGGGTGCAAAGTAGCGTCCCTACTCCAACGCCGGCCAGGACGATGCCGCTGGCAAGCCCTCGACGGTCAGGGAAAAACTTGAGAATATTATTAAGATTCCCCGTAAAGGCCAATCCCGATCCCAGCCCAGCGATGACCCCATAGGTTAAGAACAACATCGGCAAATTATCCACGAACCCGGACAAGATAAAACCTAAAGAAAACAGGATGCCACCGATGACAATCGCCTGTTTTCCTTTGCCGTTATCGATCATTCTCCCGCCCCAAATCATCGGTAAAGGAATGATCCCCATATTGATAGAAAATGCCAACGCCAGGGTTGCGGGGTCCCAGTGATATTGCTCCATTAATGGCGTTTTAAAATAGCTGAATGCATAGACGCCCCCGAGTACAAAATTTATGCACACGTGGGCGGCAAGCATTCCCCAGCGGTTGATTGATACCGACATAATTTTTCCTTTTTTAAAATGCACTGATCACAGTTTAAAAAAAGCAAAATAGGCAAACAATTTGGTATTTTTTATAATCGTTATAACAAAACCCAATCGATTGGCGTTCCATTTCAATGAATATCAAACAACTGCATTCTTTCCTGATTTTGTGTGATGAACTACATTATGGTCGGGCGGCCAGTCGACTTTTTATCACCCAGCCATCATTAAGTCAGCAAATCAAACAACTTGAGTCATCACTTAAGACAATATTATTTAAGCGAAGAGGCAGAGGTATTGAATTAACAAAACCCGGCATTATTTTGCAACAGCATGCTAACAAAATAATGTTGGATTTGAAAAACGCGGAAAACGATCTCCTTCCCTATCAATATCAGCAACGCGATACGATATCGATTGGCGTCTCAGGCAGCTATCTGGTCTTGCCAGCCTTTCGCAGCTTTATGACACATCATCCTGAAATTTCCTTGAATGTTAAGGAATTTTCCACGGAACAAACCATCAAAAAACTCACCGATAGTACCGTCGATATTGGTATCGTTTACCGGACCACGCTGCCCGCTCAGCTTAGCTCTACCATGTTGTTTGAAGATGAGATTATCGCCGCTATCCCGCTTTCACATCACCTGGCGAAGCATGAGCGCCTACGCCCTGAAGATCTGAACGACCAACCCATTATCGTGCTTAATGACTCTCTATTATTAAGAGGAATTATCGCGACAGAATTCAATAACCGTAAGATAGCGCCGAATATCATCTGCGAGCTGGATAACCACTACTCATGCCTTGAGTATGCTGAAGCACAAATTGGCATCGCATTTATTACCCGCTCACTAACGCGTTTATCCACGCCCAAAAATGTCCGTCTGGTTTCGCTTGGTATTCCGGCTTTTTTCATCCCAGTGATGCTCGTACATAGCAATGACCTTTCGCTGGACAACGCAACTATCTGCCTGCTCAAGCAGATCAAAAATTTTTACACTACGGATAACGAATTGACGCCAGAAAAGAGCTGGCCTGAGCAGAAAATGGGCGTATAATGCCCGCCCTATTTGTATTGTTTCTGAGAATTTCCTGATGGCGCTGTTAATCACCAAAAAATGCATCAACTGCGATATGTGCGAGCCAGAATGCCCGAATGAGGCGATATCAATGGGTGATAGCATTTATGAAATTAACAGCGACCGCTGCACCGAGTGCGTGGGTCATTATGAAACGCCGACCTGCCAGAAAGTGTGTCCAATCCCGAACACTATTCTGCAAGATCCGGCGCATAGTGAAAACGAAGAGCAGTTGTGGGATAAATTCGTCCTGCTGCACCACGCCGAAAAAATCTAGCTTTCGACGATGACCGTAGCGCAGGCATAGTGGCGCTCATCGGCCAGCGTCACATGAATGCTGCTGACTCCTAAACGTGCCGCCAGATTTTTCGCCTCTCCCCACAAACGCAGCTTTGGCTTACCCAGCTCGTCGTTGTAAACCTCAAACTGATTAAAGGCCAGACCGTTGCGAATGCCGGTCCCAAGCGCCTTGGCAGCGGCTTCTTTTACCGCGAAACGCTTAGCCAGAAAACGGACCGGTTGCTGATGCTGTTCCCATATCGCCCACTCATGGTCGCTAAGTACGCGGCGGGCCAGGCGATCGCCGCTGCGGGCGATCACCGCTTCAATACGGGCAATTTCAACAATATCAGTGCCCAGTCCCAGGATAGCCATTACGCGCGAGCTTCCTGCATCAGACGCTTCATTTCCGCAACCGCCTCTTTCAAGCCGCTCATTACCGCACGACCAATAATCGCATGACCGATATTCAGCTCGTGCATTTCCGGCAGTGCCGCAATGGCTTTAACGTTATGGTAGGTTAGACCGTGACCGGCATTGACCTTCAGCCCAAGGCTGGCGGCGTAAGTTGCCGCTTTAGCAATACGCTCCAGCTCTTTTGCCTGCTCTGCATCAGTTGCAGCATCGGCGTAGCAACCGGTGTGAATTTCGATATAGGGTGCTCCCACGTCCGCCGCGGCCTTAATTTGCGCATTATCAGCATCGATAAACAGGGAAACCAGAATACCGGCATCGGCAAGGCGCTTACAGGCATCGCGCATTTTGTCGAGCTGGCCCGCAACGTCCAGACCACCCTCGGTGGTCACTTCCTGGCGTTTTTCCGGCACCAGGCAGCAGAAATGGGGTTTAGTCTCGCAGGCGATATTCAGCATCTCTTCCGTCACCGCCATCTCAAGATTCATGCGAGTATCGAGAGTCTGACGCAGGATACGCACATCGCGATCGGTGATGTGTCGGCGGTCTTCGCGCAGATGGACGGTAATACCGTCAGCACCGGCCTGCTCGGCGATAAAGGCCGCCTGCACCGGGTCAGGATAAGCGGTGCCGCGAGCGTTGCGTAATGTCGCAATGTGGTCAATATTGACCCCTAGCAGTAATTCAGCCATGACAATCCTCGTTAATCGTTATTGGTTTTATTGGCCCGCGCCGCCCGCGCGGGCATAAACTGGCGAAAAAGCTCCCGGCTTTTCAACGGTTTCCCACCAAGATACGGCTTCAGGGCGATACGGGTGAAACGTTTTGCCGCACGCAGCGCATCGCTGTCCGGAAATTCGCGATTCGCCAACGCCTTAAGATGGTGCCCGGTAAAGGTGCTGTTATCAATAACCACGCTGGCGATAAAGCCTTTTTCTTCACGGTAGCGATAGGTCATGGCGTCGTCAACCGCTTCACCGCTCCCGGCACAGTGGAGGAAATCGACGCCGTAACCAAGATGCCCCAGCAGCGCCAGTTCAAAGCGACGCAGTGCCGGTTCAGGAGAACCGCTTGCGCCAGCCAGAGACTGGATGCAGTGCAGATAATCGAAGAAAAGTTCGGAGAAGCGCGTTTCATGCTCAAGCACGCGGGCAAGCAGTTCGTTAACGTAAAGACCGCTATAGAGCGTGATACCGCTGAGAGGGAGCGCCAGCGAAACGGCTTCCGCGCTGCGTAGCGTTTTGACTTCGCCACGCCCGCCAAAGCGAAGCAGCAAGGGGGTAAAGGGCTGAAGAGCACCTTTGAGATTGGAACGTTTGGAACGTGCGCCTTTAGCAACAAGGCGCACGCGACCTGACTCTTCCGTGAAGACGTCCAGCATCAGGCTGGTTTCGCTCCAGGGACGACTATGCAGGACAAAAGCGCGCTGCCAGCCTTCCACGATTAAATGACTTAGACGTCGTCGCCGTAACCGAGACTGCGCAACGCACGTTCGTCATCGGCCCAGCCGGATTTCACTTTCACCCACAGCTCCAGGTGAACCGGCGCTTCAAACATATCCTGCATGTCTTTACGCGCTTCAATGCCGATGGTTTTGATTTTGGCCCCTTTGTTGCCAATCACCATCTTCTTCTGCCCTTCACGCTCAACCAGAATCAGACCATTGATATCGTAGCCACCGCGTTCGTTAGTCTGGAAACGTTCAATTTCGACGGTCACGGAATACGGCAGCTCAGCGCCCAGGAAACGCATCAGTTTTTCGCGGATGATCTCAGAAGCCATAAAACGCTGAGAACGATCGGTAATGTAATCTTCCGGGAAGTGATGAATTGCTTCCGGTAGATGCTTACGCACGATACCGGCGATGGTATCCACGTTCAGCCCGGTTTCCGCGGAAATCGGCACGATATCGAGGAAATTCATCTGGCTGCCGAGGAACTGCAGGTGCGGCAACAGATCGCCCTTTTCCTGCACGTTATCAACTTTGTTCACCGCAAGGATAACCGGTGCTCTGGCGTCGCGCAGCTTACCCAGAACCATTTCATCATCTGCCGTCCAGCGGGTACCTTCAACAACAAAAATCACCAGTTCAACGTCGCCAATCGAGCTACTGGCCGCTTTGTTCATCAGACGGTTAATAGCGCGCTTCTCTTCCATATGCAGGCCCGGGGTATCAACATAAATTGCCTGATACGGACCTTCAGTATGAATACCGACGATACGGTGACGTGTGGTCTGCGCTTTACGTGAAGTAATAGAAATCTTCTGCCCAAGCAGCTTGTTCAACAGCGTTGATTTACCGACGTTAGGACGACCAACGATAGCAACAAACCCACAATAATTTTTTTCTTCGCTCATTCCAGCTCCAGCTTTTTCAACGCCTGTTCGGCGGCAGCCTGTTCTGCCTTGCGACGGCTAGAACCTGTGCCAACCACCGGTTCACTCAGGCCGCTAACCTGGCAGTGGATAGTAAATTCCTGGTCATGCGCTTCACCGCGAACCTGAACCACCAGGTAGGATGGAAGCGGCAGGTGACGCCCCTGCAGATACTCCTGCAAACGGGTCTTAGGATCTTTTTGCTTATCGCCAGGGCTAATTTCGTCCAGGCGACTTTGGTACCAGGAGAGAATCAGGCGCTCGATGTTCTGAATATCACTGTCGAGGAAAATCCCGCCGATTAATGCTTCAACGGTATCCGCCAGAATGGATTCACGGCGAAAACCTCCACTTTTCAATTCACCCGGCCCAAGACGCAAACATTCACCCAACTCAAACTCGCGGGCCATTTCTGCCAGCGTGTTGCCCCGCACCAACGTCGCGCGCATGCGGCTCATATCACCTTCGTCGACCCGTGGGAAGCGATGGTAGAGCGCATTTGCGATGACGAAACTCAATATAGAGTCACCTAAAAACTCCAGGCGCTCATTGTGTTTGCTGCTGGCACTGCGGTGAGTTAATGCCTGTTGCAACAGCTCCTGATGATGAAAAGTGTAGCCCAGCTTCCGTTGAAGCCGATTAATTACGATGGGATTCATGCGTTACCAATAAATGAATGCGTCAAAAATGCAGCACACGAAACCGACCTGAGTAAAAGCCAACGCGGTTTCGTGTGCTGTGTCAATCTTACGAGAGACAACCTAAAACTTCGGGGGGATATTCTATACGCAACGACAAGGGATGTCGTTAGTTTGAATAGATTTAAATCTTAAATAATTCACGCTGCCGTTATTGTAACGACAGCGTGAATGAAGGCAGGAAAATTACCGGATACCACCAATACGTGATAAACGTACTCCGGTAGGCCACTCGCCTTCCTGTTTTTCAAAACTCATCCAGATTGCGGTTGCTTTACCGACCAGATTTGCTTCCGGTACAAAGCCCCAATAACGGCTGTCGGCGCTGTTATCGCGGTTGTCACCCATCATGAAATACTGCCCCGGCGGTACAATCCAGGTCGCCAATGGCAGACCAGACTGCTGGTAATACATCCCCACCTGATCCTGAGCAATCGGCACGGTCAGAATACGATGCGTTACCTCACCCAGCGTCTCTTTGCGCTCGGTCAAACGAATTCCGTCGGCTTTGGTTTCACCTTTCGGCAACTGCCAGAAACCGCTGGTTGCTTCACCGCCGTTACGACGGGAAAAAGTCTGCACGAAATCGCTCGGCTCGACGTTGGAGTAAGTTACCGGCAGAGCATTGCCACACGCCTGGCCTGAACTACAGCCCGGCAGGATGGTGACCTGCTTGCTAATCGGATCGTATGTGACTTTATCACCCGGTAAACCAACTGCACGTTTGATGTAGTCCAGACGCGGATCTTCAGGATATTTGAAAACCACGACATCACCCCGTTTCGGATGACCCGTTTCAATTAGCGTTTTCTGGTAGATAGGGTCTTTAATCCCATAAGCAAACTTCTCAACCAGAATAAAATCGCCGATCAACAACGTAGGCATCATCGAACCCGAAGGGATCTGGAAAGGTTCGTAAATAAACGAACGCACTACCAGAACAATCGCCAGGACCGGGAATACCGAAGCACCCGTTTCCAGCCAGCCCGGTTTAGGGCTGACTTTCTTCAGTGTTTTTTTGTCCAACTGGTCGCCGGTCGCTGCCTGAGCTGCGGCCTGACGTTCACGACGTTTTGGCGCAAAAATAAATTTATCCAGGCACCACAATAGACCCGTCACCAGGGTAGCGATGACCAGGATCAGGGCAAACATGTTCGCCATGCCAACTCCTTAGGGTTATTTGCCGTCTTTACCAACGTGCAGAATGGCGAGGAACGCTTCCTGCGGCAGCTCAACGTTACCGACCTGCTTCATGCGTTTCTTACCGTCTTTCTGCTTCTGCAGCAGCTTTTTCTTACGACTGACGTCGCCGCCATAGCATTTTGCCAGGACGTTTTTACGCAGCTGTTTCACCGTTGAACGGGCAATAATGTGGTTGCCGATAGCGGCCTGGATAGCGATGTCGAATTGCTGACGTGGGATCAGCTCTTTCATCTTCTCTACCAGTTCGCGACCGCGGTACGGCGCATTATCATTGTGCGTAATCAGCGCCAGCGCATCGACTCGCTCGCTGTTGATCAACACATCCACGCGTACCATGTTGGAAGCCTGGAAACGTTTGAAGTTATAGTCCAGCGACGCATAACCACGAGAAGTAGATTTCAGGCGGTCAAAGAAATCGAGCACCACTTCCGCCATCGGAATTTCATAGGTCAGCGCAACCTGATTACCGTGGTAGACCATATTGGTCTGAACACCGCGTTTTTCTATGCACAGGGTAATGACGTTGCCCAAAAACTCCTGCGGCAGCAACATATGGCACTCAGCGATCGGCTCACGAAGTTCCTGAATATTGTTCAGCGGCGGGAGTTTAGACGGGCTGTCGACGTAGATAACTTCTTTCGAAGTCGTCTCTACTTCATAGACTACCGTCGGCGCCGTGGTGATCAGATCCAGATCGTATTCACGCTCCAGACGTTCCTGAATGATCTCCATGTGCAGAAGACCCAGGAAGCCGCAGCGGAAACCAAAGCCCAGCGCAGTAGAGCTTTCCGGCTCATAGAACAAAGAGGCATCGTTGAGGCTCAGTTTGCCCAGCGCATCGCGGAAGTTCTCATAATCATCAGAACTTACCGGGAACAAGCCAGCATAAACCTGCGGTTTGACCTTTTTAAAACCTGGCAGAGCTTTATCTGCTGGGTTACGGGACAGAGTCAGCGTATCGCCAACCGGTGCGCCGAGGATGTCTTTAATCGCGCAAACCAACCAGCCAACTTCGCCGCATTTCAGCTCGGTGCGATCAACCTGTTTAGGCGTGAAAATACCGAGACGATCGGCGTTGTAGACCTGACCGGTGCTCATTACCTTGATTTTGTCGCCTTTGCGCATGGTGCCGTTTTTAATACGCACCAGCGAGACAACACCAAGGTAATTATCAAACCATGAGTCGATGATCAGTGCCTGTAACGGCGCTTCCGGGTCGCCTTCCGGCGGCGGAATATCGCGTACCAGACGCTCCAGGACATCGGGCACACCAACGCCGGTTTTCGCCGAACAGCGCACTGCATCGGTAGCATCAATACCGACGATGTCTTCAATTTCTTCCGCCACGCGTTCAGGATCGGCCGCAGGCAAGTCGATTTTATTCAGGACCGGCACTACTTCCAGGTCCATTTCCATCGCCGTATAGCAGTTAGCCAGCGTCTGAGCTTCTACGCCCTGACCCGCATCAACCACCAGCAGGGCCCCTTCACACGCCGCCAGTGAACGAGAAACTTCATAGGAGAAGTCCACGTGCCCCGGGGTGTCGATAAAGTTCAGCTGATAGATTTCGCCATTGGTCGCTTTGTAATCCAGCGTGACGCTCTGTGCCTTGATGGTAATCCCGCGCTCGCGTTCAAGATCCATGGAATCCAGGACCTGGGCTTCCATTTCACGATCGGAAAGGCCACCGCAAATTTGGATAATTCGGTCAGACAGCGTCGACTTACCGTGGTCAATGTGAGCGATGATTGAAAAGTTACGTATATTCTTCATATTTAGAGTTAGTTATGCCTTACGCGTATCATGAGGCCGCTATTCTGTGCCTGACGTTTTTTTGATCCGAAAACGCCGCATTCTACACTACATCCACGAAACCAGGAAATGCTCTTACGGCTAGCATAGCCGGAGTAAATGACGAGATCTTGCGGGAGTTGTAAATAAAGATTAGGGCCAGGGAAATCACTGACCCAATGGTGCGGAAGGCGTCTCGATGCGAACTAAATCTGGCGGTAAACCGACGCTAATAATCACCGGCTGCCACGACTGACGAGCCGCTAAACCAGGAGAAAGACCACGAGCCACCAAAAACCCGCCAACGCCGCCAAGTATTGCCCCACACAGCGAAGCAAAATCATTCGCGAACAGAACCTGGAAGATAGACGCCATTAAAAACAATCCAACTAACGGTGCCATATAGACCAATACGGCAGAGCCAAGCAAACTGCTTTCGGCAATCCCCAATTCTACTTTTTGCCCGGCAGCCAGCGGCTGTTCACAAGGCACGCTAATTGTATGGCTGGTTTGCGGCCCGAGCTTATTCAACACCCGACTACCGCAACCGGCACGAGAAGCGCAACTACTACAGGATGCTTTAACATCGCAATGCACCTGCGCAATTCCGTTATTCCAGGAAACGACCGTTGCCCACTCTTTGATCATTGTACGGCCTTGAATTTAATGCTGTCAGAAATACGCTTCGCGGTTTGCGGGGGCAGTTCGCCAACAATGGTTATCTCTGCATTATCGCGCACAATGGTAGCCACGGTGCGGCGCCCGGTACGCAACAACTGATCGCTGCTATTTGCTGCGGCGCGATTAATATTGATGGAGAAACTAAATAGCCCATCAGAGTAGAGACGGGACTCTACCGGACCATCAAACGTTGGTAGACGACGCTGGCTGCTGGAGACTTCCGCAACCCCCTGCGGCAGCCAGGTTGGCGCCCAGTTGAAGTTAGCCTTATCACCGCCTTCCGGTACGGAAAGCTGCGGCGGCAGGCTCGCCTTTGCCAGAGTTTCCATACTGGCGCTAACATTGTCGCCAACGCTGAAAGAAACGACCCGGAACTGCTCAAGGGTTTCCCCATCGCGATCGAGTAAATCAACACGCAGCGGCAGCTTTGTTTCAGCATCTAGCCAGGCGATGTAGCTATAGCGCGTACCGTCACGAGCCACGACTCGCACCACATCGCATAAACGATCGGCAATACGCGTACGCCCAACAGAGATGAAATCATAATACGACGCCAGCCGTTTGAAGTCGCTGTACACCAATGAAGGCAGCGAATCGACGATATAGTCACCATTCAACGTGAACGGATCGAGGCCAGGTTCAAAATAGCTAATTTCAGTGCCGCGCAGTACGACTTCCCTGCGAGGGCCGTCGAGCTGTAATAGCTGAGCGAGGGGGCGGTTATTTAGTTTCGCGTGTCGATAGCGCAGCGACTCAACGCCCTGCTTGTTGATGCTGACGAAAGACAGCTCGTAATTGAGGGACTGGCTAGCCAGGTTCATCTGCTGCAACAACGCCCCGGACGATGTATCAGCCGAGGCGTTGGCGGAGAAGAACAAGCTGCCTGCCATGAGCGACATGGCACACAAAAGTTGCTTCATTACTGCGATTGCGTTCCTAAAGTTTGATAGCCCGGCACCTGAACAGCGGCTTGCTGAGTCTGGGCCTGACCAAACTGAAGCTGCTCAGCATGCAGGCGACGCTGCAATTCATAATCCTGCAGCATAGCATTAATTCTGCGGCGCTGTTCCTGCACTTGCGCCTGCTGACCGCTGCCTGCTGAAGCATCCGCTGGCACGCCCAGACTAACCGGGCTGGCTTTCCCCATCATCGGCATGGTGTTAAACACCGGCGCTTCAGGCTGCTGAGATGCATCAGACTGCCCATTATACTGCTGGACACCGACGATAACAGCAAGGGAAACACACGCAGCGACCCCCATTTGGGTTAATGAACTTGCCCATGGGCGCACTTTTTGCCAGAAAGGCATCTGGCGCCACTGATGCGGGGCAGGCTGAGATTCAGGAATTAGAGGAACCGTCTGACGAACGGGCTCATTTTCAATGGCGGCCATGACGCGAGCAGAGATATCAAAATGGAGCATCTCACTGGTATCGCCTCGCAGCGTATCGCGGATGAGATGATAGCTCTCCCAGGTTTTTTGCATTTCAGATGAACGACCTAGCTCATTGAGCAGTTCGTTATCCAGCGTTTCACCATCCATTAAGGCCGAAAGTTTTTCTTTCTGCATGCCTGATACCCTTTTCCAGTATTCCGCTATCGTCAACGCCGGATTAGCGGTTGAACTTTATTATCAATAGCTTCTCGTGCCCGGAAGATACGCGAACGCACTGTGCCCACCGGACAATCCATGATGACGGCTATTTCTTCATAGCTCATGCCATCCAACTCCCGCAAGGTAATTGCCATGCGTAAATCTTCCGGAAGCGATTCGATGGTACGAAAAACTATTTGTCTCAGCTCTTCTGACAACATTAAGTTCTCAGGGTTCGAAATTTCTTTCAATGCCCCGCCACTTTCGAAATTTTCTGCCTCATTGGCATCAACATCGCTGGATGGCGGACGGCGCCCCTGAGCAACCAGATAATTCTTCGCCGTATTGACGGCGATACGATATAACCAGGTGTAAAAAGCACTATCCCCCCGGAAAGAATCCAGCGCACGCCATGCTTTTACGAACGACTCCTGAACAACGTCAGCGATATCGCCCGGTGGCACGTAGCGGGAGACCAGGCTTGCAACCTTATGCTGATAGCGTACCACCAGCAGGTTAAATGCTTTCTGATCTCCTTTCTGGACCCGTTCAACAAGGACCTGATCCGTTAACTGCTCGCTCATCCGAGGTAATGTCTCCCCAAACCCAATTCCCATGCGTATTCAAAACACCACCCAATGACTGCATAAATGAGCAAGCTGAGGGTTGGAGTGTCTGAAAACAATAAAGTTCCGTTACGCCTTTTTTTTTCGTCTGGCACCGGCTGACGGGTCGTTATCTCTCATTATATGCCCCGGTAGCTAAACGATATGTAAGATAATAAGAAAAAGCGCAAAGCCCGCCAGAAGGGTAACGTAACCCGACTTTTATTTCACTATAAAATCTGAAGCTAACGAGTTGCTTCGCAAAACTTTTCTTACATTTACAGCCCACCCCATCAAAGCGTTATGTTTAGCCGCCACAACATTGAGTAAAAAAAATGTACGATTCAGCGCAAGCTGGTGCTATTGTGCTGCAATCCTGTTTAGTAAATTAAACAAAGCTCATGAAAACAACTTCTGATTCCTCTTGTGATGTACTGATTGTTGGCAGCGGTGCTGCCGGATTGTCCCTTGCTTTGCGGCTGGCGGAACACTGCACAGTCACGGTACTGAGCAAAGGCCCTATCAGTGAAGGGTCAACTTTCTATGCTCAAGGCGGGATCGCCGCCGTCTTCGATGAAACCGACAGCATTGAATCCCATGTAGAAGATACGTTGGTTGCCGGAGCCGGCCTTTGCGATCGCCATGCCGTTTCTTTTGTCGCCAGCAACGCTAAACCCTGCGTTCAGTGGCTTATTGATCAGGGCGTCCTGTTTGATACTCAGGTTCAGGCTAACGGGGCTGAAAGCTATCACTTGACCCGAGAAGGGGGGCATAGCCACCGCCGAATTCTCCACTCAGCCGACGCGACGGGTAAAGCCGTAGAGACAACGCTGGTCAGCAAAGCGCTTTCTCATCCCAACATCCGCGTGCTGGAACGCAGCAACGCCGTTGACCTGATTATCTCAGATAAAATCGGCCTGCCGGGAACGCGTCGCGTAGTAGGAGCCTGGGTCTGGAATCGAAATAAAGAAACGGTTGAAACTTGTAGCGCAAAAGCGGTGGTACTGGCTACCGGAGGCGCGGCTAAGGTATACCAATATACGACAAATCCAGACGTCTCTTCTGGTGATGGGATCGCCATGGCCTGGCGTGCAGGTTGCCGTGTCGCCAACCTTGAGTTCAATCAGTTTCACCCCACCGCCTTATACCATCCGCAAGCACGCAATTTCCTGCTGACAGAAGCCTTGCGCGGTGAAGGCGCACTGTTGAAGCGCCCGGACGGCACACGATTTATGCCGGACTTTGACGAACGCGGTGAACTGGCCCCCCGCGATGTGGTTGCCCGAGCCATCGATCATGAAATGAAGCGCCTTGGCGTCGACTGCATGTATCTCGACATCAGCCATAAACCCGCAGAATTTATTCGCCACCATTTCCCGATGATTTACGAGAAGTTACTGGGTCTGGGAATCGATCTGACAAAAGAGCCGGTGCCTATTGTTCCGGCTGCTCAC
Organism: Klebsiella sp. RHBSTW-00215; assembly: GCF_014103785.1. Classification (NCBI taxonomy): domain Bacteria; kingdom Pseudomonadati; phylum Pseudomonadota; class Gammaproteobacteria; order Enterobacterales; family Enterobacteriaceae; genus Klebsiella; species Klebsiella sp. RHBSTW-00215. Next base: position 6,111,236 of record NZ_JABXQS010000001.1, read on the forward strand.
TATACCTGCGGCGGTGTGATGGTTGACGATAACGGACGTACTGATGTCGACGGCCTGTATGCCATCGGCGAAGTCAGCTATACCGGATTACATGGCGCTAACCGCATGGCTTCAAACTCGCTGCTGGAGTGTCTTGTTTACGGTTGGTCCGCAGCCGAAGATATCGTTAAGCGCATGCCTTTCGCGCAGAGAGTCAATGAACTTCCTTTATGGGACGAAAGCCAGGTCGAGATCCCCGATGAACTTGTTGTTATCCAACATAACTGGCATGAACTGCGCTTATTAATGTGGGATTATGTTGGCATTGTGCGCACCACCCGCCGACTTGAGCGCGCCCTGAGACGCATTACTATGCTGCAGCAGGAACTGGACGAATATTACACCCGCTTCCGCGTCTCCAATAATTTGCTGGAGCTGCGTAACCTGGTCCAGGTTGCCGAGTTGATTGTGCGCTGCGCCATGCTACGTAAAGAGAGCCGTGGTCTGCACTATACGCTGGACTATCCGGAACAGTTGCCGACTAGCGGGCCGTCAGTGCTGTCGCCACTGGTTCACATAAAAAGATAGAAATCCTCGGTCAGAGCGGTAAATCCTTCGGAATACTGCTGCTCTGGCCCGCGGATAACCAACCTGTCGCTAAAGCACTCACCCGCTGTCGGCGAAAAAGCCAACAGAACCCGATGCGGTGGACGCATTTCCGTTTCCGCCACGTCGGTACGTAAACGTAGATGCCAACCCATGTTCTGCGCCCGCTGAACAAATGCATTGCCGATATCAACCGGCAACACAACGCAAAAAAATCCCTCTTCCGTAATGGATTCAGCGGCACAGGTTAACAGCGTTGTATGATCGAGCGTGGTGGTATAGCGGGCCTGCTCACGCTGCGAGGTCGCGCAGGGGACACCTTCAGCAAAAAAAGGCGGATTGCTGACAATCAGTTCGTAGCGTCGGGTTTGCGGCGACTGCCATTGCTGAATATCAGCCTGGTGGATCTGGATACGTCCGGACCACGGGGATTCTTCAGCGTTTTCCCGCGCCTGTTCTGCCGCATCTTCGTCCAGTTCTACAGCGTCAACAGTGACCGCCGCCACAGTTCGCTGCGCTATCATTAGCGCAAGCAGGCCGCTGCCAGTACCGATATCCAGTACGTGCTTAACCTGCGCTATCGGAGCCCATGCGCCAAGTAAAATGCCGTCAGTGCCCACCTTCATCGCACAGCGATCGTGGGCGATAAAAAATTGTTTAAATGTAAAACCATTGCGCGGCAGCGCAAACTTCGACTGAGACATCCTCGATAACCTTGCGGGCAAAAAACTCCTGGGCTTAAGGCTATGCACAATACCGGAGAACAGATAGCCTTACAAACAGATGAACATTGCGTCCGTAACGTCTATAATCGGCGGTCCACTCAGAGGTAGATCATGACTGTAACGACTTTTTCCGAACTTGAACTCGACGAAAACCTACTGGAAGCACTCCAGGATAAAGGTTTCACACGCCCGACAGCCATTCAGGCCGCCGCTATTCCGCCTGCGCTTGATGGCCGTGACATTCTCGGTTCAGCCCCGACCGGCACCGGTAAAACAGCGGCGTATTTGCTGCCAGCGTTGCAGCACCTGCTCGATTTTCCACGCAAGAAGTCCGGTCCACCGCGCATTCTCATCTTGACGCCAACTCGCGAGCTGGCGATGCAGGTTGCTGACCATGCGCGTGAACTGGCAAAACATACTCATCTGGATATCGCCACTATCACTGGCGGCGTAGCGTATATGAACCACGCGGAAGTGTTCAGTGAAAACCAGGATATCGTGGTTGCGACCACCGGACGCCTGCTGCAATACATTAAAGAAGAAAACTTCGACTGCCGCGCCGTTGAAACTCTGATTCTTGATGAAGCAGATCGCATGGTCGACATGGGCTTCGCCCAGGATATTGAACACATAGCTGGTGAAACTCGCTGGCGTAAGCAGACCATGCTGTTTTCCGCGACTCTTGAAGGCGACGCGATTAAGGACTTTGCTGAACGTCTGCTGGAAGATCCGGTTGAAGTCTCAGCCACCCCTTCCACTCGCGAGCGTAAGAAAATTCATCAGTGGTACTACCGTGCTGATGACATCAAACACAAAACCGCGCTGCTCGTCAATTTACTGAAGCAACCAGATGCCACACGTTCTATCGTCTTTGTGCGTAAACGCGAGCGTGTTCATGAACTGGCGGGTTGGCTGCGTGAAGCGGGTATCAATACCTGCTGGCTTGAAGGTGAGATGGTTCAGGCGAAGCGCAACGAAGCAATTAAACGAATGACAGACGGTCGTATGAATGTGCTGATTGCGACTGATGTCGCTGCACGTGGTATCGATATTCCGGATGTGAGTCACGTAATCAATTTCGACATGCCGCGTACCGCCGACACCTATCTACACCGCATCGGTCGAACGGGTCGCGCAGGGAAAAAAGGCGTCGCCATTTCTCTGGTTGAGGCTCATGACCACCTGCTGTTGGGCAAAATTGGCCGTTATATTGAAGAGCCGTTAAAAGCCCGAGTCATCGATGAGTTGCGCCCAACGACTCGCGCACCGAGCGAGAAGCAGACTGGTAAGCCGTCTAAGAAAGTATTAGCGAAGCGTGCAGAGAAAAAAGAGAAAGATAAAGAGAAGCCGCGCGTGAAGAAACGTCACCGTGATACCAAGAACATTGGTAAGCGTCGCAAGGCAAGCGGGAACGATACGCCACAGCAGCCAAACGAAAAGTAAAAAAAACGCCGGGATATCCCGGCGTTTTCACATCAAAACTTAATCTTACAGGCTTTCGGTAAAAGTACGGGCGATAACATCGCGCTGCTGTTCCGGAGTCAGAGAGTTAAAACGTACCGCGTAACCAGATACGCGAATAGTCAGCTGCGGATATTTTTCCGGATGCTCAACCGCATCCAGCAACGTTTCGCGACGCAGTACGTTTACGTTCAGGTGCTGACCACCTTCAACGCGAACTTCCGGTTTCACGTCTACCGGAATTTCACGGTATTCGATCTCGCCCAGTTTGCTTACCGCAACCACGTCATCTTCAGCATAACCGGCTTTGGCGCACAGGCAGCGTGCTTCGCCTTTTTCGCTATCCAGCAGCCAGAAAGAGTTCAGCAGGTCGTCGTTTGCAGCTTTAGTAATTTGGATACCAGTAATCATTTGATGCCTCCCAGGCAGTGTTTATTCGATTATTGGCCTTCGCGGCCAATTGGTAAAACCATTGTTGTATGAGTGTATATATAACAGCCGGGCACCCGGCATTCATTGATTTAAATCAACAAAAACCACTCAATGAAAGTGGGTATGAGTGGATATTATTGTTTTACATCAAGTTACGCCATATCCAACACCAAATAAATTTGTAAAATTTCAATTTTTTTTGCATGCAGAACGTCAATCGCGTGGCGCAAATTTTGTGTTGTAGAAAGATGCAGTTAAGCTATGGCGATGACACTTTGCAGGAGAGCAAAATGACCACCCCATTAACCTGGCACGACGTACTGGCAGAAGAGAAGCAGCAACCCTGGTTTGTTAACACCCTGAAAACCGTTGCTGAAGAACGCCAATCTGGCATCACCATCTACCCACCGCAAAAAGATGTCTTTAATGCGTTTCGTTACACCGAATTAAGCGATGTCAAAGTGGTGATCCTGGGCCAGGATCCCTACCACGGACCCGGGCAGGCTCACGGCCTTGCCTTCTCTGTTCTACCAGGAATTGCGACACCACCATCACTGCTTAATATGTACAAGGAACTGGAAGGGACGATACCTGGATTTCAGCGCCCGACTCACGGTTATCTCGAAAGCTGGGCGCGTCAGGGCGTGCTGCTGCTCAATACCGTATTAACGGTACGTGCGGGGCAAGCACACTCTCACGCCAGCCTCGGATGGGAAACCTTTACCGATAAAGTGATTTCATTGATCAACCAGCATCGGGAAGGTGTGGTGTTCCTGCTGTGGGGGTCACATGCACAAAAGAAAGGGGCGATTATCGATCGTCAGCGCCATTGTGTACTGAAATCGCCCCATCCATCACCGCTTTCCGCTCATCGCGGGTTCTTTGGCAGCAACCATTTTGTCCAGGCCAATCAGTGGCTGGCCGAACGCGGTGAAGCACCGATTGACTGGGTACCGGTGTTACCGACTGAAAGCGAGTAAATGACTAGTCCGTATGAATCTACGGACTAGTCATCACTCAGAATCAGGACAAAAAAATGCCAGCATTAGCATTACAGCTATGCTGGCATTTTTTACTTTGAATAAGGTATCAAACCTTATTCTGACGCCACCACTCTGCCAGCAATACGCCGGTAGCAACGGAAACGTTCAGGCTCTCCACATTACCTGTCCCTTCGATAGCCACATTCAGATCGGCGCTGGAGATCGCCGCATCGGACAGACCATCACTCTCTTGCCCTAACACCAGCACCATTTTCTTCGGCAGCTCGGCTTTAAACAGCGGAGTACCATTATGGCTGGAAGTAGAAACAATAGCGTAACCCGCGCTGCGGAATCTCTCGAGCGTATCAATGAAGCTGTCCCCAGTGATCGGCTCAACGTGCTCTGCGCCACCTTCTGCTGTACGGATTGCGGCACCTGACTCCAGTACTCCGGCATCCTGCACAACAACGCCTTTAACGCCGAAATGCGCGCAGCTACGCATGATCGCGCCGAGGTTATGGGGATTACCCACATCTTCCAGCGCCAGAACGCAATCTTCAGCATCAGCTTTAGCAACCCACTGTTCAACCGATGTGCCATGACGCTTTTTAATCAGAAAGCAAACGCCGCCATGATGTTCAGTACCGGACGCTTTCGCCAGTTCAGCTTCATCAACAACGTGATAGGCTTTGCGATTTGCCGCCATCCAGCGCAGAGCTTCTTTAAAGCGAGGTGTTACGCTCTGGATAAACCAGGCACGCACGATGGCATCTGGCCGGCTCTGGAATAAAGCCTGGCAGGCATTTTCACCATAAACGCGGGTCTCTTCCGCACGCTGACGACGCAATACTTCCGGATCGATAAAGCTTTTACCGCTGATCCCACCGTGATCGGCTTTTACCGGAGTTTCTTCTCCAGGCGCACGAGACACGGTACGCCACGGAGAGGAGCCTTCACCACCGAAATCATCACGCTTGCGATCGTCACGTTTACGGTCACCACCGCGGCTACTTCTTTCATCGCGCGCAGGGCGGTTGCGGCCGTCAACGCGTGATTTTCCTGGACGACCTCCCCCTTTCCCGGTACGCGGGTTTTGGGTGCGTTTCTCAGAATCATCATCACTGCGGACATACATCACTTTGACCTTGCCGCTTTTATTTTTCAGTTCGTCGCTCATCAATTTTCTCCACCTGCGCTGCGCGAAGCGCGCAGATTACCCGATGTGTCATCACTTAGCCATTGTTTCATTTAAAAGCCTGGGTCTATCGTATTCATCGAACAAAACACATTGTCCTTTAATAGCTACTCACCGATAATATGTAACATTACAGAAACAAATCGGCCACGTGCCGCGCTGCAACCCATAACCAGAGGTTAGTTATGAATACCGTTTGTGCCAGTTGTCAGGCTCTGAACCGCATCCCAGACGATCGTAGCGCCGATGGCGCAAAATGTGGGCGCTGTGGTCACGATCTTTTTGACGGCGACGTAATCAACGCGACCGGGGCAACGCTGGATAAACTACTGAAGGACGATCTCCCCGTCGTTGTCGATTTCTGGGCGCCATGGTGCGGCCCCTGCCGTAACTTCGCGCCGATCTTTGAAGATGTGGCTGAAGAACGCAGTGGCGAAATGCGTTTCGTGAAAGTGAATACCGAAATGGAACGGGAACTCAGCGCTCGCTTTCGCATTCGTAGCATCCCGACCATTATGATGTTTAAAAATGGCGAAGTCATCGACATGCTGAACGGTGCCGTCCCTAAAGCGCCTTTCGATAGCTGGCTAAACGAAGCTGGCCAGCAGTAAACCTGACGGGGCACTGCTTGTGCCCCGTTTTTACCTCTGCGACAATGGCGTTTTTTCTTAGCGATCTCCATGACTGATAACGCCGTCCTTCGTCTTCGCGCTGAACGACTCGCTCGCGCCACCCGGCCTTTCCTTGCTCGCGGCAACCGTATTCACCGCTGCCAGCGTTGCCTACTGCCGTTGAAACAGTGCCTTTGCGAGACCCTTAACCCGGTTGCCGCTTCCAGTCGTTTTTGTCTGGTAATGTTCGATACCGAGCCAATGAAGCCCAGCAATACCGGGCGCCTTATTGCCGATACCCTTCCGAATACCGAAGCGTTCCAGTGGTCACGCACCGAGCCGCCACAGGCGTTGCTTGATTTAGTCACCAACCCCCATTACCAACCAATGGTGGTTTTTCCTGCGTCTTATGCCGGCACCGAACGTCAGGTACTTGATGCACCGCCTGTGGGCAAACCGCCGCTATTTATTATGCTCGATGGAACCTGGCCCGAAGCGCGAAAAATGTTCCGCAAAAGCCCCTGGCTTGATGCACTGCCGGTTATTTCCGTCGACCTGTCCCGCATCTCTGCTTACCACCTGCGGGAAGCCCATGCGCAAGGGCAATACTGCACTGCCGAAGTGGCGATTGCGTTGCTGGATCTCGCGGGAGATAAACCCGCGGCTGCGGCGCTTGGCGATCACTTTAGCTTGTTCAAAGCACGCTATCTGGCAGGAAAAACGCAGCATAAGGGCAGCATCACAGCACACCCGACAGAAAACGTTTAAAATCATTCGGTCACTGGAGATTTAAGGAGACCGGTATGAGCCAACGAGGCCTGGAAGCATTACTGCGGCCAAAATCGATCGCCGTTATTGGCGCATCAATGAAACCGCAGCGCGCCGGTTATCTGATGATGCGCAACCTGCTGGCTGGCGGGTTTAATGGCCCCGTTCTTCCTGTGACGCCAGCGTGGAAAGCGGTTCAGGGCGTGCTGGCCTGGCCGACTATCGACAGTCTGCCCTTTACGCCCGATCTTGCTGTACTGTGCACTAATGCCCGGAGAAACCTTGAGTTGCTGGAAGCTTTGGGGCAAAAAGGGTGTAAAACCTGCATCATTCTGTCTTCAATACCCGACCAATACCCTGCGCTGCTTAAGTGTGCCGCCCGCTATCAAATGCGCCTGCTCGGGCCAAACAGTCTCGGCCTGCTTGCGCCATGGCAGGGGCTTAATGCCAGCTTTTCTCCGGTTCCAATTCATCGCGGTAAACTGGCGTTTATTTCCCAGTCAGCAGCGGTCTCTAACACTATCCTCGACTGGGCGCAGCAGCGAGAGATGGGTTTTTCTTACTTTATAGCACTGGGTGACAGCCTGGATATCGACGTCGATGATTTACTCGACTTCCTTGCTCGCGATAGCAAGACTAGCGCCATTCTGCTCTATCTTGAGCATATTAGTGATGCCCGCCGTTTTGTTTCAGCGGCGCGTAGCGCCTCGCGTAATAAACCTATCCTGGTGATTAAAAGCGGGCGTAGTCCGGCGGCGCAGAAACTGCTGCACGTTAATTCAGGAATGGATCCTGCGTGGGATGCTGCCATTCAGCGTGCAGGTTTATTGCGGGTACAGGACACGCATGAGCTGTTCTCCGCTGTCGAAACCCTCAGCCATATGCGCCCACTGCGCGGCGAGAAACTGATGATTATCAGCAACGGAGCTGCTCCTGCTGCGTTGGCGCTGGATGAGCTTTGGCTGCGCAATGGCAAACTTGCCACTCTGAGTGAGGAGACCTGCTGCAATCTCCGTCAGGCGTTGCCTGAAGGCATTGATATCGCCAACCCGCTGGACCTCCGCGATGATGCCAGTAGCGAGCATTACCTTAAGGCGCTGAACGTCCTGCTTGATAGCCATGACTACGACGCTCTGTTGGTGATTCATGCCCCAAGCGCCGCCGCACCGGGAACGGAAAGCGCACTGGCGCTAATTGATGCCCTGAAACGCCACCCACGCGGTAAGTACGTTACCGTTCTCACCAACTGGTGTGGTGAATTCTCTTCTCAAGAAGCACGGCGTCTGTTTAGCGATGCGGGTCTACCGACTTATCGGACTCCCGAGGGCACTATTACCGCCTTTATGCACATGGTGGAATACAGACGTAACCAAAAACAGCTCCGTGAAACACCGGTCCTCTCAGACTCGTTAACCACCAACACAGCTGAAGCCCGAGACTTGCTGCAGCGCGCAATCATTGAAGGCGCAACATCTCTGGATACCCATGAAGTAAGCCCCGTTCTGCGCGCTTATGGCATCCATACTCTGCCGACATGGATTGCTGCAGATAGTGCCGAAGCAGTACATATCGCCGAGCAGATTGGTTATCCGGTAGCGCTGAAGCTACGCTCGCCGGATATCCCCCATAAGTCAGAAGTTCAGGGGGTTATGCTTTATCTACGTACTGCCATCGAAGTACAGCAGGCGGCGGATGCCATTATCGATCGCGTGAAAATGACCTGGCCGCAGGCGCGTATTCACGGACTGCTGGTACAAAGTATGGCCAACCGCGCCGGGGCACAGGAGCTTCGAGTGGTAGTAGAGCACGATCCGGTCTTCGGGCCACTGATCATGCTGGGTGAAGGCGGCGTCGAGTGGCGTGCAGAAGATCAGGCTGCCGTCGCGCTACCGCCGTTGAATATGAACCTGGCGCGCTATCTGGTCATTCAGGCAATCAAGAGTAAAAAAATGCGCGGTCGCAGCGCGCTACGACCATTAGACATTCCTGGCCTGAGTCAATTGCTGGTACAGGTATCTAATTTAATTGTCGACTGCCCGGAGATTCAGCGCCTGGACATCCATCCTTTACTCGCTTCCGGTCACGAGTTTACTGCGCTTGATGTCACGTTAAGTCTTGCCCCTTTTACCGGCGATAGCGAAAGCCGCCTGGCTGTGCGTCCCTATCCGCAACAGCAGGAAGAGTGGGTGGTAATGAAAAATGGCGAACGTTGCCTGTTTCGCCCCATTCTTCCAGAAGATGAGCCGCAGTTGCTGGCCTTTATCGGGCAGGTAACGAAGGAAGATCTTTACTATCGTTACTTCAGCGAAATCAATGAATTTACGCATGACGATTTAGCCAATATGACGCAGATCGACTACGATCGAGAAATGGCTTTTGTTGCCGTGCGTGCAACGGCAGAGGGAAATGAGATCCTCGGGGTAACTCGCGCGATCTCCGACCCGGATAATATCGATGCCGAGTTTGCCGTGCTGGTACGCTCCGACCTGAAAGGTCTGGGTTTAGGCCGTAGGCTACTAGAAAAATTAATTGCTTATACGCAAAGCCACGGTCTGCAACGACTTAACGGCATCACAATGCCTAACAATAAAGGCATGATCGGCCTCGCCAGAAAACTGGGATTCACGGTTGATATCCAGTTGGAGGATGGAATTGTCAGTTTGTCTCTACAACTTGCACCAGCGCAATCATAAACGGGTGAGCGCAATTGTTGACTACTTTAACGGGTAGTAATGGTATTATTGCCCGCTTACGTCGTCTGCATGGTACAGAAGACCCTTCAATAAACAGAGAAGAAACGCACTGTGATGTTGTCAAAATTTAAACGTAATAAACATCAACAACACCTTGCCCAACTCCCTAAGCTTTCTCAGTCAGTTGATGATATCGAGTTCTTTTACGCTCCCGCAGATTTTCGGCAAGCGTTACTGGCAAAGATAGCTCAAGCCACCCAGCGTATTTGTATTATTGCGCTCTATCTGGAACAGGATGATGGCGGCAAAGGAATTTTGCAGGCACTGTATGACGCTAAACGTCAGCGTCCAGAATTAGATATTCGGGTACTGGTCGACTGGCATCGAGCCCAGCGTGGTCGTATCGGCGCCGCTGCCTCAAACACCAATGCCGATTGGTATTGCCGTATGGCGCAGGAAAATCCCGGCGTCGATATTCCGGTTTATGGCGTTCCGGTAAATACCCGGGAGGCACTCGGCGTTCTCCATTTCAAAGGTTTTATCGTTGATGATTGCGTTCTCTACAGCGGCGCGAGTCTGAATGATGTTTACCTGCATCAACACGATAAGTATCGCTATGACCGCTACCAGTGCATTCGCAACGGTAAAATGGCCGATGTTATGTTCGATTGGGTTGAGAATAACCTGGTGCAAGGTCGTGGGGTTAATCGCCTGGACAAAGCCGATCGACCGAAAAGTCCGGAAATCAAAAATGATATCCGTCAGTATCGTCAGGAACTTCGCGATAGCAGCTACCATTTTCTCGGCGACGCCGATGAAGATCAGTTATCAGTAACACCACTGGTTGGCTTAGGCAAATCAAGCCTGCTGAATAAAACTATCTTCCATCTGATGCCCTGTGCAGAGCACAAGTTGACCATCTGCACACCTTATTTCAACCTACCCGCTCTACTAGTGCGTAATATCATTCAGCTACTACGTAGCGGAAAGAAAGTTGAAATTATTGTCGGCGATAAAACGGCCAACGATTTCTATATCCCAGAAGATCAGCCGTTTAAAATCATCGGCGCACTTCCCTATCTCTATGAAATTAATCTGCGTCGCTTCCTGAGTCGGCTGCAGTATTATGTCAATACTGACCAACTGATTGTCCGTTTATGGAAAGATGACGATAACAGCTACCACCTGAAAGGCATGTGGGTTGATGACGAATGGATGTTGCTGACGGGAAATAACCTGAACCCTCGCGCATGGCGACTTGATCTGGAAAATGCCATTCTTATCCACGATCCGAAACATCAACTTGGCGCAATGCGTGAAAAAGAGCTTAATCTCATTCGCAAGCATACGACAATCGTCCAACACTATCGTGATTTGCAAAGCATTGCTGGTTACCCGGTAAAAGTTCGCAAGCTAATTCGACGCTTGAGACGTATCCGAATCGACCGTCTTATTAGCCGTATCCTTTGAATTTCCGCCCCACTATATGTGGGGCTTTTTGTGGATTTTATATGCGCATTATCGTGATTATCGCTCTGCTATTATTGCTAACCGGTTGTAGTCATATGGCTAATGACTCCTGGAAAGGCCAGGATAAAGCACAGCATTTCCTCGCCTCAGCAATGCTCTCTGCAGCAGGTAATGAATATGCCCAGCACCAGGGCTATAGCCGCGATCGTAGTGCCGCTATCGGTTTTATGTTTTCCGTGAGTTTAGGTGCATCTAAAGAGTTGTGGGACAGCCGTCCCGCAGGAAGCGGCTGGAGTTGGAAAGATTTCGCCTGGGATGTGGCTGGTGCGACTACGGGCTTCGCCGTATGGCAGTTAGCACACCAATAGCCTATAAACGCAGGCCCTTACCTTTACGGTGTAATGCCAGAGAAACCAAGAGAGCAATAACCCCCATCACAGTGACATACCAGTAAAAAGCGTGCTCGATCCCGGCCGACTTTAGTGACAGGGCGACATATTCCGCCGAGCCGCCAAACAGCGCGTTGGCAACTGCATAAGATAACCCTACCCCTAACGCGCGCACCTGAGCCGGAAACATTTCTGCCTTCAGAATCCCGCTGATTGAGGTATAGAAACTAATTATGAGCAGTGCACATATTACCAGGGCAAATGCCGCATACGGCGAACTCACATTTTGCAGTGCATTCAAAATAGGTACAGTGAAGATTGTTACCAGCACACCAAAACAAAGCATCGAACTACGGCGGCCAATTTTATCTGAAAGTGCACCAAAAAGGGGCTGAACCAGCATATATACGAATAACGCAGCGGTCATAATCATACTGGCAGTGTTGGCCGTCATGCCCGCCGTATTCACTAGATACTTCTGCATATAGGTTGTAAAGGTATAAAAACTCAGCGAGCCGGCAGCGGTGAAACCCAGCACCATCATAAAAGCCTTGCGGTTACGCCATAACCCTTTAAACGATCCCGCCTCTTTTAACGCACGATTTTCCTGCTTTGAGGTTTCATCTAGTTGACGACGAAGCCACAGGGCCACGATGGCCAGCACCGCACCGAGGGCAAAAGGTATACGCCATCCCCAGGCATGAAGGTCCTCATCACTCAGTATCTGCTGCAAAGCGACAACGACAAGTACTGCCAGTAGTTGGCCGCCAATCAGAGTGACATATTGAAATGAGGCATAGAAGCCTTTCTTTCCCTCAATGGCGACCTCACTCATATAAGTTGCACTAGTGCCATATTCCCCCCCAACAGAAAGCCCCTGGAATAAACGAGCCAGCAATAGCAACGCCGGCGCCCATGTGCCTATCGTTGCATAGCCAGGCAAACAGGCGATCACCAGTGAACCAAAACACATCATACAAACTGAAATAAGCATGGAGGTTTTACGTCCACGGCGATCGGCAATGCGACCAAACAACCAGCCACCTATCGGACGCATCAGAAAACCGGCAGCAAACACACCTGCCGTTTGTAACAATTGAGTTGTTGTGTTTCCAGAGGGGAAGAAGATGTGCGCAAAATAAAGAGAGCAGAATGAGTAGACATAAAAATCAAACCATTCGACCAGGTTTCCTGAAGATGCACCTACTATTGCCCATATACGACGCCGGGTATCCCCTTGTTCAAGTGAACCACGTGCATTAATGCTACCTTCTGTCATTATAATTCTGCTCCAGCAAAGACGGCAATCTGCCTTGTCGAGCGTGTCACAGCACTCCGGCAAATCAATTAGTGAATAAAATGTTATATAATTGTTATTATTTTATATGTGATTATAGTCACATTTTTCCGGTGAAGTATTTTTTCAAAATTAACGCCAGAACGTAGGCAAGGAAAAAGTGAAATATGGCGGCGAGCAAAGCTGAGCAGGTTTTAATGTTGCAAAAGAGGAATGTAAATACTGCCGTTGAGATCGATTTCTTATACAGCAAAAACGCAAAAAGCCCATCCGTCAGGATGGGCTCTTCACTTAATTAATGCCTGGCAGTTCCCTACTCTCACATGGGGAGACCCCACACTACCATCGGCGCTACGGCGTTTCACTTCTGAGTTCGGCATGGGGTCAGGTGGGACCACCGCGCTGTCGCCGCCAGGCAAATTCTGTTTATCTGTATCAAGCTGAAATTCTCTCAAATTCCGCCAAAACATCTTCGGCGTTGTAAGGTTAAGCCTCACGGTTCATTAGTACCGGTTAGCTCAACGTATCGCTACGCTTACACACCCGGCCTATCAACGTCGTCGTCTTCAACGTTCCTTCAGGACTCTCAAGGAGTCAGGGAGAACTCATCTCGGGGCAAGTTTCGTGCTTAGATGCTTTCAGCACTTATCTCTTCCGCATTTAGCTACCGGGCAATGCCATTGGCATGACAACCCGAACACCAGTGATGCGTCCACTCCGGTCCTCTCGTACTAGGAGCAGCCCCCCTCAATTCTCCAGCGCCCACGGCAGATAGGGACCGAACTGTCTCACGACGTTCTAAACCCAGCTCGCGTACCACTTTAAATGGCGAACAGCCATACCCTTGGGACCTACTTCAGCCCCAGGATGTGATGAGCCGACATCGAGGTGCCAAACACCGCCGTCGATATGAACTCTTGGGCGGTATCAGCCTGTTATCCCCGGAGTACCTTTTATCCGTTGAGCGATGGCCCTTCCATTCAGAACCACCGGATCACTATGACCTGCTTTCGCACCTGCTCGCGCCGTCACGCTCGCAGTCAAGCTAGCTTATGCCATTGCACTAACCTCCTGATGTCCGACCAGGATTAGCTAACCTTCGTGCTCCTCCGTTACTCTTTAGGAGGAGACCGCCCCAGTCAAACTACCCACCAGACACTGTCCGCAACCCGGATTACGGGTCCACGTTAGAACACCAGCCATTAAAGGGTGGTATTTCAAGGATGGCTCCATGCAGACTGGCGTCCACACTTCAAAGCCTCCCACCTATCCTACACATCAAGGACCAGTGTTCAGTGTCAAGCTATAGTAAAGGTTCACGGGGTCTTTCCGTCTTGCCGCGGGTACACTGCATCTTCACAGCGAGTTCAATTTCACTGAGTCTCGGGTGGAGACAGCCTGGCCATCATTACGCCATTCGTGCAGGTCGGAACTTACCCGACAAGGAATTTCGCTACCTTAGGACCGTTATAGTTACGGCCGCCGTTTACCGGGGCTTCGATCAAGAGCTTCTCCTTACGGATAACCCCATCAATTAACCTTCCGGCACCGGGCAGGCGTCACACCGTATACGTCCACTTTCGTGTTTGCACAGTGCTGTGTTTTTAATAAACAGTTGCAGCCAGCTGGTATCTTCGACTGATTTCAGCTCCATGAGCAAGTCACTTCACCTACCATCAGCGTGCCTTCTCCCGAAGTTACGGCACCATTTTGCCTAGTTCCTTCACCCGAGTTCTCTCAAGCGCCTTGGTATTCTCTACCTGACCACCTGTGTCGGTTTGGGGTACGATTTGATGTTACCTGATGCTTAGAGGCTTTTCCTGGAAGCAGGGCATTTGTTACTTCAGCACCGTAGTGCCTCGTCATCACACCTCAGCGTTGAATGACGTTCCGGATTTACCTGGAACATCCGCCTACATGCTTAAACCGGGACAACCGTCGCCCGGCTAACATAGCCTTCTCCGTCCCCCCTTCGCAGTAACACCGAGTACAGGAATATTAACCTGTTTCCCATCGACTACGCCTTTCGGCCTCGCCTTAGGGGTCGACTCACCCTGCCCCGATTAACGTTGGACAGGAACCCTTGGTCTTCCGGCGAGCGGGCTTTTCACCCGCTTTATCGTTACTTATGTCAGCATTCGCACTTCTGATACCTCCAGCAGCCCTCACAGGCCACCTTCAACGGCTTACAGAACGCTCCCCTACCCAACAACACATAGTGTCGCTGCCGCAGCTTCGGTGCATGGTTTAGCCCCGTTACATCTTCCGCGCAGGCCGACTCGACCAGTGAGCTATTACGCTTTCTTTAAATGATGGCTGCTTCTAAGCCAACATCCTGGCTGTCTGTGCCTTCCCACATCGTTTCCCACTTAACCATGACTTTGGGACCTTAGCTGGCGGTCTGGGTTGTTTCCCTCTTCACGACGGACGTTAGCACCCGCCGTGTGTCTCCCGTGATAACATTCTTCGGTATTCGTAGTTTGCATCGGGTTGGTAAGTCGGGATGACCCCCTAGCCGAAACAGTGCTCTACCCCCGAAGATGAGTTCACGAGGCGCTACCTAAATAGCTTTCGGGGAGAACCAGCTATCTCCCGGTTTGATTGGCCTTTCACCCCCAGCCACAAGTCATCCGCTAATTTTTCAACATTAGTCGGTTCGGTCCTCCAGTTAGTGTTACCCAACCTTCAACCTGCCCATGGCTAGATCACCGGGTTTCGGGTCTATACCCTGCAACTTAACGCCCAGTTAAGACTCGGTTTCCCTGCGGCTCCCCTATACGGTTAACCTTGCTACAGAATATAAGTCGCTGACCCATTATACAAAAGGTACGCAGTCACCCAACAAGTGGGCTCCTACTGCTTGTACGTACACGGTTTCAGGTTCTGTTTCACTCCCCTCGCCGGGGTTCTTTTCGCCTTTCCCTCACGGTACTGGTTCACTATCGGTCAGTCAGGAGTATTTAGCCTTGGAGGATGGTCCCCCCATATTCAGACAGGATACCACGTGTCCCGCCCTACTCTTCGAGTTCACAGCCTGTGTGTTTTTGTGTACGGGAGTATCACCCTGTACCCTGCGACTTTCCAGACGCTTCCACTAACACACAAACTGATTCAGACTCTGGGCTCCTCCCCGTTCGCTCGCCGCTACTGGGGGAATCTCGGTTGATTTCTTTTCCTCGGGGTACTTAGATGTTTCAGTTCCCCCGGTTCGCTTCGTTAAGCTATGTATTCACTTAACGATAGTGTGTCGAAACACACTGGGTTTCCCCATTCGGAAATCGTCGGTTATAACGGTTCATATCACCTTACCGACGCTTATCGCAGATTAGCACGTCCTTCATCGCCTCTGACTGCCAGGGCATCCACCGTGTACGCTTAGTCGCTTAACCTCACAACCCGAAGATGTTTCACTTCATGATTGCGAAAATTTGAGAGACTCGAACACACCGTCATGCTGTTCTTATTACGGAGAACAGACGCAGCGTGTCGTTTCAATTTTCAGCTTGATCCAGATTTTTAAAGAGCAAATATCTCAAACATAACTCACTGAGTTAGTTTTGAGATATAGAGATCGGCGACTTTCACTCACAAACCAGCAAGTGGCGTCCCCTAGGGGATTCGAACCCCTGTTACCGCCGTGAAAGGGCGGTGTCCTGGGCCTCTAGACGAAGGGGACACTGAAGTCTCAATCGCAAGACGCCTTGCTATTTACTATTCATCAGACAATCTGTGTGAGCACTACAAAGGCAGGTTCTTTAAGGTAAGGAGGTGATCCAACCGCAGGTTCCCCTACGGTTACCTTGTTACGACTTCACCCCAGTCATGAATCACAAAGTGGTAAGCGCCCTCCCGAAGGTTAAGCTACCTACTTCTTTTGCAACCCACTCCCATGGTGTGACGGGCGGTGTGTACAAGGCCCGGGAACGTATTCACCGTGGCATTCTGATCCACGATTACTAGCGATTCCGACTTCACGGAGTCGAGTTGCAGACTCCGATCCGGACTACGACATACTTTATGAGGTCCGCTTGCTCTCGCGAGGTCGCTTCTCTTTGTATATGCCATTGTAGCACGTGTGTAGCCCTACTCGTAAGGGCCATGATGACTTGACGTCATCCCCACCTTCCTCCAGTTTATCACTGGCAGTCTCCTTTGAGTTCCCGGCCGGACCGCTGGCAACAAAGGATAAGGGTTGCGCTCGTTGCGGGACTTAACCCAACATTTCACAACACGAGCTGACGACAGCCATGCAGCACCTGTCTCAGAGTTCCCGAAGGCACCAAAGCATCTCTGCTAAGTTCTCTGGATGTCAAGAGTAGGTAAGGTTCTTCGCGTTGCATCGAATTAAACCACATGCTCCACCGCTTGTGCGGGCCCCCGTCAATTCATTTGAGTTTTAACCTTGCGGCCGTACTCCCCAGGCGGTCGACTTAACGCGTTAGCTCCGGAAGCCACTCCTCAAGGGAACAACCTCCAAGTCGACATCGTTTACAGCGTGGACTACCAGGGTATCTAATCCTGTTTGCTCCCCACGCTTTCGCACCTGAGCGTCAGTCTTTGTCCAGGGGGCCGCCTTCGCCACCGGTATTCCTCCAGATCTCTACGCATTTCACCGCTACACCTGGAATTCTACCCCCCTCTACAAGACTCTAGCCTGCCAGTTTCGAATGCAGTTCCCAGGTTGAGCCCGGGGATTTCACATCCGACTTGACAGACCGCCTGCGTGCGCTTTACGCCCAGTAATTCCGATTAACGCTTGCACCCTCCGTATTACCGCGGCTGCTGGCACGGAGTTAGCCGGTGCTTCTTCTGCGAGTAACGTCAATCACTGCGGTTATTAACCACAATGCCTTCCTCCTCGCTGAAAGTACTTTACAACCCGAAGGCCTTCTTCATACACGCGGCATGGCTGCATCAGGCTTGCGCCCATTGTGCAATATTCCCCACTGCTGCCTCCCGTAGGAGTCTGGACCGTGTCTCAGTTCCAGTGTGGCTGGTCATCCTCTCAGACCAGCTAGGGATCGTCGCCTTGGTGAGCCGTTACCTCACCAACAAGCTAATCCCATCTGGGCACATCTGATGGCATGAGGCCCGAAGGTCCCCCACTTTGGTCTTGCGACGTTATGCGGTATTAGCTACCGTTTCCAGTAGTTATCCCCCTCCATCAGGCAGTTTCCCAGACATTACTCACCCGTCCGCCACTCGTCACCCGAGAGCAAGCTCTCTGTGCTACCGTTCGACTTGCATGTGTTAGGCCTGCCGCCAGCGTTCAATCTGAGCCATGATCAAACTCTTCAATTTAAGTTTGATGCTCGTGAATTAAACTTCGTAATGAATTACGTATGTTCACTCAGAGACTTGGTATTCATTTTTCGTCTTGCGACGTTAAGAATCCATGTCACTTTGAGTGCCCACACAGATTGTCTGATAAATTGTTAAAGAGCAGTGCAACGCGGCTTTCGCTCACCGTTGCGAGGTGGCGTATATTACGCTTTCCTCTTTCAGAGTCAACCTTATTTTCAGGTTTTTCTCTTCAACCGACCCGGCTGTTTGTGTGAAGTGATTCACATCTGCCGTGTCAGTGGGAGCGCATTATAGGGAGTAATTCCGAAGTGACAAGGGGAATTTCAAAAAAAAGATCCACCCGATTACTTTTCGAGCAAAAATCTTGTCCGGCTTAAATTATCGCCTGATTTTTAAACAAAAACGAGCCCGATGGGCTCGTTTTTGTTGTTTTGTGATTTACTGCACTGCCACAATCCGATCGTCTTTCACGATTAATTGCACTTCTTTCCCTGGAATCAGCTCCCCAGAAAGAATCTGCTGTGCCAGCGGGTTTTCGATCTGTTGCTGGATAGCCCGTTTCAGTGGACGTGCCCCATAAACAGGATCGTAACCATTTTCGCTCAGTAACTTCAGCGCATCATCAGATATGCGGACTTCATAACCACGCTCCTCCAGACGTTTGTACAACCGCTGCAGTTGAATCTGCGCAATTGAAGCAATGTGTTTTTCACCCAGCGGGTGGAATACAACGACTTCATCAATACGGTTGATAAATTCCGGGCGGAAACTTTGGCTAACAACTCCCAGAACAAGGTCTTTCATATGGCCATAATCCAACGCCCCGAAACGTTCCTGAATAAGATCCGAACCGAGGTTAGAAGTCATAATGACGACCGTATTACGGAAGTCGACCGTTCTCCCCTGCCCGTCAGTCAAACGTCCATCGTCCAGAACCTGCAACAGAATGTTAAAGACATCTGGATGCGCTTTTTCCACTTCATCCAACAGGATGACGGAATAAGGACGACGGCGAACCGCTTCAGTCAGATAGCCACCTTCTTCATAACCGACATATCCCGGAGGTGCCCCCACCAAACGCGAAACGGAATGTTTCTCCATAAACTCGGACATATCGATACGAACCATCGCATCGTCGCTATCAAACATGAAGTTAGCCAGCGCTTTACAAAGTTCCGTTTTACCAACACCGGTTGGCCCAAGAAACAGGAATGAGCCAATCGGTCGGTTCGGATCGGACAGGCCAGCACGGCTACGACGAATCGCATTCGATACCGCTTCAACCGCCTCATTCTGACCAATCACGCGATGGTGCAGGTCCTGTTCCATACGCAACAGCTTTTCGCGCTCACCTTCCAGCATTCTGGCGACAGGGATGCCGGTCCAGCGAGCCAGCACTTCCGCAATTTCTGCATCCGTTACTTTATTACGCAACAGGCGCATGGTCTTGCCTTCAGACTGAGTTGCAGCCGCCAGCTGTTTTTCCAGCTCAGGAATTTTGCCATATTGCAGTTCAGACATCCGCGCCAGATCACCGACGCGACGCGCCTGTTCAATGGCTATTTTTGCCTGCTCCAGCTCGGCCTTAATCGTCTGGGTTCCAGAGAGTGACGCTTTTTCAGCCTTCCACTCTTCTTCTAATACTGAATATTGACGCTCTTTATCCGCCAGCTCTTCATTCAGCATATCCAGCCGCTTGATACTGGCTTCATCCGACTCTTTCTTCAACGCCTGCTGCTCCAGCTTGAGCTGGATAATACGGCGGTCGAGGCGATCGAGCTCTTCCGGCTTCGAGTCAATCTGCATACGGATGCTGGATGCGGCTTCATCAATCAGGTCGATGGCTTTATCCGGCAACTGCCGATCAGCGATGTAGCGATGCGATAAAGTAGCCGCTGCAACAATCGCCGGATCGGTTATCTGAACGTGGTGGTGCAGTTCATAACGTTCTTTGAGGCCACGCAAAATTGCGATGGTATCTTCTACCGTCGGTTCAGCAACGAACACCTTCTGGAAACGACGTTCCAGCGCCGCATCTTTTTCGATGTACTGACGATATTCGTCCAGCGTCGTGGCGCCTACGCAGTGCAGTTCACCACGAGCCAGTGCCGGTTTCAGCATGTTCCCGGCATCCATGGCGCCATCAGCCTTACCAGCCCCCACCATAGTGTGCAGCTCGTCGATAAACAGGATAACGTTACCTTCCTGTTTCGCTAGATCGCTAAGCACACCTTTTAGACGCTCTTCAAACTCGCCACGATATTTAGCCCCAGCCACCAGCGAGCCCATGTCCAGTGACAGTACCCGACGGCCTTTCAGGCCTTCCGGAACCTCACCATTCACAATTCGCTGCGCCAGTCCTTCAACAATGGCCGTTTTACCGACGCCAGGCTCACCAATGAGCACAGGGTTGTTTTTGGTACGACGCTGCAGTACCTGAATAGTACGGCGGATCTCTTCATCACGGCCGATTACCGGGTCAAGCTTGCCCTGCTCGGCACGCTCGGTCAGATCGACGGTAAATTTTTTCAATGCCTGACGTTGGTCTTCGGCACCCTGATCGTTCACGCTTTCACCTCCACGCATTTGTTCAATCGCCTGACTCACGTTGGCGGTTGTTGCTCCGGCGGATTTCAAAAGGTCGGTCAGCGTACCGCGTGATTCAAGCGCCGCCAGAACGAACAGTTCCGACGAAATAAAGTTGTCCTTTCTCTTTTGCGCCAGCTTGTCGCAAAGGTTCAGAATACGCACCAAATCCTGAGATGGTTGAACATCACCACCGGTACCTTCCACCTGGGGTAAACGGCTCAGTGCTTGTTCAATATTGGTGCGTAACTCTCCGGCGTTGATGCCGGCTGAAGTTAATAAAGGACGTACCGATCCCCCTTCCTGATTCAGCAAGGCGCTCATTAAATGAAGAGGTTCGATGAATTGGTTGTCGTGCCCAAGTGCAAGCGACTGGGCATCGGCAAGAGCAAGCTGGAATTTATTGGTAAGACGATCCAGACGCATAACTCCTCCCATAACAGGTCAAATTTGCTACTGGAGATTAAATGAGGTCATCCCTCAATTATTCAAGGTTAAAGACCTGAACTATGCAAAAAATAAGTCTGCCTTCTGGATCGTCTTAGTCCGGCAGGTTATATCAGCCAGATGAAACTTGCCATACGCCCTGTCGTCTTGTCGCGACGATAAGAGAAAAAATCATCCTTTTCACTTAGAGTACAGCGGTCGCCACCGAAAACCAGCTCCACGCCAGCGTTCGCCAGGCGCTGACGAGCCAGTTGATAGATGTTAGCAAGATATTTCTCGCCTGTCTGACGAAATGCGTTCTCTGCTTGGGCATCCTTTTCCATAAAGGCTTCACGTACTTCCGCACCAACCTCAAATGCTTCCGGCCCAATAGCCGGGCCAAGCCAGGCCATGATATTTTCTGGTCGATCGGCAAAACAGGAGACCGTTTCTTCCAGTACGCCTTCGCATAACCCACGCCAGCCGGCATGAGCTGCCGCGATCTCAGTGCCTGCGCGGTTACAAAAAAGCACCGGCAGGCAGTCAGCTGTCATTACCGCACATACCGTACCCGGCACATTGCAGTACGAAGCATCCGCGCGTTTTGATTCATACGGCCCGCCGTCAAGTTTCAGTACCGCCGTGCCGTGAACTTGCTCCAGCCACACCGGATATGACGGCAGGCCGCCTGCGGCAAACATCCGCCGACGATTCTCTTCTACGTGCTGTAGATTGTCGCCACAATGAGCGCCAAGGTTGAGTGAATCATAAGGAAACTGACTCACCCCACCAATACGAGTTGAACTACAGGCAGCCACGCCTTCTGGTGCAGCCCATTGCGGAACAATCAATTTAGTCATAACCAGTCGATATCGTCCTTGTGGTCTTCAAAATCAGCACGCATGGCATCAATCAAATCAACCATATCTTGTGGAATCGGCGCGTGCCATTCCATCTCAATCCCGCTAACCGGATGGTATAAACGCAGCATAGTGGCATGCAGAGCCTGGCGATCGAACTTACGCAGCGCTGAAATGAACTCTTCCGAAGCCCCTTTCGGCGGACGCGGGCGACCACCGTAAACCTGATCGCCCACCAACGGATGGGTGATATGCGCCATATGCACACGAATCTGGTGCGTACGGCCGGTTTCCAGGCGCAAACGCAGACGAGTATGAATGCGGAAATGCTCCATTATGCGATAATGCGTCACCGCCGGTTTCCCCATTGGGTGCACCGCCATATGCGTACGTTTGGTAGGATGGCGACTGATCGGTTCTTCAACCATTCCCCCAGCCGTCATGTGACCAATCGCTACCGCTTCATACTCACGAGTGATTTCACGCAGTTGCAGAGATTCCACTAGTCGGGTTTGAGCCGGGATAGTTTTCGCCACCACCATCAAACCGGTGGTGTCTTTATCCAGACGGTGCACGATACCCGCACGCGGTACATTGGCGATGAGCGGATAGTGATGCAGCAGCGCATTCAGCACAGTACCGTCAGGATTGCCCGCGCCGGGGTGTACAACTAAACCGCGCGGTTTGTTAATTACGAGGATGTCATCATCTTCATAAACGATATTGAGCGGAATATCCTGCGGTTGAAAACGGACTTCTTCTTCGATTTCAACATCGACAGAAATCGTCTCTCCCCCCAGCACCTTCTCTTTCGGCTTATCGCTGACATTGCCGTTTACCAGCACTCTCTGGTTGAGGATCCATTCTTTTATGCGTGAACGCGAATAATCCGGGAACAATTCGGCCAAAGCCTGATCTAAGCGTTGACCGAGTTGTTTTTCGGTCACCGTTGCGTTGAGTTGTACTCGTTGTGCCATATACAGCTTCTTCGTTTAACGTTGGGTTTTACGGCTTTGCCGTTTAATATAGTGTGCTATTGTAGCTGGTCTTAATCGGGAGCAGGAACAGAGATTCTCCCGCATAAACATTTTGAGGAAGTCAAAACGTCATGACGCGCATGAAATACCTGGTGGCAGCAGCCACACTGAGCCTGGCTTTGGTGGGTTGCTCTGGCTCAAAGGAAGAGGTGCCCGATAACCCGCCGAATGAGATCTACGCAACCGCTCAGCAAAAGCTGCAGGACGGTAACTGGAAACAGGCAATAACGCAACTGGAAGCGTTGGATAACCGTTATCCCTTCGGCCCCTATTCCCAACAGGTACAGTTGGATCTAATTTATGCGTACTACAAAAACGCGGACCTTCCGCTGGCTCAAGCAGCCATCGATCGCTTTGTGCGCCTTAACCCTACGCATCCTAACATTGATTACGTCATTTATATGCGTGGTCTGACAAATATGGCGTTGGACGACAGTGCGCTGCAAGGTTTCTTCGGTGTTGATCGCTCTGATCGCGATCCGCAACACGCGCGCGATGCCTTTAATGACTTCTCCAAACTGGTTCGTGGTTATCCGAACAGCCAGTACTCGACCGATGCCTACAAACGTATGGTGTTCTTGAAGGATCGTCTGGCGAAGTATGAACTGTCGGTTGTTGATTATTACACCGATCGCGGTGCGTGGGTTGCAGTTGTAAACCGCGTAGATGGCATGCTGCGTAACTATCCAGATACCCAGGCCACTCGCGATGCACTGCCGAAGATGGAAAACGCTTACCGCCAAATGCAGATGAGTGCTCAGGCTGACAAGGTCGCGAAAATCATTGCGGCAAACAGCAAAAACACCTGATCGCCTTTAGATAAGCAAAACGGCAGTCAAAATGGCTGCCGTTTTTTTATTCATCGAAGCCCCTTAGCTGAAGCGGTTTAGCGCCGGGTTAACTCATCAAATATGGCTCTCTTTCTTCCATTCGACAAGTAAAATCTCATCTGTTCCTGTCCTGCCTCACAAAATGAATTTGTTGACAAAAAGTGACAATAAAATGTGATTTAAATCACGTATTTTGACATTGGGCGAGGTATGCTGAATTCACCAAGACGGGAAAGACAAGAGGTAAAATTTATGACAATGAACATTACCAGTAAACAAATGGAAATTACTCCGGCAATTCGCCAGCACGTCGCAGACCGTCTCGCCAAATTGGAAAAATGGCAAACTCACTTAATTAACCCGCACATCATCCTCTCTAAGGAGCCGCAGGGTTTTGTCGCTGATGCAACTATCAATACGCCAAACGGCCACTTAGTTGCCAGCGCACGGCACGAAGATATGTATGCCGCAATCAACGAATTGATCAACAAGCTGGAACGGCAGCTGAACAAAGTGCAACACAAAGGGGAAGCCCGCCGCGCCGCAACATCGGTGAAAGAGGCAGGCTTTGTGGAAGAAGAAGAGTAATCCTTAACTTAAGCTTGTGTCATGCCACGCGCCTTCGGGCGCGTTTTTTATTGACAGAATGAAAACAGTACAGGTACTGTAATCCCCACTAACTCAAGGAATTCATCGTGAAACTGATCCCGTTCTTCTTCGCATTCTTTTTTACCTTCCCCTGAATGGGAGGCAATTCGTCGTGTGATAAAGAATGCGAAGACGAACTACAAGGCCTCCCAAACGGGAGGCCTTTTTTATTGATAATCAATAACAAGAAAGGCAACACATATGACCGAGGAAAACCCATTACTGGCCCTACGCGATAAGATAAGCGCTCTGGATGAGAAACTGCTTGCGCTGCTGGCGGAGCGCCGCGGCCTGGCCGTTGAGGTCGGAAAAGCCAAGCTGGCATCACATCGTCCGGTACGCGATATCGACCGTGAGCGCGACCTGCTGGAACGCCTGATGACAATAGGGAAGAACCACCATCTTGATGCTCATTACATTACGCGCCTGTTCCAGTTGATCATTGAAGACTCGGTCCTCACTCAGCAAACGCTATTGCAGCAGCACCTGAATAAAATTAACCCGCACTCCGCGCGCGTGGCGTTTCTCGGGCCTAAAGGCTCATACTCGCACCTTGCTTCTCGTCAGTATGCCGCCCGCCACTTCGAACAGTTTATCGAAAGCGGCTGTGCTAAATTCGCCGATATTTTTGAGCAGGTGGAAACCGGTCAGGCTGACTATGCCGTCGTCCCGATTGAAAATACCAGCTCCGGCGGTATCAATGATGTTTACGACCTTCTGCAACACACCAGCTTGTCTATCGTTGGCGAGCTGACTCTGCCTATCGATCACTGCGTGCTGGTGTCGACATCAACCGATGCGCAGCAAATTACAACCGTCTACAGTCACCCGCAGCCGTTCCAGCAGTGCAGTCAGTATCTTAGCCGCTATCCGCACTGGAACATTGAATATACTGACAGCACGTCCTCAGCAATGGAAAAAGTGGCGCAGGCTAACTCACCGACTGTTGCCGCATTGGGTAGCGAAGCTGGCGGCGCGCTGCATGGTTTACAGGTTCTGGAACACTGCCTGGCTAACCAGACGCAAAACATCACCCGTTTCCTGATTTTGGCCCGCAAAGCGGTAGACGTTTCCGATCAGGTTCCGGCGAAAACAACCTTGCTGATGGCCACCGGTCAACAAGCAGGTGCTCTGGTGGAGGCACTACTGGTACTGCGCAACCACAATCTGATCATGACTAAGCTGGAATCGCGCCCAATTCACGGCAATCCGTGGGAAGAGATGTTTTATCTGGATATCCAGGCCAATCTGGAATCACTGTCCATGCGTAAGGCATTGAAAGAGCTGGCCGAGATTACTCGTTCGATGAAAGTGCTGGGCTGCTACCCCAGCGAAAACGTGGTGCCGGTCGATCCAGTTTAACGCTCGATAAATGGCAATTTCTTCATCCCTGCCACCGCTACCGGCAGGGTGAAGATCGCACCGGAGAGCGGATACTTCGCCACTTCATCGGCATCCATATTCTCCCGCGTGGTAGTGATGTAGAGAGTCTTCATATCCGCACCGCCAAAACAGACCATCGTCGGGCAACGTACTGGTAAACAATATTCTTCCAACTGCTCACCCGCTGGTGAAAAGCGTGCAATACGCCAGCCGTTAAACATCGCACTCCAGTAGCATCCTTCAATATCGACAGCAGCACCATCCGGGATCCCTTCCCCCGATTGAAAGCGACGAAAGACCTCGCGCTTACCCGGCTCACCCTGTTCATCCAGCGGCGTACGATAAATAACTGCATTTGGCGTATCCGAAGTATACATCCAGCACTTATCTTCGCTAAATGCCAGACCGTTGGCGCCGTGGATATCGCACTGAATAACCTGCGCAGAGAGATCGTTATCAATACGCATCAAAAGCGCACCGTTAAAGTCACCCGGCCCCCAAAAGGTCCCCGCGTAAAAGCGACCATCGCGATCGGTTCCACCATCATTAAAACGAGCTAACTGCGGATTACCAGGGTTATCGCACACTTTTCGCTGCAGTAGGCCGTGAGCATCAGTAAGCCAGATGGCGCTACGTAAAGCGACAATGAAACCGCCCTTCTCCCGCAGCGAAAAACAACCCACCTCTTCGGGAAATTGCAGAACCTGATGTTCACCGGTCTGCACATCGTAGCGGTGAATCTCACACTCCATAATATCGGCCCAGTACAATGCCTGTTCGGCCTCGCTCCAGGTCGGACATTCCGGCAAATGTCCTGCGTAATCAAACAGCAGTTGTAGTTCAGCCATCGTTCTCATCCCTATAAAAAAAGCCAGTGGATAACCCCTCTGGCTTTTATTGTATACGTGTTTTACGACCTACTGCCGATTATCATTGGCCTGCCGCAGCAACGTCCGGCTTTCGCTCTGGAAGCGCTGAGCGTAGTCACCAAACCAGTGCTCAATCTTACGGAAGCTATCGATAAACGCCTGCTTATCCCCCAGCTCCAGCAGGTTAATCGCTTCACCAAAACGCTGGTAATAGCGTTTAATCAGCGCCAGATTGTTTTCTGAGGACATAATAATATCAGCATAGAGCTGCGGATCCTGAGCAAACAGTCGACCAACCATCGCCAACTCCAGGCGATAGATAGGTGACGATAGTGCCAGCAACTGCTCAAGGCGTACATTCTCTTCGGCCAGGTGCAGCCCATAAGCGAAAGTTGCAAAGTGGCGCAGCGCCTGAATAAAGGCCATATTCTGGTCATGTTCGACAGCGCTAATGCGGTGCAGTCGCGCACCCCAGACCTGAATTTGCTCCAGGAACCACTGGTAGGCTTCTGGCTGGCGACCATCGCAGTAGACCACTACCTGTTTCGCCAGGCTACCGCTATCCGGACCGAACATTGGATGTAGACCCAACACTGGCCCTTTATGCGCGGCTAACATCGCCTGCAAAGGTTCGGCTTTGATTGATGCCAGATCGACCAGGATGCAGTCCGCTGGCAGCGGCGGCAGCTGTGCAATCGTTGCCACAGTCGTGTGAATCGGCACGCTGACGATGACCATACCCGCGTCAGCAACCATCTCCTCAGCCCGTGACCAGTCATCTTTCTCCAGGATACGAACCTGATAGCCAGAAAGCATCAGCATCTTCTCAAACAGACGTCCCATCTGCCCACCGCCACCGACAATAACAACCGGACGCAGGTTCGGGTACAGCGTTTTAAAACCTTTGTCGTTCTCGCTGGAGTAAGACTCGCGCATCACGCGACGCAGTACATCTTCGATAAGGTCTGGCGGAACACCAAGCGCTGCGGCCTCTTCACGCCGGGAGGCCAGCATTGCCGACTCACGCTCAGGAACATAAATCGGCAGCCCATATTGGCTTTTAACTTCACCGACTTCAGCAACCAATTCCAGACGGCGTGCCAGAAGCTCCAGCAACGCCTTATCGACTTCATCAATTTGATCGCGTAACGCGGTCAGTTCAGCAACCATACAATCCTCTTACACTACACGGGCCGCCAGATGGCTGCGCAGATCCCTATCAAGTTCGCGGAGCAACGCGTCGGTGGTTTCCCAACTGATACAGGCATCGGTCACAGATACACCGTATTTCATATCGCAACGCGGCTGCTCAGATGACTGATTACCTTCATGAATATTACTCTCAATCATCAGGCCAATTATGGAACGATTGCCATCTTTGATTTGCGCAACAACGGATTCTGCAACCGCAGGCTGGCGACGGAAGTCTTTATTGGAATTCCCATGGCTGCAATCTACCATCAGCGACGGTTTCAGTCCCGCCTGAGTCATCTCTTTTTCACATTTCTCAACATCTTCCGGACCGTAGTTCGATGCTTTGCCACCGCGCAGAATCACATGACCATTCGGGTTGCCCTGAGTTTGCAACAGGCAAACCTGCCCCGCCTGGTTGATACCGACAAAACGGTGCGGCATAGCTGCAGCGCGCATGGCGTTAATTGCCGTCGCCAGGCTCCCGTCGGTGCCATTTTTAAAACCCACCGGCATAGACAAGCCAGAGGCCATCTCGCGGTGAGTCTGAGACTCGGTGGTACGCGCACCAATAGCAGACCAGCTAAACAGATCGCCGAGGTACTGAGGACTATTTGGATCCAGCGCTTCCGTTGCTAACGGCAGCCCCATATTCACCAGATCAACCAGCAAATGTCGCGCAATCTTCAGACCACCTTCAACATCAAACGAACCATCCATATGCGGATCGTTAATCAACCCTTTCCAGCCGACGGTGGTACGAGGTTTTTCAAAATAGACGCGCATTACCAGATAGAGGCTATCGCTGACCTCTGCGGCAAGGGCTTTAAAACGGTGAGCATATTCAATCGCAGCTTCTGGATCATGAATTGAGCAAGGACCACACACCACTAACAGACGCGGATCGCGTCCGGCAATAATGTCGGAAATAGTCTGACGAGACTGCGCAATTTGCGCTTCCTGCTCAACGCTCAGCGGGAATTCAGCCTTCAACTGATCCGGGGTGATCAAAACATGTTCGTCGGTAATGTGTACGTTGTTCAGCGCGTCTTTTTGCATGATTGCGATCCTGTATAGCTCGTTTGCGATAGTTATTTCCTCAACGAGGATGACGTAACGATACCATAGAAAGTAAAGATTTCAATCCATATTCCGTAAATTTTACTTTACACATGCAAATTAAAAGGCGCTAAAATTCATCATTAATGTACATTTAAATTTACAACCCTGAAAAATCAAACTTGCCGTCTCGGTTCATCCTTTTCCTTTACGAAAAATCCTGGTGAGAATTATCTTAAAGCCATAGGGCTGGCTAATGACGATTTTGACCAATAATGCTATTCTTCGCCCGGGTATCAGCGATCTGCATCCCTACGCAATGACAACCAGACGGATCCGCAATGACAGTTCTTCACCGTCTCTTTTTGACTTTAGTATTATCGATCGTGGGTATCTCCGCTGTTGCCTCCGGACCTCCTGAAAATGTTCGCGCAATCGTTTCAGGAATTGTGACCTATACACGTTGGCCTGAGTTATCTGGCCCACCCAGGTTATGCATTTTTTCGACATCACGTTATATCCGCAGCCTGGCTGAAGAAACTCCGGAATCTTTGCCCTATCAGCCAATTGTTGTGCGTAATATAGAGGAAGCCTTACAAACGACCTGCGATGGTTTTTATTTTGGTAGTGAATCACCCACCGAGCAGTCTGAATTTACAACCAAATATAGATCCCGCCCCTTATTACTTATCGCAGAACAGAATCCTGATTGTTCTATTGGTAGCGCTTTTTGTCTGCTTATAAATGACGAGAGAGTAAGATTTTCCGTAAATCTGGATGTACTGACGCATAGCGGCGTGCGGGTCAATCCAGACGTACTGATGCTTGCCCGGAAGAAATCACATGAATAAGGATCTTTCTCAGGCTCCGCGCCCCACATTTAAAAAAGCACTACGCCGTATCAGCATGATAAGCGTGGTTATCTCCATGACCTTAGTCTGGCTGTTGCTCAGCACAGCCTCCATATTTACGCTAAAGCAATATGCGCAAAAAAATCTGGAACTTACCGCCGCCACCATGGGACGTAGCCTGGAAGCCGCGCTTGTTTTTGGTGATAGCTCAGCAGCCGAAGATACGCTCGCAACGCTAGGAAGACAGGGGCAATTTTCCAAAGCAGTCGTGCTGGATAACCAACAAAAACACTTTGCGGCATGGCATAACAATCATCTGGTCAACCAGGAAAAAATCAGCGGCGTTATTAGTAAATGGCTGTTCCCGGAACCAACGGTGCAACCTATCTGGCACCAGGGTAAAATAATAGGCGAGCTTCGTCTGACAGCTCTGGACAAACTAATAAGCCACTTTCTCGGCGTCTCGATTATTGTGCTGACCGGGAGTATTTTTTTGGCCTCATGCATTGCTTTACTCCTTACTCACTCTCTACACCGCGGGATTGTGACCGCGCTACAGAGCATTACCGACGTGGTACACGACATTCGGGAAAACCGTCATTTTTCTCGCCGGGTTCCCGAAGAACATATCGAAGAGTTTCACCTGTTTGCCCAGGACTTTAACAGTCTACTGGGAGAAATGGAGGACTGGCAGCAGCAGCTTCAGGCCAAAAATGCCCAGCTCCTGCGCAGTTCACTGCACGATCCGTTGACCGGACTCGCTAACAGAGCCGCTTTTCGCAATGTCATTAATGAGTTAATGAAAGACGAAACCGTACGCAGTAGTTCTGCATTGCTGTTTCTCGATGGCGATAACTTCAAATACATTAACGATAATTGGGGTCATGCCGCAGGCGACAAAGTATTAATCGAAGTCGCCAGCCGCCTTATGACTTTTGTTGGTAAACAGCACCAGGCATGGCGTCTGGGCGGCGATGAATTTGCCATTTTGCTGCGTAATGTTCGTACAGAGGCTGAAGTCCAGGCGCTCTGCCATTCGTTATCCGAACAGTTTCTCCAGCCGTTTAATCTACATAACGGCCACACCGCCAGGCTGTCACTGAGTATGGGTTATGCTTTAACCTGGGAACATGCCTCAGCGGAAAATCTGCAAGAGCTTGCCGATCAAAATATGTATCGGATGAAACACCGGCGCTTACAGCACACGCAAAAATAAAAGGAATCACGATGATCGGAAAATATTTTGCTCCTGCTTTACTGGCCGCGCTTTTTCTCACCGGCTGCCAGGCCCCACAAGGGAAATTTTCTGCGGAACAAATTACAGCAATGAAATCATATGGCTTCACTGAAACTAACGGCGACTGGTCATTAGGATTATCTGACACCATCTTATTTGACAAAAACGACTACCATCTGCGCGCAGATAGTAAACAGCAAATCCATACTATGGCTTCACGTCTGGCTACGACCGGTATTACGCACAGTCGCCTGGAAGGTCACACCGATAATTATGGCGAAGACAGCTACAACGAAATGTTATCGCTTAAGCGCGCTAACAGCGTGGCAGATGCATGGGCCGAAGGTGCCAATATCCCGCGCACTAATTTAATAACCCGCGGATTAGGTAAAAAATACCCGATAGCCAGTAACGATACTGCAAAAGGACGTGCTGAAAACCGCCGCGTCACGGTCGTCATCAGCACGCCTTAAACAATCTACTCGACTGATTTAGCCCTTATCATCGCCGTTGCTACGCGCCAGCGCAGGTAATCAACGGCGAGACATACAGCGAGGCTGATCCCCATTAGCGGCAGTGCCAACCCTAACAACGCCGCAATAATGGTAGTAACCATACGAGCGGGCCATGCTAAACCAAACCACGCCTGTATTAGCGTATCGGCCGGGTTAAACGCCGCATGGACCGGACGGCGGATCCACCACAAATGGTACCCCACCACTATCATCACGCAGAGTGCAGTACCGAAGGCGATAAGTAGCAGCTGATTTACGAGACCAAACAGAATCCCCATATGAAAATCAACGCCCCAGCGGGTTAGCTTCGCCATTAATGGAAAGTCAGAAAAATGAGTACGATCTACGATCTGCATATTTGAACCGTCGATCGCTACAGCATCAACCTGTGTAGGCCAGCTCCTGTCGATTTCATTTACCGTCCACGCACGCCCGGAACCCGACGGCGGGCGAATCTCCAGCTTGCTGGCATCCAGACCCGCCGCGCGAGCAACCAGCAGAACCTTGTCAAAATCCTCTACGTCCGGGGACGATGCCATCCCCCCCATAGCCATATCCTCCATATGGTGTTCTGCATGCGGATCGTGAACTGCTGGAGCTGCATTTTGCAACTGCGTATTCACCTGCGGCGTCAGCCAACCAAAAGCGGAGCGTATCTTATCAACATTACCACCGGCCCATTGCGACCAGGTTAAACCAGTCGCAGAGAACAGCAGCATGCCAATCAGCAGCGCCCATCCAAGGGATACATGCAGACGTCGGCTATTCTGCAGCTTATTGTTAATCCGACGACGTGGGTGGGTCATCGACCACAGTGCAATCCCTCCGAGAGCGGCAACCCACATCCAGGAAGCCGCCAGTTCGCTGTACAGTCGTCCAGCGTTACCCAAGAGCAGTGAGCGATGGGCATAATCAATCCACTGACGCAGGGGTAATATACCGCTGGTACCGTAAACCGCCATATCGCCTCTCACCCGCAAGGTTACCGGATCAACAAAAATTGCCCGCGTTTCAGATTCGCCAAGATTAGGATCGGCGAACATCACTCGGGTTGTCTCTCCCGCGCTTATCGCAGGACGAACAGCCTGTAGACGGAGATTTCCCTGGGTAGCCTCTTTCGCTACCATCATTTGCGCACTAAGTGGCTGTTTTTCCCCATCGAAAGTGCCATAAAGAGCATCCTGATAAAGCCAGTTTTCCAATTGCGGAGTAGCGACATACAGCGTACCGGTCAGGGCGGCGACAAAAATAAACGGCCCGATAAACATTCCGATATAGAAATGAAGGCGACGCAGCAGGTTTAGCCATGCCGCGCGCGAGGTGCAGGTAGTCATACTTTTCCTTTTCGAAAGCAAAAGAGAACGTTGCGCAGTGCGCACTTTATTTTTTATGCAAAGGGAGAAGCAGACTGCCGGGGAGGTGCGCGAGTGTGAGGATAAAGCCAGTGAAAGTCATAACAGTATTTCAGTACCCTTCGGGCTACAGGAACTCGCTGACGCCGAAGCATCAAGCTGACCAGCAGCATCAGCGCGAAGATTAAGCCCGGAACATGAGCCAACAGCACACAGTAACCGCAGGCCTCCGCATGATCGGCTGGCATGTGGTGTGACGTCTGTATGACAGTCGTATCACTCTGTATCATGGTCATTTCAGATGATGACATGTCATGCGGCATGTCCATCATCGTATGATGCATACCGCTCATCGGATCTTTTTGCAGGGAGATTGAAATCAGCGGAGCCACCACGATCAGCAGGATCGCAAACAGCGCCAGCCATGTAGCCCGCCCTTGAGATGCTGATTGATGAAAAATATTGCTGACCACCGCCCCTCCAGATGAGGGCGACATTGTAAATGATTCACAACAAAATGGTTAAAATGAAGATAAAAAAAGGGCCAGCCCATCAGGCCAGCCCTTTCATTCAGGATGTCGCGAAAGCGAATCTTAGTTAAGACGCTCTTTGATACGAGCAGACTTACCGGTACGCTCACGCAGGTAGTACAGTTTAGCTTTACGTACAGCACCACGACGTTTGACAGAAATGCTGTCAACTACCGGAGAGTGAGTCTGGAAAACACGCTCAACGCCTTCGCCGTTGGAAATTTTACGAACAGTGAATGCAGAGTGCAGACCGCGGTTACGAATAGCGATAACCACGCCCTCGAATGCCTGCAGACGTTTTTTGGAACCTTCAACAACCCATACTTTCACTTCCACGGTATCACCCGGACGGAAGGAAGGTACGTCCTGCTTCATCTGTTCTTGTTCAAGTTGCTTAATAATGTTGCTCATAATTTAATCTCTTATCCTGGGTAAACTGATATTGGGGGCTTACGCCTGCCCATCATGTTTATGTTGCTGTTGTGCGAGTTCCTTTTTGAACTCCGCCAGCAACCTTGCTTGCTCTTCAGTCAGAGCCAGGTTTTCCAAAAGTTCAGGTCTTCTAAGCCAGGTCCGGCCCAGCGACTGCTTCAGACGCCAGCGACGTATCTCAGCATGGTTTCCC
The DNA here is from genome assembly GCF_014103785.1 of Klebsiella sp. RHBSTW-00215. Classification (NCBI taxonomy): domain Bacteria; kingdom Pseudomonadati; phylum Pseudomonadota; class Gammaproteobacteria; order Enterobacterales; family Enterobacteriaceae; genus Klebsiella; species Klebsiella sp. RHBSTW-00215. Next base: position 6,145,148 of record NZ_JABXQS010000001.1, read on the forward strand.
GACAGCAATACTGGCGGTACTTCCATCTCTTCTAACACTTCAGGACGGGTATAGTGTGGGCAATCCAGTAATCCATCAGCAAAGGAATCTTCCGTTGCCGAAGCCTCATGACCCAAAACTCCCGGAATAAACCGGGAAACAGAGTCAATCAGCGTCATTGCTGGTAGTTCACCACCGCTAAGAACGTAATCGCCGATTGACCATTCTTCGTCAATTTCGGTTTGGATTACGCGCTCATCTACGCCTTCATAGCGACCACACACCAAAATCAGTTTCTGATTCGTTGCCAGTTCGCTGACGCCAGCTTGATCAAGCTTGCGTCCCTGAGGTGACAGATAAATCACCTTTGCGCCTTCACCTGCCGCGGCTTTTGCTGCATGAATGGCATCCCGTAAAGGTTGCACCATCATTAACATCCCCGGTCCGCCGCCGTAAGGACGATCGTCCACGGTACGGTGCCGGTCATGCGCGAAGTCACGAGGACTCCAGCTCTGGATGTTCAGCAGGCCATTTTTTACTGCCCGGCCAGTCACCCCGTAATCGGTAATTGCGCGGAACATTTCAGGAAACAGGCTAACGATACCTATAAACACAAGCCAATCCCCATAGTGCCGTTTATTTACCGTTTATCCGGAGAATTTAAAAACCAGGATCCCAATCTACTTCGATTGTACGAGTAGTGAGATCGACTTTCTTGATAACCTGCCCATCGAGGAACGGAACCAACCGCTCCTTGATACCAAATGCATCTTTCAGGTTTGCCTTGATGACGAGAACGTCATTAGACCCGGTTTCCATCATGTCGATGACTTTACCGAGACCATAGCCTTCAGTGGTTACTACCTGGCAACCCATAAGGTCTTTCCAGTAATAATCACCCTCTTCAAGCGCAGGCAACTGCGAAGAATCCACAACAATTTCGCAATTGGTCAATAGATTCGCAGTATCGCGATCGTCAATGCCTTTCAGCTTGATGACGATATCCTGATTATGGTGGCGCCAGCTTTCCAGCTCAACGACCTGCCACTGACCCGCTCTCTGGATTAACCAGGGCTGATAGTCAAAAATGCTTTCGGCGTCTTCGGTGGAGGAAAACACTCTGAGCCAACCACGGATACCGTAGGAAGAACCCATCTTGCCCAATACAATCGGATCAACAGGTGCTTGTGCGGTGTGTTGCTTGCTCATCATGACCACCGTGACAGATTAAGCTGCTTTGTTTGCTGCTTTGATAAGCGTTGCAACGCGATCGGAAACAGTAGCGCCCAGGCCAACCCAGTGAGCGATACGATCCAGATCCAGACGCGTTTCTTCTTCGTTCGCAGAAGCGATCGGGTTGAAGAAACCAACGCGCTCAATGAAGCGACCGTTGCGTGCATTACGGCTGTCGGTAACAACAACCTGGTAGAACGGACGCTTTTTTGCGCCGTGACGTGCTAAACGAATAGTAACCATAACATCCTCTTGTGTGAATAAAACACCGGGCCCCATCGAGGAACGGAGCCCGGTGTCATATTAAAAGCCCGAAAATTTTACTGATTTCTGGGGAAATTGCAATCAGCATCTTGGTACTGAGCATTAAACAAGGGATAGAAGGCGTATATCGATGCAGCTAGTTTAGTTCCGGCGTGCGCGCAGAAAGCGGAGCGTACACGTAGTACGTGAACATTTACTCGCTCCGCTCGCCCTCCGGGCCGCCCAAAAGGGCGTTCAAAACACGTTGGTGTTTTGTCGAGCACACCCCGGAGCTAAAATGGCAAACAAGATAGCCTTATACCCTTGTTTTAGCGGCCAGGAAATCCCGGAGGCATCATCCCCTTCATGCCCCGCATCATCTTCATCATGCCGCCTTTCGACTTCATCTTCTTCATCATGCGCTGCATATCGTCAAACTGTTTGAGCAAACGGTTCACATCCTGCACCTGCATTCCGCAACCTGCGGCGATACGGCGCTTGCGCGAGCCTTTGATAATTTCTGGTTTAGCACGTTCTTTCAGCGTCATCGAATTGATGATCGCTTCCATACGCACCAGCACCTTGTCATCCATCTGTGATTTGACGTTATCCGGGATCTGCCCCATGCCCGGCAGTTTGCCCATCAGGCTGGCCATACCGCCCATGTTTTTCATCTGACGCAGCTGTTCAAGAAAGTCAGTCAGGTCAAAACCGTCGCCTTTTTTCAGCTTGGAGGCCAGCTTCTCAGCCTGCGCGCGGTCGACTTTACTTTCGATATCTTCGATCAGCGACAGCACGTCGCCCATACCCAGGATACGCGAAGCGATACGGTCCGGATGGAACGGCTCCAGCGCTTCGGTTTTCTCACCGACGCCGAGGAATTTAATCGGCTTGCCGGTGATATGACGAATCGAGAGCGCTGCACCACCGCGGGCGTCGCCGTCCACTTTGGTCAGCACGACCCCAGTCAACGGCAACGCTTCGTTAAACGCCTTCGCCGTATTCGCCGCATCCTGACCAGTCATCGCATCGACAACGAACAGGGTTTCTACCGGGTTAAGCGAGGCATGGACCTGTTTGATCTCATCCATCATCGCTTCATCGACGTGCAGACGGCCGGCGGTATCCACCAGCAGCACGTCGTAGAACTTCAGCTTCGCTTCTTTCAGCGCGGCGTTAACGATATCAACCGGTTTCTGGCCAACGTCAGACGGGAAGAAATCGACGCTAACCTGCTCAGCCAGCGTTTCCAGCTGTTTGATCGCCGCCGGACGATAAACGTCCGCAGAGACAACCAGCACTTTCTTCTTGTGCTTTTCACGCAGGAATTTACCCAGCTTAGCCACGCTGGTCGTTTTACCTGCACCTTGCAGGCCCGCCATCAGCACAACGGCTGGGGGCTGTGCGGCTAAATCCAACGCCTGGTTCTCTTCGCCCATCGCCGCAACCAACTCGTTGCGCACAATTTTGACGAACTCCTGGCCTGGGGTCAGGCTTTTGTTAACTTCATGGCCTACCGCGCTTTCTTTTACACGGCTGATAAAGTCACGGACTACAGGCAGAGCGACGTCCGCCTCCAGCAGCGCCATACGCACTTCGCGCAGGGTATCTTTAATATTGTCTTCGGTAAGGCGTCCGCGGCCGCTAATGTTGCGCAGCGTACGCGACAAACGATCGGTTAAATTATCAAACATTGTCTCTCGCCTGAGGTGGAAACGGTCGGTCGCCGCAGCGACACAAAAAAATGGAATTGCCGCAGTATAACACGACATAAACGCGAATGTGCTGCAACGGTTGGAGCCTGAGTCACGTGACGTTATACTGCTTCTCTTTACTATTTAGTCAACAGTCGACGCCCATATGCCTGTTTTTGCTCTACTCGCCCTTGTCGCCTATTCCATCAGCCTCGCGCTGATCGTCCCTGGCCTGCTGCAAAAAAATAGCAGTTGGCGGCGGATGGCGATTCTTTCCGCAACTATTGCGTTGATTTGTCACGCCTTTGCGTTGGAGTCACGCATTTTCCCTGGCGGCGAAAGCGGGCAAAACCTCAGTTTATTAAACGTGGGATCGCTGGTTAGCCTGATGATTTGTACGGTAATGACCATAGTTGCGTCACGTAATCGCGGTTGGTTATTGCTGCCTATCGTCTACACCTTTGCGTTGATCAACCTCGCTTTCGCCACCTTTATGCCGAACGAGTACATCACGCACCTGGAAACCACGCCGGGTATGTTGGTGCATATCGGCCTGTCGCTTTTCTCCTATGCTACGCTAATTATCGCAGCCCTTTATGCACTACAGCTGGCGTGGATTGACTATCAATTAAAAAATAAACGACTGGCCTTTAGCAGCGAAATGCCGCCACTCATGAGCATTGAGCGTAAAATGTTTCATATCACCCAGATCGGCGTAGTTCTGCTAACTCTGACGCTGTGTACCGGGCTGTTCTACATGCATAACCTGTTCAGTGCGGAAAATATTGATAAAGCAGTGTTGTCAATCGTGGCATGGTTCGTCTATATCGTCCTGCTTTGGGGCCACTATCATGAAGGGTGGCGCGGACGCCGGGTCGTCTGGTTCAACGTGACTGGTGCAGGGCTGCTGACGCTGGCTTACTTCGGTAGCCGCGTATTACAACAGTTCATGAGTTAAGTCTTTAAGGAACCCTAAGTGGAACATATCTCCACCACCACGCTGATCGTTACTCTGATCATTATGGTGATTATCTCGGCCTATTTCTCCGGTTCAGAAACCGGCATGATGACGCTAAACCGCTATCGTCTGCGCCATATGGCAAAGCAAGGCAACCGCCAGGCAAAACGCGTCGAAAAGCTGCTACGCAAACCCGATCGTTTAATCAGCCTGGTGCTTATCGGCAATAACCTCGTCAATATCCTCGCCTCGGCGCTGGGCACCATTGTTGGTATGCGCCTGTATGGTGACGTCGGCGTCGCGATTGCCACTGGTGTCCTGACCTTTGTGGTGCTGGTGTTTGCCGAGGTGCTACCAAAAACAATTGCTGCGCTTTATCCGGAGAAGGTCGCTTACCCAAGCAGTTTCCTGCTAGCCCCTCTGCAAATACTGATGATGCCGCTGGTGTGGCTGCTCAACACCATCACCCGAGTTCTGATGCGCATGATGGGCATCAAAACCGACATCGTTATCAGTGGCGCATTAAGTAAAGATGAATTACGTACCATCGTTAATGAATCGCGATCGCAAATCTCCCGCCGTAACCAGGACATGCTGCTATCCGTGCTGGACCTGGAGAAAGTCAGCGTTGACGACATCATGGTTCCCCGCAACGAAATCGTCGGCATAGATATTAACGACGACTGGAAGTCAATTGTTCGTCAGTTGACCCATTCTCCACACGGACGCATTGTGCTGTACCGCGATACCCTGGACGACGCGATGAGTATGCTGCGCGTACGCGAAGCCTATCGCCTGATGACGGAGAAAAAAGAATTCACTAAAGAGGTGATGCTGCGCGCCGCCGATGAAATTTACTTCGTACCAGAAGGCACGCCGCTCAGCACCCAACTGGTGAAATTCCAGCGTAATAAGAAGAAAGTTGGCCTGGTGGTTGATGAGTATGGCGATATTCAGGGCCTGGTGACGGTTGAAGATATCCTCGAAGAGATCGTAGGTGATTTCACAACATCAATGTCGCCAACGCTTGCAGAAGAAGTCACGCCGCTTAACGATGGCTCAGTGATTATTGACGGCACCGCCAACGTACGTGAAATTAACAAAGCGTTTAACTGGCATCTGCCGGAAGATGAAGCCAGGACGATTAACGGAATTATCCTCGAAGCTCTTGAAGAGATCCCGGCGCCAGGCACGCGCGTACGCATCGAACAGTATGATATCGATATTCTTGATGTTCAGGAGAATATGATTAAACAGGTGAAGGTAATGCCGGTGAAGCCCATTCGCGAGAGCGTTGCGGAGTAACGGCTAATCCACAAGAGCACAGCAAACTTCGGTTCACCATTTATAGCAAAACGGCTACCGTAGGTAGCCGTTTAAAGTCATTTACTTGGCTTTCGCCACGGTCACCATCGCAGCGCGAATAGTACGACCATTCAGGGTATAGCCCTTCTGCATCACACCCAGTACCTTGCCAGCCGCGACATCTTCAGACTCAACCATCGCAATGGCCTGATGCACGTTCGGATCCAAAGGCACGTCGGTATCAGCAATCACTTCCACGCCGAACTTACGTACAACATCGAGCATTGACTTCAACGTGAGCTCAATACCTTCAACCATCGGAGCCATATCCGGATTCGCTTTATCAGCCACTTCCAGTGCGCGATCCAGGCTATCGATTACCGGCAGCAATTCATTGACGAACTTCTCCAGCGCGAATTTATGCGCTTTTTCAATATCCAACTCGGTACGACGGCGCAAGTTGTCTTCATCAGCTTTCGCACGTAGCATCACTTCACGTTCACGCTTCTGTGCTTCAACAAGCTGTGCTTCCAGATTCGCAATGGTTTCATCGCGCGGATCCACCTGCTCAGCCGAAACTTCAGGCTCTAGCGCCTCAACGTCGTCGTGCTGCTCCGTGATAATTTCTTCCGGGGCTTGCCCCTCAGGCGTTTTCTGTTCTTTACTACTCATGAATTTCTCCGCGTTTTTTTCGCATTCATCTCGCTAACTTCGCTTATTATGGGGATCAGTTTCCGGGTTTCAAGTGAACACGGCCAGATTGTCACTATTCATTTAACGCAAGGACATCCAGATCATGAAGAACCACTTCAAGTGTATAGGCATTGTGGGACACCCTCGTCACCCAACCGCGCTGACCACACATGAAATGCTCTGGCGCTGGCTGTCCAGCAAAGGTTATGAAGTGCTGGTTGAGCAGCAAATTGCTCATGAACTACAGCTTAGCAACGTTAAGACCGGGACACTGGCGGAAATTGGTCAGCAGGCCGATCTCGCCGTTGTCGTTGGCGGCGACGGCAATATGCTCGGCGCGGCGCGCACCCTGGCGCGCTACGACATTAACGTTATTGGGATTAACCGCGGTAATCTCGGTTTTCTGACCGACCTCGACCCGGATAATGCGCTACAGCAACTTGCCGATGTTCTCGAAGGCCACTACATCGCCGAAAAACGCTTCTTATTAGAAGCACAGGTATGCCAGCAGGATTGCCAGAAACGCATCAGCACAGCAATTAACGAAGTCGTCCTGCATCCTGGTAAAGTCGCGCACATGATTGAGTTCGAAGTCTATATCGATGAGGTTTTTGCCTTCTCTCAACGTTCCGACGGCCTGATTATCTCCACACCGACCGGCTCCACCGCCTATTCACTCTCCGCTGGCGGCCCAATCCTCACACCATCGCTGGACGCTATTACCCTGGTGCCCATGTTCCCGCATACGCTTTCTGCCCGCCCGCTAGTGATTAACGGCGACAGCACCATCCGCCTGCGCTTTTCTCAGCGCTGCAGCGACCTTGAAATTAGCTGCGACAGCCAGATAGCACTCCCCATTCAGGATGGTGAAGATGTGCTAATCCGCCGCTGCGATTATCATCTCAATCTCATCCATCCCAAAGACTACAGCTATTTCAATACATTAAGCACCAAGCTTGGCTGGTCGAAAAAATTGTTCTGATTTTGTAGCCTGCCTCTTTACTGGATAAAAAACCAGTTTATACTGTACGAAAACACAGTAATGGTTTTTCATACAGGAAGGCAGCTATGTTGGCACAACTCACTATCAGTAATTTTGCTATCGTTCGTGAGCTGGAAATCGATTTTCACAACGGTATGACCGCCATCACCGGTGAAACCGGTGCTGGTAAATCGATTGCTATCGACGCGCTGGGGCTGTGCCTCGGTGGTCGGGCTGAAGCCGACATGGTGCGCAGAGGCGCCAGCCGGGCTGATTTATGCGCACGCTTCTCCCTGAAAGATACACCCGCAGCTCAACGTTGGCTGGAACTGAACCAACTGGAAAGCGGACGTGAGTGTTTACTTCGCCGCGTTATTAGCGCAGACGGTCGCTCCCGCGGCTTCATCAATGGTACCGCAGTCCCTCTCTCCCAGCTTCGCGAGCTGGGTCAGCAGCTAATCCAGATCCACGGCCAGCATGCACACCAGTTACTGACTAAATCCGAACATCAGAAGACACTGCTTGATAGCTATACCGGTGAGTATGTACTTACTCAGCGTATGGCTGAACACTATTGCCAGTGGCATCAAAGCTGCCGCGAATTGGCTCAGCATCAGCAGCAAAGTCAGGAACGCGCAGCTCGTGCGGATCTGCTGCAATATCAATTGAAAGAGTTAAACGAATTCAGTCCGCTGTCGGGTGAATTTGAGCAAATTGATGAAGAGTACAAACGTCTGGCGAATAGTGGCCAACTCTTGACCGTCTGCCAACATGCGCTAACGGTGCTGGCAGATGGTGAAGAAGCCAATCTGCAAAGCCAGCTTTATACCACTAAACAGCTGGTAAATGAGTTGGTTAGTATGGATAGCAAACTTTCAGGGGTGCTGGATATGCTGGAAGAGGCGTCTATCCAGCTCATCGAAGCCACCGATGAGCTACGCCATTATAATGACCGTCTCGATCTCGATCCGAACCGTCTGTTTGAGTTGGAACAGCGTATCTCACGACAAATTGCCCTGGCACGTAAGTATCAGATTACGCCCGAAGAGCTTCCGGCATTCCATCAGGCTTTGCTGGAAGAGCAGCGTCTTCTGGACGATAGCGCAGGTTCTCTGGAATCCCTCGGTCAAATGGTAGTCGATCACCATCAGTTAGCGCTGGATACGGCAAAGCAGCTGCACGCCCTGCGCCAGAGCAGTGCCGATGAGCTGACCCAACTGATTACGGAGAGTATGCACTTACTTTCCATGCCGCACGGTGTGTTCGCCATTGATGTCTCGTTTGATGAACGTCACCTTACCGCCGAAGGTGCAGACCATATAGAATTCCGAGTAACCACAAACCCCGGGCAACAGCTACAGTCGATAGCCAAAGTCGCTTCCGGAGGCGAACTCTCTCGTATCGCGCTGGCGATTCAGGTTATCACCGCACGGAAAATGGAAACGCCGGCATTGATTTTCGATGAGGTGGATGTCGGTATTAGCGGTCCGACGGCAGCGGTAGTTGGCAAACTGCTGCGCCAGTTAGGTGAATCAACCCAGGTGATGTGTGTAACCCATCTACCTCAGGTGGCGGGCTGCGGTCATCATCATTTCTTCGTCTGTAAGGAAACCGATGGGGAGATGACGGAAACGCATATGCACCCTCTGGATAAACGTGCACGTTTGCAGGAATTAGCCCGTCTGCTAGGCGGTAGCGAGGTCACCCGCAACACCCTGGCAAACGCGAAAGAGTTGCTCGCTGCGTAAACTTTTTGATTTTCGCAGAGTCATAGTGAACAGCAAATTGCCGATAGACCTGCAGCCGAAGGTTCCCAACCGGGCAAAGGTCTATTATCATCGGCATATTACAGATGAGCCACGTACTGCTCGGGCCCAAAAAGGAATCAAATCACTATGCGCTGTAAAACGCTGACTGCTGCCGCAGCGGTTCTTCTTATGTTGACCGCAGGCTGTTCCACTCTGGAACGAGTGGTTTACCGTCCTGACATCAACCAGGGTAACTATCTGGCACCGACCGATGTAGCAAAAATTCGGGTCGGCATGACACAACAACAGGTCGCCTATGCACTGGGTACTCCAATGATGTCGGATCCGTTTGGTACCAACACCTGGTTCTATGTTTTCCGTCAGCAGCCTGGGCATGAAAAAGTCACCCAGCAGACTCTTACCCTGACTTTCGACAGCAGTGGAGTGTTGACTAATATAGATAACAAACCTGCTCTGACTACCGAGTAAGGCCGTAAAATGCAAAAAAGCGCTCAATGAGCGCTTTTTTAATGTCTGAAAAATGATTACTTTCCAGCGCTTTTCTCGGCCCGCTGGCGACGCAGCTCTTTCGGGTCAGCAATAAGCGGGCGATAAATTTCCACACGATCTCCATCATGCACTTCATCATGTAGTTTTGCCGGGCGGCTATAGATGCCCACTTTGTTCTTTGCCAGATTAATATCATCGCGTAACGTCAAGAGACCGCTGGCGACAATCGCCTGCTCAACCGTCGCCCCCGCCTCCAACCTGACGCTCTGCAGATACTGCTTTTCCGGCAACGCATAGGCCACTTCAACAACGATGTTAGCCGACACTGTAGACCTCTTTAGCGCGGACCGTAAACGCCTGCACCATGTTCATGGCCAGTTCTTTAAAGATGCGGCCAAAAGCCATTTCAATCAGCTTATTGGTGAATTCAAAATCGAGATGAAACTCAATTTTGCACGCCTCCGGACTTAACGGAATAAACGTCCAGCCGCCAATCAGTTTTTTGAACGGCCCATCGACCAGGCTCATCAAAATGCTCTGGTTGCTAGTTAGCGTATTGCGGGTAGTGAAAGTCTTGCTGATGCCAGCTTTGGACACATCAACCGCCGCAGTCATTTGCGTCGGCCCAAGTTCCAGCACACGGCTACCGGTGCAGCCAGGCAAAAAATCAGGGTAGGACTTCACATCGTTTACGAGTTGATACATCTGTTCCGCGCTGAAGGGCACCAGCGCGGTACGGCTAATCTGAGGCATAGCAGGTTCCACATATAAACACGGCGCAAATAATATCATTTATCTGCTGCTAAAAAAAACGCTGTACTGCAACTCGTGCTAAGATAGCCCATTACACCTCGCAGGATGGATTGAGGTACGACTGTTTTAAGACGATGACTTCAGGATACTATGACTAAGAAAAAAGCCCACAAACCTGGATCAGCCACCATTGCGCTGAATAAACGCGCCCGTCATGAATACTTTATCGAAGATGAATACGAGGCTGGTCTCGCCCTGCAGGGTTGGGAAGTAAAATCTCTGCGTGCAGGCAAAGCCAACATCGGCGATAGCTACGTCATCCTAAAAGATGGCGAGGCTTATCTGTTCGGCGCTAATTTTACCCCAATGGCTGTGGCTTCCACCCACTACGTCTGCGATCCGACGCGTACCCGCAAGCTACTGCTAAATCAGCGGGAGCTGGATAACCTCTATGGACGTATTAACCGTGAAGGTTACACCGTAGTTGCGCTTTCTCTTTACTGGAAAAACGCCTGGTGCAAAGTAAAAATCGGCGTAGCAAAAGGTAAGAAACAGCACGACAAGCGTACCGATATAAAAGATCGTGAGTGGGCGGTGGATAAAGCCCGGATCATGAAACACGCTGGCCGTTAATTCCCCTTCTTAATGAGGGTCAGTTCTCTGGCCCTCACGCTATATCGTTGTTGATGCTGATTTTTCACCCAACCCGCCGCTATAATCCTCGAAACGAGGGCTGGTAAGCACATTCATAAATCTGTTATACTCAACGTACACATTGGGGCTGATTCTGGATTCGACGGGATTTGCGAAACCCAAGGTGCATGCCGAGGGGCGGTTGGCCTCGTAAAAAGCCGCAAAAAAATAGTCGCAAACGACGAAAACTACGCTTTAGCAGCTTAATAACCTGCTAAGAGCCCTCTCTCCCTAGCTTCCGCTCTTAAGACGGGGATCAAGAGAGGTCAAACCCAAAAGAGATCGCATGGATGTCCTGCCTGGGGCTGAAGTGCTAAATCTAATCAGGCTAGTTCGTTAGTGGCGTGTCTGTCCGCAGCTGGCGTGCGAATGTAAAGACTGACTAAGCATGTAGTACCGAGGATGTAGGAATTTCGGACGCG
>NZ_JABXQS010000004.1:0-27144 GCF_014103785.1 Klebsiella sp. RHBSTW-00215
GGTTCAACTCCCGCCAGCTCCACCAATCATGATTGGACAGTGATAGGACATCACTAGCAATAACAGGAAGTTAGCAGTCTCAGCAGGACACCGACCAGACGGTGAGGGGACAAAAAAGGATACGCAAAGGAGCCGCGGCTCCTGAGTGATAAAAAAGCCCGCAGCTGCGGGCTTTTTTATTGTTTGCTCACATCACCGGGCAGTCGTCGAACTCCCCTGAACGCGCATCATTGATTATATATGTGATCACCCCAAATACCGCCGGCGGGCAATTATCCTCTTCCCCCGGAAGCGCTTCCTTTCGCCCAGATGACAAGTCCTCAAGATGAGGTTTTGGCACCAGCCGGTAGCGCTTTACTCTAAACTCCCCTGCCATTGCACATACAAGCAGAGTGCCATCACATGGCTTAAGTGAAGCATCAATGACGAGAAGAGCCCCCTGTAAAATACCCGCGCGATAACAAGTGTTTGCCGCTCGCATAAAATACGTTGCAGCTGGATGCTTAATAAATTTTTCGTCAAGCGAAATACGCATTTCTTCGTAATCTGCTGCTGGAGATGGAAAGCCCACGGTTTTACTCCTCTTTCTTGACACTGTACATAATCACAGTATATATACTGGATATAAACACAGTAAAGAGGATCGAAAAAATGTTTGTTGAACTCGTATATGACAAGCGCAATGTTGAAGGTTTAGCTAATGCTCGTTCTATCATTCTCAATGAGTTAACAAAACGAGTACACAGAATTTTTCCTGATGCAGAAGTTAAGGTAAAACCTATGCAGGCAAATGCTCTTAACTCAGACGCCAGCAAACATGATAAAGAACGGCTAAACCGCATGCTTGAGGAGATGTTTGAAGAGGCGGATCTATGGCTGGTAAAAGAATGAGCAGTTGCAACAGCGCCATATTTTGCGGGGTAAGGATCTACTTCCCGGAGGAGAGAAAGTTACCACTCCCTGATTTCGAGTTACGGTCCTTCGCTGTTATAAAAGTTCGAGAAGACGGCTATATGCTTCTTGAATCAACTAAGAGTGGCTGGTTTCCAGCCACAACAATGATTTATAAGGACTATGGCCCTGCCATATCTCATGCAATACAGTTGAGCGGCGATATCTGGGGGTGGACAGATACGTTCATGACTTCACAGGTACGCCACTATTTGATGGGAAATATTTATATACAGTCTTCACACTGATCCCTATCACATCGGCAACCTGGGGCCTAGTCGCCCCTTTCTCCAGCATGCGCCGGCAGCGCTCAACAACTTCTGTTGTCATTATCCTGCGCCGGCCCCCGATGCGCCCCTGCTCTCTCGCCGCGGCTAACCCCGCCCGAGTTCGCTCAACTATCAATTCTCGCTCCATCTCTGCCAGCGCGCTCATTACGTGGAAAAAGAAGCGGCCTGCTGGCGTGCTAGTATCAATGCTATCGGTCAGGCTACGAAAATGAATTCCCCGCTCCTGCAGTTCAGATACCAACGTAATGAGGTCGCGTACGCTGCGACCGAGGCGATCCAGTTTCCATACAACCAGCGAATCACCAGGTCGAAGACGGCGAATAGCTTTCCGTAATCCGGGCCGCTTTGCATTCTTTCCGCTGGCGGTATCTTCGAAAATTAGTTCACATTCTGCGCGAACCAGCGCGTTTTTCTGTAAATCGAGGTTTTGATCGCCGGTAGACACCCGCGCGTAGCCAATCAGCATTATGCAACCCTTTGAAATAGCTGATTGTAAATTGCCGTGATTGTTCGCGTAAACCTGGGTTCAGGCGAAGAGGGAATGGGAGGTGATTTAGTAACCCCCAAAAAGGGCCGTGCACCAGAGGCCGCTGCCCTTACCAGGACGGTTAGCAACCTGATACTGGATGGAGTTGCAGGATTACGTAAGAACTTTCATGCAGTCGGAGACGGATATCACGACGATACTGCCGCGTTTAATGACTGGTGGGAATGTCTGATGGACATCGCATATAAGCGTCGGGCTTATGAGGGCGATGAAGCAGCGATAAAATTCATGCTGCAAAAAGGCCCCCTGCTAAATATTGAAAACGGGGTGTTCATTTATGACGGACCCGGACTGAATATCGGAAACTCAAACGCCTTTGTTTTTAATGTGAAAGGTGAAAGCGCGCTCTCAACTAAAATACTGTTGCCTAATGACGGCATATATCTTTTCGACTTTGACAATAACCCGGTCCATAGCCGGTTGTCAGATATGACGATTCACGGCGGACTTGGTGCCGTCCGGTTTAAATCAAAAGCCCGTAACGCAAGCAGCACCCACAATTTTGAAAGGCTTAGATTGTCCCGGTATAAAGAGTGCGGGATAAGTAACAACTCCATCGACATGCCGTATTTTCGTGTAAACAAATGCGTGTTTTACGGCGCCCTGGACAAACAGACTATAGGTGTCTGCGTGTCCGGTTATTCTGCTGGCGGCTTCATTAAAGATTCAATATTCGGGGATAACCGCTACGGAATAAAGCTGGCTGTTGGCGATAATGGTACTGAACGCAACGGACCGGCAACGCCTTACCTGATTGATAATAACGATTTTTACCGTACCGGAAATCGTGGCGCTGTCGATGAGGATACCGGGGAGTTTGTACGGTTTGCCTCTTACGATATCTGGGCAGAGCCAGGTGCCTCGGAGACAAACTCAGGGAAGGGAATTAAGGTTACCCGGAATAAATTTGGTCAGGAGAACCTCATATCTCCCGATACGCATATTCTGGTTGCTGACGCATACGGGACGGGAACCGGGGCGGGCCTTAACGGGGACAGGCATCACAATGAAGTATTGTCGAAGGGGTTCTTTTCCGGTGCCCGGTTTGCTGACAATGATGTTAACTCCACTAACGGTTCATATGTTGCACCGTTTTTGCGAACGTTTACCCCGAATACCGGTAATTTGCGCTTTGCGGATTCCTATGACAACGGCATGCCGTCGCGCATTGTTGAGTTCGCGGGCGGAATAACTCAGGCGCAAATTGGTGGCCTGGCGCGGTCTAACGTCTTTGATATCTCCCATTGCATCGCACTTCAGAAAGGCGTCGAACCAAAGCTGATTTCAAACCTGAATGACGTTTTCAGACTGATTGATCCACTGCTCTATTACGTCGGTCATCCGCAGTCAACCATTGTGCCTGTTGGCTCCCAGCAGGTCGGCTTTGAACTGCTGTACTCCGGGCCAACCTCTGGCATAGGTCTGAGTAACGCTACGCGGGTATCGCTCAATAACTCCTATGGCGGGATATTTGAGGCGGCGGAAATCACCATGACGACTTCACAGGGAAGAGCTGCGGCGACCGTCAGTGGAGGGCAGGCAGGGCGAAAGCACTGGATTGATTTTGATGTTCGCCGGGGTTCGTCAAACCCTGTTGGCTCTGTGGTGATGGAGGTAATGAACAGCGCCGGTACAACCAGCATCTTCCGGCGGATCATTCTTCTGGACAGTGTGGCCCGCTGGCAAAAAGTCGTTCTCCCGTACATTCCAAACGAAGACGGGGACATTATCATCCGGTTTAGCTCAAAACTTTATGTCGCGGGTTCTGCAACGAATTTTGTTATCGGTAATCTCAACGTTTACCGCAATGAAGAAGCCGTTAATACCGGGCATAACAGCGGTCTGCGCATGCAGTGGGACCAGCAACATTCATTGAGGGGTACCCGCCATGAATGGTACGACGCCACAGGAAACCTGAGAGCTAAAAATGGGGCGCCGACATCTGTGATTGACGGCGTAATCATCAGCGCAAACCCGGTAGTTTGAGGGATATATGACATTAAAAATGACGTTCGACTTTAACGGTGTGACGGTAACTGACGGTGTACTCAATGTGATTATGCCCTCAATCAGCACTGACGAAACAACGCTGAGCTTTGGTCTTGCTTACCGGGCCAGTGAAAGCGATCCACTGCTGAACTCGGAAACATACAGTTGCCCGTATGATATTACGGCAGGCGACCCATTTACTCAGGCTTATAACTACATTAAATCGCTCAGTCAGTTTTCGGAGGCGGCCGACATTTAAACCAACCCGCCAGTAATGGCGGGTTACGGTTAAATAAAAAACCACTCAGCCCCGGTATCTTCCGGCGTCAGTTCATAAGGCACTTTAAGCTCTCCATCTGATTTCATCAGCGTGGGGACAACCTGGAGAATGCCGTCAATCTCCTTCACCACCGCCTCTCTGGAAAACACTGAATCGCCGTGCAATGAATTTTTGAGTTTCATACCTTCCCTGAGCATTGACTCTGCTTGTTCATAGTTCATGTTTATTCCTTAATCATTATGGTGCCATTGGACAGCTTATAAAGCGTTCCGGATGTGAACGGCAGCTCGATTGTGACATTACGCAGTACAGCATTTTGTCCGTAAAGGAGTCCCTGTGAATTCACATCACCAGTAGCATTCATACCCTTAGCCAGATTGATAGAGCCGCCACCAATAAAGCTGCGATATTGCGGAGTGCTGAATATGACAGAGTCTTTACCTTCCACCAGGCTACCAGAGACCACCAGTGCGCGATCCTGTTCTGATGTGTAATTAGTGGTATCCCCAGCAAATTTACCGGAGAGATAACCGGTGTGATTCACTGCGTTGACTGCGCCAGGTTTGGTGTTGTAAATCTCCATGTCCACGTTGGTGAATGAGGCTGCGTTTTCAGCATCACCAAGTTGCATCGCATAAACTGATACGTTAGGCAGTATTGTTTGATTGATGTAAGCGCGACCTTTGAAGCTGTTAGAGCTGTTTAAGTTCTTAATCATCGCCCCGCCAGACTTCCACTGATTGTAAACTTCAAATCCAATAAACTGGTTACGGCCACCTGACACCTGAATCTGAGAGTTTGCCGCGCCCTCAAAGTGCATATTGACGAATATGCTGTCCCACTCCGTCACATCCAGACAATTCGCATGACGTTTAGCCTGAGAGGTATTCCATACATGGAAGAACCCTGCACGTAGCGTTCCGTTAGGACCAACACGAATGGCATTGTATGCAGAGTCTGCTTTTTGCCCGGCATCGCGGACTTTAACCATAAGCGCGTGAGAATCGGATGATCCGCCAAAAATGAATGCCTCTTCCCCACAATGATCTGCCCGCAGGCGCAGGTAATCAGAAGGAGCCATGCCTGGAACCGTTGTAAAGTCGCGCCCTCCTATGTTGTACGGTTTACCCCTGACGTTCATGATAATAATGTCGTCAAGACTGTGCTGAACACCGAACAACTGCAGACCGTTTTCCTGCGCGATATAATCAGGCGTAGACTCATCACTAAGCCACCCACCGTCCAGCGTCATTCCTCTTATTGTTATGCAGTAGCATTCATTAACCGGGTCGCGGAGAGTCATGTAATCCCCTTCCGGGGCGTTTTTTGATTTGACCATATGCCCCGCAAAACCCGGAAGAGCGTACCATTTCCCCCAGTATTTTAAAAACTCAATAGTTACCGGGAAGGGTAATTCAATGGTTTTGCTGATACCGTAGCTCTCGGTATTAACGAATTTCTTTTTTTTCTTATTCGCGTAATTAAGTGCTGCCTGAATAGCGTCAGACCAGTCATCTAAATCCGGTGTTGCACCTTTTTTAACAAGCGATTTCCACATTCGCGGATTCACTTCAAAAATAAGTTCGGCGAGCGTCGCATCCAGAGGAAAGTCAGAATCGTCATCCACAGTAGCCAGGCGAACTTTCTCCGGGGCAACGATTGGATCGCCGTCGCTTGAACCCAGGTTTGAGCGAAGAGCCGCATCACCAATATTCGACCATTTCCCCGTTGGGTTTTCAGCCGACCACACGCCGCCATCATTCTCCGGGGAATCTCCGGTAATGACGTGCTCAAGCTCTCCAAGGTATTTGTACCAGGCACCGTTATAACCCACTATCTGATTGCGGTTCTGAACCGTCAGGCCTATGGCCCAATCCCCCAATTCCTGCCAGCCGATAGCCGCAACCGCCTGCTCGCCTCGACCAGTGATGTAGTCGATAAACCGGCTGAAGATCATCTCCATGCCATACCAGGTTTTACGGAGCACTCCTAACCGGTCATCTAACGCCTCTTTAGTCCTGTCATTAACGAATTTATCCACGTTTTCGGCATTATCGAACAAGTCTTTTGCGGCGGGGGAGCCTAAAGGGTTTTTCGTTTTGTATGTGCTCATAGTCGCCCTATAACAAAAAACCCGCCGAGGCGGGTTGTTGGGAGTTATTCATGTTTATGCAACGTCGCCGGGGTAGCTGGCGTTGTCGTAGTCGTAGAATGACGCGCGGTACTCTTTGGCGGTAACCTGACACGTTCCGTCAGACTGTGGGGCTATTTCAGACACTATCGCGTTGTAACCCACGCGGGAAGAATCACAAAATACCAGCCTGACCGGTTCAATGGATGGCGTGGTGAAATCCAGTTCGATGAATTTTCTGAGGTACGGCACTGACAACTGATAGTCTCCGACCTTCGTCGCCACCATCAGCGCAGAAGCTGATCCATCCTGATAGCGGATTAATGCTCGGGGATTCGGATACGTCCAGTCAAGGGGTTCGGATACTGTCATCGTCGTCACGCCATCGACAGTTGATAAGGACTCCACGAAACAACTGATTGTCTTCACTGAATCCGGTATATCGTCTGTCAGAACAATGCGGTCACCAACGTTGTAGCACAGCGCATCCAGTTCGGTGGTGGTCTGGTAGGTTTCCCGCTGCTGAAGGTACTTCATCAGGCGACGCATACCAATCTGATACGCGCGATCCCGGTTAAGTACACCATCAAGTTGGTAATCCTCAATTTTAACCGGTGTAGGATTATCGCTGGTCCTGCATTGTACGGTCTCCTCCGCCCATGTGGTCCCGTTGATATAGGTGACATCAACTCCGTCATAATCATCAGCCGACGGCGCTGTGAACCCGGTCTGCAGTTCCTTGGTCATCTCGTGCGGAGTGATTATTCCCGTCCAGGGCTTGACCCCCTCCCGCCCGACTGACGCCAGTCCGTCACTCAGCAGAAAATAAGACTTCCCGGCATTCGTTATCTTCTGCAGCATTTCCAGCGCCGAAATACTGTCCCCGGTAGCAAAGTCGAAATACTCACCACCTGGCGTCCAGTATGTTGATTCCAGCGTGCTGATGGCTTCCGTATCCATCTGAAGACCGAGAGAATTCCCCGCATGCAATAAAGCTCCCGAAATTGACCGGGCAACACCTGAGTCATAAACACGTGTGGCCACAACATTCACTCGCTTGTCTGACTGTGCCGCCAACTTACCACCTGTTTCAACAGTGACTCCCCACGTGGTCACTCCGGTATAAGATACAGGCCGGGTAAGTAGCCTGCCACGCAGAGCCTGCCAGTACATGTTGTCGCGAGCATTGTTGCTGCCCTGCTCGTTACGACGCCGACAACGCACCTCGACAAGACCGGGTGAGTCCAGAACAACCCGCTCAGTGAACCCGAGGCCGTTTACGTTCTTTAACGCATATTCGCCTGTTTTGCTGATCCATCCTGCACCTGAACCATATACCCGATACTGGATTTCCCACTCAACATGCCGGATGCGTTTCTTGCCCTTGTTATCGAAGCCGCAGATACCGCTGGGGAATGAAAAATTCACCTCAAACATATCAACAATTTCATTATCAGGGCTCGCCAGGAAGGGGCCCATCCATGTGTCACTGTCATTCAGCCCGGTGGCTTCATAGTCAATCATCGTCCGCGCTGAAAAACCCGGCCATGTGGCATCAATCGCGCCATCAACCAGACGCGAAACAGTAGCCGTTGTGCCATCAGTTGAAATTATCTGGTACTCATTACCCCGATGAGAGAGAGATAGACGCTGAGTGCCTTCCGGCATCCCCGAAAAAGGAGTACCCGTCGCGCTGTTGTATGCCAGCGTGACGTTTGCCGTGATAGCCGCACTACCGCCGGTTGATTTGCTGCCTGCGGTGTATATCGGCGCAGCACCAAATACAACAACTGGAAGTGAAGAAGACGTAACTGACCCGCCCGCGAACGGACTCTCTTCTTCAGTAATCAGTATCGTTCCGCCATTATCCTGCGCCACCAGGCCTGACCCCGTCAGTCCCTCTGTGATGACAGCAAGCAGGCCGGACATATTGACATAATCGGCAACCAGCGAGACGTTATAAGTTGTTCCGTGCCAGGTCACCGTAAATGTTGTGCTGCCAAGCGAGAAATCGTAAGTGGTTGGCGCAGCGCTGGCCTGAATTTTAGCCGCACGGCCTCCCTCACCCGGCACGGCATCCTGCCCCGGCGAATATGCTGAAATGAAGAGATCGTAATCAACGCTGTTAAAGCTGAGCGTAACCGGCATTCCAGTCACTGGCTCAATCTCAGTCAGTAGTTTGCTCGCAAATACGCTGTAGCCGGAAGAAGTCGAAATCAGAAAGTTGGTTGGCGCTTTAATCTCCACTATAGTGCCGTCCACCCAGCTTTCAGGCAGCGCGTTATCGTCCTCATCTTCATCATCGTCGTCATCTGTATCAAGTCCGGTAAACGTTACGGTTGCACCGGATACCGTCATACTGTCCGCGATAATGTCGTCTGAGTCTGGTGAGGTCTGCGCCATATCCAACCCTGATCCGGAGGATGTTCCCCCAACCTCAGTCGAGTTGAACCAGTTTTCGCTACGCTCATCGCCGGAAACATCAGTACCGGGCGGATAGTATGTATGGCTGAACCCTGGCAAAGACGTTTTTGGTGTATCCCCGACTCTGATATCACCCTCAGAATAATCAAAATGACCCGCCCCCAGACAGACAAACATATGAACATGCATGATGGTCGGGTCAGCAGGATCATAGCGGGTGACAGGTTGGACAACATAATCCGGGTAAATGCGGCGGCGGCCAAAAACTTCACGGATCGGATCACCGAGTTTTGCGCTGTTTGCTTTCGCGGGGTTCAGATCGAGGCTGCGCCCGGTGGATGACGTGTAGCCACCGCTGTCCATATTGTTCATCATGTATATGGAGTAGGCTGCAGCCGCTACTGCAATAACGAGGCTGGCGATGGCAAACCCGGTAGCGAATGGCACAGGATACATGCGGACATCGCTTTCCGGCCGGATGATGCGAAACGCCCATTCACCAGGAGGTACGAGCTGGCCATTAAGCTCAATGGCCAACGGGGACACCTCCCTATCTTCATACTCTTCAACATTGGCAACCAACCAGCTGCGAATACTGGTTACGCCATGCTCGTGCGTCTCAAGTGGTTCGCCGGGCAGTCGCGACGGGAAAAAACGAATGGTCATTGCCAGAACTCCACTTTGACAAATCGCCGCTTAAACCGCGGCAAAGGTAGAAAGGTGACGTTCGTCCCCGGATTGCATTCCGCCACGTGCAACAAGCCACCGATACTGACGACGATACCGACATGAGTGACGGTTGAACCCGAATAGCAGGCCACCCCGGCACCTTCGCAGGGTTCGCAACGTTTCAGAGAAAGCATCATCCGGCGCGCTTCGCGGTCGAGCCCGCCGTCGTCTTTTGTCACACCAGAGAAATCAGGCCAGAGAGGCAATTCAAGATCACTCCGTATCTCGTTCACAATGCCAAAGCAGTCGAGCTGCGGGTACACTCTGCCGCCCTTCAGCCATGTGACCGAAAGATATTTATCAGGGTTGAGCATGATGAAATCCTTAGTTGGTGTAACGCAGACCAGGGAATGAAGGGAGCGTATAGCGGTATCGCGGCCAGCCTGTATCGAGGACATTCATATAGCCCGCGGTGATCTGCACCTCTGTCGCCGTCCAATAGCCTGATTTAATCTGCAACGTGTACGGCACCGCCGCAGGCGCCGCTAAATCCGTTGAGATATAACTCCGGTAGGTTAGCGATGCTGCGTTACGGTCATTGATGGCTTTACGAATAGTGGTCGAAACAACACCGTCAATATTACAAAGTGCAAACTTCAAATCCTGCGTGCCATCAGCGTTGCGGGCTGGCAATGCAATATCCATCGCACAGGCAATAAACGTTACAGTATCGCCAGTCTCGGTCGTGGCTGTAATGTCCTCATAGCCTTTACAGAGATAGTGAACTTCATCACCGATATTAATCTGCAGCGTTTCAATGATGACCTCCGGCCCGCTGCTGGCATAGAGGCGGTCGAGTATTGTCATGCCTCAGGCCACTCCCTGTTAACTGCCAAATCAAGAATGTCACTGTTGATAATAAAATCAGGGAATTCTGCCCAGCCGGGAGGAAGAATAGGTCTTTTCCATAGTTCTAAAGTAGCTGTGAACATCCATTTTCCCGGTTTCATTGGTGTTGGACCTTCATAAATATCAACAAAACGGCATTTATAAGGTTCAATTCCCATTGGAGTTTTCAGTATCATATAAAACCAAGCGGCACCATCATCAATAGTTTCGTGATACCATGCTTCAAATAGCTGAGCCTGCCCATCACTTTTGAATAACCACTTAACCGTATTTTGTGTAGGGGTGGAAAGATAACGACGACGCTGACGAGCTCGTCCGGTTGTCATTTCTGTTCGCAGGAGTGGAGATACTGGCTTAAAACCATACCCATCATAAAGAGGTACTGGAAGATAATCGTGGGGATAATAAATATCTGCCATTATTTCATTCTCCGCCCTGGATATACGGACCTTATAGCACGACCATATTCTTCAGTCGGTTGCATTACCTGAGATGTCAGGTATTTCACAAGGCGTTTTTCAGACTCCCTCTGACGCTTATCAAATGAGGCAAGCATTGCGTCATCTGGTTTCCCACTGAATGAGTGTAAGCGTTAAGTGAGCGCCGTATTGACGGTTATTTATCGGTAAGAACCACGTTCCATGGCAGCAGTTCGGCCACTTTGTTGCTGGGCCACTCCGGCAGTACGCTCAGGATATGGCGAAGGTAGGCTTCCGGATCGATACCATTCAGCCTGCACGTCCCGATCAGTCCGTACAGCAGGGCTCCGCGCTCACCACCGTGGTCGCTGCCGAAGAAGATAAAATTCTTTTTCCCAAGACAGACGGCACGAAGGGCTCGTTCGGCAGCGTTGTTATCAGGCTCTGCCAGGCCATCTTCACAGTAGTAGCACAGCGCATCCCACTGGTTCAGGACATAAGCGAACGCTTCGCCCAGACGGGACTTTTTCGACAGCGTCTCATTTTTTTCTACCAGCCATTCATGCAGCGATGCCAGCAGTGGTTTGCTTTGCGATTGTCTGGCTGCCAGACGCTCTTCTGTCGTGAGGCCGCGTATTTCTTCTTCTATCGCGTACAGCTCACCGATACGTTTCAGGGCTTCTTCCGCTGTCGCTGTGTGAGTGCTTATATAGACATCATGGATTTTTCGGCGGGCATGGGCCCAACATGCGGCTTCTGTCAGCAGCCCTCCTTCACGTTCCGGACTGAACAACCGATCGTAGCCTGCGAAGGCATCCGCCTGCAGCACACCATGATAGTGGCGAAGGTGTTGCTGAGGATGTTTTCCCTGCCGGTCTGGCGAGAAGGCGAACCATGCCGCTGGCGGATCTGATGAACCTGCGCTTCTGTCGTCACGTACATACGTCCAGATACGCCCGGTTTTCGTCTTCTTTCTGCCCGGTGCAAGCACCGGAACCGGAGTGTCATCCGTATGCAGTTTGTGGCAGTCCATCACGTAGTGGTAAAGGGCCTCATCCAGCGGGGCCATTAACCGGCAACAGGCATCCACCCAGTTGGAGAGCAGAGCCCGGCTCAGATCCACGCCCTGACGGGCAAAGATTTCGCACTGGCGATACAGCGGCAGGTGTTCGCAGTATTTGGCCGTTAACACGCGGGCCAGCAGACCCGGCCCGGCGATACCCCGATCGATGGGACGTGATGGCGCAGGTGCTTCAACGATACAGTCACATCGGGTGCAGGCCTTTTTCACCCTGACCGTGCGGATCACTTTCAGGGCGCTGGAGACCAGTTCCAGCTGCTCCACGCTGACTTCGCTGAGGTACGCCATACCGCTGCCGCATTCCGGACAGCTGGTTTCCGCAGGATCCAGCCGATGTATCTCGCGGGGAAAGTGTGCCGGTAACGGGCGACGATGGCGGGACTGACGTAACTGGCGAGGTACCTGCGGATCGTCTTCCCGTCCGTTGTAGCGATCGCTTTGCTGCTCCTGCTGTTTCAGCAGGGCTTCGGCTTCTTCAACCTGTCGGCGAAGTTTTTCGGAGCGGGTACCGAACAACATTCGACGCAGTTTTTCTATCTGTGCCCGCAGATGCTCTATCTCGCGCTCTTCGTTCTCTATTTTCTCTTCTGCGCGGGCCAGTGCAGAACGCAGGAACGACTCAGTCTCTGCAACGAGACTGAGCTGACTGTCTTTCTGGCGAAGCGCGTCTTCCAGCGCAGCGATACGGGCGAGATAGTCGTGATTCATAACCGCTTTTATAATGCGGTTATGATTTTTTTACAACATTGTCAGTGAGTTAAGGCGGGATATTTTTGGCTGGCGCCAGTCCAGCTTATCAAGGAGCATGGCAAGTTGTGAGCGGGTGATCGCGATTTTGCCGTCGCGTACAGCAGGCCAGACGAACTGTCCCTCTTCCAGGCGTTTGATAAACAGGCACAGACCATCAGCATCAGCCCAAAGTATTTTCACGGTATCGCCACGGCGTCCCCGGAAGATAAACAGATGGCCGGAGAAGGGATCCTCATCCAGAACGTGGTGTATCTGTTCGCCCAGCCCGTTGAAGGATTTACGCATATCCGTGGCCCCGGCGACCAGCCAGATGCGGGTGCCTGACGGGAGGGATATCATGGTGTCCTCCCGGTCAGTTCGCGGATCAGCACAGTCAGCAACTCTGACGACGGGTTCTCCAGCGTCATTTTGCCGTGGCGGAACTCAACATGACAGGAAGTGGCGCTGGCGTGAGCGGAGGAGAACGTACACAGAGTGTCATTCTCTGCTGCGGGCAACGGGTCGTTGATAACGTCGACGGACAACAGAGTCGGAGAAGCCGGAAGAGATTGAGGTACCACCGGCCCCACGATAGTTGCAGGCATTCGACGAGAGATTCGCCCCTCTCTCTGCCAGAGGCGTAGCCACTTAAAAATGAGATTATTATCAACGCC
This sequence comes from Klebsiella sp. RHBSTW-00215, assembly GCF_014103785.1. NCBI lineage: Bacteria > Pseudomonadati > Pseudomonadota > Gammaproteobacteria > Enterobacterales > Enterobacteriaceae > Klebsiella > Klebsiella sp. RHBSTW-00215. Next base: position 13,094 of record NZ_JABXQS010000004.1, read on the forward strand.
ATGTTCCCGCGCCAGTTGTGCGACGTTGGCATCTGGTCGTGAAGCCAGTTCGACCATCCGAAGTTTGAAGTCACTGGAATAGACGGTACGCGATTCAGTTCGCCAGTTGGCAGCATTTTCCATAAACAGAGCTCCTTCTAAATTAGACGGAGCTCTAAGCTAGCGATCCCGGGACTGGAATCACAGGCGGCAGTGACTTGACGCTTACGAATGAGTTGTTGAATTCGACCCTTAAAGGATTGCCCCCCCCAACTCTCTGCTGCCTGACTTGCTCCAGTGTTGCATCCAGTTTTGCTGACGTTCCCGCAGTTGTTACCCTCTCCCCTTTCTTCAATAACCATGTCCCCGTTTCTGGTATTTTATCGATACCATCATGCGCCATGCCTGCTAATGCTGAAGCTGAAATAGCAGCAACAAGGGGAGTAGTGATTCCTGCGGCGGCTGCCATAGCAGCAGGCGCAAGCGCAGGACCAACAAGTGGAATGGCTGCGGTTGAAGCGTAAGCAGCTATTTGTGCCTGCAATGACATAGCCTGAGCATTTGCAATCAGAGGAGCCACAGCGGAAGCTTGTGTAGTTTTTCCTACAAGTAGCTGTACCCCTTGGTAGACTAACCACTGAGCAGCAAGCTGAGTTAAGGTTTGGATGACAGTCTTACCAAACCCTTCAACCATGTTGCTAAGGGCATCGCCAGCATCTTCAGACTGCGTGGCAAGATCATATAACCCCTGTTGGAGATTACTCGTCACTCCGCTCAACGCAGTATTAGTCGTATCCGCAGCAATCTGGGTATAGTTGGTAGCCATATCAGCATAGTTTTGCCATGAAGACTCGACACCGGCCAGCCAGTTACCTCGCATTTCATCCTGAGCAGCATAGTATCCCTCCAGAGCTTCCAGCTCTTTTTTGTAACCTTCGTCCTCCAGAGTACCGCCCTGATTTTTCCATCCCTGACGTAACTGTGCTCTTTCGAGATTACGTTGACTGTCCCGATCACCCAGTCCGGCACTATTTGTCAGTGCCGCTGTTTTTTCCTGCATCTGGGTAACGTATTTTAACGAGTTATCCTGAAGCTTGTTTAAACGTTCCTGGGCGACGATCTGATCGCCGAGTTTTGCATTAACTTCAGCTTGGGCTAGAACTTTATCCTTACTGGCAAGCAAAGACTGTTCATCTTTACTCAGCGCACGCGTTTTCGATGCCTCCTCAAGTACTGAGAAATCAGCCTCAAGTTTCCAAAGTTTTTTCCGCTCAGCACTGATTGTGTCGTTCAATTCCTTATGCTGCTGCAACACTTTTAGCTCGGACATCAACTGCAGGGTTTCAGCATTTGCCTGATCAGAAGAACGATCGCCCGCTGAGACCTTGAAACCTTTTGATTTAGGCGTTTTTTTTAAGGAGGCCTCATATTCTTTTTTAGCTGCAGCCATATTAATGGCGTAATCGGCCTGAAGGATATGTCCTTCTTTCAGTGCCTTATTTAATTCATTCTGACGGGCAGTATATTTTTCAAGAGCGGTCTGCGATTTAGCATAATTTGCCTGCGCCTGGGCCGCATATTTCTGTTTATCAGATTCTGCCTCTGCTTCCTTTTCTGCCGCAGCCACGCTGGCTTTGGCAATACCAGCCTGCTGCTGCGCCATATCAAGGGCCAGACGGGCCGATTCCCGGTCGTTCCAGTAACGGGCTCTGGCTTCATCGTTCACATAACGGTCATTTTTCCTGAGATTCCATATTTCATCAGCCCGTTTAAAAGCAACTTCTGCCTTACTTGCCATCTCACCGGCGGTATCTGGCCGACCGAGATCGAGTGCAGCATCCCACATGGATTTAAACGCGCGTTTCAACGAATCAGCAGAGCGCTCAATCGTACCCATGTTATCGATTAGGCTCTGAGTCTGGGAATTAAACCCCTTCGTCGCCGCATCATTAGCCGCCTGCAGTGCGGCTGCTTCATCTCCTGAGCGCTGCAATTGAGCAACATAATCAATCTGCTCGGCCGTCACATTATGAAACTGTTGCGCCATCGCAACTAGGCCGGATGTCGGATCATTAGCCAGTTTCCCGAATGCTTCTGCAACCTTCTCAACCGGGACACCTGAGACAGCAGTAAATCTCGCTACTGACTGGCTTAATTCATCAAAACGTGCACCAGCGCCGACCCCAGCATTAATTAATGCCGTCAGGGAATCACTGGTTTGATCAAAGGTAAGTCCGGCCTGCTGGCCGGATTTTGCCAGTACCAGCATTCTGTCGGTAGTCAGGCCCGCAGAATTGCCAGATAATGTGAGCGTTTTATTGAAATCTGAAAGGGTTGACGATCCGTTATAATAGATATACCCCATCCCCGCACCTGCGGCGGTCAATGCGGTGATACCCAGCGCCAGAGGGGTTACTGATCCCAGCAAGGCACGAAAGGTCGGAACCAGACCACCAAAGGAATCCTTTACCTGCCCGCCCTGCTGCAACATGATTAGCCAGGGGCTCTGGCCACCAGCCAGCTGAGTGGCGACGTCCGTGAACTGTGCAGGCAGCATGCGCATCGCATTTTTATACTGCCCGATTGAAATACCAGCACGCTTAGCAGCGCGCTCTTGACGTGAAAAAGCTGCCGTAACCTGTGCTGAACTGTCGTTTGCTGCTCTGCCTAACCCGCTCAGTTGCTTATTGAGATGAGCAACTTCCTCATCAAATTTTGCGCTATCACCATCAATTTTAACGACCAGATCACCCACTGGCTGGGACATAGCGAACTCCTCCGGGAATGCTCTCGGCTATTGACATAAGCTGTTCGTCAGAAACGTCCTCGCTTTCTTCCCTGGCTGTTGCAAGCAAACTAAAATCAGGGGCGGAAATACCGTGTTTGTCTGGATCAGTGAAAAGACTGACGGCGAGGAAGCTTAAATTTGCGAAATGGGAATCAAGCAGATCGTCGCTGAAGCAACGCTCTTGGTAATATTCAATCCATTCGAACCATTCAGAGGAGGACATTTCCGAAAGCATGGCGCGCCAGTCAGGCCGACCAAACTCTCTGGCTAAGCGCATAGCAAAGCGACGTGAGCGGGTCAGGACTTTTCCAGATCCGGTGCATCCTCTTCTATAGTCTCTTCGGTTTCATTAATGACAGGAGGGACCATCCCTGAAAGCATACGGACCATTAAGGCCGCGCTACCCAGTAATCCTGGAGGATATTTACGCATAATTTCCGGAAAGATATCTTTCCCCTCGCGCTGCTCGTCATCTGCCTCACTCAAGGATAAAGCAACAAGCATGGCCTGATCGCGCATAGTCAATAAGGTCGCAATTTTAAAATTTTCATCAGGTGGAAGCCCATCAGTCGGTAATGATTTTCGCTCTTCAACCATGAACTCAATATATGTCATACGACTGAAGGCAGACAATTCAAAAAGATGAATATTCTCACCATCTGGGTTTAATATATCTTTCTTAAGATAAGTCATTATATTGCTCCAGCGCGGTGCCATAGCACCGCTATCGAAATACATTAAGGATTAACGGAGGAATTATCTTCAGCCAGAGACGGTTTTCCTTTATTGGTAATCTGAGCACTACGGGTAATAACTTCATTTCGTGCAATGGTTTTACCCAGACTATTTATCCAGCCAGTAAAAATATCTACTGCACCATTTGGATATTTAATCTTATAAGCTTTTTCATCGCCGCTCATGAACCAGTCAACAAGATCCTGCTGACCAGTCTCACCGGGTTTCCATGCCAGCGTGACGCTTGATTGCCCGGCTGACTTAACGCCCTGAGCAGTGGAGTCCCATTCAGGTGCATCATCATCGATATAGGAATCATCGTATGATTCTGCGGTCAGTTCGCCTGGCGTAATCTCCTTAATTTTAGCCGTCCGTGTCCAGCCTATGTCGCTGAGTGGATCTTCGTATGCGTCACCTGTGCCTGTGTAAATCCAGAAGGTTGTTCCGGCACCTTTCGTCGGGGTAGTTGGTGTTGGGGTTGCCATAAGGTCCTCACATAATATAGGTCAATGAATACTGGAGGTCAGCGGATCCCCAGGTAGCAGCCTCATCATCGCGCTGATAGTCATATCCTCCTATGCTGATGGTCTCGACAAGATTTACCAGCGCAGGAAGATCAGCCATTGCCGGATAAATACGGGTTTCCATCCATTTATCCAGTGCGCTGTCTGGTGACGTGGCTTTCAGAAAGACCTCGATATGCAAAACGGCCTCCCACTCCTCCTCGTCAATACTGCTACCTGTGGTTCTTGCATCAGTCAGATACACAGCAACTGCCGGTAACTCTTCTGGTGCGATAAATGCGGGTCGACCGTCGTACCAGGAGGTTTTCCCGGAGATCGTTGACTTCAGTTTATCCAGCACAGCTTTTCTGATTTGTGGGTGAATCATTTCGTCACCAGCCTTATCTGATTTTTGATGGCAGCCATCATTTCTTTTGGCATATCCGATTCCATCAGTTTGGGCAGTTCTTCTCTGAATGCCGTTGTCAGGGGCGTGGCGAGTGGCACTTTCACCACTTCAACAGGGTAACGGGATTTGGTGGTTCTTCTCAGAACATGCCAACGACCATTGTTAAGCTGTTGTACAAAAGCGCCAGGAAAGCTGAAATTCCCAACTTTCAGAACGCTCCCCGAACTACCGCTATCCCGCCTGCGCCGTGAAAGCTGAACCCGGACCGGCCCCAACTTTATCGCCGGAAGATTACCGCGATTTACCCGGATGGTTGCCATTGGCTTTTTAGGACTCGCCCGCTTAAGCCTGGCGCGCTGCATAACCAGTTTGCGCTTTACCTTTGTCTCTTTTGCCACCCGTGAAGAGCTCCTGCTTATTGCCCTTCCGGCTACACGGTTAATAGACTGGGAAGTCGCACGAGGTATCGCATTTTTGCTGATATTGATGAGGTTCTGTTTGAGTTCTTCCAGGCCTTTAATCGTCACCTATGTCCTCCTCAATCCAGATTTGCGGTTTGCTGTTGAAGGGTAACCAACGAGTCACGGTATAAGCCTGCCCGTTATAGGTAACCATGTCTCCACGTGCTGGCTGATAATCAACAGTAAAGATGACCAAACTAATGCCATCCCCTGCAACTTGGCCCATTTCCAGCAACAAATGACTTTCAACGGCAATATAATCATCACCATTGATAGTGACCGGCCTCCCCAGCCTGTTCGCCGTTAACGTATCCATTCTGGCAGCCAGGTTGTCAAAAGCATTAGCCATTAATCTTGACTTCCAGAACGGTTACGCCTGCAGCGGCATCCTCCCAGGCAACCCCGGCCAGTACCGCATCGGTTTCATCCAATTGAACGTTTCCGGCTTTAAGATAAACTTTCGTCCCCGCAGTCACGGCATCAGCAGGCAGCTTGGGTAACAGGAATACCCCTTCGGCAAAACCATCCCCCACATCGCCCGCCGCGATATCGGTAATCGCTACAGCAATCATGCTGCCGACAACAACCGGATCACCGCTGAGAACATCTTCACTCCCGGCGTTTTTGAGCGGGATAGTTGCGCCTGCCTGAATGTAATTCTTAGCCATAACATCTCCTTTCAGCCCCGTTCGGGGCTGAATTCAGTTATAAAAAAAGCCCTGACGGGCATTGATATTGTGATTCAGAGTTGAGAACTATTGACCACTGGATTTAACCAGACCGCGATAGTCAAGTGGAGCCACTCCAGCATCAATACGAACTTTGGTGGCGATGCCGTCGGTGGTAAACCCTTCCTGCTGATCAATATAAGGTGTATCAACGCCGTTCAGGTACGCCACTTCGATAGTGTCCGTCCCTTTGGCTGCCATCAGATACCAGGCTTTAGCATCAGCATCATCCAGACGGGCTTCAGCAATCACATCTGCAAAATTCTGGATCGGGTTGATAATTCCGGCATTGATATCCGCCCCTTTGACGCTCGCTGACTTGATCGTCTGGTTGGCCAGCGTCTCCAGTGCAACCGGCACCAGCATAAATGCCGGTCGGATGTTCAGAGATCGCTCACCTTCTTTCTGCAGGCGCATCAGCTTACGCGCATCATCCAGGCTGCCGACAGAAATCGCACCGGAAGAAAGGTTGCGGTGATCGGCATGGAATAACGCCTTACCATCGGAGAGTTTTGGGTTTTTAGTCAGAACAGCGTAAACCAGGTCGCCGATAGTCGCCTTGGCGGCCCGGCCCATTTTCATCGGAACATCGGTGAGCTGGTTCAGATCATCGTTAATGATAGCCTGGCGAGTGATAGAGAAAATTTCCCCGTAGGTGGCGAGCGCGATGGTTTCACCTTTATCGCTGGTAGTCACATACTTATACTCAGCGCCTTCACGAACCTGTCGCAGAGAAGGGAATCCCCCCATACCCACACGATGCGCTGTTTTAAAGTCGGAAAGCTGGCCTTTCTTCGTCCACTGTTCAAAGGTTTCTGCCGCTTCATCCCAGCCTTGCAGAATTGCTTTATTGGCGACATCAAGCAGGATATTGCCAAAATCAGAGGTGCTGTGCGTCAGCGCCAGCCCTACCATTTGCATCGGGTTATAGCTGGATACGCCAATACCGCGCTCAGTCAGCGCCATACGAGCATATTCACGCAGGGTCATCCCGTTGTAGACATTATCACGTTCCTGATCTTCAAATCCTGCGCGCGCCATCAATGCCTGGCGAATACCATCGGCGACAAAATTACCGTTACCTGCGTGGGTGTGCGCTGGCGTGGTTTTCGCCGATGGAGAAGCATCTTTCCCCAGCAGCGCCAGCAGTTTGTCTTTTGCCAGATCGACAGAGCAATCCATATCGGCTACACACTGCGCCTGAAGTTCGGAATGCTTACCACCAAACATCGCGAAGAGGTTGTTAATACCATTAACGCGCTCTTTTTGCTCTGCGATAACCTGGGCGCGGATTGTATTTTCGTCTGCCCCGGAAGGTTGAGTGACCGTCGGCTGCTGCCCCTGAGGTTGCTGCGGATCGCGCTGAGTGGTTGCTCGTGGCGGCGTTAACATGTTGCGCATACTTTTTGGCATCTTTTCGAAGTCCTCAATACGTTTAGACTGGATACAGGCCATCGCCTGAAGAGAAGGGGTGGTCTGGTCGGCAAAACCCATCGCGACGCATTCTTTGCCGTCCATCCAGGTTTCGTCTTCCAGCATTGCCGCTATTTCATCCGAAGATTTTCCGGTTTTCTCTGCATAAGCGGGGATAAGAACGGACTCAACCTTGTCCAGAAGTTCTGCGTAGTCACGCATATCGTTGGCATCACCACCAGCAAAGCCCCAGGGCTTATGGATCATCATCATGGTATTTTCCGGCATGATGACCGGGTTACCTACCATGGCAATGACCGAGGCCATAGACGCGGCCAGACCGTCGATGTGAACGGTGATTGACGCACCATGATGTTTAAGAGCATTAAAAATGGCGATACCATCAAAGACGTCGCCACCGGGAGAGTTGATATGAAGGTTGATATGGGTCACATCGCCCAGCGCCTTCAGGTCGTTAACAAACTGTCGGGCTGTCACCCCCCAGTAACCAATTTCGTCGTAAATGAATATTTCAGCCTGATTGTCGGCGCTGGCCTGCATACGAAACCACGAATTACTTCTTGCGCTGGCTTTCGGGCGACGGAGCGTCTGGTTCTTTGACTTCGGCACTGGTGCCTCCTTTATCGTTTGCAGGATCGGTGTCATACACCAGTCCCAGTTCGCGGTTATCATCAACTTCAGCCTTGCGACGGCGTTTGACATCATCCGGATTGCGTCCGCTGGCTCGCACCCAGTCTGATTCTGTCGCAGCACCACCACGGATTTGCGCTTTCCAGGCATTGGCCTCTTTGACTGGATCAATCCATGGCATGACCGGACCTGAATAAACGGCAGTGTAAAGCGATGCCATATCCAGCCCGCGGGGTAGCTGAATTTCGCCAGAAGCCACCGCCATTTTTAACCAGTTTCGGTACATTGGCCGGGTAATTGCGCCGATGAACCAGTCCTGGAGGATCAAATAACCATCTGTTGACTCAACCAGCTCCTGACGCTGGGCACTGTATGTCCCATCGTAGTTTCTTGCTGTACTGGAGAAGCTGAGACGCGCCCCGGCAGCGACAGCGCGCAGTTGCCCATTTCGGAATGTTTCAAGATTGGGGTTTGGTCTGTCAGATTTGATCATCCCGATATCTTCACCGGGGAGCAGATCATCATAGATAATGCCGGGTTCAATCATCACTTCGCGATTGTCTTTACTGGCGTCACCATCAAGGCTTTGCCCATCCCCTTTTTTAATGTACATCCCCAGTGCAGCTGCAATGCGTGCAGCCGTTAGCTCCGCATCCTCGTACTCTTTCAGCGCACTGAGGCGCATGAGTACACCTGAAAGGAGAGATGTACCTCGGGTCTGATGAAGACGGCGGGTAAATTTGAGATGAAGCATATTCCCGGCATCCACATCTTTTGTATCCAATTGACGGCCAGTAACAGGTAGACTTTTATAGACTAGGTACTTTTTAGGCCGCCCCCAGTTATCTACATAAACTCCCTGACAAAGTTGCTGAGACTCATCATTAGTCATCGGCACAAAATCAGCTTCAAGCGCTTCAATCCAAAAAGGAATGCCAGCCACCGGCTCAAGCCCCAGAGCAGAGCCATTGACCATCTGAGCGAAAATTTCTCCATCCCTGAGCCAGCTCCTGAGCATCAACCGCTCAAGCATCGGGCGGGTAAACTGCCCAGTAACCTCAGGGCTGACCGACCATTCAGCCCACTTAGTTCTGATTTGTTCAGCCAGTTTCTTCGCTATATTTCCGTTCTTCAGTACCGGGTGGGGCTCAACAATAACCCCTTTAGCACCAACAACCCTTTCCTCAAGCTTATCGAATACACCAATAACGAGATCGTGGTTGTTGTCCAGATAGCGCGCCTGTTCACGGAGGGATACAGCCCCCATCTGGCTTAGCTGATTAGCGGAACGGTTTTCCCTGCGGGCCTTGTGTGTTCGGGTGGGCTTAACCGCTTCATATGCCTGAATCATCGCTCTCGAACGTAACCGTGCAGCTTTCCATCCAGGGGAAAAGACGCCAATTGCATCATCTAACAGGCTCATGAAAACCTCGCGAGTTTATAACCGGGTCGCCGGTTACGCTGAGCCAGCAGGGAAGCAAGACGACGCTCCCATTCCTGACGCCCCTTGCGGATTTCGGACAGATTCTCCAGCGTCATCTGCTGTCCGTTGAATGTAACGGACTTCCCATCCAGCACAGCTATTTCCGCATCGGTATAACGCTGGATAATGGATTCAATATCGGTTTGTTTCACACCCAGCCTCCTGATGATGTGGTCCAGGGATTGTTTTCAACGTCGGGCTTATTTGCCTTCCGTTTTTTCCTGTTATGGGTCGTTTTTGCTGGTAACGTGGATGACACTTCGCCAGTTTCCGACGTGCTTTCTTCGATCCACGTTGTCCGCTTCGCCCATTCAGGCGCATCCGGCCATTTGATCTTTTCGTACCCGTGCAATATGACCAGCGCATCGGCATAAACGAGCAGGTCGAAAGCTTCGTTCGGACCTCGGCCCGGTTTGCTCCATTTTCCATCGGGTGAACGCTCCTCATAGGTCAGCTCATCGTAGAACCAGCTGCCGAGCCATTTCGGGAAATGCACATAGTTCGGGCCGGGTGATTCACGCCACAGGGCGTTATTAACCCGATCTTTCAGTGCATCGGTCTGGAGAAGGTAAAGCGGCACATCGCCAGCAGCCCTTGCCCGGCGGGTTGAGCGGTTCGTGTTATCAGGGAATGTGCTTGTGATAAGTTTTGAGCGTCGGACACTGTCACCTTTGAAGAGGTAAATCCTTTTCCCCAGCCCATTCCGCTTGCATTTACGCCAGAACTTGTACGCGTTATCGGTGACACCATCCTCGCCGCCGGAATCGACAGCCATCGCCATGAGTCGCATGTGTTTAGACGGGTCACTCGCTAAGGGCCATGCCTTTTCGAACACGTCAGACAGAAGTAAATCCCAGTCCTCCGGATAACCCGCTGGATCAATGGGGTAACATTCACCGTGCTCGTTTGCCCGTAATGACTGGCGGATGTTGTAGCGATCGACCAGCCATCGTTCACCCTGCTCACCGTAGCCAGTCACCTGAACCACGAAACGACGGGATTTACCGCCCTGCACATCGACGGTTGCAGTCATAAACAGCACGCCATCTGGTACAGAGCGCTTTGGCACGTCTTCGGCGCGTTGTTCCAGCAGTTCGCTTTTACGTTGTTCGAGACTGGCGCGGGGGAGATAAGGTCGACCAAAGTCGGTATTGACCACCGTTTTCAGCGTCTCTTCACTCTGTGTGGACTCGTATTCCTGCTCGGCAGTCAGGAATTTGTATATCATCTGCGCCCACGTCTGATATGCAGCTGCAGGCCCTTCCATCCAGAATGAAGCGATGCGTGATCGACGCGGTTCACCAAATCTGTTGCCATCACGGTCTATTTTTTCCCCGTCGCGCAACCAGACATGGCGGATATTCAGTTCACGTTTCATATCCGCCGTGATCCTGCCCTTGCATGCCGGGCACTGGAGATAAGCAGACTCACTTGCCAGAACGGGATCAGGGGAATCCCGGTAGCCGGTCATATTAGCGACTTCCGGCTGAAAGTATTCTCCGCAATGCGGACAAGGCCAGTAAAGGCGGCGGCGGTCACCGCGATTAAACAACGATAATATGCCGGTAGTCGGCGGCGCTTCATGCGCAGTAGTTGGTCGCCATTTTGTGTCGCGGATGTCCCTGCCAGGCGAACTCTCTACCAGTGTCATCCCGCTGGACATAAAGGTAGTCGTACGCTTAGAACCCAGGGAAAAGGCATCACCCTCCCCGTCAATATCCTCAGGGAAGCGGTCATAGTCAGTCAGCGCTACGCTTTTGTAGTCTGACGACGACATAATGTTTACTGACGGCCAGCCGAGTTTAAGGTAGTTCCCGGCGCGAAATGTACGGTCGTGGACGTTGTTGTCATTACGGCGCGGGCTAAGCCGTGATTTTACTTCCGGGCTGCACCGAAAAGTGCGGTCCAGGCGCTTCTTCGAGTGCTCGCGCGCTTTCTCTTCTGACACCTGAATAACCAGCATGTCGGCGGGATCACAAACAATGTTGTAGACAATCCAGCCATCAATCAGGCCGATCGTTTTGCCGGTTCGGGCTGGGCCGACAAACACCACGGCATCATATTCACGGGATGCCAGGCAATTCATCGGCTCAATAATATAAGGCGCCAGATTGGGATCCCATGGTACGGAGTTACCCGCCCCCATCGGCACACGCATATATGAACTGACCGCATCGGCCACCAGCATACGCCGCGGGGCACGTAGAATACCGGAGACATCGCGGCGGATACCCCTTGCAGATGCCCGTTTTGCCATCAGTCCTCCTCTGGCTCATCCTCCTCTGGTTCGGCGTCCATTACTTTTTGGGCGACCTGATCACGCAGGTCATCAATCACGCTTTGCACACGTGATACCGCAACCGGCGTAAGCGCACAGTCGCGTTCAAGAATGTCCGGGAGTGTTTCAAGCACCATAACAACGGCTTTCGCCATCAGTGAAAATTCTCTGGCAACGTCTTCGGCAGGAATAAGCTGCTTTGTATCAACCTCATATTTCAGTCGCTCGTTCTCAGCCTTCCAGTGCGCGAGCCTGTCTGAGGGATCCATCTCTTCGACGCTTGCCGTTGAGACCACTGGAATCATCAGCTCACTCAAAATATCAGTGACGAGATAGAGTTTGAGCTTGCTATTACTGCCTGGTGCCGGAACAACGTTTTTCAGCCTGGCGGCTACCGTCTGACGGTGTACGCCTGTGATACCAGCGAGCTGGTTGATGTTTAGTTTTAAAGCAGCGATTTCCTGGTCCATGATGGTGAACACTTTTTGTACAATTCGACATCATTGAAAACCCTACATCTGGATAATCAATAACCTGCGTACATGATGATGATGACTATGTAATTCGAAAACTAGCCGTTTTCCGCGAGTCCGCCGCCCCGTGGCAGGCTCCCTCTCCGGGAGGACCCATGAAAATGATAATTAATATCATTTACATCTAATATTTCAAATGATAATACTTACCTCAAATACTAAAAAACCCCGCCAGCAGCGAGGTTCTAAGTTAGTTTTAATGACTATTTCTTTAGTGCTTCTGCATAAGCCTGAGCACTTTTCTGCGACGACTCCATGATGTCGTCTGTCAGTGTTTGCTGTCCCCATTTGGTGACTTTGCCATTGACAAACGTTACAACCAATCGATCATTAGCTAACTGTTCATTATCAATAATTGTGTAGCCATAAAGCGTTCTATTCCAGTAAATCCAACGTTCTCGCTCCTGGTTCACATCCGTTCTACGGGGCGACCCCATGATCTGCATGACGTCGGTTTTGCTCATCCCGAGAGATAAAAGCATTGATTTCTGGTTGTAATCTATTTTCTGGACTGTTGGCGCACATGCGGTAATTGTTAAGGCTGAAACGCCAATTAATGCTGCAAAAAGTAACTTCTTCACGTCCCTATCCCCATCAGTTGTTTCAGAACAGATTAGCAAGGGAAGCAACAACATCGCAATTAAGGAATAAAATAGCCCCGAGATTGCGAGGCTGGTAGTTCAGCGGATTGAAATGCTATTTTTTAAAACTGGCAGCTTTCTCAATTTCAGTGCAGGCTTCTGTGACATAAGGATGTTCAACGAAGCGATATTCAGTGTTTCCAAGTAACAGCCCTTGCGATTGCTGAATTAAAGAATCTACATCACCACCATCATTTCTATAGGCACCTATAACCGCGATTAAAGCCTGTTCTAAAGCAATTTCTCTGTCAGTCATATAATCCTCTCCCCACTACATAATCAGCATTAAATAAACATTATCGAAGCCACTCTGTCAGTGGCTCCTGTAATGCCTACTGCCGCGCGACGTGCTCGTAACGGGAAATGGTCTTACCGTTCGCGTTCATCACATAGGCCACTTCTCCCTGCTTAAGGAACACGTTCTGGTCCATTCCTGATACCGCGATGCTCTGCTGGCTGGGGTTGAAACCAACGCTCAGGCCACAGTGGATTTCTTCGCCGCCGCCAGGCGACATCACTTTTACTGTTAACATGCTTCTTCTCCTGCTTCTGGTAATAAAAAGCCCCGCTATTGCGAGGCTATGGACTAATAACTTGATTTTGCGAAGCACGGGTAGTCAGAAAGTATCGTGGCATGCCCTATGCATAAATCCCTCCGGCAATTCCGATTACTACAGCAAGTAACAGTAAAGTGATTGCTGTTTTCGGCATTAAAACACCATAAAAGGAGAAAGCTAGCCCTACGAAAGCAACAAGCAGCACCGGCCACATATCCAATAAAAGAAAGAGATAGCCTTTGAGGGTACTGTCAATTAGCACGTCCATATCACGAATTCCTTTAAGAAAACATCACCCCAGGAATTTTATCACGAACAACTAGCGTGTTAACCGCCAATCAGCAAGCATGAATTTACCTATTATTAGTAGGTTTCGTCAGACAGTTCGCCTGCACTGATTTGTTGTGCGCCAGAATGTCGCGCTTCGTCTGTTTATCCATCACGTCTATATCGTGGTCAGTCAGGTAGATGATCCGCACCCAGCTGCACGCGGTATCAACTACCACCGGGGCGGGTAAATTGTTCGCGCAGCTCGCGATCAACATCGTCATCAGGCATATGGCTAACAGTCTGCTGTACATTGCTGGCCTCTCTGGTGGCTTTCTCTTTCCGTTCTGCTGCGGCAACGCTGGCGGCGGTGTTCGCTTCGATACGCTGCTGATTGGCTTTGGACTCTGCTTTACTGGTTCCACGTGCATGGCCAATGCCGAATGCGCCAGCGATTAAGCCAAGCAGGACGACCACCAGTCCACTGATAAATTCAAGGCTCATTGCGGCTCCTGCTGCTCATCGGCTTTTTCTTTCAGCTTTGGCTGTCTGACGTACTGAGAAAGGATGGCGAGAACTACCAGTGCGGGGCTAATCATCGCCACAACGTTGGGCGGCAGAATAC
>NZ_JABXQS010000005.1:0-19211 GCF_014103785.1 Klebsiella sp. RHBSTW-00215
AGGCCACCAGCGCCAGCAGAGCGAAAATAATCATCTTCATAGGCTCACCCGCTCTTTAACCCAGCCGTACAGGAACACCTCGTTTGCAGGCCTCGCTTCGGCTAGCTCCAGATAGCGAGCACCCTGGCTGCAATTCAGCGCTTTTAGCAATGTGGTTTCGCCATCTTTGCCGCGAACAGCAAGGTAACTCTTCAGAGCGGCGATGGTGATATTGCCAATTACACCGTCCGGTTTAAGGTCTGGATATAGCTTGTCCTGCATATTCAATGCCGTTAACCAGCGCTGCAAGAATGTACTAGCGACGCGCGGCCCCATATTTACACCGGTATCACACAACTCCTGTGCAATGGTAGGGGACAGTTCGGCGATGCGGTCGAACTTCGGTTCAGTCCAGTATTGCGACAGGTAAATGGCTTTGGCTGTTTCCCGAGGTAACGCTTTCATATCGCCGCTATAACCGTATGCGCAGGCGGTGATCTGCGTGATACCCCAACGCGTAGGACCGCCTTTGTCATTCGGGTTATTTACGTAACCCCCTTCTTTACCGAGGATCCCCTCAATGATTTGATCTGCTGTCATTGTTAAGCCTTTTTATCTCCGCCGCCGATACCAAACCGGCTGCCTAAATATTTCATTGCGAATGCCCTGAGGGTGTCCACACCAATAAGTCCAATACCGCCACCGATAGTCACAGAGAGTGTTTTAGGCAATCCGAGATACTCCAGCGCGGATGAACATGTCAGCGTCAGAGCACCACAGAGTAGAATTTCGAGAGTTTTCTTCTTCCAGCCGCCACCGCCGCCAAAATAAGCAATACGCAGCCCAGCCATAAGCAAAGAAAACAATACTGCGCCCAGCGGCGTATCTCCGCGCCACCAGCTCTGCAGCAACTCCAGCAAATCAGGCCAGTTGCTCGGGTTATTGGGCATTTTCATAGTCTCTCACCTCGCAGGGTTGCGGGTGTTAGTGTGATGGGTTCAGGCTTCAGGGCTACTCTGTTAAGTGGCAATGTCAAAGGTGAATCCCTGAGCCTGAAAGTGATGGCCACCACAGCAACGCTTAGCCGCAGTAAACCGTTATATTTCTATTAACCTTCTGATTT
This sequence comes from Klebsiella sp. RHBSTW-00215, assembly GCF_014103785.1. Taxonomy (NCBI): domain Bacteria; kingdom Pseudomonadati; phylum Pseudomonadota; class Gammaproteobacteria; order Enterobacterales; family Enterobacteriaceae; genus Klebsiella; species Klebsiella sp. RHBSTW-00215. Next base: position 1,103 of record NZ_JABXQS010000005.1, read on the forward strand.
CTTCAGATGTCTGAATAAATCTTTCCGCCTCCAGCTCAACACCAATGGCGCGACGGCCTGATTTAATCGCTTCCTTTATCGTAGAACCGGATCCCATGAAAAAGTCAGCGATCAGTTCACCTGGCCGGCTGCTGGCTGTAATGATCTGCTGCAGCATATCGGCAGGTTTTTCACATGGATGTTTGCCTGGATAAAACTGAACTGGTTTATGCGTCCAGACGTCGGTATATGGCACCGTGACGGAGACACTAAACGGTCTTCGCAGACGCTGATATTCCTGCTGAAGTTCGGAGTATTTTCGATTAAGGGATTGCCAAGTAGCGACCAATTGGTGATGGGGTTTCCCGAGTTCGTTGCGCGAATGCTTGTCCAGGGCTATTTGCTGAAATAAAGCCTGCAGCTTCAGATAATCGGTTTCGTTCGGTAGCTGCCACTGGCTAAGGCCAAACCAATGGGAAACCATATTTTTCTTGCCTGTTGCGGCAGCAATTTGAGCTGAAGTTACCCCAAGGGAATCCCTAGCGGCGCGGAAATATGTAATTAACGGGGTCATGACATGCTGCTTTAACTCGTTGCATTTAACAGCAAAGCCATCATCTTTTGGTTTGTATGGCCCCTGATAATGATCGGCGAAAATTATGCGTTCTGTCGCCGGGAAGTATGAACGGAGGCTCTCTTTATTACACCCGTTCCAGCGTCCGGAAGGTTTAGCCCAGACGATATGGTTAAGCAGATTAAACCGCTCACGGACGAGAAGCTCTATATCTGATGCCAGACGGTGACCACAAAACAGATACATACTGCCAGATGGCTTTAATACCCTCCAGAATTGCGCCAGGCAGCTGTCAAGCCAACGTAAATAATCCTCATCCCCTTTCCACTGGTTGTCCCAACCGTTCGGCTTCACCTTAAAATACGGCGGATCCGTAACTATGAGATCTATGGAGTTATCGGGGATGGATGGGAGATATTGCAGGCAGTCAGAGTTGATCAACTCAACACTGGATATTTTTACAGTATTTTTCATAGATCAGTAAGCGTAACTCATGATAGGCTCACTTTGCTTTTGCGCTAAAGCAGTGGGCCTAGGTTCGCTTGTGACCATGTACATGAGCGAATGGCTGGCCGGGTGCTACAACACCCACCAGCCGCCCATTTTCACAGCAGAAAGCCTCTCTACTCAGGGAGGCGCTTATAACATCCGAATTGATAATCCGATAAACCTGCCATTACCAGCTGCGTTAAAATTAACTGGCAGCGTTCGCGCGTTAGATGCGTGTTCTGCGCAATCTCCCCGGCCGTAGCTGGTTCATCACTTAACTCATTAAAAACAGCGCGCGCCACCTCTGTCATATCATCTTGATTTAGCATGTCTTTTTCCTGTTTAAACGGTATGACATACAGATAACTCTGGTTGCGAACCCCATCAAGAAGTTATTGCAGAAGGCATAAAAAAACCCCGCCGAAGCGAGGTTATTTATAAATATGGCAAAATATCAAATTACCGTAAAATATGGCTCATTTTGTTGCATTTTGCAAGCCCGTTTGACGAAGATAGCCAACTTTAATCACACTTTTCCGTCCTGAAGTCTTCTATTTCCTCATGAAGCTTATATATGCATTGCAACGCGCTGCTATCCATATCGATGAAAGCCATCTTTAACCGTTCCCAATGGCCTGCATACACCCTTTTCCAAGTGGACCGCTCAACTGAAACCAAACGCGCCAGTGCGGCACCCGCGTAGGCTTTATAGGTCTCATTATTGCGGGTAGCCGCAACTTCTTGTGCCGCCAGCCAGACCAGCCCTACCAGCTTTTTAATCACTCGCGATTGTAGCGGCTTGCTTATTTGGTAGTTCTGGTATTCAGTCCAGACGTGCTGGCACATTAATGTTTGATAATGGAAGTTTAGATCGAAGCCATAGCAATAGCGCACCCACGCTTGCTGGTAGGCTTCCAGTTGATTCACTGCACGGCGCCACGGCGAATAACCGAACTCAATATCGTTAATGGGTGGCATTGGTCGGCGGCGGCTTCGGGTCTCCATCACATAAACTGGAGTAGTCAGTGCCTTAACCACCGACGGGCCACAACCAATTCCCCCATCCAGATCGACAAAATGGCGAGAGTACCGCGGATTTTTATTCTTATCTGCTGGTGGGTTCTCGCTGAATGCCTCGAGTTGTCCCTTTGTTGTGCCGGATAGATCCAACAACGCTCGTCGAACTTCAATACGGGTATATTCCAGATTTTGTAGGTTCATACTGCTCAGTGCTCCATACACTTATGATTTTACAATCACGCCGATCGCTATGGCTCTATCAAGAAAACGGAACAGCAGCTGCAGCTGTGAGCCGTTTTTCTCTTCAAACGCATTTACGTCGGCATGTAGCTCGTCGTGACACTCTCTGCACAGAGGGAACACGAAGAGATCGTGGGCTTTGGTTGCGGTACCGCCCATGCCATGCCCGATAACATGATGCGGATCGTCGGCAGGTCGGCGACAACATTCACATGGCTGACGTTTTACCCAGTCGGTGTAGGTCTTGTTAACCCAGCGGCGGCGCTTAGGTTTCAACATAAAGGATTCAGGTGATTCCGGGTCAACGGCCAGCGCCAACACCTTCGGCAGCTTCGGTAACGCCTGCACGTTTTCGTTGGACCAGCATTTCTGTATTAATCTTGCTGTTGGCAACCTCTCCTGCAGAATGCTGGTGGCTGGTACTGAAGGAACAATGTCGCTTTCTTTATATACAGATTGAAACGGCTCAGCAGGAAGGCGCAGGCCACGCTGCGCCATTGTCTCTGTGATAGCGTCTGCTGCACCGGCATATACAGCCCACCAGCATAGCTCCGCCAGCGATAGTTCCCGCTCCCGGCCCAGTTGCAGATTCTGCAGGGCAGTATCGATTATCCAGTTGATAACGTTTCGGCGCGCCAGCTCACTGAGTGTGTCGGTGGTCTGCTCACGAAGGAGGTTTTCACAATGCCAGCAGAGCATGATAGCGCCGGGTGGATGGCGCATGCTTAAATGCTCATGATGATGATATTCAGAATGCGGATACTGGCATTCCCGGATGTTCTGCCGAAGCCAGTACTCAAGCCCCTGCAGACCTCCAGCAGCATTGATGACTTTCTCGCTGGTGAAAAAGGCTTCCAGTGCCTTATCTTCAGCCAGCGGCTGGCGCGCGTCAGGGATTCGGCTGGTCGCCAGCCCTGCCATGCTTTTTGGCTCAGACTCCACCAGCACCCTACCGCTGCGGAAAAGACGCATCAGCTCCTTTCCTGGCTTAAGCAGTACCACGCCTAAGCGCGGCACAACTTCAGGAGTAAGCAGAGCTCTCATGCAACCTCCCTCTGCTCAGGAATACACATTTCCGGTAGGTTTGCCCTTACCAGAGCTTCAGCGAACGGCGGTGGGACGGCGTTGCCGCACCTAGCGACTTGTTTGTCTTTGGCGTAACGGTTGCCGCGGTAATCCTGATCGATGATGTAGCCCGCAGGAAAACCTTGCGCCCTGTACAGCTCGTGCGGCTGTAACATCCGCATGCCAATATCGACGATCTGATATTCAACCCCCTCAACCGTTACCAGACCAAAACGATCGTTAGTGGTGACAGTTCCCAGCGGCTCATCCAGCGATACACCGCTTTTTTCGTTCCCGTAATACTTCATCAGGAAAGCTCGTACTTCCCCGACATGCTGACCGCCGGCGGTAATTGTTGGCACAGGTTCGTCAACTCTGCGACCGTCCTTGCAGGTGCCGCGAAGATGAACGAGGTGTGAAGTCACCATCGCCGCATCAGCTTTTGTTGTCAGAGTCTGCAACGGCTCATCAGCATCACGAGGGCGGCTTTGTCCCGCTCGACCACCAACGCCAACAATCTGGGCTGTCACTAAAGCGTGGTGATCGGTTGTCGTCACTGTGTGAGCAGGCTGATCTATTGCAGCGCCGGGGCCTGTATAATTCCCTCCGAAGTGTTTTGCCAGAAACGTGGTGACCAGCTGAGATTTACCGCCGCCCCCAGCTGTAATGGTTGCACTCGGCTCGTCGGCACCGTGGCCGACGCTGGCACCGAATTGACGTGCGATCACTGGTGCCACTAAACAGGCTCGGGATTGTTTCAGGATGGTGTGGGCTGGCCTGTTGATTGCGCGTGGTTTGGCCTGATACTCACTGCCGCCATTGCCAGCGATGAACGGTATCAACGTTGCTTTCACTATCCCTAGTGCATGTCCATTTCCCCCCGGGCGCTGCGAACTTCCCGCGGTAACGGTTGGTAATGGTTCAGTGCATTCCTGCCCGGTGGCGCCGGTACGAAATTTTGTGACATGTGGCGTCACTACGGCGTATCCGTGAGTTTTGGTAATGGTCTGCAGCGGGCTATCGATATCCTGCCCACGGAAACAGTCATACGAACTACGGGTGCTGGTGTGATTGCATTTGACGATGAAAGGCGTCGGATTATTCAGCACAAACCGCTCGATTCCGCGCGCAATGCGTTTCAGCGTGTTTTCTGCAAGCGGCTTTTTACGATCAAAGATGCTTTGGCACGGGATAGACCAGTCGATACATTCAGCTGCTGTACGCCACCCTGCCAGTTTGCCGCTTTGTACTTCGAGCGATTTGGGATCCCCATGAGTCGGCGCTGGCCAGTGGATAGTTTCACCGTCGCAGCGCATCACCATAAAGAATCTCTTCCTTATTGTCGGCGCCCCGAAATCACAGGCACGCAACTCGCGATAATCGATGGTATACCCAAGGCCAGATATCAGGGCCTTTGCCTGCTCACTGTCGGGAGGAATAGACAGAAACTCGCAGGCTTCGGCCAGCGCGGGGTGATCGACCGGGATCCCCGTAGACAACATCCCGACAAATGCAGCGAAGGTTTCCCCTATGCGTGTCGGGTCCGGACGTGCCTCATCCTCCAGCAATGGCCCCCACGTCTTGAACTCTTCAACGTTCTCCAGCATTACAACGCGCGGACGCTTCGCCAACGCCCAGCGGACAACGATCCACGCGAGACCGCGAATCTCTTTCTTCACGGGCTTTGCACCCTTCGCCTTAGAGAAATGCCTACAGTCCGGGCTAAACCACGCCAGGCCAACCGGATTACCGCCGGTCGCCGCGACCGGGTCAACATCAAATACGGACTCACAATAATGGAGCGTATCTGGATGGTTGGTTTTGTGCATGGCAATAGCGTTTTCATCATGGTTTATCGCAATATCAACGCTGCGCCCGATCGCCAGCTCAATCCCTGTGGACGCGCCACCGCCACCAGCAAAATTATCGACAATAATCTCACGCATGAGCGGCCCCCTGCATACTCCCTACCAGGCCACCAGCAACGGTGATGATCTCGCTGGTGGGCATGCGCTCCAGCCACAACTGGTTAATGTGGGCCTTCAGCTTGTTCTGCTGGGACAATTCCAGATCCTCAGCGCCTTCAACCTGGTTGAACACCAGCCCAACTTCCAGTGGCCATATCCGTGATTCAGCCTCAGCCAATGCTGCAAATCCAGCTTCGGGGATGATCACTTCAGGAGACTGAGCTGGCGAAGCTGGTGACAGGAATTTTCCTGCTGCAAACTCAGCCAAAGCCATACTTGCGCGCCCTTTCGCTTCAAGCTCTACACGATCGATATAGCTAAAGTGCTCGCCGCGCCAGGTCTTATCGAATACCACAATGGCCCCGGCAAAGAAGGCGCTGGTGGGCTTCTGCTTTTCGTCGGCCGGCACAAACCACGTAGGGAGATCGAAACCAATACGACCACGAATAAACATGATGTGATCGGCATATTCCGGCCACCATGTTTCACTAGTTGCTGACTTCACGAGGTAAATGTAGCGACCGCCCTTTTCACGCTGCTCGGCGGTGTATTTCATGATATGAGTCATGCCAGTTATGGCTTGTTTTTTATGGTACTGCGAGCGGCTGTAGGGCGGATTAGCAAAGGCTGCACCGCCGAGTTCTCCTAGGCGACCAGACCAGTCCTGCGTCAACGCATTATCCTCAGCGGTGTACCATGCCGGGCATTTCGTGTTGCTGTCGTCAGCAAACAGATCCAGAACAAGAGGACCAAATAACGAATTAATTCCCCAGAACAAAAGATCAGGCGTACGCCACTGATCACCAACTTCTTTCAAATAATGGGACGGCGCAACACGCATTGCTTCCAGCGATTCACAATATGCATTCATCACGCCAGTACCTCCTGCACTACTTTCTCGACATGCGACACTCGGCCTTCCAGATCTGCAACGCTATCAACAAGCTCATCAACTGCCAGCTGTGCACGATGTTTGGCCTGCATCAGTTTACGCAACGCCGGTACCAGTGCTTTTTTAAGCGCGTCCTTTGTGGCCCCCGTTTTTTCCAGCTGTTCGGCACGTTTGAGCATGTCTTCAGCCTGGCGGCGCAGTTGTTCAGGGGTTGGTGATATAACCTGCGATTTCATGAGCGGAATCCTTTTGGAACGGTGTACTTAACGTCTGAGTAACTGGATCTGAACGCTGGATCTTCAGCCCCTCCTTTAGCCCATTTCCCGTTTTTCTTCTCCGGGCGCCCGGCCTTGTCCCAGTTACCTGCACGCTTGAGATAGCCAGGAAAATTTTTCGGGATGAACAATGTCGTCGGGCGGAGATATTCTTCCTGTTCTGAGTCTTTCCAGTCCTCGTTTTTGTAGTCCACCACCAGCGCCATTTCTGCAACGGTAAATCCTTCACGGAGACGAGCCCTGATATGTTCAAGCGACGTAGCGCAGACCTGAAAGCGTGAGCCAGTGGTTTGGTTTAGATAGGTCAGAACCTGTTTTGATAAATCAGTGAGCACCACTTGCGGGTCTGGTTCCGCAGGAACCGGACAAGAGGGTTTAGATCCTACTGATGGATCTGTATTTGAATTTACTGACGGATCGTGTCCAGTTTCTGGACCCTGAAAACCCTGTTTTTTTGGCTCTTTCGGACATTCAGATTTTGGACGTCCAGCTTCCGAATGTTCAGATTCTGTACGTCCAGATTTTGGACCCTCATAATGTTCATTTGCAGCCTGACGCAGCTTAGCCACATTCAGGGTGTAGAGGTTGCTGGTACTGCGCTGACCGACACGGCGCTCTTTTTTGGTCAGCCAGCCATCTTTAACCAGCTCGCCGATCAAAGTGATAACTGTGCTACGTCCGGCACCGAGCTGGCGCGCAATCGTCGCAACGCTTGGATATGCGATCCCCTCATCGCTGGCATAATCAGCCAGGCGAAGCATGATCAGTAATTTATTGCCTTTGATGCCTGCCGCAGCGCAACCATCCCAGACATATGCGGATAATTTAACGCTCACTTGCCTATCCTCTTGAATCTGGAACGAAAGATAATCTTCGGGGCAGCACATTCCCACTCATAGCCTGGGCGACGGTAGATCACGCGCTGGCGATCATCGTCATAACCAATGACATGCACGACGATGCCATGCTGATCACGGTAGTATTGGTCGAGGGACCGGATATTTTCTTCCATATCAACCTCCCATCAGCTCAGAGGCGTAGCGCTGCGCAATCCACTGGACGCCGCGGGGTGTAACTCGGGTTTGGGTATAGGCATGACCAAAATCTGAAGTGCCAGTTTTGACGGTAAACAAACCTTCGCGCTGGCGCAGGGCATGAGGGAGCAAATTGCCGGACTGACGAAAAAGCACCTTGTCACGCAATAGCGTGTCGATCATGGCCTTTTCCGGCATGTTCAGGATTTTCGCTGTTTCACGCAGGCTTTTGGCGCCGCCGGCTTCAACGTATTGATTGACGAACGCGACTTTCGGAGCATCCTGTTGGACCTTGTGAGACAGGCGCGCATTCTGCTCAGCCATATCGGCGGCCAGACGAAGCGCCTCCGGTAGCGTTTGTGGGATAGCATTAGCGCTATCTTCCAACTCACGCAGGCGACGGATAATCTTCATGCGAAGTACCGCGCTGTAACCAGTGATCAGGCATTCGGTATGCTCACGATCGAGGCGATACTCGCGGTACTTCTGGCCGTTCTGGGGGTGTGTCCAAAGTTGGATATACCCCTCCGGGCTCTCTCCTAACTGTTTCAGCATCGCCTCAATATCCCGGCAAACATGCCCATGCTGCTTTTCAGTCAGCTCAGCAATCTCACGGCTGCTCATGGTTACGCTGCTAGCAGTAAAGGCAGGGACAGAAGCAACTGATGAAACCGGGAGATTATTTATCCATTGCGCCATTGTGCTTACCTCCTCGTGCAATGAAGTCACCCACAGCCCACTCTGTAAAACTGTGGTTAACCTGGGCCCATCCACCCGGTATTCTTACGGCATAGCAAAACGCAATAACGCTTTTACCACCGCGAACTGGTAACGCGCGAAGTTGCGATCGCTGATTATTTGCGGTTAAATTGCTCATGCGGATTTCTCCATACACATTGATTTATTCGCCACGACGCCCGGAGCTGCACACTCGCGGGCGTCACTATTTTCTGGCAGGCAATAAACACGAGAAATCAGGTTGAGAAACGTCATCAGCGTGACCCTGAACTGGTAGGCGATATCATTCAGACTTTGCCACTCGCCGTGTGTAACCACCCCATCATCGATATATTCCCGATAAGCGCTGACCAGCTCGCCGAGCTGTCCCACCAGCTCCGCCAGCTTCAAACCAATCTCTTCGTTCTCGTCTTCATGAGCTGCACCAGATACATGGATCCCGTTGTCGGTTTCACGTGAAAAAACATCGGCGATGTAGCTAACACCTGCTGCCTTCTGCAGGACCATTGCCCAGCCCATAGGGAATATCTGATCTCCACCAGCACGCAGCCGGTTAAAGATCGCGTCCTGGGTGGTATCCAGAATCTCAGCTGCTTCGATATAGCCACCAGGTAATGCGGCTATTGTTTTACGGATTGCTGCCACCAGCCACGCGGGCTGTTTTTCTACTTTCCAGGTTGGTTCATTACCCACGGCTTACCCCTTATCTCTGTGGTTCCTATCAAACTTTTTGTTCTTTAAGCTTGCTATACAGCTCCGGTTGGAAAACAAGTTTCCCATCGGTGCGGTACGCGGCTTCAGCAGCCCTCCCTTTTGGGATCAAGCGACCGGGTCTGTTCCGCCACTGATAAACAGCTTCGCTGGATATGCCAAAGAACTCGGCTACCTTCTCAGCGTTTCCAAAGTACTTTTCAACTTCATCGGTGGTCATAATGGCTCCTTTAACTAAGTTTGATTAGATATTAATTACCAATCTATCTTTGGTCAATAAAAACTAAGATTGCTTAGCTTGATTGACTACTGGTGTGTAAATGGAAACTGTCGGACAACGAATAAAATCGCTTAGGCGAATCACCAGAACCTCACAAAAAGAGCTTGGGAAGTTTTGTGGGGTCAGTGATGTCGCAGTTGGGTATTGGGAAAAGGATGTAAACGTCCCAGGAGGGGAGTCTCTTTCCAAACTAGCAAAATTCTTCAATACATCAATTGATTACATACTTTTTGGCACTGAGTTTGAGGGAAACTTAATAACTAAGATGCGAAAAGTTCCCGTGATATCGTGGGTGCAGGCAGGATTATTCACAGAATCAAAGCCTGAAGATGTCTTGCATAATGCCGAAAAATGGGTGGAAACGTCTCTCCGCATCAGCGATAACTCGTTTGCCCTTGAAGTAAAGGGAGACTCAATGACAAATCCTAATGGACTGCCCACGATTCCTGAGGGCGCAACGGTCATCGTTGATCCAGACATTGAGCCAATTCATGGAAAGATTGTAGTTGCACGAATAGATGGGACCAACGAGGCCACGGTCAAAAAACTGGTTGTAGACGGTCCGCAAAAATTTCTTGTCCCGCTAAATCCCCGTTATCCGAACATCGCCATCAATGGTAACTGCGTCATTATTGGTGTGGTTAAAGGCGTTCAATACGAGCTCTGATCTAAGCTAATCTACCTTCGACACCAAGCTAAGAAAAGTTTGGTGTTTTTCCTTGACGATAAAACTAAGTTAAGTTAGATTTTCATCTATCAACAGCGAACAGGCAGGACGCCCACGAAGTAGCCGCCGGTGGCGTATGAATGACCGGATGATTCGCTGACAGATGTCTTCGGGAGGGGTAACAGAGAAGCGGTTTGATTACCCGCAACTCGTAGTCAAATTCCTATAGCTGGTGGCGATACCCAAGCCAGGAATACCGAAAACCAGCAGGAGTGTTAAGGATAAGGGCTAATCACTCCCTTAGCACCCCGCCCGAAGATATCTGAAGAACATGGCGAAAGCCTACAGCGTTGAAGGCGATTTTCTCGGTTTGCGCGCTAAACAATAGCGGGGGTGAAACCGGGGCGGAGAAGCAGAATCCGCGATGTCGGGACTTGATACTTCCGGCCATACCAACAAGCCGAATGATCGCGTAACGGTCCTTTGCATCTGCCCCGGCGAGGTGGCGCCGCCGGACCGGGGTAGATGAATCGAACACAACATGAAAGCGCATTCCATCTTCATCCGTCGTGGGGACTGGTTTGTAACTGTAGGGGTGCGCTTCCAGTTGTGAGCGGCAATATTCACAACCGTTGTATGGCACATGCAGCGTTAGCAGCCCGGATGGTTCCCTTGAAGTTCCATGCGCTATCCGGATAACTGGAATGTGCAAGCCAGGTGTTTCAGGCACGACGTGCGCCCCACCAGCGCGGCGAAAAGGTGTGACGCCCGGGAATAGTCCGGGACACAACGATGAGGGCATTGACGAGCAAGGCACAGAGTCTGGTTCGATTCCAGACGCCAGGATAGTTCTATATCTGGTGATGGGCAGGGAAAAGGTCCGTTCGATTCGGACACCGGCAGTGCTCTCTTCGTTGTGGTAATTGCGGCTATGCGCACGTGACGAGCCAAACCCGTTCAATGAATGCGTTTCCGGGCAGTGTACGTCGTCGGTTATGGCTTAACCCGGCAGGTGGAGGCACCACCGCCACAACCTAGTTAACTGTGCTGTGTGTAGTCTTGGCGGTTATCCAGTTTTCCACTATCCAAAGGAGGAAGAGGATAACGTTCTGATGGATAACCGCCCTTTTTACACAATACACAAGAGCATCACCGGGCGACGGGCTCATTACCCAACCCACCCGGGCGGCTTCTCAACCGCAGGTGCTCTTCTGTGTTGTGTACGGAGAAATTCCCGGCGGTGGCAGCCGCCTTTCGAGAGGGTAAAACCATGAGTAATGATCGCATGACAGTCGTGCCCGATTTCCTGGGCGAACTGGACGCCGGCGTATTCATGAACAAGATTGCGGCGGCTCTAAATACCACCGCGCTCGGCGTTCTGAACAACGGCAACAAAGGCAAGGTTGTCCTCACCTTTGATTTTGAGCGTATGGGCAACTCTGTTGAAGAGAAGCGCGTCAAGATTAAGCACAAGCTGAACTACAGCACCCCAACTCCCCGTGGAAAAGCGTCGGAAGAGGACACCACCGAAACACCAATGTGGGTTAACAAGGGCGGCAAGCTCACCATCCTGCAGGAAGACCAGGGGCAACTCTTCGGTATCACCGGTACGGTGGACGGAAAGCTTAAAGCGGCTCAGTGATCCGCACGCACAAATTCACTGATACCACTTCGCTAATCAGTTAATAAGGAATTTTTATGTCTCAGTTAGACAGCGGTACTTTTCAGCAAGTCAAAGACCTGGTGCTTTCCGGTTATCACCTGAACGATATCCACGGCCTGGCCTGCCCGACCGCCCTGCTACCTCAGAATACCAGCGTTGAAAGTCTGGAGCGTTATTCTCTTGAGCGCTTCCGTTTCCGCGGTGCCATGGACACAACCAGCATTGACGATTTCGTTCGCTATTCCGTTGGTTATGCCCAGGAAGATGATAAAGCACGTTGCTTTATTGATGCCGATAACATGCTGGCGCGCTCTATCTTCAACATCGGCACGCTGGATAACCCAGGTCATGCTGACAACGTCGCCTCGATTAAGCTCAAGAAGACAGCACCATTCCGCGCGTTACTGGCGATCAACGGCGATCACCTCAACCAGAAGCAAATCGCTGAGTGGCTGGAAGACTGGAGCGACTATCTGCTGGCCTTTGATGCTAGCGGTAACACGATGACGATCGCCCAGGCAGCGCAGGCTGTTCGCCGCGTCACTATTCAACAGGCAACCCAGGCAGATCATGAAGATAGCGACTTTAGTGGCAAAAAATCTCTGATGCAAAGTATCGAAGCCAGCAGCAAGGAGGTTATGCCGGTGGCGTTCGAGTTTAAATGCGTACCGTATGAAGGTCTTGGCGAACGTCGTTTCAGTCTGCGCAACAGCCTGCTGAAAAGTAGCGAACCGGTATTTGTTCTGCGCATTGTCCAGTTGGAGGCGCAGGAGGAAGCGATCGCCAATGAGTTCCGTGACCTGCTTGTTGGCAAGTTCGACGGCAAGCCAGTGGATACCTTTATCGGAAACTTCAAAGCCTGATTGCTCTCCATTAAATCCCCGGCGCCGCGGGGATTTATTAAAGCGTAATCCTGCAATTTATCGCCATCTGGCGAGGGATTCCTATACCCAAAAAACAGCGCTGTGCAGAGCGCAATTAAATGGAGAAATGCAATGAGCTTTATTCAAACGTTTACTGGCAAACACTTTAACTATCTCGATATCCAGCAGGATGCCATCGAGATAGAAGATATCGCGAACGCTCTCTCGAATATCTGCCGCTTTGCAGGCCATCTGCCTGAGTTCTATAGCGTAGCGCAGCACAGTGTTTTAACGAGCAACCTTGTGCCGCAGGAGTTTGCGCTCGAAGCGCTGCTGCACGACGCCGCCGAGGCTTATTTGCAGGATATCCCGGCGCCGCTTAAACGCCTGCTCCCGGACTACCGCGCCATTGAGGGTTGGGTTGATGCCGCTATTCGCCAAAAATTCGGCCTTCCTACTGAGCAACACCCGACCGTGAAGTATGCCGACCTTGTGATGCTGGCCAGCGAACGACGCGACTTTGAGATCGACGACGGCACCCACTGGCCGATGCTCGACGGCATTATTCCCACCGACCAATTTGTGATAAATCCCGTCCGCCCAGGTCAGTCTTACGGCATGTTCATGAACCGATTTAACCAACTGATGGAGCGGTGCTAATGGCACACGTGAAAGTGAAAGAATTGGTTGCCGCAGCGCACGCTGCAGCGCCAGAACTACCGCCAGCAGCAGCCCAATTGATGCAAGACATAGCGTCAAGGCTGGATGTGACCTTTGTCGCCCTTACAGAGGCAATGGACCAGAACACAGCGCTGTCGGCTATGTTAGCTGCAGCGCAGAAACAGGAGAAAAATTAATGTGAACCATTTAATGGTCGACCTCGAAACTATGGGTAATAAGCCTGCTGCGCCAATCGTCACGATCGGTGCTGTGTTCTTTGATCCACAAACTGGAGATCTGGGCGCAGAGTTCTATGTGGCTGTCAACCTCGCCAGCGCTATGGATCAGGGAGCGACTCCGGACGGTGGCACCATCCTGTGGTGGCTGAAACAATCATCAGAGGCCCGTGCAGCTATTTGTACTGACGATACCAAGCACATCGCGGAAGCGCTCTCCGAACTCAGTTCATTCATCAGCCGCAACTCTGACAACCCGCGTTACTTGAAAGTCTGGGGCAATGGTGCCAACTTCGACAACGTGATTTTACGTTCAGCCTACGACCGCGCTGGCCAAACCTGTCCGTGGCAATTCTGGAACGACAGCGACGTGCGTACCATGGTGCTGCTCGGTAAAAAACTTGGTTTCGACCCCAAACGTAATATGCCATTTGATGGTGTAGCCCACAACGCATTGGCCGATGCCCGCCATCAAGCAAAATATGTATCGGCAATCTGGCAGAAACTATTGCCTTCAAGCTACGAATAATAACCCTAATCGCCCGGGTGCAGCCGGGCAATGGAGAAATCTATGCTGAGCCTCGATTGTGTTCCCATCTCAACTTATTGCAAAGAGACTGGCGAAACCCCTGATGCCATAAATAAGCGCATCCAGCGCGGCGTATGGCGTGAAGGGGTACAGGTGCTAAAGGTCGAAGGCGTTAAGGAAAGATGGATAGATCTTAGTGAGGTTGCAAAATGGGCTCGACAAAATCGCCTAAACTCCCGCGCGGCGTAACCATCAGGAAACATAGCAACGGAGAAACTATCAATATTACTTTTACATATAAGGGAGTTAAGTGCCGTGAACCCCTTTCTAATCTGGAAGTTTCTTCGAAAAACATTAAATATGCTGAGCGAACACTCGGAGAAATTCATAACAAAATCGAAAGAGGAACGTTTGTTTATGCAGAATACTTCCCCCGTTCTACCCGGTTAAAAATCTTTGGGAATGCTGCCTCCGGCAAAACGGTGAAAATGTATCTAGATGAATATCTTGTGATTTGCGAAACGAGGAAGTTATCCCCTTCAACGATCGGCGGCTACAAAAAATGCCGTAGCGCATTGTCATCGCTTCACGTTTTTCCCGCAAGTGAGTTAACGCCGGCTGCATTGAAGGCATGGATCCAAGATCAGAAAACGACCTTGAAGACCATCCGAAACCAACTTTCTTTCCTGCGCTCTGCAATGGATGAAGCGGTAACAGATGGTATTCTCCAGATTAACCCTGTTTCACTAGTAACAGCCTCACGTTACCAGAGTGACAAATCAGTGTCAGAAAGTAGTTATGTGGTTGACCCGCTATCACCAGCCGAAGTACATGCTTTGCTCACAGCTGCTGGCAATAAACAATGGGAGAACCTCTTTCGATTCGCCATCCAAACTGGCCTGCGTAGTTCTGAGCTGTGTGCTCTTCGTTGGCGTGATATCGATTTTGTAGGGAAGACAGCCCACGTTCAGAATGCCACCGTAGTTGGCGTAATCAAAGGGACCAAAACAAAAGCTGGAACACGGAAGGTTGAACTAACTGACGAAGCAATGCTTGCGTTAGTTAGTCAGAAACCGTTCACTTTTATGAAAGATGATACGATCTTCGAAGATCCAAAAAGTAATAAAGCATGGGCAAGTGCTGATGCAATAAGAAAAAAAGCGTGGGTACCAACCTTACGAAAGGCAGGCATCCGCTATCGTAATCCATACCAAACCCGGCACACTTTTGCTACCCGTCACATTAGCCAAGGTGCCAATCTTTTTTGGTTAGCCACACAAATGGGGCATAAAGGACCAGAGATGCTTTTCCGTCACTACGGCTCATATCTGAAGGAATATGATGGACAAACAAGCCTGAAGAAGATAACAATATAATCCATGTCTGAACTATTGGCCACAATTTGTGGCCATTTCATGGAACAAGGTACAAACATGGCAAATTCAATAACCAAACTAAAAAAAATAAATGTAGTAAAATTCCGAGGTCTAAAAGATATAAATATAGAATTTGGCTCTCGCCTAACTGTTATTTGCGGTAAAAATGGCACGTCTAAATCAACTATCCTTGGTATTATCGCTCAAATTTTTAGTTTTTCAAAAGACTTGTCCAAGAACCCTGAGGTGGATTTAACCCAATATAAGACATTAACAAATGGCAGCTTCAAGTCAGCTTTCAATGAACATTTTAGACTTTCAGAACAGTTTGATACTGCCGGTTCAATGGAAGTAAAGATCAGTGTCTATGATGGTGCATCTAACAAACATCTTGAAAAACTAACTTTGGGTCTGTACAGCTCCGTTGACAGAGCAAAATCAAGACCAATAGTCAGGGGTAACGATGCTATACCAGGGAAAAATCAAAGTAGAAACGTTACCCATCCTGTAATTTTTTTAAGCTTAGCCAGACTCCTTCCGATTACTCTTAGGACTGATTACTCGACAAGGGATGTACAGTATATTGCTGAGAACTCTGATGACATAAGAATAATGAGCAATCAACTTTTACTTAAAAACAATGGATGTTCCGTGACAGCTACAAAAGGTACTATCGATTCAATGGTCGTACATGGTGATAATTATGATCATCAATCAGTATCTGTCGGCGAAGATAATGTAGGTCAATTAATTCAAGCATTTTTTTCATTTAAACGATTGAAGGAAATTTATGCTGATTATCATGGTGGGATATTATTAATTGATGAGGCAGATGCTGGTCTTTTTCCTGCGGCCCAATTAGAACTTATTAACATCCTCGCAAAAGCAGCTAAAAAATATGATTTGCAAATAATCATGACTTCACATTCCCCATTGATAATAGAAGATATATACAATCGATCTAAACAAGACAATAATGCTTTCAAGACAATATATCTTACAGATACCTATGGAGGCATTAAAACAAAAGATAATCTTTCATGGGCTGATATCAACGCTGACTTGCATGTTGAAACTGTAAAAATAAATGATGACATTAGTCTTCCAAAAGCTAATGTTTATTTTGAAGATAAAGAAGGCTTCGATTTCTTCAAACAATTGATAACGGACAGAAAAATAAACAAAATATTGAACCCACTGGGAAACATCAATATCAGCTGTACTGCTATACTGGATTTAATGGCGAGGAAAATCCCTGAGTTTACAATTAAAAGCTTGGTAGTCTTAGACGGTGATGTTGCTAATGATAATAGTGACAATGCGAAGAAAGCAAAGAAAGAGAGAAGCTTATGCTTACTTCCAAACGCCCTTCCTCCAGACCAAATGATTTTTGAATTCTTATACAACTTACCTCCTGATGATAAATATTGGGACAATCAAAATAGATTTACAAAAGCTGTTTTTTTAAAATAGCAAAAGATATAATCACAACACTAAAAATAGGAAATCATTCTTTTAACTTACAAACCTCGATAGATAATTATAAGAAAACAAACAAAAATTATGGTGGAGTGGTTAGAAAGCTATTTAAAGACTTCGCCCATACTCCTGAGTTCCTAGCACAAGTTAAAGGGCGTGTTAAAGATAATCCCTATCGATATTGGGTCGAGAAACACCCTGTAGAGTCCGATAATTTCAAGCATGAATTAATCAAAAATCTTAAAATTATTATGACAAATGGACATGGTGTTGACTCTGCTACTATCACTTCGTATCTGTCTGGCAACTGATTGATTGAAAAGGGCTTTATATGATGGCCATAAAGCCTTTTTTTTGATATACTTTAGACCTGACATTTAGAGGTATCATATGCGTTTTAACACCCCACTTCGTTATCCTGGCGGCAAAGGCAAGCTTTCAAATTTCATGCTTCGGATTATTGAAGATAATAAGCTTTCGCCTATACATTATGCAGAGCCATACGCTGGGGGGGCTGGTTTAGCGCTGAAGCTTTTACACTTAAATGTAGCTGAAAAAATCATTCTTAATGATATTAATATCTCTGTTTATGCTTTTTGGCACAGTGTATTAAATAATGCAGATCATCTGTGTGCTTTAATTGAAGAAACTGAAGTCACAATGGATGAGTGGTTCAAACAGAAAGAAATAATTAATAATCCAAAAGACCATGATATGCTAACAATTGGTTTTTCTACCTTCTTTCTTAATAGAACAAATCGTTCTGGAATATTAAAAGGCGGTGTAATTGGTGGTAAACACCAAGAAGGACAATGGAAACTTGATGCTCGCTATAATAAGAGTGATTTAATTTCTCGGATCCAGAAAATATCAAAAAACCGTGAAAAAATAGATTTGTATAACATGGATGCAATTGATTTCATAAAAAAGATAGTTGTTCAACTGCCTAAGAAATCATTAACATATTTAGATCCGCCATATTACATAAAAGGTAAGGGATTATATATCAATCATTATGAACATAGTGACCATGTTAATGTTGCAAAAGTAGTGCAGAATGATATTAAAACACCATGGATTGTTTCTTACGATAACACTCCTGAGATCCAAAGTATGTATAAGGCATCATCATTAGTGTATGGAATAAACTACAGTGCTCAAGATCGATATAAGGGCTCAGAAGTGATGTTCTTCAGTAAACGATTGAAGGTCTTTAAAACCGATGATCCAACTAAGGTAAAAGCACCCACCATTAAAAATGCTATGAGCTAGACGACTACCCCAAGACAGAAAAAGCGCCGTAAAAGAGCCGCAGTAAAGTCACTTTTTAATAAATCATTTATAATCAATGAGATAATAAATTTCGGACGCT
>NZ_JABXQS010000008.1:0-2657 GCF_014103785.1 Klebsiella sp. RHBSTW-00215
TGTCAGAGTCCGAGTCGCTGTCGGAATCAGAATCGCTGTCAGAGTCCGAGTCACTGTCCGAATCCGAATCGCTGTCAGAGTCCGAGTCGCTGTCCGAATCCGAATCGCTGTCAGAGTCAGAATCGCTGTCAGAGTCCGCATCGCTGTCCGAATCCGAATCACTGTCAGAGTCCGAATCGCTGTCAGAGTCCGAATCGCTGTCGGAGTCCGAATCGCTGTCAGAATCCGAGTCACTATCAGAGTCGGAGTCGCTGTCAGAATCCGAGTCGCTGTCCGAGTCCGAGTCGCTATCGGAATCCGAGTCGCTGTCCGAATCAGAATCGCTGTCGGAATCCGAGTCACTGTCAGAGTCAGAATCGCTGTCAGAGTCGGAATCACTGTCAGAATCCGAGTCAGAATCGCTGTCCGAATCCGAGTCACTGTCCGAGTCAGAATCGCTGTCCGAATCCGAGTCACTGTCCGAGTCGGAATCGCTGTCGGAATCGGCATCACTGTCAGAGTCCGAGTCGCTGTCGGAATCCGCATCGCTGTCAGAATCCGAGTCGCTGTCCGAGTCCGCATCGCTGTCCGAATCGGAATCGCTGTCAGAATCCGAGTCACTGTCAGAATCAGAGTCGCTGTCCGAATCCGAGTCGCTGTCAGAGTCCGCATCGCTGTCCGAATCCGAGTCACTGTCAGAATCCGAGTCGCTGTCAGAATCCGAATCGCTGTCAGAGTCGGAGTCACTGTCAGAATCCGAATCGCTGTCCGAATCCGAGTCGCTGTCAGAGTCCGAGTCACTATCGGCGTCGGAATCGCTGTCCGAATCCGAGTCGCTGTCAGAGTCGGAGTCACTGTCGGAGTCCGAGTCGCTGTCGGCGTCGGAATCACTGTCGCTATCCGAGTCACTGTCAGAGTCCGAATCGCTGTCGGAGTCCGAATCGCTGTCAGAATCAGAATCGCTGTCAGAGTCCGAGTCGCTATCGGAATCCGAGTCGCTGTCAGAGTCCGAATCGCTGTCCGAGTCCGAGTCGCTGTCAGAGTCAGAATCACTGTCCGAATCCGAATCACTATCAGAGTCAGAATCGCTGTCAGAGTCAGAATCGCTGTCCGAATCCGAATCGCTGTCCGAATCCGAGTCGCTGTCGCTATCCGAGTCGCTGTCGGAGTCCGAATCGCTGTCCGAATCCGAGTCACTGTCAGAATCCGAGTCGCTGTCAGAATCCGAGTCGCTGTCAGAATCCGAATCGCTGTCCGAATCCGAGTCACTGTCGGAATCGGAATCGCTGTCCGAGTCCGAGTCGCTGTCTGAATCCGAGTCGCTGTCAGAGTCAGAATCGCTGTCAGAATCCGAGTCACTGTCGGAATCAGAATCGCTGTCAGAATCCGCATCGCTGTCCGAATCCGAATCACTGTCAGAATCCGAGTCACTGTCAGAATCCGCATCGCTGTCCGAATCCGAATCACTGTCCGAATCCGAATCGCTGTCCGAATCCGAGTCACTGTCAGAGTCAGAATCGCTGTCTGAATCCGAATCGCTGTCCGAATCCGAGTCGCTGTCAGAATCCGAGTCACTGTCAGAGTCCGAGTCGCTGTCGGAATCCGAGTCACTGTCAGAGTCCGAGTCGCTGTCAGAGTCAGAATCGCTGTCCGAATCCGAATCGCTGTCCGAATCCGAGTCGCTGTCGGAGTCCGAATCGCTGTCGGAGTCCGAGTCACTGTCAGAATCCGAATCACTGTCAGAATCCGAATCACTGTCAGAGTCTGAATCACTGTCAGAATCCGAGTCGCTGTCCGAATCGGAGTCGCTGTCAGAATCGGAATCGCTGTCCGAGTCCGAGTCGCTGTCGGAATCCGAGTCACTGTCAGAATCAGAATCGCTGTCCGAATCCGAGTCACTGTCGGAATCAGAATCGCTGTCCGAATCCGAGTCACTGTCAGAGTCCGAGTCGCTGTCAGAATCCGAGTCGCTGTCAGAGTCAGAATCGCTGTCCGAATCCGAATCGCTGTCGGAGTCCGAATCGCTGTCCGAATCCGAATCGCTGTCGGAGTCCGAGTCGCTGTCAGAGTCCGAGTCGCTGTCAGAGTCAGAATCGCTGTCCGAATCCGAGTCACTGTCAGAGTCCGCATCGCTGTCGGAGTCGGAATCGCTGTCAGAGTCCGAGTCGCTGTCCGAATCCGAATCGCTGTCGCTATCCGAGTCGCTGTCAGAGTCGGAGTCACTGTCGGAATCCGAGTCACTGTCGGAATCCGAGTCGCTGTCAGAGTCCGAGTCGCTGTCAGAATCCGAGTCGCTGTCGGAATCCGAGTCGCTGTCAGAGTCAGAATCGCTGTCCGAATCCGAGTCACTGTCGGAATCCGAGTCGCTGTCAGAGTCCGAGTCGCTGTCAGAGTCCGAATCGCTGTCGGAATCCGAGTCGCTGTCAGAGTCAGAATCGCTGTCCGAATCCGAGTCACTGTCGGAATCCGAGTCGCTGTCAGAGTCCGAGTCGCTGTCAGAGTCCGAATCGCTGTCCGAATCCGCATCGCTGTCAGAGTCGGAATCGCTGTCTGAATCCGAGTCGCTGTCCGAGTCAGAATCGCTGTCCGAATCCGAGTCACTGTCAGAATCCGCATCGCTGTCCGAATCCGAATCACTGTCAGAATCCGAGTCACTGTCAGAATCCGCATCGCTGTCC